>OZ245921.1:2067500-3715163 GCA_965229695.1 Paracoccaceae bacterium
GATGAAGGTAAGGTAACACTTACTGGAGGTCCGAACCCACACCTGTTGAAAAAGGTCGGGATGAGTTGTGCCTAGGGGTGAAAGGCCAATCAAACTCGGAGATAGCTGGTTCTCCGCGAAATCTATTTAGGTAGAGCGTCATCCGAATACCCCGGGGGGTAGAGCACTGGATGGGTAATGGGGCCCCACAGGCTTACTGATCCTAACCAAACTCCGAATACCCGGGAGTACTAGATGGCAGACACACGGCGGATGCTAACGTCCGTCGTGGAGAGGGAAACAACCCTGACCTCCAGCTAAGGCCCCTAATTCATGGCTAAGTGGGAAAGCAGGTGGGACGACCAAAACAACCAGGAGGTTGGCTTAGAAGCAGCCATCCTTTAAAGATAGCGTAACAGCTCACTGGTCTAAATAAGTTGTCCTGCGGCGAAGATGTATCGGGGCTCAAGCCATGAGCCGAAGCTGAGGATGCCGTAAGGCATGGTAGCGGAGCGTAGTGTGACATAACTCCATGTGTCCTTACCGGTTTCGACCGGATTGGACACAAGGAGTTTTCTGTGAAGCCGGCCTGTGAGGGATCCGGTGGAGAGATCACTAGCGAGAATGATGACATGAGTAGCGACAAACAGGGTGAGAGACCCTGTCGCCGAAAGTCCAAGGGTTCCTGCTTAAAGCTAATCTGAGCAGGGTAAGCCGACCCCTAAGGCGAGGCCGAAAGGCGTAGTCGATGGGAACCAGGTTAATATTCCTGGGCCATGTGGTGGTGACGGATCTCGAAGGTTGTTCTTCCTTATTGGATTGGGAGGGCCGCTTAGAGGTTCCTGGAAATAGCCCCACTATAAGATCGTACCCTAAACCGACACAGGTGGACTGGTAGAGAATACCAAGGCGCTTGAGAGAACGATGTTGAAGGAACTCGGCAAAATACCTCCGTAAGTTCGCGAGAAGGAGGCCCAGTTTCTACGCAAGTATTGACTGGGGGCACAAACCAGGGGGTGGCGACTGTTTACTAAAAACACAGGGCTCTGCGAAGTCGCAAGACGACGTATAGGGTCTGACGCCTGCCCGGTGCCGGAAGGTTAAAAGGAGGAGTGAGAGCTCCGAATTGAAGCCCCGGTAAACGGCGGCCGTAACTATAACGGTCCTAAGGTAGCGAAATTCCTTGTCGGGTAAGTTCCGACCTGCACGAATGGCGTAACGACTTCCCCGCTGTCTCCAACATCGACTCAGCGAAATTGAATTGCCTGTCAAGATGCAGGCTTCCCGCGGTTAGACGGAAAGACCCCGTGCACCTTTACTACAGCTTCGCACTGGCATCAGGCACAACATGTGCAGGATAGGTGGTAGGCTTTGAAGCAGGGACGCTAGTCTCTGTGGAGCCTCCCTTGAGATACCACCCTTGTTCTGCTTGATGTCTAACCGCGGTCCGTTATCCGGATCCGGGACCATGCGTGGTGGGTAGTTTGACTGGGGCGGTCGCCTCCTAAAGAGTAACGGAGGCGCGCGAAGGTTGGCTCAGAGCGGTCGGACATCGCTCGTTGAGTGCAATGGCAGAAGCCAGCCTGACTGCGAGACTGACAAGTCGAGCAGAGTCGAAAGACGGCCATAGTGATCCGGTGGTCCCGCGTGGAAGGGCCATCGCTCAACGGATAAAAGGTACGCCGGGGATAACAGGCTGATGGTGCCCAAGAGTCCATATCGACGGCACCGTTTGGCACCTCGATGTCGGCTCATCTCATCCTGGGGCTGGAGCAGGTCCCAAGGGTATGGCTGTTCGCCATTTAAAGAGGTACGTGAGCTGGGTTTAGAACGTCGTGAGACAGTTCGGTCCCTATCTGCCGTGGGTGTAGGATACTTGAGAGGAGTTGCCCCTAGTACGAGAGGACCGGGGTGAACGATCCACTGGTGGACCTGTTGTTGCGCCAGCAGCAGTGCAGGGTAGCTATGATCGGAAAGGATAACCGCTGAAGGCATCTAAGCGGGAAGCCCCCCTCAAAACAAGGTATCCCTGAGGACCGAGGTAGACCACCTCGTCGATAGGCCGGAGATGTAAGTGCAGTAATGCATTCAGTTGACCGGTACTAATTGTCCGATAGGCTTGATTTGATCCAGTAGAAGCCAGGCTTCTACGGTGAATTAAGTATCACACCTTAAGTGTGCTGATTTGGAGTGGATGTTTCGCAAAAGCAAAGCGTCGCGCGATGTGTTTCTTTCTCGGTTTGGTGGTCATAGCGTAAGCAAAACACCCGGCTCCATTCCGAACCCGGCCGTTAAGTGCTACTGCGCCGATGGTACTGCATCTTAAGGTGTGGGAGAGTAGGTCACCGCCAAACCTAGAAAGAAACATGTCCCGGATCTCTCTGAATGATGATCAGATGAACGACCTCCCCTTGGGGAGGTTTTTTTGTGTCTGCATGCCGCGCGAAAGCTTTGTTGCGGTACCCTGGTCGGTCACTTGCGCCCGCGTCAAACTCAAGGCTGCCCGGCTTTTGCGCGTATCGGATCGAAGTTCGGTGGCGCCTCATGCACGGTGGCACCATCCGCGAGGGGCAGATTTTCGCTCCATTTCCGCAGCTCATCGAGAAAGCCGAGCGCGGTTCGCCCAAGATCCGTAATTTCGTAAAACACCGATAATGGCTTCTTGTCAGCAACCTCGCGCCGTATCAAACCGAGGGCTTCGAGGTGACGCAGCCTTTCGGTGATCATCTTCTTGCTGGCGCCGCTGATCATGCGGGCAAGGTCGTTGAAACGCACCGGCCCGTCTTTCAGGTGCCAAAGGATTGACCCCGTCCACTTCCCACCGATGATCCGCATGCCGCGCTCAATCGCGCAGGGGGCAAAGCAGGCCTCTTCCACTGTTTTTCGGCCGTGGCTGTCTTGCCTAATGCGCGCGTCCATCGGGCCTTCTTCCTCCGATCAGGTTACCAAAAGTAAACTAGTTGATTTTCGTTGCCTGCTGCGCAGCTTAGTCGAAAGTCATCTGTCGGAGAATGCCAATGTCTCACTCGTCTATTCACCTTTACACCGCAGCAACGATGAACGGCTATAAGCCTGTGATCTTTCTGGAAGAAGCGGGCATCCCCTATACCCTGACCGCAATCGATTTCTCCCAACAGGAACAGAAGACACCCGACTATCTAAAGCTGAACCCGAACGGCAAAATACCGACCATTGTCGACCGCGATGAGGATCGCGCGATCTTCGAAAGCGGGGCGATCCTTTGGCATCTGGCAGAGAAATACGGCAAATTCCTTCCGCAAGATCCCAAGAAACGGTCAGAGGTCATGCAGTGGATGCTGTTTCAGGTCGGGCATGTTGGCCCGATGATGGGACAGGCCATGTATTTCCAACACATTGCCGCGCCAAACGGCCAGGAAGAACCATTTTCGATCAAGCGCTATGTCGATGAGTCGCGCCGTTTGCTTGAGGTTTTGAACACGCGGCTTGAAGGGCGCGATTGGATTGCTGCTGACGAATACACCATCGCCGATATGATGACCTATCCTTGGGCGCGGGCCTATGTCTGGGCGCGCGCCAGCATCGAAGGGTTGCCTCATCTACAGGCCTGGTTCGACCGGATCGATGCCCGCCCTGCGGTGCAAAAGGCGCTGAGCATTCCCAAAGCGAACCCGCAATTCTGGGATGAAACCGCCGATGCCAGTGCCTTCGCAAAAGAGAACGCGGCACGCTTTGCTGGGGATGTGAAAACCTGACCGAAGCGGCTGCACGGAAAAAGGCTGGCGCCAGATACGCATAGGGTAATCGTCCTTGCCATGACGCGCGGCAAAGAAGCGACCTGCCGATTTATCGATGGTGACTGCCAAGCCACCGCGCCATGAAACAAAAAAATGACAAGATCGATCCAGAGGCCCTTGCGGTCGATTTTGCATAGGAGTACATGCTGCAGACGCATTGGCGCGGGGTGGAGCAGCCCGGTAGCTCGTCAGGCTCATAACCTGAAGGTCGCAGGTTCAAATCCTGCCCCCGCAACCAATTTTTCATCAAAATATCAACCGCTTGGGCGTGCTTTGATAAGGCTGCGCTCGTTCTGCTGTCATGGCCCGTGCGCAGGGCTGGCTTGGTGCCCCGGGCGACTCGCCTTGGTTGGTGCACGATAGCTGCGGCTCTATCTCAGGGATGCATCCGGTAGCCGGGACCCTGGGCACGTCCCGCGATCTCTTGCGCCTCGGCCCCCTAAGACCGCTGTTTCCCCCAGCCTAGCAGGCTTGAGGCCGCGAATAGCACGGCTGCGACGCAGACGATGGAGGGGCCGGCGGGGGTGTCGAACACATAGGCCGCGCGCAGACCGGTGATGGCCGAAATGCCGCCGATGGCCGCGGCGATCAGGGCCATGGCCTCAGGCGTGCGCGCCAGGCTTCGGGCGGCGGCGGCTGGGATGATCAGCATGGCGGCGATTAACAACACCCCCACCACCTTGATCGCCACCGCCACGGTGACGGCCAGGGAAAGGGTCAGAACCATTTGTTCTTGTTTGGGGTTAATGCCACTGGCATAGGCCAGTTCCTCATTCAGGGTGGCCGTCAGTAGCGCCGACCAGCGCCAGGCGATCAGCGCCACGACCAGCGCGGCACCGCCCCAAATCACCAGAAGATCACCGCGTGAGACGGCAAGGATATCGCCGAACAGATAGGCCATCAGGTCGATCCGAATCCCCGACAGAAAGGACACGGCGACCAGGCCAAAGGCCAACGCGGAGTGGGCCAACACGCCCAGAAGCGTATCCATCGCATAGCCGCGCCCGTTTAAGAGCGTCACGGTCAGCGCGATGGTTAAGGCGACCGCGACGGTGCCGACGAAGACGGACATTTGCAGCGCCAAAGACAGGGCCACGCCCAGCATCGCGGCATGGGCGGTCGCATCGCCGAAATAAGCCATGCGTCGCCAAACGACGAAGCAGCCCAAAGGGGCGGCGGCAAAGGCCACGCCGACCCCGGCAAGGGCGGCCCGAGTCATGAAATCATCCAGCACTATTCAGCGGCCTCGTGGCTATGGGGGTGATCGTGGTCATGATCATGGTCGTGATCATGCTGATACAGCGCAAAGGCCCCACCAGTGCCGGTGCCGAACAGCGCCCGATATTCGGGGGCCGAGGCGACAACGGCAGGCGTGCCTTCGCAGCAGACATGGCCGTTCAGGCAGACCACCCTGTCAGAGGCGCTCATCACAACGTGCAATTCATGGCTGATCATCAGAATGGCACAGCCGGTTTCGGCCCGGACTGCTTCGATCTGCCGATAGAAGGCGGCTGAGCCGGGTTGATCGAGCCCCTGCGTGGCTTCATCCAGCAGCAGCAGATCGGGTTGGTTGATCAAGGCGCGGGCCAGAAGCACGCGCTGAAACTGCCCGCCCGAGAGTTGCGACATTTGCCGTTTCAGCAGATCGGGCACACCCGCGCGGGTCAGGGCCTGGGCGCAGGCGGTGCGATCCACCCGGTCGGTCAGCCGCATGAATCGTTCCACGGTGATCGGCAAAGTGGGATCGATCTGCAAGCGTTGCGGCACATAGCCGATCTTGAGGTTCGCGGCGCGGGTGACGCGCCCGGCAGAGGGTTGGATCGCGCCGATGATGGCGCGCAACAGGCTGGTTTTGCCTGACCCGTTCGGGCCGACAATGGTCACGATCTCACCGCGTTCGATCGCCAGCCCAACATTGCGCAATGCTTGAAATGCGCCATAGCTGACGCCCAGCCCTTCGACACTCACAAGGCTCATGCGCTGGCCTTACCAACACAGGAGGGGCAGACGCCCTCGGCCTCGACCACGGTACGTTCGATCTGGAACCCGGCGGCGCGGGCCGCATCGCCAAGCACGCCTTTGGCGGGTGCCGAATGCGCTTCGGCCACGGCGTCACAGAGACGGCAAATCATAAAGGCGGGGGAGTGGTTTTCGCCGGGATGGGCGCAGGCCACAAAGGCATTCAAGCGTTCGATCTTATGAACGAAGCCATGTTCGGTCAGAAACTCAAGCGCGCGATAGGCCACCGGCGGTTGCGAGCCAAATCCGGCCTCTTTCAACAGGTCCAGAATCGCATAGGCCCCTAGCGCGCGGTGTTCCTGCACCAAAATCTCAAGCACCTTTCGGCGCACCGGCGTTAGGCGCAGGCCCTTTTGTGCGCAAAAGGCATCTGCTTCGGACAGGGCCTGATTCACACAAGCCCCGTGATCATGCGATTGAAAGCCGATCGCGGTGCTGTCGGCGGGAATGGGTAATGCGTCGCTTGTCATGTTATTTCATATCATATAAGCAGCCTGCAACGTTATAAGATCACATGGGGGTTCCGATGTCCAGAAAGCTTGCCTGCCTCTCCGTTACCGCTGCCTTGATGGGCGGCACTGCCATGGCCGAGGTGCCAAATGTGGCGGTCGATATCGCACCGGTGCATTCGCTGGTGGCCCGCGTGATGGAAGGGGTCGGCACCCCGGAACTGATCATTCCGGCGGGCGCCTCACCGCATGAATACAGCCTGCGCCCGTCCGAGGCCGCAGCGCTGCAAGACGCGGATCTGGTATTTTGGATGGGGGAAGATCTGGCGCCGTGGTTGGAGAACGCGGTTGATACGCTGGCCGACGACGCAGATGTGACCGAGCTGTTGCATGCGGACGGCACGATGCTTTTGGATTTCCGCGAGAACGCGCTGTTTGAAGCGCACGCGCATGGTGACGATGATCATGACGACCACGATCACGACCATGAAGAGCATGGCGATGACGATCATGATCATGGTCACGACCATGAAGAGCATGCTGAGGATGAGCATAGTCATGACGACCATGACCACGACCATGAAGAACACGATCACGACCATGACGACCACGGTCATGATGACGAGGAACATGCCGAGCACGATCACGACGATCATGGGCATGATGACCACGATCACGATCACGATCACGACCATGAGGACCATGCCGAGGATGACCACGGGCATGACGATCATGATCATGATGACCACGCGGGCCACGACCATGGCGAACACGATCCCCACGCCTGGCTTTCGCTGGACAATGCTGCGACTTGGCTGAACCTGATCGCGGGTGAGCTTTCCGCCGCCGATCCCGACAATGCCGGAACCTATTTCGCCAATGCCGCCGCCGCGCGCGCAGAGCTTGAGGCGCTGGCCGACGAGGTGAACGCAACGCTTGATCCGGTGCGTGGCGGCAACTTCTTCGTGTTCCACGACGCCTATCAGTATTTCGAGGTTACGTTTGATTTCCAGGCTGCTGGCGCAATCTCGCTGGGCGATGCGACCGATCCAAGCCCGGCGCGGATTGCCGAGATTCAGGGGCGCATCCGCGATGAGGGGGCCGATTGTGTGTTGGCCGAACCGCAATACAACCCCGGCCTGGTCGCGACCGTTCTCGATGGGACCGAGGCCAATACCGGCATCATCGATCCGCTTGGGTCCGCGCTGGAACCGGGGCCGGCGCTTTATCCGCAGCTGATACGCGATATGGCCGACACGCTGGCTGAGTGTTTGTAACGAGTAGCATGAGAACCTCCTGACGGTTTGTCGTCCCTCAGGGGGTTCTCTTTTACTGAAGCTATGTGATGTAATTACATATTGTCAGAAAGGCCCAGGCATCATGCAAGGATCCCAAGTGTCCGACACCCGCCTTCCCGTCACTGTCCTGTCCGGCTTTCTGGGTGCAGGTAAGACCACGCTTTTGAACCGCGTGCTCAACAACCGCGACGGCCGCCGCGTGGCGGTGATTGTAAACGATATGTCCGAGGTCAATATCGATGCCGATCTGGTCCGGGCTGATACCGAATTGAGCCGCACGGATGAAACCCTGGTCGAGATGTCGAACGGCTGCATCTGTTGCACCCTGCGCGATGATCTGTTGGCCGAGGTGCGGCGGCTCGCGGCGGAAGGGCGGTTCGACTATCTGCTGATCGAATCCACCGGTATTTCCGAGCCACTGCCCGTTGCCACAACCTTTGATTTTCGGGATGAGGATGGCGTTAGCCTGTCGGATGTGGCGCGGCTTGATACCATGGTCACGGTGGTGGATGCGGTGAACCTGCTACAGGATTACGCCAGCCACGATTTCCTGCGCGACCGCGGGGAGACGATGGGGGAAGAGGATGAGCGCACGCTGGTCCATCTGCTGACCGACCAGATCGAGTTTGCCGATGTGGTGATCTTGAACAAGATCGCCAATGCCGGGCCCGATCGCACCGATGCGGCGCGCAAGATCATCCGCAGCCTGAACGCTGACGCACAGATCATTGAAACGGATTATTCCGAGGTTGCGCCCGAGGCGATCTTGGATACTGGGCTTTTCGATTTCGAGAAAGCGCATGAGCACCCGATGTGGGCCAAGGAGCTTTACGGCTTTGCCGATCACGTGCCGGAGACCGAGGAATATGGCGTCACCTCATATGTGTATCGCGCGCGCCAACCTTTTGTGCCCGAGAAAATCCATGCCGTGCTGACCGGTGATCTGCCCGGTGTCATCCGGGCCAAAGGGCATTTCTGGATTGCCACGCGGCCCGAATGGGTGGCCGAGTTTTCGCTGGCAGGCGCGCTGTCTTCGGTGGCGCCGCTGGGCACCTGGTGGGCCTCGGTCCCCGAGGAACGCTGGCCTGACCACCCCAGCGCCCGCGCCTATATCGAGCAGCATTGGTCGAACCCTTGGGGCGATCGGCGGCAAGAGATCGTCTTTATCGGTTCAGGCATCGATTGGCCTGCGCTGAAGGCCAAGCTTGATGCCTGCTTATTGCCGGTTATCGCCGCGGACAGCCCTGAAGCGCTGCCGCGCGATTTGCCCGACCCCTTCCCAGGCTGGCGCCGGGCCGAGGCGGCGGCATGAGCTATATCCAAAGCGATCTGCGGGACGCCGATGCCGAGACCGGGGTTGAGATCGTGGACAGCGCGGACGCGCTTGAGACGATCGCGCGCCCGGATTGCGCCGCCTTGATCTGGCGGCGACAGGTCGACGCGCGGTTCCAAAGCTGGATCGACGCCTTGGACCCGGCTTTGTTGCCATCTTCTCGCGTTATTGTTCGGCCTGAACGCGCGGGCGCGGTGCTAGAACAATTGGGTGACATTTCGGGCCTGCCCGCCGGCCCTGAGCGTCGTTGGTTGGAACAGGATGTAGCAGAGCTGGCACAGCGTTTCGCCACCATCCTGCGCGCGCCTTATGTGCGGTTGCGGCTGCAGACGGTGACCAACAATGCTTGCGTGAAATTCCATGTCGATGCAGTGACGGCGCGCCTGATCTGCACCTATCGCGGCAGCGGCACCCAGTATGGGATCGCCACCGAAGGATCGGACCCGCAGCGCATTCACCAGGTCGCCACAGGCGCGCCGATGATCATGCGCGGCAGGCTATGGGCGGAACAACCGGCCTCGGGCTTTTTGCATCGCTCCCCACCCATTCTGGGCACCGGTGAAACGCGGTTTGTCCTGGTGCTCGACCCGGTCTTCGATCTGGAGGAGAGCGACTGATGGGTCGCAACCTGGGCCAAACGCGCCTGCGCAAACGGCGGCGGCAAGAAGACCCGATGCGCGAGTTCGACCGCCTGCCGCCTTATCTGCGGCAATGGCTGTCGGAGGCTGCGTTGCCATGGCGCCCGAAATCCGTTTTGCGCGCTTATAACGCGGCACTGGCGGAATCTGGCGACCCGGGCGCCGCGCTGGCGGCGCTGGATCAGCTGCAATCGGCGCGGTTGCAGATCGAAGCGCGGGCGATGGAAAGCGCGTGAGGCGGCGCGGGCTGGCTGGCCCGCCAAACACGTTGATCCCTGATCTGTCCTCAGCGACACTGGCCGCCTGACACACGCACCGAGCGAACCCGATGCCGCAACTTCTCTGCAATGGATTAGCGCTTGATACGGCCTGCTTTGGCGAGCCCACAGCGCCAGCGCTGGTTTTGGTCCGGGGGTTGGGGTCGCAGCGCATCCATTGGCCGGATGAGGTGATCGACGGGTTTGTCGCAGCCGGGTTTTACGTGGTCACCTTTGACAATCGCGATGTCGGGCGGTCGCAGCGGATGCAGCATGGCTATGCGCTGCGCGATATGGCGGAAGATGTCTGCGGGCTTTTGGATGCGCTGTCGATCACCCAAGCGCATGTGTTGGGGATTTCCATGGGTGGGGTGATTGCGCAGCTATTGGCGCTGCGCCACCCGGATCGAGTGTTGAGCGCCACGCTGGTCTTTTCCACCAGCCTCGCGCCCTATCTCACCCCGGCGAGCGAGGAGGTGCGCGCGGCGCTCTTGGCCAAACCGCCGACGCAGGCGCGAGCGGATGTGGTGGCCCATGAGTTGGCGACCGGCAAGCTATGGGCGAGCCCGGCTTATCCCTTTGACCCCGAAGAGCGGGCAGGGGTAATCGGGCGCGCCTATGATCGCGGCTACCATCCTGCGGGTGCCGCGCGCCAGTATGAGGCGTTGATGGGAGCGGCAGACGATCTGACCCAGATCGAGCGCATCACAACGCCCACCCTGGTCATTCACGGGCAGGAAGATACGCTGTTGCCGCCGGATCATGGTCGCGACATTGCCAAGCGCATTCCGGGTGCCAAGCTGATTGAGGTGCCAGGGATGGGCCATGATTTGGAGGGCGCGATGCGCGCCCGCCTGGTGCGGATGGTGGCGGATTTTATCGCCGCGCTGGAAACCGATGCGAAGGGTTAAGCCGAACCAGGCGCGCGCTTGGTCAGGCCCAGTTTGGTCCGCACCTCCTCTGGCCCCATGATCCGCGCGCCCATGCCTTCGACAATGCCCACGGCACGCTCGACCAATTGCGCATTGGTTGCCAGCTCGCCTTTGCCGAGCCACAAATTGTCCTCCAGCCCGACGCGCACATGCCCGCCTGCAAGCACGGCGGCGGCGGCATACGCCATCTGGTTCCGGCCCAGCGAAAACGCGGAAAAGGTCCAATCATCCGGCACATTGTTGACCATCGCCATGAAGGTGTTGAGGTCATTGGGCGCCCCCCATGGCACCCCCATGCAAAGCTGCACCAAAGCAGGGCTGTCGAGCACGCCTTCTTTCACCAGTTCTTTTGCGAACCACAGATGTCCGGTGTCAAAGGCCTCGATCTCGGGTTTTACGCCCAGATCGGTCATCATCTGCCCCATGGCGCGCAACATGCCGGGTGTGTTGGTCATCACATAATCGGCCTCGGCAAAATTCATTGTGCCGCAGTCGAGGGTGCAGATCTCGGGCAGGCATTCGGCCACATGGGCCACGCGCTCTTCGGCCCCAACCATATCGGTGCCCGCCGGGTTCACGGGCAATGGCGCATCGGTGGAGCCAAAGGTGATGTCACCGCCCATGCCTGCGGTCAGGTTTAGTACCACGTCAACCTCAGCCTCGCGGATGCGGTCGGTGACCTCGCGATACAGCTCTAACCGGCGCGAGGGCACGCCCGTGTCGGGTTCGCGCACATGGCAATGTACAATCGCGGCCCCGGCCTTGGCGGCCTCAATCGCGCTATTGGCGATTTGCTCGGGCGAGCGGGGCACATGCGGGCTGCGGTCTTGGGTGCCGCCCGATCCGGTCACGGCGCAGGTGATGAAAACCTCTTGGCTCATGGTCAGCGGCATTTCAGCGTCCTTTCCACACAGGGTCGCGTTTTTCGGCAAAGGCGCGGGCGCCCTCCAGTTGATCTTCCGAGCGATAGAGCCGTTCGACCGTCTCGAACTGGCTTTTGGTGATTTTGTTGAGCGCGTCTTGGAATTTCATATCTTCGGCTTCGCGCACGACCTCTTTGATGGCGGCGAAGACAAGCGGCGGACCGGCAGCCAGCTCATCGGCCAGCTTGCGGGCCTCGGCCATCAAATCGGCGGCGGGGATCACGCGGTTGATCATGCCCCATTTCGCGGCCTCTTCGGCGTCGAGCCAACGCCCGGTCAGCAGCATCTCCATGGCGATGTGGTAGGGGATGCGCTTGGGCAGTTTGATCGAAGCCGCGTCCGCGACGGTGCCCGAGCGAATTTCGGGCAAGGCAAAGCTGGCGTGATCAGCCGCCAGCAGGATGTCACCCGACAAAGCCAGCTCCAACCCGCCGCCGCAGCAGATGCCGTTGATCGCCATGATCACCGGCTTGTTCAACCCACGCAGCTCTTGCAGCCCACCAAACCCGCCAACGCCGTAATCGCCATCGACGGCATCGCCGTCTGCGGCGGCTTTCAGATCCCAACCGGGGCAGAAGAATTTCTCGCCCGCAGCGGTGACAAGCGCGACGCGCAACTCGGGGTCATCGCGAAACGTGGTGAACACGTCGCCCATGATGCGACTGGTGGCCAGGTCGATGGCGTTGGCTTTCGGGCGATCCAGCGTCACCTCCAGCACATGGCCACGGCGTTCGGTTTTGATCGGGGTATCGGTCATGTCGGCTCCTTCAGTCGGATCAGGGCATCAACGGCGATGGCTGTATCTGGGGTGCAGATCAGTGGGTTCACTTCGACCTCCTGCACCTGTTGGGGGTGGGCGATCACGTAATCCTGCACGGCCAGCACGGCCTGAACAATCGCCTTGCGGTTGGCCGCAGGCGCGCCGCGATAGCCGTCGAGCAGGGGGGTGATTCGCAGGGTGTTCAGCGCGACCTCAATCTCCGCCGCCGTCACGGGCAGCAAAAGCGAGGTCGTATCGCGCCAAAGCTCGGTCAGCGTGCCACCCGCGCCCAGGGTCAAGACCATGCCATGGGCGGGGTCAGACAGCACGCCGATCAGCAATTCGGCAACGGCTTTGGGGGCCATTTCTTCTATCAGAAATTGGCTGGCGGGCATTGCCTCGGCCGCGGCGAGGAGGTCGGGCAGCGCGTTAAGGCCAAGGACAACGCCACCGGCTTCAGTCTTGTGCGCCAGACCTTCGGCTTTGAGGGCGACGGGAAAGTTGAGATTGGCCACCGCACCGGGAATGTCAGAGAGACGTGTCGCGCGTGCCGATTGCGGGATGGCGAGCCCCTGGGCGCTAAGCGCGGACTTCGCCTCGGCCTCGGGCAGCAGTCGTGCGGGCCCTTCTGGGGTTGGTTTAAGGATCGGGTCGGCCTTGGCCGCGACCTGTCCAAGCCTGGCCGCAACCGCGATGGCACGCAACGCGTCCGAAAACCCTTCGAGCGGGACTATCCCTTGCGCCATCGCACGTTGGGCCACGGGTTCGGGCATGTTTTCGGACATGCTGGCCAAAAGTGCCAATCGCGTGCCACCGGTTTGGTTGGTGTCAATCATGGCCTCCAGCACCAGATCCCATTCCGGGGCGGCGCAACGGTCGCCCCTGGGATAGTCCAAGACCACGCAGGCCAGGGCCAGGTCAGGGTCTTTCATCGCCTCAAAACAGCGCGCCATGCCCGCACGATCCGCCCAGACATAGGTGTGGTAATCAAGCGGGTTGGCCAGGGCGACCTTGGGGCCAAGGGCGGCGCGCAGATTGGTAATTTGGGCCTGGGTGAGCGGGGGGAAGATGACATCGGCCCCCAGCGCAGTGTCAGCAATTAGGCTGGCCTCACCGCCCGAGCAAGACATGGTGGCGATGCGGTTTGACGGCAGCGGCCCGATCGCATGGCAGATTTTGAGCGTCTCAAGCAGCACTGTCAGGCTGTCGACCTGACCGATCCCAAGCCGGGCAAAAAGCACGCGCGCGCCCGCGTCACTCCCGGCGAGGGAGGCGGTGTGGGATATCGTGGCCGCCCGCGCCTGATCCGACGCGCCGACCTTGAGCGCCAGGATGGGTTTGCCCAAGCGCTGCGCCTCTGCCGCCAGGTGCTCCAAGGCGCGCAAATCTTGGATGCCTTCGATATGCAAGCCAAGCGCGGTCACCCGGTCATCGGCCAGAACGGCCATACCGATTTCGGCTAGGTCGATCTGCGCCTGGTTGCCCGCGGTTAGCAGATAAGCAATCGGCAAGCCGCGCCGCTGCATCGTCAGGTTCAGCGCGATGTTGGAGGATTGGGTGATCAGCGCCACGCCGCGCTCAACCGGGACCAACCCGTGGTGATCGGGCCAAAGGGCTGCACTGTCGAGCGCGTTGATCAGGCCGTAGCAGTTGGGCCCGAAGATCGGCATATCGCCTGCGGCCCCCAGCAAGCGGTCCTGAAGCGTCGCGCCATCCACCAACTCACCCACCGCTTCCCGAAAGCCCGAAGCAAAGCAAACAGCCCCACCCGCACCCTGGGCCGAAAGGGACGCGACCACATCGCAGGTGGCTGTGCGGTTCACGCCGACAAAGCTGGCATCGGGCGGGGCGGGCAGATCATCGATATGAGCCACGCAAGGAAGCCCACCGATTTCTGTCTTACCGGGGTGAACCGGCCAAATCGGGCCGTCAAAGCCGATCTTTTGGCATTCGCGGATGACATTCGCGCACCAGGTGCCCCCACCGATCACAGCGATGGATTTGGGGCGCAGCAATCGACCAAGGTTGCGCGTCATAACAAACCCCAGGCGCTGGTGGCAGAGCGGGGACGCTTCGCGGAGGGTATTTTGGGCCAGATGAAGAAGGGATTGATTAACCTTAGCCACCTAGGCTGGCCGGGCGGTACAGGCTGGGGAGCCGATGACCGCGCCAGGTGAAGCCCCTCGACCAGATGCGTCGAGGGGTGGATCTTGTCGTCTTCGCCCTTCATCTGGCTCAAAATACCCTGGGGGTGCGGGGGTGAAACCCCCGCCCGGTCGACGCCGAAGGCGGCGAAACCGCTCATGCGCCAAGCGGGCGGAACAGATCGCGGCTGATGATATGCCGCTGGATTTCGCTGGTGCCGTCCCAAATCCGTTCAACCCGCGCGTCGCGCCAGAAACGTTCGATGGGGAAATCATCCATCAACCCCATACCGCCATAGATTTGCAGCGTCGTGTCGGTCACGCGGGCCAGCATTTCGGTGGCGTAGAGCTTGGCGGAGGCTATTTCCCGGTTGGCGGGCAGGTTTTCGTCCAAGCGCCAGGCGGCGGACAGGGTGAGCCAATCGGCGGCGTCGATCTCGGTGATCATATCGGCGATCTGGAAGCTCACGCCTTGGAACTTGGCGATCTGCTGGCCGAACTGTTTGCGTTCGGCGGCGTAACTCACGGCATAGTCGAAACAGCGCCGCGCGCGCCCGACGCTAAAGGCGGCGACGGTCAGGCGCGTGGCGTAAAGCCAATCGTTCATCACCTCAAAGCCGCCATCGACCTCTCCCAAAACTTGCGCATCGGGCAGGCGGCAATTGTCGAAATCCAGGATGCAGTTTTTGTAGCCCTTATGGCTGACCGAGTTGTAGCCATCGCGCACCTCGAACCCCGGATGACCGCGATCCACAAGGAAACAAGTGATGCGCTTTTTCGGACCTTTGGGCGTCTCATCCACGCCGGTGGCGATGAAGACAATGAAGAAATCGGCGTGCTCGGCCCCTGAGATGAAATGTTTGGAGCCGTTCACCACCCAATCGCCGCCATCGCGCACGGCGGAACATTTCATGCCGCGCACATCCGATCCCGCATCGGGTTCGGTCATGGCCAGCGCATCCATCCGCTCCCCCCTGACGGCGGGTAGCAGGTAGCGTTCGCGCTGTTCGGCGTTGCAGGCCATGAGGATGTTTTGCGGGCGGCCAAAGAAATGGGTTAGCGCCATGGACCCGCGGCCCAGCTCGCGTTCGACCAGGGTGAAGTCCAGATGGCTGAGGCCCGCGCCGCCAACCTCCTCGGGGAAGTTGCAGGCATAAAAGCCAAGATCGAGCGTTTTTTGCTTGATGTCCTGGGCCAGATCAGGGGGCACATGGCCGGTGCGCTCCACCTCGGCCTCATGCGGGTAAATCTCGTTTTCGACAAAGCTGCGGACGGTGGAGACGATCATCTCCTGCTCGCTGGTCAATCCAAACTGCATGGGCGCCTCCTACTACCGTCTGCTTAGCTGAGCTGGGCGCTGGAAAATGGGCCGTTGGCGACCGAAAAGAGAAGGATTGCGAAGCAATGGGCTTGCCCCCAGGCGCGCCGCCTGCCACGGCTTGGTCCGGTTGAGAACAGGAGGCGTCGATGGCGGAACGCGGCACGGTGGGCGAGGTTTTGATGCGGCTTCTGGCGCGGCGCGGCGTCGACATGGTGTTCGGTATTCCCGGCGTGCACACGGTGGAGCTTTACCGGGGCCTGGGCAGCGCCGGTATCCGCCATATCACGCCGCGGCATGAGCAAAGCGCGGCCTTTATGGCCGATGGCTATGCGCGGGCGACAGGGCGGCCTGGCGTGTGTTTGCTGATCACTGGGCCGGGGGTGACGAATGCGATCACCGCGATGGCCCAGGCGCGGGCGGATTCCGTGCCGATGTTGGTGATTTCCGGCGTGAATCGGGCCGAAACCTTTGGCCATGAGGAAGGGTTTTTGCACGAACTGCCCGACCAAGGCGCGATGATGCGGCAGGTGGCGCTGAGTTCGCACACGCTGCATCGCGGGGCGGATTTGGAGCGGGTTGTGGACCGGGCCTTTGCCGCCATGCTGACCGGGCGGCCCGGCCCCGTGCATATCGAGGTGCCGTTGGATGTGATGGCCGAAGAGATCGATCTGCCCGCACCGCGCGATGTGGCGTTGGCCAAGCGCTTGCCGATGCCCGATCTGGTTGTCGCTGCGGCAGCCCGGCTGCGCGGGGCGAAACGCCCCTTGATCCTGGCGGGCGGCGGGGCCGTGGGTGCGACGGAGGCGTTGGTGAGCTTGGCCGAGCATCTGGATGCGCCGATGGTTACCACCACCAATGCGCGCGGGATTGGGGGCGGCCATCCACTGACCGTGCCTGCAAGCCCAAGCTTTCCCGCCATCCGTGACCTGATGGCTGGGGCCGATGTGGTCCTGGCGGTTGGTACGCAGTTTGGGCGCACCGATTACGATATGTACGAAGATGGCGGCGCGCCTGATTTGGCGCATCTGATCCGCGTTGATTGCGATCCGATGCAGATCACGCGGGGTCGTTTGCCGGATATGGCGCTGGTTTCAGACGCGGCGCTGACAGTTGCGGCATTGCTGGCCGAGATTGGGCGCGCGCAGGCCGCGCGAGACGGGGCCGAGCGCGCGGCGGAGGCGCGCGCGCGGGCGGTGGAAAGCTTGAGTGCGGATTACCAGGCCCATGTCACCATGATCGATTTGATCCAGGCGACGATCCCCGGCTGCCGCATTGTGGGCGACAGCACGCAAGCGATTTACGCGGGCAATATGTATGCCGATATCGCCGCACCGCGTGGCTGGTTCAACGCCTCCACCGGGTATGGCGCGTTGGGTTATGGGGCACCAGCCGCGATTGGCGCGGCTTTGGGCGAGCCTGAGCGTCCGGTGATCTGCCTGACCGGGGATGGCGGCTTGCAGTTTTGCCTGGCCGAGCTGGGGGCTGCCATGGATGAGCGCACGCCCGTGATCTTTCTGGTGTGGAACAACAATGGCTATGGCGAGATCGAGCAATACATGATCGACAATGCGATCCCGCCTGAGGGGGTCAAACCATCGGCCCCGGATTTCGTAAAGATCGCGGCGGCTTACGGGATGGGGGCGGAGGCCATTGAGGGCACCACCGATCTGGAGGCTGCGTTGCAGCGGGCCCATGCGGCGGGCGCGGCAAGACTGATCGAAATCAGGGTCTAACCGCGCCCGGGTTTGGTGGCGCTTGGATCAGCCGCCTGCGGCTGCACGTTCGGCCAAAAGCTCGCTCAGCCAATCGGGGTCCATTTCGGGCACCGATGACAAGAGCAGCTCGGTATAGGGATCATGCGGTGGTTGGAACATCTCCGATTTCGGGCCTTGTTCGACCACCACGCCTTCTTTCATCACCACCACTTCGTCGGCGATGGCTTTCACCGTCGCCAGATCATGGGTGATGAACATATAGGCCAAGTTGAACTCGCCCTGGAGCTTATCGAGCAGTTTCAAAATCCCCTCGGCCACCAGTTGGTCGAGGGCGGATGTCACCTCATCACAGATGATGAATTGCGGTTCGGCTGCCAGGGCGCGCGCAATCCCGATCCGCTGTTTCTGCCCGCCCGAAAGCTCGGAGGGCAACCGGTCGATATAGTTGGCCGGTTCCAGCTCGATCAGGGACAGCAGATCCTTGATCCGATCTTCCAAGGCTTTGCCGTTCAGGCCCAGATACATCTGCGCCGGGCGTCCGATTAGATCGCGGATTTTGAGCTTTGGGTTCAGCGCCGTGTCAGCCATCTGATAAATCATCTGGGCCTGACGCAGCTGATCGCGGCTGCGTTTGCGGTAATCGGGCGGCAGAGCCTCACCATTGAACAAAACCTCACCCCGCCGTGGCGGCAGCAGGCCGGTGATGACCCGTGCTGTTGTGGATTTGCCCGAACCGGATTCCCCGACGACGGCAACGGTGCGGCGCGCATGGATATCGAAATTGATGTTTTTCAGAACATCCAAGCTGCCATAGCCCGCCGTGACATTGCGCACCGAGACGACCGGGGTTGTGCCCTTGTCGACCGGCGGCTGTTCAGGGCGGGTATGGCTGCGCACGGCCCAAAGGGATTTGGTGTAATCCTGTGTGGGCGCGTCCAGCATGGTGCGGGTGTCCGCCTCCTCAACCTCCTCACCCTTCAGCAGCACTTTGATCTTGTCGGCCATCTGAGCCACGACAGCGAGGTCATGGGTGATGTAGATCGCGGCGGTATCGAATTGTTCGACGATATCGCGGATCGCGGCCAGCACCTCGATCTGGGTGGTCACGTCCAGGGCGGTGGTTGGTTCATCGAAGATGATCAGATCAGGGCGGCAGGCCATGGCCATGGCTGTCATGGCGCGCTGAAGCTGCCCGCCCGAGACCTGGTGCGGATAGCGAAAGCCGATCTCATCAGGGTTGGGCAGTTGCATCCGGCGATAGAGGTCGACGGCATCGGTCTCGGCCTCTCCCCGGCTCATGACGTGGTGCTGCACGGGCGCTTCGGAATACTGGTCGATCAGCTTGTGCGCGGGGTTGAAACTGGCCGCTGCCGATTGCGCCACATAGGCAATGCGCTTGCCGCGCAGATTGCGACGTTCGTTTTCCGAGGTTTCACGCATATTGATCCCGTCAAACAGGATCTCACCGCCCGAGATGCGGCAGCCGTCACGGGCAAAGCCCATGGCGGCCAATCCGATGGTCGATTTCCCGGCCCCGGATTCGCCAATCAGGCCCAGAACCTCCCCCTTATGCAGGGTGAGGTCGACGCCTTTCACGATCTCTAGCCATTCCTCATCGGCGCGGCCTTCGATGCGCAGACCTTTCATGGTCAGGAGGATCTCTTTGTTTGTATCTGTCATGGGATCATTCCTTCAGGCCGCTGGCGCGGTGCAATTGCCAATCGACGACAAAGTTCACGCTGACCGTTAGCAGCGCGATGGCGCCAGCTGGCAGCAGCGGGGTAATGTCGCCAAAGGAAATCAGCGTCGCGTTGTCCCGCACCATGGAGCCCCAATCCGCAGTGGGCGGCTGGATGCCGAGGCCCAGGAAGCTGAGCGCTGAGATCATCAGGAAGACAAAGCAGAAACGCAGCCCGAACTCGGCCACCAGTGGGGCCATTGCGTTGGGCAGAATTTCACGGGTGATCAGGCGCCAGAGCCCCTCACCCCGCAGTTTTGCGGCTTCCACATAGTCCATGACCACGATGTTCATCGCCACGGCGCGGGCCAGACGATAGACCCGCGTAGCGTCAATGACCGCGATCACGATGATCATATTGAGGATCGATGTGCCGACGATGGTCAGCAGCAACAGCGCGAAGATCAGCGCCGGGATGGCCATCAGAACATCCACGGCCCGGGACAGGAACTGATCGATCCAACCGCCAACAACGGCCGCCAGAAGGCCAAGAACAGAGCCCAGGATGAAGGCCAGCGCCGTCGTGGCAAAGGCGATGCCCACGGTGTTCCGCGCGCCATAGATCAGACGCGACAGCATATCCCGGCCCAGGTTATCCGTGCCAAGCAGATGCGTGCTGTCCCAGGCTTGGTATTCACGCCCGACAATCTCGGTTTCGGGGAAGGGCGCGATCACGGGCGCTAGGAGGGCAAGCAGGATATAGACCAGGATCATCAGCATCCCGAAACTGGCGGTTAATGGGGCTGTGCGCAGCTCGCGCGCGACGCCCCTTGGGCTGATTGCGATTGCGATTGTGCGGAACACCCATCCCGCAGCCATGGAGGCGACAATAACAGCGGCAAGCCAAAATAGTCCGGTTAAGAAAGCCATCTTACCGCCCTCCTATCGCCGGTGGACCAGACGGGGGTTGGACAAGGTCGCCAACACATCCGCGGTCAGGTTGAGAAGGACATAGGCCGCCGCAAAGACCAGCGCGACGCCTTGCACAACTGGCATGTCTCGGGCCGCCACGCTATCGACCATCAACTGGCCAAGACCGGGGTAAACGAACACAACCTCGACCACGACCACACCGGTGATGAGATAAGCGAGGTTTAGGGCAACCACGTTGATGATGGGGGCCAAGGCGTTGGGCAGCGCGTGTTTGACGATGATCCGCATCGGGTTCATGCCTTTCAGCCGCGCCATTTCTATATAAGGGCTGGCCAGAAGGTTGATGATCGCTGCGCGCGTCATCCGCATCATATGCGCCGTCACAACCAAGGTCAGGGTCAGTGCGGGCAAGAAGGCGCGATAGAGGTATTCGCCAAAGCTGGGATCGCCGCGGAAATTGGCCATCGACGGAAACGCCCCACCGGCACCGGCCAAGAAGAAGATCAGGATGTAGGCCACGAAGAATTCCGGGAAGGAAATCGAGGTCAGGGCCGAGGCGTTGGCAAACCGATCGAAGAACGAGTTGCGGAACAGGGCGGCCAGAATGCCCAACGCCAGCGACAGCGGCACCGCGATGGCGGCGGCATATAACGCCAGCGTCAGCGTGTTGCCTAAGCGTCGCCCGATCAGTTCAGAGACCGATTGCCCATTGGCCAGGCTTTCACCCAAATCGCCCTGCAACACATCGGTCAGCCAATTGACATACCGGATGTGCATCGGATCGTTCAGGCCCAGTTGCTCGCGCAGGGCGGCCACGGTTTCAGGGGTGGCCGATTGGCCCAGAATTTCCTGGGCGAAATCGCCGGGCAAAAGCTCGGTCCCCAGAAAAATAATCAATGATACGACGAACAGCGTCACCACGCCCAAGGCGAGGCGCTGCGCGACCATCTTCCAAATATGTGACATTTGTCCCTCTTTGTCCGCGCTGTCCCGCGCGCGGTTCGGGTCGATTTTCTTATTGGGACCGCAATGAGCCTGAGCCTTGTGCGCGATCAAAAAACCCCCGGGCGTTGATCGCCCGGGGGTGTCTTGGGTCCGGTTAGGACGCGAACCACCAGCGTTCGCCTAGGCGGTGGCCGTCATTGCGCCAGTTGCCCGCGACCTGCTCGGGATGGGCCAAGCGGTCGCTGTAAGCGCCGACATAAGAGGCGAACATCGGAATGATGATCCCGCCTTCGTCAGCCACGATTTGCTGCATCTCGAAATACATTTCGCGACGCAGGTCTTCGTTAAGCTCGGAACGCGCATCGCCCAGAAGCGAATTGAAGCGCTCATGGCTCCAATAGGTTTCGTTCCAGGGCACACCTTCGGCATAGGCGGTTGCGAACATCCAGTCAGCCGTCGGGCGACCGCCCCAATAGGTGCCGACAAAGGGTTTCTGCATCCAAACATTGGACCAGTAGCCATCGTTGGGTTCACGCACCACGTTGAGATTGATGCCGCCCGCCGCCGCACTTTCGGCAAACAGAACGCCCGCATCCATCGCGCCAGCAAAGGCCGCGTCGGCCAGGTGGATATCGACATCCAGGCTTTCCAGCCCTGCTTCGCGCAGGTGGAACTGTGCGCGTTCGGGATCGTATTCCCGCTGCGGCAGTTCGGTGTTGAAGAAGCGCTGGCTGGGACCAATCGGGTGGTCATTGCCGAGCGAGCCATAGCCGTTGAGGATCGTATCGACCATCTGCTGACGGTTGATCGCGTATTTCAGCGCCAGACGCACGTTCACATCATCGAACGGCGCAGCGCGTGTATCCATCGGTAGGCCGTAATGCTGGGTGCCGGTCACCGACAAAACGTTGATCCCCGGTGCGCGTTCCAGCAGGTGGACGGTGTTCAGGTCAACGGTGCCGATATAATCCACCTCACCCGAGATCAGGGCGTTTTGGCGCGCGGCATCGTCGTGGATCACGATCTGCTCGAGCGCGTCGAAATAGGGCAGGCCCTCTTTCCAGTATCCGTCGTGGCGCGAATAGCTGGCGCCGACGCCGAACTCGATCTCGTCGATCTTGAACGGGCCACAGCCATCGGTGGTGTTGGGGTCGATCGTACCATCGGCCTGCGCGGGCAGGATCGGCAGGTGATAGTCAGACATCACAAACGGGAAGTCAGCATTGCCTGCTTCCAGCGTGAAGATGACGTTCATGCCGTCGGCGACGATATCAACGATGCCCGACACCAGCGGGGCGGCTGCCGAGGTGCTGTCTGGGCCACGGTGGTGGTTGATTGAGGCGATTACGTCTTCGGCCGTCAGGATGTGACCGGAGTGGAATTCAACCCCTTCGCGGATGTTGAAGGTCCAGGTCGCGGCGTCAGCCGAGGCTTCCCAGCCGGTGGCAAGTTCGGGGATCAAGCTGCCATCAGCAGCAATCTCGCTGAGGTAGTTGTTGCGGGTATGCGCCTGGAAAATCATGAAGTCGGCTTCCCAGGAGCCTGGATCAAGCGCGTCGGTGGTCGAGCCATGCGCTGTGCCGACCCGAAGCGTGCCGCCCCGAACCGGTTGCGCGCGCAGCGGCGTGCCCCATGGTGTTACCAGCGCTGCGGCGCTTAGCGCGGTCGCGCCCTTGAGAACACCGCGACGGCTTACGCCATCCGATCCCAATAGGTTGGTCATTATATCCTCCACTGTTGTGATGAGGCCCTGTCCGAGACCCCAGGTTTTATGGGCCTATACTGCGCGCTCTTGGCGTATGATCAACTGTTTATTCAGAAATCGCCCGCTCGCGGTCATGCGAACCTGGGCCGGCAAAGCCGGATTCGATGCGGTTAAACTGGCGTCGGACAGCGCAAACAAGAAGCTGTGTGTCAGCGGCCTAAGACCCAGGTCAGCGGTTTTAGCGGTTTGATCAAGGGCCATTGACATTAGAATTGGATCGTTCCAATTATGCGCTGGAACGATCCAAGAATCATAGAATCAAACGCAGAATCGGGAGGACGCACATGCGTTGGGGATTGATCGGGGCCAGCAACATCGCCTCGGCGCATATGATTGGGGCGATCCGGGGGGCAGGGGGCGATATCCGCTCGGTCCTTAGCTCCAGCGCGGATCGCGCCGCCAGCTATGCGGCAGAGCATGATATCCCCCAGGGGTATTCGGATTTGGATCAGTTGCTGGGCGCGGATGATCTGGATGCGGTCTATATTTCCACCACCAATGAAAAGCATTTCGATCAGGCCATGGCCGCCATTGCGGCGGGCAAGCATGTGCTGTGTGAAAAGCCCCTGGCGATGGCGGTTGCCGATGCCGTGACAATGGTGCGCGCGGCCGACGCCGCCGGGCTGGTCTTTGCCACCAACCACCACCTGCGCAATGCGGGCAGTCATTTGGCCATTCGGGAGGCGGTGCTGGCCGGCAAGATTGGTGAGGTCTTGAGCGCGCGGGTGTTCCACGCCGTTTATCTGCCGCCGCATCTGCAGGGCTGGCGCATCGATAACCCAGCGGCAGGCGGCGGGGTGATCCCCGATATTGTGGTGCATGACGCTGACACGCTGCGCTTTCACCTGGGCGAAGACCCGTCGGAGGTTGTGGCGATTGACGGAGCCTCGGGCCTTGGGGCCGGGGTGGAAGATAGCGTGATGTCGGTCTGGTCCATGCCTTCGGGCGCGATGGTGCAGACCCATGAAAGCTTTACCCATGCTTTCGCGGGCACGGGTCTAGAACTGCACGGCACCAAAGGCTCGATTATTGCCAAGGGCGTGATGACCCAGCGCCCGGTGGGCGAGATCGCGTTGCGGACCGAAGCGGGGGAAGAACCGCTCAGCTTCTCGGACCACAACCTTTACGCCCGTGCGATGGGCGAGTTTGTGAAGGCCGTGGCGGGGGAAGGACGGCCTGCGGCAGACGGTGTTGATGGCGTCAAATCGCTTGCCGTTGCGATGGCGGTGGCCAAGGCCGCGAAAACCGGCGAGCGGGTGGCCGTCGATTACGGCGGGATCTGAGTGATGGGTAAGGTCACCAGCCTAGCCGAAGCTGCGGCGCGCATCCCAGACGAGGCGGTTGTGACGATCTCCTCCTCCTCGGCGCTGGGGTGCCCGGATGCGATGCTGGCCGCCATCGGGGACCGGTTTGAGGCCGAAGGGCATCCGCGAAACCTGACCACGCTGAACCCGATCGCGGCGGGCGATATGTATGGGGTCAAGGGGATCGACCATATCGCCAAAGATGGACTTTTGAGCCGGATCATCGCGGGCAGCTATCCCTCGGGCCCATCGTCCCTGCCGATGCCAGAGATTTGGCGCATGGTCGTGGAGGATCGGGTCGCGGCCTACAACGTGCCGTCTGGCATCCTGTTCGACATGCATCGCGATGTGGCCGCGCGAAAACCGGGCGTGTTGACCAAGGTGGGTCTTGATACCTTTGTCGACCCGATCCGCGAGGGCTGTGCGATGAATGCGCGCGGGGCCGCTGCACCCATTGTGGCGCGCGCCGAATTTGGCGGTGAAACCTGGCTGCACTTCCCGAACATCGTGCCGGATGTGGCCATCATCCGTGCTACGACAGCCGATGAAACCGGCAATCTGACCTATGAGCATGAGGGTGCGTATCTGGGCGGCTTGGATCAGGCGATTGCGGTGCGCAACCACGGCGGGCTGGTGATTGCCCAGGTCAAACGGGTCACCGCGGCGGGCAGTTTGCGGCCGCATGACGTGCATGTGCCCGGCCATCTGGTTGATCTGGTGGTGATCGATCCCGACCAGAAGCAAACCACCGAAACTGCTTATGATCCCGCGATTTCGGGAGAGGTCATGCGCCCCTGGTCCAGCTTTAGCCTGGCCGAACATGGGGTGGAAAAGATCATCGCCCGCCGTGCCGCGATGGAGTTGAGCGCGGGCGAAACCGCCAATCTGGGATTTGGCATTTCGGCCATGGTGCCGCGCATTCTGCTAGAAGAAGGTCACGCGCAATCGGTTACCTGGGCGATTGAGCAGGGCGGCGTTGGCGGTATGCCCCTGACCGGGTTTGCCTTTGGCTGTGCCTCGAACGCTGATGCTTTTGTGCCAAGCCCGAACCAGTTCACCTATTTCCAGGGTGGTGGGTTCGACGTGTCCTTTCTGTCCTTCATGGAGGTCGATCTGGACGGCAACGTGAATGTCTCGAAACTGGGAAAGAAACCTTATTTGACTGCCGGGTGCGGCGGGTTTGTCGATATCACAGCCCATGCCAAGCGGATCGTCTTTTCCGGCTATTTCGAAGCGGGTGCCGAACTAGAGGTGAGCGATGCCGGCCTGCGCGTCGTGCGGCCTGGCAAGTTCACCAAAATGGTTGAGGCGGTGGAGCATGTGACCTTTGCCGGACGCCGCGCGCGGGCGCAGGGGCGGGATGTGCTCTATGTGACCGAGCGCTGTGTGATGCGGCTGGGCGACCAAGGGT
Source organism: Paracoccaceae bacterium (assembly GCA_965229695.1). Taxonomy (GTDB): domain Bacteria; phylum Pseudomonadota; class Alphaproteobacteria; order Rhodobacterales; family Rhodobacteraceae; genus JANSYL01. Next base: position 2,093,081 of record OZ245921.1, read on the forward strand.
TGATGGCGGTCGAGATCATGCCGGGCATCGATCCGCAGGCCGATATCGTCGCGGCCTCGGACGGACGCGTGCAGATCGCGCCGGATGCGACCCTGATGCCGCTGTCGCTGTTGCGTAATGCTCCGATGGGCTTGAACCTATGAGCGCGGTTCATCTTGAAATCAGCGACGGGATTGGGCGGTTGCATCTGGATAATCCGTCCAAGCTGAACGCCTTCACGCCCGAGATGCTGCGCGAATTGGAAGCGCATTGCGCGACCTTGGATGCGGACCCGTCGGTACGCGCGGTGATCCTGTCTTCCGAAGGCGCGCGGGCCTTTTGCGCAGGCGCCGATATCAAGGCCTGGGCGCCGCTGTCGCCCGCAGATTTCGCCCGGCATTGGGTGCGTGAGGGGCACCGGGTGTTCGACCGGCTGGCACGGCTGTCGAAGCCGACAGTTGCCGCGATCCAGGCCCATGCGTTCGGCGGCGGATTGGAGGTGGCCACGGCCTGTGACATCCGCCTGATGGCCCCCGGTGCGACCCTGGCCTTGCCCGAAGCGCAGGTGGGGATTGTGCCTGGCTGGTCGGGGACACAGCGCTTGACGCGGCTGTTGCCGGAACCGGTGGTGAAAGAGATGGCGCTGCTTGGCCAACGGCTGTCGGCCGAGCGCGCTGTGGCATTGGGTTTTGTCGCCGAGTTGTCAGAAGACCCCTTGGCGCGGGCGCTGGAATTGGCTGAAGGCCTCAACACGGCCTCTCCCCGCGCGGTTGAGGTGGCGAAGTATCAAATCCACGCCGCAGTGGGTGAAGACCGCGCCGCGATGATCGAGGCATTGGGCGGCGGCATGATTGGCGCCAGTGCCGACAAAGCCGAAGGCGTAGCTGCTTTTGCTGAAAAACGCCCTCCGAATTTCCCAGGAACGTGACCGATGACCGATCTGACGATTATCCCCAATTCCGGCGCGTCCTTGCCCGCCACACCTTTTCAAGCGCGGCATTGGATTGACGGGGTGTGGTGCGACAGTGCCGATGGTGCGGTGAGCGAGCGGGTTTCGCCCGCCCATGATGTTGTGGTCAGCCAGGCCGCGCGCGGCGGCGCGCCCGAGGTGGAGGCTGCAATCGCCGCTGCCCGCCGCGAATTCGATGCAGGCGATTGGGCCTTTTCCAGCGGCAAGGACCGGGCGACGCTTTTGCTGCGGGTGGCCGATCTGATTGCCCGCGATTTGGACCGGATCGCGCTGATCGAGGTGTTGGAATCGGGCAAGCCGATCAGCCAGGCCAAGGCCGAGATCGAAGGCGCGATTGACATCTGGCGCTATGCCGCCGCGCTGGCGCGGACCATGCATGGCGACAGTCACAACAGCCTTGGGCCGGATATGCTGGGCCTGGTCTTGAAAGAACCGATTGGCGTCGTGTCGATCATCACGCCCTGGAATTTCCCGTTTCTGATCGTCAGCCAAAAGCTGCCCTTCGCCCTGGCGGCGGGCTGCACGGCAGTGGTGAAACCGTCGGAGCTGACGCCTTCGACCACGGTGATTTTGTGTGAACTGTTGCAGGAGGCAGGGCTGCCCAAAGGCGTCGTCAATCTGGTGCTCGGCTTTGGCGACCCGGTGGGCGCCACGATGACCACCGATCCGCGGATCGACATGGTATCCTTCACCGGGTCTACCGGTGTGGGCAAACGCATCAGCGCGGCGGCCTCGGACACGTTGAAAAAGGTGTCGCTTGAGCTGGGCGGGAAGAACCCTCAGGTGATCTTTCCCGATGCCGATCTGGATCAGGCTGCGGATGCGATTGCCTTTGGCGTCTATTTCAATGCGGGGGAGTGCTGCAATTCGGGCAGCCGGATCATCGTGCATGAGGATGTGGTGGAGGCCCTGACCGACAAGGTTGTGGCCCTGTCGCGCAAGGTGGCGTTTGGCGATCCGCTGGACCCGAACACCCAAGTCGGTGCGATCATTTCACCCGAACACCTGGGCAAGATCGACAGCTATGTGCGTGGGGCCGAGGCCGATGGCGCCCAAATCGCCATGGGCGGAGATACGTTGCAGGTCGCGGGCATGGCGGGGCGGTTTTACCAGCCGACCGTGGTGACCGGCGTGCGCCCGGAAATGGCGATTGCCACCGAAGAGGTGTTTGGCCCGGTTCTGTCTGTCCTGACCTTCCGCACGATGGATGAGGCCATCAGCCTGGCCAATGGTGCGGCTTATGGGCTGTCGGCTGGGGTTTGGAGCGAAACCATGTCGACCTGCCTGGAATTCACGCGCCGGGTGCAGGCGGGCACGGTTTGGACCAACACCTGGATGGATGGCTTTGCAGAGCTGCCCTTTGGTGGTGTGAAGGAAAGCGGCCAGGGACGCGAGCTGGGGCGCTATGGCTTGGAAGAATACCTGGAGGTGAAAACCGTCCAGATGCGCATTGGCAAAACGCGGGGGGCTTGGGTCGCCTGATGTCAGTCGCTCGGTTGGAACAACACGTTCAGATCATCTGCCGGATCGCCCGCCATGCGGCGCAGGATCATGCTGCCCATGGCATGGCCGGTGGCCCGCAGATCTTCGAACACGGTGTCGATGCGGGGGCGGATGTGATCGAAAATTGGCGAAGCACGCTTAGCCACGATATCGGCATCGATGCCGGGCTGGGCCCCGCAATCGGCCAAGCTGGCAAGCGTTGTGAGCGCCGTGGCCTCACCAACGCAGATATAGCCATCGGGTGCATTGCCGGTTTGACGGTCGGCCCGCAGGGCAGCGGCGATGTCGGCGGTTGGGGAATCGAGCGTGACGCCTTCGACAATGTTGTGGTCGATGCCAGCCTCTCGTGCGGCCGACAGAAAGCCGTAGCGCAGATGTTGGGTGAAGGTGAACCGCTTATGGGGCAGCACCATGCTGATCCGTTTGCGCCCCTTGGCGGCCAACCGAGCCACGGCCATGCGGGCGAAGGCCTCATTATCGAAATCGACCCACGGATGCGCGGTGGTGAAATCGGTGCGTCCATGGGAGACGAAGGGGAAATCCGCCTCGAGCAGCAGCCGCGCGCGGGGATCGAAACACTCGGTCCGTGTGAACAGGATGCCGTCGGCCAGATTGTTGCGCAGGATGTTTTGCACCGGGGCCAGCCGGTCATCGGTCACGTCATCGGGCACCACGGTGACGGAGTAACCGGTGCCATTCAGCGCATCGGTGATGCCGCTGAGGAATTCATGGGTGAAGCCCAGAAATTCGTGCTTGGTGTTGAGCAGCAGGGTGATGACCTGGGTGCGCCCGGTGCGCAAACGCCGCGCGGCCCGGTCGGGCACGTAACCCAGACGCTCTGCCGCTTCGGTGACCGTGGCCCGCGTCTTGGCCGCGATTCGCGTATCGCCCGACAACGCCCGCGAAACCGTCGCCACGGCAAAGCCGGTTTCCTGCGCCACGGTGCGCAGTGTCGGCTTTTCGCCCGAAAGCGGCGATGTCTGCGGGGGGCTTTCGTCCTTCATGCGGATGCTTTGCGCCTTGGTTGCGGGTATGGGCATAATGCCGTGAATTTCAAACGTTTCAATACAGAATCTCACGCCGATGCGATTTCTGCCGCGCAGAACAATGCTGCATTACAGCGGAAAAACAGAGGTTTTTGCCCCCGTAGCGGCGAAATTTTGACTTGACGCGATACGGATTTATAACGTTTTAATCTCGACAGTCCCAACGTGGACACCGGTCAGACAGGGAGGAACTAGGATGACCATGATGAAAAAGCTCCAGATGACGGCAGCCGTCTTGGCGCTGGGCACAGGTGCCGCAGCCGCGCAAGAGGTTGAGGTGCTGCACTGGTGGACCTCGGGTGGCGAAGCAGCCGCCTTGAACGTGTTGAAGGGCGATCTGGAAGGCCAAGGCGTTGGCTGGATGGATATGCCGGTTGCCGGTGGTGGCGGCTCGGACGCCATGACCGTGCTGCGCGCCCGCGTGACCGCAGGTGATCCGCCGACTGCGGTGCAGATGCTGGGCTTCTCGATTCAGGATTGGGCCGCTGAAGGCGCATTGGCAAACCTGAACGATCTGGCCGCCGAACAGGGTTGGAACGATGTGGTGCCGGAAGCCCTGCAGCGTTTTTCGACCTATGATGGCGACTGGGTTGCGGCACCCGTGAACGTGCACTCGACCAACTGGGTTTGGGCCAACACCGCGCTGATGGAAGAACTGGGCATCGACCAGCCCGGCACCTGGGATGAGTTCGTTTCCGCGATGCAAGCTGCCCAGGATGCGGGTTATGTCGCTCTGGCCCATGGCGGTCAGGCCTGGCAGGACGCCACCGTCTTTGACTCGATGGTCATGGGTGTCGGCGGGCCTGAGTTCTATCAAGCCTCCATGGTCGATCTGGACCCCGAAGCCCTGGGCTCGGACATGATGGTCGAGGCGTTCCAGCGCATGGAAACCCTGCGCGGCTTTGTTGACGATAACTTCTCGGGCCGTGACTGGAACCTGGCCTCGGCCATGGTGATCAACGGCGAAGCGCTGTTCCAGATCATGGGTGACTGGGCCAAGGGTGAGTTCGTCAATGCGGGTCAAACTGCGGGTGATGAATTCCAGTGCTTCCGCGTGCCTGGCACCGAAGGCACCGTGACCTTCAACTCGGACCAGTTCGCCATGTTCAGCGTGGATGCGGATTCGGCCGCCTCGCAGATGGCCATGGCCAGCGCTGTGATGAGCCCTGAGTTTCAGATCGCGTTCAACATCGTGAAAGGCTCTGTGCCTGCGCGTACCGATGTGCCGTCGGATCAGTTCGACGCCTGTGGTCAGCTTGGCATGGCGCAACTGGCTGAGGCCGGTGCCAACGGCACGCTGTTCGGCTCCATGGCCCATGGCCACGCCAACACGCCCTCGGTACAGAACGCGATGTATGACGTGATCACCGCGCATTTCAACGGTGAGTTTGACGCTGCAACCGCCGCCGAAGAAATGGTGACGGCTGTCGAGATCGCGCAGTAACGATCACCTCCCAAAGGGTCAGCCCGGCGTGTCCCGGGCTGGCCCGCCCTTAACCCCGTAAACCAACATCCGAACCGCAGCAGGGAGGCACCCCATGGCCGCAGACGCGCCCACGGATTTCCGCACGCGACTCCAAAACTGGCTGCCCAAGCTGGTCTTGGCGCCGTCCTTCGCGATGGTCCTGATCTTTGTGTACGGGTTTATCCTGTTCACCATTTACCTCTCGTTCACCGGCAGCCGCATGTTGCCCTCCTACGAATGGGTCGGCTGGCAGAACTACGAACGCCTGTTCCGGGTGCGCCAGTGGGACACCTCAGTCATCAATCTGGGGATCTTCGCCTCGCTCTATATTGCGATCAGCACCGCGATTGGGTTGCTGCTGGCGATCTTTCTGGATCAGAAAATCCGGGGTGAAGGGGTCTTGCGGCCCATCTTCCTCTATCCCATGGCGCTCAGCTTCATCGTGACCGGCACTGCCTGGAAGTGGATCCTTGATCCGGCCATCGGGTTAGAGGCTACCTTCCGCCTGTGGGGGTGGGAGAACTTCAGCTTCGATTGGATCAAAGATGGCGACATGGCGATCTACACAATCGTCATCGCGGCGGTCTGGCAAAGCTCGGGCTTTGTGATGGCGATGTTCCTGGCGGGCCTGCGCGGGATCGACAATGAAATCCTGAAGGCGGCGCAGATGGATGGGGCCAGCAATTGGAACCTCTATCGCCGGATCATTCTACCGCAATTGCGCCCGGCTTTCCTAAGCGCCTTTGTGATCCTGAGCCACCTTGCCATCAAGTCTTACGACCTTGTGGTCGCGATGACCGATGGTGGCCCCGGCACATCGACCTGGATGCCGGCGGTGTTCATGTACGAATATACATTCACGCGGAACCAGATGGGGATCGGTGCATCCTCGGCCGTGATCATGCTGATGACCATTGCGGCGATCATGGTTCCCTATCTCTATGCTGAACTGCGGGAGAAGAAGTGATGGCTATCGCAAGCACGGAAAACGCCGTTCGCTCTTCGAACTTCACCCGCGTTTTGATCTATCTGTTCCTGCTTTTGTTTGCGCTTTTTTACCTGATGCCGCTGGGCATCATGCTGGTGAACTCGCTGAAACCGCTGGACGAGATCACCGGCGGGAACATGGTGGCGCTGCCCCAAACTTGGACGATTGAACCCTGGCTTAGTGCCTGGTCCAGCGCCCAGATCGGCGTGCAGCCCACGGGTCTGCGGCCCTATTTCATCAACTCCATCGCGATGGCGGTGCCAGCGGTGGCGATCTCGACCGTGCTGGGCGCGTTGAACGGATATGTGCTGACCAAATGGACCTTCCGCGGGGCGACCTGGGTCTTTGGTCTTCTGCTCTTCTCGTGCTTCATCCCGTTTCAGATCGTGCTGATCCCGATGGCGCGCATTCTGGGCATCTTGGAGATTGCGGGCACGACCTATGGGCTGATCCTGGTGCATGTGGTCTATGGGATCGGGTTCTCGACCCTTTATTTCCGCAACTACTATGCCGCGTTCCCCAGTGAGCTTGTGCGTGCGGCGCAGATCGATGGGGCCGGGTTCTTCCAGATTTTCTGGCGCATTATGTTGCCTTCCTCGGGGCCGATCATCGCGGTTTGCTGCATCTGGCAGTTCACCAATATCTGGAACGACTTCCTATTTGGCGCGTCCTTTGCCTCGGGCGGTTCGGCGCCCATGACGGTGGCTTTGAACAACCTCGTCAACTCCTCCACGGGTGTGCGCGAATACAACGTGCATTTCGCAGGTGCCATCATGGCCGCCGCGCCAACCCTTCTCGTCTACATCGTCGCTGGCCGCTACTTCGTGCGCGGTCTGATGGCCGGCTCTGTGAAAGGATAACGCCATGGGTTTTCTCGACATCACCAACGTCACCAAGTCCTATGGCGCGGTCGAAGTGCTGCACCAGGTCGATATCGAAGTGGAAGAGGGCGAGTTCCTGGTCCTAGTCGGCCCCTCCGGCTGCGGAAAATCGACCTTGTTGAACATGATCGCAGGGCTTGAGGGCATCACCGGCGGAGAGATTTCCATCAAGGATCGCGTCATGAACGGGGTGCACCCGTCCAAGCGCAACATCGCGATGGTGTTCCAAAGCTATGCGCTCTACCCGAATATGACGGTGGGCCAGAACATCACCTTTGGCCTGGAGATGCATGGCACGCCCAAGGCCGAACGTGACGCGGCGATGGCGGATGTGGCCAAGCTTTTGCAGATCGAAAACCTGCTTGACCGGAAGCCCGGCCAATTGTCTGGCGGTCAGCGGCAGCGGGTCGCCATGGGCCGCGCCCTGGTGCGCAACCCCGATGTGTTCCTGTTTGATGAACCGCTTTCCAACCTCGATGCCAAGCTGCGCGTGGATATGCGGACCGAGATCAAGAAGCTGCACCAAAACCTGGGCACAACCATCGTGTATGTGACCCATGACCAGATCGAAGCGATGACCCTCAGCACCCGGATTGCGGTGATGTATAATGGTTATGTGCAGCAGCTGGGCACGCCCAAGGAGATTTACGACAACCCCGCCAACCTGTTTGTGGCGACCTTCATGGGCTCACCTTCGATGAACGTACTGCCCGCGAAGCTGGTGGAGTTGAACGGCGCCCTTCATGCCGAAATGGCGGGGGCCGAAGGGCAGATGATCCAATTGCGGATCGATGACGCACCGGAAGCCTATCGCACCTATATCGGGCACGAGGTGATGCTGGGCATTCGGCCCGAGGCGATCACCGACCCCGAAGGCGCGGACCGCAACGCGCGCAACATCCAGACCATGGGCAACACGGTCAGCGTGACCGAACCCGCCGGGGCCGACACCTTTGTCAGCACCACGCTGGCGGGTAAGGATTGTATCGCGCGGATGCGGGCGGATGCTGATGTGCATCCCGGCCAAAGCTTCGACTTTGCGGTCAATATGGATAAGGCCGTTTTGTTCGACCCCAAAACCGAAGATCGCATCGGGTAAGCCCCTTTTCGGGGCGGCCCCGATTTGCTATTGCTCAGAAATTGGAACGATCCAATAACCAGGAAAGGCCCCGGCATTGGGTAAGATCGACACCCTGATTATCGGCTCTGGCATGGGGGGCGCGACGGTCGCCGCCGCCCTTGCGCCGTCTGGGCGTCGGATTGTGATCCTAGAGCGGGGGGAGCGGTTGCAGGACAGTGCCCAGGCGCGCGATCCGCAGGCGATTTTTGGCGACGGGTATTTCCGCCCTGAGGAAAGCTGGCTGACCCCGGAAGGGGAGCGGTTCAACCCGGGCAATTATGCTTATGTCGGCGGCAATTCGAAATTTTATGGCGCCTGCCTGATCCGCTATCGCGCGCAGGATTTTGCCCCGATCCAGCACTTAGGTGGCAGAACGCCTGGTTGGCCCATTGGGTATGAGGATCTGGAACCTTATTATCAACAGGCCGAACAGCTCTATCACGTGCGCGGAGCGTTGGGGGATGACCCGACCGAACCGTCGCATTCGGGGCGATATCCGCACCCGCCGGTCCCCCATGAGCCCGCGATCCAAGACCTGTTTGCGCGGCTAAAGCGCATCGGCCTGAACCCCTCGCCCCTGCCCTTGGGCGTCGACCTAGAGGCCTGGCTGGCGCGGGCGCAGACGCCTTGGGATGCCTTCCCCGATACGACGGGTGGCAAAATGGATGCCGAAACCGTTGGGCTTGCCGAGGCTTTGAAGCATCCGAATGTGGAGTTGCGGACAGGCGTTCGCGTGGAGCGGATTGAGGCCTCGGGTGGAAGGGCCACTGCGGTGCAAACCTCCGCTGGGCGCATGAAGGCTGATCGGATCATTCTGGCGGCGGGCGCGGTGCATAGCGCGGCCTTGCTGCTGAAATCGGCGAGTGAAGATCACCCCAATGGCCTGGCGAACCGGTCGGACCAGGTGGGTCGGAATTTCATGAACCACAACGCCTCGGGCCTTTTGGCTCTGTCACATCGGCGCAATCGTTCGGTCTATCAAAAGACGCTTCAGATCAATGACTGGTATCTGAGCGGCGGGCCAGACGGTGCGCCCTTGGGCAATGTGCAGCTATTGGGTCGGGTATCGGCCCCGATCCTGGCTGCACAGACCAGGTTGCCGCGCGTCCTGGCCAAGCTGATCTCGGACCACGCGATTGATTTCTATGTGATGAGCGAGGATTTGCCCCAAGCCGATAGCCGGGTGACGTTGAAAGGCGACGACATCGTTTTGGATTGGCGACGCTCAAACTGGCAGGCGCATGAGGCGCTGGTGGCCAAGCTGAAACAAGCGCTGCGGCGCGCGGGGTTTCCTATCGTCTTGTCGAAACCGTTTGACCGGCGCACGCCGTCGCACCAGTGCGGCACGGCGCGCATGGGCCATGACCCGGATCGCAGCGTCACGGATGGTTTTGGCCGCTGCCATGACCTTGAAAACCTGTTCATTTGCGATGCCAGCCTGCTGCCGACCTCAGCCGCCGTGAACCCGGCTTTGACCATCGCCGCCCTGGCGCTGCGGCAGGCCAACCACATCTTGGAGACGGTGCCATGACCAAGACAGCGATGATCACCGGCGGACAGCAAGGGATTGGTTTGGGAATTGCCCAGGCGCTGTCAGATGCAGGATGGCAGATCATTCTTGTATCAGAACGTTCGCCTGAGGCGGAGGCGGTTCAAGCCGCGCGAGCCACGTTGCCGAGCGCGCGCTACCTGCAGCATGATCTGCGGTCGCTTGAGGGCATTGAGGGCCTCCTGGATGCAGTGGGTCCGATCGATTGTCTGGTCTCCAACGCAGGCGTTCCGGCCATGGCGCGGGGCGATTTGTTGGAGATGTCGCCCGAAAGCTTCGACCGCTGCATGGAGGTAAACCTACGCGGCACGTTCTTCCTGGCCCAAGCCGTGGCGCGGCGGATGCTGCAAAACGCGACCAATGAATATCGCTCTCTGTTGTTTGTGACCTCGGTCAGCGCCGAGATCGTCTCAGCCGACCGCGCCGAATACTGCATATCGAAAGCGGGGGCCTCGATGATGGTCAAAGCCTTCGCCGCCCGGCTTGCCCAAGACAATATCGGCGTGTTCGAACTGCGTCCGGGCATTATCGACACCCCGATGACCGCGCCCGTGGCTGACCGGTATGAAGACCGCATTGCCGGTGGTCTTGTGCCAGCCGGGCGCTGGGGCAAGCCGCAAGACATCGGCGCAGTCGCGCTGCCCTTGGCCGAAGGGCGGTTTCGGTTTGCAACCGGCGCTGCCATCCCCGTTGATGGCGGGCTGTCCATCCAGAGGCTTTGAGGGAGGGGGACTATGGCCAACGGCTATGATTATGTGATCGTCGGTGGTGGTAGCGCGGGCTGCGTTCTTGCCGCGCGCCTGTCCGAAGACCCGGATGTCTCCGTCTGTTTGTTGGAGGCGGGTGGGCGTGACCGGCACCCGTTTTACCACCTGCCTGCGGGCTTTGCGAAAATGACCAAAGGCATCGGGTCTTGGGGGTGGTCGACCGTGCCGCAGCGGCACATGAAGGATAAGGTTTTCACCTATACCCAGGCCAAGGTGATCGGTGGCGGTTCGGCGATCAACGCGCAGATTTACACGCGCGGCAATGCCCAGGATTACGATGAATGGCGGCAGATGGGTTGCGAGGGCTGGGCCTATGACGATGTGCTGCCCTATTTCCGTAAGGCCGAGGATAACGACACCTATAACAACACCTATCACGGGCAAGGTGGCCCATTGGGCGTGTCACAACCCGCCGCCCCCTTGCCGATTTGTGAGGCGTATTTCGAGGCCGCCGCCGCCCTGGGTATCCCGCGCAATCAAGACGTGAATGGCGCGACACAGGATGGTGCGGCCTATTACCAACTGACCCAGCGCGATGCGCGGCGATCTTCGGCGGCGATGGCCTATCTGGCACCGAACCGGGGGCGGCCCAACCTGGCCATTCACTACGGCGCGCAAGTGCGGCGCCTGCTGGTGGAGGCAGGGCGCGTCACCGGGGTGGAATTGCTCGACCGCAGCGTGATCCGCGCAACGTCGGAGGTGTTGCTGTCTTCCGGCGCCATCGGGTCGCCGCGCTTGCTGCAATTGTCGGGCATCGGCCCGGCGGATCATCTGCGCGAGCTTGGGATCAATGTGGTTTTTGACCAGCCGCAGATCGGGGAAAACCTGCAAGATCACCTGGATCTCTATTGCATTTGCGAGGTTAGTGGCCCGCATACCTATGACCGCTATGCCAAGCTGCACATGTCGGCTTTGGCCGGGCTGCAATACCTGTTCAACCGCAGCGGGCCCGTGGCCTCCAGCCTGTTTGAAACCGGAGGGTTTTGGTACGCGGACCCCGACGCCCGTTCGCCCGACTTGCAGTTTCATTTGGGCTTGGGCACGGGGATTGAAGCTGGGGTGGCGGCGATGCCCGATGGGGGTGTGACGCTAAACTCCTGCTACCTGCGCCCCCGGTCGCGCGGCACGGTGCGGTTGCAAAGCGCTGATCCGTCCAAAGCCCCGCTGATCGATCCCAATTACCTGCAAGACAGCCGTGACCGAGAGATGTCGATCCGGGGTCTAAAGCTGACGCAGGAGATCCTGGCCCAAAGCCCGCTGGCCCCCTTCATCAAGGCCGAACGCCTGCCGGGCCCTGATGTGAAAACTGACCAGGAGTATTTCGATTTCATCTGCACGCATTCGAAGACCTCGCACCATTGCGCGGGCACCTGCCGGATGGGCAGTGACGAAGCGGCGGTCGTCGATCCACGCTTGAAATTCAACGGGTTGGAGGGGCTGCGCGTGGTCGATAACGCGATCATGCCGACGGTGATTTCCTCCAACACGAATGCGGCTGCGATCATGATCGGCGAAAAGGCCGCTGATATGATCCGCGAAGATGCGAGGGCCTGACAATGCTGCTGCCAACCTATGCTGGAACCTTAGAAGATTATGCGCTGCAGGGCACGCCCCTGGTGCCGTGCGCGCCGAAGGTGCAGTTGACCCGCACCGCCTTCGCTGCCGCCCATGTCATCAGTGACCCGCTGGCCGAGCGTGACCCGTGGCTGGGCCGTCCCGCCGTCGATTGGGAGGCGACTTTGGGCTTCCGCCACGGGCTTTGGGATCAAGGCTTGGGCTTGGCCGAGGCAATGGATACCGCGCAGCGGGGCATGGGGGTGGATTGGCCCACCGCGCGCGAGCTGATCGAACGCACGATGGTCGAGGCGAAGGCCCACCCGTTGAGGCCGCGCGTGGCCTGCGGTGCGGGCACCGACGGGGCCGACCCAGCCAGCCTGACCAGCACCGAGGCCATCATCGCGGCTTATGCCGAACAGATGGAGGCGATTGAGGCGGCGGGCGGCCAGGTCATTCTGATGGCCACGCGCGCCTTGCCCGCCATGGGCGCAGGGCCCGAGGATTATGCGCAGGTCTATGACACGCTGATCGCCCAAGCCGCCGCACCGGTCATCTTGCATTGGTTGGGCGATATGTTCGACCCGGCGCTGACCGGATATTGGGGCGCGTCGGATGTGGAGGCGGCGAACCAGATTGTCCTCGACCTAATAACGCGGCATCAGGACAAGATTGACGGCATCAAAATCTCGCTTCTGGATCAATCTCATGAGGAGGCATTTCGCGCCCGTCTGCCCGGGGATGTGCGGCTTTATACCGGGGATGATTTCAACTATGCGCCGCTGATCGAAGGCGATGGCGATCACTATTCCCACGCGCTTTTGGGGATTTTTGCCGCCATCGCGCCCGTCGCGTCGCAAGCGCTGGATGCGCTGGCCCAGGGGAATACTGAAACCTATCACGCGCTTTTCGCGCCGACCGTGCCTCTCAGCCGAGAGATTTTCAAAGCGCCCACCCAGTTTTACAAAGCTGGCATCGCCTTTCTTAGCTGGCTGAACGGCGCGCAGTCGCATTTCATCATGCCGGGTGGGTTCCAAAGCGCGCGCGAGATCACCCACTATGCCGAGGTTTTCCGCCTGGCCGATCAGGCGCGGTTGCTGACCCAACCCGATTTGGCCGAGGCGCGGATGCGGCAGTTGCTGGCACTTTATGGGATCGGGGGGTAACACAACCCCTAAGATGAAACAGCGCCGCCCCACGATCCATGATGTTGCCGCCCAGGCGGGCGTGTCGAAATCGACCGTCAGCCTAGTTTTGCAAGGCAGCAAACAGGTGCGGCCTGAAACCGCCAAGCTGGTGCGCAGCACCATGGCCGAAATGGGCTATGTCTATAACCGGGCCGCCGCCAAGTTGCGGACATCGGCGGTGGGGTTGGTCGGATTGGTGATCAACGATCTGCGCAACCCGTTTTTCACCGAGTTCGCCACCAGCCTGCAAATGACCCTGGCCGCGCAGGGTTATGCCACGGTGATCTCGAACTCGGCCGAAGATGCGGATTTGCAGGCCAAGCTGGTCGGCTCGATGATCGAACATGGGGTATCGGCGATTGTGATCTCGCCCGCCTATGGCGATGCGGCGGGCACGTTTGATCAGATCGCGCGCGCCGGGCTGCCCGCCTTGCAGGTGCTGCGCCAAGTCGATGACCGGTTGGACGAATTTCCCTTTGCCGGGTTCGATTATGCCAGCGGCAGCGCCGAGGCGACAAAGCATTTACTGGATCAGGGCGCGCGTCGGATCGCCTTTGTGGGCGGCATCGCTGGGCGCGCCATCGTCGAAGAACGCATGTCGGGCTATTTGGCGGCGCTGAAGGCGGCGAAGCTTCAGCCGATTGTTGTGCCGGGTCCGACCAGCCGTGCTTTTGGGGTGGAGGTGGCTGATCAGCTACTCGCCGAGCACCCCGATCTGGATGCCGCGATTTGCTTTAACGATCTGGTGGCGCTTGGGCTGATGGCCGGATGCGCCAAGGCTGGGCGTCAGGTTGGGCGCGATCTGCGCCTGGTCGGGTTCGACGATATCGAAGATTGCGCGCTGGTTTGGCCGCAGCTTTCGTCGGTCGCCTGCGATATCGCGGGCTTTGCCCAGGATACCGCCGCGCGTCTGCTTGCTTGGATGACTGACCGGCAGCGCCCCGCGCCCGTTATTCGAATGCCCGTATCGCTTGTTGCGCGGGCCTCTAGCACAGGAATTGGTGTATGACACCCGAAGCGTTTTTGCGCGGTCTGTTTGATCGCGCCGTCGAAGTGGCTGACCCGATGCGCAGCTTGGCCGCGGCCTTGCCGCCCAAGCCCGATGGCCGAGTTTTGGTAATCGGGGCGGGCAAAGCCAGCGCCCGCATGGCCGAGGCGGTCGAGGCGGAATGGGGCCCCTGCGAGGGGTTAGTGATCACCCGCTATGGCTATGCGCGCCCGTGCCAAGGTATTGAAATTGTCGAGGCGGCTCATCCGGTGCCGGATCAGGCCGGTGTGGCGGCGACCGAACGGATGTTGGACCTGCTGCGCGGGTTGCAGCCAGAGGATTTTGTACTGGCGTTGATTTCAGGCGGCGGCTCCGCGCTGCTCTGTGCACCCGCGCCGGGCATTACCCTGGATGAGAAACAGGCGCTGACCCAGGCGCTTTTGGCCAGCGGCGCGCCGATTGCCGAGATCAATGGTATCCGCAAGCAAATCTCGGCGGTGAAAGGCGGGCGCCTGGCGGCGGCGGCGCATCCGGCGCGGATGTTGGCGTTGATGATTTCGGATGTGCCGGGCGACCGGCCCGGTGACATCGCCAGCGGCCCGACCGTGGGCCATAGCGGGGATGCGGCCCGCGCGCTGTCGGCCTTGGCGCAGTGGGATGTAACGCCGCCAGCTTCGATCCAGTCTTACCTGGAGGCGGGGGGCGACCCACTTCCCGAAGACGACCCGCGCCTGTCAAAGGTGGAAAATGTGATCTACGCCGCCCCATCCCAATCCTTGGCAGCGGCCGAGCAGATGGCCCGCGCCGCTGGCTATGCGGTGGATATTCTGGGCGATGCGATTGAGGGGGAAGCGCGCGATGTTGCCCGCGCGCAGGCCGAGATTGCCCTGGCTGCCAAAGGCCCGCGCCTGATCCTTTCGGGTGGTGAGTTGACTGTCACCCGGCGCGGTGACGGCGTTGGCGGACCGAACGCAGAATACGCCTTGGCGCTGGCGCTCGCGTTGGAGGGGCAGCCGGGCATCCATGCGATTGCCTGTGACACAGATGGTGTGGACGGCGCGGCAGAGGTCGCGGGCGCGGTGATCGGGCCCGACACGCTTGAGCGCGCGCGCGCAGCGGGGATCGACCCGCAAGCGGCGCTCGACGCCAATGACGCCCACAGCTTTTTTGCGGCCATCGACCGTCAGGTGGTGCCCGGCCCGACCCTAACCAACGTCAATGATTTCCGCGCCATACTGATTGAGGGATCCTGACCATGCTCAAACACATCGTCCTGCTGGAACCCGCCGATGCCGACGGGTTGGAACGGATCAAATCCGCCATGGAGATCCTGGAAACCCTGCCCGGAAAGCTCCCGGGTATTGTCGATTTCTACCACGGCCCGAACCTGGATTTCGAAGCGAAATCAGAGCGGTATAGCTATGGTTTTGTCGTGACCTTCGCGGATAAGGCGGCCAACGATGCTTATGTCGACGATCCCGATCATCAGCGGGCTGGCGGCATGCTGGTTGCGGCCTGCAAGGATGGGCATCACGGGATTTTTGTCGCCGATCTTGAGGTTTAGCACCCAAGAAGCGCGTCAATCTCGGCCCGTGAGGGCATTGAGGCGGCGGTCCCAATCTTGGTAACCGAAAGTGCCGCTGTGGCGGTTGCAAAACGCAGCGCCTCGGCCAGCGATGCGCCGTCGGCGAGGGCTGTTGCAAAGCCACCGTTGAAAGCATCCCCCGCCCCGGTTGTGTCGAGCACTGGCCCGGCTGAAAAGGGCGGGACGATTGTGGCCTCATGGCTATCCCAGGCCAGTGCGCCCTGTTCGCCCATGGTGATGATGACCCCCTTCCGCACGCCGCGCGCCATTAGGGCCGCCGCTGCCTGTTCGGCCTCAGCCATATTGGTCACGGGCAATCCGGTCAGCGCCTCGGTTTCGTGTTCGTTGGGCGTGATGTAATCGCAAAGCGCTAGCAGCCTGTCCTCCAATGGCGCAGCGGGGGCCGGGTTTAGGATGGTGACCGCGCCGCCTTGATGGGCGGTTTCCAGAAAGTGGTGCGCGGTTTCGACCGATTGCTCCAACTGCGTCACGGCGACCTTGGCCGATGCAATCTCAGCCTGACGCGCGGCAACGTCGGCCACGCTCAGCGCCCCGGCGGCCCCAGGGCTGATCACGATGGCGTTTTTGCCCGATTGTTCTTCTATAAAAATACCCGCCGCACCCGTTGGCCGCTCGGCATCTTGCACCACCAAAGGGGTCACGCCAGCCTCTGCCCACACCGCATCGGCCATGGCCCCAAAGGTGTCTTGGCCCAGCCGGGTGATGAAACCCACCGATCCGCCCGCCTTTGCGGCGGCCACCGCCTGGTTCGACCCTTTGCCGCCGGGCCCGAGGGTAAAGCCGGTTCCAATCAGCGTTTCCCCCACATTTGGCATCCGGTCACAGCGAAAGGCGGCGTCAGCGACAAAAACGCCCAGAATGATGATGTCTTGCGGCATGGGGATCCCGTTGTGAGTGGCTGGTCGGCCCGAGCCTAGCGGCCCAGGCCCACCAGCGAAACTGCGGTTTGCGGTTTTCGCCCACGCCTGTTTGGATAGGTTTGCAGATGTAACGATTGACCGGCGCGGGGAGGCGGCGATGAATTTGGCGCATTGGCTAGAGCGGACGGCCACGACGCAAGGCGCGCAACCGGCGTTGTTGCTGGGTGAGACGGTTGTCGCGGATTACGCGACCTTCCATGCCAAAGCCACCGCCTTGGCCGCAAAGCTGCAGGTTGCGCCGGGGGATCGGGTTGGCCTGTTCCTGTCGAACTGCCCGGAATACCTGATCGCCTTTTATGCCACCTGGATCGCGGGCGCGGCGGCGGTTCCGATCAACAACAAACTGCATGGGCGCGAGGCCGCGTGGATTCTGGCCGATAGCGGGGCAAGTAAGGTCTTTGTGACGCCAAAGCTTGGCGCGGCCTTGGAGGGGCTGACCGATATCCCGGTGATCGACGTGACCAACCCCGCCTTTGATAATCTGACCCAAGGCCCAGCTCTGCCAATCGTGCACAGGGGGCCGGATGATCTGGCCTGGCTTTTCTATACCTCAGGCACCACGGGGCGGCCCAAAGGGGTGATGATGACCCATGGCATGTTGGAGGCTATGACGCTGACCTATTTCGTCGACGTCGATCCGGTCACATCCGCCGATGCCACGCTTTATGCCGCCCCGATGAGTCATGGGGCCGGCATTTACAACATGATGTACACACTGGTTGGCGGGCGGCATGTGTGCCCGCCGTCGGGCGGGTTTGACGCGGATGAGGTGTTGGACCTATCCAGCAAGCTTGGCTCGGTCTGCATGTTCATGGCGCCGACAATGGTGCGCCGTTTCACCGATGCCGCAAAGGCGCGGGGTCACAAAGGCGATGGCGTGCGCACCATCATCTATGCCGGCGGGCCGATGTATAACGCCGATATCATCGAAGCGGTGGATTGGTTCGGGCCCAAATTCGCGCAGATTTATGGGCAGGGCGAATGCCCGATGGGGATCACCGCGCTCAGCCGTGGGGATGTGGCCGACCGCAGCCATCCGCGCTGGCGGGAACGCCTTGGCTCGGTCGGGCGTGCGCAATCGGTGGTGGAGGTCGCGATCGGCGACCCAGATGCGCAACCCTTGCCCACTGGCGAGGTTGGCGAGATCATGGTGCGCGGGCGCATCGTCATGCCAGGCTATTGGCAGAACCCCGAGGCCACGGCCAAGACCCTGGTCAATGGCTGGCTGATGACCGGCGATGTCGGGCGGTTGGATGCGGATGGCTATCTGACCCTGACGGATCGCTCGAAAGACATGATCATCTCGGGCGGGTCCAACATCTATCCCCGCGAGGTCGAGGAGGTTTTGCTGGAACATCCCGACGTGCACGAGGTTTCGGTCGTTGGAAAGCCCGACCCGGAATGGGGGGAGGTTGTCTGCGCTTTTGTCGTTAGCCGTCCGGGCACCCAAATGGATGCCGACGCGCTTGACGGTTTCTGCCGTGAAAACATCGCGCGCTTTAAGCGGCCCAAGCTTTATCGGGCGCTGCCGGAACTGCCAAAGAACAACTATGGGAAAGTGTTGAAAACCGCGTTGCGTGACGTGTTGCAGGAGGAAACCCCATGACTGACCTAAGCGGAAAAACGGCCCTGGTGACGGGTTCAGTACAGGGCATCGGGCTGGCCATTGCCGAGGCGTTGGCCGAGGCGGGCGCGCGCATCGCGGTGCATGGATTGGCCGGCGACGCGCAGATCGAAGAGGTCTGCACCCATCTGCGCGACAAAGGTTCCCCGCAAGCCGAGTTTTTCCACGGCGATTTGCGCAATGCCGACCGGATTGCCGAACTGATGGCAGCCGTCGCCGCCTGGGGCGGGGCCGATATTCTGGTGAACAACGCGGGCATTCAGCATACCGCCCCCTTGGCTGAAATGCCGGGCGAGACCTGGGATGCGATCCTGAACGTGAACCTATCGGCGGCGTTTCACACCATGCAGGCCGCGATGCCCGGCATGGCCGAACGCGGCTATGGGCGGGTGGTCAACATTGCCTCGGTTCATGGGCTCGTGGCCTCGAAAGACAAAGCGCCTTATGTGGCCGCGAAATTCGGGCTGGTGGGGCTCAGCCGGGTGGCGGCGCTGGAATATGCGGCGGCGGGTGACAGGGAAAAGGGTGGGGTGACGGTGAACTGCATCTGCCCCGGCTGGACCGAAACCGCGATCATTCAGCCGCAAATCGATGCGCGCGCGGCCTTACACGGCGGGGACCGGGCGGCAGGGGTTGCCGATCTTCTATCAGAAAAGCAGCCGTCTCAGCGCACCTCCGACCCCAAGGAAATCGGCGCTCTGGCGCTGTGGCTCTGCGCACCGATTGCCCATAATGTCACCGGCACCGCGATCCCGATTGATGGAGGCTGGACCGCGCAGTGATCACTGCAGATCGGCGAATGCCTTTTGCAGCCGGGCCACCGCGTCTTCGATCATGAAGCGCGGCATGGCGAGGTTGAAGCGTTTGAAGCTTTCGCCGCCCGGCCCAAAGGTTTCCCCCTGACTGACGCCGATCTTGGCATCATCGCGGATGCGCCGGGTGACCTCTTCATTGCTCATGCCGGTGCCTGAAAAATCGACCCAAGCCAGATAGGTCGATTCCAAGGGCATCGAATGCACGCCCGGGATGGCGTCGACGCCTGCGTCGAACACGGCGCGGTTGCCTTCGAGATAAGCAAGCTGCGCCTCGACCCATTCAGCGCCGTCTGGACAGTAGGCCGCAATGGTCGCCGCAACGCTGATCGTGGCGGGGCTGTATTCGGTCATCGTCATGCGGCGCTGATAGGCGGCGCGCAGGGTGTCATCGGGGATGATCGCATAGCCCAGCCTGAAGCCCGGCAGGTTAAAGGTTTTCGAAGACGCATTGATCGTCACGATCCGATGACGGAACTCGGGTGCGGCTTTGTCCGTGGGCACGTGCTGCACCCCGTCATACATCAGATCGGCATGGATTTCGTCTGACAGCAGGATCAGATCATGCTTTTCACAAAAGGCCGCGACAGCGTGCAGTTCCGCAGCGCTCCAAACCCGGCCCGAGGGGTTTTGCGGCGAGCAGAAGATCAGCATTTTCACGGTGTCATCGATGATCTCTTCTGCTGCATCAAAATCCAGTTCATAGCGGCCGTTTTCCAGCCGCATTGGAAACTCGAACGGCACCCGCTCGGCCCGCAAGGTCTTGAGCTTGAACTCATGATAAACCGGCGTGAAGAAACAGATGCCGTCGCCAATCTCGGTCCAGGTGTCAAAGGCCATGCCGATGGCGTGGCCAAGACCTTGGGTGGGCAGGATCCACTCGGGCTCGATTTCCCAATCATGGCGCGACTTCATCCACCAGCCGATGGCGGCCCGCAGCCCGGCATCGTCATAGCCATAGCCAAACGCGCCATGCTCAACCCGGCCGCGTAGCGCCTCCAACACGCTGGGGGCGGTGGCGAAATCCGAATCCGCCACCCACATGGCCAGCCCGTCATCGGGGTTCACGCCCGTCACCTGTTCCAGCATGTCCCATTTGGCGCAGTTGGTGCCGCGCCGCCCGATATCCCGGTCGAAATCCATGTTACCCCCGAATGTGATCCGATTGCGGAAGCTAACCGCCCGGTCGAGATGTGCAAGGGGCGTTGCGGGGGATCGGGCTTTCGCCTATCTCCAGCTTTATGAGACGGCCCATTTTAATCCATCCTGATCCACGCCTGAAAAAGGTTGTGCCGCCTGTGGCCGACCTATCGGATGATCTGCGCCGCCTGGCCGATGATATGTTGGAGACGATGTATCACGCCCCCGGTATCGGCTTAGCCGCGCCCCAGGTGGGAGAGATGACACGGCTGATCGTGCTGGATTGCGTGAAGGAAGAGGGCGCGCCACCCCGCCCCATCGCGATGTTCAACCCCGAGGTGATCGCCACCTCCGACGACCGCAGCGTATATGAGGAAGGCTGCCTGTCGATCCCCGATGTCTATGCCGATGTCGAACGCCCGGCTGAGGTGACGGTGCGTTGGATCGACAAGAATGGGGCCGAGCAGCAGGAAGATTTTGACGGTCTTTGGGCCACCTGCGTGCAGCATGAGATCGACCATTTGGATGGCAAGCTGTTCATCGATTACCTTAAACCGTTGAAACGCCAGCTGATCACGCGGAAGATGGTCAAACTGAAACGTGACCGTGCGCGGGAAAAAGCATGAGCATTCTGCCGATATTGCGCTGGCCTGATCCGATCCTGTCGGAGGTTTGTGCACCGGCCAAAGGGGATCTGTCCGATCTTGCCTCGAACATGCTTGAGACGATGTATGACGCGCCGGGCCGCGGTTTGGCGGCCCCACAGATCGGCCAGGCGATCCGTATGTTCGTGATGGATGTTGAATGGAAGGAGGGGCCGAAAAAGCCCTTCGTCTTCCTCAACCCTAAAATCCTCGAAATGCCGGAAGAGCAGGTCTTGGGACCAGAGGCCTGCCTGTCGATCCCAGGGATCGAGGCGGAGGTGCCGCGCGCGCCTTGGATCGTGCTGGCCTGGACCGAGCTTGACGGCGCGCGTGCCTTTAAACGCTTCACTGGCGCGGCGGCGATTTGTGTGCAGCATGAGATGGACCATCTGGACGGCAAGGTGATCTTTGACCGTCTGCCCGACGCGGATCGTGCCGCGCTTGAGGCCGCTTATGACGGTTAGGCCCTTTATTCCCTGGCCCGACAAACGCTTGCGCAGTGCCGCCGAACCCGTCGAAGAAATCACTGATGAGATCAAGGCCATCTGGGATGATATGATCGACACGATGGAGGCGATGCCGGGCTATGGCGTTGGCTTGGCCGCGGTGCAAATCGGTGTGATGCTGCGGCTGGCGGTGGTCGATGCCAGTTCGGAGCGCGGGCAGGCGATCCGCATGGCCAACCCCGAGATCGTGGCCACGGGTGACGAGGTGAAACCTTATGAGGAAGCCAGCCCGAACCTGCCCGGCAGTTCGGCCAAAATCAGCCGTCCGACCAAGGTGATGGTGGCCTTCACCGACCATCTGGGGATGCGTGTGCGCAAAGAGTTCGAAGGGCTCTGGGCGACCTCGGTTCAGCATCAGATCGACCATCTGGCGGGCCGCATGTATTTCGACAATCTCAGCAAGGTGAAGCGCGACATGTTCTTGCGCCGGGCCAAAAAGGCGGGCTGAGATGCGGATCGTCTTCATGGGTACGCCGGATTTTTCGGTTCCGGTTTTGCAAGCCTTGGCGCAAGCCGGGCACGAGATTGCCGCCGTCTACTGCCAGCCGCCGCGGCCCGCCGGTCGGGGTAAAAAAGATCGCCCCAGCGCCGTGCAGCGCTGCGCCGAGGGGCTTGGTCTGACGGTCCGGCACCCCAAAAGCCTGAAAACGCCCGAGGCCCAGGCCGAGTTTGCCGGGTTGCAGGCCGATGTCGCCGTGGTGGTTGCGTATGGTTTGATCCTGCCGCAGGCGGTTTTGGACGCGCCGAAACATGGCTGTTTGAACATCCATGCCAGCCTTTTGCCGCGTTGGCGCGGGGCGGCCCCAATCCATCGCGCGATTATGGCAGGTGATGCGGAAACCGGTGTGTGCATCATGCAGATGGAGGCCGGGCTGGATACCGGCCCGGTTTTACTGCGCCGGTCCCTGACCATCGGCACAACCGAGACGACGGGCGAGCTGCATGATCGCCTAAGTGCTTTGGGGGCGATTGCTATTGTTGAGGCCTTGGCGGATTTGACGACCCTCTCGCCCCGCGCGCAGCCCGAGGATGGCGTGACCTATGCCGCCAAGATCGACAAGGCCGAGGCGCGGGTCGATTGGGCCCAAGATGCGGCACAGATCGACCGCCTGATCCGGGGGCTGTCCCCCTTTCCCGGTGCTTGGACCATGGTCAATGGCAGGCGGGTGAAGCTGCTGCGCAGCCAACTGGCTCACGGCGCGGGGCAGGCGGGCACCGTTTTGGACGGCTTCACTATTGCCTGCGGCAGCGGCGCGGTTGGGATCACAGAGGTGCAACCGGAGGGCAAAGGCCCTATGTCTGTTAGTGACTGGTTGCGCGGCGCGCGGCTGGAACCCGGAACAAGGCTAGGAGCCTAAGAGCCTATGATCCTGTTTTCCTTTTTCGGATCGCTGATGATCGCCGGTATCGTCGCCTATTTGTTTGAACGTTGGGATATCACCCATAACGGGATCATCCCTTCGGTCCTGATCGCGTTTGGCGCGGTCTTGGTGCTGTTTTTCCTCCGGTCGCTTTTTGGGCTTTCGCTGGGTTCACCGGGGGTGGATGCGATTGTCGGATCGGCGGCGGCGCTGATCCTGATCCCCACCGAATACGCGCAGCGGCGGCGCAAGAACCGGCGTCGCTAAGGCGCTATTGCCGCGGCGGTCGCGCTTTGTAGACCGGCAAACGCCAACCAAAGGCCAAGGATCCGGCGCGTAGCACAAAGCAGGTGGCAATGGCGACGCTTGCGGTCAGGATCGGATCGGCCCAAAGCCGGTCGGCCAGCAGCGCTGCACCCGCCCCGGCCAAGGCGGCGGTCACATAAAGCTCACCCTGTTTCAGAACCAGCGGCACTTCATTGGCCACGACATCGCGCATCAGCCCGCCAAAGGTGCCTGTGGCCACCCCCATAACCAGCACGATCGGCAAGGATTGATCCATCGCCATGGCCACCCCAGCCCCGGCGGCGACGGCCACGCCCAACGCCACCGCATCCAGCCAAATCAGCAGTTTCAGGCGGCTTTCGAACAGATGCGCGGTAAAAAACACCACCAAGGCTGCGCTGCAAGCGATGGCCAGGGGCACGGGGTCGGCCACCCAAAACACCGGGTCGCGATCCAGGATCAGGTCGCGCAGCGTGCCCCCGCCCACAGCGGTCAGGCAGGCGAGAAAGAAAAACCCAATGATATCAAGCTGCCCGCGCGAAGCGGCCAGCGCCCCGGTCAACGCGAACACCAGGGCCGAGGCGTAATCGAGACCTAGAAGGACGGTCATTTGAACGGGGCCATGCCAGCGCGGGCCAGTTCATCGGCGCGTTCGTTTTCGGGGTGTCCGGCATGACCTTTGACCCATTCCCAGGTCACTTGATGGCGCGCGGCGGCCTCATCCAAGCGACGCCAGAGGTCTTCGTTTTTGACCGGCTTCTTGGTGCTGGTGCGCCAGCCGTTTTTCTTCCAGCTGAAAAGCCAGGAGGTAATGCCGCCTTTGACATAAGCGCTGTCGGTCACAACCGTGATGGTCGACGGGCGGTCCAGTGCCTCAAGCGCTGCAATTGCGGCCTCCAGCTCCATCCGGTTGTTGGTGGTGTCAGCCTCGCCGCCCTTTAACTCGCGTTCCTTCAGCACGGCGTCGCCGGATTTGGCCTGCATCAGCACGCCCCAGCCGCCTGGGCCGGGATTGCCCGAACAGGCCCCGTCGGTATAGGCGAACAAATCAGGCATGGGCGGTCACCAGAATGAAGGGATCAACACTGCCTGACAGGCCCGTGCCTTCACCCGTGATGGTCTCAACAGGGGTCAGCCCGGCCTCCGCCAACAGATGGTTCAGCCCATCTTCGGTGACGAAGCTGTAAAATCGCCCAAGCCCATCGCGCTGTTCCCCGTCGCCCAGTTTCATCCCGATGAAAAAGACGCCGCCAGGCTTTAGGGCGCGGGCCAGGGCCTTGATCAGGCGCGGATGATCGGCGCTGCGGGCGTGCAGCAGGCTAAAGCTGGCCCAAACCCCGTCATAGTCCGCCACCTCGTCGATTTCATCAAAAGTGCCAAGGCGGGCATCGATGCCGCGCGCCTTGGCGGCCTCCACAAACTCTGGCGTCGCGTCGATGGCGGTGACCTGGTGACCCGCGGCCTGCATATGCGCCGCGTGAATCCCCGGCCCGCAGCCAACATCCAAAATCGCCGCCTTGTCGGGTAGACGCGCCAGGAACCCATCAAGCGCCTGTTTTTGCAGGGCGCTTTCGTCCAGACTGGCGTAATAATCCGCCTTTTCGCGGTACACATCCACGGTTTGTTGGTCGCTCATGCCACGGCTCCGATGCCTAGGCAGAGGGCGACAACGCCGGTCAGCAACAGGCGCAGGGCCATCCACCAATCCGGTGCCAAACCGCGCCGCGCGAACAGCGCGTCAAGTACCAGCAGGGCCACAAAGCCAAGCAATAGCATCCAAAGCGCCAGTGGCCGTTCGCCTGTGCCCAGAAAGAACGCCCAAAGCGCCGGAAGGACGGAACTGACATAGCCAAACGTGGCATCCGCACCTTTCGCCCGCGCCGCGAAGCCCCAAATGACGCCCGACATAAAGGCCAGGATCACGACGCCATAGCCTTGCAGCAGGGCCTGCGCGGTGAAGCGCACGCCAAAGGCGGCACCAGAAACCTCAGCCAGCCCAGGCGAAAGGCTGGTTGCGGCTCCCCAAAGAAAAGGGATTAGGCCAGCAAGGCCCAGGATCAGGGCAGGGGAGGGAATGCGCGTCATGGCCCCGGTTCTGCCGTCCGGCGGCGGCGCTGGCAAGGGCGCTTAGGCCCGTTCAAAGGCCAGACGGCCCGCCAGAAGCGCAAAGGCCCCGGCAAAGCAGCGGTTGAGCCACCGCATCACCCGCGCGCTGCCCAAAAGCCAATCGCGCGCCGTCGCGGCAAACAGCCCGTAAAGGATGAAAACCGCAAAGGTCATCAGCATGAAGACCGCACCCAGCGCCACCATCTCAACCGTCGCCGTCTCAGGGCGCCCGGTCAGGAAGGGCGGCAGAAGGGCCAGGAAAAACAGCGACAGCTTGGGGTTGAGGATATTGATCAAGGCCCCGCGCTTGGCGATGCGTGGCAGGTGCGGGTCGGTCTGGTTCGGGGTGACAGATAGCGCGCCGCCTTCTTTCAAGCTTTGCCAGGCGAGGTAGAGCAAATAGGCCACGCCCGCGAATTTCACGATCTGAAACAGCAGCGCCGAGCTATGCAGAACCGCCGCCAGGCCCAGGGTTGCGGCGGCCAAGTGCGGCACGATCCCCAAGGTGCAGCCAAAGGCGGCCGCCATCGCCGCGCGGCGGCCTTGGCCCAAGCCGATGGCCAGTGTGTAGATCACACCGGTGCCAGGGGCGATCACGACAACAAAAGCGGTGATCAAAAATTGTGGGGTCAGGATGGATAGCACGGGACGGACCTTTCCTAAGATCGCCTGGGCCTTTGGGTTCGGCCCTAGCGAAGCGACACAAGCAGGGCGGCGATGCGTTTGGCACGGGTCTCCACACGCTTTGCCGACTCGATGGTATGCAGGAACCCACGCTTCTTGCCCGGCGTCAACGCCTCCCAGGCTTCAAGGCATTCGCCCGAGCGCAGGGCGTTCATGACGTCGGTGGGCGTTTCCACCAGATCGGAGGAAACTGGGCGCAGCCTGGCTTGCAAAACCTCGCCCGGTTGGGCCCCAATCCGATCCAAAAGCGATTTGCCCGCCCAAAGAAAGGCATCTTCGATCACAGGCGCGCGCGTGATGGCAAGGTTAACGGGATGCTCCGCCAGCTCTCCCTCGACGCGTTTGGTGTCGCCCAGGGCGGTCATGATGTCTGGCGCGAGGCGGATGATGGTGTAGGTGGCTTTGCCCCAGTGCATTGGTTCGACCACTGCGTCGAAAGACACGTAGTCGCTCATGCGGGAATGCGTAGGATGCGGGGCACCTTGAACTCGACATTCTCGACCGCGGTTTCCACGATTTCGACCGTGACATCGTATTTTTCGCGGAAAGCATCGATCACTTCGTTGATCAGAACTTCGGGGGCCGATGCCCCGGCGGTGATCCCAAGGCTGCGGATGCCTTCAAGCGCTCGCCAATCAATGTCCGTGGCGCGCTGTACCAATTGCGCATAATCGCAGCCCGCGCGCGCGCCGACCTCGACCAAGCGTTTCGAGTTTGATGAATTTGGCGCGCCGACCACCAGCATGGCATCGGCCAAAGGGGCCATGGCCTTGACCGCCTCCTGCCGATTGGTGGTTGCGTAGCAGATGTCTTCCTTGTGCGGCCCAACAATCGCGGGAAACCGGGCTTGCAGGGCCGCCACAATATCGGCGGTGTCGTCCACCGAAAGCGTGGTTTGGGTGACGAAGGCCAGACGTTCCGGGTCGCGCACGGCGACGGTGGCGACATCCTCGACCGTTTCGACCAGCAGCACCTCCCCCTTGGGCAGTTGGCCCATGGTGCCGATGGTTTCGGGGTGCCCATCATGGCCGATCATGATCATTTGCAGCCCGTTTTCATGGTGGCGCATGGCTTCGATATGCACCTTCGACACCAGCGGGCAGGTCGCGTCGACAAAGATCATCTCGCGCGCCTGGGCGGCGGCGGGCACCGATTTCGGCACGCCATGGGCGGAAAAGATCACCGGGCGGTCATCGGGGCATTCGTCCAACTCTTCCACAAAAACCGCGCCTTTGTTGCGCAGATCGTCGACCACAAATTTGTTATGCACAATCTCGTGCCGCACATAGACCGGCGCGCCCCATTTTTCCAAAGCCAGTTCGACGATCTTAATGGCGCGGTCCACGCCGGCGCAGAAGCCGCGCGGGGCGGCCAGATACACCGTCAATGGGGGAAGGTCAGGTTTCATATGCAGCAAGGCCCTTGGTTTTGCCGAAACCTAGGGGGCGGGCCCTCAAGCGTCCAGTGACAGCCACAAGATCACGGGCCAGAACCCCCGAAAAGTGCCGGGTCAGGCGGGCGGCATATCGTCATCATGGCCGTAATCATCGGCGCGCGGTTCGCGCGGTGGGCGGCCGATCACCTGCTTCAGCTCGTCCAATTCGATGAAATTATCGGCCTGACGGCGCAGATCGTCGGCAATCATCTGCGGTTGACTGCGAATCGTTGAGACCACCGAGACCCGCACACCCTTGCGCTGAAGCGCCTCGACCAAGGGCCGAAAATCGCCATCGCCCGAGAAGATCACGATGTGATCGACATGATCGGCAATCTCCATCGCATCGACGGCCAATTCGATATCCATATTGCCTTTGACCTTGCGTCGGCCCTGGCTATCGACGAACTCCTTGGCGGGTTTTGTCACCATGGTGAAGCCGTTGTAGTTCAGCCAGTCGACCAAGGGCCGGATCGGAGAATAGTCATCGTTTTCAAGGAGTGCGGTGTAATAAAACGCGCGCAGCAGCTTGCCGCGCTGCATGAATTCTTGCCGCAAAAGCTTATAGTCGATGTCAAAGGCGAGCGCCTTGGCCGCTGCGTAGAGGTTCGAGCCGTCAATAAACAGTGCCAGCTTCTCGTCCCGATAAAACATCGCAAGTATCCCGTGAGTCCTGTGGCGCTCAGCGTCTTGTCTGGTAGGGAATGACCCCGCCGTCGCACTGGGCGCGAATTGAGGGGAAAATATGTGAAAGAAGTTTGGGCGCAAGAACCTTCGACTGAAATTGTTACAACCCAAGCGTTGATCGCCTTTGGGGCAAACCTGCCTGCGGGCGATGTGCCGCCGATGGAAACGGTGCCGTCGGCGATGGACCGCTTGGCCGCCCATATCGATGGCCCCACGGCGCGTAGTCGGCTTTTTCAGACACCGGCTTTCCCGCCGGGTGCGGGGCCTGACTTTGTGAATGCGGCGATGCGTGTGTCTTGGTCCGGCCCGGCAAAAACACTTTTGTCGCTGCTGCATGAGATCGAGCGCGGCTTTGGCCGCACGCGCGCCAGCCGGTGGGAGGCGCGGATGATGGACCTGGACCTGATCGCCTTTGGGTCCGAGATCGCCCCTGATGCGGAAACGCAAAGGGCGTGGGCCGAGCTGCCCACCGAGGTTGCCGCGAAAGAGGTGCCCGAGGGGTTGATCCTGCCCCATCCGCGCCTGGCCGAGCGGTCGTTTGTGCTGATGCCCTTGGCCGATGTCGCCCCCGATTGGTGCCATCCGATCACAGGGCAGACGGTGGCAGAGATGTTGGCGGCCCGGCCCTTGGCTGAACGGCAAGAGATCACGCCAATTTCAAACGGCGATCCAAGCGCTCGCCCCTTGTCAAGCGCAGCGGCGAAGGATACATGAGCGCTTTACGCCCACCCCCATTGTCTGATTGTGGAGTAGCCCTCTATGGCCCGCGTCACCGTTGAAGATTGCGTCGATAAGGTTCCGAACCGTTTTGAACTGGTCATGCTGGCCAGCCATCGCGCTCGGGAAATCTCGGCAGGTTCCGCCCTGACCATCGACCGCGACAACGACAAGAACCCTGTGGTTGCCCTGCGCGAGATCGCCGAGGAAACCCAAGGGGCCGAAGATCTGCGTGAGCGTCTGATCGAAAGCAACCAGACCCAGATCGAGGTGGACGAACCCGAAGAAGACGCCATGGCGCTTTTGCAGGGTGTGGAAAATGACCGCCCCGCTCAGGATGAGATGAGCGAAGAACAGATGTTGCGCGCGCTGATGGAAGCGCAAGGACAGAAGTAAGGGTAACGTTTGCAGCTAGAAGCAGAGCGCATCACAGCCGAGACGATCGACGTCGAAGACCTGCTGAGCCTGGTTCGCAACTACAATCCAAAAACTGACGAAGCGATGCTGCGCGGGGCTTATGCCTATGCGCAGCAGATGCACGAGGGTCAAAGCCGCCATTCGGGTGAGCCTTATTTCACCCATCCCGTGGCTGTGGCCGCGATTCTGACCGAACAGCGTTTGGACGATGCCACCATCGCCACCGCGCTGCTGCACGACACCATCGAAGACACCAAAGGCACGTATCAAGAGATCTCGGACCTGTTTGGCCGGGATGTCGCCGAGCTGGTCGATGGTGTGACCAAGTTGACCAATCTGGAACTGTCGAACCGCGAATCGAAGCAGGCCGAAAACTTTCGCAAGCTTCTGATGGCGATGTCGAAAGACCTGCGGGTGATCCTGGTCAAGCTCGCCGACCGGCTGCACAACATGCGCACGATCCGGCATATGAACCCGGATAAGCAGCAGAAAAAGGCCCAGGAAACCATGGATATCTATGCGCCTTTGGCCGGGCGCATGGGCATGCAATGGATGCGGGATGAGCTAGAGGATTTGGCCTTTCGGGTGCTCAGCCCCGAGGAACGCTCCTCGATCATTCGCCGTTTTATCACGCTGCAAAAAGAAACCGGCGAGGTGATCCCGCGCATCACCGACGACATCGAAGCGGTCCTGGAAAAACACGGCATCGAGGCCGATGTGTTTGGCCGCGCGAAAAAGCCGTTCTCGATCTGGCGCAAGATGAAGGAAAAGCAGCTGGCCTTTTCGCGGCTATCTGACATCTACGGCTTCCGCGTTCTGACCGAGAGCGAGGATGATTGCTACCGCGTTCTGGGCGCGGTGCATCAGCGTTGGCGCTCGGTCCCGGGTCGGTTCAAGGATTACATCAGCCAGCCGAAATCGAATGGCTATCGCTCGATCCATACCACCGTGTCCGGGCGCGACGGCAAAACGGTTGAGATTCAAATCCGCACCCGCCAGATGCACGAAGTTGCCGAATCCGGCGTGGCCGCGCATTGGTCTTATCGCGATGGGGTGCGGGCGCAGAACCCCTTTGCCGTCGATCCGGCGGAATGGTTGGAAACCCTGACCGAACGGTTCCGCAACGCCGATGACCATGATGAGTTTCTCGAGCATGTGAAGCTCGAGATGTATTCCGATCAGGTGTTTTGCTTCACGCCCAAAGGCGATGTGGTGAAACTGCCCAAAGGGGCCACGCCGATTGATTTCGCCTATTCGATCCACACGCGCATTGGGCATTCCTGCGTCGGTGCCAAGGTTGATGGCATTCGCGTGCCGCTCTGGACACGGCTGAAGAACGGGCAATCGGTCACCATTCTGACGGCTGAGGGGCAGACCCCGCAATCCACCTGGATCGACATTGCCGTCACGGGTCGGGCCAAGGCCGCCATCCGCCGATCCCTGCGCGAAGAAGACCGCGAACGTTATATCAAGCTGGGCCGCGAACTGGCGCGGGTGGCGTTCGAGCAGGTGGGCAAGAAAGCCACCGACAAAGCGCTGACCACCGCCGCCAAGGCGCTGAACCTCGCCTCAAGCGATGAGGTTTTGGCCCGCATCGGCAGCGCCGAGATGTCGGCCCGCCGCGTGGTGGAGGAGCTTTACCCCGAACTTGTCGATCAGGATGACAGCGCTGAGATCGGCGAGTTGCGCGCCGTCATTGGCCTGCCGCCGGGTGCGCAGACCAAGCGTGCGCAATGCTGTCAGGCGGTGCCGGGCGAACGCATCGTGGGCATCGCCTATCCCGGCAAAGGCCCGATTGTGCACGCGATCGATTGCCCCGCCTTGGCCGATTTTGATGCGCGCCCCGAACGCTGGATCGATCTGCATTGGACCGAAGGGCGCCACGCACCCGTTCACAACGTCACCATCGATGTGACAATTTCGAATGAAAACGGGGTGCTGGGGCGAATCTGCACATTGATCGGTGAGCAGAAGGCCAATATTTCGGATTTGCATTTCGTCGATCGCAAGCCAGATTATTTTCGGCTGTTGATCGATGTGGATGTCCGCAACGCTGAACATCTTCATGCCGTGATGATGGCGGTCGAGGCGGATAGCGATGTGGCCAATCTGGAGCGGTCTAGCAACCTAGACCGCCGACCTTAGGGGCGCATATCGCATAGGATCGGACGGCTTCGGACCTGATGGGGGCTCTGGGGCGAAGAGGAAAGGCGGACCGTGGTCTTCAAACGCCGAGACCAAAGGCCGTGGCTGCGTGTGGTGGCCGAGGCCATCTGGCCCCGTGGCGGTTGGCTACGGGCGGCGCAGTATATCCAACATCGTATGCGCCGCTTGCCCGGCACGCCCGAACAAATCGCGCGCGGTGTTTTTGCCGGGGCCTTCACGATCTTCACCCCGTTTTTCGGGCTGCATTTTGTGGTGGCTGCCATTTTGGCCAAAGTCATGCGCGGCTCGATCCTCGCGGCTTTGCTGTCGACCTTTTTGGGCAACCCGCTGACCTATGTGCCGATTGCCTATATCTCGCTGCAGTTGGGCCATTTCATGCTGGGCACCTCGATGCGGGGCCCATTGGACGATTCCCTGTTTCATAAGTTTTCAGGCGCAGCAGGCGATCTTTGGCACAACTTCATCGCCATTTTCACGCCCGAGCGCGCCCATTGGGGGGAGTTACACAGGTTTTACGATGACGTGTTTTTCCCCTGGCTAGTGGGCGGATTGATCCCAGGCGTCATCTGTGGTGCGGTCTGCTACTACCTCAGTGTGCCGCTGATCCGCGCCTATCAAAAGCGCAAGGCGGCGCGGCTGCGGAAGAAAATGGAAAAGCTGCGCAACCAGGCAAGCGCGGCGGAGTAAGGGACAAAAGCGATGGCTCAGGATTTGCGGCTGGGGGTCAATATCGACCATGTTGCAACCTTGCGGAACGCGCGCGGCGGCGCGCTGCCCGATCCGGTGCGCGCGGCCGTGACCGCGCAAGAGGCCGGTGCCGACGGCATCACCGCCCATCTGCGTGAAGATCGCCGCCATATCCGCGACGCCGACATCGCCGCGATTATGGAGGCGATTTCCATCCCGCTGAACTTTGAGATGGCGGCCACTGACGAAATGCAGGGCATCGCGCTGGGCCATCTGCCCCATGCCGCCTGCATCGTGCCCGAACGGCGCGAGGAACGCACCACCGAAGGCGGGCTTGAGGTCGCGGCGGATCAAAACAAGCTAAGCTATTTTATCGGGCCGCTTTCGGATGCGGGCATTCGCGTGTCGCTGTTTATCGCTGCGGATACCGCGCAAATCGCGGCCGCGGCCCGTATTGGCGCGCCGGTGATCGAGCTGCATACCGGGGCCTATTGCGATTTCCATGCCGAGGGCGATTTTGCCGCCCGCGACGCGGAACTCGCGCGGCTGATCGATGGCGCCAAGCAGGGTGCTGATCTGGGGCTTGAGGTGCATATGGGCCACGGGCTGACCTATGACACCGTGGGCCCCATTGCCGCGATGCCCGAGGTGGCCGAGTTGAATATCGGTCATTTCCTGATGGGGGAGGCGCTGTTTATCAGTTTGCCTGCGGCCATCGCCGAAATGCGCCGCTGCATGGTCGCCGCGCGCGCTTAATCGGTTTCCAACCCGGCCTTAGCCAGTTCGCCATGCAGCCAGCGCTGGAATTTGCGCATCGCCAGGCTGGGCGCGCGATCTTGTGCCGCGATCAGCCAATAGCTCATCCCGACGCTGCCCCAGCTTGGGAAGGGGGCCACAATCTGCCCCCGTGCCAAAGCATCAGCGGCCAGAATTTCAAAGCTCAAAAACACGCCTTGGCCGGCCAGCGCAGCCTCAAAGCATAGGCTCGCATCCGAAAACTCGATGCTGGGCTGTAATTCCAGATCGTCAATGCCCAACGGTGTCAGCCAATCCTGCCAGTGAAACATCGCGCCGGTGTCGCAAATGATGGGCAGGCGGGCCAAATCCCTTGGGCTCTGCAAGCGTTGCGCCAGATCGGCATGGCAAACGGGTGTGAAGCGATGGGCGAATAACCGTTCGGCGCGCAGGTCCGGATAGGGTCCACGGCCGATGCGGATTGCCAAATCAACATCGCCCCTGTTCGGGTCGGCCATCGCCACGTCACTGTCGATGCGCACCTTGATTTCCGGGTGCGCCATACCGAAATCAGCCAATCGAAAGATCAGCCACCGGGCGGCAAAGATCGGGGCGGCGGAAACCGTCAGCCGATGGTCGCCGTCCCGCTCGGTCAGGGCGACGGCGGCGGATAGGCGGGCAAATCCTTCACACAGCAGGCGCAGAACCTCCCCCGCGCCGTCGGTGGGCGCCATGCCGTGCACGCTGCGCTCAAACAGCGTCAGGCCCAATGCCTCTTCGCAGCGGGCGACCCTTTGGCTGATGGCGCCGGGCGTCACGCCCAACTCGGCTGCTGCGCCGCTCAGCGTGCCGTGGCGGGCCACCGCCTCAGCCGCGTGCAGCGCGCTAAGGGGCGTCTGATTCAATCGGTTGGCGTTTAGCATTTCTATATGCTGCCGCCGAATAACTGCATTTTCCGGTTCATTCTCGAATGACAGTATAGAAAACTGAAAGGAGTATCCAATGTTTGACTGGATCATCACACGGCTTTTGGGTGCGCTGGTTGCGCCCGACCCGATTGACCACCCCGATATCCGCGCGCTGTCGATGCGCGATCTGGCGGATATGCCCCTGCCGCGCCACAGCCTGCCACCACACCCGCAGCCTGTGGCCCGCTTCGCGCCGAGCTGGGGCAAAACGGCCCTGTCGCCCCCATTGCGGTTATCCGCCAAATAGGGGAGGGTCGGCGCGGTCAAGACCAGCCGACCCGACCCTAAGGCGGAGCCCCGATATGCACCCCATGGATGCCGTCAGTTTGACGGCTTTTCTGTCACAGATGACCGCTTGGGGGTGCCAGACATGATCTTGGGCATCGGCACCGATTTGGCCAATATCGATCGCATTCAAGGCGTGCTTGATCGCTTCGGCGACCGCTTCCGCGAACGCGTTTTCACCAGCACCGAACAATCCCGCGCCGAGCGCATGAAAATCCCTGCCGCTGTCTATGCCAAACGATGGGCCGCGAAGGAGGCGTGTTCAAAAGCGCTTGGCACCGGGCTGCGCATGGGGATCGCCTGGAAAGACATGGCGGTGTCGAACCTGCCGACCGGTCAACCGGTGATGCAGGTGACGGGTTGGGCCAAGGAACGCCTGGCCCAGATGACGCCCGAAGGCTATGCCGCCATCATCCATGTCAGCCTGACCGATGATCACCCTTGGGCACACGCCTATGTCGTGATCGAGGCCCTGCCCGAGGATGAGGCCGAGATACGCCCGGCCTTTGGCCCGATGTCGCCACGCAAAGTGCTGTGAAGCCGCGCCTGGGTCGCTTGACTCGTCCGGCTACCCGGCCCATGAACCGCCGGGATAAATATTCGGGACAGTGAGGCAGAACCGCAGATGGCCACAGCAGCCAAGCAGGACGGCATTTGGGAAACGGTCAAAACCGTTGTCTATGCGCTTTTGATCGCGGGCGTGTTCCGCACCTTGTTCTTTCAGCCGTTTTGGATCCCCTCGGGCTCGATGAAAGACACGCTGCTGATTGGCGATTTTCTGTTCGTCAACAAAATGGCCTATGGCTATTCGCAGCATTCCTGCCCGTTTTCCATGTGCCCGATTTCAGGCCGTATTTTTGGCTCCGAGCCTGAGCGTGGCGATGTGGTTGTGTTCCGTCATCCCGTCAACAACACCGATTTCATCAAACGTGTGATCGGCCTGCCGGGCGACCGTGTACAGATGCGCGACGGGGTGCTTTACCTCAATGGCGAACCCGCCGTTCTGACGCCCGAGGCGCCCTTCCCCGAAGATTTCGACCGCCAGGGCCCGCAGCAGCAATTGCCACGCTGTTCAAACGCGCCGGTGGGCGAAGGTGGCGTTTGCGAAAAGGAACGTTTCACCGAAACGCTGCCCGGCGGTGTCAGCCATTCGATCCTGAGCATCGAAAGCAATGGCCGGGGCGACAACACGCCTGAATATGTCGTGCCCGAAGGCCATTTCTTTGTCATGGGCGACAACCGCGATAACTCGATTGATTCCCGCTTCCCCCAAACGATTGGCGGGGTCGGGTTCGTGCCGTTTGAAAACCTGCTGGGCCGCGCGGATCGGGTGATCTTTTCGTCAGCGGGCCAGCGGATGGTCTATTTCTGGACCTGGCGTCGTGACCGGTTTTTCGAGGCGATTGAGTGAAGCTATCGCGAGAGCTACAGGCGTTTTCAGATCGGCTTGGGTATGCGTTTCAATCGCCCGAGCTTTTGATCCGCGCGCTCACCCATAGCTCTCTGTCCTCCGACACCCGCCCAGACAATCAGCGCCTGGAATTTCTGGGCGACCGCGTGCTTGGCCTGGTGATGGCCGAGGCGGTGTTTGGCCAAGACAAAACCGCGAAGGAGGGGCAATTGGCGCCCCGCTTCAACGCGCTTGTGCGCAAAGAAGCCTGCGCCGAGGTTGCCCGTCAGATCGATCTGGGCGCAGTTTTGAAACTGGGCAAATCCGAAATGTCCTCGGGCGGGCGGCGCAAGACCGCGCTTTTGGGCGACGCGATGGAGGCGGTGCTGGCTGCCATCTACCTTGATGGTGGGTTTGCGGCGGCGCAAGCGGTGATCCTGCGGTTGTGGAAAGATCGCATTGCCAATGTCGAAAGCGATGCGCGCGACCCGAAAACCGCGCTTCAGGAATGGGCACAGGCCCGCGGGCAAACCCCGCCCAGCTATCGCGAAATCGCCCGGCGTGGGCCTGATCATGCGCCGATCTTCCGGGTCGAGGCACGGCTTGAAAGCGGCGATGCCGCCGAGGCCGAGGCGACCTCGAAACGGCAGGCCGAACAACAGGCCGCGCAAACCCTGTTAGAGCGTTTGACCTAAGGCCCGTAGAACAGGCTTAAGATGCCCAGCCCTGCAAAGCTGCCCAGGATCAGCCAATAAAGCAGCGGGTGATCGGCGCGTGTGACCGTTTGCAACAAAAACGTGGCTCGGTCCCGCAGGCCCATCCAAATCCAGATGGCGAAGAACAGCGTGCTGATCCAGCCCCATCCGGTGACCACCGCCAAGCCGATCAGCCCCAGACCAAGCCAGGCGCGCCAGGGCCAGTTGGCACCGGCGCTGGCTTGCGGCGCCGCCTCGCCGCCCTGCAGCAGAAAAAACCGCCCGCCATCTGGGTCCGCGACCAATTGCGCGCGGCCTTGGCGCAGCGGCACCTCGGCCAATACCTCACCCCCCACCGCGCCCGGATCATTGGGTGATTGAAACAGAACGCCCCAGTATTCCTCTTTCCCCCGGATCGCCGGATCGGGGATTTCATAGAGATCGGCGATGGGTCGACCATGGTTCTTGATCCGGTAGGTGCCAGGGCCCCCCTCCGCCTCAAACGCCCAGCCAAAGAGCCCTTCGTAAAACGGGATCACTGCGGCGGCGTCTGAGACGAACAGCGCATGGCCAACCCGCCCATTTGACCCGGTATATCCGCCATCCAGGGCCGTGCCCTCATAGACGGTGAACCCCGCTCCCAACGGATCGCGGATCAGCGCATAGCGCCCGCCACCGGCAAAATCCTCAGGCCCCAGTTCCACCTTGGCGCCCGTCGCATTGGCTTGGGCCACAGCGGCCTCAACATCTTCAACGGCGATGTATGACATCCAAAAGCTGGGCATATTAATCTTTTGAAAAAACGGCGGCATCTCATAGACACCTGCCGCAGGCCGCCCGCGATTGTCGGCTAGGGCATAGGCATCCGCCGAAAACCCCCAGCCAAACAGGGATCGATAAAAGCTTTGGGTCGTCTCAGGGCGAAAGGTCGTCAGATCCGCCCATAGAAATGCGCCGTGCTTGGCCATGATTGCTCGTCATCCTCCCTGGTCACTGGGCCGATTTTCCGCTAGGCAGCGCCGCTATTCAACCAAAGGATGCCATATGCCCACCCGCGCCGGTTTCATTGCCCTGATTGGAGAGCCCAATGCCGGGAAATCCACCCTGCTGAACCGCATGGTGGGGGCGAAGGTGTCGATCGTCACCCATAAGGTTCAGACCACCCGCGCGCGCATCCGGGGTGTGGCCATTGAGGGCGACAGCCAGTTGGTTTTTGTCGATACGCCGGGCCTCTTCCGCCCACGCCGCCGTTTGGACCGCGCGATGGTGGCCGCGGCTTGGGGCGGGGCGGCGGATGCCGATCTTGTGGTGTTATTGATCGAAGCCCATCGCGGGCTGACCGAAGGCACGCAAGCCATCCTCGACGGGCTGGCCGAGGTGGCTCAGGGGCGCAAAGTGGCCCTTGCCATCAACAAGATCGACCGCGTGGAAGCGCCGGTCCTGCTCAAATTGACCGAAGAAATGAACGCCGCCTTCGATTTTGAGCAGACCTTTATGATTTCCGCCGAAAAGGGGTTTGGCGTCGACGATTTGCGCGCCTGGCTGGCCGAAAACCTGCCTGAGGGCCCTTGGCTTTACCCAGAAGATCAGATTGCCGATCTGCCTATGCGCATGATCGCCGCCGAGATGACGCGCGAAAAGCTGACCCTGCGTCTGCATCAGGAACTGCCCTATCAACTGACGGTCGAAACCGAAAGCTGGCAGGAGCGTAAGGATGGCTCGGCCCGGATTGACCAGCTAATTTATGTTACCCGCGACGGCCACAAGGGCATCGTGCTGGGCAATAAGGGCGAGACCATCAAAGCCGTCTCCAAAGCCGCGCGGGAAGAGTTGGAAGCGTTTCTAGGCCGCCGCGTGCATCTGTTCCTGCAGGTAAAGGTACGCCCCGGCTGGCTGGATGAGGCTGAGCGCTACACCGAAATGGGCCTTGATTTCAAAGACGGGGCGTAAGCGTTTTGGCGCGGCTCACGGCAGAGTTCTGGGTGCAGGCCTATCTGACCCGCCTGCGCCTGTCGGAGATTCCGGCCTTTCTGACCAGCAAGGGCGATCTGACCGCAGGCGCGGTATTGGTGAAGTGCAACACGCTCGACGGGCGCGCCACCGCCCATCAGCGCAGTTTCGACCCCATAACCGGCGCGCGTGCCTGGATGGTACTGGCCGACGGGGCCGAGGCAGAGGTGGACGCCGCCATCGCCCGTCAGCGCGAATTTGATCCTGATTTATGGGTGATCGAAGTCGAAGATCGCCAGGGTCGTCACCTATTGGATGAACCGGGGTTGGATTAGCGATCCGCATAGCGCCCGATCGAAATCATCATCACGCCGCCCAGCAATAGCAGGATCATCAATCCGGCTAGGTTCGCGGCGATGGCGGGGGTGCTCAGCTCGGTCAAATCCATGAAGGGATAGGGATAGCGCCCGTCAAAATGCCCACGCCCCAGCACATAGGCCACATAGACCGACGGCCATAAGACAAAGATCGGCAGGTCCGGATAGATTAGCCCGCGTTTCGGGCTGAAACCCAGCCACCATAGCAGACAGGCGATGGGCACCACGCTGTGCAACCCGTGATCGGCAAACCAGCCAATGCCGCTGAAATCGACCAGATGCGACAGCAACAGGTGATAGACCGCGCCGACCATGACAATCGCCAGCGTCAGCGCGGCCAGCCAGGGTGGGTAAACCCCTTCGCGGTGCAGCGCTGCGCGACCCCAGGTCCAGACGACCAGCAGATTTGTCAGAATGGTGAAAAACCGCGCCATATCCCAGGCGGTCTCGCCATAGCTCTGCCCGCGCAGGTCATTGAGGTAGAAGAACTGCGCCAGAACCGAGGCCAACGCCAAAGCGGCGATGACAGCGGCAGACCAGCGGGCACGGCGGGGCAGCGCAGGAAACATGGGCGGAGCCTGCCATGACCAGATACGCTCGACAAGCGTTGGGCGGGGGCCAATATTGGCGGCATGGAATGGCGATCCGAGGGCATATTGCTGGGGGCAAAGCGGCATGGCGAAAGTGCCGCCATCCTCGATCTATTCACGGCGGGGCAGGGGCGGCATTTGGGTGTGCTGCGCGGCGGTGCCTCCCGCAAGATGGCCCCGTTGCTTCAGCCCGGCGCACAGCTAGACGCGACCTGGCGTGCGCGGTTGGATGCGCATTTGGGGGCCTACACCATCGATCTGATCAAAAGCCGCGCCGCCGAGGCGATGGAGGATCGCGTGATGCTTGCGGGCCTAACCACCGTTTGCGCGCTTCTCTCCTTCGCCCTGCCCGAGCGGGAGGCGCACCCAGCCCTTTATGCCCGCAGCCTGGCGCTTTTGGATGGGCTTGGGGCCGAACGCTGGGGATCGGCCTATTTGTCTTGGGAACTGGCGCTGCTGGAGGATACCGGCTTTGGCCTGGACCTCACCCGATGCGCGGTCAGCGGCAGCACCGAAGATTTGGTCTATATCTCACCCCGCACCGGCCGGGCCGTGGCGCGGGATCATGCCGGGGAATGGGCGGACAAGCTGCTGCCCTTCCCAGCCGTGCTGCGCGGTGAACAGGGCAATGCGGCCGAACTTGCCCAAGGGTTCCGCGTCACGGGGCATTTTCTGGCTCATCACTTGGCCCCCGCATTGGGGGATCGGCCCCTGCCACCCGCAAGGGATCGGCTGGTAGCGTTTCTAGCGTAGCGGGTATTCCGCCAGCACCTCATGCCGGGCCCCATCCGGTGTCAGGTCCGACCGGTACAGGTTCATCTGATCCGCGTGAAAGCTTGGGATATCGCAGCTTTGGCCCAAAGCGGTGGCCAGCCGGTCGCGGGCCGGGCCTTTGGGCTGCCGGTTGGACCGCATCAGCGTGACATGGGGGCGAAACCGCCTGCGCGGTAGATCGGCCCCGGCGCCGCGGGCCAGTTGCGCGACCTTGGCCTGCAACGCCTCCAGCGCCGGGTCAGGGCGCACCTCGGCAAAAACCAACCCGCGTTCCATCTCGGCAAAGGTGCCCAGACCGCCAAACACGACCTCGGCGCCGGGCAGCCGGGCGGTGCTGATAAGATCATCCAGCGTTTCCAGAACCTCCGCCCCAACCTGGCCCAGAAAAGCCAGGGTCAGATGCAGATTGCCCTCTGGTACTGGGCGGCCAAAGGGCAGGGTGCCCTGAAGTCGGACAAGCGCTGTCAGGCTGGGCTCTGGGATCGGCACTGCAAGAAAGGCGCGCATTGCCGCCTTCTATCAGCCTTTCGCCAGCACCGCATCCGCTGCCCGATCCACCGCGTCAAGCGGAGCGGCAAAATCCATCCCAAGCACCCGCTTGGCCGCCGAGGTATCGAACTCGGGCGATTTCCCGACACCGGGCAGCACCGTTTTCAGGGCCGGGTCGAACAGTGCCAGGATGCGCAGCAGGAATTTTGGCGCGGTGCGCGTGGCAATCTTCCGATCCGGGTGCCGGCTTGCCAGATGTTGGGCGATGGCGGGCATGGTCATGGTGCCATTGGCCCCGATGAAGCGTTGCCCAATCGCCTCGGGCCGTTCCATCGCCGCGATATGCATGGCCGAGATATCGGCGACATCCACGATGCCAAAGCCCAGATCGGGCAACATCGGGTCGGTCCCGCTTAGGATACGTTCAATCACCGAAAGCGAGGCACCGTAATTCGCGTCCATCGGGCTGCCCAAAACCAAGGCCGGGTTGATGGTGGTCAACTGCATCTCGGGATGGGTTTTGACGAAATCCCAGGCGGCGCGCTCGGCCAGGGTTTTCGATTTGTAATAAGCGGTGGAGCGTGGGTGGTCGGTGTCGGACCAATCGGCTTCGGTCAGCGGGCCCGAGAAATCCTTGGCTTCGACCGCCGCGACCGAGGAGGTCAGAACGATCCGCGTCACGCCAGCCTCTTGCGCCGCGCGCAATGCCCGCAGCGTGCCTTCAACCGCAGGCACGATCAGATCGTTTTCGTCTTTGGGGGATGCCAATGGAAAGGGGGAGGCCGTGTGCAAAACCGCATCAATCCCCTCCATCGCCTCGGTCCAACCCGCGTCCTCGGCCAGGTCAAGCTCGGCAAAGCTCAACCGGTCCAGCGCCGCCGGATCACTTAGCTTGTCGCGCAGGGCGGCGCGCACCTCATCAGCCCGGCGCGTCGAGCGCAGAGAGCCACGCACGCTATAGCCCGCCTCCAGCAGGTCAAAGGCGATGCGTTTGGCGATGAAGCCGGTGACGCCGGTCAGCAGAACAGTCTTGGACATGGGTGGCCTCCTATTTGGATGCCACCCATATGGGGCATTGCTCTGACAAAATCAATGATAAATGTCAGAACGTCAAATCACCCCAGTAGACGCCGCGCAATCACCTGCGCCTGAATCTCTGCCGCGCCTTCGAAAATGTTCAGAATACGCGCGTCACACAGGATGCGGCTGATCTTGTATTCCAGGGCAAACCCGTTGCCGCCATGGATTTGCAGCGCATTGTCCGCAGCCGCCCAGGCCACGCGCGCGCCCAGCAGCTTGGCCATCCCCGCCTCCAGATCGCAGCGGCGGTCATGGTCTTTCTCCCAGGCGCTGAAATAGGTTAGCTGCCGCGCCACCATGATCTCCACCGCCATCATGGCCAGTTTCGAGGCGACGCGCGGGAATTCGATCAGCGCTTTGCCAAATTGTTTGCGGTCTTCGGCATAGCGCATGCCTTCGTCCAGGGCCGATTGCGCCACACCAATGGCCCGGGCAGCGGTCTGGATGCGGGCGCTTTCGAAGGTCTGCATCAACTGTTTAAAGCCCTGCCCCTCTTCGCCGCCCAGCAGGTTTTCACCCTTCACTTTGAAGTCGTCGAAATTGACCGTGTATTCCTTCATGCCGCGATAGCCGAGCACCTCGATCTCGCCACCGGAAATACCGGGGTCTTGCCAGGGCGCCTCATCGGTCCCTGGCGTCTTTTCGGCCAGGAACATCGACAGGCCCCGGTAATCGGTGGTGTCGGGGATGGTGCGGGCCAGAACCGTCATCACGTGGGTGCGCGCAGCATGGGTGATCCAGGTTTTGTTGCCCGTGATCGACCAATCGCCATTTTCATCCTTCGACGCTTTGGTGCGCAGAGATCCCAGATCCGAGCCGGTATTGGGTTCGGTAAAAACCGCCGTCGGCAAAATCTCACCCGAGGCCAGCGCTGGCAGCCATTTTTCCTTCTGCGCGTCGGTGCCGCCGGACAGGATCAGTTCAGCCGCAATCTCCGACCGGGTGCCGAGCGAGCCAACGCCAATATACCCGCGCGATAGCTCTTCCGAGACCACGCACATCGAGGCTTTCGACAGGCCAAAGCCGCCATTCTCTTCGGGGATGGTCAGGCCAAACACCCCCATTTCGGCCAGCTCTTCGATCACCTCCATCGGGATCAGCTCGTCCTTCAGGTGCCATTCATGGGCGAAAGGTTCGACCTTTTCGACGGCATAGCGGCGGAACTGCTCGCGGATCATCTCAAGCTCATCATCCAGGCCGGTGGCCCCAACGGTGATCTCGGCGGCACGTTCCTGCATCAGTTCGACCAGGCGCATCCGCGCGGCCTGGGTGTTGGCCGATTGGGTCAGCGTCATGACCTCGGGCGCCATCATGGCGCGCTGATCTTCCTGGCTCAGGCCGATGTCTTGCGGGCGCACAACCTCGCCCTGGTTCATCTGAATGCCGCCATAGATCTGCCAAAGGTATTCGCCAAAGGCGATTTGCAGGATCAGCTGCTCCACCTCGCCCAACTTGCCATCGGCTTGCAGACGTTCGGCCCAAGCCTGCATTTGGCGCAGGGCCTCGACATAGGTGGCAAGCCAGGCCAGCCCATGGGCAGCGGTTTGATGCG
This sequence comes from Paracoccaceae bacterium, assembly GCA_965229695.1. Classification (GTDB taxonomy): domain Bacteria; phylum Pseudomonadota; class Alphaproteobacteria; order Rhodobacterales; family Rhodobacteraceae; genus JANSYL01. Next base: position 2,135,760 of record OZ245921.1, read on the forward strand.
CTTCAATGGCCGCACCAGAAACCCGGCCCTCAACGGTGACCATGGCAGCCACGCGGGTTTTGGCGGTGGCCAAAAGCGCTTCGGCGGGGGCGACGCTGGCCGCGGTTAGGGCTATCAAATCGGGCAGGATCACGGGGCTGTCCTCCAGGGGCTGTCCGTCACGGGGCATGGTCGCTCTCCTTCATCCTGCTGCACGTGTATTGCCGTCCGAGGCGATGTAGAGCCTTTGCACATGCAGCGCAACAAAAATGCGGGATTTCTTTAGCAAACGCACGAAAATGTCGCGACGTTTTTGCAGTGCAGCACCTGAGCCGCTGGTCTAAAAGGGCACGGAAAGGGGCTTTGATGCTGCAAGAGACGTTCGATTTGATGCCGCTTTGGGCCTTTGTCGCGGCGGTCGGTGTCACCCTGACCGCCGGGTTCGTAAAGGGCGCCGTCGGGTTTGCGATGCCGCTGATCATGATTTCAGGCCTGTCGCTGTTCTTGGACCCGTTGGTGGCGATTGCCGGCATCATCATCCCGGTCACCCTGTCGAATTTCATGCAAGTCGCCCGGTTTTCCTTTGCCGAAGCAAAACAGGCGATCCGCGAATACTGGCGCTATATTGCCATTGTCTGCGTGATGATTGTGATTGTCGCGCAGTTTGTCGCCCATATCCCAGTGCGGATCTTCTATCTCGTCTTGGGCGTGCCGGTGGTGGTTCTGTCGCTGATCCAGCTTTTTGGCATCAGCTTTCACATTCCCCAGAACCGACGCCGCGTGGCGGAATGGGGCATCGGCATCTTGGCCGGCGGCATGGGTGGCCTGACGGGCACCTGGGGCCCGCCAACGGTGCTTTATCTGATCGCGCTCGAAACGCCCAAGGCCAAACAGATGCTGGTTCAGGGGGTGGTTTATGGGCTGGGTTCGGTCAGCCTTTTGATGGGGCATCTGCAATCCGGCGTCCTCAACACGGTCACGGCGCCGTTTTCGGTGGCGCTGTTGATCCCCGCGATTATCGGGATGCGCTTGGGGTTTGGCTTTAGTGATCGGTTGAACCCGGAATTGTTCCGCAAGATCACCTTGATCGTGCTGGTCGTGGCTGGGGCCAATCTGGTTCGACGGGGGATCATGGGCTAGGCTGCGGCCATGGATATTGATGCGCTGCCACCGCCCTTTACCGGACCCGCCGCTTGGATCGGGGCCGATCTGGCCACACAGAGTGATCGCTGGATGCGTCATCTGGCCCCCAGCCAAATCGCCGAGTTGGAAACCGCCGCCAAGCATTACCTGAGCTTGGACCGCGATATCGGAGAGATCACGGCCGATGCCTTTCCGCTCCCCAGCCTGGCGGCCGAATTGGTGGCGCTGCGTAACAAGCTGATTTCCGGCATTGGGGTCGAGGTCATGCGCGGCCTGCCCATCGGTCGGTATGACCAACGCATGGCCGCCACGATTTTTTGCGGGATCGGGGCGCATCTGGGCTCGGCCCGGTCGCAGAACGCGGCGGGGCATATTCTGGGCCATGTGCGCGACCTGGGCGCGGACCCGACCGATGCCAAAACCCGCATCTACCAAACTTCGGCCCGGCAGACCTTTCACACCGACAGTGCCGATTGTGTCGGTTTGCTGTGCTTGCGCGCGGCCAAGGAAGGTGGCCAATCCCTGCTGGTCAGTGCCGAGGCGATGTATAACCGCATGTTGGCCGAACGTCCCGATCTGCTGGCTTTGCTGTTTGATCCCATCGCGACCGACCGCCGGGGCGAGGTGCCGGAGGGAATGAAGCCTTACATGGAAATCCCACCCTTTAGTTGGCACGAGGGTAAGCTGACGGTGTTCTACCAACGGCAATATATCGACAGCGCCCAACGGTTCGACGGCGCGATGCCCCTGACCCCGGCCCATATCGAAGCGCTCGACCTGTTCGATGCCCTGGCCAATGACCCGGAATTGCATATCGCCATGCAGTTGGAGCCGGGCGATATGCAGTTCGTCTATAACCACGCCATGCTGCATGACCGCACCGGCTTTGTGGATTGGCCCGAGCCTGAACGCCGCCGCCATCTGATGCGGCTTTGGCTGTCGCTGCCTGGGGACCGCGCCCTGCCTGGGGTTTTTGCCGAACGTTACGGATCGCTCGAAATCGGCGCGCGCGGCGGCATCATCACCGCCGAAACCAAGCTGCACGCGCCGCTTGATGTTTAAGACATAAACGTCCCCAAACAGCGCCCGCTTAGCTCGGGCGCCAGGGCAGGCGGCACCACGGTAAAGGTGATGCGAAACTGGGTTTCGCCCTTATGCGCGCCTTCGATCACCCAATCGCCCGGCAAAAGCTCGACGGCGCTGTCAAAGCTAAACCCGACCAGCCCTGGGTTCACATCATCCAGAGAGGTATTCCAATGCTCCACCTCGATCCCGCTATCGGGATAGGGGGGATGGGTGATGGTGATCTCAACCGGGTCCATGACCGCGCCGGGGGCCATCAAAACCAACACGCCAAAGCCAAGGTCCAACTCGGCGGGCACAAGCGTGGTGGCGGCGAAGAACTCGGGCGTTTCGATCATATTCACGACGCCCGCCGCGGTGCCCGGCGCCTCGACCACATCGTCCGGCATGCCCGAGCAATAGAGGCCGTAGGAAAACGTCTCGACGTTTTCGGAATAATACGGGTTCGGCATGTCCTGCGCCGCCGCCGTCCGTGGCAGTGCCAAGACCAGCAGCGGCACCAGCAGCGCCAGGAGGGGATGCGAAAGCAAACGAATCAAAGGCAGGCCCTTTCCATCTGGCCAAATAGATAGGGCCGCACCCCGGTCTCTGCCATGGGTGCGGCCCTGCGTTTGTCGTTTCCGTGGTGCGGCTTAGGAAATCGCCGCCGCTTTCACATCATCATCGATGAAAGGCACGTATTGCGCGAAATTATCGGCAAACATCTGCACCAGCTTGGTGGCTTGGGCGTCATAAGCCTCGGCATCCGACCAGGTGCGGCGCGGGTCCAGCAGCAGATCGGCGACGCCGCGACAGGCCAATGGCACCTCAAAGCCAAAATTCGGATCCTTGCGGAACCCGCCCTCGTTCAGCGACCCGTCCAGCGCCGCGGATAGCAGGGCACGCGTGGCGCGGATCGGCATCCGGCTGCCGGTGCCATAGGCCCCGCCAGTCCAGCCCGTGTTCACCAGCCAGCAGGTGGCGGCGTGATCGTGGATCTGATCATGCAAAAGCTTGCCGTAAACCTCGGGCCGACGCGGCATGAAGGGCGCACCGAAACAGGTCGAGAATGTGGGCTCGGGCTCGGTCACGCCGCGTTCCGTGCCCGCAACCTTCGAGGTGAAGCCCGACAGGAAGTGATACATCGCCTGCGCTGGCGTCAGCCGTGCGATCGGGGGCAGCACGCCGAACGCATCGCAGGTCAGCATCACGATGTTTTTCGGATGTCCGGCCATCCCGGTGGCCGAGGCGTTCGAGATTTCTTCCAGCGGATAGGCACAGCGCATATTCGCCGTCAGGCTGTCATCGTCGAAATCCAACTCCAGCGTGTCGGGGTCGAACACCATGTTCTCAATGACGGTGCTGAACTGGCTGCAGGTGGCGTAAATCTCGGGCTCGGCCTCTTTGCGCAGATTGATGGTCTTGGCGTAGCAGCCGCCTTCAAAGTTGAAGATGCCCTTATCCGACCAGCCATGTTCGTCATCACCGATCAGCGTGCGCGACGGATCGGCGCTCAACGTGGTTTTCCCGGTGCCCGACAGGCCAAAGAAAACGGCGCTGTCATCGGGGTCATCAATGGCGTGGTTGGCCGAGCAATGCATCGCCATCACGCCTTTGCCGGGCAACAGGTAGTTCAGGATCGTAAAGACCGATTTCTTGTTTTCGCCCGCGTATTCGGTGTTGCCGATCAGAACCAGCTTCTTTTCGAAGTTGAGCGCAATCACCGTTTCCGACCGGCAGCCGTGGCGCTCAGGATCGGCCTTGAAGCTGGGGCAGTTGATGATCGTGAATTCCGAGGTGAAGCTTTCCAGCTCTTCCGCGGCGGGGCGGCGCAGCAGGTGCCGAATGAACAGGTTGTGCCAGGCCAACTCGCTCACGACGCGCACATCCAAACGGTGCTCGGGATCAGCGCCGCCATAAAGATCCTGCACAAAGTATTCGCCACCTTTCATATGCTCCAGCATATCGGCGTGCAGGCGGTCAAACGCCTCGGGCGCCATGGGGGCGTTGTTTTCCCACCAGATGGTGTCTGCGACCCCATCGGTCTTGACCACAAACTTATCCGAAGGCGACCGGCCGGTATATTTCCCGGTGGTCACCAATAGCGTGCCGCCAAGCCCGATCGTGCCTTCGCCGCGCTGGATCGCGGCTTGCATCAAAGCGGGCTCCAAAAGGTTATAGTGAACCGTCCCAAGCCCCGTCATGCCTTGGTGTTCGACAGTGTGGGATGGGTTCACGCGTGGGCTGGTCATATGTCTGATGCTCCTGGGCCTTCACTGGGCGCTGACGCGCCACGGACCGGCGCGATTGGGGCGGCTATAACACGACGAATTTGGGACTGAACAGGACGGTTCCGCACAGTTAGCGCAACCACAGCGCAATTTTCTTTCGCGCTCATTGATCTGGATCAGCCCAGAACCGTGCCGTTTTCATCACGCGTTAAGCCGTTTTGGTCCATTTTCGCTTTGGGGGAGGGGCCGATTCGTGGATTAACGATTGATTCTCGGCCTCGGAAGACAGAGAATGCGGAAAAAACAAGGCAGTCGAGCAATAATAATCGAGGAACAGGCCCATGCCGCGGATCGCACTTGTCGATGACGACAGGAATATCCTGACGTCCGTGTCGATGACGTTGGAAGCAGAAGGCTTCGATGTCGAAACTTACAATGATGGCCAATCAGCGCTGGACGCGTTCAACCGTCGGCTTCCCGACCTGGGCGTGTTCGATATCAAGATGCCGCGTATGGACGGCATGGATTTGCTGCAGCGCCTGCGCCAGAAATCCCGCGTGCCGGTGATTTTCCTGACCTCCAAAGATGACGAAATTGACGAGTTGATGGGCCTGCGCATGGGCGCCGATGATTACGTCAAAAAGCCGTTTTCGCAGCGTCTTCTGGTGGAACGCATCCGCTCGATCCTGCGTCGGCAGGAAGCGATTGCGTCTGACGCGGCTGGCGTGCCCGAAGAAAGCACCGTGATGACCCGGGGCGAACTGGTCATGGACCCGCTGCGTCACGCCGTGACCTGGAAGGGCAAGGATGTCTCGCTGACAGTGACCGAATTTCTGTTGCTCCAGGCGCTGGCCCAACGCCCCGGCTTTGTTAAAAGCCGCGATCAGCTGATGGATGTGGCCTATGACGAACAGGTCTATGTCGATGACCGTACCATCGACAGCCACATCAAACGCCTGCGTAAGAAAATGCGCATGGTCGATGATGATTTTTCGGCGATCGAGACCCTATATGGGATCGGCTACCGCTATAACGAGGAATAAGGGCCGCAGCAGGTGCCGTCCGACCTTTCCATCACCAATCGACGCGCCCAGGAACGGGCGGATATCGTTTTAGGCGAGGATTGGGATCGCCCGCAGGGCACGCTTGAGCAAGAACTGCGCGCGGCCCGCGCGCGGCGCGGCCTGATTTCGCTGAACCGCTCGCCGCTGGCGCGCAAGATCATCATGTTCAACCTGTTGGCCATGGTGGTTTTGGTCGCCGGGGTCATGTATCTCAACCCGTTCCGCGACAGCCTTGTGGTGCAGCGTGAACGCGCGCTTGCCATCGAAGCGCAACTGATCGCCGAAGTGGTCGAAGCCAGCCTGCCCCAAACCGCGCCCGCAAATCTGTTGACCGGTGATGGCATCGATCCGGCCGAGGTTTTGGGCCGCATCGGCCTGACCGAAGGCGTCGACGTGTTCCTCTATGCGCCAAACGGCACCATGGTCGCCTCGACCCAAGATATCGCCCGCACACCCGCCCGCCCGGTGCGCGGCATCGATGCGCGCGGGGATGAAGCCCTGCTGATCACCGATTTCCTGAATTCCCTATGGAATGGGATGTCGGGCATTCTGACCGGAGAACAGGCCGAAGAACCGGCCCCAAGCGCGCGCGATCTGGCCGATGCCCTGCTGGGTCAGGTGGACGAAGGCGCCACCGTGATCCGCCAAGGTTCTGACGCGTCGGGCGCTTTGTTTGCGGCAGCCAGCCCAATTTCTGGCGTCGGGGGGCAGGTCGGCACCCTGGTCGTGACCACAGCCGCCGGTGAGATTGACCAATTGGTGCGCGTCGAACGCGAACAGCTTTTGCAGATGTTTGTCGTGGCGCTTCTGGTGTCCATCGGCCTCAGCCTGGTTTTGGCCTCGACCATTGCCAACCCGCTCAGCGATCTGGCCGCAGCGGCAGAACTGGGTCGTGATAAAAACGCCCGTAAGATGAGCCCGACACGGGTGCGCATCCCCGATCTGACCGGGCGCCCGGACGAGATTGGGCGCCTGTCCGGCGCACTGCGCGGCATGGTGGGCGCGCTTTACGACCGGATCGATTCCAACGAACAATTCGCCGCTGATGTCAGCCATGAGATCAAGAATCCGCTCGCCAGCCTGCGCTCGGCGGTTGGCACCATGCGGCTGGCCAAGACCGACGATCAGCGCAATCGCCTGCTCGAGGTGATCGAACATGACGTGCGCCGCCTCGACCGGTTGGTCAGCGATATCTCCAACGCCTCGCGCCTCGACAGTGAATTGGTCAAAGAGGAAGAGGAAGAGTTTGATCTTGTCCGAACCCTCAACAACCTGTCCCAGTTCCATGGCGAAGAGGCCGAGAAAAAAGGCGTCGATTTCATCACCGACCTGCCGCCCGGCAAAATCCCAATCTCGGGGTTGGAGGGGCGCTTGGCACAGGTTTTCGTGAACCTCTTGTCGAACGCCATTTCCTTCTGCGAACCCGGCGATGCGGTGCGGCTTTGGACCCGGCAGCGTGAAAACCGCGTGTTGATCGTGGTCGAAGACACCGGCCCCGGCATCCCGGAAGAGGCGCTGACAAAGGTCTTCAACCGCTTCTATTCCGAACGTCCGGTCAAGCAGTTCGGCAATCATTCGGGCCTGGGCCTGGCGATTTCCAAACAGATTATCGAGGCGCATGGCGGCGTGATCTGGGCTGAAAACATCCGCCCGACCGAGGCCGATGTCACCTCAGACCCGCTTGGCGCGCGGTTTGTCGTCGGCCTGCCGACCTGACGGCTGATCCCATGGCAAACCCCGCCGAAGCGTTGTTGGATTGGGCCAGCTCCCAATCCGAGAACAGCGCGTTTTTCCATGCCTCAGCCGTTGCGATGCAAGGCCGGGCTGCGTTGATTCTGGGGCGGTCTGGCAGCGGGAAATCCAGTCTGGCTTTGGCCTTGATGGCCCATGGGGCGGCGCTGATCGCGGATGATCTGGCCCTGGTCACGGCCACCGACGGCCAACTGATGGTCGCCGCCGGTCCCGATCCGATCTTGGCCATCGAAGCCCGTGGCATCGGCCTGATCTCGGCGGGAACTGCGGCTGGCCCAACGCCATTGGTCTTGGTGGTCGACATGGATCGCACCGAACCCCAGCGCCTACCACCGCGTCGCCAGGTCGCGATGGCGGGGCAGACGGCCCCATTGATCTATGGCGGAAATCATCCAACCCTTGCGCCTGCCGTGGCCTTGTTACTGAAAACGGGCTTCGCCGAAATCGACCCCTAGCTTTGTGCCTGCGAAAATAGGATTTGCGCCATGCCCCAGGATCACACAGCCGGATCGCGCCCCACGCGTGTGGTCTTTATTACGGGGCCCTCGGGCGCGGGCCGCAGCACCGCGATCAACGCCTTAGAAGATGCCGGGTTCGAGGCGATTGATAACCTGCCGCTCAGCCTGCTGCCGCGCTTGTTGGACGGCCCGCCACCCGAACGCCCCTTGGCCCTTGGCACCGACGCGCGCAACCGCGATTTTAGCGCCAAAGGGCTGGTCTCGGCCTTTGAGCGTCTGTCGGCGAGCCCGGGGATCTTGCCCGACCTCGTGTACCTAGATTGCGATGCCGAGGTGTTGCAGCGCCGCTATTCCGAAACCCGCCGCCGCCACCCGCTGGCCCCTGACGCCGCGCCCGCCGCTGGCATCGCCATCGAACGCGACCTCTTGGGTCTTGTCCGCACCCGATCCAGCGTGCTGATCGACACCACCCGCCTGACCCCCCATGATCTGCGCGAAGAGATGACGCGCCTTTTCGCCCCCGACGGGGCCGCGCGCCTGGCGGTCACGGTCACGTCCTTTAGCTACCGCCGCGGCCTGCCCACCGGCGCCGATCTGGTGTTCGACTGCCGATTTCTGCGCAACCCGCATTGGGCGCCCGAACTGCGCCCCTTCGACGGTCGCGATGCCAATGTGCAGGATTACATCGCCGAAGATGCCCGCTTCGGGCCGTTTCGCACCCAGGTCATCGATTTCGCCAATCTGCTGCTGCCGGCCTTCCAAGACGAAGGCAAAAGCCATCTAACGATTGCTTTTGGTTGCACCGGCGGAAAGCACAGATCGGTCGCAATGGCCGAGATTCTGTCGCGCCACCTTGCAGAACAGGGGTGGCAGGTGTCTAAAAGACATCGGGAAGTGGATGAGCGTCGCGCCGAACCCGGTGCATCAACGCCCATGACAGAGGCGAAAGCTTGATCGGTATCGTGATCGTGGCCCATGGCGGGCTGGCCCCAGAACTGAAGCGGGCGACAGAACATGTGGTGGGGCGACAGGCGGCAATGGTCGCCATTTCGATCGGCCCCGAAGATGATCGCGCGGCCCGCACGCGCGAGATTTGCGATGCTGCCGACCAGGTGGATGGCGGCACCGGCGTCGTGGTGGTCACCGATATGTATGGCGGCTCGCCCTCGAACCTCAGCCTAACAGCTTGCCGCCCGTCGAACCGCAAGATTTTGACCGGGGTGAATTTGCCGATGCTGATCAAGCTGGCAAAGTCGCGCCATCTGCCGGTCGAGGATGCGGTCGCGCGCGCAGCCGAAGCCGGGCGGCGCTATATCAACAGTTTCGACGGAGCCCGGGAATGAGCCAAGAGCCGATCATCCGCAAATTGGACATTGTGAATGTAAAGGGTTTGCATGCCCGCGCCTCGGCCAAATTCGTCGAGGTGGTCGAAGATCACCAGGCCGACGCAACGGTGCGGCGCGATGGGCTATCAGCCGCCGGAGATTCGATTATGGGCCTTTTAATGTTGGCAGCGTCCATGGGAACCTCTATTGAAGTCGAGATCGACGGACCGGAGGCCGAAAAGCTGTCCGAAGCCTTGGCCGCGTTGGTTGCGGACCGGTTTGGCGAAGAAAACTGACCGGGGTTCGGGACGGCAAAGAACCGTATGTGACGAGGGCGCGTGACCGACACCAGTTCACGAAGAATTTCTGCCCCGCGGCCAGGCTTGTTGCCCGGGCATGAACGCGTCTATGACCGCGCGTCGCTGACCTATGCGAACTCCTTTGGCAGTCCTTGGACCCGTACCGCGATCAAAACCATTGAATGGATGACCGGCAAGATCTCGATCCTGCGCCGCGTGCGCCAGTTCGAGAAACTGGGTGAGGTGACGGGCCAGGCCTTCTGGCCCGCGACCATGAAGATCATGGGGATCGATCTGCAAACCCCAGAGTCGCAGCTTGACCGCATCCCGACCGACGGGCCGGTGGTCTTTGTGGCCAATCACCCCCATGGCCTGGTCGATGGCATGATCCTGGCTGATCTGATCGGGCGCCGCCGCCCCGATTATCGCATCCTGACCCGCGCCCTGCTGACCGGCTTGGATGAAAGCGCGGCCAGCTACATGATTTCGGTGCCCTTCCCCCACGATCCTGACGCGCAGGAAAAAATGCTGCAAATGCGCGCCGCTGCCATGGCGCATTTGGATCAAAAGGGGCTGATCGCGCTTTTCCCCTCGGGGGCGGTCGCCGCCTCGGACGCGGCCTTTGGCCCGGCAATTGAGGGGGAATGGAACGTCTTCACCGCCAAGATGATCCGCAAATCCGGCGCCACGATTGTGCCCTGCTTTTTCACCGGCTCAAATTCGCGCTGGTATCAGATCGCCAATCGGATTTCGCCCGTGCTGCGCCAGGGCCTGCTGATCCACGAAGTTGTGCACAGCTTTGACAAGCCGCAGGCCCCAATCATCGGCAACCCGATCACGCCCGATCAATGGGAAGATCGGATCGGAAAGCCGCGTGACTTCATGGCATGGCTGCGGGAATGGACGATCTCGCTCAAAGACGATCCGGATAAAACCTTCACCGCGCCTTAGCGCGTGGGCACCGGCACCTCGCCCCGATAATCGTAAAAACCACGGTCGGTTTTGCGGCCCAGCCACCCGGCTTCGACATATTTGGTCAGCAAGGGGCAGGGGCGGTATTTCGTATCCGCCAGCCCGTCATGCAGCACGTTCATGATCGCCAGGCAGGTATCCAGCCCAATAAAATCCGCCAGTTCCAGCGGCCCCATCGGGTGGTTCGTGCCCAGTTTCATCGCCATGTCGATCGAGGTGACATTCCCCACCCCTTCATAAAGCGTATAGACCGCTTCGTTGATCATCGGCATCAGGATGCGATTGACGATAAAGGCCGGAAAATCTTCGGCCGTGGCGGCGGTTTTGTTCAGCCGATCCACCACCGATTTGCAGGCTTGAAACGTCTCTTCATCGGTGGCGATGCCCCGGATCAACTCGACCAGTTGCATCACCGGCACCGGGTTCATGAAATGGAACCCCATGAACTTTTCGGGCCGGTCCGTGCGGCTCGCCAGCCGCGTGATCGAAATTGATGAGGTATTCGAGGTCAGGATCGTCTCAGGCTTCAGATGCGGCAGCAGATCTTCGAAAATCGCCTGTTTCACGGTTTCGCGCTCGGTCGCCGCTTCGATGATCAAATCCGATGATCCAAGCTCGGTCAGCACCTGGGTTGTTTGAATACGCCCCATGGCGGCGGCCATATCCGCATCGGTGATTTTCCCCCGGCTGGCCTGACGCCCCATATTGCGTTCGATCAGCGACACAGCCGCCGACAGCGCATCGGCGCTGATATCGGTCATCACCACATCGTAGCCCGCCAGCGCGCAGACATGGGCAATGCCGTTGCCCATCTGTCCTGCCCCAACCACACCGATCTTCGAGATGTCCATGCCTGCCTCATCGCCTCACTGGCCAATTCGTGCGCAGCATAGGGTGTCGGGTGCCGCAATAACAAGGGTTTGCGCCGCGCCAAAGCGGCGCGGGGTGAAAAGCCCGGTTTTCCGAAAAGTTTTTTCAAAATAACGGCTTAGCATTTTGGAAATGCCTGTTGCGGCAGCCTGGGCCCGGGTGAGTCTCTTAGGTGTGGGAGCACTGGTATTATGAGTTTTGAGAAAAGGGGGCATATGCCCCTTGAATATCAATCCGTGGCCTATCCCGGATCGGTCCTACGGTTTCGTGGCCCCGAACAGGATTTGCACGATCCTTACGTCTTGTGCCTGGGCGGGTCCGAAACCTTTGGCCGCTTCATCTACGCGCCTTACAGCGCCCAGTTGGATGAGGTTTTGGACCTGCGGGTGGTCAATATGGGGGTGATGAATGCGGGCCTTGATGTGCTGATGCGCGACCCGGCCATCACCGCCGCAACCGATGGCGCGCAGGCCGTGGTTCTGCAAATCACCGGCGCGCATAATATGTCGAACCGCTTTTACACCGTGCATCCGCGCCGCAATGACCGCTTTCTCAAGGCCACAACGATGCTGCGCACGATCTACCCCGAGGTCGACTTTACCGAGTTTCACTTCACCCGCCACATGCTGACCCATCTGAAATCGATCTCGCAAGATCGCTTCTCCCTGATCCGGACCGAACTTCAGACCGCCTGGGCCGCCCGCATGGCGCGGTTTCTTTCGAAAACCACGGCCCCGGTGCATCTGCTGTGGCTGTCGAACCGCTGCCCTTGCGAAACCGATCACGGGCGCGGGCTGGGCGGTGACCCGCTTTTCGTGAGCGAGGCGTTGCTGGATCAGGTCCGCGCCCATGCGGCCTCGATGACTTTGGCGGTGTCCGACCAGAAACGCACCAAGAAACACGCCACCCAAGGCATGTTCTTCGCCGCGCGGGAGGAGGCCGCCGCCCGCGCCCTGCCGGGCCCCGAAGCGCATGATCGCGCCGCCACAGCGTTGAAACGGCGATTGGCCATGTAAAAGGGCCGCCCAAATCGGACGGCCCTCAAATCTTGTGGTTTGACCTAGGCGATCAAAGCTTCTCGGTCAGCTCCGGCACGGCGTCGAACAGATCGGCGACCAGGCCGTAATCCGCAACTTGGAAGATCGGCGCTTCCTCGTCTTTGTTGATGGCGACGATGACCTTGCTGTCCTTCATGCCCGCCAGGTGCTGGATCGCCCCCGAGATGCCGACCGCAACATAAAGCTCGGGTGCCACAACCTTACCGGTCTGGCCCACCTGCCAATCGTTCGGCGCATAGCCCGAATCGACCGCGGCCCGGCTGGCGCCAACGGCGGCGCCCAGCTTGTCGGCCAGGCCTTCGATCAGCGCGAACTGCTCTTCCGAGCCGACGCCGCGACCGCCGGAGACGACGATCCCCGCGCTGGTCAGTTCGGGGCGGTCGCTTGCAGCCACCTTGTCCTCAACCCATTCGCTCAGGCCCGGATTGCCAGCGGCATCGATCATCTCAACCGGGGCCGCGTTGCCCGTGCCCGCCGCATCAAAGGTCGAAGTCCGGAAGGTCACGACCTTTTTCGCGTCCGAGGATTTCACGGTCTGAATCGCGTTGCCCGCATAGATCGGGCGCTCAAACGTGTCGGCATCGACAACGCCCGAGGCGTCCGAAATCACCATCACATCCAAAAGCGCCGCCACGCGCGGCATGATGTTTTTCGCATCCGTCGTCGCCGGGGCCACGATGTGGCTGTAATCGCCGGCCAGGCTGACGATCAGATCGGCGGTCGGTTCGGCCAGGCGGTGGCCCAGCACGTCATCCTCGGCGCAGAGCACTTTGGCCACGCCGTCGATCGTCGCCGCCGCCTCAGCCGCGGCTTTGGCCGATGCACCTGCACACAGCACGGTGACCTCACCCAACTGGGCCGCCGCGCTGACCGCTTTCGAGGTTGCATCCATCGCCAGCTCACCGCTGGTCACTTCTGCCAGTAGCAAAACAGCCATCAGATCACCCCCGCATCGTCTTTGAGTTTCTGGATCAGCTCATCGACCGAGCCAACTTTCACACCGGCCTGGCGCGCCTCGGGCTCGGAGGTTTTGATCACCTCCAGGCGCGGCGCGACATCGACGCCGTAATCGGCGGCGGTTTTCTCATCCAGCGGCTTTTTCTTCGCCTTCATGATGTTGGGCAGCGACGCATAGCGCGGCTCGTTCAGGCGCAGGTCCACGGTGATGATCGCGGGCATCTTCACGCTGATCGTCTGCAACCCGCCATCAACCTCGCGCGTGACCTTGGCGGTGTCGCCGTCGATATCAACTTCCGAGGCAAAGGTGCCCTGCGACCAACCCAGCAGCGCCGACAGCATCTGCCCGGTGGCGTTCATGTCATTGTCGATGGCCTGCTTGCCCGCCAGAACCAGGCCGGGCTGCTCTTCATCGATCACGGCTTTCAGGATTTTGGCGACGGCCAGCGGCTCGATATCGGTGTGCACATCGTCTGCGGCAACCACCAGAATGGCGCGGTCGGCACCCATGGCCAGCGCGGTGCGCAGGGTTTCTTGCGCCTGCTTCACCCCGATCGAAACCGCGACAACCTCATCGGCTTTGCCGGCCTCTTTCAGACGGATCGCTTCTTCGACTGCAATCTCGTCGAACGGGTTCATCGACATCTTCACATTCGCAAGATCGACACCGCTGCCATCCGCCTTCACACGGACCTTCACGTTATAGTCGATCACGCGTTTTACAGGCACCAGCACCTTCATCGCCGCGTCTCCTCTGTCACGCCGGGGCATTGCCCCAAAAACTCGTCAGCGGAGTGTTAGACGCTTCGTGCAGTGCAGAATAGGTCAAAATCGACGCGGGATGGTCGTTCGACGCCGCGTCAGAACCTCAAACCGGGCTATGGGCGGCGGAAAGCTCGACCAGAATGGCCCCGTAACAGACCGCCGTCGCCACCAGAACAAAGATATGCCAGATGGTGTTATGGAAAGGCAGCTGGTGCCAAAGCAGGAAAATCACCCCCACCGAATACAGCACACCCCCCGCCAGCAAGAGCCAGAAACCCGCCGGGCTCAGGTTGCTGAGCATCGGCCAACCCCACACCACACAGGCCCAGCCAAGCAGCAGGTACAAGATCACCGGCAGCCCGATCCGCTGTTTCACGCTAAACAGGATCAATGAGGCACCGGCCACAGCCCCACCCCAAATCGCCGCCAGCAACCCCAACTGCCCTGCCGATAGGGCGATAAAGGGCGTATAGGTGCCCGCGATTTTCAGATAGATCGCCGATTGATCGAAACGGCGCAGCCGATCTGACCATTCTACATGGGTGATCAGGTTATAAAGCGCCGAACAGACCAGCATCGCCAGCAGGGTCACGGCATAAACCGTCATCGCCAGGATCAGGCCCGGGTCTTGCACCCAGATCGCCGCCAGCGCGATCAATAGCGGCCCGCCAACCAAAGCTGCGCTAATGCCCGCGCCATGCACCATGGCATCCGAGACATATTCAGCTTTGCTATAGCTGCGCATTTCTTTGACGTGGCTCATTCCCTAAAGATAAGCATTCTATGCGGCAAAACTATGCCGCCGCGACGTCAAGTAACGGGTCATCTCGGCAAACGAATGCCACACCCGTGTGGTTTTTCGCTCTTCCCTCCGCCGGTCTTGCTATCGCAAGCCCGCCGCTTTCAGCGGTTCGCTCCGGGAACCCACAAAACGTCGTCTTGGCCGTCGTTGTTGGCGATGCGCCCGGCCACAAAGAACCAATCCGACAGACGATTCAGGTATTTCACCCCGTTCGGGTTCACCGATTCGACCGTGCCCAATTCCACGCTCAATCGCTCGGCCCGGCGCGCGACCGTCCGGCAGATGTGCAAATGCGCCGCCAAAGCGGACCCGCCGGGCAGGATGAAGCTGCGCAAAGGCGCCAGTTTGGCGTTCATCACGTCAATCTCGGCCTCAAGCCGCAGCACCTGCGCCTCGACCACGCGCAAGGGCGGGTATTCGCGCTCGGCATCCATTTCCATATTCGGGGTGCACAGATCGGCCCCCAGATCGAACAGGTCGTTCTGGATCGCTGCCAGTTGCGTATCCATTTCCCCCTCGGCATGCAGCCGCGCCATGCCAAGCGTGGCGTTCAGCTCATCGACCGTGCCATAGGCCGCCACCCGCTGCGAATGCTTGGCCACCCGGCTGCCATCGCCCAGCGCGGTTTCGCCCGCGTCACCGGTTTTGGTGTAAATCTTGTTCAAAACCACCATGGCTCAGCCCCCCGATTGCCCGCGCACAAACACAAACGCCATGATCAGCACCACGGCCACAAACTGCGCGATCAGGCGCCAGCGCATGAATTTGTTGGAATTGTTGCGCGCATATTCCCCGCCCCGGCGGAACGAGTTGATGCCCATCATCAGGATCGCCAAAACGATCAAACAGGCAATGACGGCGGCAACTAAAAGCGGGTCTTGTAACACGTGATCCTCCTGATCTGCGAGCCGTGACTTAGCAGGGCTATCGCAAAAGGCTAGATTTTTGACACAACCCAATCTTGCAGCCGGTCCGGCAGCACACGGGTCAGCACCGCCGCGATATAGGCCGGAACGGTGATGTAATAGCGGGTGCGCGGCCGGGGGGCTTCGATGGCGTGGATCAGTTTCTTCACCACCGCCGCCGCGGGCAGTTCGAACGCATCGGGTCTGTCGCTGGTCCGCCGCGCCATGAAACTGGTGCGGTAAAACGCGGCGTGTCGCGAGGTGTCGGGCTCAATCCACCGGTCGAATTCTTTCGAGGAGTTGTGCCGAAAATCCGAGGTGACGGGCCCGGTGTTCAGGATCGACAGATGCACGCCCGTGCCGCGCAGCTCCACCCGCATGGTGTTGGTCATGCCTTCGATCGCGTGTTTCGTCGCCACATAGGCCGACCGCCATTGCAGCGGCGTATACCCCACGACCGAGGAATGCATGACGATCCGCCCGCTGCCTTGCGCCAGCATCACCGGGATCGCCAGCCGTGTCAGCTGATGCGGCCCAAAGACATTGCTGTGAAACACATGTTCCAACGCCGCGCGCGGCAGGTCTTCACCCGCGCCCGACATGCCGTGGCCGCCATTGTTAAACAGCGCATCCATGCGCCCGCCGGTGATCTCCAACGCGGCGTCCCACCCCGCGGCAACGCTGTCCGGGTCGCCATGGTCGATCTGAACCGCGTCAAACCCTTCATCCCGCCGTGCGGCCACATCCGCCTCCTTGCGGCAGGCGGCAATCACGCGCCACCCGCGCGCCTTCAACGTGCGCGCCGCTTCCAGGCCGATGCCAGAAGAACAGCCAGTGATAAGAATGTCGCCGCTCATGGGTTTCCGAATGCTGATGTCACCACAGCCTGCCTAGGCGAGGGCGCGCCTTTGGGCAACCAATGCGTGAGGATCAGCTGGCCGGGGCCAAGAACCGCTCGGCCATGAACCCTTCCAACCCGCTATCAACGGCCCGGATCTGCGCCCAGCCATTACCAAGCGATACCACCAGTTCGGCCTGGGTGCCCCGCACAAGCGAGCCCAAAACCGCATCATCGGTCGACGGGCCCGCGCGCAGGTTCACCTGGCTACCGGTCACCGACACCAACGGCAAATCCGCCGCGATCGAGGCCGAGGCGATGATTGTGTCCTCAGGTTCTGAGACCGACACCGTTGTGACGGCCGCAACCTGTGTCGCATCCTCCAGCGTCAGGTCCGCCGGGTCGATCACCGCTGCGATCAGCAACTCGACCCCCTCGGCGGTGCGCAGGGTCATGGTGTCAGATTGGCGCATCAAAGCCGGGGTTTCGGCGGCCGGGGCAGGGGCGATCTGGGGCGCGGTCGCAACCTCAGCAGGCGCGTCCGGCGCGCCTTCTGAATAGATCACAAGCCCCGCGTAAATCGCGGACGATAACATCAAGGTTAAACGCAACATCGAGCCAATCGGCCTCCCCAGGTCCGCCCTGTTGATAAGTCGATTGCGCCGATTCGCCGACTCCGGATTTCCGTAAATGACTGGCGGATTTCCCGCATCACTTGGCTTGCCGCCCGATTCCTCCTCGGCTATCACGAGGTCTAGATGGATGAGCAGGACGACACACAAGATAAGCGGCAAATCTCCGAGCCGCTGTCGCGCGCGATTGGCACGCGATATTTGCAATATGCGCTGTCGACCATCATGCATCGCGCCCTGCCGGATGCGCGCGACGGGCTAAAACCCGTGCACCGCCGCATCCTTTACGCGATGCGCGAGCTGCGCTTGGGCGCCAATGGCGGCTTCCGTAAATCGGCCAAAATCTCCGGCGATGTGATGGGCAATTACCACCCCCATGGCGATGCCGCGATCTATGATGCCATGGCGCGTCTGGCGCAGGATTTTGTCATTCGCTACCCGCTGGTCGATGGCCAGGGGAACTTTGGCAATATCGACGGCGACAACCCCGCTGCCTCGCGCTATACCGAGGCGCGGATGACCGCCGTGGCCGAGGCGCTGCTCGAGGGGCTCGATGAAAACGCCGTTGATTTCCGCGACAATTACGACGGCACCCTGCAAGAGCCCGAGGTGCTGCCCGCCGCCCTGCCAAACCTGCTGGCCAACGGCTCCAGCGGCATCGCGGTCGGCATGGCCACCAACATCCCGCCGCACAATCTGGATGAATTGCTGCGCGCCGCCGAACATCTGATCAAAACCCCCGATGCCCGCGACGACACGCTCCTGAATTACGTCAAAGGCCCCGACTTCCCCACCGGCGGCATCATTGTCGAGCCGCCCGAAAGCATGGCCGAAACCTATCGCACGGGCCGGGGCGCCTTCCGCCTGCGCGCGAAATGGGAGGTTGAGGATCTGGGCCGCGGCACCTGGCAGGTGGTCGTCACCGAAATCCCCTATCAGGTGCAGAAATCCAAGCTGATCGAAAAACTGGCCGAACTGATCCAGCTGAAAAAGGTGCCGATCCTGGCCGATGTGCGCGACGAATCCGCCGATGACATCCGCATCGTTTTGGAACCGCGCGCCAAGACCGTCGATCCCGATATGCTGATGGGCACGCTGTTCCGGCAATCCGATCTGGAAACCCGGTTCAGCCTGAACATGAACGTGCTGATCGATGGGCGCACACCCAAGGTCTGTTCGTTGAAAGAGGTTCTGCGCGCCTTTGTCGATCACCGCCGCGATGTGTTGTTGCGCCGCTCGCGCCACCGCATGGCCAAGATCGACCATCGGCTCGAGGTGCTCGAAGGCTTCATCATCGCCTTCCTCAACCTCGACCGGGTGATCGACATCATCCGCTACGATGACGATCCCAAAGCCGCCCTGATGCGCGAAGACTGGGGCCGCGATTTTGTCCGCGCCACCGACGAGTCAGATTATCAAAGCCCGGCACCGGGCGAAGGCGAACTGACCGAGGTTCAGACCGACGCCATCCTCAACATGCGCCTGCGCAGCCTGCGCCGCTTGGAAGAGATGGAACTGATCCGCGAACGCGACGCGCTGATGCAAGAACGCGCCGCGCTCGAGGATTTGCTGGCCAGCGATGCGTTGCAATGGGCCAAGATCACCGAAGAACTGCGCGCCACCCGCAAGCAGTTCGGCGCGGGCGCCCCCGGCGGCGCGCGGCGTACGCAATTTGCCGAAGCGGGCGAGATCGAAGAGGTGCCGATCGAAGCCATGATCGCGCGCGAACCGATCACCGTGGTCTGTTCTAAAATGGGCTGGGTTCGTGCGCTCAAAGGCCATGTTGCCTTGGATACCGCGCTCAAGTTCCGCGATGGGGATGAGGCACGCTTCATCTTCCATGCTGAGACCACCGATAAGCTATTGGTCTTCGGCACATCGGGTCGCTTCTACACGCTGGCGGCTTCGAACCTGCCGGGTGGGCGGGGCTTGGGTGAACCGCTGCGCCTGATGGTCGATCTGCCCAATGAGGTTGAGATCGTCGATCTCTTCATTCACCGCCCCGAGGGCAAATTGCTGGTCGCCTCCTCCGCCGGGGATGGCTTTGTCGTGGCCGAAGCGGATGTGATCGCCCAAACCCGCAGCGGCAAACAGGTGTTGAACGTCAAGGACGGCGTGGTGGCCAAGGTCTGCAAGCCATTGTCCGCTGCGGATGATGCCGTTGCCGTGGTGGGCGAGAATCGCAAGCTTCTGGCCTTTGCCTTGGAAGAACTGCCCGAAATGGGGCGTGGCAAAGGCGTGCGTTTGCAGAAATATAAAGATGGCGGTCTCGCCGATGCCCGCAGCTTTACCCTGGCCGAAGGGTTAAGCTGGCTCGACCCCGCGGGCCGCACCCGCACGGAAACCGACCTAACCGAATGGCAAGGCAAACGCGCCAGCGCCGGTCGCATGGCCCCGCGCGGCTTTCCACGCGACAATCGCTTTACCTAGGCCAAGGCTCGGCCCAAATCGCGGATTGTGAGGCGAGATTTGCACCAACCCCTTCGCTGCGCTATCTCGATTGCCATGACCGGACCGGAGACCCTCATGACTCGCCTTGCCCGTTTCGTGCCGCTGGCAGCATTCCTGTTCCTGGCGGCCTGTGCTGCCGACGATCCGCTGGATGAAGAGCTGCCCGATATGGGGAATTTCCGGCTGAGCCATAACATCGTTGTGGCTGACGGGATGCAGCAGGTGCCACCCTCGCGGAACGCAACGCCCGAAGAATGGGAAGAGCTTCTCACCGCCGAAATTGACCGCCGCTTTGGCGGGTATGAAGGCGATAAGCTCTACCATATCGGGATCGCGGTTGACGGTTATGCCCTCGCGCCTCCGGGTATTCCGGTGCTTCTGAACCCGCGCTCGGTCTTGGTGTTGTCGGTGAATATCTGGGACGATGCCCTGGGTGAAAAGCTCCATGATGAGCCCGAGCAGATCTATGTCCTGGAAGGGGCGGCGGCTGAAACCTTCCTGATCGGATCGGGCCTGGCGCGCTCGCGCGAACAGCAAATGCAGATTCTGGCGCGCAACGCCGCGCGGCGCATTCAGTTGTTTATGCTGCAAAACCCCGAATGGTTCGATATCGACCCCGACGCCGCCGAAGCCGCTGCCGCCGAGGTTGAGGAAATCGCCGCCGCCTCGGAAACGCCAATCGATCAGGAGGCTTTGGCCGAAGCCACCGACGCCGCCGAGACCGCCGCCGAGGCCTGCGTGCCCAGCGACGAGGTGACCTGCCCAGAGCTTGTCGCAGAATAGGCGGCGCATATCACATCTTGATTTTTCCGAGCCATCCGCATAGGTGGCGCGCGATGTTGAACCGGGTCGCGTCTGCTTGGCGGAATGCGGCCCCCGAAAGGATGAGGCGCCAGGTCGATGGCAAAGGAAAAGTTTGAGCGTACGAAACCGCATGTGAACATCGGCACGATTGGCCATGTTGACCATGGCAAGACGACGTTGACGGCAGCGATTACGAAGCAGTTTGGCGACTTTAAGGCGTATGACGAGATTGACGGCGCGCCTGAGGAGAAGGCGCGTGGGATCACGATCTCGACGGCGCATGTGGAATACGAGACCGACAACCGTCACTACGCGCATGTCGACTGCCCTGGCCACGCTGACTATGTGAAGAACATGATCACGGGTGCTGCGCAGATGGACGGCGCGATCCTGGTTGTGAACGCCGCTGACGGCCCGATGCCGCAGACGCGCGAGCACATCCTGCTGGGCCGCCAGGTTGGCATCCCGAAGATGGTCGTGTTCATGAACAAGGTCGACCAGGTGGATGACGAAGAGCTTCTGGAACTGGTGGAAATGGAGATCCGCGAGCTTCTGGAAAGCTATGAGTACCCCGGTGACGATATCCCGATCATCGCAGGCTCGGCTCTGGCCGCTTTGGAAGGCCGCGACGACGCGATTGGCTCGGAAAAGATCGCCGAGCTGATGGCGGCTGTGGACGAGTATATCGACACGCCCGAGCGTGCGGTGGACCAGCCCTTCCTGATGCCGATCGAAGACGTGTTCTCGATCTCGGGCCGCGGCACGGTTGTGACCGGTCGTGTGGAACGTGGTGTGATCAATGTGGGTGACGAGATCGAGATCGTGGGCATCCGCGACACCTCGAAAACCACCTGCACGGGCGTTGAGATGTTCCGCAAGCTGCTGGATCGCGGTGAAGCGGGCGACAACATCGGCGCGCTTCTGCGCGGTGTGGACCGTGACGGTGTGGAACGTGGCCAGGTTCTGTGTAAGCCGGGTTCTGTGACCCCGCACACCAAGTTCGAAGCCGAAGCCTATATCCTGACCAAGGAAGAGGGTGGGCGCCACACGCCGTTCTTCGCGAACTACCGCCCGCAGTTCTACTTCCGCACGACGGATGTGACCGGCACGGTTGAGCTTCCCTCGGGCACCGAGATGGTGATGCCGGGCGACAACCTGAAGTTCAACGTTGAGCTGATCGCGCCGATCGCGATGGAAAACGGGTTGCGCTTCGCCATCCGCGAAGGCGGCCGCACCGTTGGTGCAGGTGTCGTCTCGAAGATCATCGAGTAACGGGGGGCTGGCATAAGCCAGCGCAGCACCTGATCAAGACAAGAGGGCGCCGGTCAAAACCGGCGCCCTTCTTGGTTGTGGAAATCAACGCGCCCGCACATCCCCCCTGCGCCATCGCCCCTGGACCTTTGGCCCCAACGCACCCAATTTACCCAAAGACCGATCCAAAGGGGGCAGGGGCATGAGCGACAGCGCAGAAATTGGCCTGATTGGCCTGGGCACCATGGGCGCGAACCTCGCCCTCAATATCGCCGAAAGCGGACACCGGATCGCGGTTTGGAACCGGACCTATGCCCGGACGGAGGCGTTTATGGGTGAAGCCGGCCCCCTGGCCGCGCAGCTTGTGCCGACCGAAAGCCTTGAGGCATTTGTCGCCAGCCTCGCCACCCCGCGCCGCATCATCCTGATGGTGCCTGCGGGCAAACCGGTCGACGACCAAATCGCGGCCCTGAAACCCCTTCTGTCACCGAGCGACATCCTTATCGATGCGGGCAATTCCGATTGGCAGGATTCCGGTCGCCGCGAACGCGATCTGGGCGATATCCACTTCCTGGGCCTTGGTGTCTCGGGCGGGGCCGAAGGTGCGCGTCACGGCCCTTCGATGATGGCGGGCGGCACGGCCCAGGCCTATGGCGCTTTGGAAAACATCCTGACCGATATCGCCGCGGATTTTCAGGGCGCGCCTTGCGTGGCCCATCTGGGTCCGGAAGGGGCCGGGCATTACGTGAAAATGGTCCATAACGGCATCGAATATGCCGATATGCAGCTTATCGCAGAAATCTACGGGCTGCTGCGCGACGGCATGGGTAAGACGCCTGCTGAGATCGCCGAGATTTTCACAGGCTGGAACGCAGGCCCCCTGCAATCCTACCTGATCGAGATCACAGGCAAGGTCGCCGCCGCCATCGACCCCGACACCGGTCAGCCGATCCTGGACCTGATCACCGACAGCGCGGGCCAAAAGGGCACCGGACGCTGGACGGTGATTGACGCGCAAACCCGCGCTGCGCCTCTGCCAAGTGTCGAGGCTGCGGTCACCGCCCGGGTGCTGTCGGGTGAGCGTACCCTGCGCGCCGATGGCCAAGCGCGGTTTGGCGGGGCCGAGGGCGGGGTGAATCTATCGCTCGACACGCTCGAAAGCGCCCTGATCGCGGGCAAAATCCTGGCCTATTCGCAAGGTTTCGCCCTTCTGGCCCGCGCCAGCGCGGAAGAGGATTGGGCGCTACCCTTGCCCAAGATCGCGCAGATTTGGCGCGCGGGCTGCATCATCCGCTCTGCCATGCTCGATGATATGGCCTCTGACTTGGCCACCGCCCCCGATCAGTCGCTGCATCTGGCCCCAACATTCGCGGGGCTGCTGGATCGGCACCTGCCCGGCCTGCGCGATGTCGCGGCCACGGCCCTAAAAGCGGGCTTGCCGGTGCCCGCGTTGGCCTCCTCCATCACCTATTTCGACACCCTGCGCCAGGCGCGGGGGACGGCGAACATGATCCAAAGCCAGCGCGATTTCTTTGGCGCGCATGGGTTCGAACGCCTCGACCGGCCCGGCGAAAGCGGGCTGCACGGCCCCTGGGGTTAGGGCAATAAACCTTCGTTGCGAAACACCGTCAGCGCCCGCTGGCGGATTTCAAACGGGCTGATCAAATCACGGTCCGAGGTGAGCAGAAAGTAAAGCTGCGCCAGCCCAAGGCAGGACAGATCGCGCGGGTCAACCGGTGCGCGCAGGGGCGGCAATTGCGCCTCGACCGTGCGCAGAAGCTGGTCGGCATCGCAGGCAGCGGCCGCCTGCTGTGCGGGCAATATCAACACAAGGGATAGGAACAGGGCGCGCATCTGGAAACTCCGCTTGGCTCAGGGCGGGTGGTTACCTGCGGGATGTAGGGACGCGCCACGCCGCTTGCCAGACTTGTCTCTAGACAAGCCGCGCAAATCGCCCTATCCCGCCAATCGGCCTAGGGGTGTAGCTCAGTTGGTAGAGCATCGGATTCCAAATCCGACGGTCGGGAGTTCGAGTCTCTCCGCCCCTGCCAGGCCACCATCCAGACATATCGGTTTGCTAAGCTGACCCGTCCGGGCCTGTCGCGCTTCAGGCTTTGGCGCGCGCAGCGCGGTCATAGCCCAAGCGGGCGGTTTGCACATGCTCCATATGGTCGTTTGACCAAAAGACCAGCGGCTTCATCATCTTTACCAGGTCTTGGCCCAGCGGGGTCAGCGCATAAGACACCGCCACCGGCGGCCCTGGATCAACGCTGCGGGTCAGATAGCCGTCGCGTTCCAGGCTGCGCAGGTTTTCGGTCAACACCCGTTGCGTCACATCCCCGATGCAACGTTTCAGCGCGCCAAAGCGCTTCGGTTCATCCTCCAAAGCCAGGATGATGATGATACGCCATTTGCCCGTCACATTCGCCAGAACCGAGCGGATGGGGCAGTTGAGCGCTTCTGCTTTGCTTTCGACACCGATGGGCAGCATGGGAATCCAGTGCGGTTTGGGAACCACACTACAATTGCATACCAAAAGGGGCGCTTCAATGCGTTTCTGAGTGGCTTGGTATCCTAAGGGATACCTGATGTTCTGAAGGTGCGTAATTGCATAGTGGTGCGTTTTTGATACCTAGTTCCAAGAAAGTGGAATCGCCCAAGCTGCGCTGTGATCCTCGATCACCGCGTGCCCCCAGACAGAGAAGGACCAAACCCCATGGCTTCCGCCCAACGCACCCCGCCGCAAGTCATCCCTTTTGACGCGCTTGCCCAGGACCATTGGACCGCCGAGGAACGGGACAACGCCGCCCTTGTGGTCGCGTTTTTCCAGCGCCTGATGAATGAGCATGATTTTGACCACATCGCCGCCACCTATGGCGGCGGCAGCTATCGGCAGCATAACCGCGCCATCCCTGACGGGATCGACGGGTTGATCGGTTATGTGAAGACCTTGGTGAAGCGCTTCCCCGATTACGGGTTCGATGTGAAGCGCATCGTCAGCAGCGGCGATTTTGTGGTCTTGCACAGCCACGCGACGCTCAAGGCCGCGCATCGGGGGAATGAAGCCAAAGGGTTCATTATCACGGATACCTTCCGGTTGCAGGATGGCCGTCTGGCCGAACATTGGGATGCGATCCAACCGATCGATTTCGGCACGCGGCTTTTGTTCCTGCTGACGGGCGGGGCGATCGCCAATCAAAACCCGACGTTCTGAGGCTCTGGCGGCAGTTGGTGCCGCCGCCGCCAAGCCTGCTGGTGCGGCGGCGGTTTCGGCTTGGCGTATGTACGGGGTGTGTACAGGTTCTGTACGGGGTGTGACCCTTGGTATTTCGGGTCTTTGCGCCGTCTTGCGCTGCCGCGCGGCGATGCGTATATGCCCAGCAATCCAACCGTCGAGAGAATCCATGGCCAACCCGTTTCAGTTTCTCCAGCAAACCCGCGCCGAGATCGCCAAAGTCGTTTGGCCGACCCGTCGTGAGGTTCTGGTCACCACGGCCATGGTGTTTTTGATGGCGGTGCTTGCCGCGATCTTTTTCTTTGGCGTCGATTGGGTGATCCGCCAGCTGCTGCAATTGATCCTGACCTTCTTTGGGTCGTAAGCGGGCTTGCCTTTCTGATCCGCCAGCGCTATGCGCTGCTGCATTCCCAAGACATGATGATGTGAGTGACAGCTCTCTCTAGTCGTGCCTGGATGGATCGGCTCAGCGGGGTCGATAGATTGGTATTTGACGGGGCGTTGCCCCAAGATTGCAAAGGGGCGGACCCATGGCGAAACGGTGGTATTCGGTCAGCGTGCTTTCGAATTTTGAAAAGCGCATCGCCGAACAAATCCGGACGGCGGTGACCGAAAACGGCTTGGAGGACGAGATCGAAGAGGTCTTGGTCCCCGAAGAAGACGTGATCGAGGTGCGCCGCGGCAAAAAGGTCACCGTCCCACGCCGCTTCATGCCAGGCTATGTGCTGGTCCGCATGGAAATGACCGACCGCGCCTATCACGCAATCAACTCGATCCAGCGTGTGACCGGCTTCTTGGGCCCGCAAGGCCGCCCAATGCCCATGCGCGATGAAGAGGTGAACTCGATCCTCAACCGCGTCGAAGAAGGCGAAGCCGCGCCACGCTCGACCATCACCTTTGAAGTGGGTGAGAAGGTCAAGGTCAACGAAGGCCCGTTCGAAGATTTCGACGGTATGGTCGAGGAGGTCGACGACGAAAACCAGCGCCTGAAGGTGACCGTCTCGATCTTCGGCCGCGCGACCCCGGTGGAACTGGAATACACGCAGGTTTCCAAGCAAAGCTGATGCGCCGGACCCAAGGAGGGGTTGCAGTATTGGGATAGGGCTTAATATCCTGGGCATCGTTCGCGACGGTGGCGACGGGTTGAAAGACACACTTCGGGTGATTGGCGACCTGCGAGCAAGGGTCGCCGAGAGCCGCGTGATCATCGCCACCAATGACAATACCGATGACACCGATGCCGTGCTGGCGGGGTATGAAAACCAGGCCCCAGGTTTCGAGGTCATCCGGCTTGACGGGCTGATGGACAAGCCATTCGACCGGATTGAGCGTATTGCAACTGCTCGAAATGCAACGCTGGAGGCCTTGTTCAGCGGTCCCGTTCCGCATGGCCATACACTCGTTCTGGATTTGGACGGGCCGAATGCCAATCTTGACCTCGACCCGCTTCTTGCGACCTTCAACCGGGCTGAGGAATGGGATGCGCTTTTCGCAAACCAAGATGGCGCTTATTACGATATTTATGCTTTGCGCTGTCCGGGTTGGTGCGAAGCCGATGTTTGGCAGCAGATATGGAACGCCCGAAAGAAGCGCTGGTTTCGCCGTAGGCCAGGTTTGGCCGCGTTAGAAGCCAACTATATTCACTCCATACAGTACAGCATTCCTCCGGACTTGCCGCCTATCCCTGTTGATAGTGCGTTTGGAGGGTTGGGACTCTATCGAACCGAGTTACTTAGGGGCCAAAAATATGCGGCTCGCGACGCAAAGGGGGAAGTGACTTGTGAGCATGTCACATTAAATGCCGGGCTGCGTATGCACGGTGCTCGCTTATTCATTGCCCCAAACTTGATCAACGCGACGCAACCCGGGCATCTTAGTTCGAAAAGCGGCAAGCCTTTTCCCAATCATCTATATCCTGATCGAACATGACCCAGCATGACGATAATTACTCGCCTCTGACCGATACCAAAGGGAGCGTTCTGTTCGAGCACAAAATTCTTGGACGCCATGTCGGAGGATGCTGACGGGAGATTTGTTTGCGTTCACCGATTTACCAAGTTTTGAACTGAGCCTTCGATCAAAAGGGTGGTTCAGGCGGCGGCCGGAAAAGCTCGCGCCACTGGTTCAACACGATCATGAACTGATTAAGGCTAAGGCGATTGCGGAGCAATCTGGCATCTAAGGCAGGCCACGGCGCCATATACATATGACAGCTGCACATTGACCGTTATCTGAACTCGTACCGTCCGGCCTGGCCGCTCGTGCAGCCGTTCCATCGTCTTTAATTGCGCCGCTTAAATGAAACGATGCATCCCCTTGCCAAGGCGTGCCAAGCCGTCTATGCGGCGACGGTCGCCCATCGGCGACACCCCTGTGGGAGGTGAGGCGCGCGCGCGTGCCGAACCGGACCACATCAACAAAGGCTTCCCGTCGCGTCGGGCGGCTGTTGGAAAAGGAGATGGTCGGAAATGGCCAAGAAACTTGCTGGCACCATGAAGCTGCAGATCCCTGCAGGTCAAGCCAACCCCTCACCCCCGGTCGGTCCGGCGCTCGGTCAGCGCGGGATTAACATTATGGAATTCACCAAGGCGTTTAACGCCAAGACGGCGGATTTGGAGCCTGGCGCCCCATGCCCGACGGTGATCACCTATTACACCGACAAATCCTTCACCATGGATATCAAGACGCCGCCAGCGTCTTACTATCTGAAAAAGGCCGCTGGTCTGAAAAACGTGGGCAAACGCAATCGTCCGCGCGGTGCGGAAAACCCCGGTCGTGAAACCGTGGCCTCCATCACCCCCAAGCAGCTGCGCGAAATCGCCGAGGCCAAGATGCAGGATCTCAGCGCCAATGACGTCGAGGCGGCCATGCAGATCATCCTTGGTTCGGCCAAGTCGATGGGTATCGAGGTGAAAGGGTAAATCATGGGAAAGATTGGTAAGCGCCTGACGGCGGCCCGCGCCGCCTTTGAAGGCAAAGAAAACGTCACCGTTGAAGAAGCGGTGGACCTGGTCAAAGCCAACGCAACCTCGAAATTCGACGAGTCGATCGAGATTGCGATGAACCTGGGTGTTGACCCGCGCCATGCCGACCAGATGGTCCGCGGCACGGTGAACCTGCCCAACGGCACCGGCAAATCGGTGCGCGTTGCGGTTTTCGCACGCGGCCCGAAAGCCGAAGAAGCCACCGCAGCCGGCGCCGATATCGTGGGTGCCGAGGATCTGATGGAAACCGTTCAGGGCGGCACCATCGAATTCGACCGCTGCATCGCCACCCCGGATATGATGCCCATCGTTGGCCGTCTGGGTAAGGTTCTGGGCCCCCGCAACCTGATGCCGAACCCCAAGGTTGGCACCGTGACCATGGACGTGACCGAAGCTGTGCAAGCGGCCAAAGGTGGTCAGGTTCAGTTCAAGGCGGAAAAAGCGGGCGTGGTTCATGCCGGTATCGGCAAGGCCAGCTTTGATGCGGAGAAATTGGCCGAAAACGTGCGTGCCTTCATCGACGCCGTGAACCGGGCCAAGCCCAGCGGCGCCAAAGGCGCGTATCTGCAGAAGATTTCTATCAGCTCCACGATGGGGCCTGGCGTGTCGATCAGCATCGACAACGCGACCGGCAACTGAGCTTAGGCGATCATCAACGTTTACGGGCGGGCCTTTCGGGGCCCGTCTTTTTTTTCTGCGCGGAAAGGTCGTCTCAAGGATTTGCGCGTAGCCCTGCGATCAAATCACCGCAAGGGGCAGCATGATGGCGACCACGTTCAATGTGATTTCATTAGGGAAAAACCCGAAAATCGACAAAAAGGAAAACGATGGGGACGACGCTGAGCGGGCGCATAAGCTTGTCGGAAAATCCTTCGGAGGAGACGAGACACCGCTCTGGGCCAAGATCCAAACCCTGTCTGGCGCGGATGACAAAGACGTCGGTTCCAACCATGACGACGACGATGATGACGACCACGGCACCTCCTATTACGATCAGGACAATTCCGAGCGAAACGGGTTTCACATCGATGGTGGCCCTGAACAAACCTTTGATGCGGTTGCCGTTTATGATGCCACGCTGACTTATGCTGATGGGACAACCGCACGCATTTCGGCGGTGGTTTTCCAAGATACGGAGGGCAACACCTATCTTGCACCCGAACTATCGGAAAACGCGGATCAATCCGCGCTGACGGCGCAGCCTATCGTTGGCCTTGAGCTGAATGCACTGCTGGCCAGCCAGACACTGGGCCTGGGGGAAGATCGCGCAGGGTCCGAGTTTCAGGCCCCCTGTTTTACGCCCGGCGCGCGTATTGCAGTGCCGAATGGGACGCGGCCGGTTGAGCGGCTGCGCGTTGGTGATTTGGTCGATACCGCGGATTCTGGGCCTCAACCGGTGATGTGGGTGGGACAGCGCCTGGTTCGGCCTAAGGGTCCGAATTGGCCCGTTCGTATTGCTGCTGGTGCGTTGGGGACTGGGTTGCCGCTACGGGATTTGGTTGTGTCGCCACAGCATCGCATGATGCTGTCTTCGCCAATCGCGCAACGGATGACCGGCGTGGCGAGCGTATTCCTGCCGGCAAAGAAACTGTTGGGATTGCCTGGGATCGCCGTTGATCGTCCCGGGGTGGTGGTGAGGTATATTCATATCCTCTTGCCGGCCCACGAGGTTGTGTTCGCGGAAGCGGCGCCGACCGAGTCGCTTTTTGTCGGGCCGCAGTTGTTGCTAGGGTTGATGCCTCAAGAGCGAGCTCTGTTGCGGAGTGCAGGGGTTTCGCGCGCGCAAAAACTCGCGCGTCCCGTGCCCGCCGGCCATGTGATCCGGCGCCTGATTCAACGTCACAAGATCAATCGAAAGCCGCTGTTGGCACATCGACAGGCCCGCTTCGCGGGGTCCTGCTGACCCGGGCCGATGCCGTTCGCGCCGCGCAGGGCGTCGGTAAGATCACCCAGTAAAGCCAAATTGCTTCTGCAGCCGCCGAAAAATGAGGCGGTTAGCGATGCCCATATGTCAGGAGACGCGAGGAATAGTGCATGATTACCACATCGCGCATCGCTTCACCCTTCCGGGCAGAAAACTGTTTTATTGGGTCAGGAATTCTGGTTTTTTAAAGGCAACAAACCAACTAATGGTAGTGTCATGACCAAATTCTTTCAGACGAGTGCAGTCGCAGTCGCACTATTTTGCGCCAGCGCTGCGGCAGGGGTCGCACAAACGACCCAGACAGACATTGTCCAGGCGCCAGCCTCGACGCTGCCCCAAACCACACTTAGGGCGTTCCCAACCCATTTCGGCGTGCCGAGCGCTGTTGCTGCGCCTGGCGGAACGGGTTTTGTCGGCGCTGTATTTGCGACGCCGAGAGGTGGCGTTGCTGGAAGCGGTGGGGATGGTGGCGTTGTCGGCGGGTACACAGTTGGCAATCCGGTCGAGGGCGTGAGCTTGACCTTTGGGTTGGCAATCACCGGCGTGAATCCTTTCGGGGATTCAGGTGCGCTCTCAGTTTCCGCATCCCGCCTAATCCACGCTGGCGGGTCCTCGGCAACCTTTATTGGCGCGTCCGCGGCGAACCTTTTGGGTTGGGGCGATGCGGAGGATACCGACGAGGCGTTCAGTCTTTATGTGTCGCACGTTGTTGGGGTGTCGGCGGCAGGCGGCGAAGTGCCGATCCAATTCACGGTTGGCTATGGGCAGGACGCAGCGGTTGACTCGATTGGTCCGTCGACAGTGACCGAAGATAGTTTCTTCGCTGGGCTAGGAATTGGTCTGACAGAAAACTTGAGCGCGGGGATTTCGGCGACGGAAACACAGGTGAACTTTGGTGTGAGTTTGTTGGTTCCTGATAGCACGGTGGCAATTTCGGCTGGTATTCTGGATATTGCCGATAGCACTGACCGGCAACAATTCGCGCTTTCGGTCGGCTTCGGCTTCTAAGCGGTCATTGGGGAGATTGAAACTATGTTGAAGAAACTTCTTTTGTCTTCGGTCTTTGCAGTTGGCCTTGCGTCTTCTGCTTCGGCTGGCGCATCAACAATCCTCATCCCGGGTGGTGAAGCTTTGGTTGTCAGCGACACTGTGGTCGCCGCCCTTCTTCAATCGGCATCGGCTTTCATCAGCTCGGTCCAGCAACTGCCCGGTGGGGAGTATCAAGTGACTTTTTCAAATGGTGCTGTTTTGACGACCAGCTCGTTGACAATTGCCGCTCTGCTGGCAGCTTATTCGTAAGGTCGACCGCATTCTCGGTTTGATGTTGCGATGGGCTTGAGAGGCCTTTTCTTGGGGCTTCGAATCTCCTAAACAATCTCCTGTGACCCGACGTGTGATTCGTCGGGTCATGTTTTTCGTCCGAGACGGTGGGTTGGGGGCCTCCCAATAATTCCTGCCCGAGATGGGATCAGACAGATTTCCGTGGGCTCGACCGTTCGAGCGCTCGGGCGGTCTTGGTTCCGTTGATTGGACCAAACCGCCGGAGCGATCCGGTTAGACTTGAGCCGGGGGGCAACCCCCATTGGCGGGGCAACCCGCCATAATTGGAGTAAACCTGTGGATAGAGCCCAGAAAGAGAAAGTGGTCGAAGAACTCGGCCAAATCTTCGAAAGCTCTGGCGTCGTGGTGGTGGCACACTACCAGGGCCTCACGGTTGCTGAGATGCAGGATCTGCGCGGTCGCGTTCGCGAGGCCGGGGGATCTGTGCGTGTCGCCAAGAACAAGCTCGCCAAGATTGCCCTTGATGGAACGCCTGCCGCTGGCATCGCAGACCTGATGACGGGCATGACCGTTCTCGCCTATTCCGAAGATCCGGTTGCAGCCGCCAAAGCTGCCGACGATTACGCCAAGGAAAACGACAAATACGTCATCCTTGGCGGCGCGATGGGCGACAGCATCCTGGACAACGCCGGTGTGAAAGCCGTCGCAAAAATGCCGTCCCGCGAGGAGCTTATCGCCTCCATCGTTGGCTGCATTGGTGCGCCTGCCTCCAACATCGCCGGTGCCATTGGCGCGCCTGCTTCGAACATCGCCTCCATCCTTTCGACCATCGAAGAGAAGGCGGCGTAAGCACCTGATTGAGACCCGCCCCTTGCGGCGTTGGAACACAACCCTACATACGGAACCTGAAAAATGGCTGATCTGAAGAAACTTGCAGAAGAGATCGTCGGTCTGACCCTCCTGGAAGCCCAGGAACTGAAGACCATCCTGAAAGACGAATACGGCATCGAGCCCGCCGCTGGCGGCGCTGTGATGATGGCTGGCCCCGCAGATGGTGGCGGCGCAGCCGAAGAAGAGAAAACCGAGTTTGACGTCGTTCTGAAGAACGCCGGCGCACAGAAGATCAACGTGATCAAAGAAGTGCGTGGCATCACCGGTCTGGGCCTGAAAGAAGCCAAAGAACTGGTCGAAGCTGGCGGCAAGATCAAAGAAGGCGTCGACAAGGCCGAAGCCGAAGAGATCAAAGGCAAGCTGGAAGCAGCTGGCGCCGAGGTCGAACTGGCCTAATCGCCTGGGGGCGGGGTGGTTCAAACCTCAGGCCCCCGCGCATAAAAACATGGCTGGGCCCAGAGAAAATCTGGGCCCAGCCGTCGGCGTCTTAGCGAGGGCCCTTGGCAAAAGGACCTTCTCTAAGGCGGAATTTTAAGGGAACGGGAGCGCGCCATTGGGCCGGTGCGCATGAATTGTCCCCCCGTCTTGTTTCAGAGTGCTGGCACGCCGAGGCCCCGGCGGCGTTGCAAGCACGCGAGACACAGAAAGGTGCGCAGTCACATGCCGCAGACCTACGCAGGCCAAAAACGTATTCGTAAGTACTTTGGCAAAATCCGCGAAGTTTTGGAGATGCCGAACCTGATCGAGGTGCAGAAAAGCTCCTACGATCTGTTTTTGAAATCGGGCGATCAGCCCGACCCGATGGATGGTGAGGGCATCAAAGGTGTCTTCCAGTCTGTTTTCCCGATCAAAGATTTTAACGAAACCGCCGTTCTGGAGTTCGTGAAATACGAGCTGGAGCAGCCGAAATTCGACGTGGAAGAATGTCAGCAGCGCGATCTGACCTATGCCGCACCGCTGAAGGTGACGCTGCGCCTGATCGTGTTTGATATCGACGAAGACACCGGCGCCAAATCGGTCAAAGACATCAAAGAACAAGACGTGTTCATGGGCGACATGCCCTTGATGACGCCCAACGGCACCTTCATTGTGAACGGGACCGAGCGGGTGATTGTCAGCCAGATGCACCGGTCGCCCGGCGTGTTCTTCGACCATGACAAAGGCAAAACCCATTCTTCGGGCCGTCTGCTGTTCGCGTGCCGCATCATCCCCTATCGCGGCTCGTGGCTGGATTTCGAATTCGACGCCAAGGATATCGTCTTTGCCCGCATCGACCGTCGCCGCAAACTGCCGGTGACCACGCTGCTTTATGCGCTGGGGCTGGATCAGGAAGGCATCATGGATGCCTATTACGACACCGTCGACTACAAGCAGGACGGCAAGCGCGGCTGGGTCACCAAGTTCTTCCCCGAGCGCGTACGGGGTACGCGCCCGGCCTTTGATCTGGTTGATGCCAAAACCGGCGAAGTCATTGCAGAAGCAGGGAAAAAGGTAACCCCGCGTGCGGTCAAAAAGCTGATCGACGAAGGCGAAGTGACCGAGCTTTTGGTGCCCTTCGAACAGATCCTCGGCAAGTTTGTCGCCAAGGACATCATCAACGAAGAAACCGGCGCGATCTATGTCGAAGCCGGGGATGAGTTGACCTGGGAAGTTGACAAAGACGGTGAGGTGACCGGTGGCTCCCTGAAAGAGCTGATGGATGCCGGGATCACCGATATTCCGGTGCTCGACATCGATAATGTCACGGTTGGCCCGTACATCCGTAACACCATGGCGACCGATAAGAACCTGAACCGCGAAACCGCGTTGATGGATATCTATCGCGTGATGCGTCCGGGTGAGCCGCCCACCGTCGAGGCAGCCTCGGCGCTGTTCGATCAGCTGTTCTTCGATGGCGAGCGTTACGATCTGTCGGCTGTTGGCCGCGTGAAGATGAACATGCGCCTGGCGCTGGATGCCGAAGACACGCAGCGCACCCTGCGTAAAGAAGACATCATCGCCTGTATCAAGGCGCTGGTCGAACTGCGTGATGGCCAGGGCGACATCGACGACATCGACCACCTGGGCAACCGCCGCGTGCGCTCGGTTGGTGAGTTGATGGAAAATCAGTACCGCGTTGGCCTGCTGCGCATGGAACGCGCGATCAAGGAACGCATGTCCTCGGTCGAAATCGATACGGTGATGCCGCAGGATCTGATCAACGCCAAGCCGGCTGCTGCTGCGGTGCGCGAATTCTTCGGCTCTTCGCAGCTGTCGCAGTTCATGGACCAAACCAATCCGCTGTCGGAAGTCACCCATAAACGCCGTCTTTCGGCGCTTGGGCCGGGCGGTCTGACGCGCGAACGCGCGGGCTTTGAGGTGCGCGACGTGCACCCGACCCACTATGGTCGGATGTGCCCGATTGAGACGCCGGAAGGGCCGAACATTGGTCTGATCAACAGCCTGGCAACCTTTGCCCGTGTGAACAAATACGGCTTCATCGAAACCCCCTACCGCAAAGTGGTCGAGGGCAAGGTGACCGATGATGTGGTTTACATGTCGGCGACCGAGGAAATGCGCCACACCGTGGCCCAGGCCAACGCGCGCCTGACCGAGGATGGCACCTTCATCAACGATCTGGTGTCCTCGCGCAAAGCAGGTGAATACCCGCTGTCGCCCAAGACCGAGGTCGACCTGATCGACGTGTCGCCGAAGCAGTTGGTTTCTGTTGCGGCCTCGCTGATCCCGTTCCTGGAAAACGACGACGCAAACCGGGCGCTCATGGGCTCGAACATGCAACGTCAGGCGGTGCCGCTTCTGCAGGCGGACGCCCCGTTCGTGGGCACCGGGATTGAAAGCGTTGTGGCCAAGGATTCCGGCGCGGCCATCATGGCCAAGCGCGGCGGGATCATTGACCAGGTGGATGCACAGCGGATCGTTGTGCGCGCGACCGAAGATCTCGAACTCGGGGATGCGGGCGTTGACATCTACCGTCTGCGTAAATTCCAGCGCTCGAACCAGAACACCTGCATCAACCAGCGCCCGCTGGTGAAAGTGGGTGATCGGGTTGGCAAGGATGAGGTGATTGCCGATGGCCCTTCCACCGATATGGGGGAACTGGCGCTTGGTAAGAACGTCGTCGTCGCTTTCATGCCCTGGAATGGTTACAACTATGAGGACTCGATCCTGATCTCCGAACGCATCGTGAAGGATGACGTCTTTACCTCGATCCATATCGAGGAATTTGAAGTCGCCGCCCGTGACACGAAGCTTGGGCCGGAAGAGATCACCCGCGATATCCCGAACGTTGGTGAGGAAGCGCTGCGCAACCTCGACGAAGCGGGCATCGTCTATATCGGCGCCGAAGTGGGGCCGGGCGATATTCTGGTGGGTAAGATCACGCCGAAGGGCGAAAGCCCGATGACGCCGGAAGAAAAACTTCTGCGCGCCATCTTTGGTGAGAAAGCCTCGGATGTTCGCGATACCTCTTTGCGCTTGCCGCCGGGGGATTTCGGGACCGTTGTGGAAGTGCGGGTTTTCAACCGTCACGGCGTCGAGAAAGACGAACGTGCGCTACAGATCGAGCGGGAAGAGGTGGAACGCCTGGCCCGCGACCGGGACGACGAGTTGGTCATTCTGGAGCGCAACATCTACGCGCGTCTGAAGGGCATGATCCTGGGTAAGAAAGCCGTGAAAGGTCCGAAAGGCGTGAAATCCGGCTCGGAAATCACCGAGGAGCTTCTGGAAACCCTGTCCCGCGGGCAGTGGTGGCAGTTGGCGCTGGGAGACGAGCAGGACGCAGCCCAGGTTGAAGCTTTGAACCAGCAGTTCGAGGCGCAGAAGCGTGCCCTGGATCACCGGTTTGAGGATAAGGTTGAGAAAGTTCGCCGCGGCGACGACCTGCCCCCGGGTGTGATGAAGATGGTCAAAGTCTTCATCGCCGTGAAGCGTAAGCTTCAGCCGGGCGATAAGATGGCCGGTCGTCACGGCAACAAAGGTGTGATTTCCAAGGTCGTGCCGATGGAAGACATGCCATTCCTGGGCGATGGCACCCCGGTTGATTTCGTGCTGAACCCGCTTGGGGTTCCGTCGCGGATGAATGTCGGTCAGATCCTCGAAACCCATATGGGTTGGGCCGCGCGCGGTCTGGGCCTGCATATCGACGAAGCCTTGGACGAATACCGCCGCTCGGGCGATATGACGCCGGTGCGTGATGCGCTCAAAATCGCTTATGGCGATGAGGTGTATTCCGATGCCTTCGGCGGCATGGACGAAGATCAGGTGCTGGAAGCAGCGGGCAATGTGACCCGCGGTGTTCCGATCGCCACCCCGGTTTTCGACGGTGCCAAAGAAAGCGATGTGAATGACGCGTTGGTGCGTGCAGGCTTTAGCGAAAGCGGTCAGTCCGATCTGTTCGACGGGCGCACCGGTGAGAAGTTTGCGCGCCAAGTGACGGTGGGTGTGAAATACCTGCTGAAACTGCACCACCTGGTCGATGACAAGATCCACGCCCGTTCGACCGGGCCTTACAGCCTCGTCACGCAGCAGCCCCTGGGTGGTAAAGCCCAGTTCGGCGGCCAGCGCTTTGGTGAGATGGAGGTCTGGGCCCTGGAAGCGTATGGCGCGGCCTACACCCTGCAGGAAATGCTGACGGTGAAGTCGGATGACGTTGCGGGCCGGACCAAGGTCTATGAAAGCATCGTGAAAGGCGAGGACAACTTCGAAGCCGGCGTACCGGAATCGTTCAACGTGCTTGTCAAAGAGGTCCGCGGCTTGGGCCTCAACATGGAGCTTCTGGACGCGGAAGGGGACGAAGAGTGATCGCAGCGCCAACAGATATGGCGGCGCTGGGCACGGGGCATCCCTCGGGGAGCAGGCAGGAAGGGTGGCAAGATGATACCATCCTTCTTGTGCTGACCTATTCGAAGCTGGAGCATTACTTGCCCGAGATTCGCGCGAATCTCGAACAGTTCTGGCCGAACCGTCCGACCACGATTTTCGTGACCGACGGCGCGGCGGAAGGTGAGGATGTTCTGCGCTTTGAGGGGGTGTCCTTCGTCGAACTGCTGTCAAACGCCGTGACGGCTGTGCAGGAACGCCACCCCGAGGCAGGATATGTCTTTGTCCTGCTGGAGGATTTGTGCCCGCTCGGCCCGGTGGATGAGGCCAAGCTTGCCTTAGCCCAGCGCGTGATCCGGGAAAGCAAAAACAAGTTCCTG
Source organism: Paracoccaceae bacterium (assembly GCA_965229695.1). Classification (GTDB taxonomy): domain Bacteria; phylum Pseudomonadota; class Alphaproteobacteria; order Rhodobacterales; family Rhodobacteraceae; genus JANSYL01. Next base: position 2,172,891 of record OZ245921.1, read on the forward strand.
GCCCATATCTGGGTTCGGCATCCGCTTGCGCCTTGGAAAACGGGCGAATGGGATTTGTCCGAAACGCTAGAGCATGAAGGGGTCACCTTGATCCCGATGGACCGCTCTAGTGAGGAGTATAACTGCCTTGTCGCGTGTTTTTGGGACATCGACCATCTGCAAGATGTCATCTCCGAAAAGCTTGATCAGGGCGCGACCGACCCTTGGTCTTTCGAGCTGCCTTTGACGTCTAAGCAGCCATCGCACTACCTGCTGGAGGGCGCCTGGCCCACCAGTGTTCACGGCTTCTATGAAAAGGGTGAGCTGAACGTTGAATCTTTGACCAGCAAAGATTTTCCGAACTCCCCTCTCATGTCCAAGCTGCGCAAAGACTATTGCGGATATGACAGCTACGCCCTGGCGTCCTTGAAAAGCAAAAAGGACCGCGTGGGGGCAAAATGGAAGAAGCGCATAAATAAATGGGCGTCCGCGCCCGTCTCAGATCATGGCCATCAAGCGCCGGAGAGCCAAAAATGAACCAGGAACTGACCAACAACCCGTTCAACCCCCTGACCCCGCCGAAGGCTTTCGACGAGATAAAGGTTTCACTGGCCTCGCCCGAGCGTATCTTGTCGTGGTCCTATGGCGAGATCAAAAAGCCCGAGACCATCAACTATCGGACTTTCAAGCCCGAGCGTGACGGCCTGTTCTGCGCCCGTATCTTTGGCCCGATCAAAGATTACGAATGCCTCTGCGGCAAATATAAGCGCATGAAGTATCGCGGCGTTGTCTGCGAGAAATGTGGGGTCGAGGTGACCTTGCAAAAGGTACGCCGCGAACGCATGGGCCATATCGAACTGGCCGCCCCTGTGGCGCATATCTGGTTCCTGAAATCGCTGCCGTCCCGCATTGGTCTGATGCTGGACATGACCCTGCGGGATCTGGAACGCATCCTCTATTTCGAAAACTATGTGGTGATCGAACCCGGCCTGACCGATCTGACCTATGGTCAGTTGATGTCGGAGGAGGAGTATATGGACGCGCAAGACGCCTATGGCGCCGATGCGTTCAGCGCCAATATCGGGGCCGAAGCGATCCGCGAGATGTTGCAGAACATCGACCTGGAAGCCGAAGCCGCGCAGCTGCGCGAAGACCTCAAAGAGGCGACCGGTGAGCTGAAGCCGAAGAAGATCATCAAACGGCTGAAGATCGTCGAGAACTTCCTGGAATCCGGCAACCGCCCGGAATGGATGGTTCTGACCGTGATCCCCGTGATCCCGCCGGAACTGCGCCCGCTGGTGCCGCTGGATGGCGGTCGGTTCGCGACCTCGGACCTGAACGATCTCTATCGTCGTGTGATCAACCGGAACAACCGTCTGAAGCGTCTGATCGAACTGCGCGCGCCGGACATCATCATCCGCAACGAAAAGCGGATGTTGCAGGAATCGGTCGATGCGCTGTTCGACAACGGTCGTCGTGGCCGCGTGATCACCGGTGCAAACAAGCGCCCGCTGAAATCGCTCAGCGACATGCTGAAGGGTAAACAAGGCCGGTTCCGTCAGAACCTTCTGGGGAAACGCGTCGACTTCTCGGGCCGTTCGGTGATCGTGACCGGTCCGGAACTGAAGCTGCATCAATGCGGCCTGCCGAAGAAGATGGCGTTGGAGCTGTTCAAGCCCTTCATCTACTCCCGGCTAGAGGCCAAAGGTCTTTCTTCCACCGTGAAGCAGGCCAAGAAGCTGGTGGAAAAAGAGCGCCCCGAGGTGTGGGATATCCTTGATGAGGTGATCCGCGAACACCCGGTGCTTCTAAACCGCGCCCCGACCTTGCACCGTTTGGGCATTCAGGCGTTCGAACCGGTCCTGATCGAAGGTAAGGCGATCCAGCTTCACCCGCTGGTCTGTTCGGCCTTTAATGCTGACTTTGACGGTGACCAGATGGCCGTGCACGTCCCGCTGAGCCTTGAGGCGCAGTTGGAAGCGCGCGTCTTGATGATGTCGACCAACAACGTTCTGTCGCCCGCCAACGGCGCGCCGATCATTGTGCCGTCGCAGGATATGATCCTGGGCCTTTACTACGTGACCTTGCAGCGCGAGGGCATGAAAGGCGAAGGCATGGTCTTCGGTTCCGTCGAAGAGGTCGAACATGCACTGAACGCTGGTGAGGTGCATCTGCACGCCAAAATCACCGCGCGGATCAAGCAGATCGATGACGAAGGCAATGAGGTCTACGAACGGTTCGAGACCACCCCTGGCCGTATCCGCCTGGGCTCTCTCCTGCCGCTCAACGCCAAAGCGCCGTTTGAACTGGTCAACCGTCTTCTGCGGAAGAAAGAGGTGCAGCAGGTCATCGACACCGTCTACCGCTACTGCGGTCAGAAGGAGAGCGTGATCTTCTGCGACCAGATCATGACTTTGGGCTTCCGCGAAGCGTTCAAGGCCGGGATTTCGTTCGGCAAAGACGACATGGTTATCCCGGACAGCAAGTGGGATCTGGTCGAGGAAACCCGCGGTCAAGTGGGCGAATTCGAACAGCAATACATGGACGGTCTGATCACCCAGGGTGAGAAGTACAACAAGGTCATCGATGCCTGGTCGAAAGCCAACGACAAGGTGACCGATGCCATGATGTCCACCATCTCGGCCGCGAAATCGGATGATGATGGGGCCGAACAAGAACCGAACTCGGTCTACATGATGGCCCATTCCGGTGCCCGTGGCTCGGTCACGCAGATGAAGCAGCTGGGCGGCATGCGCGGCCTGATGGCCAAACCCTCGGGCGAGATCATCGAAACGCCGATCATCTCGAACTTTAAAGAGGGTTTGACCGTGCTGGAGTACTTCAACTCCACCCACGGCGCGCGGAAAGGTCTGTCGGACACGGCGCTTAAGACGGCGAACTCGGGTTACCTGACCCGCCGTCTGGTCGACGTGGCGCAGGACTGCATCGTGCGGATGGACGATTGCGGCACCGAAAACACCATCACTGCCGAGGCTGCCGTGAACGATGGGGAGGTTGTGGCCTCTCTAGCGGAGCGCATCCTGGGCCGGACGGCTGGCGAAGATGTCGTGGTGCCTGGCACCGACGAGGTGATCGTCGCCAAAGGCGAGCTGATCGACGAACGCAAGGCCGACGCTGTTGAGGCGGCGGGCGTGCAGTCGATGAAAATCCGTTCGCCCCTAACCTGTGAAGCCGATGAGGGCGTTTGCGCCACCTGTTACGGTCGTGACTTGGCGCGCGGCACCAAGGTGAACACCGGTGAGGCGGTCGGCATCATCGCCGCCCAGTCGATCGGTGAGCCCGGCACGCAGCTGACGATGCGGACCTTCCACATCGGCGGTGTGGCCCAGGGTGGTCAACAGTCGTTCCAGGAAGCCAACGTCGAAGGCGTCGTGGCTTATGCCAACCCGAACCTGCTGTCGAACCCGGCGGGCGATCAGATTGTCATGGGCCGCAACATGCAGCTGGTGATCCAGGATGAGCAGGGCGTTGAGCGCGCCTCGTTCAAGCTGGGCTATGGCACCAAGGTGCATGTGGCCGAGGGGGCGACGGTGGCCCGTGGGGACCGCCTGTTCGAATGGGACCCCTTCACCCTGCCGATCATCGCTGAGAAGGCCGGTAAGGTGAAATTCGTCGATCTGGTCTCGGGCATTGCCGTGCGCGAGGAAACCGATGACGCCACCGGCATGACGCAGAAGATCGTGGCCGACTGGCGCACCGCGCCCAAAGGCAACGAGCTGAAGCCGGAAATTCTGGTGGTTGGCGACGATGGTGAACCGGTCCGCAATGAAGCGGGCAACCCGGTGACCTATCCGATGTCGGTGGATGCGATCCTGTCGGTCGAAGACGGTCAGGAAATCCAGGCTGGTGAAGTGGTTGCCCGTATCCCGCGGGAGGGTGCCAAAACCAAGGACATTACCGGTGGTCTGCCGCGTGTGGCGGAGCTTTTCGAAGCCCGTCGTCCGAAGGATCACGCCATCATCGCCGAGATCGACGGCTACGTGAAATTCGGCCGCGACTTCAAGAACAAGCGTCGGATCGGCATCGTGCCCGCCGACGAAAGCTTGGAGCCGGTGGAATACATGGTGCCCAAAGGCAAGCACATTCCGGTGGCCGAAGGCGACTTTGTGCAGAAGGGCGATTACATCATGGACGGCAACCCGGCGCCGCATGACATCCTGTCGATCATGGGTGTCGAAGCGCTGGCCGATTACATGATTGACGAGGTGCAAGACGTCTACCGCCTGCAAGGTGTGAAGATTAACGACAAGCACATCGAAGTGATCGTTCGCCAAATGCTGCAGAAATGGGAGATCCTGGATTCAGGGGAAACCACGCTGCTGAAAGGTGAAAACGTCGATAAGGCCGAGTTTGACGAAGCCAACGCCAAGGCCCTTGCCGAAGGTCGTCGCCCTGCCGAGGGTGAGCCGATCCTTCTGGGGATTACCAAAGCGTCCTTGCAGACCCGGTCCTTCATCTCGGCGGCGTCCTTCCAGGAAACCACCCGCGTGCTGACCGAGGCTTCGGTGCAGGGCAAGCGCGACAAACTGGTGGGTCTGAAGGAAAACGTCATCGTGGGTCGCTTGATCCCGGCGGGCACCGGTGGGGCCACCCAGCGCGTCGAACGCATTGCCAAGGCGCGCGACCAGGTGGTGATCGATGCCGCCCAGGCCGAAGCCGAGGCTGCAGCCGCGCTGGCTGCGCCCGAAGCGATGGACACGCCTGAGGACGCAGCCGAGTAAAAACGGCTGACATCTACGCAACACGAAAACGCCCCGCCAAGCTTGGTGGGGCGTTTTTGCGTGAAAGAACTGCGCCATGGCCATTTCGCTTTCGCCCACATTCGCCTAACCTCGCGCCAAATCGGGCATGAAGGGCCGACATGGGCGGACGGGACGACAATCAGATCATCGGCGTATGCCGGTTCTCATATGTCGGTTTGGGCGGGTTTCGGGCGCAGCGACGCGGACCCGAGGAAGCGGCGGAAATCCTTTACGCGCCCGAGCGTATGCACCGCCGTTTCGCTTATTTTCAGAACATCTGCCTGCCTTCGCTAGCGGCCCAGACCGATATGGATTTCCGCCTTGTGGTCTTGATCGGTGATATGATGCCGTTGCGGTATCGGCGGCGGCTCAAAGCCTTGGTCGAGCGTTATCCGTTCATGCATATCTGTGCGCTCCATCCGTCGGGGCCGCTGCACGCGTCGCGCTGGGCGTTTCGGCGCGGATGGGACGAGAAAGCGAAATTTGTCACAGGGTTTCGGCTCGATGACGACGATGCCGTTGCCATTGATTACATAGAAAAAACCCGCGCGGTCGCCGATCAGCTTTTGGACATAGGATGGGCTACAGAAGAGACGCCCGCCGCGATTTGCTTTCACCGGGGCATCTATTGGAACATGAACTCGGAGACCGAGCCGTTTTGGGAATTCCGGGAAAACCAACCCCTGGGCTTGGCCAGTGCCATGGTCACCCCAATGGATGACAAGGCCAATATCTTCCGTTGGAACCATCGGTTTCTGGCGAGCCAAGTGCGTTGTTGGACCGATCCCAATGAGATCATGTTTGTACGCACCTTGCACGGGCACAATGACAGCCGTCGGTCCATCCCGCCCGAGGCGGTGCCCATGCGTTGGAAAACCGCGCGCGATCTGCTGCGTGATCGCTTTGGGTTAGCCCCCAGGCGCGCCTTTTCGATGGTCGAGCGGATTCGTGGCTTGGATGCGCAATGAATGCCAAAGGCAACCTGACTGGCGCGCTTTACATGACGTTAAGTATGGCGTCCTTCAGCCTGAACGACGCTGTGGTCAAGCTAATCACGGAAACGGTGCCGCTATTTCAGTTTGTCTTCATTCGCGGCGTCATCACGACCGTCCTGATCGCGGGGATCGCTGTGATCTTCGGTGGCTTGAGCTTCAAAATCCCCAAAGCGGATCGCGGCAAGGTTGCCCTGCGCACCGCCTTCGAAATGGGCGCGATGGTCGCGTTTCTGACCGCGCTGGTGAACATGCCGATCGCCAATGCCACAGCCATCCTGTCGGCCTTGCCGCTGGCAATCACCTTGGGCGCGGCGGTGTTTTTTGGCGAGAGCCTGGGTTGGCGCCGGATCAGCGCGATTGCCGTGGGCGCCGTTGGGGTGTTGTTGATCATTCAGCCGGGGCTTGAGGGGTTCAACGCCTTTTCGCTATCGGCCTTAGCAGCGGTTGCGATGGTTACGGGCCGCGATCTGGTGACGCGCGCATTTTCGGAGGACGTGCCGTCGATGGGCGTTGCGGTGATCACGGCAGGCGCGGTCAGCCTGTTCGGGGCGGTTCTGTCGGTGAATGAAACCTGGGTCGGGCTCGGCGGGTATGAGCTAGTGCTGTTGGCATTGGCTTCGGTCCTGATCATCGGCGGGTATGTGTTTTCCATCCTGGTCATGCGCGTGGGGGAGGTCGGGGCCGTGGCCCCGTTCCGCTATACATCGCTGGTATTTGCGTTGATCCTGGGGTTGGTCGTGTTCAACGAATGGCCGAACGGCTTGGCCTTGGCAGGTGCCGGATTGGTGGTGGCCACCGGGCTTTATACTCTGTTCCGGGAACGCGCGCTGGCGCGGCGTGCCGCCAAGAGCTAAGGCGGCGAGCGCAAGCCGCCGTCGACATCGATGGAATGCCCAATGCCTCGGGGTCTTGAAGGTTCAAAAGGCCGACATATCTTGGCCATCCGCTGGAAATGGCGGCGCGTCGGCGGGATTGACCCAGACGTCACCCGGCGCTGTTGACAGCCCATTCGACTCCGCCTATAGACCGCGCCACTTGGCCGAGGCATCTGGGATGCGTCGCATGGCCAAAATACAGATTTGAGTGGTCAAGATCTGGGCCGGTTTTATGTGCCCCGATCCTCTGAGACATCCACCGCAGCGTCCTCCAGGTTGGGAAGGGATGCATGCGGCTTTGGTGTTTTCGTGCATGTCACGAACCGCCCGCACGAGTGAAGAGAGCAAAACGGGAAGACCTGATGCCGACGATTCAACAGCTGATCCGCAAGCCGCGGCAGCCCAAAGTAAAACGGTCCAAGTCGCAGCACTTGGAAAGCTGCCCGCAGAAACGTGGCGTTTGTACGCGCGTCTACACCACCACCCCGAAAAAGCCGAACTCGGCTATGCGGAAAGTGGCCAAGGTGCGCCTGACGAACGGCTACGAAGTGATCAGCTACATTCCGGGTGAAAGCCACAACCTTCAGGAACACTCGGTGGTTCTGATCCGTGGCGGTCGTGTGAAAGACCTTCCCGGTGTGCGCTATCACATCCTCCGTGGTGTTCTGGATACGCAGGGCGTCAAAGACCGTCGCCAGCGTCGTTCGAAATACGGCGCCAAGCGCCCCAAGTAAGAGGATACCGAAATGTCCCGTCGTCACGCCGCTGAAAAGCGCCAGGTCCTGCCCGATGCCAAATTTGGCGATATGGTGCTGACCAAATTCATGAACAACCTGATGATCGATGGTAAGAAATCGGTCGCAGAGCGCATCGTCTACAACGCCTTTGATCGCGTCGAAGACCGTCTGAAGCGCGCCCCCGTGGAGGTCTTCCACGAAGCCCTCGACAACATCAAACCCGCGGTTGAGGTTCGCTCGCGCCGTGTGGGGGGTGCCACCTACCAGGTGCCCGTCGATGTGCGCCCCGAACGTCGCGAAGCTTTGGCCATCCGTTGGTTGATCAGCGCGGCCCGTGCCCGCAACGAAAACACCATGGAAGAGCGTCTGGCCGGTGAACTGGTCGATGCCGTGAATTCGCGCGGTTCCGCCGTGAAAAAGCGCGAAGACACCCACAAGATGGCCGACGCCAACAAAGCGTTCAGCCACTACCGCTGGTAAGATTTTTGGCGGTCCCATCCGGGGGCCGCTTTTCCGATTTCATCTCAAGCCTAAGGACCTTCCCCCATGGCACGCGAATATCCGCTGGAGCGCTACCGCAACTTCGGGATCATGGCGCATATTGACGCCGGCAAGACCACCACGACCGAGCGCATCCTGTATTACACCGGCAAGTCCCACAAAATCGGCGAAGTCCATGACGGCGCCGCCACCATGGACTGGATGGAGCAAGAACAGGAACGCGGCATCACCATCACCTCGGCTGCGACCACCACGTTCTGGGAGCGCACCGAAGATGGTCAGACCGCCCAGACCGAAAAGAACCGCTTCAACATCATCGACACGCCCGGCCACGTGGACTTCACCATTGAGGTCGAACGCTCGCTGGCCGTTCTCGACGGTGCCGTCGCGCTGCTTGATGCCAATGCCGGTGTTGAGCCGCAGACCGAAACCGTTTGGCGCCAGGCCGACCGCTATAAAGTTCCGCGGATGGTGTTCGTCAACAAGATGGACAAGATCGGCGCTGACTTCTTCAACTGTGTGAAGATGATCAAAGACCGCACCGGCGCGACGCCGGTTCCCGTGAACTTTCCGATCGGGGCCGAGGACAAGCTGGAAGGCATCGTCGACCTGATCACCATGGAAGAATGGGTGTGGCAGGGCGAAGACCTGGGCGCTTCTTGGGAGCGTCGCCCGATCCGGGCTGAGCTGCAGGACACCGCCGACGAATGGCGCGCCAACATGATCGAAAACGCCGTCGAACAAGACGACGACGCGATGATGGCCTATCTGGAAGGCGAAGAGCCTGATGCAGACACCCTGCGCAAGCTAATCCGCAAGGGCACGCTCAACTTGAGCTTTGTGCCGGTTCTGGGTGGTTCGGCGTTCAAGAACAAAGGTGTCCAGCCGCTGCTGAACGCCGTGATCGACTTCTTGCCGAGCCCGCTCGACGTGATCGATTACATGGGCTTTAAGCCGGGCGACGAAACCGAAGAGCGGAACATCGCCCGTCGCGCTGATGATGGCATGGCCTTCTCGGGCCTGGCGTTCAAAATCATGAACGACCCCTTCATGGGCACCCTGACCTTCACCCGGATCTATTCCGGCGTGCTGAACAAGGGTGACAGCCTGCTGAACTCGACCAAAGGCAAGAAAGAGCGCATCGGCCGTATGGTCATGATGCACTCCAACAAGCAGGAAGAGATCACCGAAGCCTTCGCAGGCGACATCATCGCGCTGGCAGGTCTGAAAGACACCACCACCGGTGACACGCTCTGTGATGCGCAGGATCCGGTGGTTCTGGAAACCATGACCTTCCCCGATCCGGTGATCGAGATTGCGGTTGAGCCCAAGACCAAAGGCGACCAGGAAAAAATGTCCCTGGGTCTGCAGCGTCTGGCTGCAGAAGACCCCTCCTTCCGCGTCGAAACCGATCTGGAATCGGGTCAGACCATCATGAAGGGCATGGGCGAATTACACCTCGACATCCTGGTCGACCGCCTGAAGCGCGAGTTTAAGGTCGAAGCCAACATTGGTGCGCCACAGGTGGCCTATCGTGAGACCATCTCGCACGCGGTCGAACACACCTACACCCACAAGAAACAGTCGGGTGGCTCGGGTCAGTTCGCCGAGGTCAAGATGGAAATCTCGCCGACCGAGCCGGGCGAAGGCTATTCGTTCGAAAGCCGCATCGTTGGTGGTGCCGTGCCGAAGGAATACATCCCCGGTGTTGAGAAGGGCATCGAAAGCGTCATGGATAGCGGCCCCTTGGCCGGCTTCCCCGTGATCGACTTCAAGGTGGCCCTGGTCGACGGTAAGTTCCACGATGTGGACTCCAGCGTTCTGGCCTTTGAAATCGCCGCCCGCATGGGCATGCGCGAAGGCATGAAGAAAGCTGGCGCCAAGCTGCTTGAGCCGATCATGAAGGTCGAGGTTGTGACCCCGGATGAATATACCGGCGGGATCATCGGCGATCTGACCTCGCGTCGCGGTCAGGTGCAGGGCCAGGATACCCGCGGCAACGCGATTGCGATCCAAGCCTTCGTGCCGCTGGCCAACATGTTCGGCTACATCAACACCCTGCGCTCAATGTCTTCGGGCCGCGCGCAGTTCACCATGCAGTTCGACCATTACGAACCGGTTCCGCAGAACATCTCGGAAGAGATCCAAGCGAAATTTGCATAACGGCGGGGCGGTTTTTCCGCCCGCCCCCAACCGTGAGCGCCCTTTCCGGGGGCTCGACCTGACAAGGAGGCCATCATGGCAAAGGAAAAGTTTGAGCGTACGAAACCGCATGTGAACATCGGCACGATTGGCCATGTTGACCATGGCAAGACGACGTTGACGGCAGCGATTACGAAGCAGTTTGGCGACTTTAAGGCGTATGACGAGATTGACGGCGCGCCTGAGGAGAAGGCGCGTGGGATCACGATCTCGACGGCGCATGTGGAATACGAGACCGACAACCGTCACTACGCGCATGTCGACTGCCCTGGCCACGCTGACTATGTGAAGAACATGATCACGGGTGCTGCGCAGATGGACGGCGCGATCCTGGTTGTGAACGCCGCTGACGGCCCGATGCCGCAGACGCGCGAGCACATCCTGCTGGGCCGCCAGGTTGGCATCCCGAAGATGGTCGTGTTCATGAACAAGGTCGACCAGGTGGATGACGAAGAGCTTCTGGAACTGGTGGAAATGGAGATCCGCGAGCTTCTGGAAAGCTATGAGTACCCCGGTGACGATATCCCGATCATCGCAGGCTCGGCTCTGGCCGCTTTGGAAGGCCGCGACGACGCGATTGGCTCGGAAAAGATCGCCGAGCTGATGGCGGCTGTGGACGAGTATATCGACACGCCCGAGCGTGCGGTGGACCAGCCCTTCCTGATGCCGATCGAAGACGTGTTCTCGATCTCGGGCCGCGGCACGGTTGTGACCGGTCGTGTGGAACGTGGTGTGATCAATGTGGGTGACGAGATCGAGATCGTGGGCATCCGCGACACCTCGAAAACCACCTGCACGGGCGTTGAGATGTTCCGCAAGCTGCTGGATCGCGGTGAAGCGGGCGACAACATCGGCGCGCTTCTGCGCGGTGTGGACCGTGACGGTGTGGAACGTGGCCAGGTTCTGTGTAAGCCGGGTTCTGTGACCCCGCACACCAAGTTCGAAGCCGAAGCCTATATCCTGACCAAGGAAGAGGGTGGGCGCCACACGCCGTTCTTCGCGAACTACCGCCCGCAGTTCTACTTCCGCACGACGGATGTGACCGGCACGGTTGAGCTTCCCTCGGGCACCGAGATGGTGATGCCGGGCGACAACCTGAAGTTCAACGTTGAGCTGATCGCGCCGATCGCGATGGAAAACGGGTTGCGCTTCGCCATCCGCGAAGGCGGCCGCACCGTTGGTGCAGGTGTCGTCTCGAAGATCATCGAGTAACGGGGGGCTGGCATAAGCCAGCGCAGCACCTGATCAAGACAAGAGGGCGCCGGTCAAAACCGGCGCCCTTCTTGGTTGTGGTAGGCGCCTTGGTAAAGCCGATCCGCCAAGTGCCACCCTGGTTGAAACAACAGAAAACCCGCCCCCAAAAAAGGGCGGGCTTTTTACATTTCTATTCTGCCCGACATCGAAACCGCGCTCGCGGAATTACCGGATGACCCATCGGTCGTACCCGACTTAGAAGGGCAACCCAAATCTTCCGCGGAAGAGCCCCCTGATGGAGATTCCGTACGACCTTGAATGGCTCTCGTGAACGATTGAGGAATCAGTTCCGCGATCCCGGCGTGCCTGGATTGGAAACCTTTTCAACCGATCCCAATCTGGAACCCCTGAACTGTGCGATCTTGGAAAGATTTCCCTGAATGGAACGGCCCGTTTAGGAAACGCGTGAGCAAGCAAACCAAAAACAGACTGGTCATGCCGATGTTCTTGGAAGCTTTCGCAGTTTGGCGATTGCGATGGCGAGTCGTCAACCAAGCGCCAGTCGCGTCGAAACGGTTCCTGCCAAGCATCCAAAAACCTCTCAATAGGGTCGCATTTTTGCATCAAAAAGGCGGTGGCGCAGACCTGTTCTGCTGACAAGATTTCTGGTCGGTCGCGGACGCCAAAAGCAACAAGGAGGTCACCTTTGGTCCAGTCGGCAATGGGAAAAACCGAGGGCTTTGGCGCCCCTCTCAGCGTCCGAGGCTTTTCTGCATTTGGCACGAACCCAACCAACGGATAGTCGTCGGAGAGTAGGCTGAAATACCGTGCCAGACGCCTCCTCCCGCGCGCATTCAAATGACATCCGGCATCCGCATAGAGCAACTGATCGCCTTCATCTAAGCGATCAAGAACCTGTCGTATGATTTGTGGTTTCCAAGCCCAGTAGCCAAACCCACGCAGTTCAGTCGAGAGCTTGTCAGCAAATGTTTCCCGGAACTCAGGATCTAGATCGTCCTCCGACATCGCGTGGATCTCGTTGAAGTACTTCATTTCTTGAGCTTGCCTGGAAATTCGCGCCAACGCGCCCGCCATGTTATAAGACGCGAAAGCGACAAAAACTCGTTTGCCCATAATGGCCCCCAGCGATTTACGCCTTGAGTCCTAGGGTGCCCCATTCGCGTTACAAGTAGGCTTTTCCCAACTTGCGTGATGTTGCCTCGATCTAAGCATTTAGTGGGCCACCTTTCTGTGAAACACCTCTTGCCAGCCCCCGCGACTCCGCCTATACGCGCACAAGTTCTGCGAGGGGTGCGTTTCGGCGCGCCCTTCTTGGTTCTTCAAAGACGCGACGAGGGTTGGCGATGAGCGCCCGTCCTCCTCTCCGATCTAAGCCCTAGGTATAAAGGGTGATGACATGGCCGTAGCTAGCCAAAACATCCGCATTCGCCTGAAGGCGTTTGACTATCGTGTGCTGGATGCCTCCACGCAAGAGATCGTCAACACCGCCAAGCGCACCGGCGCACAGGTTCGGGGTCCGATCCCCCTTCCGAACAAAATCGAAAAATTCACCGTTCTGCGTGGCCCCCACGTGGACAAGAAGAGCCGCGATCAGTGGGAAATTCGTACCCATAAGCGCCTGCTCGACATCGTTGATCCGACCCCGCAGACCGTGGACGCGCTGATGAAGCTCGACCTGGCTGCCGGTGTCGATGTTCAAATCTCGGTCTAAGGGAGGGCACGGATTATGTTGCGCTCTGGTGTGATCGCGAAAAAGGTCGGGATGACCCGGCTTTTCATGGAAGACGGCAAGCAGATCCCTGTCACCGTTCTTCAATTGGACAAACTGCAAGTTGTCGCTCAGCGCACCGCTGAAACCGATGGCTACACCGCTGTTCAGCTTGGCGCTGGCACGGCTAAGGTGAAACGTGTCTCGGCCCCGATGCGCGGCCATTACGCGAAAGCCTCGGTTGAGCCCAAGCGGACCCTGGCAGAATTCCGCGTCGATGCCGAGAACCTGATCGGTGTGGGTGAGGAAATCATCGCTGACCACTACTTCGAAGGTCAGTTCGTGGATGTCACGGGCACCTCGATCGGTAAGGGGTTTGCCGGTGCGATGAAGCGGCACAACTTTGGCGGTCTGCGCGCCTCGCACGGTGTGTCGATCAGCCACCGCTCGCACGGGTCGACCGGTCAGTGTCAGGATCCGGGCCGCGTTTTCAAAGGTAAGAAAATGGCTGGCCACATGGGGGCTGCCAAGGTCACCACGCAGAACCTGCAAGTGGTGCGCACCGATAGCGACCGTGGCCTGATCATGGTCAAAGGTGCTGTGCCGGGTTCCAAAGGCGGTTGGGTGACGATCAAGGATGCGGTGAAAAAGCCCTTCCCTGACAACGCCATTCTGCCCGCGGCCCTGAAATCGGCCGCCGAAGAAGCTGCCAAAGCTGCGGAAGAAGCTGCTGCTGCCGCCGCCGCTGAAGAAGCCGCTGCCGCCGCTGCTGCCGCCGAAGCGGAACAGGCCGCGCTGGAAGCTGCCGAGGCAGAAGCCGCAACCGAAGCCCCGGCTGAGGACGCAGAGAAGAAGGAAGGCGAAGAATGAAACTCGACGTGATCAAACTGGACGGCAAGAAAGCCGGCTCGGTCGATCTGGGCGAAGACATCTTCGGCCTGGAACCGCGCGCGGACATTTTGCACCGTATCGTTCGCTGGCAGCGCAACAAAGCGCAAGCAGGCACCCACAAGGTCAAGACCCGGTCCGAGACCAGCTATTCGACCAAGAAGATCTACCGCCAAAAGGGCACCGGTGGCGCACGCCACGGCGACCGCAACGCGCCGATCTTCCGCAAGGGTGGCATCTATAAGGGTCCGACCCCGCGTAGCCACGGCCATGACCTGCCCAAAAAGGTGCGGTCGCTTGGCCTGAAAATGGCGCTGAGCGCAAAGGCCGCCGAGGGCAGCCTTGTCGTGATCGACGCCGCTGCGATGGACGCCCCCAAGACCAGCGCCCTGGCCAAACAGGTCAAGGAACTGGGTTGGAAGCGCGCCCTGATCATTGATGGGGCCGAGTTGGACGAAAACTTCGCCAGCGCCGCCCGCAACATCGAAGGTCTGGATGTGCTGCCCTCGATGGGCGCCAACGTCTATGACATCCTGAAGCGGGACACTTTGGTCATCACCAAAGCTGGCCTTGAAGCATTGGAGGCCCGTCTGCAATGAGCGCGAAAGCTGAACATTACGACGTGATCCGCAAGCCGATCATCACCGAGAAATCCACCATGGCGTCGGAAAACGGCGCGGTGGTCTTCGAAGTGGCGATTGATGCCAACAAACCCCAGATCAAAGAGGCGGTTGAAACCCTCTTTGGGGTGAAGGTCAAAGCGGTCAACACCACGATCACCAAAGGCAAGGTCAAGCGGTTCCGCGGCCAGCTGGGCAGCCGTAAGGATGTCAAGAAAGCCTATGTGACGCTGGAAGAGGGCAACACGATCGACGTCTCGACCGGCCTCTGATCGGTCCCCGACAGACTGCGAAACGCCCCGGCTTGGACACAGGCCGGGGCTTTCTTTTTGCGCGGCGCCTGGGTATGCGGGCCTTGGGGTAGGTCGTGAAACACATTGTGTGAAGGCCGAAAAGCGTATGTCGACAACACCCGCCGCTCCGTTCCGTTTCTTTGTTTTGACCTTTGTGTTGTCACTGCCGTTTTGGGCGTTGGGCAGCCTGGCGGCGCGGGACATCCTGCCCGATCTGCCGATCAGCGCCTTGATGGTGATCTGCCCCGCGCTCGCGGCGGTGATGTTGATCTGGCGCGCAGGCGGGGCGGGCGCGGTAAAACGCTTCCTGAGCGGCGCCATCGACCCGCGCGGAATGCGCCTGTGGGTTTGGCTGACAGCACTCGCGACCATGCCGTTGGCAATGCTGCTCTCGGCGCTGTGGCTGACCGCCACTGGCCAATACCTGCCGGTGCCTCAAATCGCCTTGGGTCAAACCTTGGCGCTCTTTGCCCTGTTCTTCTTGGCCGCAACGCTGGAGGAGGTGGGATGGGCTGGATATGCCACAGGCCCGTTGGCCCGGCGCCACGGCCTGATCCGCGCTGGGCTGATCATCGGTGTGGTCACGCTGCTTTGGCACCTGATCCCGCTGCTGCAAACCGGGCGCGCTTGGGATTGGATCGCTTGGTGGGCGCTGGGCACGATGGCGCGGCGCTTGATCCTGACCTGGCTCTATATCCGAGGCGGGCAACGGGTCTTCGCCGCATCGCTCTTCCACGCGATGAGTAACCTAAGCTGGATGCTGTTCCCGGTGATGGGGTCGCATTACGACCCGGTGAGCGTGGCGGTGATTTTGGTGGGGATGGCGATTGGAGCGCTGATGTTGGCGCACCGAAAGCCGCGCTGATGCCCGATTTGGCAAGCGTTTTGCCCGGGCGCAGAAGCCAAGATGGCATGAAAACCCGTTTCGATGCGCACCCGCGGACCTTCAGGGTTGACGAGTATCGTGGCGGTGACGACATTCGGACCGAAGAAGGGGCGCGCCCTTAGGATTTCTTTTTGGGGCGCGAAATCCAATTTACTTTTGTTGCTAGGATTTTTTGAGGAGTTTTGGTTTTGGCCACAGGAACCGTGAAATGGTTTAACACCACAAAAGGATACGGGTTTATTGCGCCCGATGACGGCGGAAGGGATGTGTTTGTTCACATCAGCGCAGTCGAACGCGCGGGCTTAACCGGTCTGGCCGACAACCAAAAGGTTACCTACGAGCTCCAGGAAGGCCGCGATGGCAGGCAATCAGCCGTCAATCTATCAACAGGAACGGGCACCAGAGATCCAGGACCGTCAGGCCCCTGAGGAACCGGCCAATGACAAACGGTGCCGATAGCGAAAGCAAAACTGACTACATGGCGATGCCGCTCGCCGACAAAAAGGATATGAGCGGTCGTATCGGCGAGACCAGCAGGTTCATTGGCTTCGGTTTGGTCGCCTTGGTCTTCACAATCTACGGATCGGATAACACGCTGTCTTCGACCATTCGGCAAGACAGTGCGTTTTTGCTGAATGTCGCAGGATTGCTTGGGTGCCTCGCTATCCTGAGTGATTATTTGCAGTATGTTTGCGGATATTTTTCGGCGAAAGACGCGATTTCTCGAACCAAGGAAGAGCACACATATGACGACGAGGCGGCTGTCTACAAAGGGCGAGAGTTCTTTTTCTGGGCCAAGCAACTGTTTGCATTCGTTGGCGCTACAATTGTGATCATCGCATTTGCGGCGGCTGCCTTTTGGCCAGCGGCGGCGGGCTAGGAAAAGTGGCTAATGGTTGAGGGTGCTTCCCTTCGCCAAGCGCCCCTTGACCCCTCCCCCCAACCTTCCTAAAAGCCCCCATCGGCAAGGCCCCGGATTCGTCCGGGGCTTGTGCTTTGGTTGGCCAATGGTGGGTTTCACCCACCTTACGCGGACCATGTAGGGTGGGTGAAACCCACCTTTCGCTCGGGGACCTGCGGGGCCCTATACACAGAGACAGCCGGGACGGGCTCGCCCATACCCGGTGCAAAGCAACGGAAGACAGAAAGCATGGCACTCAAGTCGTATAAGCCGACGACGCCGGGCCAGCGTGGGCTGGTGCTGATCGACCGTTCGGAGCTTTGGAAAGGCCGTCCGGTCAAATCCCTTACCGAGGGTTTGACCAAGAACGGTGGCCGGAACAATACCGGACGGATCACGATGCGTCGTCGTGGTGGGGGGGCGAAACGCCTCTACCGCATCGTCGATTTCAAGCGGACCAAGATGGACGTCACCGCGACCGTCGAACGCATTGAATATGACCCCAACCGCACCGCCTTCATCGCGCTGATCCGCTATGAAGATGGCGAGCAGGCCTATATCCTGGCCCCGCAGCGCTTGGGCGTGGGCGACACGGTCGTGTCCGCCGCGAAAGCAGATATTAAGCCCGGCAACGCAATGCCCTTTAGCGGCATGCCGATCGGCACCATCATTCACAACATCGAACTGAAGCCCGGCAAGGGTGGTCAGATCGCGCGCGCCGCGGGCACCTATGCCCAGTTTGTTGGCCGTGACGGTGGGTATGCGCAGATCCGCCTGTCTTCGGGCGAGCTGCGCATGGTGCGCCAGGAATGCATGGCAACCGTTGGCGCGGTGTCGAACCCCGACAACTCGAACCAGAACCTGGGTAAAGCCGGCCGCAACCGCCACAAGGGCATCCGCCCGTCTGTGCGTGGTGTTGTGATGAACCCGGTCGATCACCCCCATGGTGGTGGTGAGGGTCGCACCTCGGGTGGCCGTCACCCGGTCAGCCCTTGGGGCGTGCCGACCAAAGGCAAACGCACCCGCAACAAGAACAAGGCGTCGCAGAAGCTGATCATCCGCTCGCGTCACGCCAAGAAGAAAGGGCGCTAACACATGTCGCGTTCCGTCTGGAAAGGGCCCTTTGTCGACTCTTACGTCCTCAAAAAGGCCGAAGCCTCCCGCGAAAGCGGCCGCAACGAGGTGATCAAAATCTGGTCGCGTCGTTCCACCATCCTGCCCCAGTTCGTGGGCCTCACTTTTGGGGTCTACAATGGTCAGAAACACATCCCGGTCTCGGTGACCGAGGATATGATCGGCCAGAAATTCGGGGAATATTCGCCGACCCGCACCTATTACGGGCACGCGGCGGATAAGAAAGCCAAAAGGAAGTAAGCCATGGGCAAGGATAAAAATCCCCGCCGCGTGGCGGAAAACGAGGCGATGGCCAAGCTGCGTATGCTGCGCACCTCGCCTCAGAAACTGAACCTGGTTGCCGCCATGATCCGTGGCAAAAAGGTTGAAACGGCGCTGAACGATCTGACCTTCTCGAAGAAGCGGATCGCGGTGGATGTGAAGAAATGCCTTCAGTCGGCCATCGCCAACGCTGAAAACAACCACAACCTGGATGTGGATGAGCTGATCGTGGCGGAAGCCTGGGTTGGCAAGAACCTGATCATGAAACGCGGTCGTCCGCGGGCCCGTGGTCGGTTTGGTCGTATTCACAAGCCGTTCTCGGAACTCACCATCAAGGTGCGTCAAGTTGAGGAGCAAGCCTAATGGGACATAAGGTTAACCCCATCGGCATGCGGCTCCAGGTCAACCGCACCTGGGACAGCCGTTGGTACGCTGATACCAAGGACTATGGCGATCTGCTGTTGGAAGACATCAAGATCCGCGAGTTCATCGAGGAAGAATGCAAGCAGGCTGGCGTCAGCCGTGTGATCATCGAACGTCCGCACCGCAAGTGCCGCGTCACGATCCACACCGCGCGTCCGGGTGTGATCATCGGCAAAAAAGGCGCCGATATCGAAACCCTGCGCAAAAAGCTGGCCGCAATGACCGACAGCGAGCTGCACCTCAACATCGTTGAAGTGCGCAAGCCCGAGCTGGACGCCCCCCTGGTGGCCGAAAGCATCGCGCAGCAGCTGGAACGTCGTGTGTCCTTCCGCCGTGCCATGAAGCGCGCGGTTCAGAACGCCATGCGTATGGGCGCCCTGGGTATCCGGGTGAACGTCGCCGGTCGTCTGGGCGGGGCCGAGATTGCCCGGACCGAATGGTATCGTGAGGGTCGTGTGCCCTTGCATACCCTGCGGGCTGATATCGACTATGCGCATTCCGAAGCCTCGACGCCTTACGGCATCATCGGGATCAAGGTCTGGATCTTCAAAGGCGAGATCATGGAGCACGATCCCTCGGCACGCGACCGCAAGGCGCAAGAGCTGCAAGACGGACCCGCCCCGCGCGGTGCCGGCGGCGGCCGTCGCGACCGCTAAGGAGTAGGTGAGATGCTACAACCAAAGCGTACAAAATTCCGCAAAATGCAGAAGGGCCGCATTCGCGGTGAAGCCAAGGGCGGGTCTGACCTGAACTTTGGCACCTATGGCCTGAAGGCCCTGCAGCCGGAACGTGTCACCGCACGTCAGATCGAAGCCGCCCGCCGGGCCATGACGCGTCACATGAAGCGTCAGGGCCGCGTCTGGATCCGGATCTTCCCCGACACCCCCGTCACCTCCAAACCCGTCGAAGTGCGTATGGGTAAAGGTAAGGGGTCGGTCGACTACTGGGCCTGCAAGGTCAAGCCGGGTCGGATCATGTTCGAGATCGACGGCGTGTCCGAGCCCGTCGCGCGCGAGGCCCTGCGCCTGGCCGCGATGAAGCTGCCGGTCAAGACCCGCACCGTGGTGCGCGAAGACTGGTAGGGCACGACCGCATTGCCTGAAAATGAGCCCGCCGGACAATCTGGCGGGCTTTTTCATTGATGCGACATGCAGCTGGCGCTGGTCAGTGCATTTATCGATGTCGCTGTGATGCTTGGCGTCGGTGGTTTGTAGGATGGGGCGATGTACACCCTGATTTTCACAAAGGATGCGATGTATATCAGCAAGCGCGTTTACGCTGATTGGCGCGACATCCAAGAAGCGTTCGTGGGCTATAAGAGCAGCTTGGACGGCTTCTCACTGGAAGGGCTGATCGAGTATATGGAACACGATTACCCGGACGGGTTCGTGGCCGAGGGTCAAACCTGGCGGGGCATTCTGACCGAGCTATCCAACGCCGGTCAGATCGATACCATTCGGGTTTAGCCGCCCGTTGAATTGAGGAAAGCCAAATGGCGCGCATCAAGTCCCTTTTCGCAACCCGCCTTTACCACGCCAAACTGGCCGAACTTGGCCCCAAGATCGACCAGGAGGAGCTTGAGGCGTCTTGTTTTTCCATCGCCGAGGATGATGAAGCGGGTCAGGATTGGTCCGAGGAAAACGGCTATCCCGGCTACACCTCTTATGCGTCTCTGACCGATCTGCCTTGGCGCTTTCCGATCTTTGGGGAGGTGGTCAAAGCGCTTGACGCCCATGTCGCGGCCTTTGCCGAGGATTTGGAGTTTGACCTGGAAGGGCGCAAACTGGTGCTGGAGGATATCTGGATCAACATCCTACCCCAGGGCGGGCTGCACACCAGCCATATCCATCCCCATTCGGTGATCTCGGGCACGACCTATGTGCAGGTTCCGCCCGGCGCGCGCTCGATCAAATTGGAGGACCCGCGCCACGCGATGATGATGGCCGCCCCGAACCGGCGGAAAGACTGCCGGGAGGAGTTGCGGGCGTTTGTCTATCCCGGCCCCAAGGCCGGTGACGTGTTGATGTGGGAAAGCTGGCTGCGGCACGAGGTGCCGATGAATATGGACGAGGATGACCGTGTGAGCGTGAGTTTTAATTATGGGTGGGAGTAGCCCCAGCCGAGAACCCAATCACGGATACTTCCCTGATCAAAGGGCTCAGTGACTCTCAAGGTTTTTACGCCGCTGGCTGGAAGAACGCTGCGCGAGTTATCTGAGCCGCAAATGAATCGCAGTTCATCTGGCATTCGCTGGCCGAGTAACGCTGGCCAGCGCTTTGGCGGCTTTCATGGCTCCTGTGTTCAAGCACATCTAAAGTGATCGCCGACGCTAAGCTGATGCTCCGCGTCAGCGAGCCCGATTCAGCAAATTATTCCCAAACAGAGCAAACGGTCGTGCCGGTTGGCGCCTCGAAGCAACACCAACCGGTCAGGTCTGCCTTAAGATAACAGCTACTATCCAAATCAACGGCGAGCGTGGCATCGCAATAGCGATCATCAAGCAGGCAAGCTAGGCTCGATTGCTCTGCGCTGTTACAGGATCGGTGAAAGCTTCCAATCTGCTGAGTGCTGCAGAAGTCAGGTCGCAACGAGTAGCGGCTCGTTCCGTCGGCTTCTTCCGAAACCTCAAACAGCCGACCACAGGTCCCTGCATCTTCGCATTCACTGATGACGTTTGTAACGCGTTCCGCCAATGAGCTTTGAGAATGGGCTGGTAAGGTACCCGCCACCGCGACAACCGAAAACGCTACCGAGGATAACCGCAAAAGATAATGCATGTTTTTCTCCATTAAGTGCTTGGCATAAAAATCTAATACTGCCGTGCTGAATTTAGCTGAACGAGCGCCTTTCTCCAACAATTGCCTTGCCACTAGTGCTTTCAGCCCCTATACGCGCCTTCTATTCACCGAACCCACGGGAATCAGCGTGACCCTGGACCAATGAACAGGGGCGCTCTCGTGATGTTAGAAGGAACCAAAGGCGATGAACGCCAGCGAATTGCGTGAAAAGACGCCGGATCAGCTCCGGGATGAGCTGGTCCAGCTCAAGAAGGAGGCATTCAACCTCCGCTTTCAGCAGGCCACCGGTCAGCTTGAGAACACTGCGCGTATGCGCGACGTGAAGCGATCTGCCGCGCGCGTCAAAACCATCCTAAACGAAAAAGCCGCCGCCGCAGCAGGGGAGGCCAACTAATGCCCAAACGTATCCTGCAAGGCGTCGTGACCTCTGACGCAAACGCCCAGACCGTCACCGTGTCGGTCGAGCGTCGCTTCAAGCACCCGGTCATGCAAAAGACGATCCGGAAATCCAAGAAATACCGGGCCCATGACCCGGAAAACACCTTCAAGGTTGGTGACACTGTCCGCATTCAGGAATGTGCACCGATCTCGAAATCCAAGCGCTGGGAGGTGATCGCGTCCTAAGCGTTCACATCTCGGTTTGATCGAAACCCCCGGGCCAATGCGCAACCTGCCGGTCCGGGACGTCGGGAGAAACCAATATGATCCAGATGCAGACCAATCTGGATGTTGCTGACAATTCCGGTGCTCGCCGGGTTCAGTGCATCAAGGTCCTCGGTGGTTCGCACCGCCGATACGCGTCGGTCGGCGACATCATTGTCGTCTCGGTGAAAGAGGCCATTCCGCGCGGCCGTGTGAAAAAGGGCGACGTCCGTAAGGCCGTCGTCGTTCGCACCGCCAAGGAAGTGCGCCGCGAAGATGGCACCGCCATCCGCTTTGACCGCAACGCCGCCGTCATCCTCAACAACAACAACGAGCCGATCGGCACCCGTATCTTCGGGCCGGTGGTGCGTGAGCTGCGCGCGAAGAACTTCATGAAGATCATCTCGCTTGCGCCGGAGGTGCTGTAAGATGGCCGCGAAACTGAAAAAGGGCGACAAGGTCGTCGTGCTGGCCGGCAAGGATAAGGGCAAAGAGGGCGAAATCGCCTCGGTCGACCCGAAAGCCGGCAAAGCCGTGGTTGATGGCATCAACATCGCCGTCCGCCACACCAAGCAGCAATGGCAAAGCCACCCGCGTCGGCTTCCGCATGGAAGACGGTAAAAAGGTACGCTTCGCCAAAACCACGGGGGACGTGATCTGATGCTGGACACCGCTGCATACACCCCGCGCATGAAGACCGTTTATCGCGAGAGCATCCGCCCCGCGATGAAAGAGGAATTCGGCTACAAAAACGACATGATGATCCCGAAGCTCGAGAAAATCGTGCTGAACATCGGGGCCGGTGCTGAATCGGTCAAAGACAGCAAAAAGGCGAAATCGGCTCAGGAAGACCTGACCGCCATCGCCGGTCAGCTGGCCGTCATCACCAAAGCCAAGAAATCCATCGCAGGCTTCCGCGTTCGCGAAGGCATGCCGCTGGGCACCAAAGTGACCCTGCGCGGCGACCGCATGTACGATTTCCTGGATCGTCTGGTGACCATCGCGCTGCCGCGCGTCCGTGACTTCCGCGGGCTGAAGCCGTCCTTTGACGGTCGTGGCAACTTTGCCATGGGCATCAAAGAACACATCGTCTTCCCCGAGATCAACTTCGACAAAGTTGATGAGGTCTGGGGCATGGACATCATCATGGTCACAACGGCGGACACCGATGCAGAGGCGAAATCGCTTCTCAAAGGGTTCAACCTGCCGTTCAACGCGTGACGCGAGAGGAATAGACACATGGCAAAAGTTTCCATGGTTCAACGCGAACTCAAGCGTCAGCGTCTGGTGGAGAAATACGCCGCCAAACGCGCCGCGCTGAAAGAGATCGCCAATGACGAAAGCAAGCCGATGGAAGAGCGTTTCAAAGCGCGCCTGAAGCTGGCGAAACTGCCGCGCAACAGCTCGGCCACCCGTCTTCACAACCGCTGCGAACTGACCGGCCGTCCCAAGGCCTACTACCGCAAGCTGAAAATGTCGCGGATCAAGCTGCGCGATTTGGCCTCCAAAGGTCAGATCCCCGGCATGGTCAAGTCGAGCTGGTAAGGAGAGTAGATTATGAACGATCCTATCGGTGATATGCTGACCCGGATCCGCAACGCTCAGATGCGGGGCAAATCCGTGGTTGATACCCCGGCCTCCAAAGCGCGTGCGCGCGTTCTGGATGTGCTGGCCGACGAAGGCTACATTCGCGGCTATGAGCCCGCGACCGGCAAAGACGGTCATCCGGCCTTTGAAATCAGCCTCAAGTATTACGAAGGCACCCCTGTCATTCGTGAACTGAAGCGCGTGTCGAAACCCGGCCGTCGCGTCTATATGAGCGTGGGCGATATCCCGCAGGTCCGTCAGGGCCTGGGTGTGGCGATTGTCTCCACCTCCAAAGGCGTTATGTCTGACGCAAATGCACGGAGCCAGAATGTTGGCGGCGAAGTGCTCTGCACCATCTTCTAAGGAGGGCATCTAGATGTCTCGTATTGGCAAAAAGCCGGTCGACCTGCCCTCGGGTGTTGAGGCGAAAGTCTCGGGTCAGACCATCGAAGTGAAAGGGCCGAAAGGCACCCGCGCTTTCACCGCGACCGATGACGTAACGCTGGCTGTGGCCGACAACCAGGTCACCGTCGAGCCGCGCGGCAAATCCAAGCGCGCGCGTCAGCAGTGGGGCATGTCGCGCACCATGGTTCAGAACCTGGTGACCGGCGTGACCGACGGCTTCAAGAAAGAGCTGGAAATCCAAGGTGTGGGTTACCGGGCGCAGATGCAGGGCAACACCCTGAAACTGTCGCTGGGCTATTCCCACGATGTGGATTTCGAAGTTCCGCAAGGCGTGACTGTAACCGTGCCCAAGAACACCGAGGTGGTGATCGAAGGCTCTGACCAGCAACTGGTCGGTCAGGTTGCCGCCAACATTCGCGAGTGGCGTGCGCCCGAGCCCTACAAAGGCAAAGGCATCCGCTACAAGGGTGAGTACATCTTCCGTAAGGAAGGCAAGAAGAAGTAAGGGCTGGCACAATGGCACTGAGCAAACGAGAGCTGTTCCAGAAGCGCCGCCTGCGCAACCGGAACAAAATGCGGAAAATGGCCAACGGGCGTCCGCGCCTGTCGGTTCATCGTTCCAACAAGAACATCAGCGTCCAACTGATCGACGATGTGAATGGCGTTACGCTGGCTTCGGCCTCGTCGTTGGAATCGTCGCTTGGCGTGGTCGGCAAAAACAACCTCGAGGCATCCGCCAAGGTCGGGGCTGCGATTGCCGAGCGGGCGAAAAAAGCTGGCGTGGAAGAATGCTATTTCGACCGCGGCGGGTTCCTCTTCCACGGTCGCGTCAAAGCATTGGCTGACGCGGCGCGTGAAGGTGGCTTGAAGTTCTAAGACCTGTAGGGCGCCTTTCGGGGCGCCCTCGATGATCGAGGGCCAGCCGTCGAGCTGGTCACTGCGATTGAAGACAACCGGCGCCCAAGCGCGCCACCTGAAAAAGGATGCCTAATATGGCAGAACGTGAAAACCGCGGGCGTGGCCGGGGCCGCAACCGCGAAGAAGAAACGCCGGAATTTGCCGACCGTCTGGTCGCGATCAACCGGGTCTCGAAAACCGTGAAGGGTGGTAAGCGCTTTGGCTTCGCTGCTCTGGTGGTTGTTGGCGATCAGCGTGGCCGCGTGGGCTTTGGCAAAGGTAAGGCCAAAGAGGTGCCCGAGGCGATCCGTAAGGCGACCGAGCAGGCCAAGCGTCAGTTGATCCGCGTGCCGTTGAAAGAGGGCCGCACCCTGCACCACGACATCCTGGGCCGTCACGGCGCTGGCAAGGTCACCATGCGCACCGCGCCAGAAGGCACCGGCATCATCGCCGGTGGTCCGATGCGCGCCGTGTTCGAGATGCTGGGCGTCAAGGACGTGGTGTCGAAGTCGAACGGTTCGCAGAACCCCTACAACATGATCCGCGCCACGCTGGACGGTTTGAAGAAGCAAGCCAGCCCGCGTCACGTCGCAGCGCGCCGTGGCAAGAAGGTCTCGGACATTCTGCCCAAGCGTGACGAAGCGCCCGCGGCTGAAGCCACCACCGAGGAGGCCTGAGAAACATGGCGAAAACCATCGTTGTCAAACAGATCGGCAGCCCGATCCGTCGCCCGCAAGAACAGCGCGCCACGCTGATCGGCCTGGGCCTGAACAAGATGCACAAAACCCGCGAGCTTGAGGATACCCCCTCGGTCCGTGGCATGATCCGCAAGATCCCGCATCTGGTCGAGATCGTGGAAGAGCGCGGCTAGCGCTCCTTTCGCAGCTTGAATTGAAACGCCGCGCAGATTTGCGCGGCGTTTTTCGTTGTGGCGTGGGTCTGACACGTTAGCCTGCGCCCATGATCGAGCTTCAATACTTTTACTCCGCCCATTCCGCCTTTGCCTATCTGGGCTCCGCCAAGGTGATGCAGCTTTGCGCGCAGCATGGGCTGGCCCTTGTTCATCGCCCGATCCCCTTATCACCGGTGGTCGAACGCCAAGGCAGCCTGCCTTTCCGCGACCGCACGCAGGCCCATGTCGATTACTTCTTTGGCCGCGAGATCGAACGCTGGGCCGAATGGCGCGATGTGCCGATCATCCGACACCGCCCGACCTATCACGACACCGACTATACGCTGGCAAGCGGCATGATCCTGGCCCTGGGGGATCGTGGGCCGCAGGTGGATGCCATGGCCCATGCCCTGCTTCAGGCGCATTGGCGGGACGATATGGATTTGTCCGATGAGGATGCCCTGAGCGCCCTGGCCGAGGGGCTTGGCCACGACGCCCCGGCGCTGTTGAACCAGGCGCGCGGCATGGGCGCCGTTTATGCCGCCAATGCCGAGGCCGCGATTGCGGCGGATGTAATGGGCTCCCCCACCTATGTTCTGGGCGAGGAGGTGTTTTACGGCCAAGACCGGCTAGAGCTGTTGGAACGCGCGATCACGCAGCCCTTCGCCCCAAGCCAATGGGTCAACCCGCCGGTTGATACGCCTTAGCCAGCGCCCCTATTCATAGGGCTATTGAACCATCCGCGCGGCCCGTCTATACGCCCCCGGTGGTCCCTCTGGGCCCGATTCCAAAAACCAAGAAACGCCGCGTCTGTCCAATTCGCTTCGGGGGCAGTTCCGGCAAAGGAGAAGCGATATGAAATTGCATGAGTTGCGCGACAATCCTGGCGCCACCAAAAAAGCCAAACGTGTGGGTCGTGGTCCCGGTTCGGGCAAAGGTAAAACCGCCGGTCGCGGGATCAAAGGTCAGAAATCCCGGTCGGGTGTGGCGATCAATGGCTACGAAGGCGGCCAGATGCCGCTTTACCAGCGCCTGCCCAAGCGTGGCTTCACCAAACCGAACCGCAAGCAATACGCGGTTGTGAACCTGGGCCTGATCCAGAAATTCGTCGAAGCAGGCAAGCTCGACGCCAAAGCCGAGATCACCGAGGATGCGCTGGTCGCCTCCGGCCTGGTGCGCCGTAAGCTGGATGGCGTGCGTGTGCTGGCCAAAGGTGAGATTTCGACCAAGGTGAACCTGTCGGTCACCGGTGCCTCGAAATCGGCCATTGAAGCTGTCGAAAAAGCCGGTGGCAGCCTGACCGTCGCCGCGCCTGCTGCGGCGGAATAACCCGATCACGGGGGTGCGACCCCCGCATGGCTTGTGAGGGGCGGGTCCGCCCCTTACATACGTGCGCAATACATGCGCTGCGGTCGGTCCGAGGGAGGGGGGCCGCAGCCCATAGCCCATCAAGAGAGGCGGCATGGCATCAGCAGCGGAGCAAATGGCCGCGAACATGAGCTGGCGGGCATTCGGTAAAGCCACCGAATTGCGTCAGCGCATCCTGTTCACACTTGGCCTTCTGATCATTTACCGGGTTGGCACCTATATCCCCGTGCCGGGGATTGATGGTGTGGAATTGCGCAACTTCTTCGACCAGGCCGCCGCTGGCCTTGGCGGGGTGTTGAACATGTTCACCGGCGGCGCGCTGTCCCGCATGGGTGTGTTTGCGCTGGGCATCATGCCCTACATTTCGGCCTCGATCATCGTGCAGCTTATGGCGGCCATGGTGCCCAAGCTGGAACAGCTGAAAAAAGAGGGTGAGCAAGGCCGCAAAAAGCTGAACCAATACACCCGCTATGGCACGGTTTTGCTGGCCACGGCGCAGGCTTATGGCCTGGCGGTGTCGATGGAATCGGGTGGCCTGGCTTCTGATCCCGGTTGGTTCTTCCGCGCGGCCTGTGTGATTACGCTGGTTGGCGGCACCATGTTCCTGATGTGGTTGGGCGAACAGATCACCCAACGCGGCATCGGCAACGGTATTTCGCTGATCATCTTTGTTGGCATCATCGCCGAAATTCCCGCCGCTCTGGCCCAGTTCTTTGAAAGCGGCCGCTCTGGCGCGCTGACCACCACGGCAACCCTTGGCGTGATCTTCATGCTGATCGGGACGCTCTTCTTCGTGGTCTTCATGGAACGAAGCCTGCGCAAGATTCACATTCAATACCCGCGCCGTCAGGTGGGGATGAAGGTCTATGACGGTGGCTCCAGCCACCTGCCGGTCAAGGTGAACCCGGCGGGCGTGATCCCGGCGATCTTCGCCTCATCGCTTTTGCTACTGCCGACGACGTTGACCACCTTTGGTGGCGGTCAGGCAAGCGGTCCGGTGATGGGCTGGATTCTGGCCAATTTCGGTCCGGGTCAGCCGCTTTACCTGCTGTTCTTTGCGTCGATGATCATCTTCTTCACGTATTTCTATACGCTGAACGTGTCGTTTAAGACCGACGATGTGGCCGACAACCTGAAGAACCAGAACGGGTTCATTCCGGGCATTCGCCCAGGCAAGAAAACCTCGGAATATCTGGAATACGTGGTCAACCGCGTCTTGGTCTTGGGGTCTGGCTATCTGGCCCTGGTCTGTCTGATGCC
Organism: Paracoccaceae bacterium; assembly: GCA_965229695.1. Classification (GTDB taxonomy): domain Bacteria; phylum Pseudomonadota; class Alphaproteobacteria; order Rhodobacterales; family Rhodobacteraceae; genus JANSYL01. The sequence goes on from OZ245921.1 coordinate 2,201,121, forward strand.
CGAGATTGTGCGCACGAACCTGTCGATCACGGCCTATTTCGGCGGCACCTCGATCCTAATCATCGTGTCGGTCGGCATGGATACCGTGCAGCAGATCCAATCGCATCTTCTGGCGCACCAATATGAAGGGCTGATCGAGAAATCGCAGCTCCGCGGGCGCAAGGGTGGGGCGGCCCGTAAGCCGCGCAAAGGACCAGCACGCCGATGAACATCATTCTTCTTGGGCCTCCGGGGGCCGGCAAAGGCACGCAAGCGCGGATTCTGACCGATGAGCGTGGGATGGTGCAGCTTAGCACGGGCGACATGCTGCGTGAGGCCAAGGATAGCGGAACCGAAATGGGCAACCGCGTGGCCGAGGTGATGGCGCGCGGTGAGCTTGTTACCGATGAGATCGTGATCGGCCTGATCCGCGAAAAGCTTGAAGGCGGCGGCACCGGCTTCATCTTTGACGGCTTCCCGCGCACTTTGCCCCAGGCCGACGCCTTGGGCGAATTGCTCGTGGAAATGGGCCAAAGCTTGGATGCCGTGATCGAAATGCAGGTGGATGACGATGTGCTGGTCCAGCGCATCACCGCGCGTTCGACCTGCGGTTCTTGTGGTGAGGTTTACAATGACATCACCAAACCGATCCCTGCAGATGGCAAATGCTCGAACTGCGGCGGGACCGAGTTCAAGCGCCGGGCCGATGACAATGAAGACAGCCTGAAAACTCGGCTAATGGCCTATTACAAACAGACCTCGCCGCTGATCGGTTATTACTATGCCAAAGGCCTGTTGAAAGGGGTCGACGGCTTGGGTGAGATCGATGAGGTTGCGCGCGAGATCGCAGCCGCATTGAACTGATCCAGCGAAAGCCTTGGCGCGCTTGACAAATGTCTTGACAGCATGCGCTTGCTGCCCTTGACGCGCCGCTGAAAACGACCTATGTGGCGGCTTCCCTCCGGGAATCATGGACGGCGATGTGTATTAGGGCATCGTCATTCGACCTGAAAATACAGGGTCCTTCGGCATTCCGCCAGGGACCCTCTGTTGTGAAAAAAGGGCCTGGAACTACGGGCTCGCGACAAAAAAGGACGAGATTACCTTGGCACGTATCGCAGGGGTCAACATCCCCACCGCCAAGCGCGTACCCATCGCGCTGACCTATGTGACCGGCATCGGCCACACCTCCGCAAAGCAAATCTGTGAAGCCGTCGGCATCGACCCGTCGCGCCGCGTGAACGAACTGTCCGATAGTGAAGTTCTGCAAATCCGCGAGCATATCGACGCCAACTTCACCGTCGAAGGCGACCTGCGCCGTGAGACGCAGATGAACATCAAGCGTCTGATGGACCTGGGCTGCTACCGCGGTCTGCGTCACCGCCGCAACTTGCCGGTTCGCGGTCAGCGCACTCACACCAACGCCCGTACCCGCAAAGGCCCCGCAAAGGCCATTGCCGGTAAGAAGAAATAAGGGAGGGTTAGATCCATGGCACGCGATCGTCGTCCCGCGAAGAAGAAGGTTTCCAAGAACATCGCCGCTGGCGTTGCGCATGTGAACTCTTCGTTCAACAACACCAAAATCCTGATCTCCGATGTGCAGGGCAACGCCATTTCTTGGTCGTCTGCTGGCACCATGGGGTTCAAGGGTAGCCGTAAATCGACCCCGTATGCCGCGCAGATGGCCGCAGAAGATGCGGGCCGCAAAGCGCAGGATCACGGCGTGAAAACGCTTGAGGTAGAGGTGCAGGGCCCCGGTTCCGGCCGCGAAAGCGCGTTGCGCGCTTTGGCAGCGGTTGGCTTCAACATCACCTCGATCCGTGATGTGACCCCGATGGCCCATAACGGCTGCCGTCCGCCCAAACGCCGCCGCGTCTGAGCGACTATCCAGTATCGGCGGGCCCGCGCATGTCATGGCGCGTGGTCCGTCTTCGTCATTTTGATCCTCGAGCGTCTTGGGCCTTGGATCGGCCCAAAGACAAGAATGGAGGCGACGTATGATCCATAAGAATTGGCAAGAGCTTATTAAGCCCACGCAATTGGTCGTGAACCCCGGCACCGATCCGGCCCGCAAGGCCACTGTGGTCGCCGAACCGCTTGAGCGGGGCTTTGGCCTGACGCTGGGCAACGCGCTGCGCCGTGTTTTGATGTCGTCGCTGCAGGGCGCGGCCATTACCAGCGTGCAGATCGACGGCGTGTTGCACGAGTTTTCCAGCGTCGCTGGCGTGCGTGAAGACGTTACCGATATCGTGCTGAACCTCAAAGGTGTGGCCATCCGCATGGAAGCCGATGGGCCCAAGCGTGTCTCGATCTCGGCCAAAGGCCCGAAGGTTGTGACCGCTGGCGACATTTCCGAAAGCGCGGGCATCGAGATCCTGAATAAGGATCACGTGATCTGCCACCTGGATGACGGTGCAGACCTGTACATGGAACTGACCGTCAACACTGGCAAAGGCTATGTCGCCGCCGACAAAAACCGCCCCGAGGATGCGCCCATCGGCTTGATGCCGATCGACGCGATCTATTCGCCGGTCAAAAAGGTGTCTTACGACGTGCAGCCCACCCGTGAGGGCCAGGTGCTGGATTATGACAAGCTGACCTTGAAGTTGGAAACCGATGGCTCGGTCACCCCGGACGATGCCGTGGCCTATGCCGCGCGGATCATCCAAGATCAGCTGTCGATCTTCGTGAACTTCGACGAGCCGGAAAGCGCATCGCGTCAGGACGACGAAGACGATCTGGAATTCAACCCGCTTCTGCTGAAGAAAGTGGACGAGTTGGAATTGTCGGTGCGTTCGGCCAACTGCTTGAAGAACGACAACATCGTTTACATTGGCGATCTGATCCAGAAAACCGAAGCCGAGATGCTGCGCACCCCGAACTTCGGCCGCAAGTCGTTGAACGAAATCAAAGAGGTGCTGTCCGGCATGGGCCTGCACTTGGGCATGGACATCATCGATTGGCCGCCCGACAACATCGAAGAACTGGCCAAGAAGTACGAAGATAACTTCTAAGCCGTTTGCGAACAAAATGCCCGGGAAAGCCGGGGACTATTCGGGTGTAGCACACCCCAAGGAGAGGGCCCCGCACGCATGGGGCCCCAGACAAAGCAAAATGAGATGGAGATAAAACAATGCGTCACGCTCGCGGATACCGCCGCCTGAACCGCACTCACGAACACCGCAAAGCGCTGTTCGCTAACATGTCTGGCTCGTTGATCGAGCATGAGCAGATCAAAACCACCCTGCCCAAGGCGAAAGAACTGCGCCGCGTGGTGGAAAAGCTGATCACCCTGGCAAAACGGGGCGATCTGCATGCCCGTCGTCAGGCGGCAGCGCAGCTCAAGCAAGACATGCATGTCCAGAAACTGTTCGACGTTCTTGGCCCGCGTTATGCCGAACGTCAGGGCGGATATGTCCGCGTGCTGAAAGCGGGCTTCCGCTATGGCGACATGGCCCCGATGGCGATCATCGAGTTTATCGACCGTGACGTGGATGCCAAAGGCGCCGCTGATCGCGCCCGCGTTGAAGCCGAAGAAGAGGCGTTTGACGCCGAAGCTTAAGCCACGCGGCCAAACAGATACCTGGAAACCCGCCTTTGAGGCGGGTTTTCTGTTTTTCAGGGGCGATGCACGGCTCAAACCCCGGCTTTTCAGATTGCCAGGCCATGATTAGGTAGGGACCATGGCTGATCTGTTTGACACCGCCCCTTCTGCCGCGCCAGCGCCGTCCGGCCCGCGCCCCTTGGCGGACCGGCTGCGCCCTAAATCCTTGGGTGAGGTGATTGGCCAGGATCATTTGCTCGGCCCCGATGGCGCGCTGCGGGTGATGCTGGACAGCGGCGCGATGTCGTCGCTGATCCTTTGGGGGCCGCCGGGTGTGGGAAAGACCACCATCGCGCGGCTTTTGGCGGATGAAACCTCGCTCAGCTTCGTGCAGATCAGTGCGATTTTCACCGGTGTGCCGGACCTGCGCAAAGTGTTCGAAGCCGCCAAGATGCGACACGCGAACGGGCAGGGTACCTTGCTGTTTGTCGACGAAATCCACCGCTTTAACAAAGCGCAGCAGGACGGGTTTCTGCCCCATATGGAGGATGGCACCATCCTGCTGGTCGGGGCCACCACCGAAAACCCGAGTTTCGAGCTCAACGCCGCTTTGATGAGCCGGGCGCAGGTTCTGGTGCTGAACCGCCTCGACGATACGGCGCTGGAACAGATCGTGGCCCATGCTGAGTTGGAATTGCATCACCCGCTGCCCCTGACGCCCGAGGCGCGGCAAAACCTGCGCGATATGGCGGATGGCGATGGGCGCGCCTTGCTGAACCTGGTCGAACAGGTGGCGGCCTGGAAGGTGGAGGGGCAACTTGGCCCGGATCAGCTGGCCAAACGCTTGCAACGCCGCGCTGCCCAATACGACAAATCGGGCGAGGCGCATTACAATCTAATCTCGGCCCTGCATAAATCCGTCCGCGGCTCTGACCCTGACGCGTCGCTCTATTGGCTGGCCCGGATGTTGGAGGGTGGCGAAGACCCGCGCTACCTCGCCCGACGCATCACACGCATGGCGGTGGAGGATATCGGCCTGGCCGATCCGGCGGCTCAGCGCCACTGCTTGGACGCTTGGGCAACCTACGAACGCCTTGGCTCACCCGAAGGGGAATTGGCGCTGGCGCAGGCCGTATTGTACCTGGCGCTCGCGCCAAAATCGAATGCCTCCTATACCGCTTACAAAGCCGCCCGCGCCAGTGCGCGGTCCACCGGCTCGCACGCGCCGCCCAAACACATCCTGAACGCCCCGACCCAAATGATGAAGGATCAGGGTTACGGCAAAGGCTATGAATACGACCATGACGCCAAGGATGGATTTTCGGGCCAATCCTATTTCCCCGATGAGATGTCGCGCGCGTCCTTCTACCAGCCCGTCGAACGCGGCTATGAGCGCGAGTTGAAAAAGCGCCTGGAATGGTTCGAAGGGCTGCGGGACAAGCGGCGGAGCTAAGGGGTTCGAACGGCGCCTTGGGCTCGATTCCTTTCGGCAAATGCCCCACCCCGTTGACAATCGCGGCCTGCGCGCCCATCCCCGCCCCATGATTGCCCCCGTTCTTCAAGTCGCGCTTGGCGGTGCCTTTGGTGCCGCGCTCCGGTATCTGACCGGGGTTGGGATGATGCGCCTGATCGGGCCAACCCAGTTTCCTATTGCGATCATCACGGTGAACATCATCGGGTCTTTCCTGATGGGGCTGTTTGTCGTGGCCGCAGCGCAACGCGGCCTGACCCATCTGTCGCCTTTGGTGATGACCGGGCTTTTGGGCGGGTTCACCACCTTTTCCGCCTTTTCTCTGGAGGCGGTCACGCTTTACGAACGCGGCGATGTGGGTCAGGCGGCGCTTTATGTCGGCGCCTCGGTGATCCTGTCGATCGCGGGGTTGATGGCCGGGCTTTGGGTCGCGCGGGGGCTCTTTGCATGAGCGGTGTTCAGACCCTAAGCGTTGGCCTGGACGAAGGCGACCAGCGCCTTGATCGGTGGTTCCGGCGGCATTTTCCCCAAGTCTCGCAAGGGCGTATCGAAAAGATGTGCCGCAAGGGTGAGATCCGGGTGGATGGGGGCCGCGTGAAAGCCTCGACCCGGCTTGAGCCCGGCCAATCCGTGCGCGTGCCGCCCTTGCCCGACAGCGCCGCCCCGGTGGTGCAACGCGCCACCGTCAGCGATGCGGATGCGCAGATGATCCAGCGTGCTGTCATCTTCCGCGATGATCATATTATCGCTTTGAACAAACCCCCGGGCTTGCCGACCCAAGGTGGATCAAAACAAACCCGCCATGTCGATGGGCTGGCCGAGGCGCTTCGGTTCGGGGCCGAGGATAAGCCGCGCCTGGTGCATCGCCTCGACAAAGATACCTCCGGCATTCTGATCCTGGCACGCAACCGGCGCAGCGCCCAGGCGCTGACCGAGGCGTTCCGCTCCAAAGACACGCGCAAGATTTATTGGGCGGCGGTCGCGGGCGTGCCGCAGCCGCGTATGGGCACGGTTCGCTTTGGCCTGGTCAAAGCGCCGGGCCACGGGCGCGGCGGTGAAGGGGAAAAGATGCACACGGTGCATCCCAATGCGGTTGAGGACACGCCGGGTGCGAAGCGGGCGGTCACAGATTATGCCGTGCTGTCCGCGCTTGCGACGCGCGTGTCCTGGTGTGCGCTGGTACCCGTCACCGGGCGCACGCATCAATTGCGCGCCCATATGGCCGCCATGGGCCACCCGATTGTGGGCGACGGCAAGTATGGCGGGTCGGGTCAAGAAAACCTGGGCGACGGATGGGGCGCGCAGCTGGGCGGTGGGTTGAGCCGTAAATTGCATCTGCACGCCCGGTCGCTCAGCCTGACGCATCCGATCAGCGGGGCGCGGCTGAACCTAACTGCGCCGATGCCCGAGCATATGGCCCGCACTTGGGAAACGCTGGATTGGCACGCCGCCGATGTGCCGGTTGACCCGTTCGAGGACATCGAATGACCGATCTGAAATTGGTGATCTTCGATGTCGATGGCACGCTGATCGATAGCCAGGCCCATATCATCGCGTCAATGAACGGGGCGTTCGATCAGGTCGGCCTACCACGCCCATCGCGTGAGGCGACGCTATCGATTGTCGGTTTGTCGCTGCCCGTGGCAATGCACCGTCTGGCGCCCGACCATGCTGCCCTAAACGAAGACCTTGTGGCGGCTTACAAAGCCAGTTTTGCAGGCCTGCGCCAAGCTGGCGATGGCGTCGCGCTGTCGCCGTTCTTCCCGGGCGCGGCTGAGGTTTTGGAGGCGCTGGGTCAGCAAGATGAAACCTTGCTGGCCATCGCCACCGGAAAGTCTCGGCGTGGGCTTGAGCATATTTTTGAGACCCATGGCATTCGTCGCCTGTTTCAGTCGGTGCAATGCGCCGATGATCACCCCTCGAAACCGCATCCGTCGATGATCGAGGCGTGTTTGGACGAAACCGGCGTCGCACCCGCCAACGCGGTGATTCTGGGGGATACGACCTATGACATCGAAATGGGCTGTGCGGCGGGCATCCACGCGATTGGGGTGTCTTGGGGCTATCACCCGGTTGACGCGTTGCACACCGCAGGCGCGCGCCAGGTGATCGATGATTTTGCCGTGTTGCCGGCAGAGTTAAACCGGATGTGGGGAAGCGCATGACCGAATGGAAAGCCAAACGGTTTTGGAAACAGGCCAGCGTTGCTGATGCGGAGGGCGGCTTTCAGGTTCTGCTGGATGGTCGACCGGTCAAGACCCCTGGCAAATCGCTGTTGGTCTTGCCGACGCGCAAGATGGCCGATGCTGTTGCTGCCGAGTGGGACGCGCAGGAAGATGAGATCAAGCCGCTCACCATGCCTGTGACGCGATCTGCAAACTCGGCCATTGAACGGGTTGCGGCCTTCCATGGGGAGGTGGCGCAGATGCTGGGCGATTACGCCGAAACGGATTTGCTGTGCTACCGCGCGGAAAGTCCGTCGGACCTGGCGACGCGACAGGCCGCGGCCTGGGATCCCCTGTTGGATTGGGCGGCGGACACCTTTGGTGCGCGGCTTTTGCCGACCGAAGGGGTTTTGCCGATCCCGCAGGCGGGCGAGGCGGTGGAAAAGCTGCGATACGCGGTGCGGGAGGTGCCGGAATTTGAGCTGACGGCGTTGCATGATTTGGTCACGCTTTCGGGCTCATTGATTATCGGCCTGGCCGTCGCACGCGGGCATCTTGCGCCTGATGCCGCCTTTTCGATCTCGCGAATCGATGAGGAGTATCAAGCCGAGTTATGGGGCCGCGACGAAGAAGCCGACGCCGCAAAGGATGCGCGCCGGGAACAATTTGTTCACGCCGACCGATTCCTTCGCCTCTGCTCTGATAGGTGACCTCCTGTTGCGCAGCTTGCAGCAGGTATTGATGAAAAACCGGGCGCCAGCTTAAGAAATCGGCATTCACCCCCCCTTGCCTGTGGGTAAAGCCCCGTCGCGACCCTTGACCTGCCGCCTAGGATTTGCGCATTTTGTGTCCGGTGAAGGGAAAACATCCCTCACAGACTAGGCCATAGCCCTAAGGGCACGAAAAATAACGTCCAAAGGGCGGTCCATCAGGAAGAGGTAATTATGAAAAAATCCGTACTTTTCGGCACGCTTGCCGTGGCTGGTTTGGCTGCAGGTGTCGTGTCCGCTCAGACGCTCGATGAAGTGCGTGAGCGCGGCTCGCTCAACTGCGGTGTGACCACCGGTCTGACCGGTTTTGCCGCGCCGAACGCCGAAGGCGAATGGGAAGGCTTCGACGTGTCGGTCTGCCGCGCTGTGGCAGCTGCCGTGTTTGGCGATCCGTCCGCTGTTGAGTTCGTTCCGACCACTGGTCAGACCCGCTTTACCGCGCTGGCTTCGGGCGAAGTTGACATGCTGGCCCGGAACACCACCTGGACCTTCAGCCGTGACGTTGACCTGGCGTTCGAATTCGTCGGCATCAACTACTATGACGGTCAGGGCTTCATGGTTCCGCGTGAGCTGGGCGTTTCGTCCGCCATGGAACTGGACGGCGCGACCGTCTGCATCCAGACCGGTACCACCACCGAACTGAACCTGGCTGACTTCTTCGCCTCGAACGGCATGAGCTACGAGCCCGTTCCGATCGAAACCAACGCAGAAGCACAGCAGCAGTACCTGGCTGGCGCATGTGACGTGTACACCACCGACGCTTCGGGCCTCGCCGCAACCCGCGCGACCTTCGAAGATCCGTCGGCCCACGTCGTTCTGCCCGAGATCGTCTCGAAAGAGCCGCTCGGCCCGCTGGTTCGCCATGGCGACCATGAGTGGGGCGACATCGTTCGCTGGACGCTGAACGCCATGATTTCGGCGGAAGAGCTGGGCATCACCTCGGCAAATGTCGGCGAACTGGCCGGTGGCACCGAGAACCCCGAGATCAACCGTCTGCTTGGCACCGAAGGTGAACTGGGCGGGATGCTTGGCCTGGAAGCTGATTGGGCGCGCAACATCATCGCGTCGGTCGGTAACTACGGTGAAGTGTTCGAAGGCAACATCGGTGAAAACACCCCGATCGGCCTGGCCCGCGGGTTGAACGCACAGTGGACCGATGGCGGCCTGCTGTACTCGCCGCCCTTCCGGTAAGCGAACCCAACGAAAGGGCGCGGGTCATCCCCGCGCCCTTTTTGTACCTTGCGCAGGGTCCGGGATTTCTCCTCTGACCACATAAGCCACGGACAAAGATGGCGCACCGCAAGGTGAAACAAACCAGCGTGCAGTTCAGGGGGAACTAGATGGCGACTATGTCCGAGCCACCCGTTGAGTCATTCCGACTCAGCCAGCTGATTTACGACACCCGCTACCGATCTTTGACCATTCAAGCGGTAGCCTTCATTCTCATCATGGCGGGCTTGGCCTGGTTGGCCAACAACACGGTTCAGAACCTGTCCGCCTTGGGCAAAGATTTCGACTTTGGTTTCCTGTCAAACCGGGCCGGGTACGACATCAACCAGCGCCTGATCGAATATAGCAACGATTCCACACATGGCCGCGCGGCGCTTGTGGGTATCCTGAACACGCTCTTGGTGGCGGTTCTGGGCTGTATCTGCGCGACCGTTCTGGGCGTGTTTGCCGGTGTTCTCCGCCTTTCGAATAACTGGATCGTCGCCCGGTTGATGAGCGTCTATGTCGAAGGTTTCCGCAATATTCCGCTGCTTCTGTGGATCTTGGTGGTCTTCGCCATCATGACTGAAAGCATGCCGCAGCCTCGGGATTTCCGGGGTGATGACCCGGCAGCGGAAATGTATCTGAATGACAGTGTCGCCTTCACAAACCGCGGTATCTACATTCCCAACGTGGTCTTCACACGTTCGCTTGGCGGCAATGAAATTGATGCTGAAACCAATGCCGTGATCGCCTCTGCCAGCTTTACTGATTGGGCACTGTTTCTGGTGGTTTTGGGTGGTGGCATCGTTGGGTCGGTGATGATCGGGCGCTGGGCCAAGGCCACCCAAGATCGCACTGGGGTAAGGCCGCCAGGGACACTCTGGATGCGATTAGGATCGGTTTTTGTTCCAGCAGCGATAGTCTTGGTCGCCCTGGGCGCGACCTTGGATTACCCAGAATTGACGGGCTTCAACTTCAGCGGAGGCATCCATCTGCGCAACGCGCTGATCGCCCTTTGGTTCGCGCTGTCGCTTTATACCGGTGCTTTCATCGCCGAGATTGTGCGCGCTGGCATCCTGTCCGTGAGCAAGGGCCAGACCGAGGCGTCTTATGCCCTGGGGCTGCGGCCAAGCTGGACAATGAACCTGGTGATCCTGCCGCAAGCGCTGCGGGTGATCATCCCGCCGCTGATTTCGCAGTTCCTGAACCTAACCAAGAACTCATCCCTGGCCATCGCTGTGGGGTATATGGATGTCCGTTCCACCTTGGGCGGGATCACCATCAACCAGACGGGCCGTGAGCTTGAGGGGATGCTGCTATTGGGATGCTTCTATCTCATCACCTCGCTGATCATCTCGGGCGTCATGAACGTCTACAACAACTCTGTTAAGCTGAAGGAGCGCTAAGATGTCTGACATGAACGCAAGCCGCTCTTTCGTCCGGACGGAAATGCTGCCTGAGCAAGCGCCGCCGACCAGCCAGCAGGGCGTTGTGAAATGGATGCGGGAAAACCTGTTTTCCAGCGTCACCAACAGCATTCTGACGATCCTGTCGATCTTCGTGATCTACTATGTCTTGTCGGGCATCCTGCCTTGGGTGGTCAACGGGATCTGGGATGCCGGAAGCCTGAGTGAATGTCGGGAAATTCGGGATGCGCGCGGCGGCAGCGCCGAGCATGGCCATGGCGTGGCCTGTTGGGCGGTTCTGACGGATCGTTGGCACCAGCTTCTGTTCGGGTTCTACCCGTCCGAGCTGTATTGGCGACCGATCCTGGCGCTGATCCTGTTCTTTGCGGCCTTGGCGCCTGTGCTGTTCGATACCGTGCCGCGCAAGATGTTCATCGTGACCGGACTGGCCCCGTTTGTCTGCGTTTGGCTCCTTTGGGGTGGCACGATCTGGGGGCCGCTCTGCGTCGCGCTAGGCTTCGTCCTGGGTTACTACGTGATGCAGTTCGCGCAACCGATCATCGGCTCGTTGGGGGCGACCATTGCTGCCATCTTGGTGCCGATCATTTACTGGTTGTTGGTCGCCGGGCCATTGGCTGGCGGGTTGTCGAGCGTCCTGCCCATCGGCATCGAAGCGGTGCCTTCGGATGATTTCGGCGGCTTCCTCTTGGCCTTTGTGATCGGCGCGTCGGGCATTATTCTGTCGATGCCGCTAGGCATTGTCCTGGCTTTGGGGCGGCAATCGGATCTCTTCATCATCAACAAATGCTCGGTGGTGTTTATTGAGGTGATCCGGGGCGTTCCGCTGATCGTGTGGCTCTTCACCGCGTCGCTTTTGCTGAACTACTTCTTGCCGCCTGGGACGAATTTCGACCTGATGCTGCGGGTAATCATCATGGTGACGCTGTTTTCGGCCGCCTATATCGCCGAGGTGGTTCGGGGTGGTTTGGCCGCCCTGCCGCGTGGGCAATATGAAGGGGCCGACAGCCTTGGGTTGAACTATTGGCAATCCATGCAGCTGATTATCCTGCCGCAGGCGCTGAAGATTTCGATCCCTGGGATCGTGTCCAGCTTCATCGGCCTTTTCAAGGATACCACCCTGGTGGTGTTTGTGGGCCTGAGCGATCCCATCGGTTTCTCGAACCTGATCCGTGCGACTACGGATTGGAACGGGATTTACTGGGAGCTCTTCATCTTTATCGGGCTGTGCTTCTTCATCTGTTGCTACGGCATGTCCCGCTATTCGCAATGGCTGGAGCGCAAGCTCCGCACCGATCATCGTTAAAGGAGGTCTGACCTATGGCTGATACCGCTAATCTGGTCGAAGAACGCGAGATTGACCGCTCGCAAATGAAGGTCTCCGATGAGGTGGCCATTGAAATTCAGGGCATGAACAAGTGGTACGGCACGTTCCACGTGCTGCGTGACATCAACCTGACCGTGAACCAGGGCGAACGGATCGTGATTTGCGGGCCTTCCGGCTCGGGCAAATCCACGCTGATCCGGTGCATCAACGCGCTGGAAGAGCATCAGCAGGGCTCGATCACCGTCGATGGTACGCTTCTGTCGAATGACCTGAAGAACATCGACAAGATCCGGTCCGAGGTTGGGATGTGTTTCCAGCACTTCAATCTATTCCCGCATCTGACGATCCTAGAGAACTGCACGCTGGCCCCGATCTGGGTGCGCAAGACGCCCAAGAAAGAGGCCGAAGAAACGGCGATGTATTTCCTGGAAAAGGTGAAGATCCCGGAACAGGCCGATAAATATCCCGGCCAGCTTTCCGGTGGTCAGCAGCAGCGGGTGGCCATCGCCCGGTCACTGTGTATGCGACCGCGGATTATGCTGTTTGATGAACCGACCTCGGCGCTTGATCCGGAGATGATCAAAGAGGTGCTGGATACGATGATCCAGCTCGCCGAAGAAGGCATGACCATGCTCTGTGTGACCCATGAGATGGGCTTTGCCCGTCAGGTCGCCAACCGCGTGATCTTTATGGATGCGGGTCAGATCGTGGAGCAGAATGAGCCGGAAGAGTTCTTTACCAATCCGCAATCGGATCGGACCAAGCTGTTCCTGAGCCAGATCCTGGGCCACTAAAAGATTGGGATCGGCCCCGGACGGGGCCGACCGGGTGCGGGGCGCCGCGGGCATCGAGCCCGCAGCGCCCCGTCTGCCTTCGGCGACCATATTTTCAGGATAAAGATTTGGGGGGTCAGCTTGGATCTGGCAGATCCCTGGGGACAACGAAATGAGCGACCTGGCCGAGCCCGGGGGTGATTTCGGCCCAATCCTGGGCGTCGAAGTTTAGGACTGTTGTGGCCCCGGTTGGGTAAAAGCCAAATTTTTCGTGGGTGGGCGGGGTGTGGGCCAAGGACCAGGCCAGACTGCCGATGCCAGGATTGTGGCCGATCACCGCCAGGCGCTGCCCTTCGGTGGCGCGGATAGCGTTTAGGATGTCTTGCGGCATCGCCTCGTAGATGGCGCGGGTGAGGATTGGCTCTGGCGCGTTGGGCAGTTGGGACGCGATCCCGGCCCAGGTTTCTTGTGTCCGGCGCGCGGTCGAACAGAGCACCGCGCTGGGCGTAAGCCCTTGGTCCGCAAGAAAGGCCCCGATCCTTGGCGCGGCGCGGCGCCCACGCGGGTTCAAACTACGGTCATGATCGGCCAGGCCTGCATCCCCCCAATCGGATTTCGCGTGGCGGATCAAGATCAGGGTGAGGGTCATGGATGAAAGCTCCGCATATGGAAGGCCGATTGTTCGGGCAGTCGGCCATAGCTTTGACTGACAGGGCAACTGCGACGCACGGCACAGCCTTGGGTCATGCAGCTTTGGCCGGGATCGGTGTTGAGGAAATCGTGGCAGGCACCGGTGTCATAGCCCTGGTCTGAGAGGGCTTGGACCGGGCAGGTGGTGCGGCAAGGGGCGGTGCAGCTGGCGCAGGGGGGCTGTTCGGGCGGTAGCGGCAGGTCCAGCCGTTCGGTCAGGCCGAGCGCCCCGCGATAGGAGACCATGAGCCCGGCCTGATCATGTACCAAAAGGCTTACCGGGCTTTCCCAGGCGCGGCCGGAACGTTTGGCCCAGGCGATGAACGGGTGCCAGGGTGGGCCGCCAAAGGGGAAATAGGCTTTGCCGCCCAGATCGCAGGCCAGTCGCCCTATTATCTGGCGCGACCAATGATCGAGCGGGTCGGATCTGGCGCTGGTGAAGGCGGCGCTGGCGGACACCTGGGGCCAGAAGCCAGGCTCTCGCGGACCAAGGAGAAGCAGGGTCTGTATGCTGGAGGGGAGCAGGTCATCTTCGGTTGGATGAAACGCGCCAAAGATTGCCAGATGCTGCTTGGCGGCCAAGGTTTCGATGCTGCGATAGCTGGTCATGGAAAAAGCCTAGGCGCAACTTGAGGCCGAGGCGAGAGAAACCGTGGCACCGAGCTGTCAGGCGCGGATCATCGAGCCCGCGCCGTGATCGGTGAAGAGTTCCAACAAAACCGCATTGGCCACGCGGCCATCGACGATGGTGCAAGCCCGCACGCCGCTGCGCACGGCGTGTAGCGCGGTTTCGGTTTTAGGGATCATGCCACCCGCGATGACGCCGGTTTTTGTCATCTCTTCGACCTCAGCGGCGCTGAGGGCCGTGACGACCTGACCATTGGCGTCCTTCACGCCAGCCACATCCGTCAGCAGAAGCAGGCGGTCCGCTTCAAGCGCGGCGGCGATGGCACCGGCGGCGGTATCGCCATTGATGTTGAAGGTTTCGCCATTGCGACCGGCGCCCAAGGGGGCGACCACGGGGATCATGTCATCGGCGAAGAGGTTCTTCAGAACACTGGTGTCGATCTTTTTCGGCTCACCCACAAAGCCCAGGGCCGGATCGGCGGGGTCGCAGGTGATCAGGTTGGCATCTTTACCCGACAAGCCCACAGCCTGCCCGCCCTGGCTGTTGATCGCTTGCACGATGCGCTTGTTCACCCGGCCCGACAGCACCATTTCCACAACCTCGACCGTGGCGGCATCGGTGACGCGCTTGCCATTCACAAACTCGGATTGAACCCCGAGCTTGCCGAGCATGTCGTTGATCATCGGGCCGCCGCCATGCACGACAACAGGGTTCACGCCCACCTGCCGCAGCAGCACGATATCACGGGCGAAACTGTCCATCGCGGCATCGTCGCCCATGGCATTGCCGCCAAATTTCACCACCACGATCGCATCGTCATAGCGCTGCAGATAGGGCAGCGCTTCGCTAAGGGTGCGGGCGGTGGCTAGGTAATCGCGGGTCATTTGAGGCTTCATTGATCGGATCTTTGATATGTGTCGCGCCTGGATAGGGCAGGTATCGGCCGGTGTGAAGCGGGGCAGGCGCGTATTTTGGGAAAGATGAAGGCGAAAGCGGCCCGATTGGCCCCGGCTTTGACTTAGCCGAGCCCCGCGATAATCGCGCGGAGCGTGGCGATCCCATCCCCTTTTTCGGAGGAGGTGCGCACGATTTCCGGAAACGCGGCGGGGTGTTTCGAAAGCGCCTGGCGCGTAATGTCGAGCGCTTTGGCGCGATCCTTTTCCTTCACCTTGTCCGCTTTGGTCAGGACGACTTGAAACGGGACGGCGGCCTTGTCGAGCAGGGTCATAATCTCTTCATCGACGGCTTTCACACCATGGCGATGATCGACAAGCACAAAAGCGCGGCGCAGGGTGGCGCGACCGGAAAGATAGGATTTCAGCAGCGCTTGCCAGGTTTTGACGACCGCAACCGGGGCCTCGGCATAGCCATAGCCGGGCAGGTCGACCAGATAATGACTATCGGCCAGGGTGAAAAAATTGATCTCTTGCGTGCGGCCCGGTGTGTTCGACGCGCGGGCCAGCGATTTGCGGCCTGTCAGCGCGTTGATCAGCGTGGATTTCCCGACATTCGACCGACCGGCAAAGCAAACTTCGGCCCGGTCGGCGGGGGGGAGACCGTTCATCGCGACCACGCCCTTGAGAAACTCCGCCCCGGTGGCGAAAAGCTTGCGACCGGCTTCGCGCGTGGCGTCGTCGGGCTCTGGTGCAATGGGGAAGGGCAGGGGGGTCATAACAGCGTAACCGCATCGCCACGGGCGATGGGGCCCGCTTGGGTTACACGGGCGTAGACCCCGAAATCCTGATGGCCCCAGCCGCCTTCCAGGGCGCGCAGCGTGTTGGCGTCGCGGCGCCCGGTATCTGGGTTGGCCTCGGTCGCGCGGCAGCGGGTGATGGGTTCGACCATTTCCAGTGTCGCGCCGCCGATCTTGAGGGTTTTGCCCACCAGATCAAACTCTTCCCAAAGGGCCAGCCCGCCCAGCCACAGATTGCCGCGAAACCGGCGGGGGTCGAGGTCTTGGCCCAGCTTTTGCGACAGCGCCCGCAGCGAGGCAAGGTTCAGGATCGAGACCGACGCGAAGGGCGCGTCAGACATGCCCTCAGGCGGTGCGGCGACCAGTTGAGCGGCCGGTTGGCGATCCTGAGGGTAGATCGGCTTTAGCCAGTCGAAAAGCTGGGCCGCGTCGCCAGCTTGGCCCGGCGTGATGGCAATTTCGGGCCGGTCGGGATGGGTCAGGTGGATCACCTCCCCCTCGACCCGCGCGGTGATGGCCATGAGCGACGGCCCTTTGGCCCCGCGCAGAAAATTGCGGCAGGCGCGCCAGCCTTCGCTGCTATCGCCGCCTTCTTCCAGAACCGCCCAGGCGCGATCCAGCGGAAGGGGGCGGTCAACGCTCAGATCGCAGCGCGCCAGAGGCTCGGCGCCGATGCCCTTGATCGGGTGGCGCCAAATCTGGTCAAGCCGCCAGCTCACTTGGCGTCAGGCTTTTTGCGCTGGAAGCTTTGCTTGATGTTGCCAAACAGGTCGGGCGTATAACCGTGCCGCTTCATGATGATGTATTGCTGCGCGAACGTGATCATGTTGTTGGCGATCCAGTAGACCAAGAGGCCGCTGGCAAACCCACCCAACATGAACATGAATACCCAAGGTAGCCAGGCAAAGATCGCCGCTTGCGTCGGGTCCGTGGGCTGCGGGTTCAGCTTTTGCTGCAGCCACATCGAGATGCCCAGAAGGATCGGCATGATCCCGATGAAGATCAGCGCCATGATGGATGTTGGCTCGGGCGCGGCCCAGGGCAGTAGGCCGAAGAAGTTGAAGATCGACGAGCTATCGGGGGCCGACAGATCGTTCAGCCAGCCGAAGAAGGCCGCGTGGCGCAGTTCCAGCGTGACGAAGATCACCTTGTAGAGCGAGAAGAAGATCGGGATTTGCAGCAGGATCGGCAAACAGCCCGAGGCTGGGTTCACCTTTTCCTTCTTATAAAGCTCCATCATGCCCTTTTGCAGGGCCTCGCGATTGTCGCCATGGCGCTCTTTCAGCTTCTCCATCTCTGGCTGAAGCTCGCGCATACGGGCCATGGAGGCATAGGATTTATAGGCCAGCGGGAATAGCGCCGCCTTGACGATGACTGTCAGGGCGATGATGGCCAGGCCCATATTCCCGATCAGAACGTTGAGGTTGTGCAGCAACCAGAACATCGGTTTGGTCAGGAAGTAGAACCACCCCCAGTCAATCGAGTCGATGAAGCGTTCGATGCCACCGAGGTTCTGGTATTCGCGGATGGTTTCCCATTCTTTCGCCCCGGCAAAAAGCTGCGTGGTGACGGTTTGGGTTTCCCCTGGCGCAACCGTGACGGCGGGCAGGCGCGCCTCGGTCTGGTAGATATCCGAACCTGCCACATATTTGGTAACCGAGGTGAAGGCCTGATCGGCACCTGGGATCAGGGTGGTCATCCAGTATTTGTCGGTAAAGCCGATCCAGCCGTTTTCCAACACCTCGACCACTTCGGCCAAGGCCCCTTCGCGGTCCAGGAAATCCATATCGGGCAGATCGTTATAGCCGATTTCATCCAAGGTGCCGTCGACCTTGCGCACCACCCCTTCGTGCAGAATGAAGAAGTTCTGCAGATCATCCGGCAAGCCGTGGCGGGCCACGATGCCATAGGGTGCCAGGCGGGCCTCGCCCGCGCCGGTGTTTTCGACTGACTGGGTGACCGAGAACATGAAGTTTTCGTCAAGCTCAATGGTGCGGCGGAAGATCAGGCCCGCGCCATTGTCCCAGACTAGGGTGATCGGGCTGCCAACGCCCAGGGTTTCGCCGCTTTCAAGCTGCCATTCGGTGTTGGCATTTGGCACTTGGTCAAAGCTCAGATCGCCGCCAGGTGCCCACCCGTAAAGCGCGTAATAAGGCTCGGTCCCACCGACGGGCGACAAGAGGCGCACGATGGGGGAATCTTCCTCCAGCGTTTCGTTGTAGTTGCGCAGCGACAGGTCATCGATGCGCCCCCCAATAAGCGAGATCGAGCCTTCCAACGTGTCGGTCTCGATCGGGATACGGGCCGCTTCGCTGAGCGCCACGGCGGTGGTGGCCTCGGGGTCGATGATCTCTTCACTGGTCGGTGCGTCAGCGGCGGGGGGCAGCAGTGCCATGCCGGTGTCACTCGAAGCCGTGCCGTCATCATTCACGATGACCGCAGGCGCGTTGAGATCGGGCTCAAGCTCGGGCGGCGGGAATAGCAGGTACCACACAAGGATAACGGCGAAACTCAGCGCTGTTGCAAGGATCAGGTTTTTGTTCTGACCGTCCATGTTTTCTTGGACCCCGCTATTGATGTCAGAGGGGTTCAACAGATTGGGCTGGCAAAGGTCAAGGGGCGTTTTCGGCGCGCTTCGGTGCGGGTGCCCGGCATGGCGGATCAGCGATGGGATATCTGGCTGGTGTCAACCCACCTGGCGCTGCGGCTCGTGCCGCGATGCTGGCCGGTGGTCTTGTGCATTTATCCAGGCTTCAGTGTCCTCAAATGGCATGGGTTCGGCGATCAGAAAGCCCTGGCAGTAGCCGCAACCCTTTTGCGCCAGCAGGGTTTGAACCTGGGCCGTTTCGACGCCCTCGGCCAGGCATTCCACGCCCAAATGTCGCGCGATGGATAGGATCGCGTCGACCATGGCATGGGTTTCGGACTCCTCGTCCAATGCTTTGATAAAAGATCGGTCGATCTTGATCCGGCTCACCCCAAAGCGCGGGATCGCGGCGAGCGAGGCTTGCCCAACCCCAAAATCGTCCAAATCCAGCCTTATGCCGCAAGACTTGATACGTTCCAGCGTGGCGATTACGGCATCATCGCGGTTTTCGGCGGCAACGGTTTCCAGGATTTCCACGATCAGCCGGTTTGGGCGCAGATCGAAGCGGTCCAATTCCCACAAGATCTGTTCGACCAAATTGGGGTCACGCAATTCGCTGGCCGAGAAATTGACCGAAACGGTTGGCACGTCCAGCCCTGCATCGTCCCAGGCCCTAAGGGCGGTCAGGGATTGGCATAAGATTGTATGACCCAGCGTCGCCATCTTTCCTGCGCTTTCGACCGCGCCGAGAAAGTCCTTGGGTAGCAGGATTCCACGATCCGGGTGGTGCCAGCGGGCCAAAGCCTCGAACCCGCAGAGCCGGTTGGTCTTCGCGCCTATCTGAGGTTGGAACCAGGCCCGGATTTCACCATTTGCAAGCGCCGCTGCCACCTCATCGACCAGTTGATTGCGCATGGCGCGTTCGCGGAGCAGGCCGGGGGTATAGGCGCGCACGGTGTTTGGGCCGATGCGGTGGGCTTCGGCCAGGGCTGCTTCGGCGGCAACCAGCGTTGCGGCGGCGCAATCGGCGGCGTCCCGCAACAGGCCGGAATGCCCGATGCAGGCGGTGAGCCGTACATGCACGCCATCGATCACCATTGCTTCGCCCAAGGCGGCCCGTAACCGGCCCACAATGGTCTCCCTAAGGCCCAAACGCGCGGCCGGGATCGGGTGTAACACGATGCCAAACCGCACATCACCAAGGCGGGTGATCAAATCATCGCGGCGCAGGCAGGTTTCGAGCCGCTCATAACACCGCTGAGCAAGAGCGGCGGTATGGTCCGCGCCCCAACGGTCGATCAGGTTTTGCCAATCGTCCAACTCGACCAGGATACAGGCGGAACTGCGATGAGGGATGCCGTCCACACGATCAAGCATGGCCAACAGCGCCTCCTGCCCCGGGGGGGCCTGTCCTGTTGGGCCAAGCGCTGCGGGAACGCCTTGCGTCGGCGCGACGAGGGCCTGAAAGGCCAAGAGTGCAGGCAGGAGAAACGCAGTGAGGGTGACGATATCGCCAAGCTCCAACCATATCGCAGTGACAGCGAAAAGCGGAAACAGGGCCAGCGTATCAATGCGGCTTAACCCGGCGCGAAGCCGAAGAGTAAATCGCCTCCACACGCTGATTGCACGCTCTGCCATGGCCAAAATCCCCAGGAAAGACGCGCGCGTCACGGCGCAGTCTTTCCGGCAAGGCTTAATGGTGAATGGCTGATAAGCCCTTAACGGTCAGCGGATCATTCGGTTGGATTTTGGGCATCCGTCCGGCGCATCAGCCCGGCAAAGTCAAAAAGCTCTGGGTCCAAAAGATGGGATGGTCGTGCGGACATTAGGGCTGAGAACATCTTTTGCCGCCGCCCGGGCGCTTTGGCCTCCCACCCGTCCAGCATCGCTTTGATCGCCTGGCGTTGAAGCCCATCTTGGCTGCCGCATAGATCGCAGGGGATAATGGGATAGTTCATCGCGCGCGCGAAGCTGTCGCAATCCACCTCGGCCACATGGGCCAAAGGCCGCAACACAAACAGGTCGCCTTCGTCATTGACCAGTTTCGGCGGCATCGTGGCCAGCTTGCCGCTATGGAACAGGTTCAGGAAAAAGGTCTCTAGAATGTCATCGCGGTGATGACCCAAAACCACCGCGCTGCACCCTTCCTCGCGTGCGATGCGATAGAGATTCCCGCGCCGCAGCCGTGAACAAAGCGCGCAATAGGTACGCCCCTGGGGCACCTTGTCCATGACGATGGAATAGGTGTCGGCGTATTCGATCCGATGCGGCACGCGCATCTGTTCCAAAAATTCGGGCAGGACGGTGGCCGGGAAGCCCGGCTGCCCCTGGTCGAGATTACAGGCCAAGATTTCGACGGGCAGCACACCGCGCCATTGCAACTCGGTCAAAACCGCCAAAAGCGTGTAGCTGTCCTTTCCACCCGACAGGCAAACCAGCCAGCGGTCGCCACGATTGACCATGCCATAACGCTCAATCGCCTCGCGCGTTTCGCGGATCAACCGTTTGCGCAGCTTGCGAAACTCGGTCGTTTTCGGTGCGCCATGAAACAGCGGGTGGATGTCGTCAGTGTCGTCCAGCATGGCGTCTTTGCCCTTTGGGATGTCTCGGTCCATCGGTGCGGTCGATGATTTTGTGGCCCGCTTATGCTACCTTCGCCGAATTGATTAATATTTTGAAAGGGTCTTCAATCATGGACTATTTTTATTCAGTGCGGGGCCGCGATGGTCAGGGGTATTCCGACCGGCTTGGCGGTGTCAAATACCTTGCTATTCCGGAAACCGTATCACACCCAACCAAGGCCAATGAGGTGCGGTGGAGCGACTGGCTTCGTTCGGTGCAAGCCGCCGCCGGCGCCGGAAGTGCCCCGCATGAGCGCGGGAACATCGTGCTATTTGTGCATGGGTTCAACACCGAAAACTATGAGATGCTCGAACGGCATCGGCTGATCCGCCGGGGCCTTGCAGCGCATGGGTTTGACGGCGTTGTGATCAGCTTCGATTGGCCAAGCAATGGGGCCGTTTTGGGCTACAGCGCGGATCGACGTGATGCGCGCAAGGCGGCAGATATGCTTTATGCCGACGGTATCGCGAAGCTGGCGCGGCTACAGACGCCCGATTGCAAATACAATATTCACGTGCTCGCCCATTCGATGGGCAGCTTTCTGGTGCGCGAGGCATTCGATTTCGCCGATGATCAGCATGACATTGCCTTGCAAAACTGGACGACAAGCCAGATTGCTCTTGTGGCGGCGGATATCTCGGCCAAATCAATGCAGGCCGACAGCCCCAAAACATCCTCCCTCCTCCGCCACTGCACGCGCTTGACCAACTATTATAGCCCCTATGACGACGTGCTCTCGATTTCCGAGGTCAAACGCGTGGGGGTGTCGCGGCGGCTCGGGCGTGTGGGGATGCCAGAGGGACATTCGCAAAAAGCGGTCGATGTCTATTGCGGTGCGTATTATCGGGATAACAAGGCGCAATTCGGGGATGAGGTCGGCATCTCGCATCGATGGTATTTCGATTCCGAGCGCTTTTATGAAGACCTTTACCACACGCTCATGGGCAAGCTGGACCGGAACGTTATTCCGACCCGCGCGCCGACGGATCGTGGGAACCTCGCTCTGATTTGATCGCGCTTGGCGGTACTGGATCATGACCCGCGCCACCCCAGGGGTGGCAGCGGGCGATGCGTTTTGCGGCCAGCCAGCTGCCTTTGATCCCGCCATGGTTTTTCAGGGCTTCCATCGCATAGGCCGAACAGGTCGGGTGATAGCGGCAGTTGAACCCGACCCAGGGGCTAAAGATCAAACGATAGGCGCGCACGGGCAGCGATATGACAAAGGCCAAAGGGGTCATGCGTGTAGCTTTCGTAACGCGCGCGACAGGTCTTGTTGCAACTGGTCAAAGGGCAGGTCCGCCGTCGCCCCGGCCCGACCGACCAGTACATAATCCCAGCCCGGTTGCCCTTCAACGGGCAGGACGGCGCGCGCAATCTCGCGCAGTCGTCGCTTGGCGCGATTGCGCGCCACCGCGTTGCCTACCTTTTTCGAACAGGTAAATCCGACGCGAATGGGCGCCTCGGCCGGTTCGTCCGCGTGGCGTTTGCGCGCCTGCACCAGAAAGCCGGGCTTGGGCGCGCGGGCGGCGCGTGCGGCGCGCAGAAAA
Organism: Paracoccaceae bacterium; assembly: GCA_965229695.1. GTDB lineage: Bacteria > Pseudomonadota > Alphaproteobacteria > Rhodobacterales > Rhodobacteraceae > JANSYL01. Next base: position 2,223,553 of record OZ245921.1, read on the forward strand.
TCGGCGCGTTTGGTCAACACGGCCAAAGCAAAAGGCCCCGTCGACGCCTCGGTCGTCAGGGCCTTTGACTGTCTCATAAGACGGGCTTGCGCCGACTTAGGCGCTCAAGCTCTTGCGGCCACGCGCGCGGCGGGCGTTCAAGATCTTGCGACCGGCCTTGGTGGCCATGCGGGCGCGGAACCCGTGGCGGCGCTTGCGCACCAGGTTCGAGGGCTGAAACGTCCGTTTCGACATGTCTTCGCTCCGTTCTCATGCCGGAGGGCGCGGATCGCCACTCAACAGCAGGGGTATTCTCGTGAAGCCCGGGCAATACGGATTCGCGGGCGCGCTGTCAACATCGCAGAACGCGGCAATCCAAGATGAAACACCAAGGGCGCAGTATTACGGAAATCAGCGCTCGTGGTCACGGAAATCACCGGCTGCGTCACGTTCGATCAAGGCAGCGTGATCGGCCTATCGCGAGGGCACGAACTGCCGCATCTATCCTTCAAACGCCGGGTGCAGTGCTCGGCCACGGCCATGTGACTGGCCAAGTGAATGGAAAGATGTTTGTCATGGCTGATATCGTGACCCAAAACGAAAAATCGACCTTCGGGCGGTGGCTCCCGATCCTGATAGTGGTGCTTGGTGCCGCCGTCGGGTGGTGGTTTTTGCGCGATTACCTGAGCTTTGAGGCGCTGGCGCAGAACCGTGAAAGCCTGATCGCTTTCCGCGATGCCAACTATGCCATGACCGTCGGCGCCTTCATCTTGGCTTATACATTGATCGTGGCCTTTTCCCTGCCCGGCGCGACCATCGCAACACTGACGGGCGGCTTCTTATTCGCCACCTTCCCCGGCGCGCTGTTTAACATCGTCGGCGCAACCATCGGTGCAACGCTGATCTTTCTAGCCGCCCGAACCAGTTTCGGGGAACGCCTGGGCGCGCGCTTAGAAGGCTCGGAAGGCTTGGTGAAAAAGGTCAAAGACGGGATCGACGAAAACCAATGGTCGATGCTGTTTTTGATGCGGCTTTTGCCCGTTGTCCCGTTTTTCGTGGCCAACCTGGTGCCATCCATTCTTGAGGTGCCGCTGCGGCGCTTTGTGATCTCGACCTTCTTGGGGATCATGCCGGGTGCCATCGTCTATACCTCGGTCGGGGCCGGGCTGGGCGAGGTTTTTGCCCGTGGCGAAACCCCGAACCTGGGCATCATCTTCGAGCCGCAAATCCTGCTGCCCATCCTGGGTTTGGCCGCTCTGGCGCTGCTGCCCATCATTCTCAAAGCCCTGCGCGGCAAAAAAGGGTTATGATCCGATGAGCCGCGTTGATCCCGAAATTCTTGCCGAAAGCCCCGTTACTATGACCCGCATTGAAACAGATATCTGTGTGATTGGTGCAGGTTCGGGCGGACTGTCGGTCGCCGCCGGGGCCTCGCAAATGGGGGCCAAGGTTGTGCTGCTTGAGGGCCATCTGATGGGCGGCGATTGCCTGAATTTCGGCTGTGTGCCCTCCAAGGCGCTGCTCGCGGCGGGTCATAAGGCCCATGACACGTCGCTTAGCCAGTTTGGTGTTGCTGGCCACGCGCCCGAAGCGGATTTTGGCGCGGCCAAGGATCACGTGCGTGCGGTGATCGACCAGATCGCGCCGGTCGACAGCCAGGAACGCTTCGAAGGCTTTGGTGTGCATGTCATCCGCGAATTTGGCCGCTTTGTATCGGAGCGGGAGGTTCAGGCGGGCCCTTACACCATCACCGCCCGGCGGTTTATCATCGCCACCGGCTCGCGCCCGTTTGTGCCGCCGATCCCCGGCCTAAGCGATGTACCGCATTACACAAACGAAACCATCTTTGATCTGCGCGACCGCCCGGATCACTTGGTGATCATTGGCGGCGGCCCGATCGGCATGGAAATGGCCCAGGCGCATCGGCGGCTTGGGTCCAAGGTGACCGTGCTGGAGGGGCAGAAGGCCCTAGGAAAAGATGACCCAGAGGCGGCGGCACTGGTGCTTGAAAAGCTCCGCGCTGAAGGGATCGAGATTGTCGAAAGCGCGCAAGTGGCCTCGGTCAGTGGCGCGGCGGGCGCCGTTGAGATCAAAACCGAAGATGGGCGCAGCTTTGCCGGGTCACATTTGCTGGTGGCCGTGGGCCGCCAGGTCAATGTCGATAAGCTCGATCTGGAAAAGGCCGGGGTCGATTATGACAGGCGCGGTGTCACCGTGGATGCGGGCCTGCGCTCGACCAATAAGCGGGTTTATGCCGTAGGCGATGCCGCCGGTGGTCTGCAGTTCACCCATGTCGCGGGTTACCACGCGGGCGTCATCATTCGCCCCATCGTGCTGGGCCTGCCCGCCAAGGCGAAAACCGACCATATCCCCTGGGCGACCTATACCGATCCCGAACTGGCCCAAGTTGGCCTGACCGAGGCGCAGGCCCGTGAAAAATATGGACCAAAGCTGTTCGTGGCCCGCGCCGAGTTCAACCACAATGACCGCGCCATCGCCACGGGGCAGACCGACGGGTTTGTGAAGGTCATGGTTGTGAAAGGCCGCCCTGTTGGGGCCACCATTGTCGGCCCGCAAGCGGGTGAGTTGATCCAGCTTTGGGCGCTTGCCATCGCCTCGAACCTGAAGATGAGCGCGATTAGCGGGATGGTTGCACCTTATCCAACCTTGGGAGAGATTAACAAACGGGCGGCTGGGGCCTATTTCTCACCCAAGCTGTTCGACAGCCCAATGATCAAACGCATCGTGCGATTGGTTCAGCGGATCGGCCGCTAGGGCCAAATCCGCGGGCAAGGTTGGGGAGGAACCGTGCGCAACTCACTCTCAGGACGCTTCCTGATGCTGACCGTCATCTTTGTGATGTTGGCGGAGGTGTTTATTTTCGTGCCGTCCATCGCGCGATTCCGCGAAGATTACCTGATGGCGCGGCTGGAACGGGCGCAGATCGCCTCGCTCGCGCAATTGGCGACCAACGGCATGATGATCGATGATGATCTGCAATATGAGTTGCTAGAAAACGCCGAGGTTCTGAATGTCGTCTTGCGCCGCGATGCGGTTCGGCAATTGGTGCTGATGTCATCCGGCATTCCGCCCATCTCAGATACCTTTGATTTGCGTGACGCTTCGGCCTGGGTGTTGATCCGCGATGCCATGGCCCGATTGGCCACGGTCGAAGATCAAACCATCCGGGTGATTGGGGAGCCGGTTCGCGACGCGGGCCTGCTGATCGAAGTGACGATGCCCACCGGCCCGCTGCGGGCGGCGATGATCGATTACGGCTTTCGCATCTTGCTTCTGTCGACTTTCATCTCGGTCTTCACGGCGGCTTTGTTGTTCTTTGCCGTGCGGCGGTTGTTGGTGGCACCGATCAAACGCGTGATCTCTCACATGTCGGCCTTTGCCGAAGCGCCCAATGATGCCTCGCGCATTATCAGCCCTGAGGCCGATGTGCGCGAAATTCTCGAGGCTGAAACCGCCCTGCAATCGCTGCAGACCGAACTAAGCTCGGCCTTGAAACAGCGTGAACGTTTAGCGCAGCTCGGCGAAGCCGTGGCCAAGATCAGCCATGATCTGCGCAACATGCTATCGGTCGCCACTTTGGTCGCCGACCGCTTGGAGATGAGCAAAGACCCAACCGTGCAGCGCATCGCGCCCAAGCTGGTCAATTCGCTTAACCGAGCCATCAATCTGACCGAAGCGACGCTGGCCTTCGGCCGCGCCGAAGAACCCGCGCCCAAGCTGGACCGTGTGCCGATGCGCGAGTTGATCGATGACGTGATCGAAAACGACAAATTCGCCGAAGGGGGCGATAAGATCGCCTATAGCTGCGATGTGCCCGCCGAAATGCGGGTGCGCGCGGACCCCGAGCAACTGCACCGTGTGATATCGAACCTTGTGCGCAATGCCCGCCAAGCCATCCTGGCGCATCAGGAAACCGGTGAGATCCGGGTCGAAGGCCGCGAGACCGAAGAGGGCTGGTGGATTGAGGTATGCGATAGTGGCCCCGGCCTGCCGCAAAAGGCGCTGGATCATTTGTTCAAACCCTTCCACGGCGGCGCGCGCAAGGGCGGCACCGGTCTGGGCCTGGCGATTTGCGCCGAGTTGATCCGCGGCCATGGCGGCCGTTTGGAGCTTAGCCGGTCGGGCCCCGAGGGCACGACATTCGCGCTGTTCCTGCCGGTTGGGCTTGCGGCATAAATCGACCGCTTTTGCCCTTGCACCGGGGTGGCGGCGGCGCTAAACCCCGGCGTCACGCACCGGTAGCTCAGCTGGATAGAGTACTTGACTACGAATCAAGGGGTCGGGGGTTCGAATCCTCCCCGGTGCGCCATTTCCCCTTAGGTAGAATGCGCGGTGGCTTTGGCGTTTGGGTCTTAGTTGCGCTCGGCGGTCTGGAGTCGCGGGCTTGCCGTGCTGCCGCGAAGGTCGGTTTAGAGCCCATTTTCACCGATGCTGCGTTTGGAACGAATGACGGCTTACCAGCGCTCGGCTTGGCTAGTCTGGTTGCAAACCCCGCATCTTTAGGTCGGCGCATTGCGTATTCGAATAGATACCGTCACGTTAAGCTCACTCGCAGTTATCTTGACAAGGTGATGCCGTGTTTTTCCTAGATCGACTTTTGAAGCCGCTCTTGACAAATGAAAAAGCGATTGAGCACGAGCTTGAGTTTCTTGGTTCAATCGAAAAACTGAGAGAAATGAGCAAGGGGCAGCTTGTTTGGGATTATCTCGACATAATCGACGCGAAAGCAGCGGCCCTTCTGACGCATATTTCCATCTTCGCTGCATTGGCAGCGGTGCTATATACTGGAGCGGAAGCAGGTACTTGGGAGAAGCATTGGCTTGGAGCTGAATTCCTGGCGATGTGCTTGGTGGCGATCATATGCTTACGATGCCTCAGGACACTCTCGTCAGATTCCAGGCAAACGCCTGCGGAAGATGATGATGAACTTGACTATCGTCTCCGCGAAGGCACCAAAGAACTGATCTATCGACGACGGCTATTTTCTGCCTGCCGAGAAGCCGCAAGCATATTGGCGTTTGCGGTCCTGGTTACCGAGATCGTTTCTTATGTTCAGGAAACATTTGGCTAACGAAGCTCAAGCTTGGAAATATGAGTCCAGGAACGGTTCTGCTTAGGCGGAAACGTGAAGCGGACCTTGGCGCAGCAGCAGTGAATTCACACTTTGTCCCGCAGAGCTGACCTATGCTGCGAGGGCAGCAGTGACCTTTCAAGGCAGGACCAATCCCAGGTTCAGATCAGAATTGAATGCCGCCGCCAATGCTTGGTTTATCGTTTCTAAGCGACAGCAGAGCCGGGGGCTCGTGCCGTTCCACCCCTCAACGCAGCACCTTGGAAAACATCCGCACAGCGATCTGCGCGGCGATACGAAGCCCCGCGAAGAAGCCTTGCGACTTAAATAGGGTTGCATGAACCCTGTCCCAAAGGAGTAACGTTTCTCAACCGAGGCAAGCACGCGATTTGAGTTTTGGGGGGCACCATGATCGACCACGTAACCTTTGGCGTAACCGACTTCGCCCGTTCTGCCAGCTTTTATGATCAGGCCTTTGCGCCGCTTGGTGTGAAACGGCTGTTCGACGTGCCGTCGGAGCATTCAGGCGGCGTGAAGGTGGCCGGATATGGGGATGACCGGCCCTGGTTTTGGGTCGCCGAAGAGAATCCCACCAAGGGCATGTTGCATATCGCCTTGCAAGCGGCGGACCGCGCTGGGGTGGATGCGTTTCATGCCGCCGCCCTGCAGGCCGGTGGGGTCGATAACGGTGCCCCGGGGTTAAGGCCGCATTACCATGCCGATTATTACGGGGCCTTCGTTCTTGACCCCGACGGCCACAATATCGAGGCGGTTTGCCATTTGCCCGCGGGGGCGTGACCGATCCCCTGTACGCGCTTGTCAGGCCGCCAAGAAGCCGCCATCCACGATCAACTCGGTGCCCGTCACGAAAGAGCTTTCGTCCGATAGCAGGAACAAAACCGCGTTCGCGATCTCGCGTTCTTCGGCCAAGCGCCCCATCGGGTAACGCGCCAACAGGCTTTCGCGCAGCCCCTCGGTCTTGCGGAAAAGCGCCTGCACCAGGGGTGTCTCGCAATGCCCTGGGCAGACCAGATTAACCCGAATGGCTGATTTGGCGTAATCCAGGGCCATGTTTCGGGAAAAACTGACCAGCGCTGCTTTTGACGCGGCATAGGCACAGCTTTTGGACACGCCAGTGAAAGAGGTGATCGAGCCCGCCAACACGATGGATCCGCCGCCAGCGCGTTCCAGGTGCGGAAGCGTGTGTTTGCAGGTTAGAAACACGCCCTTCAGGTTGACTTGCATCACCGCATCCCAATCAGCCTCGGCCATATCGACAGCGGTGCCATTCGTGGTGATGCCAGCGCAGGCAAAGACGCTATCAAGCTTGCCAAAAAGATCCACGCAGCTTTGCGCCGCCGCCTGCAGACTGTCACTGGATGTCACATCCACCTGCAACGCCTGCGCGTTGTACCCGTCCGCGGTCAGCGCATCAGTGACCGACTGGGCGGCCTGATGGTCAAGGTCAGCCACCGCCACTTTCGCACCTTCTTCCGCCAAGCGGCGTGCCGTGGCCGCGCCCAGGCCAGATCCGCCACCCGTGATAAAGGCGCTGCGCCCCTTCATTCTCATGTCAGATCCCTCACAGCTCTATTTCGCTGGTATCGAACAAAACCCGCCCCTCTTTGCCGCCGACCAGTCGGATCACCTCACCGGTGATATGGCCGCTCAACTGGCCCGAGATTAAAAAGGCCACGGCATTTGCCACATCCTCGGGCGTTGCGAATTTCCTCAAGCTGGCGGTTTGCAGGACTTTGGCCATCTCTTCCTTGGCGGCGAGCTTGGTTTCGATCATCCGTGTGCGCACGAACCCGGGCGCCACCAGGTTGACCCTGCCTTGGGGCGCAATGCGGATGATTTCGTCTTTCAGCGTGGGCAGGAAGCCATTCGTCATCCCCGCTTTGGCGACCGAATAATCGGTATGCCCCGGCTGCCCCCAAACCCCGGACATGGAGCCAACCAAAACAACCGCCGGATCGGTGATCTGGGTGGTTGGCAATTGCCGCAAATACGCCCGCAGGCTCAAGAAGGTCGAGGTCAGGTTCCGGTCCAGCGTGGTGGTCCATTGCTGCAAAGACATGTCCGCCAGGGCAACCTGTGTTTCCTGCAGGTATCCGGCATTGCAAACCAGGTCATGAAGGCCAGGGCCGTCGGCGATGGTGGCAAACATCTGCTGCACCTCCGCCTCCTGGGTAAGATCGGCGCGGATGATGGTTGCGCCATTTGCCTGGAAAACGGTTTCTTGGGCGAGCGCTTCGACGCGGTCTTTCGACGAGTGGTAATGCAGGAAAACATGGGCTCCGCCCGCAGCCAACGCGCGAGAGATGGCGGCCCCGATGTCACCCGATGCGCCGGTCACCATCACATTCCGGCCCTGCAAGTTCATATCCAACACCCGTTTCCCTCTTTGGATTGACCTTGCGCCGCTCTGTTCGTGCCTGGCGGAGCGTCAAATCGTCCCGAATTGCAGAACAAAGCTACTGCATTATGGGGCGTTGCGGAAGGGCCATGGCAGGCTATGCTCGGCTAACGGCTTGCGCCGTTGCGCATTCGTTGGTTACTCACGCCCATGACCCAGAACAAACGCATCGTCCTATCCAGCGATCACGCCGCCATTCGGCTGCGCCAGATCATCGCCGCCCATATCGAAGAACGCGGGTGGGAGGCGGTTGATATCGGCCCGACCAGCCCTGAAAGCACCCATTACCCCAAACATGGGGAAGCTGCGGCAAGACGTGTCGCCTCGGGCGACTGTGCGCTTGGCATTATCCTATGCGGCACCGGCCAGGGGATCATGATGGCGGCCAATAAGGTGGCGGGCATCCGCTGCGGCGTCTGTGGCGATGTCTTCTCGGCCCGGATGATCCGGGCACATAATGACGCCAATATGCTGTCGCTTGGGGCGCGGGTCTTGGGCGATGGGTTGGCGCTTGAGATCGTGGATGCCTTTTTGGATACAGCATTCGAAAGCGGGCGCCACGCGCTGCGTGTCGATATGATTGATGCCCTAAAGGGGTGAGCAAGGCGCAGCTAAGCGCCATAGAAAAAGCGCCGTCCCGCAGGGCGGCGCTTGATACTGGTTAAAGATACAAGCCGTCGCTTTACGCTATTCCGCTGCGATGGGGCGCAAGACCGGCTGATAGCCATCGCGTGTTTGTGGAGTTTTCATCTCAAGCAAATGTCCTGCGACCTGGGTGCGCAGAATTTGCGCTGTGCCGCCGCCGATGGTGAACATGCGCACGTCGCGATACATCCGTTCGATTGGTTCCTTGTCGCCATAACCGCGTGCGCCAAAGATCTGAAGCGCATCGTTCACCACTTTGATCGCGGTCTCTGAGGCAAACATTTTCGCCCGCGCCGCCATCATCATATCGGGGAAGCGGCTGCCATTGGGGCCGCGCGACTTTGCCGCCTCATGCAGCATCAAACGCGATGCATGGACGCCGGTATCCATATCGGCCAGCATCCATTGCAGCCCCTGGAACTCGGCCAGCGGGCGGCCGAACTGATGGCGGTCCTTCAGGTAGCGCTTCGCATGATCCAAAGCGCCCGCCGCTACACCCATCGCAATGGTGCCCGCCCCAACGCGCTGGCTGTTATAGGCGTTCATCAGATCGGCAAAGCCGCGGCGAAAGCCCGAAGGCGGGATCAGCGCCATGTCGGCAGGCACCACCAGATCGGTGAAGCGCAGTTCGGCCTCGGGCATGCCGCATAGGCCCATTGTATGTTCGCGCCCGACAATCTCGAACCCATCGGGAATGTCGCCTTTCACCGGGTCGCAGATCACGAGGAAGCCGCCAATACCCTCTTCATTCCCAAGTTCATCCAGGACGCGGGCAAAGATCAAATGCACACGCGACACACCGCCACCGGTGATCCAGTGTTTGCACCCGTTCAGGACATAGCTGTCACCTTTGCGCCGTGCAGTGGTCGCCATCTCGGTTGCGGCGCTGCCGGCTTCGGGTTCAGTGATGCAAATGGCGGGTTTGTCCCCGGCCAGCACCTCGCGCGCGCATAAACGTTTCTGGATCTCTGTGCCGTAGGCCATAACGGCGCTGACGCCGCCCATATTGGCTTCGACCACGATCCGGGCCGATAGCGTGCAGGCTTTTGCGATTTCTTCAATTGCCAGAACAGCGTCATAAAACGACGCGCCCTGACCGCCGAATTCGGTTGGGATCGTCATGCCCATCAGGCCCGCATCGGTCAGATCGTGGACGTTCTGCCAGCAATAATCGCGGGTTTCGTCCCATTTGGCGGCGCGCGGCGCAAAATCCTGCGCAAGCTCTTTGGCAATGTCTTGAAAGCGGTTTTGGGCAGTCATGATCGGGCTCTCCTCACGTGGGCGTGAGAATAGGCGGTTTCAAATCCATAACAATCGAATTAGAATGGAGTTTAAATTCAAGAAAGATGAATAATGCAGACGCGCGCGTTGAAAACCTTGCTGGAGATTGATCGTGTGGGTTCCTTCGCCTCGGCGGCGGAGCATCTGAACATGACGCTTTCGGCGGTGTCGATGCAGATGAAAGCGCTGGAGGCCGAGTTGGGGGTTGGCCTGTTTGATCGGGCCTATCGCCCGCCGAAGCTGACCCCGGTTGGCCGCGCCGTCGCGGCGGCGGCCGGGCAGGTGGTGGGGGCGGAAGATGCGCTTTTGACCGCCTGCCGCCCGAGCGGCAAACTAAGCGGCGTGTTTCGGATCGGGTTTGTGCCGACGGCCAGCATCCGTCTGCTGCCCGGGTTCCTGCGTGCCGCCCGCGATCAGGCCCCGGATGCGCGGTTCGATATTGAAACCGGCCTGTCGGACGCGTTGGAGGATCGGTTGCTGTCAGGGCGGTTGGATTATGCGGTTGTCACCGCCTCCCAAATGCCCGCGCCCGGCCTGACTGCGCGCCTGCTGCGCGAGGAACCCTTGGTTTATGTTGCGCCCGCCGCTTATGCCGAACTGCATCCCAATGCGCTGTTTGCAACATTGCCGTTCTTCCACTTCCTCAGCCAATCGGGCATCGGCAAACTGATCGCCCGCCATGTTGCCGATCATAAAGGCGCGATGCGCAACAGCATCTTTTTGGACAGTGTGGAGGCGATCATGGAATGCGTGAATGCGGGCCTGGGTTTCACCATTTTGCCCGAGCCCGACATTCGCCGCCATGTCGGCGCGCAATCGCAGGTCGTCGACCCCACAGCGCCGGTATTAACGCGGCGGCTGATCCTGGCCTCGACCGCCAAGGGTGCGGCCCCGTCCGATGCGGATCAAATCGCGGCCCTGTTCGAAGCCGCGCCTGGCGCATGCGCCGCAAGCCTTAGCGCTTAACAGCCGGGCGCAGGTGGCGTATAGTTTCCCATAATTCGCGTCCCACTGAATGAGGACGCCAAGATGTTGGGGGATCGGGCCGTGGCGCATATTATCGTGCTTGGCAATGAAAAGGGTGGATCGGGCAAATCCACCACCGCGATGCATGTGGCGACCGCATTGGCCCGTTTGGGCCATGTGGTGGGCGGGCTGGACTTGGATCTGCGCCAGCGCAGCTTTGGCCGCTATATCGAAAACCGGCAGAACACGATTGAAAAGCGCGGTTTGGATGCCGCCTGCCCGCTGTTGCTGGACCTGCCGCAGATCGATCCGGCAGAGGTTGGGCCGGAGGAAAACATCCTCGACCGGCGTTTGGCGGCCGCCGTGGCCGAGTTGGAGGAACGCTGCGATTTTATCGTGATCGATTGCCCCGGCAGCCATACGCGGCTGAGCCAGGTTGCCCATTCCCTGGCCGATACGCTGATCACGCCGATGAATGACAGTTTTGTTGATTTCGATCTGTTGGGCCGGATCGATGCCGAAACCTATGAGATCAAAGGTCCGAGCGTCTATGCCGAGATGGTCTGGCACGCGCGCCAGTTGCGCGCCAAGGCCGAACTGCCCTCGATCGATTGGCTGGTTGTGCGCAACCGTCTGGGCGCGCAGGAGATGCATAATAAGCGCAAGGTGGGGAAGGCTCTGGAAACCCTGTCTGAGCGGATCGGGTTCCGCGTGGCCCCCGGCTTTTCGGAGCGGGTGATATTTCGTGAGATGTTTCCGACCGGCATGACCCTGTTGGACCTGCGCGATTTGGGCGTGGAACGGCTAAATATCTCGAACCTGGCCGCGCGACAGGAGTTGCGGGATTTGATGAAGGCGCTGAACCTGCCCGGGGTGAGTGTGGATTTCTGAGCGGGATCGACGCCTGCGGCGCCGACCCGCCGGGGGCGCTGCCCCCGGACCCCCGGGGTATTTTGGGCCAGATGAAGGGGAAAGGCGGTCTTTGGCTTTGGGCCGGGGTCAAACGAAAAACGCCGCCCCGGAGTGGAGCGGCGTTTTAGTCACTGGAACGTGGGTTGGGGTTTAGAAACCCAGACCTTCGTATTTCTTTTTGAACTTGGACACGCGACCGCCGGTATCCATCAGGCGGGTGCCACCGCCGGTCCAAGCCGGGTGCACGGTGGGGTCAATGTCGAGCGACAGCTGTTCGCCTTCTGCGCCCCAGGTCGAGCGCATCTGAACGATATCGCCATTGGTCATCTTGACGTCGATGACGTGATAGTCGGGATGGATGTCTTTTTTCATCACGTCTCTCCTTAGGCTTCTGCGCCGGATTTCGGCTTATAGTTGGTGTCCTCGGCGATCCGGGCCGATTTCCCGCGACGGGCGCGCAGGTAGTAAAGCTTGGCGCGGCGCACGCGGCCACGGCGGACCACTTCGATCGAGGCGACATTGGTCGAGTAAAGCGGGAACACACGTTCCACACCTTCACCGAAGGAGATTTTGCGCACGGTGAACGAACCGGCAATGCCGTCGCCGTTTTTGCGCGCGATGCACACGCCTTCGTAATTCTGAATACGGGTCCGGGTGCCTTCGGTCACTTTGTAGCCGACGCGCACGGTGTCACCCGCTTTGAAATCGGGGATGTCTTTCCCCAGGGCGGCAACTTGTTCCGCCTCTAGTTCTGCGATCAGGTCCATCTGATCCACTCCTATCTGCCCACGGTTTGTCCGCGGAGGTGATGTGTCTTGCGCGAGAGCTCTGATCTTCATCCGGGTTCGCCTTGGCCCGCATCGCGGGACGCCCGTCAGAGGTCACGTGACCGTTTCTTTGTCGTCTCCTGTTTTGCGCGGCGTCGAAGAAAACGCATAAAACAGGAAGCCCGCAGGAGGGACTCCGGCGGGGTTAGGGGGCGTATAGGGCTGCGCGACGGGGGGATCAAGCCCAAATGGCTATGGATGGTGGCCCATTGCGGGAAATACGGCGGCCTGGAGGCGCAGCTAGTCTTTGGGCCGGGTTTGGTATTTGGCCCAAAGATCCGGCCGCCGGGTTTTTGTCAGCGCTTCGGCCTGGGCGCGGCGCCATTTTGCGATGTCACCATGGTGGCCCGACAGCAGCACATCGGGGATGCTCTGGCCCTTCCACTCGGCGGGTTTGGTGAATTGCGGATGTTCGAGCAGCCCGTCGGAAAAGCTTTCTTCCTCGGTCGACGCGGCATTGCCCAAAACACCGGGGATCAGCCGGACGGTGGCGTCAATCAGGGCTTGGGCCGCAATCTCGCCCCCGGTCAGGACAAAATCACCGATCGAGATCTCTTCCATCTCGAAATGGTCGATGACGCGTTGATCGACACCTTCGAACCGGCCGCAGAGCAATGTCACGCCCTCGGCCTGGGCAAAGCGCGCGGCATGGGCCTGGGTAAAGGGTGCCCCTCGTGGGCTGAGGTAGATGCGCGGCCATTTTGACGAATCTGCAGGCACGCCGGAAGCGGCCATTTGCATCGCGCGGCCAATCACGTCCGGGCGCATAACCAGGCCGGCGCCGCCGCCTGCGGGCGTGTCGTCGACCTGCCGGTGTTTGCCGATGCCGAAGGTGCGTAGGTCAATGGGTTCCAACGCCCATAACCCCTGTTGCAGAGCTTTGCCGGTCAGTGAGCCGCCCAAGACACCGGGAAACATCTCGGGAAACAGGGTGAGCACCTTGGCGCACCAAGCCCCTTTCAGGCGCGGCGTATCCTGCACCAGCTCGCGCGGTTTCAGGCTTGGCGACAGTGCCAGGCGACCATGGGATTTATCGGGCGGGTTGGTCATTATCTGGGTCTATGCGCCCGAACTTGGCTGCGCAATCCCAAGGCGCTCGGCCAGATCCTGCAAAGGGTGCGGCGTGGGGTCGAGGCGTTGCATGGCACCAGCGACATGTTCCCAGAGCGCGACGTGATCTTGGAAGGCGTGTACGTCGAGCAGCCCGATGGCGGCATCTGCCGCGGTCGCAACCAGAAGCGGGTCGCGGCGCGAGAGGGCCGTTAGCACCCGGCTGCGAAACGCTGGGATGTTGACTGCTTGGCCCGCGGCCAGGGCGCGGTCTTCCAGCATCAACCAGGCGGTCAGCCAAACCGGATCGTTTGGGTGGGTCGCCATTTCCGAGACCGCCCGGGGCGCGAGGCCAGGGCGTTTGGCCACATAAGTCGCCAATATCAGCGCATCGCCCGAGGCCGGGCGGCCCTCAAGTGCGGCGCTGTCGATACAGGCCAGAAGCTCATCGACGCGGGCGGCCCAAATCTGTTGGCGCATAACCTCGGCCCGATCGACCAACCGATCCAAGACCCCCGGTTCACGGTCCCGCGCCACTGAAAGGGCCGCGGTGCTAAGGTCGAGATCGAGCCAGGGCGCGAGCAGCGTCAACCGGCGGTCGGCCTCATCGGAGAACTCGGCCAAAACCTCCGGCCCGGCGCAGGCCAGGAACACACGCGCGCCATCGTGGAATGCATAAGGATCGGGCAGGCCCGCATCTACGGTATCGATCAGCAGTTTTGCCAACGCCCGCATCGGCTCAGGCGCGCCGGTTTCGCGATGCCGCGCTTGCAGGCGCAGGGCACGTCGATCCAGGGCCTGGGGCAGGGACACAGGCTCGGGCCGCTCGGCCAGAAGCTGCGCCAGGGTCATGCCATGGGGCACCGTGTCGATCTGATCGAGATGACTGCCCTGGTTTGCGACACGATCCTTGAGCTCTTGCGTGGCGCGTTCGACACGTTCTTTGGCCCCTTTGGGCGGGCGTTGGCGCTTGGGCATCATCGCGCGCAGGCCCAGGGCCGCGACAAGTGCGACGAGTAGAAGAAGCAATATGAACATTGCAGACGACATGGGCCCAAGGCTTAGCGCCCCAGTGCGGCGCTGCACATCCCCCTGCGCGCATCTGCAGCGGATTTCCGCAAAGACCGGCGCCGCGCCCCCTTGTCCCCAGGGGGTTGGGCCGCAATATGCTCCCCTGAAGGAGACGCCCATGCCATCGATATTGCAGGTCGACGCGCTCAGCAAAACATATGCGGGCGGGTTCACGGCCCTAAAAGACGTGTCGCTTGAGATCGCGCAGGGGGAGATTCTGGCCCTGCTGGGCCCCAACGGGGCGGGCAAGACGACGCTGATTTCAACGATTTGTGGAATCACTCAACCCAGTTCGGGCCGCGTCTTGGTCGGCGGCCATGACACGATCCGCGATTATCGCGCGGCGCGCCGATTGATCGGGCTGGTCCCGCAAGAGATTAACCTGGAGCCGTTCGAAAAGGTCATCAACACGGTGCGGTTTTCGCGCGGGCTGTTCGGCAAACGGCCTGACGAAGCGTTTTTGGAAAAGATCCTGCGGCAATTGTCGCTTTGGGACAAAAAAGACAACCGCATCATGGAGCTTTCGGGCGGCATGAAGCGGCGGGTCTTGATTGCCAAAGCGCTGAGCCATGAGCCGCGCGTTTTGTTCTTGGACGAGCCGACCGCAGGCGTGGATGTTGAGCTGCGCCGCGACATGTGGGAGGTCGTGCGCGCCCTGAAAGAAGATGGCGTGACCATCATCCTGACCACCCACTACCTAGAAGAGGCTGAGGCCATCGCGGATCGGGTGGGTGTGATCAACAAAGGGGAGATCCTGCTGGTCGAAGAGACCGACACGTTGATGCGCCGGATGGGCCAGAAGGAAATGCGGATCGAGTTGCGTGAACCCGTGGCCGCTGTGCCTGAGGGGCTCGCGGAGTACAATCTGCGTCTGGAAGAGGGCGGGTGCCGGTTGGTTTACACCTATGACCGTCAGGCGGAGCGTACCGGGATTGGGCGGCTCTTGCGGGATATGCAAGAAGCCTCGCTGCGGGTGGCGGATGTGGAAACCAAGCAAAGCTCTTTGGAAGAGATATTTGTGGGCCTTGTCCATGAGGGGGCAAGCCAATGAACCTGCACGCAATCCGCGCCATCTATATCTTTGAAATGGCGCGCACCTTTCGCACCATCGCGCAATCGATCCTATCCCCGGTGATTTCCACCGCGCTTTATTTTGTTGTGTTCGGCACTGCTATCGGCAGCCGGATTCAAGAGGTGGAGGGGGTCAGTTACGGTGCCTTTATCGTGCCGGGTCTGATCATGCTGACGGTGCTGACCCAATCGCTGCAAAACGCGAGTTTTGGCATCTACTTCCCGAAGTTCATCGGTACGATCTACGAGTTGTTATCCGCCCCGGCCAGCTTTCTGGAACTAACGGCGGGCTATGTGCTGGCGGCAGCGACCAAAGCATTGATGATCGGATTGATCATCCTGGCCACGGCGTTTTTCTTTGTCGATTTGACCATCGCCCATCCGGTTTGGATGCTGTGTTTTCTGGTTCTGACCTGTCTGAGTTTTAGCCTGTTTGGCTTTATTATCGGGATTTGGGCGCAGAACTTTGAACAGTTACAGTTGATCCCGCTTTTGGCGGTCACGCCTTTGGTGTTTCTGGGCGGCGCGTTCTATTCGATTTCGATGTTGCCGCCAGTTTGGCAGACGATCAGCTTGTTTAACCCGGTGGTGTATTTGGTATCCGGGTTCCGCTGGTCGTTTTTCGGCACGGCGGATGTGGCGCTGGGCTGGTCGATCTTTGCGATCTTGGGCTTCACGCTGGCCTGTATCCTGGCGATTGGCTGGATTTTCCGCACCGGTTGGCGGTTGCGGACGTAATCCAAAGGCGCGCCTGTCGGCGCAAGGTTTTAGGGTCGCTGCGCTCCGGATTTGGGGCGCTGCCCCCGGCCCTTTGGGCCTCCCCCGCCATATTTGGGGGATAAAGAGGGGGTTAATCGAGCAGCCCTTCGGGCGGGTCGATGATGATCCGGCCGCTGGTGAGGTCGATGGTGGGCACGATCTCTTGCGTGAAAGGGATCAGGGCGGAGCCTTTGATGCCTTTGCCGCGCACATCCAGGAGGTCGCTGGCGCCGTGGTTTAGGACGGCGGCGACTTTGCCGATTTGGGCGCCGCCCGTATCGAGCACCTGCAGGCCGATCAAATCGGTGTGGTAGAACTCATCATCCGGAAGCGAGGGGAGTGCGGCGCGCGGTGCATAGAGGCGCGTGCCGCGCAGGGTGTCTGCGGCCTCTTTCGAGAGGACGCCGCTGAGTTTGGCCGCAAACCCGTTTTTCACGGGCCTTGTCAGCGTGATGTCGTATTGGCACTTGCCGTCTTCGGTGGTGAGCGGGCCATAGGTTGCGATATCTTCGGGCGCGGCGCAGAAGCTTTTCAGCCGCACCTCGCCGCGGACGCCAAAGGCGCCCGCAATCGCTCCGACACAGACCCGCTCGGCCATGGGTAAACCGCTCAGCTTTCTGCGGTTTCTTCGGTGGCGTCGGCCTCAACCTCGGCCTCGGCGGGGGCTTCGGCTTCTTCGGCTACCGCTTCTGCGGCCTCGGCTGCTTTGGCGGCTTTCTCTTCAGCGCGCTCTTGGGCTTTCTTGCCGGGCTCAGCTTTGTTGGGGTTGTTGCGGGTTTTCTTTTCCAACACGCCTGCGGCTTCCAAGAAACGGCTCACCCGGTCGGTGGGCTGTGCGCCTTGATCCAGCCAGTGCTGCACGCGGTCCATTTTCATTTTCACGCGCTCTTCGCTGTCTTTGGGCAGCAGCGGGTTATAGGTGCCGAGCTTTTCGATAAAGCGGCCATCGCGCGGCATGCGGCTGTCTGCGGCCACAATCGAATAGAAGGGGCGCTTTTTCGAGCCGCCGCGGGCCAAACGGATTTTCATTGCCATGGGGTATCTCCTTAAAACTGGCGAGGGGCGATCAGGCCCCGTTTTCCTGATGTTGTTTGTGATGCTGAATGACCTCAGCGATGATGAAGTTCAGAAACTTCTTGGCGAATTCCGGGTCCAGATCGGCCCGGTTGGCCAGGTCTTCGAGCCGTGCGATCTGGGTCGCCTCGCGGGCGGGATCGGACGGGGGAAGGGCGTGGTCGGCCTTGAGGCGGCCAACGGCTTGGGTGTGCTTGAAGCGTTCGCCAAGCGTGTAGATGAGGATCGCATCAAGCCGGTCGATCGACTCGCGGTGATCCTTCAGGATGGCGGCGGCGCGTGTGACGGCATCAGTCATGCGGCAATCTCCGATGGGGCGGGGTGGCGATAGACAAGCGTGTCGGGCTTGGGTTCCACCGCGTTTGTGTCCAGGTGGCAGCCAAGCCGTTCGGCCAGCGCGATGGAGCGTGCATTGTCGGGGTGGATATAGCTGACGGCGGTGCTCCAGCCGAAGCCGGTATAAGCCTGAGCGCGCGCGGCGCGTGCGGCTTCGGCGGCGTAGCCCTGGCCCTCGTGCCCGTCCCAGATCAGCCAGCCCAGCTCTTTCTCAGGCCAACCATCGGGGTACCAACAGCCGACAAGGCCGATGGGCGTGCCGTCTTTCAGCGTGACCGTCCACATGCCAAAGCCGTGCAGCATCCAATGGCCCAACTCGGCAGCGAAAAGCATCCAGGCTTGGCGCGGTTCGGCGTAAGGTCCGCCGGTGTAAATCGCGCGATCCGACAGGAAATAGTCGCGGAAGGCGGGGAAATCACCCGCCTCCGGGCCACGCAGGATCAGGCGCTCGGTGGTCAGAACGGGGATCATGCCGCGACCTCCTTGGCCGAAGGGTGACGCCAGATATCGAGCGGTCCGAAGCAGTCGTGTTGGAACGTATCTTCGAAGACGCAGCCCATGCGTTTGGCCAACGCGACCGAGCGGGTGTTGTCGGCATTGACGCAGCTAAAGATCGTGGGCCAGCCCAGCGTGTCATAGGCGTAGGCGCGGGCGGCCAAGGCGGCCTCATAGGCATAGCCGTGACCTTCGCCGTTTTCGAACAGCGACCAGGCCAGCTCGCAGCCGGGCCAGCCTTCGGGGTGGTAAAGGCCGGTGGTGCCCAACGCCTGATCGGTGTTGCGGTCGGCGATGATCCAGCGGCCATAGCCCCGGATCTGCCACTGACCCGCCAAGGCGGTGAAGCCGTGCCAGGCACGTTCACGGGTTTCGGGCCCGCCGACAAACGCGGCCCGGTCCGAGGCGCGAAAGGCCGCATAAGCCTCGAAATCGCGCAGGGCGGGCGCGCGCAGGGTCAATCGCTCTGTGGTCAGGGGCGGGATCATGGCTGCGCCTCCCCATGCACCCAAACCTCGCAGCCGGGGTCATGTGCGGCGCGGGTGCCATCGCAGGTGGCACCAAGGCGGCGGGCAACCGCCTGGCTGGCGGCATTGTCGGGGTCGATATAGCTGACGATGCGGGTTGCGCCGAGTTTGGCGCGGCCCCAGGCCAGAACCGCCTCTGCCGCCTCAACCGCATAGCCGCGGCGTTGGGCCGGGGCATAGGTGACCCAGCCGATTTCCATATCCGCGTGAACCGGAGGGTGGTGCAGGCCGACGGTGCCGACCACGCCCTTGGTATCTTCGACGGTGAACCAGCCATAGCCCTTGAGCGTCCAATGCCCCGCCGCGCCAGAAAAGACGCGCCAGGCATCTTTTTCGTTTAGCGGGCCGCCCAACGGGCGCGCGGCTTCGGAGCCATAGAAATCGCGGCAAGCCGGCCAATCGTCCAGGGTTGGCATGCGCAGGGACAGGCGCCCTGTGGTCAGTACGGTCATGGCAACACCTCTGCCGGGGCAGGGTGCCGGTACACCTTATCGTCGGGATGCGGGCCATTCGCGCTGGGGTCCAACACGCATCCCAGTCGTTCGGCAAGCGTGATCGACCGGGTGTTGGCGGGGTCGATATAGCTGACCGCGCCGTCCCAGCCGAGCGTATCGTAGCAGTATTGCCGGATGCGGGTCATGCCCTCGAAGGCAAAACCTTTGCCTTCGGCCTCGGCATCCCAAATCGTCCAGCTCAGCTCTTGCTCGGGCCAGCTGACGGGATACCAAGGGCCCATCGATCCGACAATGGCGCCGGTATCCTTGCGGGTGCAGACAAAGACGCCATAGCCCCTGAGCGCCCAATGCCCGGTCAGGATCGCGAGCACACGCCAGGCATGAGCCATATCCTTGTCCGCGCCGCCACCGATGAAGCGGGCGCGGTCGGACATGACAAAGGGGGCCAACGCGTCCAGATCGTTGGCTTGCGGCACGCGCAAGGTCAGGCGCGCGGTTTCCAGCATGGGGGTTTGGGTCAGGCCGGTCATAGGTGGCCACCCTGCAAGTGGATCGTGTTTCTGCAGCAAATGCCGAGATCTGCCGTGGATAACCCTGTGGGTTTGACGCATTTACGATACCGGATCATGCTGCACCCCCGTGGCGCCAGACCTGGGTCGGCGCGCCCTCGGCGGTTTCGATCTTGGCTTCCATCGCGGTGTCGCGCGTGGCCCCGATGCGCCCGGCAACCTGGGCCGAGGCGGTGTTATTCGGATCAACGTAGCTGACGAACGTGTCCAGCAGGGTCAGCCCGTAATCGCGCGCGGCACGGGCGGCTTCGGTCGCATAGCCGTGACCCCGCGCTTCGGGGATCAGATGCCAGCCAAGCTCGGGCTCCCAATCATCCCATTCGATGCCCAGATGGACGAAGCCGACCATCTGCCCATCCGCCTTGCGCTCGATGCTCCAAAGCCCATGGCCGTAAAGCATCCAGCAGCCGGTGTAATAGGTGAACTCTTCCCAGGCGGTGCAGGCGGGATCGTCGAAGGGTCCGCCCAAATGCACGGCCTCGGGTGATTCAAACAGCGCGATCCAATGCGGCAAATCCTCGACCACCGGCGCGCGCAGGCGCAGCCGCTCGGTCTCCAGCATGGGGATCGACCCGCGATGGCTCTGGGCCGCCGCCGCAGCCGCGCCTTTGGGCGCTTGGGTGCAACGACGGGTGATCATGCCTGCCCCCAATGCCGATAGACCAAGCATTTGGAGGCATCCGTGCCCTCGGGCAGCGTGGCGTCATCATCGCGCTTTGCCCCAAGCCGTTCGGCGACGGCGATGGATTTTGCGTTTTTCGGCGCGATATAGCTGACCAAGGACGAAAGCCGTGCCCGCGCCCAATCACGCGCCGCACTGGCCGCTTCGGTGGCAAACCCCTGGCCTTCATACCCGTCATATAGGGCCCAGCCGATCTCGGGTTCCGGGTAAAAGGCTGGCTGGCTGAATCCGGTCACCCCTATCACGGCGCCGGGCCGTGTTTCTATGATCCAATGGCCAAACCCGTCCAGGCACCAGCCAACAACTTCTTCCGAGAAATATTGCCAGGATTTGCGCGGCGTCGGGTCGCTCGCATGGGACCGGGGGGCGGCCATGAACCGTTCATATGCCTCAAAATCCGCGCGCTTTGGAGCACGCAGGATCAAACGCTCGGTTTCAAGCGTGGGGATATGAAAGGTGGTCTGGGTCACTTTTTCTTGCCAAACCCGCTTAGGCCCGGGGGCAGGGCGCCCCCGCCCAGGCCGGGCAATCCGCCGCCCTGGCCCATTTGCCGCGCAGCGGCTTCGAGCGCCTGTGGGTCCATCTGGGCCGGGTCCATACCTTTCAGCGCCTCCGGCGTGCCACGGTCCATCAGAGCGCCAAGACCGCCGCGCATCATGCCCTTTTTGCCCATTTTGCCGAGCTTTTTCATCGCATCAGCCATCTGACGCTGCATCTTCAGCAGCTTGTTCAGATCGCTGACCTCTTGGCCCGCACCTTTGGCGATGCGTTTCTTGCGGCTGGCTTGCAGCAGGCCGGGATTGGCACGTTCCTTCTTGGTCATGGAGTTGATCAGCGCGATCTGGCGTTTGATCACCGTGTCATCAAAGCCCGCATCATCCAGCTGTTTCTGCATCTTGGCCATGCCGGGCATCATGCCCATCATGCCCTGCATACCGCCCATCTTCATCATCTGTTCCAGCTGGCCCTTCAGGTCGTTCATGTTGAACATGCCCTTCTGGAAGCGCTTCATCATGCGCTCGGCCTGTTCGGCCTCCAGGGTTTCTTGCGCCTTTTCGACAAGCGCTACGATGTCACCCATGCCCAGAATGCGGCCCGCGATGCGGCTGGGTTCAAAGGTTTCCAGCGCATCCATCTTTTCGCCGAGGCCGACAAAGCGGATCGGTTTGCCGGTGATCGCGCGCATCGACAGGGCCGCACCGCCGCGCCCGTCCCCATCCATCCGTGTCAGACAGACGCCAGTCACACCGATCTTGTCGTCAAATTCTTGCGCGACATTCACCGCGTCCTGACCGGTCAGACCATCGACCACTAGCAGTGTCTCGCGCGGCTGCGCCACGTCACGCACGGCGGCAGCCTGGGCGATCAACTCCTGATCGATATGCAGGCGGCCCGCGGTATCCAGCATGTAGACGTCATAGCCACCCAAGCTGGCCTGGGTTTTGGCACGCTTGGCAATCGCAACCGGGTCTTCGCCTTTCACAATCGGCAAAGTGTCTACGCCAATCTGCGTGCCCAGGATCGCCAATTGCTCCATCGCCGCCGGGCGGTTGGTGTCGAGCGAGGCCATCAAGACCTTCTTGCCGTCCCGCTCACTCAGCCGTTTGGCCAGCTTCGCGGTGGTGGTCGTCTTACCCGAGCCTTGCAAACCCACCATCAGGATCGGCGCAGGCGGGTTGTCGATCTTCAGAACGCCGGGGTCTTCGTCACCGGTCAGCACATGCACCAGCTCGTCATGGACGATCTTGATCACCTGCTGGCCGGGCGTGACCGATTTGGTTACCGCCGCACCCGTGGCCTTTTTCTCGACCGCTTTGATGAAACTGCGCGCGACCGGCAGCGATACGTCGGCCTCTAGCAAGGCAACGCGCACTTCGCGCATGGCGGTTCTGACGTCATCTTCGCTTAGCGCACCTTGTTTGGTGAGCCGGTCAAAAACGCCAGACAGCCGCTCGGACAGATTTTCAAACATGGGCCAAGCCCCTTTCGTCAGTTCCGATCCCCCTGAAGGTAAGGGGGCACCCGTCCGGCACCAAGCCCTGCGACGGTCGCGGATTGGCAAAACGCGAATTGCCCCCGTGGGCGAAACCTCGCTGACGGGGGGCGATCCTGAAGCCGATCCAGGACCGGAAAGCTGGCGCTGTCCGGGTATGTTGCGCCGCGCATACGCGCGCGGGCGGGGCAGAGTCAAGCGAAACGGAGGGTTTATGCCGCCCTTGGTGCCCTTTGCGTCATAGGGTTTTTTGCGGGTCCGCGTTCAAACGCATTCCACGGTCAGCGCGGTAACATCCCCCGCCAGCATATCCGCCCCTTGGGCATGTAGCGAAAACGCGCGGCGCAGGTCCATACTGTCCCATTCGTCTTGCGTGGTCGGCGGATCGTTGTTGGGGCGCGACCCGGCCTCTCCAAACAGGGTCAGGGCCATGGGGCCGACAAAATCGACCCCCGCGAAGCTGAGGCCTTGGACATGATGGGCATAGACCCCCACCAAATCGGCGGCATTCCCGCGCGAGGTGGTGATCAGCGTCCAGATCGGGCCGCGAATGCTGTCACCCAATTGCATCTCACCCGAGGCCAGATGCGCCGTTGATCCGCCTTCCTGCCGGAAGCTTTGGCCTTGGGTGGTGTAGCTGGCCATCCCGGTCAATTCTGTTCCGGGGCGGATCGTGCCCACGCCTTGGGTGACCTCTATGGTGAAGGTCAGCGTGCAGGTCTGTGCCCAAAGGCTTCCGGGCAGCAGAAACAGGGCAAAGGCTAGCAGGGTCGGGATCGGTCGCATCCAAGCAGGCTAGCACGCTTGCACGACAACGCAACGCTGCGCTGTTCACGTGAAAGCCCCGCCGCACCTATTGGCGCGACGGGGCGGGGGCAAACCGTGATTGGCTGAAAGGTCAGGCCGCGCGGATCTGGTCGCGGTGCCAATAAAGGATGACCGCCGCCAAAACGCCCAGGGCGAGCGCGGGCAGAGCGGATGGGCCAAGCACCACAAGATGCGCAATCACGGCCCCGATCATCGTGGCCACCAATAGAGCGGCCCCAAAAGCGGCGCGCCCGGGCACCCAGAGGAGCGCCGCGGCGCCCACTTCGATCCCGCCCGTGACATAGCGGAACCATTGGCCCCAGCCGATGGCTTCGAAGGTCATGACCATCATTTCAGCGCCCAGGAGCTTTGCGGTGCCAGCCGCAACAAAGGCCAGGGTCAGCAGGCCTTTGATGATCCAATAGCCGTATGTGCTTACCTTGCTCATCTTCGATCTCCGCGTTTTGGGGGATTAGGCCGCAACGGCCAGGTTTTCGACCTGATCATTGGCCGATTTCAGCGTCGCTTCGGCGTCGATCATCAGCCGATCGGCGGTGACAAAATCCACATTTGTGATGCCGATAAAGGCCAGCACATGGCGGATATATCCGGTGGCAAAGTCGATATCCGATCCCGCCTCGGTCCCGCCGGAGGCGACAGCGACAATCGCCCGTTTGCCCTCCAACAGGCCTTTGGGGCCGTATTCGCTGTATTTGAAGGTGACGCCAGCGCGGGCAACTTGGTCAACCCAGGCTTTCAATGCGGCGGGCACGCCGAAATTGTAGATCGGCAGGCCGATTACCAAGGTGTCGGCGGCTTTGACTTCGGCCACCAACTCATCCGAAAGGGCCAGTTTCGCCTTTTGCGCGTCGCTGCGATCATCGGCGGGAGTGAAGTTGGCGCCCACCCATTCTTCGTCGATCAGCGGCAGGCCAAGGGCTAGGTCGCGGGTGGTCACTTGGGTGTCTTCGCCGAAACGGGCGATGATTTTATCGGCCAAATCGCGCGAGACCGAGCCGTCGCGGCGGGCAGATGCGTCGATGCGCAGGATCGTATGGGTCATGGGTCGGGTCCTTGTTGAGGCGTGTGTTTTCGTCGTGGGTAAAGATTTGATCCTTGCGAAAACAAACGCAATCTGCCCAAATGCAAGGGAAGTGTGTTCAAATGCACAGGTGAGGGATGGACAATTGGGATGAAATCCGGACCGCCTATCAGGTGGCGCGGATGGGAACGGTCTCGGGCGCGGCGGAGGTTTTGGGCGTGCACCATGCAACGGTGATCCGCCATATCGATGCGCTAGAGGGGCGCTTGGGCGCGAAACTCTTCCAACGCCATGCGCGCGGATATACCGCCACCGAAGCGGGCCAAGACCTGCTTAAGATCGCGGGGGCGGCCGATGACCAATTCACCCAATTGGCCGGACGGATCAAAGGCCGCGGTGATGAGGTGACGGGCGAGTTGATCGTTACCTCAATCGGTGCGCTAAGCCCGCTTTTGGTGCCCACAATTGCCGAGTTTCAGGAACGCCACCCCGATCTGCGTGTACGCCTGATCAGCGATACACGGCTTTTCCGCCTGGAATATGGCGAGGCCCATGTGGCCATCCGTGCGGGGAAACTGCCAGATCAGCCCGACAATATTGTGCAGCCCTTTTTCAATCAAACCCTACGGCTTGTCGCCAGCCAATCCTATTTCGACCGGTTTGGACCATTGACGGGCGAAAACGTTGCCGCGCATCGGTTTATTGGCGCGACCGAAGAAACCCCCCGCGCGCCCTATTTCCGCTGGCTCAATGAAAACGTCCCCAATACCTCGATCTATTTCCGCGTATCCGACATGGTCGCCGCGAAAGAAGCGGTGCATGCGGGCATCGGCATCGGCTTTGTTGCTGATTGGGATCAGGATCGCACCGATGATCTGGTCGAGATGTTGCCCCCGCTGGAGGATTGGTCGGCCAAAATCTGGCTTGTGACCCATATGGACCTGCACCGCACAGCCAAGGTGCAGACCTTTGTCCGCCACCTCAAGGAAGAGGTGAAATTCTGGCCCGTTCGATAAGCTGGCCCACACCCGAGGCGCGCGTCGGCCATTTGGCGATGCTGGCTTTTTCGGCGCTGGTGGCAGGCTCTTTTTCTTTAGGCGGTCAGGTTGCCAATGATATCGCCCCAACCGCGCTGAACGCGGTGCGCTTTATCATCGCCGTTGCGGTGGTGGGCGCGGTTGTGATGTTGCGCGGCGGGCTGCCAAAAGGGGCGGCCAAGGCGCCCTGGCGCTATCTGATCCTGGGCGGGCTTTTCGCGATTTATCTGGTGTTGATGTTTGAAGGGCTGAAAACGGCTGAGCCCGTTTCAGCCTCGGCCGTCTTCACCCTGACCCCGCTGATGAGCGCTGGTTTCGGGTATCTGATGCTTCGCCAGGTTCTGACACCGCGCATCGCGCTGGCCTTGGCCATCGGCGCGGTTGGGGCACTTTGGGTGATCTTCCGCGCCGATCTCAGCGCGTTTCTGGCGTTTGAGATTGGGGTGGGGGAGGCGATCTTTTTTTGGGGCTGCTTTGCCCATGCCGCCTATACGCCTGGGTTCAAACTGTTCAACCGAGGTGAGCCGGCGCTGATTTTCAGCTTTTACACGCTTTGCGCCTGCGCGCTGGTGCTGTTGATCTGGGGTTGGTCCGACATATGGGCAACCGATTGGCTGGCCTTGCGCCCTTTGGTCTGGGTCACGATCTTTTATGTCGCGGTCATGGCTTCGGCCTGGACGGTGTTTTTGGTTCAGGTGGCGGCGATGCGGCTGCCGGCCTCCAAAGTTATGGCTTATACCTATCTGACGCCCAGCTGGGTTCTGGTTTGGGAGATCGCGCTGGGCCAACCCGTGCCGCCCGGCCTGGTGTTGGTGGGCATTGGTTTGACCATCGTGGCGCTGATTTTGCTTTTGAAAGATTGAGCCACGTCAAGGTTTTTGCGCCCTGGTCATGGCATCCTGACTTTCGTGTTCTTGGAGTAATGATCATGCCTGCTGCCACCACCAAATCCGACCTGATTTCTGTCACCGAAAAAGACTGGGCCAAGCTAGAAAAGCTACTGGCAACCGTCCCTGCCGATCTGGCATCGGTCAAAGTGGAAGACGGCAGTTCGATCAAGGATATCGTCACCCATCGCACCCATTGGATCGGTTTGTTCTTCCAGTGGCTGGCGGAGGGGGAGGCGGCGCAAATGCCCGATCACGGGGTAAAATGGAACCAGTTGAAACCCTATAACGCGGGGTTAAGGACGCTTTACGCCGATCTGAGCTGGGCCGAGGCGACGGACGGGCTGGCGCAAGGCCATGCCCGCCTGCTCGATTGGATCAAAGCCGCCAGCGAGGCCGAGCTTTATGGCGGCCCGATGCCGGGCGGCAATGGCAAATGGAGCACGGGACGGTTCGCCGAAGCGTCGGGGCCGAGCCATTACCGCTCGGCGACCAAGGCCATTCGCGGGTATCTTAAGACGCTGGCATCGGACTGAGCCGACGGTTCTTGCGGTTCGTCGCCTTCGGCGCCGACCCGCGGGGGGCTCTGCCCCCCGGACCCCCCGGGATATTTTGGAAACAGAGAAGGGGGAGGGGCGCTGTTGTGCCGGTTGCCTTCTCGTTTCTGAGCTAGGGCTCCTCCCCGAGTTCGGTTTCCAGGAAGCGCTCAAAGGCGTCGAGGTTCACCGGTTCGAACTGGCCAAAACCCTGCATCCAGACCGAGGCGGCTTTGAGCGCGTCTGGCTCTAACTTGCACCATTTCACCCGCCCGCGTTTTTCCTGCGCGATCAGGCCTGCATTGGCCAGGATCGTCAGGTGTTTTGAGATTGCGGCCAGCGACATCTCGAACGGGTCGGCCACATCTGTCACGGCCATATCGTCTTCGAGCAACATGGTCAAAATGGCCCGGCGGGTGGGGTCGGCCAGAGCGGCAAATACGATGTCGAGATCCTTGGGCATCGGCGCGATAGGCGCATGGGGCGGGGCAATCGTCAACCAAATGGTTGAATATTGAATTTCGGCGGTCTTCGGAGGGTCGGCGAAAGTTGCGTTTGTCGCACCCTAGGAAGACATATAAATTTCAATGGGTTGCCGCGCTGACACCGTGACCTTGACCGCGTTGACTCCGCCCTGGTCCCGGCATAGCGTCCGCGGGACTTCCGAAAGGGGTGTCGCCACCATGTCCGAGCCATCCAATACCGAGCGACTGAAGGCTCTGGAGGCGCGGATCGCGGCGGCCAAGTCGGCGCAAGAGCCCGACAAAGCCCATATGGAAGAGCATTATTCTCAGGCGCAGCTGGCCTGGCGGATGGTGGTGGAATTAGTGGCCGGCCTGGGTATCGGGTTTGGCATCGGATATGGGCTCGATGCCCTGTTCGGAACACAGCCTTGGTTGATGGTTGTGTTCACTTTGTTGGGCTTTGTGGCTGGGGTCAAAACCATGATCCGGTCGGCGAACGAGGTTCAGCGCAAAACGATCGAAGCGGCGCGGGCCGCAGAGGATGAAGAATAGAGGGGACGCGGACGTGGCGACGGAAAGCACCAATAGCTCCGAAACCGGCAAATCAGGCGGCGGGCGCGTCGTCGCTTATGTCCTGATCGCAATCGCAGCCGTCCTGTTCATCCTGGGCGTGACCGACAGCTACGAAGGTGGCCTGTCGATCCACCCGATGGACCAGTTCGAAGTGAAACCGCTTTTTGGCGACGGGCCGGTGCATTGGTACACCCCCACCAACGTGACCCTGTGGATGGCACTGGCCATTGCCGCGATCACCGCGTTGATGGTGATGGGCACCAAAGGCCGCGCCGTGGTGCCAAGCCGGGGCCAGTCGATGGCGGAGCTGGCCTATGGCTTTGTGCATAAGATGGTCGAAGATGTGGCTGGCAAAGATGCTGTGCCTTACTTCCCCTATATCTTCACGGTCTTCCTGTTCATTCTATTCGCAAACTTCCTCGGGCTGATCCCGATGAGTTTCACGACCACCTCGCATATCGCGGTGACCGCGATCCTGGCAGGCGCGGTTTTCATCACCGTGACGGCACTGGGTTTCATCAAGAACGGGGCCGGATTCCTGAGCCTCTTCTGGGTCTCCTCGGCACCGCTGGTGTTGCGTCCGGTACTGGCTGTGATTGAGATCATCTCGTATTTCGTGCGCCCGGTCAGCCACTCCATTCGTTTGGCGGGCAACCTGATGGCAGGCCACGCGGTTCTGAAAGTGTTCGCGGGCTTCGCGGGCGCTATGGGGCTGGCTGGCATCGCGCCGATCATCGGGGTCATGGCGATTTACGGGCTTGAGGTGCTGGTGTCGGCCATCCAGGCCTACGTCTTCACCATCCTGACCTGCGTCTATCTGAAAGACGCGCTTCACCCGCATCACTGAGGCGTGGCGCGATCCAGCGCCCCTCACCCAAGTTTTCAAGGCTTCCAACGTAAGGAGATAAGACAATGGAAGGCAATATCGCAGAAATGGGCCAGTTCATCGGTGCCGGTCTTGCAGCCATCGGCTCGGGTGCCGCAGCCATCGGTGTGGGCCACGTTGCCGGTAACTTCCTGGCAGGCGCCCTGCGCAACCCCTCGGCCGCCGCTGGCCAGACCGCGACGCTCTTCATCGGCATCGCCTTTGCAGAAGCCCTGGGCATCTTCGCCTTCCTCGTGGCTCTGCTGCTGATGTTCGCCGTCTAAGCCGAGCCTCACACGACCATCCTTACGTCCGAGGCTCGCGATCATCGCGGGTCTCGGTGTAATCCCGGTTCCAGGAGGACAGAATGGCAGAAGACGCCCACAGCGCTGCCGATGCAGCCCACGGTGCCGCCGACGCCGCGCATGGCGCAGGGCCGGGGATGCCGCAACTCGACTTCGCGACGTTTCCCAACCAGATTTTCTGGCTGATCGTCACGCTGCTCGCGATTTATTTCATCCTTAGCCGCGTGGCACTGCCGCGTATTGCTGCCGTCTTGGCCGAGCGTCAGGGGACGCTGACCAATGATCTGGCCGCGGCCGAGGATTTGAAGCGCCAAGCCGTCGAGGCGGAAGAGGCGTATAACAAAGCGCTGGCTGACGCCCGCACGGAAGCTCACAAGATTGCCGATGAAGCCCGCGCCGAGATCCAGGCCGAGTTGAATGACGCCATCGCCAAAGCTGATGCCGAGATCGCAGCGAAAGCTTCGGAAAGCGAGGCGCGCATTGCCGAGATTCAGGCCGGTGCCATGGAAAGCGTGCAACAGGTGGCCCAAGATGTGGCGGGCGATATCGTTGCCGCGGTCGCGCCGGGTCAATCAGTGGATGCTGACGCGCTGGCCTCCGCCGTCGCGGATCGGGTGAAAGGGTAAGATGATGAAAAAACTGCTCTTGCCCGCCCTGACCGTCGTCGCCTTTCCTGCCTATGGCGCGGAAGATGGCTATGCGCCGGGCTATGATTTCACCTCGCTCTTCAACACCGACTATGTGGTGCTGATCGGCTTCCTGCTGTTCTTGGCGATCATCTTCTACTTCAACGTGCCATCCATGCTGGGCGGGATGTTGGATCAGCGCGCCGCTGGTATCAAATCCGAGCTGGATGAGGCCCGTGCCCTGCGCGAAGAGGCGCAGACGCTTTTGGCGTCTTACGAACGCAAGCAACGTGAAGTGGCCGATCAGTCGCAGCGCATTGTCGCCGCTGCCAAGGCTGATGCCGAAGCTGCCGCCGAACAGGCCAAGGTCGATCTGGAGAAATCCATCGCCCGCCGTCTGCAAGCCGCTGAAGACCAGATCGCCAGCGCCGAAGACAAAGCCTTGCGCGCCGTGCGTGATCAAGCGGTCGAGGTTGCCGTTGCTGCTGCAGCCGCCGCGATTGGCAAGACCATGGCCGCCGCTGATGCGAATAAGCTGATCGACCAAGCCATTGGTGAGGTTGAACGCCAGCTGCACTAAGCTGCGGCTACCCAGGATTGCAGAAAGCCCCGCTTGCAGAAAGCGGGGCTTTTTCGTTGGAAGCGCTCAGCGGTTGAAGCTTTCCAAGCCCTCAAAATCGATGCCCTCGATATAGGCGATCACATCGTCTTGGTTGATGGCGTTGCCGCTGGCGTTCAGTAGGATGCGTCCGTCGATCAGGGCCACGATATCGTTGGTTTCGGTTTTGATGAAACTGCGTCCGTCGATCTCGATCACCTCACCCAGCATCGCCATCATCGCGGCATTGCCGAACATGGGCACCATCTGCGCCACCATCGGCGCGTCGACCACCATGGCCAGGCTGACGGTGCCATTGGGCCCGCGATACTCGGCCTGGGCCACATAGCCGTCGCCCAGCATTGGCACCTGGCTGGCATCGACATCGGCGACGATTTCGCGGGTCCAGCCCTCCATCGGCTCGGGCAGATAGGCCTCGAGCGCGGCGCGTGCCTCTTCTTTGTCGTCTTGGATCAGGATCAGGTTCGCCGGTGCGGGCAGGGCCACATTTGGCGTCGGTGCTGCAATCGGCTGCGCGCCTGCGATCAATGGAAAAGCGGCCAGGAAAACCTTTTGGTCATGAAACACCTCCAAATAATGGTCGAGCGCAGCCTAGGCTTGCTAAGCCATTCCCACAACGCGGGAATTCCGGAGGTCAGGCGAACCGATCCCGATAACAAGGCATCAGATCACCGGGCCGCGCGCTTGCCTTATAGACGCCGCGCGCAATGGCGCGGGCCAGGCAGAGCGCGGCCACATGGCCCAGCATCAGAGGTTCGCCCACCGGGTCGGTCAGGGCGATATCCCCCGTGGCCGCCGCGAAGACCAAATCGCCATCCATCGGCGTGTGCGAGGGATAGATCGCGCGGGCCATGCCGTCATGGGCGGCCACGGCCATGCGCGTGGCCTGGGCCTGGCTTAGGGCGGCATCGGTTGCGACAATCGCGATGGTGGTGTTCTGCGCGTCACCGCCTTTCACCGCCGGAGGGGCTGAGGGGTCGAAGCTGGGCGCGGGGCCGTGGCTGCCAAACTCGCCCCCGATCTCGAATGGTGCGGCCCAGAAATGCGGGCTCTCTCCGACGGTAACGCGGCCCAGGGCATTCACCGCCACCAATGCGCCCACCGTGAACTTGCCGACTTTGGCCGAGGCGGTGCCAAGCCCGCCTTTCAGGTCGGCAATCAGCGCGCCGGTGCCCGCCCCAACGGACCCCAGGGCGACGTCATCCGAGGCTGCCATCAAGGCCGCCGCGCCCAGCGCCTTATAGGGGTTAGCGTCCCAAGCCTTGTCCCCGCCATTGATCAGATCGAACAGGATCGCACCCGGCACAATCGGCACCACCTGATCGCCCACCGCAAAACCGCGCCCCTGGGCGCGCAGCCCGTCGGCCACGCCCGAGGCGGCATCCAGCCCAAAGGCCGACCCGCCGGATAGGACCAGCGCATCCGCCTCCTGCACGGTTTTGTCCGGGGCCAAAAGGTCGGTTTCCCGCGTACCGGGCGCACCGCCCATCACATGCACGGCGGCAGTGAAGGGGCGCTCGCCGACCAAAACCGTGGTGCCGGTTTTGATACCCTCGTCCTGCGCATTGCCCACGCGCAGCCCGGCCACATCGGTGATCGCGTTCCTGGGGCCTGGTTCGATCATGGTGTCACCTGTTCGGCGGTCAGATGTGGGATCGTGCCACGAAACACCCCCAGCGGGCGTAATCGCGCACTTCCGGGAAACGGGCATTCCAACCCGTCGAACGCAGCGGGCAAGATCAAAACAAGGGTTGTATCAGCATCCGCCGCTGCAAGGATGGATTGCGCCGTCGCCGCATCAAAATGCCCCGAAAGCCGCCGCGCCGGGTCGCTGGATTGGATGACCTCCACATGGCCCAAATCCAGGGCTGAGCAGGTATCCAAAAGATGCGCAAAGACCAGGGGCTGGCTGGCGAAAGCTCCGCTAAACACCGCGATATCGGCGGGCAGGTTATGCCGGGTGAAGCCGGTCATATCTGATCCTTAACCGCGGCGGTGTCGGGATCGCCGGTGTTGGGCGTGCCCGCCGGCTCGATCACCAGCAAATGCGCCTCGGCCCGGGCGACGGGGCGGTGTTCGACCCCGGCGGGGACCACAAACACCTCCCCTTCATGCAGAGTCACGACCCGATCGCGCAGCTCGATATCGATCTCGCCCTTCAGGACCATGAAGAAATCGTCGGTCTCGGGGTGGGAATGCCAGACAAACTCCCCTTCTACCTTCACGACCAATAGGTCATGGCCGTTGAACCCGCCCACAATCTTTGGGCTCCAATGCTCGGAAAACTGCGACAGCTTTTCCGCCAGATTGATCGCGTCGGTCAAATGCAGCGCCCCCCGTCGACTTCCATCACAACCCCCGTGACCATCGATGCCGCGTCTGAGCATAGGAACGCGGCGGCTTCACCCATATCCTCGGGCTGACTGAAGCGGCCAATCGGGATGGTGGCCAGAAACTTCGTGCGGATCTCGGGCGTGTCTTCCCCCATGAAGCTGGCCAGCAGCGGCGTTTCCCCGGCCACCGGGGCCAAAGCGTTCACCCGAACCCCATTCGGTGCCAGCTCAACCGCCATGGTTTTGGTGGCGGTGATCATCCAACCTTTGGAGGCATTGTACCAATTCAGCCGGGGCCGCGGGCTAAGCCCGGCGGTGGAGGCGACGTTCAAAATCGCACCCGTGCCTGCCGCTTTCATATGGGGCACGATCTCACGCGCGGTCAGATAAACTGATTTGGCATTCACCGCCAAAACCCGGTCAAACTCCTCCTCACTCACGTCTTCCAGCGGCATGGGCAAATGGGTGATGCCAGCATTGTTCA
This sequence comes from Paracoccaceae bacterium, assembly GCA_965229695.1. Classification (GTDB taxonomy): domain Bacteria; phylum Pseudomonadota; class Alphaproteobacteria; order Rhodobacterales; family Rhodobacteraceae; genus JANSYL01. The sequence goes on from OZ245921.1 coordinate 2,256,334, forward strand.
CCAGAATGTCGATCCGCCCCCAAGCCGCCAAAGCGGCCTTGGCCATCGCCGCGACGGAGGCCCCCTGAGCCACATCCACCACTTGGGCGATGCCGCCAACCTCCTCGGCGATGGCCTGGGCCGCGTCGCCGTTGATATCGGCCACCATGACCGTCGCACCCTCACGTGCGAAGACCCGCGCGATCCCGGCGCCAAAGCCCGACCCGCCACCGGTGACGATGGCGTATTTCCCCTCAAGTCGCATGATGTGCCTCTTGCCCTTCGACCCGTGTTTGCACCCGCCGCGCCTCCAAATCGATCCGTCGCGCCCGCCGCATCGGCAAAAGCGCGATCAAAGCCCCCAGCGCGCCACCCAGATAGCTGGCGTCATGCATGAAGGCCGCGCGCAGAAATTCGCTGCGATCCAAACCGGCGGGGATCGTCAGATAGCTGTCCATCACCCTAGTCTGATCCGCCACGATGCCCCCCACCAGCCCGGCCAAAGCGGCGAGCGTCGAGAACACCAGAACCAGCAAAACTGCCCCTAACCCAGCGGCGAAATAGGTGCGCGGCTGCGGAACGGTGAAAAGCCCCAGCAAAAAAGCGGGAAGCCCGACAAAAAAACCCATCCACCAACTGGCCTGCACCCCGACCCAGGCGGCCCCAAGACGTGCTGGGATGCTTTCCGAGATGCCGAATTGCGGGAACTTGATGCCGGTGAAATAGGCAGACCCGACCGTGTAGCTGACCTGGTTATGCAACGCACCAAACAGTGCCGCCGCGCCACAAGCGCCGAGCAAAAGCAGAAAGAAAACCAACACTTTGCCCAACTGGGCCATAGAACCCCTCGCAATGGTGACGTGTTCAGCCTATCGGGCGCGGCTGGGGCCTGTCCACGGGCATTACCCGTGATAGGCCGCCACCGTTTTCAGGCTGGAAAAGGCATAAAGCGCCTCGATCCCCTTTTCGCGGCCATGGCCCGATTGGCCGGTGCCACCAAAGGGCAGTTCAACCCCGCCCGCTGCGCCGTAATTGTTCACGAAGACTTGGCCCGCGCGCAGACGCTTTGCCAACCGCATTTGCCGACCACCATTTGACGACCAGACCGAGGCAACCAGCCCGTAAACCGTGCCATTGGCGATCTCGACGGCCTCATCTTCTCCATCAAAGGGGATGATCACCTGGACCGGGCCAAAGATTTCCTCCTGCGATAGCACATGGTCGGGGCCCAAGCCTGCGATCAGCGTGGGCCGCACGTAATGCCCGCCCGAGGCGATATTGGTCACCTCTCCCTCGGCAATGATCGCGCCTTTGGGGGCCTTTTTCAGATAGGTTTCGACAATCTCTTTCTGGCGCGCTGAAATCAGCGGGCCGACATTCAGATCATCCAGCGCTGCGCCCACTTTCAGCGCCCGATAAGCGGCGGCCATGCGGTTGCAGACCTCCTCATAAATCGGGCGCTCCACCAGGATGCGGGAGGAGGCCGAACAGGTTTGCCCGGCATTCTGAATGCCCGCATTGACGAGGAAGGGCAGGGCCGCGTCCAGATCTGCATCCGCAAAGACCACCTGGGGGGATTTGCCCCCCAGTTCCAAGGTCACGGGCACCGTGTTTTGCGCCGCTGCCGCCTGCACCAAGCGACCGGTGCGCACCGAGCCGGTGAAGGACAGGTGATGCACGCCCGCATGCGCCGTCAGCGCCGCGCCCGCCTCGGCCCCCAAGCCGGGCACCACATTCAGCGCCCCGTCGGGCAGCCCGGCCTGGCGCGCCAGATCGGCAAAGGCAAGCGCGGTCAAACAGGCCTCCTCCGCCGGCTTCAGGACACAAGCATTGCCCATCGCCAAAGCCGCGCCAATCGACCGGCCAATGATCTGCATCGGGTAATTCCAAGGCACGATATGCCCCGTCACCCCATGGGGTTCGCGCAGGGTGTAAACGGTGAAACCATCCTGGAACGGAATGGTTTCGCCCATCAGCTTGTCCGCCGCCCCGCCGTAAAACTCGCAATACCGCGCCAGGGCGGTTACATCGCTGCGCGCTTGGGTCAGGGGTTTGCCAACATCGGTGGCTTCCATTTCGGCCAATTGATCGGCGTGCTCCAAAACCAGCGCGCCGAGCCGCGCCAGAATGCGCCCGCGTTCAAAGGCAACCATCTTGCCCCACGGCCCGTCCAGGGCGGTGTGGGCGGCCCGGACGGCGGCATCGATATCCTCAGCCCCGCCGCGCGCGATCTCGCATATGGGCGCACCGCTTGACGGGTCGATCAGCGGCAAGGTCTGGCCCGAGGCTGGTGCCTGCCACTGCCCACCAATGAATACCTGCGTGGTGTCGAACCAGGGTGTCATGCGCCATCCTCCTTAAGCGTCAAATCCAAACATGCCGCGCCAGTTCGCAGCCGTCATGCCCGTGCGATAGGCTGCTTGCATGGCGGGGTCCAGAACCTCGATCAGAATTCGCCCGTCAATCCACAGTTCGACACAGGAAAAGGGGCCACGGTCACAGATACGGGCGGACCATTCGGCCTGCGCGCCAATCGCACAAATTTCGGCAGCGCTAAGCGGCGATGCAATGGCAGCATGGGCAAAGCTTGCCCCATCATCGCGCGGGCCCGTGGTAAAGGCCACGGTGGCTGGCCCAGCTTCAATCAGGGCGGTTTCGGGATAGACCTCAATCGCGCTGCCATCGTCGGCGGCAGCAAAGGCGATCCAAGCGCCGGGGCAGGGTGGGAATGGAAACGCCTCACCCCCCAAAATCCGGGCGAGCGTGGTGGCAGCGCCATGCGGGTCGGTAGCTTTGATCGACACATGCAACAGGCTCATGACGCGATATCCAGCGTCGGTGCGGCGGCCAGCAGGGATTGGGTGTACGGGTGTTCAGGCGCGGAGAAAACGCGTTCGGTTTCGCCCTGTTCGACGATCCGACCCTTGCGCATCACCAGCACCCGGTCGGTGATTGTGCGCACCACCGAAAGGTCATGGCTAATAAACAGATAGGACAGCGCGAAGCTGGCTTGCAACTCACTGAGCAGGTCCAAAATGCGGGCGCGCACCGACACATCCAGGGCCGAGACCGCCTCGTCCAAGACAATGATATCGGGCCGTGTGATCAAGGCGCGGGCGATGGCGATGCGTTGGCGCTGCCCGCCAGAAAACTCATGCGGGTATTTGTCCATATCGCTGGGTGACAGATGTACCGCTTCAAGCGCTTCGGCCACGCGGTCGCGCCGTTTCTGCCCCTGCGGTGGGGTCGGCATCAGGTGAAAGGGTTCCGCCACCAAGCGTTCGACCCGCCAGCGCGGATTGAAGCTGCCATAGGGGTCTTGGAACACGACCTGAATGCCCGCGCGCAGGGCGTCGGGGAAATCGGGCCCAACGGCCTGCCCAAAGGCTTTAATCTCGCCCGATTGCACCGGCTCCAGCCCCAAAATAGCGCGGGCCAGGGTCGATTTTCCGCAGCCGCTTTCGCCGACCAGCCCAACGCTTTCGCCGCTGCGCAGTTGAAAGCTGACGCCATCAACCGCCACCAGCGGCGCGCCACGGCGAAACAGGCCCGCCCGCGCGCCGGGATAGCTGCGGCGCACCTCTCTCAAATCCAAAAGCACCTCATCGGTGGGCGTATCTGCCCGATCCGGTTGGTGGGACGACGCCGCGAAAAGCGCCCGGGTATAGGGGTGGCGTTGCTGGGTCAGAACCTGCTGCGTGTTGCCCTGTTCGACAATCCGCCCGGTCTGCATCACAGCGATCCGCGCCGCCATGTCCGAGACCACCGCCAAATCATGGGTGATCAGCAGAAGTGACATGTTTTCTTCGGCGACCAGCTCTTTCAGAAGGTCGAGGATTTGCGCCTGCGTGGTCACATCCAACGCGGTTGTCGGTTCATCGGCGATCAGCAGGCGTGGATGCAACGCAATGGCCGAGGCGATGCAGACCCGCTGCCGTTGCCCCCCCGATAACTCATGCGGATAGCGATCCATACCGATATGGGACAGGCCCACGCGATCCAGCCGGTCGCGCGCGATCTCTAACGCCTCGGCGCGGCTGGCTTTGCCATGGATGGTCAGGGTTTCGGCCACCTGATCGCCAATGGTCTGCACCGGGTTCAGGGCGGTCATCGGCTCTTGGAAGATCATGCTGATGTCATTGCCGCGTACATCGCATAGCTCTTGCTCGGTCAGCTCACCAAGGTCGGTGTCGTCCAAAGCCAAGCGCCCCGAGGACCGCGCGCCTTGCGGCAAGAGGCCCATCAGCGCCAGCGCAGTCATGGACTTGCCCGATCCGCTTTCGCCCACCAGCCCGAAAATCTCACCTTCATCAATCGACAGCGACACATCTTGCAAGATGTCTGTGCCGTGGATCGACAGGTTCAGCGCCTCAATCTCGATCATGTGCGCGCCCGCCTTAGCCTTGGGTCGAGCGCATCGCGCAAGCCGTCACCCATCAGGTTCAGCCCCAGCACCATCAGCACAATCGCCAGGCCCGGCAGCACGGCCAGCATCGGGTGCGTGTAGATCATCGTTTGCGCCTCGGCCAACATACGGCCCCAGGATGGCGTGGGTGGCTGAACGCCCAGGCCCACATAGCTCAGAGCTGCTTCGGCCAGGATGCCCAGGGAAAACTGGATCGTGGCCTGCACGATCAGCAGGTTCAGAATATTGGGCAGGATATGTTCGAGGCTGATCCGCGTCGCGCCCTTGCCCGCCGTCCGGGCGGCCAGGATGTAATCCAAGGTCCATAGCGACAGCGCCCCGCCACGCGCGACACGGGCAAAGACGGGGATGTTGAAAATCCCGATGGCAAGGATCGCGTTGGTGGCCGATGGCCCGTAGCGCGCAGTGATTAGGATGGCGATAACCAGCGAGGGGAAGGCAAAGATCAGGTCATTGCCGCGCATGATCACTTCGTCCAGCAAGCTTCCGCGCGACGCGGCGGCGGCGAGCCCCAGCGGCACGCCGATGCCCACGCCAATCCCGACCGCGATGATCGCCACCGCGATCGAGGTTTGGCTGCCCACCATCAGCATTGACAGCATATCGCGCCCAAATTGGTCGGTCCCCAACAGATAGCTGGCCGAGGCCGGTTGTAGCCGGTCAGAGATGCTGAGCGTTTCGACATCATGCGGCGTCCAAACCAGGCTGATCAACGCGATGGCCAGAAACACCAGGCTGATCGCGGCACCGATCCAAAGGGCGGGGGGCAGGCGTTTCATGATCGGCGCAACCTGGGATCGACAATCGCATAGGCCACATCCACCAAGAAGGTGACCAGGATAACCGCGAACACCAAAAGCATCGTGACCGATTCCACCACGATCAGATCGCGCTGTGTGATGCCTTGGAAAATCAGCCGCCCAAGGCCCGGCAGGAAGAATACGTTTTCAATAATGATGCCGCCCGCCAGCAAAAAGGAGAACTGCAACCCGATGATCGTCAGCACCGGGATCAACGCATTTCGCACACCGTGGCGCAGCACCGCCTGACGTCGAGACAATCCCTTGGCTCGGGCGGTGCGGATGTAATCCTGGTTCAAGGTTTCCAAAAGGGCCGAGCGCATCACCCGCGCCAGGATCGAGGCCTGCGGCAGCGCCAAGGCGACGGCCGGCAGCGTCAGCGCTTTGATCGCAGCGCCCGGATCATCCCAGCCCGGAAAACCGCCCGCTGAAAACCAGCGCAACGTGACCGCAAACAGCAGGACCAGCAGCATCGCAAACCAGAAATTCGGTACCGCGATGCCAAGCTGCGTGGCGCCCATGATCCCGTAATCGGTTGCCGTACCACGTGTCGCGGCGGCGATGATGCCGATGGGCAGCGCGATCAGGGTGGATAAGGCCAGGGCATAAGCGGCCAAGGGCAGCGACACCCAGAGCCGATCCAATATCAGCTCACTCACTGGGACGCGGTAGGTGTAGGAAATGCCGAAATCCCCCACCAACATGCCCCCAACCCAGGCCAGATAGCGGTCGAATTTACTGCCATCCAGGCCCAGTTCACCGCGCAGGGCGGCTAGGTTGTCTTCGGTGGCGTTCAGGCCCAACATGAAGGCGGCTGGGTCGCCGGGGATGACCTCGATCAGGGCGAAAATCACCCAGCTGGCGATCACAAGCGACAGCGCCAAAGATAGGGCTCGGGTCAGGATATAAGCCAGCATGGGGCCGAGCGTAATCGGGGCGTCGCCGATGGGCCAGTGCGGAATTGAAAGGGGCTGTCGGGAATGGACGACGCTGCATCCAGATCGGTTAAGTCAGAGGCGATCATGGCCCTGCGCGTGATTATGGATGCGCATGGATTGGCGGTTTTGTTGCGTCGGCCCGCATCGCCGGATCAACCAATTTGCGTGATCGCGGCCTCGACCTGTGCCAAGTTGCCCCGCGATTTGGAGGCCCCGGATTGGAAGGATTTTCAGGCGGGCTTGAAACCGACCGATCAGATCGGCGTCGACAGCTCCGAATGGCCAGCAGCCGCGTTGCGGGCCTTAAGGGCGAGCCTCTCCCCCCTGCGCTTGGTCGATATGTCCCGCCAAATCGCTGATCAGGTGGCGGATCGGTCCCAGTAGAGGCCGCTGGTCGGCCCGGCATCGATGCTCACGCACAGCCCTTGCAGCCAATATGACAGTTTTACGACCAACGCATTTTCCCTCGCCTCTTTTACAAAACTGACATGGACTCATGCTGTGAACGGGCCGGGCTTCGCGCGGGGTAGCGCGGGGCTCACCACGTCCGACAGGAGAGACACCAATGACCCGTTCCATGGTGACGCTGACCTCGGCACTGGCGCTGCTTGCTGGTCCCGCGCTCGCGCAAGACATGAATTTCAACCGCATCGCTTCGTTCATGGTGGCCGCCAACGCGCCCGATGCCGAAGAAAGCTCGGCCGAGATCATTTCGGCCACCGCTGATGGCATGACCTTGGTTTATACCGATGGCCCCGCCGAGGTGATCGGCTTTATCGACATCACCGATCCCACCGCCCCGGTCGCCGCCGGTGCCATCGCGCTGGAGGGTGAACCGACCAGCGTTTCCGTTTACGGCATGACCGCGTATGCCGGTGAAAACACATCGGAAGATTACATCAACGTATCCGGCGTCCTGCACGCCATCGATGTGCCCACGCAAAGCGTTGTCGCCTCCTGTGATTTGGGCGGACAGCCCGACAGTGTGGCTGTGGCACCCGATGGCAGCTTTGTCGCCGTGGCCATCGAAAACGAACGTGACGAAGACCTTGGCGAAGGCCGCGTGCCGCAAATGCCCGCTGGGTTTGTCGCCATCGTTCCGACCACCGACGGTGGTTTGGACTGTGGCGCGATGATCCAGGCCGACATCACAGGGCTGGCCAATATCGCGGGCGAAGACCCCGAGCCGGAATTTGTCGCCATCAATGGCGAAAACGAAATTGTGGTCACGCTGCAAGAAAACAACCACATGATCGTGCTAGCCGCTGACGGTTCGGTCCTAAGCCATTTTTCGGCCGGCGAGGTCGAATTGGTCGGCGTCGACACCGAAGAAGAAGGCGCGCTGACCTTCGATCAGACCATCACTGTCGTGCGCGAGCCCGACTCGGTCGCATGGATCGATGACACGCATTTTGCCACCGCCAACGAAGGTGACATGGATGGCGGCTCGCGCGGCTGGACGATCTTTAGCCAGGACGGTGCGGTGGTCTACGAAAGCGGCGTTAGCTTCGAACACGCAATTATCGAGCTGGGCCATTACCCCGAAGAACGCTCGGGCAACAAAGGCGTTGAGCCCGAAAGCGTCACCTTCGATGTGTTCAATGGCACGCCCTATGTGTTCGTCGGCGCAGAACGCTCGTCGATTGTCGGCGTCTATGACGTGACCGATCCTGCCAATCCGGTGCTGGAACAGCTTTTGCCTTCGGGCATTGGGCCCGAAGGGTATGTGACCATTCCCGAACGGGGTCTGCTGATCTCGGCCAATGAGGTCGACGATGCCGGGCCGCGGGCGCATGTGATGATTTTTGAGTACCAGGACGCGCCCGCGGTCTACCCGCACCTAACCAGTGCGGGCATGGATGACCTGACCGGTTGGGGTGCGATCTCGGGCCAGGTGATGGCCGAAGATGGCACCATCTACGCCGTGTCCGACAGCTTCTATGGCATGCAGCCGACGATCTTCCACATCGATGTCAGCGAAACCCCGGCCCGCATCGTGGACGCGATCCGCGTCACCCGCGAAGGGCAGCCGGCCCAATTGATGGATATGGAAGGCATCGCCCTGGATGGGGATGGTGGCTTCTGGATCGCCTCGGAAGGCCGCTCTGACCGCTTGGTTCCACACGCGATCTATCATGTGAATGGCGATGGCACGCTCGAAGACTACATCGCGTTGCCCGACGAGCTTTTGGCGGTTGAACGCCGCTTTGGCTTTGAGGGTATCACCCGCGTGGAGGATATGCTCTATATCGCCGTTCAGCGCGAATGGCGGGATGACCCGGACAACCACGCCAAGGTTCTGGGCTATAACCTGGAAACCGAGGAATGGTCGTTCATCCACTACCCGCTGACCGAACCCGCCACCGGCTGGGTGGGTCTGAGCGAGATCGTGGCCCATGGCGATTACGTCTATTTCATCGAACGCGACAATCAGCATGATGACCGCGCCGTGACCAAGCAGATCACCCGCGTGCCCTTGTCGGCTTTGGACGCCATGGTTGCCCTGGGCGAAACCCCTGCCGTGCTAGAGCCGGAATTGGTGGTTGACCTGCTGCCTTACCTGACAGCGACCGGTGGCTATGTCTTGGATAAGGTGGAAGGTCTGGCCATTGCCGAAGATGGGACGATGTGGATTTCGACCGACAATGACGGGGTCGATGACCATTCGGGTGAAACGATGTTCTTCTCCATCTCGATGGAGTAGCGCGGCTTTCAAACAAACGATTTCATGACGCTCCGCCCCCGCAGATATTGCTGCGGGGGCTTTTTTAAGCCTGACCCTTGCGCGCATCGAACTCCGCGCGCGACCGCGCGATTGGGTCACGATGGTTCAGCGCCCAGGCCGCCAGTGGTTGTAGGTGCGCGCAAAGCGATAGGCCCAGATCGGTCAAACTGTAATCAACGCGTGGGGGCGTGGTTGGCGTGACCACGCGCAGCACATAGCCATCCCGTTCCAGCTTGCGCAGGGTCACGGTCAGCATCCGTTGGGAAATATCGGGGATCGCGCGGCGCAGGGCCGAAAAGCGCATCGCGCCGGTTTTAAGGCCGGTCAGAACCAGGATCGTCCATTTGTCGCCGATCCCGTCCAAGACATGGCGAATGGGGCAGATGTTGGCGTCATAACTAATCCCGCTGGCGGTGCGTCCAGGCGGCGTAGGGTCGGTTACCAAATAGTGCCTCCTTCACGGCTGAAATGGTTCCGATATTAGTCTTGGTACCGATTCGTAACCATCTGCTCAAGGAGAACTTCGAATGTTCCTTCTCGACCGCCGTCGTTTTCTTCAAACCACCGGCGCCAGTGGCTTGGCCGCCGCCGCTGGCGCGTTCGTGCCACGCCCGGCCCGGGCCGCGCCGACCGAACACGGCGTCTTCACCGCCGATGCGACCGGGGCCAATGTGGATAGTGTGATCGTCATGGGCGATGATCACGCGGTTCTGATCGACACGCAGTTCACCCCCGATCATGCCACCCAATTGGCCGATATGATCGCTGCCACCGGGCGCGAATTGCAAACGGTGTTCATCAGCCATGCCCATCCCGATCACTATACCGGCCTGCCCACCATCCGCGCGCGCTTTCCCGATTTGCGCGCGGTGGCCCACCCGTTGATCCAACCGCTGCTGCCGCCCGAGATTGGGCCGGTGGAGGCGCTTTCAACCGACCATATCGCGCTTGAAGGAGAGCGGCTGGAGGTGTTGGACCCGATGCATGGAGACACCGATCTGATCTCGGCCGTTCATATCCCGGCGCTCGACACGCTGGTGGCCGCCGATTTGGCTTATGTCGACGCCCATCTGTGGCTGCGCGAAAACACCTCGCCCGAGCGGATCGGCCTGTGGCGCGCCAGCCTCGACCGGCTCGAGGCAATTGGCGCGGGTACGGTGGTCCCGGGGCATCAGGCCGAAACCTCGGCCAATGATGCCTCGGTCTTTGGGTTCACGCGCGACTACCTGGATACCTGGGAAACCGCCTTGGCCGAGGCCAGTAATGCCGAGGAGCTGCAAGCGCGGATGATGGCCGGGCGCGAGGGTTTGGGCCTAGCCCTGGCGGTTGAATACGCCGTCGGCGCGGTCTTTCCGGAGTAACGAAAAGGGCCCGGTCCATCTGGACCGGGCCCCGTCTAACGTGATCTTGACGTCACTGGCTCCAGCGCACGCCGGTCAGATCATTGGCCTGGGTGGGCGAGTTTTCCCACAGGCCTTCAATATTGGCATTGGCCACACCGGTCTTAGCCAGCTGGAACAGATACCCGTTCACATAGGCATCGGCGATCAGGCGCTGGGCCTGCTGGTTCAACTCGGTCCGCGTGGCCGGGTCGCTGGTGACAGCCAAGTCTTCCATGATCGCGACAAATTCCGGCGCGCCGAATTGGAAATAGTAATCGGGCCGGGCATAGATGTTGATGTCTGCGGGTTCGGTATGGCTGACGATGGTCAGGTCAAAATCCTTGCCACGGAACACCTGTTCCAACCATTGCGCCCATTCCAGGTTGCTGATCTCGGTCTCGATCCCGACGTCGCGCAATTGCGCGGCGATGATCTCGCCGCCCCGGCGGGCGTAAGACGGGGGCGGCAGCATCAGGCGCAGCGTCAAATCCTCCATCCCGGCCTCGGCCAGCAGCGCGCGGGCGCGGTCGGGGTCATAAGCCGACTGGCTGGTCAGGTCGACATAATCGGGGTGATGCGGCGCGAAATGGGTGCCGATCGGGGTGCCGTAGCCAAACATCGCGCCATCGATGATATCCTGACGGTTGATCGCATGGCTGATCGCCTGGCGCACCCGAACGTCGTTGAGCGGTTCCTGGGCGTTGTTCATCGCCAGAATGGTTTCCCCCTCGGTCGACCCGACAATCACGTTAAAACGTGGGTCGGCATCGAATTGGCCCAAGGTTTCGGGGGCCGGGAAGACCGGGAAGGCATCGACATCGCCGGCCATCAGCGCGGCAAAGGCGGCGTTGGGGTCGCTGATAAAGCGGAAAGTTGCGGCTTCCAGCGCCACGGGCTCGCCCCAATAATCGTCATTGCGCACAAGTTCCACCCGATCGCCCTGTACCCATTCGGCAAAGCGGAAGGGGCCGGTGCCGATGGGGTTGGTGGCGTTGGTCTCAGCACTTTCGGGGGCGACGATCACCGCATCGCCCCAGGCCATGTCGAACAGAAACGCACCATCCGGCCCGTCCAGTGTGACTTGAACCGTGGTGTCATCCACCGCCTCAACCGCCGTGATGTTGGAAAACAGCGCCGCCTGGGCATTGGTCGAACCCTCAGCCCGCGCGCGGTCGAGCGAGAACACCACATCCTCGGCCGTCATGGCCGAGCCATCGTGGAAGGTCACGCCCTCGCGCAGCGTGAAGGTATAGACCATCCCGTCCTCCGAGATGTCCCAGGATGCGGCCAATGCCGGATTGACCGAGCCATCGGGGCCAAAGCGGGTCAGGCCCTCGAAAATATTGGCATAGACCACTTCGTCGATCGCGGCGGCGGCGCCACCGGTCGGGTCCAGATTGGGTGGCTCAAGCTGCATGCCGATGCTGATATCGGTCTGCTGGGCAAAGGCAGCGCCGGCGCTCAGCGCACAGATTGCCGCGCCAAGGCGGAGTGTCGGGGTCATCTTCATCCCTCCCTAGGGTTGTCGTTTTCCCCATCATGGCGGGCGTTGGGGAAAAAATCCCGCATAAATTTGCCGCAAGACGGTTTCGCGTAGCGTCACATGCCCCATTCGGCGGGCGGTTCCAGCCCGCGCGCCCGCAACCCAGCGATCTGATCGGCCACAAACGGGCGCAGGCGTTCGGCCAGGCCTTCGGGCATCGCGCTGGGGGGCGAAGGGTTGACGACGCGGCCCACAACCTCATCTGGAACAAGATGGGGGTCGAGGCCCAAGAACCCTTCGATATCGGCGATGAAATCGCGTGGGTCCTGCGCGATCCGATCAAAATAATCGATATGCAGCGCATCCCCTGGCAGACCCGCCCGCATCCGATCAATCGCCGCCACATAGTCGCTATGCTGCAAATAGTCGCCGTCGCGGATATGCGCCTCCAACGCGTCTAGTGACCACTCCTGCAAAAGCTGGCTTTTCCCCTGCATTTTCAGGTGAAAGCGCACATGGCTCCAGGTGCGTTCCAGCGGGTCGCGCAAGGTATAAAGCACGCGCAAGTTGCGACTTTTGGCGTTGATTTCGGCCCAAGCCTCGCTTGGCAAAAGCGCATTGAGATTGGAAAAATCCGCGACCCAAGTGGCCGCCCCGCGGGATCGAAACAACCCATTGAACCAACTGTCATCGACCGGCGCATCCAACCAATCCGCCACCCATTGCACGCGATGCCGCAACACCCCGCGCCGCGAGCGTTCGGGATCAAAGCTTAGATACCCCTTTGCCCGCCGCATCCGCGCCTTGTCCGACACAATCGCAGGCCGACAATAGCGCCCGTAAAAATAATGGATTTCCTTTTCATAACTGAAGTGGATGCCTGGGTGCCGATTGAGCACATCGTAAATCCAGGTCGTCCCCGCCTTCATCGCGCCGACGCCCAGCAGCAGATGATCAAAGACCGGCACCCGTTCCATTTTGGACCCTTCGACAGTGACGCAGGCGCGCCGTGGCCCCGCGCCCGGGCCAAGCCGCGCGAGTTTCACTAGTGGTCAAGTATTGAGCAAACGTGAACGAATGTCGCAAATCTGTCATTTTCGCTTCGGGCTTCTAGAAGAATCGGGATATGATTAACGGATCGGATCTCCACTGCGGAAACTGATCTGGGGGACAAGATGAGTGTGCCAAATGCGTCCGAGGTTCTGGCCCTAAGCGCAGACAACATAGCCGAGTTCATTCAAGAACAGACCAGCGCCAAGACGCTAAGCCAATTGATGCGTCGTTTGAACGATGACCTGTTGGCCGGTGATGAGACCGCAAGCGATATGGCCGCCAAGGCTCTGAGCCATCTGGGCTTTCGCGCCGATCCTTAACCAACCGAAGATCGGTTTAACGCAACAGCAATTCCCGTAGGGTCAGCGCCATCACCTTGGCGCTATCGATCATGTCATCGATGCCCACCCATTCATCAGGCTGATGTGCCAAGTCCAAAATCCCCGGCCCGTAGGCGATACAGTTTTTTAGCCGCCCGATTCGGTCGATATGCTTTTGGTCATAAGTTCCGGGGGAAACGACAAATTCCGCCTGGGTGTTCAGCACCTTTTCAATCGCCGCCTGCACCGTGCGCACCACCGGTGTGCTTTCTTCGGTCATAGTGGGCTGTACTTCGAATAAGTCGCGGATTTCATAGCGGAAACTGGGGCGCTCGGCCTTCACGCGTTCCAGCAACGCGGTGACCTCGGCCTTTACCTCGGTGATGTCCTCTTCAATCAAAAACCGTCGGTCGATGGTGATGCGGCAACGGTCGGGCACACAGGGTGCGGGCAAGCCGGTGTAATCCTCATCTTGTTCCGGCTCTCCGCCATGGATGGCGTTGATGTTCAGCGTCGATTGCTTGGCGCCTTCTGGCACCACCGGCATGGCAGTGTGTTTGCTGGCCAAAAGCGGGAACAGCGTCGCTTCCATCTCGGCCAGAACCGCCCCCATATGGCGCACCGCGCAATCCCCCAAAAACGGCATGGAGCCATGGGCGATCCGACCTTGGGTTTCGATGTCGGCCCACCAGACGCCGCGATGGCCCAGGCAAATCCTATCTTTGTTCAAAGGTTCGGGGATGATGACATGCTGCACCCGCGACGGGTCGAAATAGCCTTGCTCGGCCAGATAGGCGACGCCGCCATAGCCACCGGATTCCTCATCCGCCGTCGCGCTGATTTCAATCGCGCCGGAAAAGTCGGGATGCGTCTCGACAAACGCCTCCGCCGCGATGATCGAGGCCGCAAGCCCGCCCTTCATATCGCAGGTGCCGCGCCCATAGATGCGGCCATCCTTCACCTCGCCCCCAAACGGATCGACCGTCCACCCATGCCCGGTTTCGACCACATCATGGTGCGAGTTGAAATGCACACAGTCGCCGGGCTGCGCGCCTTCAACCCGCGCCACCAGGTTCCAGCGCGGATAGGTCTCGCTATCGGCTGGTGCCCCAAAGGCGCGCACCATCTCGGTCTTGAAGCCTTTCGCTGAAAGCCGCGCCTCAACATAGGCGCAAATTTCGTAATACTTATGGCCCGGCGGGTTCAGCGTCGGGATGCGCACCAAATCCTGGGTCAGAGCGATCAGGTCGTCGCGCCGATTGGCAATCTCGGTCAGCAGTTTTGGGTCAAGTTCCATACCGGGACACTGCGCCGCGAAATCCCGCGCCGCAAGCCCTGCCAATTGCCCCATGGATCGACTATGTAAACACTGATCGAAACAAAGGAGCCTTCAGAATGCTGGGCATTGGCCGCATGGCCTTTATTTTGCTGATCGGGCTGACCGTGGTTTATATCTGCCTGTTCTTCTATTTCCGCTCGGGCGCGAAGATGCGGCTGGAAGAAGACTGGGTGATGGAAGGTCGCCCGGGCGATCGTGACAATTGGGTGGGCGACAGGCTCGCCCCACGCGCGCGCCGCATTCGCAATTGGCTGGTTTTTGCCGTCTATGTCTTGCCTTTGCTGGGCCTAAGCGTCTTTGTCTACCTGACGAATTAAGGAGGCGCCGATGCGCTGGCCCCGGATTGTATTTCTTGCCCTGCTGGTCTGCATTGTTGGTGCGGTCCTGCACTACACCCTGCCACAGCGCGACATCGTGCGGATCACCGATACCGAGATCATTCGCCAGGATTTCTCGGGCTGGAACCGGATTTTCTATGCCCAGGGCGATAGCGGCAACGCTCAGGTCGCAAGCCGCGATCTGCGCCTGATCAACACCGTCCTCGCCTCGGGCGAGGTGATGGTCTACCGCAACGAAGACACGGGTTTTGGATGGCCCCCCTATTTCAAACTCGATTCCGCCGACCTGCAGGCCGAGGCGTCCAACCTGGTCTCCACCGGGGCCGACCCTCAATGGGTCGCCATGACCCATTACGGATGGCGGTCGCGCTTTCTAACCACCTATCCCAATGCGGTTTCCGTCACCCCTGTCGCGGGGCCTGATGTGCAGCTTTTCCCGTGGCTCAACATTGTGATCCTGTTGGTCTTGGCACTCATCA
Organism: Paracoccaceae bacterium; assembly: GCA_965229695.1. Classification (GTDB taxonomy): domain Bacteria; phylum Pseudomonadota; class Alphaproteobacteria; order Rhodobacterales; family Rhodobacteraceae; genus JANSYL01. Next base: position 2,271,596 of record OZ245921.1, read on the forward strand.
TCTTCATGGCCTGGCGTATTTGGGAACGCTTCGAAGATCGCGTCATTGACCCCATCGTAGATCGCATTTCCGTCCGCTGGGCCAAAATCAAAGATCGCTTCGCCGGGCGCGGTTAAGCCAGCCCGACCGCCCCATCTTTATCCTCAAAATATGGCCGCCGGAGGCACCAGGCGCGCCCGAATGCGCCCAACGGGCGCGTGAGGGCGCGCCTCACCCGGGCGCTGGCGCAGCCAGCGCCATCCGGGCCTATTCGCCGTAGGGCACCCAGATCGTCTTGACCTCGGTCGCGGCCTCGAGGAACCGCCGCCCCTCGGCTTCGGCGCTTGCCCAATCCGGGTTGCCTGCATGGTTGAGCCAACAGCGCTTCAAATTGCCCGCCGCCGCCCACTCCATCGCCGCCGCATCCGCGTCGGCCGCAAAGGACCAAAGCGCATCGACCTCCTGATGGGCGGCGAGCGTCTGGCCCAATTCTGCCACCGGCCCGGTCACGATATTCACCACGCCCCCCGGCACGTCCGAGGTGTCGAGCACCTGATAAAGATCGGTCACCGCCAGCGGATGGGGTGCCGATGGCACCAAAACCACCCGATTGCCCATCGCAATCGCAGGCGCGATCAAAGACACCGCCCCCAACAAGGGCGTTTCGTCCGGCGCAAGGGCCCCAATGATCCCCACGGGCTCCCGCATCGCCAGCGCGATGCCCCGGATCGGCACCGATTTGGCCGAGCCGTCGAATTTGTCCGCCCAGGCGCCATAGCTGAAGAACCGATCAATCGAGGCATGCACCTCCGCTTCGGCCTTGGCAGCGTTCATGCCGGTCATATCCCGCAGCCGCGCGGTAAACTCCGCCGCTCGTGCCGATAGGTTTTCGGCGATGTAATAAAGGATCTGCGCCCGCAAATGCCCGGTGGTCTTGGCCCATCCGGCGGCTCCGCGTGCCGCTTCAACCGCGTTGCGGATATCCTTGCGATTGCCGGTGCCGACATGCCCTAGCAAAGCGCCTTTCTTTGACCAAACCGGCTCGGAATAGCCGCTATCGGGCCGGGCCTGCTTGCCGCCGATATACATCTTGGCCGTCCGGTCCAGGCCCGGGGCCTCTGGGTCGCTGGGGGATGGTGCGGGCGCGATGGCTTTTGCGGGCGAGGTTTTGGCGGTGGATGTCAGATAGGCCCCCATGCCTTCCCATCCGCCTTCGCGGCCGAACCCGCTTTCGCGCACCCCACCAAAGGGCGAGGCGGCGTCAAAAAGGTTCGTGGCGTTCACCCAGACCACACCCGCCGCCAGTTTCGGCGCGATATCGAGCGCCAGGTTCAGGTTCTCGCTCCAAACCGTCGCAGCCAGCCCATAACGAGTGTTATTGGCGATCTCGACCGCCTCCCCCGGCGTGCGGAAGGTGGTGGCGACCAGGACCGGGCCAAAGATTTCCTCCTGCATCAGGGGGGCTGCGGGCGACAAGCCGGTGATCAGCGTGGGTGGGTAGAAACACCCCTGATCGGGCAGCGCCAGGGGGGCGTGGTGCACCTCGCCCTCAACATTGGCCGCGACCATCTCTGAAATCCGCTGATGTTGGATCGGGTCAACCACGGCCCCGATATCGATACATTTGTCCAAAGGATCACCCAGCCGCAGCTTTCCCATGCGCGCCTTCAGCCGGGCATAGAAGTCCTCGGCAATGCCCTCCTGCACCAACAGCCGGGAACCGGCGCAGCAAACCTGGCCCTGGTTGAACCAAATCGCATCCACCAACCCTTCAATGGCGCTGTCGATATCCGCGTCGTCAAAGACGATGTAAGGCGACTTGCCGCCCAACTCCAAGGTCAGCGATTTGCCCGTGCCTGCCGTGCTTTCCCGAATGCGCCGTCCAACCCCGGTGGAGCCGGTAAAGGCGATCTTGGCGATCTCGGGATGCTCGACAATCATCTGCCCTGTTGTGCCGTCACCGGTCACGATGTTGACCACCCCTTTGGGCAGCCCGGCCTCGCGACAGATATCGGCAAAAAGCAGCGCGGTGAGCGAGGTATATTCCGCCGGTTTCAGCACCACGGTGTTCCCAGCTGCCAGCGCGGGCGCGATCTTCCAAGCCAGCATCAAAAGCGGGAAGTTCCAGGGGATGATCTGGCCGCACACGCCCAAAGGCGCATGGCCCGGCATTTCGGCATCCCTTAATTGGGCCAGGCCCGCATGGTGATAGAAATGCCGCTGCGCCAGGGGGATATCGATATCACGGCTTTCGCGGATCGGCTTGCCATTATCCAGTGTTTCCAGAACCGCGAAAAGGCGGCTGTGTTTCTGCAATAGCCGCGCCAACGCATACAGGTACTTCGCCCGCCCATGGCAGCTAAGCTTCGACCATTTGGGAAAGGCGTGTTTGGCCGCCGCCACTGCCGCCTCCACATCCGCAGCACTGCCTTGCGTGACATCGGCCAGGGTTTCGCCAGTGGCCGGGTTTTTGGAGGGGAAGGTTGCGCCAGCCTCGGTGAAGCGGCCATCGATGAAATGGCCGAATGCCGGGCCGCGCTTCGCGATCCAGGCCCGCGGCTCGCCATCGCTTTCGGGGGCAGGGCCGTAATCCATCGTGTCAAAAATCTCTCGGGTCGTCATCTCGCGGGCCCTTTCAGAGGAAATAGAAAATCAGCGCGACCACAGCGATCAGGGCCACACCGGCCTTGCCGCCGCGCGCCCGGTCCGTGGCCGTGGCAAAGCGTTCGAACTTGCGGGGCATGTTGGCGCGATCGCTTTGGCTGCTGAATTGCGTGTCGAACTGCGTGCGTTCGGCGGGTGACAGTGCCTCCCCGGCGCGTCGGGCCTGCAGATCGAAATACAGCGCATAGACCGCACCGATGCCCAACAGAACGGCCAAGCTCACAAATTGCCAAGAAACGAGCATCTGTCCTCACCCCATCGGGTGCCGATAGCTGGCGGAATAGGCCCCGGTCACATGATGTTCCAATTGCCGTTCGATATCGCCCAGCAGGCTGGAGGCGCCAAAACGGAACAACTCGGGCTTCAGCCAGGCATCCCCCAGTTCCTCCTTCATCAGGCTTAGATAGACCAACGCGTCCTTGGCCTTGGAAATCCCGCCCGCCGGTTTGTAGCCAACCTTGATGCCGGTCGCGGCCTCATAGGCGCGGATGGCGCGGATCATCGTCAGCGATACAGGCAGCGTCGCATTCACACTTTCCTTGCCGGTCGAGGTTTTGATGAAATCGGCCCCGGCCATCATACAAATCATGCTGGCACGGGCGACATTGCGCAGCGTTCCAAGCTCGCCCGTGGCCAGGATGGCTTTGACATGCGCTTCCCCACAGGCGGCGCGAAATTCCTTCATCTCGTCATAAAGCGCCTGCCAATTGCCGGTCAGAACATGGCGGCGGGAAATCACGATGTCGATCTCAGCGGCCCCGGCGGCTACGCTTTCTTCGATCTCTTTCACCCGCAGGTGATAAGGCGACAGACCCGCCGGGAACCCTGTCGACACAGCCGCGACGGGAATGCCGGTGCCCGCCAGCGCCTCAACGGCAGTGGGCACCATCTCGTGATAGACACAAACCGCTCCGGTGGTGATCGCGGGCAGGCCCAGCGCCTCCAGAATGTCAGGGCGCACGGGCTGCCGGGCTTTCGCGCAAAGGCGGCGAACGCGGCCTGGCGTGTCATCACCGGCCAGCGTCGTCAGGTCGATCAAGGTGATCGCCCGCGCCAGCCAGGCGGCTTGATAGGCCTTTTTCACTGTCCGGCGGCCGGGCAGGGTGGCGGCGCGGCGTTCAATGGCCGAGGTATTGGCTTGAGCCCGCAGCGCCCAATCCAGGTCCAGCGGCATGCCCGGATTGCGCGGGGCATGAAGCTGCGGCAGCTGCTCGGTCGTCACGGTCGCGGTGGCGGTTTGGGTGTCGGTCATGTCAGGGGCCAGGGCGGTTTACGCGGTTGGCCCAAAGTCTCATGCCTCATGGGCAAAGGCAAGCTTGACCAAACGGTCAAAAAACAACCCGTCTTGGGCGCGTGACAGCCCTGGATCGGCGCGGTAACAGGGGGCAATTCTGCGCCAGAGGGACCCGTACCATGAGCTTTGACCGTTCCATCAAAATCGCCCCATCGATCCTAAGCGCGGATTTCGCGAATTTCGGGGCCGAGATCCGCGCGATTGAAGACCAGGGCGCGGATTGGGTGCATGTCGATGTCATGGACGGGCATTTTGTACCCAACCTGACCTTTGGCCCCATGGCCGTGAAAGCGTTTCGCCCGCATGTGAAAACGGTCATGGATGTGCATCTGATGATCGCCCCGGTTGACCCATATATCGACGCTTATGCCGATGCGGGGGCCGATGTGCTGACCGCCCATGTCGAGGCCGGGCCGCATATCCACCGCACGGTTCAGGCGATTAAAGCGGCGGGCATGAAAGCGGGCGTGGCGCTGAACCCCGGCACCCCGGCCGCGGCTGTGGCGCATTTGCTGGATATGGTCGATCTGATCTGCGTGATGACGGTGAACCCGGGCTTTGGCGGGCAGAAATTCATCGATATGACGGGCAAGGTTCGCGCCTTGCGAGACATGATCGGCGACCGGCCGGTGCATATCGAAATCGACGGTGGGGTGGATACCGGGACAGCCCCGCTGGTGGCCCAGGCAGGCGCGGATGTGCTGGTTGCAGGTTCTGCCGTCTTCCGGGGCGGCTCGGTCGACAATGCCGCGGTCTACGGCGCAAATATTGCCGCGATCCGCGCCGCGGCAGAGGGTGCTTAGTCGACCCCTTGGATGGATTGGGTCGGCGCCCTGTTGGAGGCGATGCAATGACGGCAATCATCGGCGGATGTCTCTGCGGAAAGCTGCGCTTCACGGCGCATGGAAAGCCTGATCGGATTGGCCTTTGCCATTGCCTGGATTGCCGCAAGCACCATGGGGCGCTGTTCTACGCGGCGGCCATTTTCCCGGAAGCGGCGGTCACGATTGAAGGCGAAACGGCGCAATATGAGGGCCGGTATTTCTGCCCAACCTGCGGGTCTTCGGTCTTCGCCCGCACAGGCGACGAGATTGAATTGCATTTAGGTGCCTTAGACGCGCCGGATCAGTTTGCGCCAAGCTATGAGCTATGGACAAAGCGGCGTGAAAGGTGGCTGCCCGAGTTCCCCGGGGTGCAAAGCTACGCCTTTGATCGAGATGACGATGCGGGACAGGACGCGCCGGAAAGCTGATACGCCCTGGGTAATTCAACGAGCTTATCGTCGACGCGCTTTGGGCCTTAAAAAGTGCTGCCCCCAAAAGAAAAGAGGCGACCTCAAAGCCGCCTCGATCCATCTTAGTTTCTAAAGCTTAAGCCGCTTGCTTCGCCTCGGGGCCAAACCGGCCATAGAAGCTGTGGCCCTTGCTGGCCATGTCGCGCAGCAACTCGGGGCAGGTGAAGCGGTCGCCATAAGCTTCGGTCAGTTGATCGCAGCGATCAGCTGCGTATTCAGACCCCAGAATGTCCAACCACGAGAACGGGCCGCCGGACCAAGGCGCAAAGCCCCACCCCAAGATCGCGCCAACATCGCCTTCGCGGATGTCTTCCAGCACGCCTTCTTCCAGCGCGCGTACACCTTCCAACACCTGCACAAACAACAACCGGTGCTGCACCTCGATCAGGTCGGGCTGGGTGTCGGCCACGGGGTATTGCGTGGCCAAACCCTCCCATAGGCCCTGGCGCTTGCCCGCCTCGTCATAGGCATAGAACCCGGCATTGGCTTTGCGGCCCAAGCGGCCCTGGTCGACCATGCCAAAGATCACCTCATCCACGGTGTCGTCATAGGCATCGCCCATCGCCGCTTTGGTTGCCTTGGCAATCTTGGCGCCGAGGTCGAGCGAGGTTTCGTCGGTCAGCTGCAGCGGGCCCAGGGGCATCCCGACCAGCTTGGCGGCATTTTCGATCAAGGCGGGGGCGACCCCTTCCTTCACCATGCGGATACCTTCGTTGATATAAGGGATGATGCAGCGATTGGCGTAGAAGAAGCGCGCATCGTTGACCACGATGGGCGTCTTGCGGATCTGGCGCACGAAATCGAGCGATTTGGCCACTGCTCGATCCCCGGTTTCCTTGCCCTTGATGATCTCGACCAAGGCCATCTTATCGACGGGCGAGAAGAAGTGGATGCCGATGAACTGATCCGGCTTGTCCGAGGCTTTCGCCAGTTGCGTGATCGGCAGGGTCGAGGTATTGGTGGCAAAGATACAATCGGGTCCGACGGCGGCCAGCACGTTTTTCGTAACTTCGGCCTTCACGCCGACATCTTCGAAGACGGCCTCGACAATCAGGTCACACCCTGCCAGCGCCGCATAATCGGTGGTGGCGTTGATGCGGCCCAGCACCTGGGCCTTTTTCTCTTCGGTGACCTTGCCGCGCTTCATGCCTTTATCAAGCGTGGCCTCGGTGAAGCTTTTGCCTTTGTCCGCTGCCTCCTGCTTGGCATCGATGAGGACGACCTCGATCCCCGCATTGGCCGAGACATAAGCGATGCCCGCGCCCATCATGCCCGCGCCGATGATGCCGACCTTTTGCACCCGCTGATCGGGGGCATCGGGGCGGTTGGCGCCTTTTTCCAAGGCCTGCTTGTTGATGAAAAGCGACCGGATCATGGCCGAGGAGGACGGGTTCATCAATACCGAGGTGAACCAGCGCGCCTCGATCGTCAGCGCCGTATCAAAGGGCACCAGCGCGCCCTCATACACCGCCGACAGCAACGCCTTGGCCGCCGGATAAACGCCCTTGGTCTTACCGTTGATCATGGCCGAGGCACCGACAAAGGTCATGAAGCCCGCCGGGTGATAGGGTGTGCCGCCGGGCATTTTATAGCCTTTTTGGTCCCAGGGTTTCACAATATCCGCGTCACCGGCCGACAGAACCCAAGCTTTGGCTGCTGACAGCAGCTCTTCTGCGGGCACCACCTCATCAACCAGTTGTGCTGATTTGGCTTTCTTCGGCTCCAGCGTTTTACCTTCCAGCAGAACCGGGGCGGCGGCCATGGCGCCGACCATGCGGGAATAGCGGATCGTGCCGCCGCCGCCGGGGAAGATGCCGACCAGAATCTCGGGCAAGCCGATCTTGGCTTTGGGATTGTCGGCCATGAAACGGCGGTGGCAGGCCAGCGCGATTTCGGTGCCGATGCCCATGCAGGTGCCGGGGATGGCGCAGGCCACGGGCTTGCCGCCTTTGTTGGTCTTCGGATCCATGCCCGCGCGTTCCAGTTTGCGCAGGATACGGTGGCCGTTCATGGTGAAATCGAACAGGCCCTGGGCCGGGTTGTCGCCGTTTTCGGCGCGGATCTTGGCCAGGGTGTTCAGATCCATACCGCCGGCAAAGCTGTCTTTGCCGCTGGTGATCACAATGCCCTTCACAGCGTCATCGGCCAGGGCCTGATCCAGCAGCGTTTCAACAAGCGCAAACGCTTCGCGGCTCAGCACGTTCATGGATTTTCCGGGCACGTTCCAGGTGATGATGGCAACGCCGTCTGCATCGACCTGCATGGTGAAATCGGTCATGTTCAATATCCTTTCTGATGCAGGGCCGCGTTAAACGCGCTCGATAATAGTGGCGGCACCCATGCCGGAAGCGACGCAAAGCGTGGCAAGCCCGGTGCCTTTGCCCGAGCGTTCCAGCTCGTCCAAGAGCGTGCCCAGGATCATCGCGCCGGTCGCACCCAGCGGGTGGCCCATGGCGATGGCGCCGCCGTTTACGTTCACCTTGTCATGGTCGACATCGAAGGCCTGCATGAAGCGCAGCACGACGCTGGAAAACGCCTCATTCACTTCGAAGAGGTCGATATCACTGATGCTCATGCCGCTGTCTTCCAGGATTTTCTGGGTCGCGGGGACAGGGCCGGTCAGCATGATGGTGGGATCCGTGCCGATCTTCGCGGTGGCCTTGATACGGGCGCGGGGCGTCAGCCCGTATTTCTCGCCAAAGGCTTTGTTGCCGATCAAAAGCGCGGCCGAACCATCAACGATGCCCGAGGAGTTCCCGGCGTGGTGAATGTGGTTAATCGCCTCCAGATGCGGGTACTTCATCAGGGCTATCTGGTCGAAGCCCGGCATCACCTCACCCATTTCCTTAAAGGCGGGCTTCAACCCGCCCAGCGATTGCATGTCGGTACCCGGACGCATGTATTCATCATTTTCCAGGATGGTCAGGCCGTTGCGGTCTTTGACCGGTACGATGGAGTTCGCGAACCGGCCGTCTTCCCAGGCTTTCGCGGCGCGCTGTTGACTGGCCATGGCGAGTTCATCCGCGTCGTCGCGCGAAAACCCGTATTCGGTGGCGATGATGTCGGCGGAAATGCCTTGCGGCACAAAATAGGTGTCCATTGCGATGGACGGATCGGCTGCAATCGCCGCCCCGTCCGAACCCATGGCCACGCGGCCCATCATCTCGACCCCACCGGCGATATAGGCGTCACCGGCATCGCCGCGCACCTGGTTGGCGGCCAGATTCACGGCCTCAAGCCCGCTGGCGCAAAATCGGTTGATCGCCAGGCCCGGGATGCGTTCGTCGAGGTCGGAGGCCAAAACCGCCGTCCGCGCCAGGCAGCCGCCCTGTTCGCCAACCTGGGTGACATTGCCCCAAATCACATCCTCGACCGCGTGGCCGTCGAGATTATTGCGCTCTTTCAGGCTGTTAAGCGTAAAGGCCGAAAGCCGCGCGGCAGTCACCTCATGCAACGCCCCGTCTTTGCGGCCCTTGCCGCGCGGGGTTCGAATGGCGTCATAGATATAGGCGTCGGTCATCTTAGCTGCTCCGAGTGTCGGTACCCACCGTCGGGGCGGGCAGAAGGTCATAGGGGTGTTTCCAACCGGGCGTGGCCGCGATGCGGTCGAGCCAGCGGTCGATATTGGGGTAATCGGCGCGGTCGAAATTGAAGGGTTCGGGATAATAGAGGTAGCCGGCGCAGGAAATATCGGCGCAGGTCAGGTGATCGCAGGCCAGCCAATCGCGCTCGGCCAATTCGGTCTCCATCACCTGGAGCGAGGCTTTCAACCGGCCTGACATAAAGCCGATCACATCGGCGCTGCGTTTGTCTTCGGGTAGGAAGTTCATCAAAAACCGCAGCGGGCCGGCCATGCCCGAGACCTTTTGGTTGTCGAAAATCGTCCAACGCAGCACTTCGCGCTTTTCGGCGGCGCTTCCGCCACCCAGTTTACCGGTGGTTTCCATCACCCAATCTTGGATCACGCCCGATTGGGTCAGGATGAGGCCGTCTGCATCCAAGACCGGCACCTCACCCATCGGGTTGATGGCTTTAAATTCGGGGCTGCGCGCCTCGCCTTTGAAGAAATCAACAAAACGCGGGGTCCAATCGATCCCGGCCAGTTCCAAAGCAAGCGCGGCCTTATAGGCGTTGCCGCTTTCGGCAAAGCAGTAAAGTGTGTTGGTCATATGGCCTCCCAAAGCCTGTCGCGCGCCGCGAATTGGCAAGCGCGTGTGTGCGTATTTTTGGAAAGATGAAGGCTCATAACCCTTTGTTAAGGTTAACGCGCCAGCTTAAGCGAGCGGCACAGGCTGGCGAGCCGATGGCCGTGAAAGGTGAAGGCGTCCTGTTGATCGGTGCAGCGCCTCTCGGGGCTCCGGACACCGCTGGGGAACACTTCGGTCAGCAGGACGACCCGATCCCTTTCATCTTTCCAAAAATACGCGTTCCTTCCTTAGCCAAGCCGCGCGGCGGTCACTTCTTCCGCTCTTCCAATTCGGAGTTGAAGATCCGCACGCGGGCGATGAATTTTTCTTCGTTGATGACGCTGCCCCAATTCTCGAAGAGAAAGGACAGAAACTCCCCTTCATCCAGACCCGCCTCATCGGCCAATTTGCGCAGGCGGCGATAGCCATCCTCGCTCATGGCGATGTTTGGGCGACGGGTCAGGCGAAGGCGTTTGGGCATTTGCCCTCCTTAGAAGTTGGCCGCATCCAGCGCCATCACCGGCTCAGCACCCGATTGGATGCGGGCCAGCAAGGTCGTCGTGATCGGAAGCTGGCGGGCCATGTAAAAGCGGGCGGTGGCCAGTTTGGTTTCGTGGAACACCGGATCAGCCGTGCCCGCCGCCAACGCATCGAGGGAGGCGCGCGCCATCTTGGCCCACATCAGGCCCAGGCAGACATAGCCAAAAAGATGCATGAAATCATTCGACCCAGACAGCGCGTTATTGGGGTTTTTCGCGCCTTCGGCGACGAAATACATGCCCGCGCCCTGCAAATCTTTGGAGGCGCGTTTGAGCGGCTCAAGATAAGCGCCCATCCCGTCAACCTCGGCATTATCCTTGATGAAGGATTTCACCATCTCAAAAAACGCCATGACGTGCTTGCCGCCATCTTGCGGCAGCTTGCGCCCCACCAGATCCAGCGCCTGCACGCCATTGGCGCCTTCGTAGATCATGGCGATCCTTGCGTCGCGGGTGAACTGCGACATGCCCCATTCTTCGATATAGCCGTGGCCGCCATAGACCTGCTGGGCCTGAACGGTCATGTCATAGCCCTTATCGGTCAGGAAGCCTTTGATCACAGGCGTCAAAAGCGAGATCAGGCCATCGGCATCGTCATCCTCCAGGCGATGGGCGCGGTCGATCATGCTCGACCCCCAAAGCAGGAAGGCGCGGCCCCCTTCGACAAAGCTTTTCTGCTCCATCAGGTTGCGGCGGATATCGGGGTGCACGATCAGCGGATCGGCGGGGCCATCGGGGTTTTGGGGGCCCGTCACGTCGCGGCCTTGCAAACGCTCCTTCGCGTATTCCAGGGCGTTTTCAAAGGCGACGGTGGCTTGGGCCACGCCCTGCATACCAACGCCCAGACGCGCTTCGTTCATCATGGTGAACATGGCGCGCATGCCTTTGTGCTCTTCGCCCAGCAGATAGCCTGTGGCGCCGTCATAATTCATCACACAGGTCGAGTTGCCGTGGATGCCCATCTTCTCTTCGATTTTGCCGCAGGAAACGCCGTTCCGCGCGCCCAGGCTTCCATCGTCATTCACCAGGAATTTCGGCACGATGAAAAGCGACACACCTTTGATGCCCTCCGGCGCGCCGGTGATCTTGCCCAGAACCAGGTGAATGATGTTATCGGCCAGATCATGCTCGCCCGCCGAGATAAAGATCTTCTGGCCGGTGATCTTATAGCTGCCATCGTCCTGTGGCTCGGCTTTGGTGCGCATCATGCCCAGATCGGTGCCGCAATGGGGCTCGGTCAGGTTCATGGTGCCGGTCCAGTCGCAAGACACCATGTTGGGCAGATAGGTGTTCTTCTGATCCTCGGTGCCATGGGCCAGGATCGCGGCGGCGGCGCCGTGGGTCAGGCCCTGATACATGGTAAAGGATTGGTTGGCGGCGCTGAACATTTCGCCAACGGCGGTGTTCATGACATAGGGCAGGCCCTGGCCACCATAGGCTTCGGGCATATCGATCGCGGGCCAGCCGCTTTCCTTCATCTGTTCAAAGGCGTCTTTGAAACCAGTGGGCGTGTAGACCACGCCGTTTTCCATGCGGCATCCTTCGGTATCGCCGACCACATTCAGCGGCGCGAGCAATTCAGAGCTGACCTTGCCCGCCTCCTCCAGGATCGCTGCGGTAAAATCGCGCTCCAGATCGGCATAGCCGGGGATATCGGATGCCGAAACCTTCAACACGTCTTGCAAAATGAACTGCGTGTCCTTGGTTGGGGCGGTGTAGCTTGGCATGTGCGTTTCCTCCGGGCCTTTTCTTATTCAGCCGCGTCGCGCGCGTGGCTGCGATCGGCGAGCATGTCGTCGACCAGTTTCATTTGGCTTTTCAAATCATCGATGGCGAGGTCGAGCTCCGCGCGTTGACGTTCCATGTATTCCAGGCGGTCGCGTGCGACATCGAGCGTGCGGCTTAGCTGCGTCGCCTGTTGGTCGTCGATATAGTAGAGATCGAGCAGTTGGCGGATTTCTTCCAAGCTGAAGCCAAAGCGCTTGCCGCGCAGGATCAGTTTCAGCCGGGCCCGGTCCCGCCGCGTAAACAGCCGTTTTTGGCCTTCGCGGTGCGGGAACAGCAATTCTTTGGCTTCGTAGAAGCGCAAGGTGCGGGGTGTGACCTCGAACAGGTCGCACATTTCGCGGATCGTGAGCGTTTTAGATGTCATCTCGAACGGTTCCAGGGGCAACACGTCAATCTTTGTGGGACATCACATGGGTGGATTTACACGCAGTCTACAAGTGTAGATGACGTTAAGGTAAACAAGACGTCACGTCACTTCTGTATTGGCGGCGGATTCTGGGAGTTAAGTCAAATTCTTAGATAAGAATTAACCAATTCACCTACTTCTCGGCCGCGAACCCCTCGGCGGTCGCGTCACGCAGGTCTTGCAACTCAAGGATCACCTCGTCCAATTCGCGGCGGCGCTGATCCAGTTCGGCCAATTGCCGATCCGCCATGTCCAGCCATGCGTTGCGCTGAATCTCGCCCTTGGGGTCGGCGTCATACATTTCCAGCCATTGGCGGATTTCTTCCAAGGCAAAGCCAAAACGGCGACCTCGCATAATCAGGATCATCCGGGCGACCTCGCGCGGGCCATAGAACCGGGCGCGCCCTTCGCGGTCGGGGGCGAGCAGTTCGATGTATTCGTAATGGCGCAATGTGCGCGGCGTTACATCGAACTTGGCGCACATTTCTTTAAAACTGAGCCGATCTTCGGACATGGCTGCCCTTGGTCCCTCCCGTTCCCTTACGTCACACCATAGAAAACCCAATGGGGGGCTGGCAATCCGATCTTGGCCCTTGCACGCGGCTGATTGTGGGGCGAACCTGCGCCAAGCAAGGTTTGGACGGCGCTGATATGACCGAAACATCAACTGGCGCGATGCAGGACAAAGCGCGGATCGCCCGGCAGTTTATCGAGGCGATCCCTTATTCCAAAGCGCTCAACATGGAGCTTTTGGAGATTGGCGAGGGGATCGCCGTGATCCGAATGCCCTATTCCGAAAGCTTGGTGGGCGACCCGGAAACCGGCGTGATCCATGGCGGCGCGGTCTCGGCGTTGATGGATACTTGTGGTGGCGCCGCGGTCATGAGCCATCCTGAGGCTTTGGCGGGCACCGCCACCATCGATCTGCGCATTGATTACATGCGGCCTGCGGGCCCCGGCCAAGCGATCACCGCGCGCGCGGAATGCTACCACCTGACCCGGTCGGTCGCGTTTGTGCGTGCCAGCGCCTGGGATGAGGATGAAGATCGTCCTGTCGCCTCGGTCACCGGCGCCTTTACCGTCGAGCGGGCGACAAAACCCAAGGGCCGCGCCGATGACTGACCGCAAGCGGCCCGAACCGGTGCATTTGATCAAACAGCGCCGCGACAAGGCCCTAGGGGCCCTGGTTGATGGCGTGCCCTTCATCCGCTTCATGGGATTGAGCTTTGATCGCCGGGGCGATGAACTGACGGCGGTGTTGAACTACGATGAAAAGCTGATCGGCAATCCGCTCCTGCCCGCTTTGCATGGGGGCGCGACCGCCGCCTTTTTGGAAACCGCCGCGATTATCGAGCTAAGCTTTTCCATGCTTTGGGCTGAGGTCGAAAGCGGCGCGCTGGATGCCGATGGATTGACGCCCGACACCCTGCCACGCTTGCCGAAAACCATTGATTTCACGGTTGATTACCTGCGCTCGGGCCTGCCACGGGATGCCTATGCGCGGGCCCGGATCAACCGTCAGGGCAGACGGTATGCCTCGGTCCATGTGGAGGCTTGGCAAGACAATCGCGATCGGCTTTTTGCCCAGGCCACCGGGCATTTCCTGATGCCGTCTCGGTGAGCGGGCCGACTCATTTCGCGGGCGACGACACCGGCCCGGGGCTCAGCCATGGCCGCGTGCTTAAGATCGCGGTGCCAGTGGTGCTGTCCAACGCCACAGTGCCGCTATTGGGGATCGTCGATACCGGCGTGATTGGCCAGTTGGGCGACCCGGCCGCGATTGGCGCAGTGGGGATTGGCGCGGTTATCCTGACCTCGATCTATTGGGCCTTTGGGTTTTTGCGCATGGGCACGGTTGGCCTGGCCGCGCAGGCCATCGGTGCGCGCGATGGGGCCGAGGTTGCCGCACTTCTGACCCGCGTCTTGCTGATTGGGGCAGGGGCGGGGCTGGCCCTGATCCTTTTGCAAATCCCGATCTTCTGGGTGGCCCTGTGGCTCTCCCCCGCCTCGGCCGAGGTCGAGGCGCTCGTCACCACCTATTTGACGATCCGCGTCTTTTCCGCCCCTGCGGCGATTGCGATTTACGGCATGACCGGGTGGCTTATCGCCCATGAACGCACGGGCGCGGTCTTGGCGCTGCAATTGGTGCAGAACGGTTTGAATATCGCCCTGTCGGTCTTGTTCGTGTTGGGTTTGGACCAAGGCATCGCGGGCGTGGCCTGGGCCACGTTCCTGGCCGAATGGGTCGGATTGGCGCTGGGCCTTTGGCTTTGCCGCGCAGGGTTTCGCGGTGTCGCTTGGCGCGATTGGGCCCGCGTCTTTGACGCCGCTAAGCTTTGGCATATGGCGGCGGTCAATACCGATATCCTGATCCGCTCTCTCCTGCTCTTGGCCGGGTTCACCAGCTTTATGTTCCTGGGGGCGGATTTTGGCGATGTCACCCTGGCCGCCAATCAGGTGCTGATCCAGTTCATTTATATCACGGCCTACGCGATGGATGGCTTCGCCTTCGCGGCAGAGGCGCTGGTGGGTCAAGCGATGGGCGCCAAGGCCCGCGCGCGGCTGCGGCGGGCGGCGCTGATGACCAGCCAATGGGGCGTCGCCTTGTGCGTGGTGATGAGCCTTGGTTTCGCGGTTCTGGGTGGGGACATCATCGATCTATTGACCACATCCGAGGCTGTGCGGGCCGAGGCGCGTGTTTATCTAATTTGGATGGTGGCCGCCCCGATCTTGGGCGTCGCATCTTGGATGCTGGATGGGATTTTCATTGGCGCAACCCGAACGCGGGACATGCGCAACATGATGACGATCAGCTTTGCGATCTATCTCGCCATGCTGGTGGTTTTGCTGCCCGCCTGGGGCAATCATGGGCTTTGGGCGGCCTTGCTTGGGTTCTTTTTGGTGCGCGGGCTCACTTTGGGCCTGCGCTATCCCGCGCTGGAACGGGCCGCGGATTAGGGGCGCTGCCCCCGCGCCACGGGCGCTCCCCCGGGGTATTTTGGGCCAGATGAAGGGGCGGGTGCGTTAACCTTAAGATGGGGTTGCTCGGTCATAGCAGTGTTTCGATGGCCTCGGGCGGGCGGCCAATGATGGCGCGTGTGCCGGTGTCGAGGATCGGGCGTTCGAGTAGAATTGGGTGGGCGGCGACCGCTTGGGCCAGGGTCTCGGCATCCGCTTCTTTGAGGTGGAGCGTTTTGAAGGGCGGCTCAGATCTGCGCAAAACCTCGGTCAGCGGTTTGCCGATCCGAGCGGCGAGGGCTGTGACCTCCTCCGCGCTGGGCGGCTCTTTGAGGTAGAGGCGCAGCTCGAAGTCGAGGCCGCGCGCTTCGAGCAGGGCCTTGGCCGCGCGCGATTTTGAGCAGCGGGGATTATGCCAGAGGGTCAGAGCCATTCGGAGGTTCCCGTTCCAATGATATCGGCGATGGAGGCCACGCCTTCGGCCTGCATCCGCGCATCCAGCCCGTTGGCGATGCGCGCGGCCAGCGTTAGCCCGCCATAAACCAGCCCGGTATAAAGCTGCACCGCGCTGGCACCGGCACGCAGCTTTTCCCAGGCTTGATCGGTCGTGGCAATCCCGCCGACCCCGATCAGCGGCAGCTTGCCTTGGGTCAGATCGGCAAGCTGGGCCAAGACACGGGTGCTTTTCTCAAAAAGCGGCGCGCCGGATAACCCGCCCATCTCATCCTTATGGCGGCTGGAAAGCCCGTCGCGCGACAGTGTGGTGTTGGTGGCAATGATCCCCGCAATGCCCGCGGCCAGCGCCACCTCGGCGACATCCTGTAGGTCGGCCTCGGTCAGGTCGGGCGCGATTTTGAGGAAGATCGGGATCGGTTTCGGCAGGGTTTCACGTGCTTCGATCACCCCGGCCAAAAGGCCAGACAGCGCCGCTTTACCTTGCAGATCACGCAGCCGTTCGGTGTTGGGGGAAGAGACATTGACGGTGGCGAAATCTAGATGCGGGCCGCAGCGCGCCAGCACGCGCGCGAAGTCGCCCGCGCGATCCTCGCTGTCTTTGTTTGCGCCCAGGTTCAGGCCCAGGGGCAGCCCCGATTTGACCCGGCCGATCCGATCCGCGATCTGATCCATCCCGTCATTGTTGAACCCGAACCGGTTGATGGCGGCGCGATCTTCCTGCAGGCGGAAAAGGCGCGGTTTCGGGTTGCCGGGCTGTGGGCGCGGGGTGGCGGCCCCAACCTCCAGAAAGCCGAAACCGGCACGGGACAGGGGCGCAATCGCCTCGGCGTTTTTGTCGAACCCTGCGGCCAGGCCCACCGGGTTCGGCAGGCTTAGACCAGCAAGCTCGGTCTTCAGGCGCGGCGAGGTGACCGGGCCGTCCCCGGGCAACAACCCGGTTTTCAACGCTTTTATTGCCAAGGCATGGGCCCGTTCGGGATCCATGCGGTGCATCACCGACAGGCCAAAACGCTCCCACATCTCAGGCAACCTCGGGGGGGAAAACATGGGCACCATCCTGCAAAGGCAGGTCACGATGCCAGATCACATCGGCCAGACGCAAAGGCGCGTAAAGATGGGGGAATTTTGCGCCGCCGCGCGACACCTCCCATTTCAGCGCCTCGCCCAGCGCCTCGGCCTCCAGTGCGGCCAGGATCAACCCGCCTTCACCCGCGAAATGTTTGGCAGCGGTCCCGCGCGCCTGGGCGGCGGTCGAAAAATGCACATAGCCATCGGCAATATCGATGGGCGCGCCTTGGCTTTCGCCTTTGGCTTGTAGCTCGGCCCATTCAGCGGGGCGCAGAATTTTATAGATCAGCATGGGTTTCGCATGGCCCGCGCCGGACCTGGCGTCAAGTGTCACACGCCCGTGATTTGGGCGCTTTACTTGGCGGAGTGACAGCGCCAATCTGGACATCATCCAAAGAAGTCCAACAATAACGGGAGTCACCGAGATGTTTGCACGTATCCTGGGGTCGACGGCGATCCTGGCGGGGCTGGCTGTGGCCGCACCTGCCGCTGCCGAGACGACGCTGCATATTCTGCATATCAACGATCTGCACAGCCGCATTCAGCCGATCAACCGCTTTGACAGCACCTGTAACGCCGAAGATGACGCGGCTGGCGAATGCTTTGGCGGCGTGGCCCGCGTGGCAACCGCCGTGAACCAGCTGCGTGCCGAACTGGAAGGTGAAAACGTTCTGGTGCTGGATGCGGGCGACCAGTTCCAGGGCTCGCTGATGTTCACCACCTATCAGGGCGCAGCGGCAGCCGAGTTTATGAACGCCATCGGTTTTGACGCCATGGCCTCGGGCAACCACGAATGGAACAACGGGCCCGCCGGTTTCGCCAGCTTCATCGAAGCGGTCGATTTCCCCGTGGTCGCGGGCAACCTGGATGTCAGCCAAGAACCGTTGGTGGCCGATCTCATTGAGGACACTCTGGTTCTGGACGTGAACGGCACCCAGGTGGGTATCGTCTCCGCCCTGGCTACGGATACGGTCGAAACCTCCTCGCCCGGTCCGAATGTGATCTTCACCGATGAGATCGAAGGGCTGCAGGCCGATGTTGATGCGCTAACCGCGCAGGGCGTCGATATCATCATCGCGCTGACCCATGTCGGCTTCCCCGACGATATCCGCATCGCTGAGGCCGTAACCGGCATCGACGCCATCGTGGGCGGCCATTCGCACACCTATTTCTCGGTTGCTGACCCAGATCGTCAGGCCGCTTACCCGACCTGGATTTCGAACCCCGAGGGTACGATGGTGCCGATCGTGCAGGCCTATGCTTATTCGAAATACCTGGGCCATCTGGAGCTGACCTTTGACGATGCTGGCAATGTCGTTTGGGCCGAAGGGGACACGATGCTTCTGGATGCATCGGTCACGCCGGACCCCGAGATTGCTGCCCGCGTCGCTGAACTGGCCGAACCGATTGAAGAGGCGATGGCCAATGTCATCGGCGAAACCTCGGAATTCATCGAAGGCGACCGTAGCGTCTGCCGCGCCATGGAATGCTCCATGGGCAACCTGGTGGCCGACGCAATGCTAGAGCGTGTGGCAGATCAAGGCATCCATGTTGCGATCCAGAACGGCGGTGGTCTGCGCGCCTCCATCGATGCAGGTGAAGTGACCATGGGTGAGATTTTCACCGTGCTGCCGTTCCAGAACACGCTGGCCACGTTCCAGATGACCGGGGCCGATATTGTGGCCTCGCTGGAAAACGGCGTCAGCCAGGTGGAAGACGGGGCCGGGCGCTTCGCCCAGGTTTCGGGCATGCGCTATAGCTGGAATCCTGCCGGTGAACCGGGCAGCCGCATCGTGTCGGTCGAGGTGATGATGGATGGCTCCTTTGCTCCCATCGACCCCGAGGCGACCTATGGCGTGGTGTCCAACAACTTCATGCGCCGGGGTGGGGATGGCTATGCGCTCTTCCGCGACAATGGCATGAACGCCTATGACTTTGGTCCGGGGCTCGAGCAGGTGGTGGCCGATTACGTGTCGGCGAACTCGCCCTATATGCCCTATACGGATGGCCGGATTTCCGAAGTAGAATAAAGGCTTAAGCCAGAAATGATCAGGCCGGCGCGGGTAATCGCGCCGGCTTTTTTCTGCCATGCAGCAATTGCAAAGCAGCTTTGGAAAACTGTCAATTGTAGGAAATGATAGCGCTACCATATACCGGTCATCGAGAGAGACGAAACGCTAACCAAAAGGAGCTGCACAAATGACCTCGATCATGACCAATCTGCGCAACGCCGCCGCAAAACGTGCGGCCTATAACCGGACCGTGGACGAGATTTCCCGCATGCCGCTGGACGTGGCATTGGATTTGGGGATCTTCCGCGAAGACGCCCGTATCATCGCTTACAAAGCGGTTTACGGTCGCTAATCCCGCGCGGGGCAAACCGCCCCGCCTCAGGCACTGTGATAATTGACGGTCCGAGCCATGTGATGGTTGGGGCCGTTTTGCATTTTCGGGATGAGCGCGCCGCAATCGGTTGTGTCGACCCAAGGCCGATGCCATCACTATACCCATGTGTGGTCGTATGAGCTTGAGCCTTCCCGACGATGAATTGGTGGAGCTTTTCGAAGCACTGCCCGCCAATGATCTGCCTGATCGCCCGGATTTCAACATTTGCCCAACGCAGCCCGTTGGGGTGGTCACGTCAGACGAGGGCACACGGCGATTGCGCCCCATGCGCTGGGGGTTCATCCCGCATTGGTACAAGACACCCACCGACGGGCCGCTCCTGATCAACGCGCGCGCCGAAACCATCGCGCAAAAGCCAGCCTTTGGTGCCGCGGTGCGCGCCCGGCGCTGCCTAATCGCGGCAACCGGGTTCTATGAATGGACCAAAGACAACGCGGGCAATCGCCTGCCCTGGTATTTCTCGGACCCAAACGGGGGCCCCCTGGTCTTCGCTGGGATTTATCAGGAATGGACCAAGGGCGACGCACCCGTGATGACCTGTGCCATTGTCACCTGCACCGCTTCACCTTGGATGGCTGAAACCCACCACCGAGAGCCCCTGCGCCTTGCCCCGACCGATTGGGCCAGATGGCTGGGCGAAACCGGCGAAAAAGCCGCCCCCCTGATGCGGCCCGCGCCTGAGGGAGCCTATCAACGTTGGCGGGTTGATCCCAAGGTGAACTCCAACCGCGCCAGCGGCGCAGCTCTGATCCAGCCCCTCGCCGCGTGACCGGTTCGCGGCGGGCCAAAAAAATTGGGCCGCATCGCTCGATACGGCCCGAAGGAAGGTCAGGGAGGACCGGAACCGGCGGGAGGGAGGGGACCGCCCGTTCCATGTTCTCAAGATGCCTTGGGTGCGTGGCGGAAATGGGGCGTTGCAGGAACCATTTCACGGAATTTTTGCGCGGAGGACGTGGCGCGAACGCCGGGTTTTCCGTGGTTTCGGTAGGGCTGGAGCGGGTAGCGGGAATCGAACCCGCACCTTAAGCTTGGAAGGCTCTTATGATACCATTTCACCATACCCGCTAGCAGCGAGAAGGGTATGTTGCATGTTTGCGGCGTGGTCAACCGCGCACTTCGCGTCGGATTATTTCCCTATCTTGAGGAACAGTCTTTTCCCAACGTCGTTGAGGCAGCCGTCGCAAGGGGTGGAAGGTGGTCATTTGCTTCAGGTGCGACAAAGGGAGCGCGGAGGGTGGGAAGCCGACCTCCGCGGCTCGTAACCTAAGTCGGACAAAAGTCGCGACACCGTCATTGGCAGCAGCAATCGCTAGTTTTCAAGCTATATACCTAGCGATGCAATCTCTTTCCCGATCAAAGAAACCTCCGGCCATCGCGCGTCGACTTATCCGTCTAAGATTATGACTACACAGTTCTTAGCCACGGTTATGGCAATTAACCAGACGATGGCCACTTGCTAAACTCCGCCAATTCTCGCGTCGCGTTGTCGCTATGCCACTAGGCCCAGACGCGCCAGTTGCTCGGGTGGGTAATCTTCGTCATCCATCAGTTTGCGCACCAATGCCAGCATGCGGTTGCGATGCTCTGGCGCCGCGTCCCATAGGTTTTCTTCTTGCCCCGGATCATCGGCGCGATTGAACAGGAAATCCTGTTCTGTCCGTGGGTCGATCTTGATCGGAATCTGCCACATCGGCAGATCGACCGATGGGTCGAAATAGCCTTGATCGACTGGCTTGTTCGGGGCCTTGGCGAGGCGCCCATCGACCGGGTTGTCGACGATCAGGGGCCGGAAGATGGCGGTGGAATAGAGGTAAAGCGGTTGCTCAGGGTCGGGCGCCTTCAGGATCGTCCAGTCCCCGTCGGTGGCGCAGATGCCTTGCCCGAAGGTGCCGTAGAGCACGGCCTCGCGGGGAGAGGGGGCCCCGTCCACCACCATCGGCAAGAGGGAGCGGCTGTGCCGGTTGGCCTCGGTGATCTCCACCCCCGCGGCGTCGATGATCGTGGCAAAAAGGTCCACGGTTTGGGTCAGGCCCGACACGCGCGTGCCGTTGCCGGGATTGGCGGGGTGCCAGATCATCAGCGGGATATTGGCGTGGCTGTCGAAATGCGGGTGCTGTTTACCGAAGGCCCGCCTCTCACCCATGTCATGGCCATGATCCGTGGTCAGGATCACCATCGTATCGTCCCAGAGGTCCATGGCATCGAGCTTATCCATCAGCGTGCCGAACCATTTGTCCATCATGGTCACCTTGCCCATGAACTGCGATTTCAGGAAGGCCAGCTCTTCGGGGCTGGTCTGATCCATGAAGGCATCAAGATCGTCATAGACCTGATAGGGCGGCCAGATGTTGAACTCGTTTTTGCTGGCACCCTCCGCATACATGCTTTCGTAAGGCTCCGGGACGTGGAACGGCTCATGCACGTCGAAGGTTTCCACATGTAGGAAGAATTTGCCTTTTGAGGCATGGGCGTCCAGCCAGTCGCAGGCGCCGCCGAAGGTCTTGGCTGAGAAGAAATCCTCCTCGCCCTCGAAACCCTTGGTGTTGGCGTAATACTGGCCGATGTGCTCGGCGGCGCGGAATTCTTCCACCTTTTTGACCCAGGCCGGCATCTCTTCGCCCGGATCCTGCGGCTGCCAGTGGTCGACCTCATAGCCGCGGATCATCTCGGTCGTGTCATAGCTCTGGATATAGCCGTTCGCCTCCTCCTCCCAGTAATGGTAGTGGTCGGTGACAATATGCGTGTGATAGCCGCCTTTCTTCACCTCGGCGGGCAGGCGCGGGTCGAACACCTCCAGCGAGCCCCAGGGGCGCCAGAGAAACTCCTTGCGCCCGGCGATCAACTCGCGGCGCGCGGGCATGCAGGGCAGGCTTCCGACAAAGTGGTTTTCGAACACCTGCGCCCGGGCGGCGAACCGGTCGATATTGGGCGTATCGCAGCGGCTTTCAGGGTTGTAAGCGCTCAGGCAGTTGCGGGTCAGGCTGTCGACCAGAACCAAAATGATGTTCATGCCATGCCCCTGTCGCCATTGCCGCGTTCCTTGCAGCCTAGGGGTACATGTTCAGATTGACAAGTGTAAAAAATGATGACATATGTCACATCAAGTCAGCACGGCAACGGGTGGAGGAGAAGGCCCGGCCGCGCGGGGAAGACGGCTTGCACCAAGGGAGGGCATAATGGCCAATTCGAAAACCAGCTATCTCAATCGCCGGACGATCCTGAAAGGCGGTGTTGCAGCTTCGGCCGCACTTGCGGCGCCGACATTCTTTGTCGGTAAAGCGCATGCCGATAACGAGGTTCTGCGCGTTGGGATCATCCCGGCCTATTCCTTTGGCATCTATTGGCTGGTGCAGGATCAGGGCTTTGCCCCAGGGGTTGAGATGGAGTTCAGCGTCTTCCCCTCCGGCCCGCCCGCGATCGAGGCTATGGTGGGCGGATCGGTCGATACGATCACCGTGGGTTCGGTGCCGCCGCTCGCAGCAATGTACCGCCAGATCGCGGATTTCCGGGAAATCTCGGTCTGCGGCGATGCCTCGGGCCTGTTTACCATCGTCGGCAAGCCAGGGCTCAGCAGCCTGGCGGATCTGGAAGGGATGCGGATCGCCGTGACCTCGGGGTCGAATTTCGATTTCTTCCTCGGCGTGGCGCTGGAAAACGAAGGTTTGGCGGATATGCCGCTCACCCGCATCAATATGGAGCCCATCGACGCGCAGGCCGCGCTGATCGCGGGGGCGGTGGATGCGACCGTGCCGCTGGCCACCTCGCGCCAGTTGATCTTCGACCGTTTGCCGGGCGCCAGTCTCCTAGCTGATGGCTCTCAAATGCCCCTGGAGGCGCGGCCATCGATCATGGATGTCTTCATGTCGACCCAACAGATGGTTGACGCGAAAGAAGAGGCCTTCGTCGAAGTGGTCCGTGCCTTCCATGATCAGGGTGTCGGCATGTTGCGCAACGACAATGCGGGCGTCATCGAGCGGATGATTGCCTGGCAGGAAAGCGTCGGCCGCGCCGGTGTGACGGCCGAAGAGGTGGAGCCGCTTTTGAATGGCTACTTCTACTTCGACGCCGATGAGATCAAGGATGTCTATGCCAGCGGCGCCCTGCACAACGCCGTGTCGGTGCAGGCCGAGTTCCTGGTCGCCAATGACCGGATCGGCGGCATGCCGGATCTCGACGCCCTCATCTCAGATCAGATCGTCGCACAGATCTAGGCGCCGATGGATATCGCGGGCATCCTCACCTCAAGACGCCTTTGGTTGGGCGTCTTGTCGGTGGCGCTGGTCTTCGCCGCCTATATCTGGGTAACGAACCGGCCGGACAACAATCCGGCGCTTCTGCCGCCGATCTCGGACATCATCGCGTCCTTTCACACCAACATAACCTCGGGCAGTCTTATGACCGCCCTGGGCGCCAGCCTGTTTCGTATCTTCATGGGGTTCTTCATTGGAACGACCTTGGCGCTGATCGTGGGTTGTCTGGTGGGATGGTATAAGACCATCGAATATCTGGTGGACCCGCTGATCGAGGCGCTGCGCCCGATCCCGCCGCTGGCCTATATCCCGATCATCATCATCTGGTTCGGGATCGGCGAGTTCAGCCGCGTGCTGATCATCACCATCGCCTGTTTCATGGTCTGCGTGGTGAATGTGATCGCGGGGATGAAAAACGTGCCGCAGGTCTATGTGGATGCGGCATCGACCATGGGCGCGTCGCGCTTTCAGGTGTTTCGCACGGTGGCGGTGCCCGCAGCCACGCCCTTTATAATCACCGGCTACCGGATCGCGTTGGCTGCGGCCTGGACCACGCTTGTCGCCTCCGAGCTTTTGGCGGCGCAGAACGGGCTTGGCTTCCTGTTGCAAGAGGGGCGGCGCTATTTCCTGACCGATCAGGTGATGATGATCATCGTGATCATCGGGGCTTGTGCCTTCATCATGGATCGGATTTTCCGCCGCATCCAAGCCTATCTCATGCAATGGTCGGAGGCCCGTGAGTGATGCCCGAGATTGTCGTCGATAACCTGACCCATACCTTCGGCAAGGGCGGCCCAGGGGCGCTGACTGTGCTGGAAGACATTGATCTGACCTTCGAGTCAGGCAGCTTCAACTCGATCATCGGAACGTCGGGCTGTGGTAAGTCAACGCTTTTGAAGATGATGGCTGGTTTGTTCGATCCCTCCGACGGGGAGATGCGTCTAGATGGTGAGATCATCAAGGGCACCAATCGGCGCCGAGGCATGGTGTTCCAGCAGGACGCGGTGTTTCCGTGGATGACCGTGGCCAAAAACATCAGCTACGGGCCCCGGCTGCGGGGAGCATCAAAACAGGAACAGGCGGAGATCGAGGCCAAATGGACCGAGATGGTGGGCCTCAAAGGGTTTGAGGACCGCTGGCCGCGTGAACTGTCAGGCGGTATGCGCAAACGCGTGGATATCGGCCGGGTCTATGCCAACGATCCCGATGTTCTGTTGATGGACGAACCGTTCGGCGCTCTGGATGCCCAGACCAAAGAGCGGATGCAGTCCGACCTCCTGAACACTTGGCGGCAGACGAAAAAGACCGTGGTCTTTGTCACCCATGATATCGAAGAGGCGATCTTTCTCAGCGACAGGATTGTGGTGATGTCGGCCCGACCCGGGCGGATTCATCATATCGAAGAGGTCAGCCTGCCCAGGCCGCGCGAGGACGAGATGCGTCTGACCGACGAGTTCCTGGCGATCAAGCGGCGATTGTGGGGCATGCTCGACCACTGATTTACTGACTGCGGCGTGTCAGGCAAGACGCCCCGACCGTCAGATATCCCAGACAACACGGAACCCGGTATGGGTGGTTGTGCTGTCTGGCGAATTACCGGTGCGCGCGGCGATGCGGTATCGGTAGCAATAGCTTTTGTGGCACAGAAACGAGCCGCCCTTGGCCAGCTTGTAGCCGCGCATCTTGGCCTGCCGGGCTTTGGCCTCCTTTCGCTGGGAACGGATGCGAAACGGCTCTGCCGTCCATTCCCAGACATTGCCCACAAGGTTGTAGAGCCCATAGCCATTGGATGCGAAACTCCGAGCCGGCGCTGTGGTCTCATAGCCGTCACGGCAGGTGTTCACCTGAGGGAACCGCCCCTGCCAGATGTTACAGGGCTGATAGTCCGCATCATTGGGTTCCTCATCGCCCCAAGGAAAACTTACATCGCCTAGCCCTCCGCGCGCGGCATGTTCCCATTCCGCCTCAGTCGGAAGCCGCCCGCCGATCCAGCGCGCATAGGCGCGGGCGTCATTCCATGAGACATGCACCACCGGGTGATCCGGCAGGTCCACCGACAGATCCTGGCCCGGCCCGTTGATGTTTCGCCAATTGGCCCCGTCAACCCGGCGCCACCATTCGACATCCCGCACGCCTTCGGTTGGGCCGACGGCCTTGGGCACCTGCGACCAGAACACGAAAGACCAGCCAAAGCGTTCGGCCTCGGTCACATAGCCACTTCCTGCGGCGAAGGTGGCAAACTGCGCATTGGTGACAGTGGTTACACCCATGCGGAACGGCGCGACCCGCTTTTGTCGCGGGGGGCCTTCAGCGTCGTCGGGGATGATTGGGCGCGCAGTGCCGATCAGGGCCGTGCCCCCAGGGATGTCGATAGCGGGCGGGCGTTCAGCAGTTTTTGATGGGGCGATCTTTGACCCCGTGTCTTGCCTGACAGGCGTCGCACGGTGCGGACAGCATCGCGCTGCCTTGGGCTCAGTCACCGGCATCAATCAGATAGCGGGCCAGCGCGTGATCGACGCAAAGATGGGTCGCCAGCCCGCCTTTGATGGCCGCGAGCGTGGCCTCGCCCCGGTCCGCGCCGCAGACCGCCAACAGCCGTTTGCGCGCCGCGCGCAGGTTGTCCACCGTTGCAGCAATCAGCCGGTCATGGGGCGGCAGCACGATCTCGTTGCCGTCGCGGTCAAGATAGCGACAGCAGACAACCCCAACAGCACCAGCATCCCTCGCGGCATTCAGCTCCGCCTCGGTGGCCATGCCGGCGGCGCCCAGATGGGTGTCCGGCGCGATGTTGCCGATGGCAAATATGGTCATGTCGAGCGCCTGAAGACGCTCGATCTGAGCCTTGATCGTGGGCTCGGCCAGGAACGTGCGCGCCAGTTTGGCAGACGAGATCAGCCCCGGCGCATGCAGCGTGAAGCAGGCCGCTGCACCCAGCTTGTTGGCGATCTGGATGGTACAGTTTTCCGAAGCCGGGACCCGGTCGGAAATCATTGAACCGATGAGCTGGCAGACCTCCACATCGGCGACCGGGTTGCGGGGCATGGCATCGGCCACGGCCATGATGGTTTCGCCCCAGGCTACGCCCACCCGGTCACCGGGCTCAACCGCATCCAGGATGGCGGTGGCGGCCACACGAGCCAGAAGGCCGAGGCTGTCAGCGCGGGTGGCCTTGGCCTCGGGCGCATCTGCCTGACTGATATAGACATCTGTCAGGTTGAACTTCTGTCGCAACGCCCGTGCCAGACCTGATCCGGTGAGGTGCTGTCCGTCCACGCGGATGTCGACGATACCCAATTCTCGGCTTTCACGCAGCATGTTCACAATCGTGGCGCGGCTGACCTTCATTCGATTGGCAATCTCGCTTTGGGTCAGGCCCTCACCGTAATAGAGCAGGGCCACATTCGACAGATTTGCGTGTTTGTCGCCGCTTGGTCGCTGCGGGGAAGAGGGCTTGTTCATGGCTCAGGCATTTATCTTCTTTTGCACCGACTGGCCATAGTTCTGCCGGAACCACGCATAACAGCGGTCGATCTCTTCTTGCGGCAGTTCCTCGACCGGGCCGCGCAGCATCGCCAGATGCGTCGTCATTGCCGCTTCCTCCAGATACATCGCAATCGAGGTCGCCTCGGTGGCGGATTTGCCCAGGGTGAAAACCCCGTGGGCTTTGACCAGCGCCGCCATACCCCCATCAGCGGCCTCAAGGATCGCGGCACCGGTATCGACCTCTCCGGGCGTGGCATAGCGTGAGCAGGGCACGTCACGGCCCAGGATATGGGTGATGGGCGTCATCACCGCCGGGATGCGCTCACCGCGGGCGGCAAAGCTGGAGGCATAAGGCGAGTGTGTGTGGCACATGCCCATCACATCGTCTCGGTGGCGATAGATATAGAGATGAATACCGGTATCGACGGAGGGTTTCATGTCGCCCTCGATCACCTGCCCGTCGAGATCCACCACGACCATCGTCTCAGGGGTAAGCTTGGAAAACTTCACGCCGGAGGGTTTGATCACCACCAGCCCGGTCTCCGGGTCCCGCCCCGAGACATTGCCCCCCGACCCCACGACCAACCCGTTCCGAGGCAGTTCGTGGTTCTGCTCACAGACCTCCTCTTTCAGGGCTTCCAGCATCACGCGGCCTCCGCTTTTTTAGCCGGTACGCCGTGGGGATAGACCACGATCTTGAGGGACTTCTCCGCCTCCACCAGCATTTTGAAAGCCTCGGCGCTATCCTGAATGTCGAACCGGTGTGAGATCGCCTGATCGGCTTTGATCCGGCCGGCCTCCAGTAATCTTATGTAAGAATAGGTGTCGGTGTGGTCCGAGGAATAGCGCGAGGTCACGGTGATCTGGTCGAAATAGGCGGCGTTGCCGTCGCGCACCCAATCGGTGTCGGGCGGCAGAGGCGCGCCCAGATGCAGACAACCCCCGACCTCGACCAGCGCCAGGGCCTGATCCCAGGCGCTCGGAAAAGGCGCGATGACGATCACCGTATCGGCCAGCCGCCCATTGTTGAGCGCGCGCATCGCCTCCACCGCATCTTCCGTTTTGGGGTTGATCGTGTGGCTCGCCCCGAACTCGCGCGCCCGCGCCAACCGCCAATCCGAAAAATCGAGCGCCACCACCTTGCCGGCCCCGAAAAACGGCGCGAGATGCACGAAGCCCTGCCCCATGAAGCCCGCGCCGACCACCGCCACGGTATCGCCGGGCTGGATATGGCAGGTCTTGAGCCCGGAGAGCACACAGGACCAGGGCTCAATCGTCACCGCCGCTTCGGTTGAGATGCTCTCGGGCAGCACATGGGCGTCCATCGCCAGATGCTGCGCGGTCACGCGGTAATAGTCACAGACCCCACCGGGATCGAGCTTCATGGATTTATAGAAAGGGTCGCGGGTGAAATGCCCGCGGCGCGACAGATGGCTGTTCACCCGTCCCACATGGTGGTTGATGAACATCCGGTCGCCGATCTTGTAATCGGTGACCCCGGCCCCAACCTCCACAACCTCGCCCACCGGTTCATGGCCCAAAACCTTCGGTTCAGTCTTATACCAAGCCATCGTTTCCCCGCCGCAGAGCCCGCAGGCCAGCGTTTTCAGCAACAGCTCACCCGGTCCGATCTCCGGCACGGGCCGCTCTTCGATACGGATGTCGTCGATGGCGTGTTGCACCGCGGCGGTCATCATATTGGTCATCTCAACTCTCCTGAAGGGTGCTTAGCCGGGCCTGCACGTCGCGGGCGGCGTCGGACAAAAGGGTGTATCGGGCATAAGCGCGGTCATAGAGCGGGCGCATGGCCGGATCGGGCATGAACCGCTTGTGGTGTTCCTCGCGCTTGGCGATTTGTACCGGATCCCCGGCGCCGGCAGCCGCGGCGCCGATAGAGGCCGCGCCCCAAAGCCCTTGATCGGAGGCATCGCTGACCAGCACCGGCTGACCCATGATATCGGCGATGATCTGGCACCAAGTGTCGTTCTTTGACCCGCCGCCGGTCAGCTGCACCGGGGCGCTCGGCAACCCGGTTTCAGCCTCGAAACAATGGCGCAGGCTGAACGCCGCCCCTTCCATGACCGCCCGGCCCATCTCGGCCTTGGATGTGGCCGCGCTCAACCCATGAAACCCGCCGCGCATCTCCGGGGCCACGAAAGGCGCGCGTTCCCCGTTGAGATAGGGTAGGAATGTCACGCCATTGGCGCCGGGCGGCACATCCCCGACAAGCGCGTTCAGCTTGCCCGCAATTTCACCCGCGGAAGCGCCGCCCAGCGTCTGCGGATGCAGCCGCGTGAACCAGTCGAAGGCCGAAGCCCCAGTGGTGGGCGCCAGCACGCGGATGATCACGTCCGATGTGGGGTGCAACAC
The DNA here is from genome assembly GCA_965229695.1 of Paracoccaceae bacterium. Classification (GTDB taxonomy): domain Bacteria; phylum Pseudomonadota; class Alphaproteobacteria; order Rhodobacterales; family Rhodobacteraceae; genus JANSYL01. Next base: position 2,300,738 of record OZ245921.1, read on the forward strand.
GCTGGCCCCCACAGGCGCATCCTGCGGGGTGACCCGATCGGTCAGGATGTTGACCACCGCCGTTGTGCCCATGATCATCATGGTCTGCCCGGCGCGGTCCATGCCCATACCGACAATCATCGCCCCCAAATCCAACGTGCCGACCGAGACGGGCAGACCCTGGGGCAACCCCGTCGCCAAAGCCGCCTCTTGCGTCAGCCCGCCAAGCGTTTCGGTGGCCCGGCGCGGCGGCAAGAGGCGGTGGTCCAGCGCCTCACAGTCCAGCGCCCGCACCTGCGCCGCGCCATAGGCCCGGGTCTCAAAATCGAGGAATGGGATCGTGGCATTGGCAAAATCCGTCGCCAATACGCCGGTCAGTTTCAGCCCCACCCAATCGGCACAGGTCATGACATGGGCCACGCGGGAGGCAGCCTCGGGCGCCCCCCGCTCCAGCCAGCGCCAGAGCAGTCCCGAGGTGCCGGTCCAAAGCGATGTGTGACAGCCCCGGCCAATGGCTGCGGTGGCGCCGCGCGCCTCCAGATCGGCCAGATCGCGCGCGGCCCGCGTGTCGTTCCAAAGCATGGCCGGGGCCACGGGCGCGCCATCGGCATCGACCATCCAGAGCCCGTCGCCCTGAGCGCAAACCCCAAGCGACCGCGCGGCGCTAAGATCGACCCGGCTCGCAAGATCCCGCAAGACGGAGGCCACGGTGTCCCAGACCGTGCCCATCTCCTGTTCGCTCCGGCCATCGCCGGTCTGGGTCACGCGACTGGGCGCGTCGGCCTCGGCCAGACGCGTGCCGTCCGTGCTATAGGCCGCGGCCTTGACCGCCGTGGTGCCGATATCGAGGCCCAACCAGATCTCAGCCATCCTGTCCCCCCTCAACGTCCAGCGCGACAATCTCAGGCGGTTGATCGACGCTCAGCGGCGGCAGTGGCCCCTCCCATTTTTCAACAAAGACGATCGCGGTATGGGCGATATTGCCTTGCGCGAGGCCCGATGTGCCTTTGTCGAGCGTCAGCTCATTGGGGTTGCCATGCACCTCAAGCCGCGCGCCCTCAACCATCTGCGGATCGTACCAGGCCCCGGTGAACAGCATCACGCAATCGCGCCGCAGCATCGGATCAAACCTGAGCCCGGCGAGACAGGCGCCGCGCGCGTTCCACAACCGGATCACATCCCCTTCGGCCAGGCCATGGGCGGCAGCGGTGTCGGGATGGAGCGCGGCGGGTTCGCGCCCGTGCAGCTTGTCGGCCTGTGCCTCCGCGCCCCGGTCATTCTGGCTGTGGAGCCGCGTATCGGGCTGACCCGACAGAAGATGCAAAGCGCCTTCCGGTGCGTCGAGCAGGGATTCCGCAGGCGGCAGCCAAGTGGGGTGGCCCGGGCAATCGGGTAAGTTGAACCCCGCGATGGTGGCATTCCGGAGCGTGATCCGCCCGCTTTCCGTGGCCAAAGGGTGCGCCTCGGGGTCTTGCACAAACGCGGCCAGCGGGCGGCGATGCTCCTCGGCATCGGGGATGTCGAACTGACCCGTTTCGGCAAAGCTTTCGAACCCGGGCAGGCTGAACCCATGGGCCTCGGCGACCGTTTCCGCCTCGGCCCAGAGATGGCGCAGCCAGCCCTGGGCATCGCGCCCCTCGATAAACCGCTCTTCCACACCCAGATGCGCGGCGATCCGGCGGAAGATCTCAAAATCATCCAGCGCCTGACCCATCGGCGCCATCAGCGGCGACATGTAAAGCAGGGCCGGATCGCGTCGGTTCATCATGATATCCGCGCGCTCCAGCGGCGTGGTCGCGGGCAGCACGATATCGGCGCGCCGGGCTGTGGCCGTCCAAGCATGATCCTGAACGATCACTGTCTCGGGCCGGGTCCAGGCCCGGTCGAGCCGCGCCAGATCCTGATGGTGATGGAAGGGATTGCCGCCCGCCCACCAGACCAGCCTGATATCGGGATAGGTGCGAATTTTGCCATCATAGATGTATTGCCCGCCGGGCGAGAGCAGCATGTCGGCGATCCGTGCCACGGGGATGAAATCGGAGATCGGGTTCACCCCCTGCGGCACCGATGGCCAGGGGATGAGCCGCGTGGGCCGCCCGACCGGCGTGGTTGAGCCGTAGCCGAAGGAAAACCCGGTGCCCGGCTGGCCGATCTGTCCGATCACGGCGGCCAGCGCCAGCCCGGCCCAGATCGGCTGCTCTCCATGGTCGGCGCGCTGCATCCCCCAAGCCATCGAGACCATGCTGCGCGTCTCGACCAGGGCGCGGGCCAGGGCGCGGATCGTCTCGGCCGGGATATCGCAGATCGGGCTGGCCCAGTCCGGGGTCTTGGGTTGGCCATCGCTCTCGCCCATCAGATAGGCCCGGTAATCGGGCCAGCCACTTGTGCAGCGCGCGAGAAAAGCCTCATCCGCCCAGCCCTGCGCCGCGATCTCCTGCGTCAGCGCGAGGATCAGCGCGGTATCGGTGCCGGGCCGGACCCCAAGCCATTCAGCGCCCGGCATATCCGATCCGCGCGGAGAGATATTGATCACCTGCGCGCCATTGGCTGCGAGCCGGGCGAGCCAATCCGGCACCTCATGGCGGCTGGTGCCCGAGGAGGTGACCTGCGCGGTTCGGGCCGAAATTCCGCCAAAGGCCAACAGCAACTCACAGTGCCGCGCCACCTCGTCCATACTGGTCATCTGGTCCTGAAAGGCCCGGTTGGTCAGGCCCAGAACATGGGGCCAGAGAACCTCGGCCGCGGCATGGGAATAGGTGTTTTTCGCTGAGACAAACCCGCCGACACAGTTCAGGAACCTCCGCAACTGACTTTGGGCATGGTGAAACCGCCCGGCACTGGCCCATCCGTAGGAGCCGCCGAAAACAGCACCATTGCCATGGGTGGCGCGGATGCGGGTCAACTCTTGGGCGACGCGGGCGGTCGCCTCGTCCCACGTGACCTCAACAAACCGGTCGCCCGGGCGCGCCGCGCCGCCATCGCCGTTCAACCACCCCTCGCGGATCGCAGGGGCCAGAATGCGGCTCTGCGCGTCCCGCGCCGCAGAGACCCAGCCCCGCCCGATGCGCGACGGGGCCGGATCGCCCTCAATCGGCAAAAGCTCCCCGTCGGGGCCGATCCGGTAGCTCCCCCAATGGGCGGCGGTATAGCGCATTCATCCTCCCCGCGCGGCTTGGCGCTTGCTTTTTACATATGACTGATCTAATGACATTTGTAAACCACGTCAGGAGAGCCCCATGCGCAATGAACGCCAGACCGAAGACGTTGCCCTTGGCATCCGGCGCCGCGTGTTCGAGCACTCCATTCGCAACAATGGCGGCTATCTTAGCCAAGCCTGTTCGGCGGCGGAACAACTGGCCTGGCTCTATAATGAAGAACTGAACCTGGGCGCTCCGACCCTGCCGATGATCCCGAAGGATTTCGCTGGCGTGCCCTCGCCCAAAAATCCCGATTACCATACCGGTGCCGGCTATAACGGGCCGGCCGCGCCCGAGTTCGACCGGCTTTTCATCGCGCCCGCCCATTATGCGCTCGTGGCCTATGCCACCCTGATCGAGGTGGGGCGGATGGCGCCCGAGGGGCTGGAGATGTTCAACAAGGATGGCTCTTCGGTCGAGATGATCGGGGCCGAGCATTCGCCCGGGATGGAGGTCCATAACGGGACGCTTGGCATCGGACTCTCGACCGGGGCGGGGCTCGCCTGGGGCCGGAAACGCCGGGGCGAAGCCGGCCGCACTTGGGTCTTCATGTCCGATGGCGAGGTGCAGGAAGGCCAGACCTGGGAGGCCGTGCAGGCTGCCGCGTTTCACGGCATCGACAACCTTCTGGCGATCATGGATGTGAACGATCAGCAATGTGATGGCGCGATGTCGAGCGTCATGGAAGTGGGTGATATCAAAACCAAGTTCCGGAACTTCGGCGCGGCCTGCGTGGAAATCGACGGCCATGACCTGAGCGCGATGCGCGATGCCGTGAACGAGCCCCATGCGGGTCGGCCGCTGATCATTCTGGCGCGTACTAGCCCGTTCCACACCATGTCGATCCTCGAGGAACGGTTCCCGCGTTTGCATTATGTGCGGTTCAAATCCGAGGACGAACGCGCCCGGTTCAACACATCCATCGCCGCCGATCTTGGTGTCGATCCCATTGACTACGCCCATTGAGAGGAGGCCGATATGGTTGAAATGGTAAGCCGACCCTATGCCACGGCCTTTGAGACATTCGCGGCTGGCAATCCCGACATTCTGTGTCTTTCCGCGGATCTGACCTCGTCCTGCGAGGTGGATGGGTTCCGCGACCGCCATCCCGAGCAGTTCCTCTCCCTCGGGATGGCGGAGCAAAACATGATGAGCTTTGCCGGCGGGCTGGGTTTGGCGGGGTTCCGGCCCTTCATCCACACCTTTGGCGTTTTCATGTATCGTCGGCCTTATGATCAGCTGATGGCCTCCATCGCCTATCCGCGCCGCAAGGTTCGGCTGATGGGGTTCCTGCCCGGGGTTACCACGCCCGGCGGCATGACCCATCAGTCGATCGAAGACATCTCGGTGATGCGGTCGATCCCGAACATGACGATCCTGGAAGCCGGCGACGCGACCGAGGTGGAGAGCATCTGCGAAGCCGCCGACAGTATCGACGGCCCGGTCTGGTGCCGGGTCCTGCGCGGCTCGGTGCCCCGGCTCTTTGATACGCCGATCAGGGTGGGTGAGATGCGGGTGCTCTCTGAGGGGGACGATGTTCTCGTCGTCACCTCGGGCATCTGCACCGAAGAGGCGATGCGTGCCCGGGCAGCCTTTGCCAAGGCAGGGCTCTCGATCCGGCATCTGCATCTGCACACGATCAAGCCCTTCGATGCGGGGGCGCTGCTGGACCATATCGCGTCGGTCAAACACGGGGTTGTCACGCTTGAAAACCACGTGACCGAAGGCGGTATCGGCTCGCTGGTCGCGGAGACCATGGCGGATGCGGGCCTGGGCAAGCGGCTGGCGCGGCTGGGTCTAAAAGACACTTACGCCCATGGTGGTTCGCGTCCCTATCTGATGCGATACTACGGGCTCGACGCGCTCGCGCTGGTGAAGGGCATAGAAGATCTCATGGAACAGAGCTTCGGCATTTCCGAAGAGGATTTAGCCGACGCTCGGGTCGATGATGTGCATTCCCTGGTTAAGGCTGAAGCGCTCTAGGGGCTGTGGCTTGTTGGGGGCACCTGTCCTATCCAATTAGCCGCGTTTTTGAGGGCAGCCCGTTTGCTGACCGCCGCGCTGGGCGAGCGATCCGTCCAGGTGGGCTACAACTTCATTTATGGAAGAATTATACAACGTCACGCAAAGCGCGACTTCTACTTCGTCGTCAAATCTATAATTCGGGCCTTCCAATACCCTGCGCAGCAAAAAAGACACGCTCGCGATTACCTATTTCCCGCAAAATCAAGGCTTTCGTCGCAACCGATCTCCAAGTCAAAAATGAAGTTGGCAAATCCAGGGTGTGATCTAAGCAAACACCGACCCATGCTGTCACACGACGATACACGCTTGCTTAGCTGATGATCCGAAATGGTAGAACATCAAGCGCGGTTAGGTGGGGTCTGACGTAAACGCCAATGGGACAGTTCTAGGGGAAAGACAGCAGAGGATGTGACCGATACACTCGACATGGCTTTGCAGGCCTCGGGCAGTGATCAGGCGAAGGTCCTGCACAAGCCACGCCTGCTAAGCGACAATGGCTCAAGTTATATCTCCAGCGAGTTGGCCGAATGGGTGGAAGATCTGCAGATGGATCACGTCTGCGGTGTGCCGTTCCACCCCCAAACTTTGGGGAAGATCGAGCGCTGGCAGCGGCCCCTGAAGAACCGGGTCCTGCTGGAAAACTGCTGTCTGCCCGGTGATCTTAAGCAACAGGTCGATGCCTCTGCCGATCATTACAACCACCGACGCAATCAAGAGAGTTTGCAAAACTTCACCCCCGCAGACGGCTACTTCGACCGCGGTTAGACCATTCTGAAACAACGAGAAAGGATCAAACAGGAGACCATTGAAACGCGGCGCTTGCGTCACCGCCAATCAACCGCATAATCAAACCAAAAAGATGAGCCAGATCCTCTCCTAGCTCAGGCGACCAACTGTCCGAAAACTCTGACGACGAACACATAGCGATGAGTTTTACCAAAGGAATCAAATGAAGCGACCCAGAAGAGCGCCAACGTCCAACCGGGACGCTTGGTGATTTCATTTGCCTTGTCGCATACGCGTGGCGAACCTCTCGAGCTTTCGATCGTCACGAGTCTCGTTTTCCGGTGCGCGTTTATCCAAAACAACGGAGTTTTTGCGGTTTGTGGCTTCGAATAAGGCGCTCAGTTAATGGCGTCGCGGATGCTCGGCCGTACGCAGTGTCTGGTACTTTGGACTCAACGCAGGTTTGCGATGGAGGGCAGCCTCGGGGTGCACCCATGCCCTATTGATGAGGCGGACGGCCTGAAACGATCATTGGTGTCGATTTGTATCGCCACGGCGCAACCCAAATTCGCGACATTGCGCAAAGCGCTGCGCATACAACGCCTTCCATCGCCAGTTTTCGCATTACGATCAGCGCTGTGTGTCAGCGCAAGGTGACGCTGCGAAGCTGCTACAAGGTGGGTCCGATCTTCCAGGGCACGAACTCAAGATCGCCATATCCAAAGCTCTCCGACGCGCTTTGCTGGCCCGAAGCGAGGTCGATAAGCCGGGAGTAAATCTCGGCCCCTTTCGTTTCGTGGCTGTCAGTCCCGGCAATGATCGTTCCAGCGTCGATGTCCATGTCATCGGGCATACTCGCCGCCAGTTCAGAGTTGGACGCGATTTTGAGAACCGGCGTTGGCTTGGCTCCGAAACACGAGCCGCGCCCGGTTGTGAAGGCAATGAGATTGGCGCCAGCGGCCACTTGACCGGTTGCGGCGACAGGGTCGTAGCCGGGGCTGTCCATATAGACCAACCCATTTGTCGTGATCGGCTCAGCATAGCCGAACGCGCCCGAAAGGGGGGACTGGCCGGCTTTTGCAACCGCGCCGAGAGATTTCTCCAGAATTGTTGTCAGTCCACCGCGTTTGTTGCCAGGCGATGGGTTGTTGTCCAACGATGCGCCGCCCTGTTTGGCATAGGCTTGCCACCAGTCCAGGTAGTCACGGATACGCTCTGCCGTTTCGGCCTCTGCGCGGTGGGTCAGGAGGTGTTCGGCCCCAAAGATTTCGGGCGTTTCCGAAAGGATCGACGTGCCGCCCTGCGAAACCAGCATGTCGGAGGCCACGCCCAGGGCCGGGTTGGCGGTGATCCCCGACAGCGCGTCTGAGCCGCCGCATTGCATACCAAGCACCAGCTTCGACACCGGCTGATCGGTCCGCCGGTCGGCATTCGCCCTCTCAGCGATCGGTGCGAGCATCACCATCGCCGCATCAACGGTCGAGGCTGAACCGCCCGTGTCTTGGATGTTCAGGCTGCAGATACGCTCCGCCCGCCAGGCGGTGGGCTGATAAAGCGTGATCTGATTGACCTCGCACCCAAGACCGACGATCAGAAGCCCGCCAAAATTGGGATGATCACGGTACCCTTTCAGCACGCGCACGAGTGTTTTGAACCCTTCGCCGACGCCGGACATCCCACAGCCATGATCGTGTACCAGAGGCACAAACCCGTCGATGCCGGGGTGACGCGGCAGGAGCTCGGCGTTGGCCCGCGCTGCAATCGCGTGGCAAACCGAGGTCGAGCAATTGACCGAAGCCATGATACCGATGTAGTTGCGTGTGCCCACGCGGCCATCGGGCCGCCGGTAGCCTTTGAAACTTTGATACGCAGGCGGCGCGCGCTCGGGCAGCATGGACAAATGCGGTGGCTGCGCGGTCTGGGTCGTATCGAAGGCCAGATTATGGGCATGCACATGCGCACCCACATGGATGTCCTGCGTCGCCCGCCCGATGACCTGTCCAAACTTCAAAACGGCCGCACCGACCTGAATGGGAGCGGATGCGATTTTGTGCCCGCGCGGGATGGTCTCTTGCACGGTTTGTCCGTCTTGCGCTTCGCCCGGCGCGAGGTCGTCCAGCGCCACGGCGACATTATCCTGGGCGTGCAGCCGCAGCGTTCGGGAACGGCTCATCCCGCGGCCCTTTCGATGACCGATTGCAGGATCGGGCTGGTTAACGCGTCCGGCTTGCGGCCCCAATCCAGCAAGCCGACGATCCGGCGCTGCACCTTTTGCTCATGATTAACAGCGATGTCGCTGACCTGATGGGCGAGAAACGGGTTTTCAAAGCGTTCCAACGTCGTGTCGATGTAGGCCCGCGCCTGATCCTCAAAATTGCGGCCAGCGAAGATGGGCAGAACCTCGGTTTGAAAGAGGTGTCGTAAGTCCTTTCGTTTATCTGAGCGCATGTAATCTAGAACTGTTTTGCCCTCCGGGGCCCCTTCGCCGCGCCACCAATCGGCCAGCACGGTATGGCCGAGATTGAGGATATGCAGCTTCAACCGCTCCGGCACCTCAAGCGACGGCACGATCTGGATCGCGGTATGCGCACAAGGGGCGCGGACGCCGGCGCGCGCTTCGATGGCCCATAGCGCGTAAGGCTCCGCGACCGCGCCGGCGGGCCGCAGCGGCTCTGACACGATCCGGTCTACAATCGAGTTGGCCGCTGGCATGGCGTGCAGCCAGTCTTGAAATCCGGGGATTGGCAACGCGGCTTCCGCAATCTCCAAGGCACGGGTTTTCAACGCATCGCCATTGTCTGGCAAAAGCTCGGTCGGCAGGAGCAGCGGCGGCGCTTTGCCCGCCTGAAAGCGATGCGCCAATAGATGGGTCAGCTTTGCCGGAAAGCTGGCCTCAGGGTCGAGCTTGGGCGCGAAATCCGCGGGGTGAGGATCAAAGCCGATATCGGAGGTGTTGGACAGAAAGCAATCTGCCTCCTCGGCCACGGCGCAGATCGCATGCCAATGCAGCGCGGCCGAATAGACCTGTTTGATACTGGTGACGCGGCGTTCCTCATCAATCGTTTGGCCATCGGCAAGCCCTCGAATCTTGATCGGAATGCCAGACGGCGCGACAAGGGCTGGCAGCCTTTTGGCGCGCTCGCGATCGCCAGAGGTCTGCACCACAGTGACCGATTTGGGGGGATCGGCTTCCGAAAAGAACAGATCGGCATGGGCTTGAAGAAAGCGGCTGGTTCCGAACTGCAGAATGTCGGTTTTGGCAGGCGCCGTGACCTGGCCCGACCCCATTAGGCAACCTCCAGGATTGCCTTGATCACGGTTTCGCGCGCGCCGGACCAAGTCTCGATGTCATGTGCGGCATCCTCAAAAGTCGTGCGATGGGTGAAGAGCAGCGAAGTATCGATCTTACCGCTCGCGATCGCATCGACCACGAACTTGAAATCCGTATCCAGCGCGTTCCGACTCGAAAGCAGAGTCGTTTCCCGCTTGTGAAACTCAGGGTCAGGGAATGTCAGATCACCCTTCACAACACTCACGAGGGTGTAGGTGCCGCCATGGGCGAGAAATCTCAGCGCACCGTTCATGGCATTGAGGTTGCCCGTGGCATCGAAAAGATAGGTTGCGGAGCCATCCATCGCCGCGGCGTCGGCAGTATCGTGGGTTTGAAATCCAAACTTCTCGGACAGCAGCCTCCGCTTGGCGGCGGAGGTTTCGATCACCGCCACATCGCCGCCTTCGATCCGCGCAAAGAGCGCGCAAGCCAATCCAATCGGCCCGCCACCGATCACCAAGACCTTCGTCTGTGGCGCAACCTGCGCCCGCGCCACGGCATGGCGGCCAATGGCAAGGAACTCGACCATGGCGGCCTGATCGGGGGTTAAGACACCAACTTTGATCAGATTTTGCGGCGGTACAGCGATCCGCTCGACCATTGCCCCGTCGCGATGGACACCCAGAACCTGGATTCGCTCGCAGCAATTGGCCTTGTCCATTTTGCAGGCATGGCACTCACCGCAGGATAGGTAAGGGTTGATCACCACGAGCTCACCCGGCTCGAAATCGTCCCCCAAATACTCCTCCGCCACCCAGGCCGAGACTTCGTGGCCCATGACCCGCGGGTATTCCAGAAACGGCTGTGTGCCCTCGTAGATATGATAGTCGGTGCCGCAAATGCCCACACGCGCGATTTTTAGCGGCACCCAGCCCTCCGGCGTGGGCTGCACTTCACGTTCGGCCAAGACGAGTTTGCGCGGCTCAAGACAAACCAAGGTTTTCATACGGTCACTCGCTTATCTCGTGTTCAGATATTCAGGCAAAGCAAGCGTCAGCGCCGGCACGAATGTCAGCAGCAACAAGACGCCCACGAGCGGGATCAAAAACGGGGCTGTGGCGCGAACGCATTTCTCAAACGGGACGCCGGAGACCTTCGACAGCACGAAAAGCACCATCCCCACCGGTGGCGTCAGCAATCCGATCATGAGGTTGAGGATGACGATCACCCCCAGGTGCACCGGGTCGACCCCGATTTGGCTCGCAATCGGCAACAGGACCGGCACAAGGATCGAAATCGCGGCGATGGTTTCCATGAAGAGGCCGATGATCAGCACCACCAGCATGATCAAAAGCAGGATCAGATGCTTATTGTCGGTGATCGAAAACATCAGATCCGCAAAATGCGCTGCGGCCTGGTTCGCGGTCAGGATCCAAGCGAAGACGGTCGCCGTACCGACGATCAGCATCACAGAGGCGGTGGTTTCGATAGTATCCATCGATACCTGCACGAAGGAACGGATATCGATTGTCCGATAGACAAAGACGCCCAGAACAAGCGCATAAGCCGCAGCACAGACGGCTGCCTCGGTTGGCGTGAAGGCGCCTGTTACAATGCCGCCAACGATGATGACCGGGGTCATCAAAGGCAGGAAGGCACCAACAAAGCTGTGGCCAACATTCGAGATCGAAAATGTCGTATCCACCGGATAGCCGCGGCGCCTGGAATAGAACCAAACCATGATCATCAGGGCCGCCGCCATCATCAGGCCCGGGACGATCCCGGCCACAAAGAGATCGCCAATTGAGACCGAAGCCATGACGCCAAAAATCACCAGCGGCAACGAGGGCGGGATGATCGGCCCGATGGTGGACGAGGCTGCCGTGACGCCAACGGAGAAATCATCGTCGTAGCCCGCGTCGCGCATCGCCTTGATCTCGATGGCGCCAAGCCCGCCTGCATCCGCGACTGCGGCGCCGGACATACCCGCAAAGATGATGCTGGCCCCGACATTCACATGACCGAGCCCACCATGCATCCAACCCACGAGTGATCGAGCAAAGGCGAAGATCCGGCTGGTGATCCCGGATGAGTTCATCAGGGCCCCTGCCAAGATGAAGAATGGAATGGCGAGAAGCGGGAAACTGTTCATTCCGTTGATCATGTTGTGCATCAACAGAACCGGCGGCAGTCCCTCCAGAAGGATGTATCCGATCGAGGAGAGACCAAGTGCAAAGGCAATTGGCACCCGCAGCAGCATGAGAGCAAAAAGCCCCAGAAACAAGAAAAGAAGGGTCATGCGCGCAGATCCTTCAGCGCTTTAACCAGTTGGCTCGCGCAAACCGCGGAAAAGATCGCCAGGGCCGCCAGGATGACCAGATAGAGGTAGTATTTCGGAAACGGTAACGAGATCATGCTTTGAAAACTTGTGCGTTGGATCAGTTCAAAGACCGACCAAACCCCGAACACGCCGAAACCGAGTAGACAGATCAGCGCAAAGATCTGAAGATATTTGACCTTATCGCCCAGCCATTGATCGACGAATTCCAACCGGATATGCGACTCAATAATCTGGCACTTGATCGCGCCTACGAAGGCGAGGCAAATCAGCAGATATCGCGCGGCCTCTTCAGTCCATGAGATCGAATCGTTCAGCGCATAGCGGGTGAAAAACTGAAGAAAGACGACCGCAAACAATCCCAAAAAAATCACCAACACCACGATATCGTATGGACGAAACGGAACCCGCGGCGCGTCCTGCGCGGCTCGTTTTTCCTGTTCCTCGAACAAGCGCTCGATCGCATCGTCACGCGATGTCGGCTCGGTCCTATCGCTGCCAAGGGTGTCGGGCATGCCGGTCTCTGCTCCAGTAAAAGAAGGGGCGCGTGCGCCCCTTCCTAGAATCGACGTCTTACTGGCCGATAGCCTGAAGGCGCTCGTAGACTGAAGCCTCCCACGGCATGTCAGCACCGGTCAACGCCGGAGCCACCGCCGCGATGAAGGGGCCGCGGTCAACCTCGTTCACGGTCGTGCCCTGTTCGCGGAACCAGCCAACCAGTTCCCCTTCGGCGGTTACAATCTCATCGGAGGCCCAAATGGCGGCGTCCTGCAAGGCCGCTTCCAACGCCGGAAGATCATCGCCCAGACGTTCAGCTGTCATCGGCGAGATCAAGGTGACCAGCGAGTTGATGATATGACCGGTCAGGTTGATGTTGCTCTGAACCTCATGGAACGCCTGCGATTGGATCGTCGGCAGCGGGTTCTCCTGAGCATCCACCACACCTTGCTGCAGCGCCAGGTAAACCTCGGCAAAGGCCATCGGGGTCGGGTTGGCGCCGGTAACCTCCGGGAACAACTGATACGCCGGCGCGTTCGGCGTGCGGATCTTCAGCCCGTCCATGTCATCGGGCGACATGATCGGAACATTCGACGTGACATGCCGTGCGCCGTAATAGGTCATCGCGGCAACATGGTTGCCCGTCACGTCCTCGTACCCACCAGAAAGTTCGCCGAAGAGATCTGAGACCGCATAGGCTTGCCAATGGTCATAGCCACGCAGGGTAAATGGAAAATCAGAGATCCCGATCGGTGGATAGCTTTGCGCCATAAAGGCGGGACCGGTATAGATAATGTCGATCGTCCCAAGCGAGAGCGCTTCGTTCAGCGCTGTCTCATTGCCAAGCTGTGAGGCCGGAAAGACCTGGATTTCATACCGGCCATCGGTGGCCTCGGCAAAGGACTCGGCCGCGCGAAGAGCCGCTTCGTGATATGCGGTTGATGCCTCATAGACATGACCGAACCGCAAAACTTCCTGTGCCAATGCAGGCAAGGCGATGGGGGCGGCTGCCGCGATTGCGATCGCGGCCGTAAGGGCTCTGCGGGTGAGCCAGTTCTGATCTTTCATGATGTCCTCCCTAACGTCATCTTGGTGTCTTAAATCGATAAAAAACTTGCATGTTGGCGGTCAACTGTCTTTTATATATAAAAACCACTGAAAGGGACGACCATGGCGCGTTCGGATCGCCTTTTTAAGCGTTGTTACAACGAAACCCTGGATTTCGTAGCGGCCGAGCAGCCATTCGCCACGGTCTCCGAGCTTGCGTCGCGCTTGGATGTGAGCCGAAACACGGCGCGACGAATCGTCGAAACGCTGTCGGAGAAATCCATACTGGACACCACAACGACCCCCTGGCGCTTCCCAAGACCCATCGCACCGACGGACTATTTCGCACCACAACTTGTTCAGACAACAGACGAACTAATCGAAGCGGCCTTCATGGAGATGGTGCTTAGCGAGAAACTGGTCCCCAACACCCGGATCAATGAAGCCGCTTTGGCCAAAGAGATCGGGGTGTCGACCTCGGCCGTAAGAGAGTTCTTGTTGCGGCTCAGCCGGTTTGAGTTTGTGCGTAAGGAGCCGCAAAAAAGCTGGATCCTGGCAGGTTTCACCGAGACCTATGCCGAGGAACTCCACGAGGTCCGAATTCTTTTTGAAATGCGGTCGATCGAGAAGCTTATCGCCTTACCGGAAGAGCATCGTTTCTGGGTTGTGATGCACCGGATGCATCGTGAGCATCTCGAATTTCTCGACAAGTACGAGGAAATGTATCTTGAGTTCCCTTCCCTCGATTCCAGCTTCCACAAGCTGCTGAATGACGCCTCCAACAATCGTTTCATCAACAGCTTCCAAGACGCGATCACCCTGATCTTCCACTACCACTACCGATGGAACAAAGCCGATGAGAAAGACCGAAACTTCGCGGCGGCTCGCGAGCATGTCGAAATTATTGAAGCGCTGTTGTTGCGAAACCAGGAACTGGCCTCCCAGGCTCTCAGGCGGCATCTGGACTCGGCGAAATACACCTTGAAGAAATCGTTCAAGGGTTAACGGCGGTGCGAAGTATCATGCTTGTGCGCCAGTCTTTCGGAGACAGAGACGCCTGAAACCAAGAAACCCCATGCCGCCGTTGCACGTGACCCAGACAAGCACCTCAGCCCAAGGATGCTGCAGTTGCCAAAGAACGAAATTGCGACTCCATGCCCAAACGGACCAAAACCATGATCCTCCTGCATAGAACCAATCAGCCCTTGCGCCGAAACGCTGTGACTTCACATAGGGTCCCGCTTGGGGCCATTGGCCTCCCAACGCGCCCGCGCAAAGCGCGCCAAATGCGTGCCGAATTTCAAGGCACGTGTCAGTGAGGGCGCCGTTGAGAATTGCGAGCATCGGGGAGGTGATGGTTGAGTTGTTGCTCCACGACCTTCCGGGAACCGCGTTTGTAAGTGTCGCAGGAGATGCCTTCAACACAGCAACTTACCTGCGAAAAGCTTTGGCTCCACAACACGAAGTCGCCTTCGTGACGGGGTTGGGCACAGACCGATTGTCAGATCAAATACGCGCCGAAATGCGGCGGCACAACCTGAGCACGCGCGGGGTGCGCAGCTGCGAAACTCGCTTCCCGGGGCTCTATTCGGTTGAGCAAGATGAACTCGGGGAGAGATCATTCACCTATTGGCGCTCTGAATCTGCGGCACGGCGCATGTTTGGACCAAGCGATGCGCCAGATTTTGGGGTTATCGCAGGCTATGACGTTGTGTTCTTTTCGGGCATTTCGCTCGCAATTCTCGAAGATCCGGTTCGGATCAAGCTTCTGGCGTGGCTGTCTGACTTTGCCCGCAACGGTGGGACGGTGGCCTTCGATTCCAACTATCGACCGCGACTTTGGGAAAGCCGGGATTTGGCAAGATCCCGGATCTCCGAAGCCTGGTCGATCGCCGGCATCGCTTTGCCGTCATTGGATGACGAAATGGAGCTTTTTGATCAGTCCGAGCAAGACGTCTGTGAACGCTTTCGCAGTTACTCCTCTCGCGTTGGCGCTTTGAAGCGCGGAGGCCGCGGCCCCTTGCTGATTGGTCATGATCCGCAAGAGATGCAGGACTATCCAGATGCCGCAGAAGTGGTGGATACCACTGCCGCAGGAGACAGTTTCGATGGAACCTTCCTCGCGGAAATCCTAATGGGTTCAGACCCCAGGCGGGCCGCGAAAGCTGCGCATCACGTCGCTAGCCAAGTTATCGGCAAGCCGGGCGCGATCGTCGATGTCAATCAGCTCCCAACTACGGATGACTGAGTCCATAGGAAAAAGCCTGACGCGAGGATCAGTAAAATGCCGGCCTTCAGCGTTGAGAGGGTTGCGACCCATTGCGACAGATGTCCAAAGGCCTTCATACCAGCCACCGCCGTTGACGGCACACGTAATCTACGGGGCGTTGTTCCTTGGCCTGAAAATTTAACTCAAAGAAGATCTCCAGCCTGTCTGAAAAGCTCGTCTCAAAACCCTTGTCATTCAAAGCGGTTGGCGAAAAATCAAGGTGTACTGGTTTGATCTTATTGCTTCTTTTCGAAACCCTTTGTCTTATCTCGATACCATGTGTCATCTCGAATGACGGTAGAGAAGAGTTGATGAAAAACCCCGACTTGCCCGCGTGTCGGCAAAGGGTTGGGTTCCAGCGCAACTTTGGCGCAGCGAATGGCGATAGGGTTTATTTGGGCCAACTCGGCGGCAAATGCATGGGCCGCAGAGTCGAGCTCATCTCTTGGACAAACACGGTTGACCAAGCCGATCCGCACGGCTTCATCTGCTGCGACCCGCCGCCCGCTGAAGGCCAGTTCTTTGGCGATTCCCAACCCAACAACGGGCACCAGACGTTGCAACCCACCAGAACCGGGCATCGCGCCCAATTGTATTTCGGGCAGCGAAAACAGTGCATCCTGTGCGGCAAAGCGAATGTCGCAGGCCAACGCCAATTCAAACCCACCACCAGCACAATGGCTATGAACCGCCGCTATCGTCGGTTTGCGGCATTCCGAAATTGTGTTTTTGGTACGAAAATCCAATTCGATGTAGCGCCGAACAGCTTCTCCGCGAAACCCACGGATTTCCTTGATATCCGCGCCTGCACAAAATGCGCGCCCGGCCCCGCGGAAAATGCAGGCCCGGAGGTTGTCGTCTTCTTCGACGGCCTCGATCGCGCGGATGATGTCGCGATTGCACTGCGTTGAAATTGCGTTCAGCGCTTTGGGGCGGTTTAATGTGATCGTGGCGACCTGCGCGCGAACTTCAAACAACAGCGTTTCGAATTCAGGCGCAGACATTTACGCATCTCCCATCGCATCAAACCGTTGGCCCAGTTGAAGAAGTCCAGGTTCAAATATCTTGGTCGGCATAGCTTTGAGCGTATTCGATACCCTAAGGTCGAACCCGACATTGGGGCGAATATGTGTGTCGATATCGATGCCGGGTGCGACTTCGACAAGCTCGATTCCGGAAGGCCCTAAACGAAACACCGCGCGTTCCGTCACATAGTGGGCCGCTTGTCCATTCGCATGCGCCCGCGCACCGTTAAAACACACATGACTTACTTGTGGGGTGAAGCGTGTGTTGCGCCCTTCTCGAAGGATCTCAAGTTTTCCGTCATTGCACTCAATCTCGAGTCCACCCGCAGTAAGCGTTCCGCAGAACACCACGCGGGATGTTTTTTCGACGATGTTGGTGAAGCCGCCTGATCCATTCCAAAGCTTGCCGAATTTATTCACGTTGACGTTGCCATGTTGGTCGATTTCGCCGAAGCCAAGGTAGGTGATGTCCAGACATCCGCCGTCATAAAAATCAAAGGTGAAAGAGGAATCCATAATTGCTTCGACATTGACGGCCGGAAGGAAATTGCCAACATAGTCCTCTGCCGTAAGTCCGCCAAACGCACCGTGTTCATTGTTGAATGACACGTCTTCCAAGACGTCTTCCTCAAGTGCGATGCGCGGCAAATTTGTCGGCATCCCCTGCCCAAGATTGACAGAGAATCCGCGCCGCAGTTCCAAAGCCGCCCGTCGCAACACCGTGCGCATTGGCGTTTGTGGGATGGGCGGCAGACCCTCAAGTGACATACGCATTTGCCCGGTCAGGAACGGGTCCGGTCCAGCAAGGGGGTCTTGTTTGAAGCCAGAAACCTGCTGCTGGTGTGGGTCCACAACAACGTGATCTACCAACGCCGCAGGCACGCGCACTTTGTGTGGATCAAGGCTGCCAGCCTTTGCCAAGCGTTTAACCTGAACGATCACTTTGCCGCCGCTTGCACGTGCGGCCAAAGCGTATTCAACGGCACCTAGTGTGTTGGGATCATCCTCAAAGCTGATATTGCCAGCTTCATCTGCAGTGCTGCCACGGATGATCGCAACATCAATTGGAAAGGCGGGGTAGAACAAGTATTCACGCCCGTTCACCTCTTCGACCCTGACAGGCGGCGAGTTTGATTGCGCGTTCATACGCCCACCTTGGTCGCGCGGATCCAGATATGACCCTAAACCAGCCCTGGAAAAAAAACCTGGCTGATTAGACCCGATGGCACGGCACAACCTTACAATCGTGCCGATCGAGGCCTCGTAACCTTTGATCTCTCCGTCGTTGACCATTCTGATCAGTTCGGGATGCCGGATCGGATCGAAACAGGAACCGATGATTTCGCGGAGCATGCCGGGATGAGCAAAACGGTTCATGCCGTTCATTTCGGCCCGTGTTCCAGGAATGATAGGCACGATAAGCTTTAGGTCGCCTCCGGCCCCAGTTTTCAAATAGCGCGCTTCAAGCGATTGCAGCACGGCATCGGGCACCAACACGCCGCCCGATCCGTGGATGATAACCGTATCACCGGTATCGATCAGCAAAGATGCGTCGTCGGCGGAAAGTCTTTTGCTCTTCATTTCGATTTCCAAATAACGTCTTCGTAAGACCCAAACACAGCTTCTGGTCTGCCCTCGCGTGCAGATACGAAGATCGGGGATGCCATTTCCGATCGGCTTTCGGGGCAGTCTTCTCGATAATGTGTTCCGCGCGTTTCGCGCCTTAAGCGTGCTGCTGCGATCAACGATTGGCCTGATAGGATTAGGTTTTCGATTGAGAAGGCTTTGTGTTGTTGCTTGATCGACCCAGTCGCCAAACCACGTTCTGCAACGTCTTGCGCAATGCACTCCATTTCCGTGGCCGCGCGAGCCAAAGTCGCTTCAGATCGCACAATCAGAACATCGCGATCCATGATAGCTTTTATCCTTTCATGCACACCCTCGACGCTAAGGCCTTTCTCGCTAAACTTCGGGCCTGATCCTGCACGCCCTTTGCCAGGGTTTCTCGCGCGCCCGACGTCCGCCGCACGGCGGCCTGCGCGCTCTCCAAACACTTGGGTGGTCAACAACATATGGCCGCCAAGTCTATCAGCACCATAAGGTCCGGCGGCCGCTTCCCCGACTGCAAGAAGCCCCTCAACCTCCGTTTCGCCGTCTGGGGAAATGAGTAACCCGCCATTGATAGCGTGACCAAAAAGGCCAACCTGCACTGTGTCCTTGGTTACATCCACGCGTCTTTCGGCAAACCATGCCTTCGTCGACGGCCACATTTGCGCAACGATTGTTCCCGGTTCAAAGTCCTCGTGTTTAACGTGCGTCAAGTCCATCTCCATCAGCCCGTCATTCGTTAGTCGGCCTGCGGTCAGCGCCTTTTTGGCAGCGATCTCGATCCACATCGAGGAATCGATGGTCGAGAAAGGGTAATGGCGCGCCTTGTCCCTAAACAGGTCAGCTTCGGACATGCCCGCGGGTAGATAACCATCAAGGATTGAGCGACCCTGCTTGTCGGTCAGTTTCAGATCCAACCACCACGTCCAAGGCATAACCATGCCCCGAATGGCGCCGACGAGGCCAAAGCCGCATTGCACAAACTCCATATTGGCAAGCCGTGCCCCGGCGCGCAGGCCCAGCCCGTAGCCGTCGCCCATGATGTCAGGTGGCATCAAGCTCTTTCCAAAGAGTTGGCCAGCCCCACCTGTTGCCAATACAACAGCGCCGCAATCGATTTGGATCAGGCTGTTGCCATGTGATAGGCACAATAGCCCGCACAGCGCGCCATTATCATCGTATGTAAGGTCGACGACCGTTGCGTGTTCGACAAATCGCGCGTCTGTTGCATCAAGCGCTCTCTTGAGGCCGACAGTGATTGATTTGCCGTGGCCGAATATTTTCCGGTTGCGAGGCCGATCTGCATAGTCACCCTGATTTACCAAGGTCGACCCAGTTTCGGGGTCACGCATGAATTCGACGCCCAGGTCCTCTAGTTTTTTAGCCGCACTGACAGCATCATTTGCAAAGGTACGCACCAGGCGTGGGTCGGCGCATCCCGCTGCTGCTGCCATCACTTCGTCATAGAATGCATCGGGCCCATCGGTGGGATCTGCAGCGCCATCGGGCACCGCAAAACCAGCATGAGAGGCGATGCCAACAGCTGTCGCCCCGCTGGATGTGACGCGGCCTTTGTTCAGCACAACAACGCTAGCTCCCGTCTTTGCGGCTTCCAGCGCGGCACGTAATCCGGCACCGCCCCCACCGACCACGGCGACATCGCAAACAATCTGTTTTGTAGGTGCGTTGGCAATGTTCGCCGGAATTTGCATCATTCGGGTCCGTTGTGATGTCGATTCTCGAAGAGTTCGGGGTTTGAGGGTTGAATTTGCATCATTATCCCGATATTCCGAACAAATATTCTCTTTAATGAAACATAGCAGTGGATGTGATGGTGTCAAGCGATCAGCACTGTGACTAATCAAGGGGCAAGAATGGTATGGCCAAGCGCGAATTTAGCAGCACAACGCTCACCCGAAGCCTTATTTTGCTGGAACTTTTGGCAAAAACCGGTCGTTCCATGTCATTTGGCGAGATCATGACGGCTACTGATATTCCCAAAAGCACCGGCCACCGCCTACTGGCAATTTTGACCGCAGAAGGGATGGTGCAATTCGATAGTGATACGCGCAGCTACCGGTCTGGCTTTCGGCTTGCTGCGCTTTCGTTTCAAGCCTGGCATAACCTGGATATACGCCACGCGGGCGCTTCCGAGATGCAAAGGCTCGCGCAGCTTTCCGGTGAAACCGTACAGATTTCAACGCGTGATGGCGCCTCGATCATCTACACGGATCGCGTCGAAAGCGAGAAGGCGATCGGGATGCGATCATCCATCGGTGACCGGTCGCCGATGTATTGCTCAAGTATGGGGAAGGCGATCGTGGCGCTGCTGCCCGAACACGAGCAAGAGGCTGTCTTCAGCGCGACGTCCTATGAGCGACTCACAGACACAACCATCAGTAATACCGAGGAATTTCGCCAAGATATCCAGATTATCCGCGAGCGTGGATATGCAATAGACAACGGCGAAAACAACCCCGATGTGCGGTGTGTTGCGGCTGCAATTCAAGATTTCCGCGGCATCCTGCGCGGAGCTGTCGGGATCTCTGCGCCAAAGTTTCGAGCCGATGATGACAAGATCCGCGCGTGGGGCCGTGAGGTGTCTCGCTCTGCTAAAGGGATCTCTGCCGCGTTGGGCTGGAACCCCGAGGGCACGACAGACAGCTCCGATTAACTCCCTGATCGGGGAACGGTTGTTGTGCGTTTTTCCGTTCGTACGGCGCAAGGAAATTACAAAAGATTTGACTCAGTCTCAGTATAACGAATATACATTCCTCATAGCGGAATGAGAGCTGTTAGATCGGCCGGCGCTCCAAATCGAAAATTGACAACCGGCAACGGGAGACGTGGAATGTTTACGAAATACAAAAGCCTCAAGGGGTTAGCGTGCGGGCTGCTGGCCGGTGCCGTCGGATTGATGGCCACGAATGCCGCAGTGGCATTCCCCGACAGGCCCATTCGGATGATTGTTCCCTTCGGTGCCGGCGGTCTGACGGACACGGCAGCGCGCGTCACCGCCGAGCATCTGTCGGAAGAACTCGGCGTCGACATTGTCATCGTCAACAGGGGCGGTGGTGGCGGAACCATCGGCACCGCTGACGCGGCGAACGCAGAGGCGGACGGGCATACGATCCTGTTTTCACCGTATGCACCAATCGCGAACCAGATCCATCTGCGCGAAGTTCCGTATGACCTCGGTTCGTTCGACTTCGTCTGTCACGCGTTCTATGCACCATATCTCGTTTACGTGAGCCCGGACTCCGAATTCGAAACCCTTGGCCAATTGATGGAAGCGGCGCGGGAAAATCCCGGGTTCATGTCCTTTGCCTCTCCAGCGGTCGGATCGTTCCCGCACCTCGCAGGGTCTTACTTTGACGCGCTGCTGGGGGGCAATGTGTTGACCCATGTCGGCGGCGCCGGTGATGCAAGATCAACGCCGATGCTGTTGGGCGGCCATCTGACGATGCTCTTTGCGAGCCCCTCGGTAGCCGGTCTCGCCGATGCCCGGAGACTGGCAGCACTGACCGAGGAACGCCTCCCGATCTTGCCCGATCTGCCCACAGCAAGAGAGCTTGGGTATGATGTGCAGGCTGGCGTCGGCGGTGGTATCGTTGCCCCGCAAGGTCTTGATCCGGCAATCCGGGACGCTTTGAGCTCTTCGTGTGGTGCTGTCGTTGAATCCACAGAATACATTGAGGCGATGGAAGGTCTTGGCATTCCGGCGGTCTTCAGGGACGGCGACGAATACGAAGCGTTCATCCGCGAGATGTCAGCGTCCAATGGTGCCCTGTTCGAAAGCATGGGTCTGACTTCGAACTAGAGCTCGAAAAGAGAAAGCTGACATGCGGTTTCTCAAGGAAAACTTGGTTGGATGCGGCTTCTTGGCCGCATCCTCCTTCCTCTTGGTATACGCACGACAAGGCCGTTCACAGATCGCCCCATCCCAGGATTCGATGCTGTTCCCGTCAATCCTGTTTACGATGATGGTCGCGTTTTCATTGCTCTTACTTGTTGGTGCTGCGACCAAACACCTGACAACGACGCTTCCCGCGCTGAGGCTGGGCACCAGTCTGATCTGTGCATCCACTATCGTGATCTACACCGCCGCCATGTTTCAGGTCGGGTTCATACCCGCCACGCTAGTGTTCCTGGGGACGTTTCCGTTTATCCTTGGATATCGATCATGGATCGCAGTTTCGTTGATTGCAGTGTGCGGCACGTTCGGCATCTGGTGGGCGTTCAGCACACTCTTGAACATCTTTCTGCCTGAAACCCCTCTCGCATTCTGAGCCACTCAATCCCCTGGGGGACAAAGTACATGGACGCCTTCCTGGCCGCGTTGGCTGCGGTTACCAATCCAACAACAATTCTCGCAATTCTTGTGGGCACGGCCTTTGGTATCATCATTGGTGCATTGCCCGGATTGGGGACAATTCTTGCATTGTCCATCTTGCTGCCGTTCACCTTCGTCTTGGATCAAGCGATAAGTCTTGGCCTGTTGGTGTCGGTTTATGGTGCTTCGATTTTCGGGGGGTCCATTTCGGCCATATTGGTCAATACGCCGGGCACACCGCAATCTGCGGCGACGCTCTTGGATGGGTATCCGATGGCACAGCGTGGTGATGCGGATAAGGCCCTCGGATGGGCGACGGTGTCTTCGTTTGTCGGGGGTATGATATCCGTTGTTGTGCTGTTTTTCGCCGCGGCCCCTCTGGCCCGTTTCGCATTGGTGTTCGGACCGGTCGAATACTTTGCGCTCGGGGTTTTCTCGCTGACCTGCATCATTTCGGTGTCCAAGGGTAACATGATCAAGGGTATCCTCGCAGGGCTTTTGGGACTGTTCATCGCCACCATCGGCCAAGACCCGGCAGCAGGCGATGTGCGTTTCACCTTTGGGTATTTCAATCTGTCGTCCGGCGTTGGTCTTGTGCCGCTCTTGGTTGGCATATTCGCGTTGTCTGAGGTCATGTGGCGCGTCTCAATCCGGACAGCACCCGGCAACGCAGTGTCGCGTGCCGGCTTCAGCATTGCGTCTTTCTCGGAATGGAGGGGACGCATCTGGCTGTTGATCAAATCGTCCCTGATCGGGACATGGATCGGAACATTGCCCGGCGTGGGGGCCACGGCAGCGGCGCTGGTCAGTTATGTCGAAGCAAAACGTACCTCGCCGAACAGAGACAAGTTTGGCACGGGGGAACCAGACGGCATCATCTCGGCGGAATCTGCAAATAACGCGACCACCGGGGGCGCATTGGTTCCGACCCTTGCCCTTGGCGTTCCGGGTGACGCATCGACCGCTGTCATGTTGGGCGCGCTGGTCATTCAGGGCGTGGTCCCAGGCCCAAGGCTGTTCACTGAAAATGTGGACGTTGTTTACATGATCTTGTTGTGCCTTTTGCTGGCGAACATCTCGATGTTGATCTTGGCGCGGATACTCACACCTGCGTTTTCGCGCATCTTGCGTGTGCCCGAGCCGCTGTTTCTTGGCCTCATCGTCGTGCTGGTCATGGTCGGCACCTATAGTGTCAACAACAGCTGGTTTGATCTGGTGGTTTGCCTTGGTGCTGCGTTCCTTGGCTTTTCGCTGCGTATCTATGGGTTCCCGCTTGCGCCCGTGGTGATTGGTTATGTTCTAAGCCCCATCATCGAAGTCGGGCTGCGTCAGGGATTGGTTCTTTCGCGCGAGAACATCTGGGCGTTCTTCGAACATCCAATTGCCGTCGGCTTCTTCATACTGACGGCCGCCTTTTTGACATGGCCGCTGATACGGGCGCGCCTGTTTGAAAATGGGTCAACCGAGTGACTCTTCTGATCACAGGGGCGGACGGTTTCGTAGGCCGACGATTGGCGCAAGTGTCCGTCGCCAAGGGTTTGGATGTGTTGGCCGTTGATGCTGGCTTTGGCGCCAGATCACCGCGTGCAAACGAACTTCAGTTGGATCTGACCGACCCATGCGACTTGGCGCGCCTTGCTGAAATGCAAAATATCGAAGGATGCATTCACCTCGCCGCGGTTTCGACCGAGCGTGCCGCCCAGGAGAATCCAACCAAAGCCAAGGCGGTCAACGTTACCGCGACGCAGGCTTTGCTAGAGATGGCATGCGCCAAAGGGTGGCGCCGGTTTGTGACGGCATCAACGGCGTCTGTGTTCCAGGATGTGGACCTTAAGGTGTCAGGCATTCCCGAGGAAACGCCACCGTCGCCACGACAATTATATGCAAGGACCAAACACCGCGCCGAACAACTGACAAGCCATTTCCGTCAAAGCCGCGGTGTGTCAGCTGCATCTGTTCGCCTAACGGGCGTATACGGCCCGCCGCGTGTGCCAACTGGGCCAGTTGCCATTCCGATTGCACCGATGCTCAAGCGCGCTTTGACGGAGGAGACCGTGGCCTATGACAGCGGTGGCGATTGGGCCAATGCATATACCTATGTCGATGACGCCGCCGGCGGATTGTTGGCGCTTTTTCAAGCCGATCAGCTGAATCACGACATTTTTCATCTTAGCCCCGGCCAAAACCACACAGCATATCAGATAGCCACAGCGATCGAAGCAGTCGTGCCTGGAGCCTCCGTTCGTCTTGGGTCCGGCACCGACCCTTGGGGCCAGTCTCTTGTTGCTCGCCCACCGCTCATAGGCGCCCGACTGAAATCAGACACAGGGTTTACACCTCAGGTCACGCTCAATGAAGGCATCCGGCGCTTTGCTGATTGGATGCGAAAGGACCTCCAGAAATGACCTATCCAAGTTTGAATGCCTGCATGTCCGAAATGCCATTGATCGCGATCTTGCGCGGTCTTGATCCGTCCGAGGCGGTGCCGGTTGTCGAAACGCTTTTCGTGGCCGGATTTCGGATTGCTGAAGTGCCAATAAATCGCCCTGGTGCATTCGAAAGCATTGCAAATGTTGTTGCTGCCCTGGGTGACAAGATGGTCATCGGCGCGGGAACGGTCCTTACCGTCGAAAACGTCGCGCAAGTGGCATCTACCGGTGGCCGTGTTGTCATCTCGCCGAACTATGATCCCGAGGTGGTCGTCGAGACAAAGGAACTGGGCCTGTATTCGTGCCCGGGCGTTCAGACACCGTCAGAGGCTTTCGCCGCACTCAAGCGCGGGGCGGATGTGCTGAAGCTGTTTCCCGCTGAAGCCATCGCGCCCAAGGTTGTGAAATCGATGCGCGCCGTGTTGCCGGGCGATGTTTCCCTGGTTCCGGTCGGAAGTGTTGGCCCACAAAACATGGCAGAGTACTGGGCCGCCGGCGCAGCTGGCTTCGGGCTTGGCCTGAACCTCTATCAACCCGGGAAAGATTTGGATGAAGTCCGTCGGAATGCTGAGGCTTTCGCTACACTAATGCGTGAGATCAAAGCCGGGACTGCGTAGACATGGCGATTGATCTAAGCGTCACTCTCAAAAAGCTCGAAGTCGCGGTGAAGCGCCATCCATTGGACACGCCGGTACGCACCTCTTTTGGCGTCATGACATCGCGACCGGCAGTTTTCGTGCGGGTCACGGATGCTTCAGGCATTGTTGGTTATGGCGAGATTTGGTGCAATTTCCCGGCCTGCGGCGCCGAACACCGCGCGGCGCTTTTTGCGACCGAGGTTGCCCCTCGAGTCAAAGACATCTCCTTTGCTTCCCCTAAGGTCGCGTTGGATCATGCCAATGCGGCACTCCACATTCTCAAGCTCCAGACCGGCGAGGTAGGCCCGATATGCCAGGCCATTGCCGCGTTGGATATTGCCATTTGGGACGTTGTCGCGCGCCGTGCAGGCGTTCCGGTTTACGAAGCGATGGGCGGCCAAGATGCTGAGGTTCAGGTTTACGGCAGTGGCATCAACCCTGATGACGTTACCGATACGGTCGCGCGTCTTCAGCGCGAAGAGTATACTCGGTTCAAGTTAAAGGTTGGATTTGGTTTGGACCGCGATATGGAAAATGTCGCAAGGCTGACCGAACAGTTGCGGCCAAATGACAGCTTTATGCTGGATGCCAACCAAGCGTGGGATTTTGGGACGGCCGTAGATGCCTTGTCGAGGATTGAGCCCTTTGCGCCTTTTTGGATCGAAGAAGTATTGGCAGCTGATACGCCCGCCGAAACATGGATGGCGCTGAAATCACGAACTGAAATCAAGTTTGCAGGTGGCGAAAACTATGACACGCGCGCCGCGTATGATGCTGCATGTGATGCAGGGTTCCTAGACATCATTCAGCCGGATGTTTGCAAATGGGGCGGTCTGACCGGAGGTTTGGAGGTGGCGGATTACTCCGCAAGTAAACAAACCTTGATGTGTCCTCATTCATTAGGGGCCGGCGTCGCGCTTGCTGCGTCAGCCCATCTTTTGGCAGCGTCTGGGCAGCCGGGTTTTCTGGAAGTGGATGGAAATCCCAATCCGCTGCGCGAAGACATTTTCCCGATCACGCCCGCTGCGGGAAGCGTCACCCTATCAGATCTGCCCGGCCTTGGTGTGCGGACGGATCTCATTGATTCATTTTTTGAATAGTGTGCCTTGGAGGCCGACCTATGTCGCACGATACCTATCCAAACTCTGTTCTCCTATTGATTAATGGTCAGTGGGTGCAAGGAAGCGGCGGTATTTCCGAGCCTATCTTTAATCCTTCCACGGGCGCGACCCTTGGGTCCGTACAGCACGCATCGGCAGATGATTTGGATCAGGCGTTGGCCTCCAGTGCAGCAGGCTTCGAGATTTGGCGCACGACGCCTGCCGTTCAACGCCAACAGGTCATCGACAAAGCAGTGGCATTGCTGAATGAACGGGCCGATAAGATAGCGACGATTTTGACGCTCGAGCAGGGCAAGCCGCTGGCCGAGGCATATCAGGAACTTGGCGCATCCGTTGCCGTTCTCAAGTGGTTTGGCGAGGAAGGCAAACGGACCTATGGACGCCAAGTTCCATCGCGGTCTCCCAACCTGCGCCAAACGGTTGTGCGCGAGCCCGTCGGGCCAGCGCTCGCGTTCGTTGCGTGGAATTTCCCAGCGTTGAATTTTATGCGCAAGGTGGGCGGCGCGCTTGCTGCGGGATGTTCAATCATCATCAAACCAAGTGAAGAAACGCCAGCCACGGCTACTGCTATCGCGCAGGCGTTTTGCGATGCGGGCCTGCCGCCTGGTGTGCTAAATGTCGTTTTTGGTGTCCCGGCAGACGTCTCGGCGCATTTGCTAGCCTCGGAGATTCCGCGCAAATTGTCTTTTACCGGCAGTGCTCCGGTTGGTCAGCACCTGCAAACTCTTGCCGCACAAACACTCAAGCGTTGCACTTTGGAGTTGGGCGGCCATGGGCCTGTGCTGATTTTTGGGGACAGCGATATTGACGCTGCCGCCGCGGCCTCAGTCGCCAGCAAGTTTCGCAATGCCGGACAAGTGTGCGTATCGCCCACGCGGTTTATCGTTCAAGCCAGTGTATATGATGAGTTCGTCGCGAGATTTGTGACGCATGCGAGTGCTCTAAAGATAGGCGATGGCCTTGCCGCAGACACTCAAATGGGGCCTCTCGCTTCCGAACGCCGGATAGCGGCCGCACAGGGTTTTGTTCAGGACGC
The DNA here is from genome assembly GCA_965229695.1 of Paracoccaceae bacterium. Classification (GTDB taxonomy): domain Bacteria; phylum Pseudomonadota; class Alphaproteobacteria; order Rhodobacterales; family Rhodobacteraceae; genus JANSYL01. The sequence continues at coordinate 2,328,278 of OZ245921.1, forward strand.
GGTTTTCAAGGGGGCCGAGCTTTTATGCGGCGGTGAGCGTATCAGCAATGAGGGGCATTTCTTTACGCCAACCGTATTGGCGGACGTCCCGATGAGCGCCCGCATCATGCACGAAGAACCGTTTGGGCCTGTCGCGCCGATCGTGCCATTTGACACGCTAGACGAGGCCCTAACCGAGGCCAACCGCCTGCCTTTTGGTCTGGCTGCCTACGCCTTCACATCGGATCAATGCAAAAGTGCTGCCATCGCGGGCGGCATTAATGCGGGCATGCTTGGCCTCAATTCTTTTAATATTGCCAGCCCTGAAACCCCCTTTGGTGGCGTTAACCATAGCGGCTACGGATCAGAAGGCGGCATCGAAGGTGTTGAGGCGTTTTTACGCACAAAATCCATCACCGAAACAGTTTGAGCTATCTGTGACACAAACCTGGAAACAGAAAGCTAGATGAGTTGAGAATTCCTGCCGGTGGAACTCGCCGCCAAGACGCAATTGATCATTGTTTGTATATGAGCATAGAATAAGTGAATCTCAAAAGAGGCTGAAACGTGCCATCGGATCCGTTGCTGAGAATGACGGCCCCGCCGGCGATCTGAGTGTCCACGCGATTTCGAGCTTTTGCAAGCGCGGCGAATGGCCGGTCTGATAGGCAGTGCCACAGAATTCTCAACGGCAGTTGAATGTCGCGCTTGGGCCGGCCGGCTTCACGGGCGATTTCTGCAACTGCAAGATGCTGCATTCGCAAACGCGGTAACTCTGGGCTCAAAGCTGCCGATTACCGCGTCACGGCAATTCGGGGTTGGGTTCAGTCTATGGCGCACGCGTACCGGCCTAGGTTTTAGCGGATATAGCAACAACAACCCCAACACCAACCATGCAAAAAAGTGGATGAAACGCGTCTAACGCGGTGCGAACTACCCGCGTGACCACCATTCTAGGAAGGACCCGTGCGGCAGCCGGTTCGGATCAACCCGATGCCGCAATCTGGTCAGGTCGGTGTAGGGTAGACGAGTTTTTGGTTTCAAAGGGAAGTTGCAAGAATCCGTTGCACCCGAAGGGTCGCGTTGCACCCTCAACGAACACTGTCATTGAAAGACCGGCACGCTGCGCTGCACCGCACAGGACAGCGCGCAGAAGGAACCGTCGCTTTTCATTTTAATGTTGTTGGTACACCGGACGTTTTCCGCTGCGAACGGAACGTCGTCTGTCACATCATCTGCGAGTTAGCCTGCTTCTCAGCGGTCTTCGGCTTCCCCAATCGAACAGTGTCGGTGAAGACAGTTTGGCCTGCACCAAGCGCGCTTCTTTGGTTATTGAGAAGGTTACTTAAAAGGTTTGGCGGGTCGTCCGTTCCTCTTGTTTGAAAGCTCTCTTGCCGCTTGTTGGTACTCGAGCTTTCCGCTTGGAAACCAAAAATGGTAAGCATTGGTGCCACTGCGGCCACCTTTAGATTTCTGAACAACATACCCTGTTTTTGTAAGAGTTCTGAGCCAGTTGCGGATCGTGCGTTCACCGACACCTAGGTCGCCAGCTAGGCGTCTTTGGCTTGGAAAGCATCTGTTTGTTTTGGTGTTGTGGTATTCGATGAGCCTTGCAAAGAGGATAGACGCTCCAAGCGGAACCCTGGAATCGAGGATGACAATCTGCACGGCACGCCACTTGTTGAGAGGAAATCCGTGCATCTCATCTGCCTTGCTCTAAGCGCGCTTCGATCCAATCTCTGATGTCAGAGACACGGTAACGGACTGAACGCCCGATCCGGACGACCCGCGGTCCTTGCATGTTGACCGAAGCCAGCTCGAGATATCGCTTCGACAGCCCGAAACGCGCCTCGACCTCTGCCCGTGTCAAAAGAAAGTCTCTCTCGTCTTCTTTCATTGCTCTCCACCTCATTGCGTGGTGCGACAATTCTGGAAGAGCACTATGTCAATGAAACGGGGCCAGTTGCTCAAAAGGAAGCGAATAGATTTTTGACATTATGTTCGCCAGCTTCCTTTCCTCCGTCCGGGTTTCTGCCACTTGGGTAGGTTTGCTTGGTCCCAGGCTTCCTGCGCGAGCTTTCGGGAGACGTCGTGCTTCTCGACGCAGGCCTGCAAGAGGTCCTTCTTCTTCAGTTTTTCTTGGTTTGGTGCTTCCACAAGATATCGTTGTTCGAGTTCCTCCTTTATCTTCCCTACCATGCGCACCCGCTCCGGCCCTCTAAGGCTTCTTCTTCTTGGCAACCAACTGTCCGGAAGGTCATGAGTTGAAAGAAAACTGTAGTGGCGCGCGCGACTCGGAAAGCACGTTAATTCTTTCCAGCGGGAGATAGCTTGTAGGTTGGAGATCCCGTTCTCCTTCACCACCGCGAGCAGCCTTCCCTCAGCCAGGGCGGCTAGAGCGGCATCGACAAGCAGTCTTTCAAAAGTTGAAAGCTCACGCTGGAAAGCAGCCCAATCCTCGCCCAGATGCTTGTAAACGTAGTCGCTCCCGCCAGAGCTGCCCGACAAGTACGCAATCCGTCGTGGTGGCCTTTGATATAGCACCAAACCTCTAGAGATCGCCTCGTTTTCCGGGATTCTCTTGCTGCTACTAAAGAGGCTTTTCGGCCCCTTGGACTTGAACTCGAGGCAGGCGCGGAATTGCTCCTGGAGAAGTTCGTAGAGTTCGGCATCAAAGGAATAACGATCGGTTATAAATTGAAAAAGCTCCCCTTTTCCTTCGAGCCAGCGCAACTCTTTGCCAGCCAACGCGTTGCGACGGCTACCACCTGGAAGAACATAGGTTTCGAACTGTTCGATCGCTTCTGGGCGGAGCCATACTTTGCCAAGTTTATCCAAATCTACAAAGCGCGCGGTAACATCCGCCACGACAGTGGTTGGTGCGACTTCCTGCGTTAGAGCTAACTTGCAGGTGCCGCCCAGTAGCAAGTCGGCGGCATCGTGTCGGTTCGCGTAAAAGGTTTCACCCGGAGTGATTTCGCGACCGAAAACGATCATATCGTTTATGGCTTCAAGCTTCACCTTAGGGTCGGTGCATTTACCTTCTGTCATCGACGGGCTATTAGGCGGCGATCCAACTCATCGCAAACCATAGTCATTGCAGGCCTGAGAGCATCCAACGAAGGTTTGACATATCGCTGGCCAATAATTGAAAGCGGAGTATGGTTAAGTAAGCGCCCAACGATTTCCTCCATCACTCCCGCTTCGATAGCAACCGTGGCGAAGGTGCGTCGATGGGCATGCGGGCTCCAGCGCGTTTTCGGAGGCGCCGAGATCGGCGCACCGAAGAGTTTGCTAGAAGGGAAGACCCATCGGCGCCCTACGTCGCGTAGTGGTTCCAGAATCCGGGTATGGTGATCTGTTGTCGGCAGGTCGAAGCTGCGACCGTTCTTAGTCATTGGAATGTGGATATGTCCTTCGTGGACGTTGGCCCACTCCAATGTGAGCGCCTCGGTCTTCCTCAATCCGGTGTATAGCAGCAGTTCAAAGTAGGTCCTGTAAATTGGATTGTAGAGCCCTGCAATGTCCGACTTCCAGATGGAGAAATCGTCAATGATTTCTCCTTTAGGTCGTTCGGTATACCATTCGATTGCCATTGTTGGGCATTCTGGAAGGTCTCGTGTGCGTCGCGCGTGGTTCCAAACAGTTCTAAAATACTTCAGCGTGTGGTTCGCAGCTGATGGCCGGTCTACCAAAGCGGCGTGGCGGCTAACAACCATCGCTTTGCTGATCTCTGTCAGTGGCAGCTTAAGCCAATCTTTCAGATGTAGCTCGAATTGTTGTCGAACCGAAATCTTGTGGGCATCGGAACGTAGCTTTGGACGGGCAAGATAAGCTTCTGTTGCGTCCGCCAATGTAGGTGCTTGTAAAATCGCCCGTTTGCCGCTGCCGCGGCTCAACTCTAGGGAATAGCCTAGTGCCACTTCGCGTGCTGTAGTCGCGGGTATCGTTGGATAGCGGCCGATAAGATGACGGCGTGTTTGCCCGCCGACGTCCTTTTGAAAATACCAGGTTTTCGTTCGCTTGCCGACGAAAAGGACCAGGCCCTTAACCTCAGTATCCCAATGCTTTTCGGTGCCAGATTTGGCCTGGCTTGTTTTGCGTACGTAGGTTTCGGTTAGCTTTGGCATTTTGTCCGGTTTTTGTCGGAAATAGCATGAAACCAGGCGAAAGCCCGTGCACCTTCGCGCCAATCATTATTTATTACTATGAAAGAGTTAGCAAGTCAGCGAAGCATAGCGAAATCGATATCACTTCCTTGGAAGGCTGAGGTAATAGCCAGTATACGACGCCCGCTCAGCTCCGCTGGGTTTATGTTAGCGAGTTTCAGGCGTCAAGTTTAGCCGTGAGGTCGGGGATCAGAAGGTATTGGTCTGCGATTGCACTTTGCCAATAGGTCGATAGCTGCCACGGACGCCCAACTTCCATCTGCGAGCGGGCCCGAATGACAAGCGGTCTTTGACTTCACAAGTTGAGATAGCGACTTACTCGAAGGGCAAGAAACTGGACGTTTCTGCAAACCGAAAATCATTGAAGTTCTGATTGCAAGCGGACGCTCCGCGCGCAGTCGATCGCAGTGTTTCAACTCCAAGCGGGGCGCCGCAATGAACCGACACCCGTGATGAATTGGCCTCCAAAGCCGGTAGAGGCAAGGGAGCGCAAGACCGGGTTCTTGGTGTTTCGCCGAGCGCTCCCTGACTATTCATCCGCGTGTTTCTTCAAAATCTAAGTCGATGACAGCGCCTCGAGTTTCGCAACAAGTGTCTGGTGATCCTTCTCAAACCGAGCGATCCCGTCAGCCAGCAGTTCGGACGCCATCGGATCCTCGACTATTTGCCGCTCAAACACCACGCGATCCATGTGGATTGGCGCTTGTTCGGTCACGTCATTTGGGTCCAGAACGCGCTCAAGCGTTTCGAAATCCGCGCCCAGTTGATCCAGCATATCCGGCGCGATGGTTAGGTTATCGCACCCAGCCAAGGCTTTGATCTGAGCGATTGAGCGGAAAGAAGCGCCCATCACCACCGTCGGGATGCCTTGGGATTTGTAATAGGCATAGATATTCCGAACCGATTGAACACCGGGGTCTTCGTCGGGCGCAAAGCTTTCGCGTTTTTCAGCTGCCTTATACCAATCTGAAATGCGCCCGACGAAGGGCGAGATGAGGAATGCGTTTGCCTGCGCCGACGCCACCGCTTGGGCCATGGAAAACACGAGGGTCAGATTGCAATCGACCCCTTCGGATTGCAGGATTTCGGCGGCTCGGATGCCTTCCCAGGTGGCGGCCAGTTTGATCAACACGCGCTCTCTGGAAACGCCTCGGGTGGCGTAATCGGCAATGAGGTCCAAGGCGCGCGCCACCGACGCGTCGGTGTCATAAGACAGGGCGGCTTCGACCTCGGTCGACACGCGCCCCGGAACAAGCTTGGTCAACTCCGCCCCCAAAGCGACTGTCAGACGACCGGCCAAAGCGGCCGCATCTTGCCCTGCGCCTGCGCCCATTTCCCGCGCGATAAGATCGCGAGAGGCCGGGTCCGACAGAGCCTTGAGGATAAGCGACGGGTTGGTGGTGCAATCGACCGGCTGGAAGCGTTTCACAGCCTGCAAATCGCCGGTATCGGCCACGACCACGGTCATGCGGCGCAATTGATCAAGAACGGAGTCCATTGCGGGATCTCTTTCAACAAAAGGGGTTCAAAGATTACTGTGCGGCGCGCGCGTCCATGGCGGTGCCGTATTGCGGCAGGTCGGCCTGGGCTTTGCCATGGGCGGCCATCAGCGTGTCGCGCACATAAGCGATCTGTGCGGTTTCTTCGATGATCTCAGCCAGGTACTGCGCCGCCATCAGCGTCTTGCCGACACCGATCGTGCCGTGATTGGCCAGGACAGCCGCGCGGATATTTGGGTCACGAAACACCGGGCTGATCTCAACCTCTGTCTGCGGCCCACCGTTGGACGACAGCGGGATCAGAGGCATCCGCCCGATCTTTTCGATGGTCTGCACCGTCAGACAGGGGATTTCGATGCCCGCGCTGGCATAACCGGTGGCCCAGGGGCTGTGGCAATGCACGATGGCGTTGATATCGTCGCGGATGCGGTAGAGGTCACGATGAAAATCGAGGTCTTTCGAGGGTTTCAATCCGGGGTTCATTGGCAAGATCGTGCCATCCAGCGCCACCACCTGCAGATTGTCGCGCGTGCATTCGTTGAACCCGACGCCCGATGGCTTGATCACAATCGCATCGCGCGCATCCAGGCGTACCGACAGGTTGCCACCCGCGTTGGTCTGCAGGCCCAATTCGAAGCAGCGTTTGGCCATCGCGATCAGCGCATCCATTTTCTCGTTCAGATCGGGATATGTCGGCATCTCAGGCATTCGGCGTCCTTTGACTGAGGGCCGCCGACAGCGCGGCCACAACGGCGGCGGCGGTCTCGGCCGAATTGATGTGATGGGGCAGGCGCGTCACCGAATAGGCGCGCGCCTCTGCTTCGAGGGTTTGGGCGGCGATCTCGCGCAGCTCTGGGTCTTCGATGGCACCGCCCGGGCGATCTTCGTGGCTGAACCCGCCCATGGGGATCACGACCTTGCAGGGCGCTTGGCTGTCGTTCAGCGCCTGCGCCAGGGCGGTGGCCTGATCGGCCATTTCCCCAGGCGTCAGTTTGATATGGGTGAAATGGCCGGAATGCGCGTAGTGCAGACGGCGACGATAAGGCTCGGGGATCGTGTCGATTGCACCCAACCCGATGAAATTCAGCGCGCCGGGCAGAACAACGCGCGGCAGGCTGCTGGCACAAGAAAATCGCGTGGGCATGGGCACATGGGCCCCGGCTAGGCGCAAGCGACCAAGCTCATGCACGTTCAGATCAATGACGGCTGCGGCCTTGCCGTCTTCCACGAACCGGGCGAAAGCCGCGCCGCCATAGCCGTTGGCATGGAACACGGTGGCCTCGAACGCCAGTGGCTTAAGGGCCTGAACGATTTCGGCCCCTGCCGCACCGGTGGCCCCTAGGGTCGTGACCGCGACGGTTTGCTGGCCTGCCTGCGGTGCGAGTCGCGCTTTGGCCAACCCGGCGATCATCGCGGCGGCGTTTTCAAACACCTGGCGCAAGGTCGGGTTCAACCCTTCGATATCGCACAGTGTAGGGATCAGCGTGATCGCGGTATCGGCCAGTGCCGCGCGCGGATCAAAGGGCAAGGTGGTGATCAGCACTTTGGGATACTCTGCCGGCAGGCCCTCCATCGCGGTCAGCACGATCTCGCCCCCGGTGCCGCCGCCAACCCCGACAACCGCCGCACAATCTTGGCTGCGTGCGACGATTTGGGGTGCGGCAGCACGCGCTTTGGCCTGCATTCGGGCAAGTTTGTCTGGCCCCGAAAGCGCAGCACCACCAGCCGATAGCGACAGGTCCAATGTCTCGACCTCAAGCCCCTGACCACTGAGCGCTCGGGCCAGATAGCCCAGCTCTTCGGCCTTGGTCTCGAACGTGCCGATCAGTAGAACACGTGCCATGTCACCCTTTCACCGCGCCCGCTGTCATCCCGGTGATGATCTGACGCGAGGCAAAAAGGGTAAAGAGGATCGGCGGGATCGCCAAAAGCATGCCTGTGGCAAAGATCGTGCCCAGACCGTCAAACTCGCTGGCATTGTTCACGATCAGGATCGGCACAGTCATCGTGTCACGATCCGCCAGGGCCGAGGCCAGCAGGTATTCGTTCCATGCGATGCGAAAGGTAAAGATCGACGCCGCGGCCAGCCCCGGTTTGATCAACGGCAGAACCACCAGGAAGAACACCTGGAACGGCCCAGCCCCGTCAACGCGCGCGGCCTCCTCCAACGACCGGGGCACCTGCACGATGAAGCTTTGCAAAATCCAGATCACAAAAGGCAGGTTCATCGCCACATAGACCAGAATGATGCCCGAATGTGTGCCCGCTAGGCAGACATCACCACGCCCGCCAAAAGTGTCGCGAATCCAGCCGCCCACCATGGTGTCATTGTCGATGCAAAACGCGTTGTTCCAAAGGCCAAAGACCGGCACCAAAAGCACTGCGGGCGGGATCATCCGCACGGCCAGGGTCGAAAGCGACAGGCTGTCCCGGCCCATGAAGCGAAAGCGCACCAGCGCATAGGCCGCCATACAACCAAAGATCAGCGTCAGCGCCGTGGAAACCAGCGCGATGATGATCGAGTTGATGAACGCCCCGCCGAATCGGATCGAGCAAAAACGCAGATGCTCGGGCTCGTACCAAAGGATATCGCAAAGCGCGGTTTCGTAATTGCGGATCGTTGGCAGAAACAACAAGCCGCCCGCGCCCGAGGTGATATCCACATCCAGTTTCAGCGAATTGACCAGAAGCAACAGCACCGGCCCCACGGACATGAAAACCAGAACCGCGATCAGCGCGTAAAAGGCCGGGTTCTGACGGTCATAGCTGGTATCGGCCATCGCTCAGCCCTCCTCTTCCGCGGTGAATTTCAGTTTGCGCGCACGGGCTTCCTGCCAACGGGTGAAGGCGAACATGCCCAGCGTCAGCACCATCAGAAGCATCAGCAGATAGTTCGACATCGCCGCCGCCTCGCCCAACTCGCGGAACTCGCGCGCGGTGCGGGCGATACGCAGCGCCAGGATTTCGGTCGACAGGCCCGGACCGCCGCCAGTCATGACCAGGATCACCTCAAGCACTTTGAACGCATCGATCAGACGCAAAAGCATGGTGACGATCAGAACCGGCGCCATGAGCGGTAGTTTGATGAACCAAATCTGCTGCCAGGCGGTCGCGCCATCGATGCGCGCAGCCTCCAGCGCTGATCGCGGCAGTGATTGCAGCGCGGCCAACGCCAGGATGAAAATGAAGGGGGTCCATTGCCAGATATCAGCGATGATCACCGACAAAAGCGGATTCTGCCCAAGCCAATCGACCGACGGCAAGCCCGCGGCCTCAAGGAAGCGATTAAAGGTGCCATAGGTCTGGTGGAACATGTAGCGCCAGACCAGGCCAACAACGACGGGCGCAATCATCATCGGCAGAATGAACAGCGTGCGCAGCACCGACATGCCGCGAATGTTGCGATCCAACAGCAGGGCGAGACCAACGCCGATCACCATTTCGGCGCTGACCACGGTGAAGGCAAAGATCAGCGTGATCCAAAAGCTTTCATGGAAGGCCGGATCGACCAGCAACCGGGCGTAATTTGCCAGGCCGACAAACTCGGTTTCCGAAATGTTTTGACTGGGGTCCCATTCGCGGAAGCTGCCCCAGACCATGTAGCCAATTGGGTAAAACAGCGCGAGGATCATGACCAGCGCGGCGGGCGCGACGAAAAGATAGGGCGTAAGCCTGTTGATGGACTGGCGCTGTGACATCGGCGCTCTCTGCCTTTTGGTATGGGACCGGTCGTGGGAAACCTTCGGGCGGAACACCGCCCGAAGGCCAGGGAGAGTGGGTCCGCGCACAGGGTGGCGCGAACCCCTGACTGGGCTTATTGCCAGACGTAGTAGCCTTCTTCTTCCATCAAGGCTTGGGTCCGTTCAGCAATACCATCAAGGGCTTGCTGAATGTCCAAACCTTCTGTCAGAACCTGGCTCATCGTGGTGCCGATATCAGCGTTGATGCGGCCCCATGGCGGGATAATCGGGCGCCAATCCGGGTCGGCATCGGCCAGGGCCTCACCAAAGGTGGCCGACCAGGGATATTGCGCGTTCAGATCAGGGTTCTGGTAGGTCGAGAAGCGCGAGGGGTTGCCGCCAGCCATCGCGACGGCCAAGTCACCTTCGCGGCTGGTCAGCCATTGCATCAGCAGGAAGGCTGCCTCGGGCTCGGCCGCGTTGCGCGGAATGGCCAGGCCAAAGCCACCGGTCTGGCTGCCAGCGCGGGTGCCCACGGGATGGGCGGCCCATCCGACATTGCCAACCACTTGGCTGCGGCTTTCATCCTCAAACGTCGGGGCGAAAGCGATGGAGTCAAGGAACATGGCTGCCTGCCCTTGCGCAAACGCATTGGCCGCTTCAGCCGGACCAAAGGCGGATGAGCCTTCGGGGCCGCAATCGACGATGGTGCGCAATGCCTCTGCCGCAGCAACGCCTTCGGGGCTGTTGATGGTTGGAACCCAACCGTCGCCAAAGACACGGCCGCCCAGCGGAGCCAGGTGCAGCAGGAAGGCGTGGCTCGCCTGGTGGCCCGACGCCGCGCGGGACGCGACACCGCCCATGCCCGGTTCAAGCTCGGGGATCAGACAGGCCAGTTCCAACAGTTCGTCATAGGTTTCCGGAACCTCCAGCCCGTGCTCTTCAAACACGTCGGTCCGGTAGTACAAAACCGAGGTCTCCGAGCCGAAGGGTAGGCCATAGAGCGATCCGGTTGGACCCGGCAGATAGCCACGCTCGCCACCGGCGACGCCGATATTCTGGACATAGCCATCAATCAGGTCAGAGGCGTCATAGTTCGGATCGACCAGACGCGGGTTCATGAAGAACGGCGCTAGGTTGTGGATCTGATCGGCATACACATAGTCCGCCTTGGAAAAGACCACATAAGCGATCAAGTCATAGGCGCCTTCATCCAGCGCCAGTTCCAGCGTCTGACGTTCCCGCATGTCGAGATAGGGCAGCATGTCCACCTCAACCTCGATCCCGGTTTCTTCGGTGAATTGGGGCAGAACCTCCATCACCGCGTTGTAATGGGGATGCGCGGGGAAATTCACGATCAAGGTCGTGCCTTCATATGGCGCATAGGGCCCGTCCTGCGCGGCTGCGGCGCTTGCAAGCGCCATGCCGGCGACCAGGGTGGTCGTCTTCAATATCTTCAGCATCCTATTCCTCCCAGTTGCTGAGTGATGACGGCGCTACAGCGCCACTTCGGTCTTCGGATCGAAGAGGTGCAGCCCCTCGGGCCGCACCGCGAAGCGCAGGGTTTCCCCTAACGCGATAGGTGTTTCGGATTTCAGCTCGACCGTGACCTGGGCCTTGCCGCAGTCGCAGATCAGAACCGATTGCGCGCCCACATATTCGGACACGACGACATTGAGATCGAAGGATTCTTCCGCCGCCGCGTCGGGCGCATATTCAAGATCAGAGGGGCGCACCCCCAATACGACCGTCTTGGCCGCCTTGTTGCGCGCGCGGCTGGCCAAAGCCTGCGGCAGGCGAATGGCAAACCCATCGCCTTCGGCAAAAAGCGCGCCGTCGCGTTCGGCCAGGTCGGCATCCATGAAATTCATCGGGGGTGACCCCAGGAACCCGGCCACAAACTTGTTCACCGGGTTCTTGAACAGCTCGGCTGGCGTACCCTGCTGTTGGATATAGCCGCCATGCATGACCACGATCCGATCAGCGAGCGTCATCGCCTCGATCTGGTCATGGGTCACATAGATCATGTTCTTCTGAACACTCTGACGCATAACCGCCAGCTCCGCCCGCATTTGCCCGCGCAGTTTTGCGTCGAGGTTCGAAAGCGGCTCATCAAAAAGAAAGGTCGCGGCATCCCGGCATAGGGCGCGGCCCATGGCGACGCGCTGCCGCTGACCGCCGGAAAGCTCACCGGGTTTGCGATCCAGAAATTGGGCAAGGCCAAGCATCTCGGCCACGTCTTTGACCTTTTTGTTGATCACATCTTGCGGGGTTTTTTGCAGGCGCAGTGAAAACGACATGTTCCGCGCGACATTCATATGCGGGTAAAGCGCATAGTCTTGGAACACCATGGCGATGTCCCGGTCTTTCGGATCAAGCCCGCTGATCGGGCGGTCATCCATATAGATTTCGCCGTCTGACACGGTTTCGAGCCCGGCGAGCATGCGCAGCGTCGTGGACTTGCCGCAGCCCGACGGCCCCACCAAGACCGTGAACTCATTCTCAGCCATATCCAGATCGATCCCGTGCAGGACTTCGACCGCGCCATAGCGCTTGATCAGCTTTTCTAACCGGATATTCGGCATCGAATCCCTCTTCCCAACTTGTTGAACAGCATTGTGTATACAAAACTGAATGTAAATATCCAAATTTGCATTTTTTCGCGCGATCCGATAACACTTGTCTTATGCAGAAGAGTGTAAGGTGACCCATCCATGTCCAAACAAGCGGCATCAAAACCAAGCGGCACGCCACGCGGCGGCACCGTCAAGCATATCGAAACAACGCTGATGGACGAAATCGCCGCGGGCGCACTCGGCCCCGGGGAACGTTTGGATGAGGTGAAATTGACCGAGCGCTTTGGCGTATCTCGCACGCCCGTGCGTGAGGCGTTGTCGCGCTTGGTCGCCCAAGGCATCTTGATCCCCGGCGAAAAACGCGGGGTGCGCGTTGCTCAATATACGCGGCAGGAATTGGCACAAATATTTGAAGCTATGCATGAAATTGAAGCCGCTTGCGCGCGCATTGCTGCGCAAAGACTAACGCTTTTGGCCCGGTTAGAGATTGAAACCGCCCAGGCCGCTTGTGTCGAAGCGGCTCATGCAGGCGATCGCATGGCCTATCTGCGGGCCAATGAAAGCTTGCACGCTGCAATCTATCTGGCCACCGGCAACCCCTATATGGCCGAGATTGCCAGCGAGTTCCGCCGACGCACCGGCCCGTTCCGTGCAAAAAAATTCGAAAGCCAAGCCGATCTAATCGCGTCAGCCGAGAGTCATGAAAAGCTGATTGCTTCGATCTTCTCAGAGGATTCGGATGCTGCGTCAGACGGTATGCGCGCGCATATGGCGGTCAGTTTTAAGCAAACCTTGGCAGCAAACTGACCCTGAGCCGATAATTTCATCTTGCTATCGCACACAAGCTGATGCATTTGTATGCAAAACTGACTCGCGGCGCATGGAGGACCAGGATGGGCGTGCAAGAAACCAAGATCTATCCGATCAATACCGGTTGGCTGGAAGCCGACCTTGGGACGTACACCTTCTGGAAGGGGCCCGCAGGCAAGAAGTTCTGGAACCCCGTCTACTGCCATTACGTTGATACGGGCGAGCATAAGATCTTGATCGACACGGGCCTGTGTGACGAAGAACGCGCCACCAAATACCACCACAAATGCCAAAAGCGCGGCTGCCTTCAGGTGCATGAGCACTTGGAGCAAAAGCTTGGCGTCCACCCTGATGAGATCGACGCCATCGTCTTCACCCATCTGCACTGGGATCACGTGCAGAACATGAAGAAGTTCAAAAACGCCCGCTACATCGCCCCAAAGGCCGAGATCGAAATGGCCTATAACCCCCTGCCGCTTTACTACCGCACCTATGAAAGCGGCTATCTAGGCATTGAGCCTGCTTATGCCGGCTGTGTTTTCGAAGCCGTCGAAGATGAATGCGAGGTTCTGCCTGGCATCACCATGTTCCACACACCGGGCCATTCCGTTGGCCATATGGCGGTGACCGTCGCTACCTCTGCCGGTGATATCGTGGTGGCGGGGGATGCCATCTTTCAGGAGCGCAACATGGAACCCTGCGAGGCCGAAGGCTGGCGCTACTGGGTGCCTGCCCGCTTTGTGAACAGCTATGAAGGCTGGAAATCGGTCGAGGAACTCGACAAGCGCGCCGATTACATCCTGGCCTGCCATGATGAAGCCGCCAATGCCCGGTCAAACGTGTTTCCCTATGAGGGCATGCCGCTACGCAAACGCCGCCAGGTGATCCCTGGCTTCCAGTTCTATTTCGGCGACATGCCCGACGGTGCGGTGGAAAAATCCGCCCCCGCCATGAAGAAGGAGGATGTGGCCGCCTATCTCGCCAGCCTCAAACACCCGAAGGATATGGCCGAAAGCTAAGCCATGCAGGCGATTGAAAGCCTTGTTGAGGTGGCTGATCGGTTCGATGCCATCGTTCTGGACCAATGGGGGGTTCTGCATGACGGAACCCGCCCATATCCCGGCGTGGCCGCAGCGCTCGAGGCCTTGGCGGCCTCAAAAACACGGCTGGCGGTGTTGTCGAATTCGGGCAAGCGCGCTGCGCTCAATGCCGACCGGATCGCGAGCATGGGGATCGATACGTCAGTCTTCGACACGGTGATGACCTCGGGCGAAGCGCTCTGGCGTGATATCGACGCGGCGCGCCGTCCGGGGCGCGATGTTTTTGTCATATCCGCCGATCCTGCCGATGCCGTGGCCTGGGCTGAGGGGCTCGACCTAAATCTGGTCTCGGATTTGGACCAGGCTGAGTTGGTAATCTTGATGGGGATCGCACCCGAAGCGGCCCAGCAAAGCGGCCATCTGGCCGATTTGGGGGCGCGGATCAAAGCGCTGGGGCTGACGGTTTATTGCACCAATCCAGATCGCGCCTCCCCCCGCGCGGGCGGCGTGGTTGTGCCCTCGCCCGGTGCGGTGGCCCATGCGTGGGCCGACGCCGGGGTGCGCACCGTATTTTACGGAAAACCGCACGAACCCATTTTTCGCGCTTTGGAAACCGCCCTTGACCTGTCACCACACCGTCTGGCGATGGTGGGGGATAGTTTGGAACATGACATCGCTGGCGGACACGCCGCCGGGTGGGCGACGGTTTTCATCCAGGGCGGGCTGCATGCCAGCCTGTTCACCAAGGCCACCGGTGTCGATGGCGCGCTTGCCTTGCTTGCCGCCAAAGAGGCCGCCCCGCTACCAGATTTCACTTTGCCGTTTCTGAGGTGACACATGATCGATGCCGAAGAGTTTGACGCGTTTCGCCGCCTTTCCGCGCGGCTGGGGGGCAATCCACTGCGGGTGCAGGGGCCGGGTGGGAACACCTCGATCAAATATGACAACACGATGTGGATCAAAGCCTCGGGGACCGAACTGGCTGATGCGCAGCGCAAAGATATCTTCGTCGCCGTTAATCGACGCGCGGCGAAGGCGGAAATCGATGGCGCTGGGGATGGTAGCTGCAAGGATACGGTGATCGATCCCTCGAATGTGCTGCGCCCTTCGATCGAAACAACCTTCCATGCCGCGTTGGACTGGCGGGTGGTGGCCCATACCCATTCGGTGGCCACGCTGGTTCACGCGATCAGTCCCGAAGGCCGTGCCGCCGCTGCTGAAAAACTGGCCGATCTGCCGACCGTTCTGGTGCCTTACGCAAAGCCGGGTCTGCCCCTAACGCGCGAGATCCTGGCGCGGGTGACACCTGAAACTCAGGTGATCATTTTGGAGAACCATGGATTAATCTGCGCCTCTGATAGCGTCGCTGACACCGAGGAACTGATTGAGGAGGTTGAGCGCCGCCTGACCCTGCCTGACCTTGCCCCCGTCCTGGCACCGCCGAAACAGGCCGCGCCGGATGGATTCACCTGGGCCGAAGAAAGCTGGCTTGCGCAGGTGCCGCGCGCCTATCAGCTGGCGACGGCGGGCACCTATTACCCCGATCATGTGGTGTTTCTTGGGCCGGCGCTGCCGGTCACGGATTATGATCAAAAGCGGCCCGCGCTGATCATCGAAGACTGGGGTGTTGCGATCCGCAAAGATGCCACCCCCTCGCAACGTGCCATGCTGCGCTGCCTGTCAGATGTGCTTGGGCGCCTGCCAATGGGCTGGCAAGCTGTCCCAATCGGGCCCGAGGCCGAAGCCACCCTGTTGAACTGGGATGCCGAGAAATACCGGCAAGCGCTGGCCGCGCAGTCATGAGCGGACTGTCCCTGGGCATCGATTTAGGAACGTCCGGCATCCGCTCGGCGGTGCTGGATCAGGAGGGGGGCGTGTTGTCCATGGCGCGCGGCGCCTATCCGCCCCAGACCCCAGGCCGGATTGACGCCAATGGCTGGTGGGTTGGCGCGGCCGATTGCCTGCGCGCCCAGATCGCCGCGTTGAAAGCAAAGGGGATCGATCCAAGGGCGATAGGTCGGATCGGGGTCGATGGCACATCGGGCAGTTTGGTGTTGACCGATGCGGCGCTGCGCCCAGTGACCCGAGCGCTGATGTATAGTGATGGCGGCTTTGGTGCCGAAGCTGACCAAATCGCGGCGGTTGCGCCCGACCCGCATATCACGCGTGGCCCCAGCTCGTCCCTGGCGCGCATGTTACGGCTTTGCGCCGAAGATCGCGACGGCGCGGCCAAGCATCTCTTGCATCA
Organism: Paracoccaceae bacterium; assembly: GCA_965229695.1. GTDB lineage: Bacteria > Pseudomonadota > Alphaproteobacteria > Rhodobacterales > Rhodobacteraceae > JANSYL01. Next base: position 2,344,279 of record OZ245921.1, read on the forward strand.
GGCCGATTTCATTGCTGCAAAATTGATTGGGCGCGGGGGCTATTCCGACCACAACAACACGCTGAAACTGGGCTTCGATCCGGCAAGGGAAACCTGGCCCGATTGGTTTGTAGAACTCGGGGTCTCCGAGAAGCTGCTCCCTCAGGTCTTTCCCGCGGGCGCGCCAGTGGCCCAGATTGCGCCCGCTGTCGCGCAGGAATTTGGCCTGTCGCCCGAAACTGTGATCCATGTTGGAACAACCGACAGCATCGCGGCTTTCTTGGCCGCCGCGCCCCTCACGGTCGGCGCTGCGGTGACCTCGCTCGGTACAACGCTTGCGGTCAAATTGCTCAGTGACCAGCGCATTGATGACCCTGCAATTGGCCTCTATTCGCACCGTGTCGGTGACGCGTGGCTGGTGGGCGGGGCCTCAAACACTGGTGGCGGTGTCCTGCTGCAATTCTTCACACCGGATGAGCTAACCGCGCTATCGGCCCAAATCGATCCGGCGCGCTCCAGCGACCTAGACTATTACCCGTTGCCCAAACCGGGCGAACGATTTCCGATCAACGACCCAACCTTGCCCCCAAGGCTCACCCCGCGCCCCGATGACGACGCAGCCTTTCTGCACGGCTTACTCGAAAGCATCGCCCGGATCGAAGCGCGATGCTACCAAGAGATGGAAGCGCGCGGCGCGCCAAAGCCAGAGGTGCTTTTTTCTGCGGGCGGGGGCTCCAAAAACGTGACTTGGACGACGATCCGGGAACGTGAGTTGGGAATGACCTGCTATTCTGCGCAACATACCGAGGCCGCTATCGGTATCGCCCAACTGGTATGGTTAAACTCATGAACAGTTGCCCGATAACAACCGGCGAACTTGGAAAAAGCTAGTCTGCGGCATTCTTGAACCGCTCCGCACTCGTCAAAGCGGAAGATCGTGGTAGGTGGCCATCGATATCTACTTTGGGTTGCAGCGTTGCAGCACTACAGAGCATCATCGAACGTCCGCTAAGGGCCTCAAGTGAACAACGGCAGGGCACCAAATGGGCAAGATGCTGCGTTGTGCCCTAGGACCTGAAGCAGCCCAGAGCTACGATTGCTGCGCGGTGCACCAATGGCTGCTATTTTGGAATGAACTCCAGCCAACCTGCCGAACCAGCAACAAACAAAAACCCAAGAAACAGCGCCAATGCGATGGCCCAATGGATGAGCGTCTTCCGCCGCTTTCCTTCCTTGGGGAACCAATTGAACTTTCGCAACCAGCCCAGAATTAAATCCGAGAGCATGAGTACGAACATGAAATGGCGAAAAAAATAGTAAAAGAACAACACTCCGAGCACAACGGCGGCGACTGTGTTGGTCGGAGCAATTTCCCAACTTTTTCCATTGGCCGAAGTGGTTATCGTGCTTTCCATCTTTTCCTTGCCGTTTTGGTCGCGTCACTGCTTAATCAAAAACGACGTGAGGGCAAGCGGCTAACAAAGTCAGGTGTTTGGAAGCGGCCGTTTGTCCTGTTTCAGTGGATGTCCGCTCCGTCCGCTTTTCAGTCATCAAGATGAGCGAACTCACACAAGTGCGGACAATGTTCGCTATGCGGGCTGCGACCGCAGCATCTTGACCGATCGGTGAATGGCAGGGATGGGCCGCGCGCATAACTGCGAAGAAAAACACTTCCGATGATGAAGTTTCTCTCTCGAATCAGACTTTAAGCAGGTATTTGCAATTCCTTTCAGGGCTAGTTTCGACGCATCCTGGCGAGTGCGGTCCGCTCTGAGAAACGGATAAGCTCCCCAGCTTCCAGATCCTCTATCATTTTCAGGCTGACAAGACCGTGCATTGTTGCCCACAGCATCTGTGCGGCGTAACCCAATTCAACTGCATCTGTGCGTCGATCAGCCAGAAAAGACCAGAAATGTCACCACTCTGTTTTCCAGCGGTGAATTATGCGCCTGAGTCGAAATCAATGAGTCCTGACCCTAGAAGCGACACCATGCCAAACTAAAAAAAGGCCGAGCGCGCCCCCCACACCCATCAATCGCGTCGGCGGCTTAACGGCCATGGCTCTCGATCGCACGATGCTGCGCGGCGCGCCAAGCGGCTCGTCAAAATCTTTCAACGCATTTGCGCCCTTGGTTCGGGCGGCTTCAACGGGGTGGGTCATTTGTGCACCCACCCCTCACACGCCCGTGACCAAAGCCCAGCCATTGCGGCCACGCCCATGTGATCCGGACCCCGCGCATCCGAGGCCCGAATGCGCTATGACGCCGTTCATACCGCATCCGAAACAAGGGACAGCCTTCATGGACACCTCCCGCAATATTGCTGCGATTATGGGGCCGACGATCATGGCGGCCTCGGGCTTTGAGACGCTGAACTTTCATATTTGGGAGGGGATTCACCCCACCACCACCTTCAACAATGGCACGCTCTGGTTCATTGGCGGGATTGCGGTGGTGTGGTTTCACAACCTTTGGGTGCGGGATTGGCGCGTGGTTGTGACGCTGCTGGGCTGGATGTCGGTTTTGGCCGGGGCGTTTCGGATGGCGTTTCCCGATGGGCCGCAGGCGGAGCGGTCGCTGGCCACATTCGTTGTGATTGGGGCGCTGTTTCTGGCCGCAGCGTTTATTTCCTGGAAAGCCTATGGCGCCAAGTGGTCGGGATAGGCGGCGCGAACGCCTGCATCACCCAACGAAAAACGCGCCGGGCCGTCGACCCGGCGCGTTTCGTGACATGTTGCGCGTGGCTTAGTTCGTCACCGGCGCGGAGGAGGAGTATTGCGGGATGGTCCGGGTTGAGGCGGGATCCTGCTCGATCGACACCCAATTGGTTTCGGAGGCCGAGATGTTGCCGGGGATATCCTCTTCCCAGAAACCGACCACATTGGGCGTGATGTTCAGGTAAAGAACGTCATCGACGATGCGCCAGAGGTTCGGGTTGCCGGGCACCTTGCCGCCCTGGGCCACGCCATAGGCACAGTGGCCGTCATAGGCGGGTGCATAATATTCGGGGTTGGTCAGGAACAGGTCGCGGTTTTCTTCGGTCGCGAAGGCAAAGGTGGCACCGTTCCAATCGGCGGTGATATCAGCGCGGCCGGGCACAGCTTCGGGCTGCGCCTCGCCCACAGGGGCTTGGGTCAGCGAGCGATAGGCCACCACATCAAAGCCCGAAACGGCAAAGCCGGTTTCATCCAGGTATTGATCGCCAGCAAAGGCGGTGGCGGCGGTGGTGACGGCCAATGCGGCGGCCAGGGCAAGGGGTTTGAACATGGGGCAAGTCCTTGGACAGGTCAGAGGGATGAGCACACGCAAGCAGCGCGTTGGACGGACCCTGCACCAGGACAGGCGGGTTTGCCGACCCCCCCTCCCGTTCTTGTGAAAAAAGCGGAATTTGCGTGATCGGCGCGTGAGCTATTTGCCGATATCGCCCATCCAGATTTTGCGGGTCGCGGGCTGGGTCTGAAAATCGCGCATCATGTCGATGGTGGCGGCGTGGGGGATGACGCGGACATCGACGCCCGCCTCGCGCAGGCGGGGTTCGCCGGGGTCGAAATCAGCCACATTTTCGGTGTCCATGATGATCACGGTTGAGATGCGGAACAGCAGGATCGCGCCGGTGCACATTTGGCAGGGGCTGAGCGTCGTGAAGAGTGTGGCGCGCGACAGATCAAAGCTTTGGCCCGCGCGTTCGATGCAGTCGGTTTCGCCATGCAGCACATTGCTGCCCGATTGCACGCGGCGGTTATGGCCGACCGAGATGATGGCCCCATCCAGCATCAGCGCCGCGCCGACGGGGATGCCGCCTTCGCCCAGGCTTTTGACGGCTTGCATATGGGCGGCTTCGATCCCGATCTTGAGTGTCGCGTCATCCATGGTTTTGTCCTTTTGCGCACCCCCAGGCCCGACCCTAGGACGGCACAAATGTGCTGGCAATCGGGGTCAGTCCATGGCGGTGGAGGCCAGAGGGTCACGGCCCACCATTTGCCGAAGGGAAAAGCTGCTGCGTGTGGCGCGGATGCCGGGGATGTGGACCAGGTGATCTTCGAGAAACCGGTCAAAGGCGCGCAGATCCGGGGCCACGACCTTGAGCAGAATATCGCGCGTGCCGGTCATCAGATGGCATTCGACAATTTCGTCAAAGCGGCGGATGGCGGTTTCGAAATTGCGCAGGGTGTCGTGGGATTGGCGTTCCAACTCGACAAAGATGAAGACGGTCAGCGGCAAGCCCAGCTTGGTTTGATCCACGCGGGCGGTGTAGCCGGTGATGACCCCTTCCGCCTCTAACCGGGCAAGGCGGCGGGTGCAGGGGGTTGGGGTCAGGCCAACGGCCTCGGCCAGGTCGGTGATCGACAGGCGGGCATTGGCCTGAAGCTCGGTGATAATCTGGCGATCGATGCGATCCATGGTGAATTTCTCTATTCAGATGCTGATTGTTAGAGAAATAGCGCATTCAAGGGGTGGTTGGCGATAGGTATTTGGTGAAACGCCCTGCCGGTTCCGGGCTAGCCTGGATCAAAGCCAATCGGAGGATACGGCCCATGAAACTGACACCCCTTGCGCAGCCCAGCCATGAAAAAGTCTTGCGGGTTGATGACCCGGCCAGCGGTTTGACGGGGTTCATTGCGATCCATTCCACGGCGCTTGGCCCGGCGGCGGGTGGGTTGCGGATGCGCAGTTATGCCAGTGAGGCGGATGCGTTGGAGGATGTGCTGCGCCTGAGCCGGGGGATGAGTTTCAAGAATGCCGCCGCCGATCTGCCGCTAGGCGGGGGGAAGGCGGTGATCCTGGGCGATCCGGCGCGTAAGACGCCCGAGATGTTGCGCGCCATGGGGCGGGCCATTGAAACCCTGGGCGGGCAATACTGGACAGCAGAGGATATGGGCATGAGCCCCGCGGATATGGCCGTGATCCGAGGTGAAACGGCTTATGTCGCGGGTTTGGCGGATGGGCCACATGCCTCGGGCGATCCGTCGCCTGTGACCGCGCGGGGCATCTTCTACGCGATCCGTCGGACCGCGCAGACGCTGTGGGGCGCGCCGGTGCTGCCCGGTCGCCGCGTTGCGATCCAGGGCCTGGGGCATGTGGGCTGGCATTTGGCCAAGTTTCTGCGCGCAGCGGGGGCTGAGCTGATTGTGGCCGACCGTGACCCCGAACTGGCCGCGCGGGCGGTGCAGAGCTTTGGCGCGATTGCGGTTCCGGCGGAGGATATCTTGGAGGTGGAGGCCGATATTCTGGCCCCTTGCGCGATTGGGGGTATCCTGAATGCAGCGACCATCCCCGGCCTGAACGTGTCGGCGGTGTGTGGCGGGGCCAATAACCAATTGGCCCACCCCGAAGATGGGGATGCGCTGCGCGCGCGCGGCATTCTTTATGCGCCGGATTACGTGGTGAATGCGGGCGGCATTGTGAACGTGGCGACCGAAATCCTGCGCATCGCGGATCGGGATGGCTTTGTGTCGGACAAGCTGCATGCCTTGGATGGCAGCCTGGCTGAGATTTTTGCCCGCGCGGCTGAGGCCGGGGTCGGCCCGCACCAAGTGGCCGATGCGGCGATGGGTGCCCGGCTGACTGGTCAACCACAGGCGGCCTGAACGCGCGATTATTGATCGAACGGTGCTGATCTGGCATCTTATACGTCAAGGCGCGGGCGGAAGACCCGCCCGTCCCTGATGTGTTGAGGCACCAGCAAATGAAACACTTGATGATCTTGGCGGTCGTCATGACCGTGATCCCCTATCCGGCCAGCGCCAATCAGATAGAGCGCGCCTGCAACCAATCGCCCCGATCAGACGCGACGCGCAGCCTGTGTGCCTGTATTGGCAATGTCGCGGATATGACCCTGTCGCGCAGTCAGATGCGTGAAGGGGCGCGGTTCTTTTCCGATCCGCAGCGGGCGCAGGATGTGCGCATGTCGGACCGCCGCTCGGACGAGCAGATGTGGCAGGCCTGGCGCAATTTCGGCGAAACGGCCGAGCAGCTTTGCGGCTAGTCTAGCGTATCGGCCCAAGCCCGCGCTGCGCGTTCGATCAGGTCGAGCGCGCCTTCGAAATCGCGCGTATAATAGGGGTCGGGCACATCGCCACCGCCAACCGGATCGAGAAACAGGCGCAGATCGGCCCCGGTTTCGGGCCGGATCGCGGCCAGGTCGGCCAGGTTTTGGCTGTCCATCGCCAGGATCAAATCGAAATGGTGAAAATCTTGGGCCGACACCTGGCGCGCCCGCTGCGCCGATAGATCGTATCCCCGCGCCAAAGCCGCCTTTTGCGCCGGCCCATAGGGCGGATCACCCACGTGCCAATTGCCGGTGCCCGCGCTGTCGACCTGGGCCCGGGGCAGGGCGGCTTGCAACACAGCCTCCGCCGTGGGGGAGCGGCAAATATTTCCTAGACAGACGCAGAGGATACGGGTGGGGTGGGCCATGACCGCCCTTTCAGAGGTTTTCGTGATGTACCGCGTTCTGATGTGCCTGATCCTGATGCTGCTGCCAAGCCTGGTGGCGGCAGAGGGGTTTGAGGAAGGCGAACAAGCGCTTTTCCCCTTGCCAGACGGGTTTGAATTGGGCCACGCGGCGGAGGACGCCAATGGGCTGATGCAGGAGTTTGTGCCCGCGGGTGAAAGCGTTGAGACCTGGTCGCAAATGCTAACCTTCCGCCTGTTCCGCAACCTGCAAGGCGGGGATGCGACGGCGTTTCACGGGCAATTGGTTCAGTATGTGCTGGATGGCTGTGACGGGGCCTATACCCATGTTGTTGCCGAGGGGGAGGAGGTTGGCACCCCGTTCCATGTGATCCTGGTGGGCTGCCCGCTAAGCCCGGTCACCGGGGGCGAGGAATGGTTCCTGTCCAAAGCCATGGCGGGCCGAGATGCGCTCTATCTGGTGCAGGGTGCGTGGCGGGGGGAGGCGACCGCGGAACTGGTGCAATACTGGGCCGCCTTCCTGTCGCGCGTCACGGTTTGTGACACGCGCCGGGCTGATGCGCCCTGTCCGGGATAGGGGGCCTGTGATGCGCAAGATTGTGATCCTGACCGGAGCCGGGATTTCCGCCGAAAGCGGGTTGGGCACCTTTCGTGATGTGGATGGGTTATGGACCCAATATGATTTGAACGAGGTCGCCACGCCCGAGGGCTTCGCACGCAATCCCAAGCTGGTGCAGGATTTCTACAATGCCCGCCGCGCCAATGCGTTGGAGGCGCAGCCGAATGCCGCCCATGCGGCTTTGGCCAAGCTTTGCAGCGCCTTTCCGCAATCGGTGACCCTGGTCACGCAAAACATCGACGATCTGCATGGTCGCGCCGGGGCCACGGGCGTGATCCATATGCATGGCGAGGTGATGCGCGCCCTTTGCGCCAGTTGCGATCACCGTTGGGATGCGCCGCGCGCCATGGCTGTGGCGGATCGCTGCCCGGCCTGCGGTCAGGCCACAACCAGGCCCGATATCGTCTGGTTTGGGGAAATGCCCTATCACATGGATCAGATCTATGCCGCGCTGTTGGAGGCGGATCTGTTTGTCGCCATCGGCACCTCGGGCGAGGTTTATCCAGCCGCAGGGTTCGTCGCCGAGGCCAAACAAGCGGGCGCTGAAACGCTCGAGATCAATTTAGAACCAACCCCAGGGTTCGGGCGGTTTGATCGCGTGATCGAAGGCCCGGCAAGCCAAACCGTTCCGGCCTGGGTGGCAGAGATCATGGGTTGAAAGCCGCCCATGACACGGCGCGCCCTGGGAACAAAAATGGCGCGCCGTGGGGCCACCCGCGCGTGGCGGGCGGCCATGGCCGGGCGGGGACGATCTCACCCGGCCAATCGCGCTTTAGCTGTCCGAGCCGTGATCGCTGTGGTCCGAATGCCCATGCCCGCCATGACCGTGGCCGGAATGATCCCCGTGACCGCCATGGCCGCCATGCATGGGCTGACGTTCCAGATCGACGGGGATCATGATGGTTACCGGCTCGGCATGTTCAAAGATAAAGGTCGCCTCGAACTCATCGCCATGTTCCAGCGGCTCGCGCAGGCCCAGCAGCATCACATGCAACCCACCGCGTTGCAGCAGGATCGTCTCACCGGCGGCCATGCCAAAGCCATCTTCGACCTCGACCATGCGCATGACGCCATTGGTGTCTTCGATATGGGTGTGCAGCTCGACCCGTTCGGCCACATCGGATGAGACGGCCACAAGACGGTCATCCATATCGGAATGGTTGAAGATCGACATGAAGGCCGCGCCCGAGATCGCGACATTGCTAGAGGCGCGGGCATAGGCGTCTTCGATGACCATATGGGCCGAGGCCAGCGCGGGGATCAGCGCGAAAGCGCCTGCAAACAGGGTGATTTTGAAGGACATGGATGTCTCCGTTCGAAAAGGAAAAAGATCAGGTGTTTGGGGTTACGCCGCGCGCGGCGGCCCCCGACCCAATCCCCCCATGCGCCATTCCACCCCGGCCAAAAGGGCCCGGTCAGAGGTGGTGAGCATGCCCATTTCAATCGCAATCGGCTGCGCGCCATCGGCGCTATCGATCAGCGCCAGCCCTTTGAGAATCGCATCGGGGCACAGCACCTGGTCCATCATGACCGGCTCACCATCCCCATCAAAGAGCGGCAATCCATCCGCGGCCAACACCACGGTGGAGGTGCCGGTCAGCGAACAAAGCTGCCCGTCCGCGGCCATTGCCCCACGCGCCATCACCGCCGCGACGGTTGTCGCGATCAAGGCGGCCAGCACCAAGGCGGCTAGGGCAGAGCGAAGCCAAACCATGGCCCTTACTTATCCGATTCCATCCATGCCGAAAGGGGGCTGCGACGAAAACGCCCCACCGACCAAAGGCCAGCGGGGCGCGTTCAACACGGGTAAAAAGCTTAGGCCTGAGCGGCTTGGGCTTTTTCAATCTCACGTTTGATTTTCAGGGCTTTCGGCGAAAGCTCTGCATCTTTGGCTTTGGCCATGAACGCATCCAAGCCGCCGCGGTGATCCACGGTGCGCAGGGCCGCGTTCGACACGCGCAGGCGGAAACGGCGGTCCAAGATGTCCGAGCCCAGCGTGACATCGGTCAGATTGGGCAGAAAACGCCGCTTGGTTTTGTTATTGGCGTGGCTGACATTGTTGCCAGTCATCGGGCCTTTGCCGGTCAATTCGCACACACGGCTCATCGGGCGATCCTCGGGTTCTGTCTAAAACAACAAGGGGCGCAGCCGCGCAGGCATCACGCCCCAAAAATCTGAGCGGGGGATACGGGTGTGTCGGTTTGGTGTCAAGCGGGGAATCGGCCCTCTTTGCCTGCCTGACAGGGCTGCGCCCCTGGCGTAGGCTTCCCCCATGCGCGAAACTGAGCTTTACCCGCCCGTCAAAGCCTTCCTGGAAGAGCTTGGCTATACCGTCAAGGCCGAGATCGGACCGGCCGATGTGATGGCGCTGAAAGACGGGCAAGACCCGATCCTGGTTGAGCTAAAAACCGGGTTTTCCCTGACACTCTTCCACCAGGCCATCGCACGCCAGGCGGTTAGCGATCTGGTCTATCTCGCTGTGCCGCGCGCCAAGACCCGGCCTTTCCAAAAGGCGTTGGCCGAAAACACCAAACTCGCGCGCCGCCTGGGCCTGGGGCTTTTGACCGTGCGCCTGCCCGACGGGAGGGTAGAGGTCCATTGCGATCCCGGCCCCTATGCGCCGCGCAAATCCGCCCGCAAACGCGCGCTTTTGATGGCCGAGTTCACCCGCCGCAAAGGCGATCCGAATCTGGGCGGCATGCGCGGCGCGCGGATGACGGCCTATCGCCAAGACGCCATGGCGTGTGCCGCATATCTCGCCCAACAGGGCCCCAGCAAAGGCGCTGCGGTCAAAGCCGCCACCGGCGTCACCCACGCCACCCGCATCATGCGCGACAACCATTATGGATGGTTCGAAAAACAGGAAACCGGCATCTACACCCTCAGCGAGACCGGCCTCAAATTAGACCAATCCTGATCCCTTTCATCTGGCCCAAAATACCCTCGGGGAGAGCGCGAGAGGGGCAGACAGCCCCTCTCGCCCCCCGGTGACGCGCCAAAGGCGCGGCACAATCCCTTGGACCTAAAGCTCCACCCCGTCAGAAGCATCCGGTTCCGCCTCCAAAGGCGGTGCATCGGGGGACCGGCGGATGAGGATATCGCCATTGGGCAACCGCTCGGGCATCTCGTACACCGTGATGTCGTCGATCAGATCGCCCAAGGATTGCAGGAAAGGCAGCATTTCCTCTTCGAAAAACGGCCGCGCCTCTTCCAGCATCGGGCGCATATCATCCAGCAACCCTTCCAGGATCATGCGCGAGCCTTCGGAAAACAGGTTCAGCCCCTCGCGCAGAGAGCCACCCTCCTCCTCCGCCAAAGCGGGGCTTGTCAGGCTCAAGCCCAGGATCACAGCAAGCAGATATCTCATGGCCCCTATATGGGCATCACGGCCCGTTCTGTGAAGCCAAGGCCCCGGCAGGTCCGCTCAAATCCAGCGTCACGGGAAAATGGTCCGAGGCGGTTAGCAAGGCCGCGCGCAGATCGTCATCCTGCCAGCAGATCGGATCGTCGAACGGGTGCCAGATGCGCCAGCGTTGGCTCAAAGGGCGCAGCGCGGGGGAGACCATGATGTAATCCAGCAGGGCCGACAGATACCGGTCTTCATGTTTCAAAAAGAACCGCGCGGTGGTCGGTTGCGCGGCCACGCGGCTTTGCAGGGCGCGCCTGGCATGGGGGTCGAATAGCTGCCGCTCGGCCGCCGCCTCACTGCCCATGACAATCTCAACGCCCGACCGCCCAAAAAGCGCTTCATACCGATCCAGCCCGGGCCCGTCATTCAAATCGCCCAGCACGATCAATGCACTTTCGGTTTCCAAATGCGCCTCGACCCGCTGGCGCAGCCAGACGCATTGCGCCAATTGCTTGCGCCGGTTGGCGATGGAAATGCGCATGGCGTCGGCTGCATCGCGCGCGCCATGGGGTGCTTTGGATTTCACATGCACCCCGATTAGCTCGATGGGGCCAAAGGCGGTCTCAAGCGTGAGCTCAAGCGGGGGTTTGGAAAACACCACCCGGTCTTCGGTGGCGTCGATATCCAGGTCGATCCGAAACACCCCATCGAAGCGTGGCGCATCTTTGCGGCCATCCGGGCCTGTGATCGGCCCGCGCGGGCTGTGCTTCGCGCTCAGCGTCTCGGGATCGTAAAGCAGCATCAGTTCCTGCTGCGTGTCGTTGGAAAACCCCGACAGAACCTTGTTGGCCCGCAGCCCGGCAAACGCCGCAAAGGTTTCCAGCGCCACCCGCCCGTCGCGCCTGCGCGAGATATCGGGGGCCTCGACCACCAGGATCGCATCTGCATCCAACGCCTGTAAAACCTGGGCGATCGCGGCGGTTTGCTGGGCCCGGGTCACATTGTGGCGCGCCGACCATCCGTCATCATTCTTTAAGGCGCCAGTGTCGTCGAACAGCGCATCGAACCATTCGATATTATAGGTGGCAATGCGCAAGCTGGCGGGCTCAGCGGGCATGGGAGGCGGCGATTTCTTCCCAGGCACGATTGACGGCGACCAGGCGCTTTTCGGCCAGTTTCACCGCCTCTTCCGGCACGCCGCGGGCCAGCATCCGGTCGGGATGGGTGGCGCGCACCTCGGCCCGCCAGGCGGCGCGGATATCGTCATAGGGCGTGCCGGGCTCGACGCCTAAGACCAGGAAGGGGTCGGGCGCGGCATCGGGCACATAGCGCGATCGCATACGGCGAAAGGCGCTGTCATCCATGCCAAAAATCTCGGCCACGCGTTGTAGGAACGCATCCTCGCTCGGGTGGTATTCGCCATCGGCGGCGGCGATGTGGAACAGCCCTTCCATCAGGTCGCACAGCACGCTGTCGATGCCGCAGGGTTTGCCCTCCATCCGGAACATCGCGGCGATGCGGGTGGCGTATTCCTCGAACCCGGCCACGTCTTCGCGGGCCATGTTGAAAACCCGCGCGGCGGATTTTTCTTCCGAGGCGGGGATATAGAACACCTCGCGGAAGGCCGTGACCTCATCCCGGGTGACCAGCCCATCGGCTTTGGCCATTTTCGCCGACAGCGCGATCACCGCGATGGTGAAGGCGACCGACCGTTCAGGGGTGGCGCGCAGTTTGTCAAAGACAGCCGTCAGCCCCTCGCCCTTGGCGAGGGCGGCCAATGCGTCGGATATGCGAGACCAAAGCGACATGGTGGTCTTGTACCCTGCCTGTGCGTCGCTGTCAGAGGAATTTCTGCATCAGCACAAGATCGAGCCTGCGACCAAATTTCTTCCCGATCTTTGGCATATGGGCGACGGCTTCAAAGCCCAGCGCGCAATGAAAGGCTTGGCCCGAGGTGTTTTCGCCGCTTAGGCCCGCCACCAGGATATGACCGCCCTGGGCACGGATCTGGTCAAAACCATGGGCCATCAAGGCACGCCCGATGCCCGCGCCGCGCGCGGCTTCGGCGATATGGATCGAATGCTCATAGCTATCGGCATAACCGGGTCCGCCACGAAATTGCGCCCAAGTCAGAAACCCAGCCACCTGTCTGCCCTGTTCGGCGACCCAAACCGGGTGGTTGCGGATCAGGGCATCGATATCCTCGGGCGTTTTTTCACGCGTGGTGAAAGTGATGGTCGTGTCGCGGATGATCGGGTTCCAGATCGCGAGGATGCCGCCCGCGTCGCTGGGTTGAGCCGGGCGGATCAAAAGGTGATCTCGCCAGTTGGCGTGCGATAGGTGACCGCGATCCTGGGTCGGTGCGCGTGTGTGATCGACAGTCGCGACTCGTCGATCATTGGTAAAAGCGCGGCTGACAGCGCCTCGGCCTGCGGCGAGAAAAGGCGCAGCGCGGTCAGACGCACGCCGCGATCTGGCAGGCGCGGAGCCGGGTGCGCGTCACCCTTCCATTCGATCAGCGCGGGGCAAAGGCCGTCAAAGGGCAGTTTTCCGTCTTTGGGGATCGCCATGCGCCAGCGCATATCATTGCGGGCCAAATCCCAAGGCGCGCCAATCCCGTCAGGCGCTGCGGCCAGGGCGGCATCAAGATCGGGGCAGCGGCAAATCCAGTTTGTGCTGCGGGTCGGGCCTTGGAAATTGTCGAGGTCAAACCAGCGCGGCTGATTGGGATGTGTGCCAGCGGGGTCGATGGTGATGACCTCAAGGTATTCCTCGGGCCCGAGCGACAGCAGCTTGTTATGGGTGCCCATGTCCGGGTGTTGGCCGCCGGGGGCCAGGGGCACGCCAAATGCCGCCTCGGTCGCGGCGGCGCCGGTGGTCAAATCGGCTGCTGCAATTGCGATGTGATCCAAGCTCAGCATCCTCACCCTCCGCTTTTGTGCCGCTGATGTCGTATTTCACCCGCGCCTTTGCTGCCGAAGCACCGTACAAGTTTTGAAGAGTTTTTGCCCAGCCACAAGCCAAAGGCCGCCGCTGCCCATGCCAACCGCATTCGACCCCGAGGCTGTTTTGTTGAAGCCGCTGATGGTCATGCTGGCCACCGGCAGCGGCGATGGCCCACGCATCGCGCCGATGTGGTTTTTGTGGGAAAGCGGGGCGCTGTGGATGCCCTCGGATATCGGATCAAGCTCGGTCGGTCGTTTGGCGCGGGATCAACGCGTGGCGGCTGAGATCGTGGATTTCGATTGTGACGCAGGGATTTTGCTGCATCTGGGCCTGCGCGGCCGGGCCGAGGTGTTGGCCATGGACGCCGATCTGTTCGAGCGCTTGCTGGTCAAATATCTGGGCGCGGATCGGGCGGGTTGGAACCCTTGGTTCATTGATCATGTGGCGCGGATTGATGATCCGTCGGGGCGGTTGATCCGGCTGAAACCCGACAGCATGTTCACCAACAACGTTTCTTTCTTCCAAACCGGACCCGAGCTTGCCTGGCCATGACCCCCGCCCCCGATGATCCCAAAGCCGCGCTGCGCAAGCAGGCCTATGCCGCCCGCAAGGCCGCGTTTGACACCCGTGAAACCACCGATGCTATTGCCCGCGCGACCGCGCATTTGCTGGAGGTGGTCGGTGATCTGTCCGGTGCGGTGATTGCCGGTTATATGCCGATCCGGACCGAGATTGACCCGATCCCGGCCATGACCCATCTGGCCGGGCGCAACCGGATCGGGGTCCCGGTGATCCAGGGCGCGGGGCAGCCGCTGTTGTTCCGCGAATGGCGGTCCGGTGCGCGCATGATCGATGGCCCCTTTGGCGCGCAGGTACCCGAGGCGGGCGATGACTTGACGCCCAACATCCTGATCGTGCCGCTCGTCGGGTTTGACACGGGCCTGAACCGGCTGGGCTATGGCGGCGGGTTTTACGACCGGACGCTGGAACGGTTGCGCCGGTCCGGGACGGTTCGGGCCATTGGCTTTGCCTTTGCTGCGCAAGAGCTGCCGGGCGTGCCGGTGGAGCCGACCGATCAGCTTCTGGATCATCTGGTTACCGAAGCAGGCATCCGATCAGCCTAAATGCCGCCTTGCGGGATCGGGTGCCAGCGCCTATCGACAGGCCATGCGATTGTTATTCCTTGGAGATGTCATGGGGCGGTCTGGGCGACAGGCCGTGTCCGAACATTTGCCCCGGCTTCGGGCCGAGTGGCAGTTGGATTTCATCACGGTGAACGCGGAAAACGCGACCTCGGGCGCGGGGGTTTCGGCCGCCCATGCCAAGACCTTGCTTGAGGCGGGGGCCGATTGTCTGACCCTCGGCGATCACGCCTTTGATCAGCGTGACATGCTGCAGGCGATTGAGGGCGAGCCGCGCATTTTGCGCCCCATGAACTATGCCAAAACCGCGCCCGGCGTCGGGATGCGCCTGTTCAAGACGACGGGTGGCAAACATGTGCTGGTGGTGCAGGTTCTGGGTCAGGTGTTTATGAAGCGCCCTTTTGCCGATCCGTTTTCGGCCTTGGAGGCGGTGCTAAAACGCTATCCGCTTGGGGGGCAGGCGCAGGCCATCATCGTTGATATCCATGCCGAGGCGACATCGGAAAAAATGGCTGTCGGTCATTTCTGCGATGGGCGTGCCAGCCTGGTGGTCGGCACACATACCCATGTGCCCACCGGTGACACCATGATCCTGCCGGGCGGCACCGCCTATCAAAGTGATGCGGGCATGTGCGGGGATTATCATTCGGTGATCGGCATGGATAAGGCCGAGCCTTTGCGCCGCTTTATCACCGGTATGCAGAAAGAACGCTTCACGCCTGCGAATGGCCCCGCCACCTTGTCGGGTGTGTTTGTGGAAACCGACGATGCCACCGGGCGCGCGGTGAAGGTCGCGCCGGTGCGCGTGGGCGGGCATCTGCAAAGCGCCGGGCCCGATGCGCCGTGAGCTTTACACCTTTGTCGCGCTGCTGATT
This sequence comes from Paracoccaceae bacterium, assembly GCA_965229695.1. Classification (GTDB taxonomy): domain Bacteria; phylum Pseudomonadota; class Alphaproteobacteria; order Rhodobacterales; family Rhodobacteraceae; genus JANSYL01. Next base: position 2,359,602 of record OZ245921.1, read on the forward strand.
GTTCTTGGCGCGCTTTGGGGGATCACGCAGCCGCTGGCCAAAGTCGCCGTGTCCGAAGGCTACCGGCATTTCGGCATCATCTTTTGGCAATTCGCCATTGGCGGCGCAGCGTTGGCCCTGATCAATCTGGCGCGTCGACAAAGCCTGCCCTTCGCGCCGCGTTATGTCGCGCTTTATGTGATCATCGCGTTGATCGGGACGCTTCTGCCGAACTCGGCCAGCTATACAGCGGCGATCCATCTGCCCTCGGGCATTTTGTCGATCGTTCTATCCCTGGTGCCGATGCTGGCCTTTCCCATCGCGTTGGCGCTTGGGTTGGATCGATTTTCGGCACTGCGGCTTTCGGGGCTGGTTTTGGGGTTGGCGGCGATCGTGTTGATCGCAGCGCCTGAGGCAAGCTTGCCGGACCCGGCTATGGTTTTGTGGCTGCCTTTGGCCCTGGTCGCCCCGGCCTTTTACGCGGTCGAGGGCAATTTCGTTGCCCGTTACGGCACCGAAGGATTGGACCCGGTGCAGGTGCTTTTGGGGGCATCGGTTGTTGGCATCCTGCTAAGCGCGCCCTTGGCCTGGATGACAGGGCAATGGATTTCGCCGCTGCCGCCCTATGGGTTGCCCGACCTGGCGATTATCGGCGGCGCCATCGCCCACGCCCTGGCCTATGCCGGATATGTCTGGCTGGTGGGCCGTGCGGGTCCGGTCTTTGCGGCGCAGGTGGCTTATCTGGTGACGGGGTTCGGGATTTTCTGGGCCAAGCTGATTTTGGGTGAAACCTATTCGATATGGGTCTGGGCGGCGCTGGCGCTGATGTTCCTGGGCCTTTTCCTGGTGCAACCGCGCAAGCCACAGGGCGACCAGCAGGCGGCCTAGGCCCCGCGATTGTGCGCTTGCAGCATCGGGGACCTTCCGCCAGACTTGGCCCCAGGGCGCTGCAAGCCGCCCCGGCAACACCCCGAGGTCCGTGATCCGCATGATCGACCTGTCCTTATCCCAATCCACCGAAGGTCTTTTGACCCTGGCGATCCTGATCGGCATGTTCGGTCTGTTCCTGCGCGAGGTCTGGCCGACCGAGGTGGTGGCCATTGGCGGGGTGGCCCTGCTGCTGATCCTGGGCCTGTTGCCTGTGGATGCGGCAATGACGGTGCTGTCGAACCCCGCGCCCTGGACCATTGCGGCGATGTTCATTGTGATGGGGGCGCTTGTGCGCACCGGATCGCTGGACCGGATGACGCGCTATGCCGAAGCGCAGGCCAAAACCAGCCCGAAACGCGCGCTTTTGACCCTGTTCACGGTCGTGGTCATCGGCTCGGCCTTTATGAACAACACACCGATTGTGGTGATCATGATCCCGGTCTTTGTGCAGATTGCCGGCATTCTGGGGCAATCGCCCTCCAAGCTGCTGATCCCGCTGAGCTATGCCGCGATCATGGGCGGGACGATGACCTTGATCGGCACCTCGACCAATCTGCTGGTCGATGGGGTGGCGCGCAGCCAGGGGATGGCCCCCTTCACGATCTTTGAGATCACGCCAATTGGCCTGGTCGTGGTGATCTGGGGGATGCTCTATCTGACCTTCATTGGGCGGCGGCTTTTGCCCGAGCGCATTTCGATGGCCGCCCTGCTGGGCGGGGGACGGTCGAAGCCCAAGTTTTTCACCGAGGTGGCGGTGCCCGAGGATTCTGCGTTGATCGGGCAGAATGTGAACGAGGTCGATCTGTTTCGCCGCGATGGCGTGCGATTGATCGACGTGTTGCGCGGTGACGCCTCGTTGCGCCGGGATATGACCGGGGTCGAGTTGCAGGCCGGGGATCGCGTCGTGTTGCGCACCGATATGACCGAGGTTCTGGGTTTGCAGCAATCCAAAGAGCTGCGCACGGTTGATAAGCTAAGCTCGGTTCGGACCACGACGGTTGAGGTGTTGATCACCCCCGGCGCACGGATGGTGGGCCGAACCTTGGGCAATCTGCGCTTGCGCCGCCGCTATGGCGTTTATCCGCTGGCGGTCCATCGGCGGAATCAAAATATCGGGCGGCAGTTGGATGATCTGGTGGTGCGCGTCGGCGACACGCTGCTGCTTGAGGGCGATCCGGCCGATATTCAGCGCCTGGCGGCGGATATGGATTTGGTCGATGTGGCTGCCCCGTCCGAGCGCGCCTATCGCCGCGAAAAATCGCCCATCGCCATCGCCGCGATGGCGGGCATCGTGATCCTGGCTGCGCTGAATGTGGCCCCGATCCTGGCCTTGGCTGTGATCGCTGTGGCGGTGGTGCTTTTGACCCGCTGCATCGACGCGGAAGAGGCGTTTTCCTTTGTCGAAGGGCGATTGCTGGCGCTGATCTTTGCCATGCTCGCCGTGGGGGCGGCGCTGGAACATACCGGTGCGATTGAGATGATCGTGGGTCAGGTTGCGCCGGTTTTGATGGGGCTGCCGCCGGTGTTTCTGATCTGGGCGGTCTATTTCATGACCTCGATCCTGACCGAACTGGTTTCCAACAACGCCATCGCGGTGATCATGGCCCCCATTGCCATCGCGCTTGGGCAGGCGGTGGGGGTCGATCCCAGGCCGCTGGTCGTCGCGGTGATGATCGCGGCCTCGGCCTGTTTCGCAACGCCCATTGGCTATCAAACCAATATGCTGGTCTATGGGCCGGGCGGCTACCGCTTCACTGATTTCATGCGCACCGGCATTCCGCTAAACTTGAGCTTGGGTGTGGTTGTTTGCCTGACGATCCCGCTTATCTGGCCATTATAGCTTCACCGAAAGGGTCTTTGATGCGTGCCATTCCTCTCCTTGTCGTGCCCCTGGTTTTGGCGGCCTGCACCCAAGGGCCCGCGCGCCCGGATCGTGTGGAACTGACACGCGACCTGCTGCAGGTGCGCATGTCCGATGGTACTGTGTGCGAAGGCATTGCGCACGCCAGCGGGGCCGAAGCCGGTTGGTCGGGCAGCCTGACGTCGTGCCCTTGGGCCTATGACTATGTGGTGGAGATCGACCCGCAGGTGAATCCGCTGCGCTTTGTGATGGAAGAATTCTTTACCGCGATTGGTTTGGATCAGGCGCTGCGCCCCATCGCGGATGTGACGATCATGGGCGAAGATGGGCGCAGCTATCGCTTTGTGTCACCCCCCGACAATCTGGTGGATGCGGGCGAGGATTGACGCCCAGGCCGCTAGAGCGGCCACACCACCAGGATGGTTGGGATCGACACCGCGATGATGATGACCTCTAGCGGCAATCCCATGCGCCAATAATCGCCAAAACCGTAGCCGCCTGGACCCAGGATCAGGGTGTTGTTCTTATGCCCAATCGGTGTGAGGAACGCGGCGGAGGCAGCGACCGCGACCGCCATCAAAAACGGATCGGGCGAGGTGCCGAGGCCTGCGGCCATCTGAATGCCCACCGGGGCCGCGACAATCGCCGTGGCGGTGTTGTTGAGGATATCCGAAAGCGTCATCGTGACCACCATCAGCACGATCAGGATCGCCCAGGCCGGAAGCCCATCGGTCAGCGACAAAAGCGCGCCCGCGATCAGATCGGTGCCCCCCGAAGCCTCCAGCGCCGCCCCAAGCGGGATCATGGAGCCGAGCAGAACCACCACCGGCCATTCGATATGGGTGTAGATCTCGGAAAGCGGCAGCACCTTCATCAGTACATAGCCAATGGCGACAATGCCAAGTGCAATGGGCAGGTAAAGCCAGCCGACCGACGCCGCTGCAACCGCCGCTGCGAATAGAGCAATTGCGCCCCAGGTTTTGCGATCTTGGGTGACCGCCAGACCTCGGTCGGCCAAGGGCAAGCCGCCCAGCCAATCCACAACCTCCTCCGCCCGGTCGGCGGGTACGAGGAGGAGCAGGATATCCCCCGGTTCAACCTCGGTCTGGCGCAGGCGGCGGGTCAGGCGCTTGCCGCGCCGGGCGATGCCCATCAAGGTTGTGCGTTTGCGCCAAGACAGACCGACAGATTGCGCGGTCTTACCGGTGATCCGCGCGGTTTCGGGCACCACCATCTCGATCAAGGTCACGCCTTCGCCAATCGCGTCAGCGGCGGCATCGCTGGCTGCCGCTGCCTCCAACCCTGTGGCGACGCGGAATTCATCGAGCGCGTCGGGATGCGCCTCTAGCACCAGTACGTCCCCTTCCTTCAGCACCAGATTGCGCCCGGTGCCAAAGCGGCGTTTGCCGTCGCGCATCAGCCCCAACATGCCGACATCGGCCGAGGCCGCAGCGGCATCCAGGTCGCGCAGGCGATGGCCCACCAGTTTGGCCCCTTCGGGAATGCGCAACTCGGCAATATAGGGGGCCAGTTCTTTGACCCGATCCCCACCCACACCGGAATCGCGTTGCGGGATCAGGCGCCAGCCGATCAGCGCCACGAAGAGCAGCCCCGCAATCGCCGCCACCCCGCCCACGGGCGCGAAATCGAACATGCGGAAAGGCTCCCCCAACGCATCTTCGCGGATGGTGGCGATAATGATGTTGGGCGGCGTTCCGATCAGGGTCACCATGCCGCCCAGGATGGTGCAAAAGCTCAACGGCATGAGTGACAGGCTGGGGGATCGGCCCGCTTTGCGCGCGGTGGCGATATCGACGGGCATCAGCAACGCCAGCGCCGCAACATTGTTCATAAACGCCGAGAGCACTCCGCCGATCCCACCCATGATCGCGATATGGGCACCCAGCGCGCGGCCCGCATCGACCAGCGTGCGGGTGATCAGAAACACCGCGCCCGACCGGACCAGCCCAGCAGACACCACCAACACCAGAGCCACCACCAAGGTGGCCGGGTGGCCAAAGCCCGCGAAAGCCTGGTCAGCATCCACCACGCCCAAAACAACGCCCGCCATCAGGGCCGAGAACGCCACCAGATCGTATCGAAACCGCCCCCAAAGCAGCATCCCAAAAACCGTACCGAATAAGGCGAATAGGATGATCTGGTCTTGCGTCATGGCCCCGGTGTATCACCCCCCTAACCACTTGGGGAGACGCGATTGATGCGCGATGGCTTGATCACCGGTACCTTGCCCGAGGCCGATGGCCACCATGTGGCGTGGGAGGTTTGGGGCAACCCCGCGGCCATGCCGATCCTGATCCTGCATGGTGGACCGGGCGGCGGGATTTCCGATGGACACCGGGCGCTGTTCGATCCTGCGGAATGGCGGATCGTGGCGATGGATCAGCGCGGTTGTGGGCGTTCGCGGCCCCATGCGGGTGCAGATTTGGCAGCACTTGAGGCCAACACAACGGCGCATCTGATTGCGGATATCGAACGATTGCGGGCGCATCTTAGCATCGCGGAATGGGTGGTTTTTGGCGGGTCTTGGGGCGCAAGTCTGGCGCAGGCTTATGCCCATGCGCATCGGGCCCATGTGCTGGGTTTGTTGTTGGTCGGGGTGACGCAGACCCGACGCTCCGAGATTGACTGGCTCTATGGCCATGTCGGGCAGTTGCTGCCAGAGGCGTTTGCACCTTTTGCTGATCTGGTGCCCAAAGCCACCAGCGGAGTTGAGCGCACGGCGGCCTATCTGCCCCTGCTGCGCGACGCCGACACGGCGCAAGCGGCGGCGGAGCATTGGTGCGCTTGGGAAGCGGCGGTGGTCGATACCGACCCACGCCATGAACCTTCGGGCCGCTGGGCTGATCCGGTGTTCCGGTTGGGGTTTGCCCGGCTTTGCGCGCATTATTTTTCCAACCTTGCCTGGATGGATCCGCCGCTTGATGAACGCGCCGCAAGCCTCGGCGACTTGCCGGGAGAGATGTTGCATTCCGCCATGGACCTGTCGGCACCGGTCGCAGCCGCCTGGCGCTTGGCGCGGGATTGGCCTGGGGCGGCTTTGACCGTGCTGCCAGGCGCATTGCACAGCGCGGGGGAAGCCGAGTTGCGCGAGACAATCCGTGCCAAAGCGGCGCGCTTGCGGGCGCGGGTTTCCGGGGGCTAGGCCACAATCGTTGCGGGTGCGCGGCAAGCCATGGCAAGCTCATGCCATGGTAGATGATCTTTTGACACGCTTCACCCAGGTGGCGGAGGCCCATGAGGGGGTATCCGTTAAAGGCAAAAAGATGCCGTACACCGCCGTGAACGGGAATATGTTCGGCTTTCTGTCGCCCGAAGGCGCGCTGTGCCTGCGCTTTGACGAAGCCCGCCGCGCGGCGCTAGCCGAGGGGTTCGGCACCGGCCCCGTGATGCAATATGGTGCGGTGATGAAAGGCTATGTCGCCCTGCCGCAAGGCGTTGCGCGGGATGCCGAGGCACTGGCCGCCCATTTCGCCGAAAGCCTAGCCTTTGCCCGCAGCCTGAAACCCAAACCCACCAAGCGCTAGGGCCATTGCGGCCCCCCGGTGCTCTGCCGTATAGAACCCCGAAATCTGCCACCACGCTTTCGCAGGGAGAGACCCATGGCCGGACATTCAAAATGGGCGAACATCCAGCACCGCAAAGGCCGCCAGGACGCGGCCCGCTCGAAACTGTTTTCCAAGCTTGCCAAGGAAATCACCGTGGCCGCCAAGATGGGCGACCCGGACCCCGATAAAAACCCACGTCTGCGCCTGGCGGTGAAAGAGGCGAAATCGCAATCCGTGCCGAAGGATGTGATCGACCGCGCGATCAAGAAATCGCAAGGTGGCGATGCCGAGAATTACGATGAAATCCGCTACGAAGGGTATGGCCCCAACGGTGTGGCGGTGATCGTCGAAGCGATGACCGATAACCGCAACCGCACCGCTTCGACCGTGCGGTCGACCTTTGGCAAACATGGCGGGAACCTGGGTGAAACCGGCTCGGTCGGGTTCATGTTCGACCGCAAGGGCCAGGTCACCTATCCGCTGTCGGCGGGTGACGCGGACACGATCATGATGGCCGCGATTGAAGCCGGGGCCGAGGATGTGGAAACCAATGAAGGGGACGGCGATGAAGACCCCGGCAACCACATCATCTGGTGCGCCGATACCGACTTGAATGAGGTGTCGAACGCGTTGGAGGCGGAACTGGGTGAATCTGAGTCCACCAAGCTGGTTTGGCGGCCCACCACCACTACTGAGTTGGGTCTGGAAGATGCGCAAAAGCTGATGAAGCTGATCGAAGCGCTGGAAGATGATGACGACATCCAGACCGTCACCGCGAATTTCGAAATCTCGGATGAGGTGATGGCGCAGCTTTCGGCTTAAGCCGGGCTGGGCTGCACCAAATCTTGTCTGGCGGCGCGGGTGATGGCCCGCGTCAGATCGGCCAGCGCGTCGCGGTTCTGGCGTGGCACCTGCCACATTAGCGGCGTCGTGATCTCATACCCATCGGCCAGCGGCAGCAAGCGGCCTGCGGTGAAATGGGGTGTGATCAGGGGCGTTGGGTTCACGGCCCATCCCAGCCCTGCGATGGCCGCATCGGTGATGGCATGGGTCGACGGCATGTAATGGGTCGTCAGATGCACCGGCTGGCCCGCGATTTCGGCGGCCATGCGGCGCTGCAACCCATCCTTTTGATTGAAGGTGATGGCGGGGGCGGTCGCAAGCGTTTCTGCTGTGACGCCTTGGGCGAAATGGGCCGCGTGGAATGCGGGGGAGGCAAATCCAACATAAGGCAACGCACCCATCGCTTGCGCGTCACAGCCAGGCACGGGCGGCCCCGCCGTGGTGACCGCAGCCGCCGCATCACCCCGGCGTAACAATTCTGCCGAGTATTCCTGATCGTCGATCACCAGATCGAACAAGAACCCTTTGACCGAGGCAAAGGCCGGCAGCAGAAAACAGGCCAGGCTGTCGGCGGTCACCGCGATCCGCACCGGGGCGCTGCGGCCCGGGCGCAGAGCCTCCAGATCATCGGCCAAGCGGCGTTCGAGCAGCCCAACCTCTTCGGCATGGCGTAGCAGGCGGGTACCGGCCTCGGTCGGGGTGGCGGGCCGGGTGCGACGCACCAGGCTGGTGCCCAACCGATCTTCCAGGCTTTTGATCCGCTGCGATACGGCGGATTGCGTGATGTGGAGCGTCTCAGCCGCAGCCTCGAAGGAGCCGGTGCGCAGAACGGCCTGCAGGGCGAAAAGGGCGGGGTATTCGATCATTAGTGATGCTTATACTACAGAAGTATAATTCACTGGAACTCCTGATTTCGCAGGTCTACCCCCGGCTTTGTTGTCATCAACGGAGCCAACATGTCCGCCGCCTTCATCGCTGGGTTCGCCCTGTCTTTGTCCCTGATCCTGGCGATTGGGGCGCAGAACGCTTTTGTCCTGCGCCAAGGCCTGCGGCAGGCCCATGTCGGGCCGGTGGTGGCGATCTGCTGTTTGAGCGAGGCGATCCTGATTTTCACCGGCGTTGCGGGGTTTGGCGCGCTGGCCCGATCCGCGCCCTGGGCGTTGGAGGCGATGCGCTGGGGCGGGGCCGCGTTTCTGGTCGTCTATGCGATCAAAAGCTTTCGCGCCGCTTGGGCCGCAAATGACGCCTTGCAAAACGGCGGATCGGGGGAGGAAAGCCTGCGGGCCGCCGTCTTGACTGCGCTCATCCTGACCTGGGCCAACCCGCATGTCTATTTGGACACGGTCGGCCTGATCGGGGCGGTGGCGGCGCAATATGGCGCCGCGCGCTGGAGCTTTGGGGCCGGGGCATTGGCGGCAAGCTGCGTCTTCTTCCTAGCGCTTGGCTACGGCGCGCGCATCCTGGCGCCCATTTTCGCGCGACCCAAGGCCTGGCAGGCGTTGGATATACTGGTAGGCCTGACCATGCTGGCCATCGCGATCAAACTGGTGCTGACCGGCTAGGGTTGCGGCTGCCCCCGAAACCTGACCATCTGGGCGCAAATGGAAACGCCCGCCACCCCGCCAACCGAACCGCAATCGCGCCCGATCCTGGGCATCTTTTGGATGCTTGTGACGGGGTTGTGCTTTGTGGCGGTGACAGCGACGGTCAAGCTGGTTGGGGATGCGGTGCCCCCGGCCCAAGCCGCGTTTCTGCGTTATGTGTTGGGCTTTGTATTCCTGATCCCCATGCTGCCCGCGATGCGGCGCACGACGCTTAGCCGCCGCGCCTTGGGGCTGTTTGGCCTGCGCGGGGTTGCGCATACGGCGGGCGTGGTCTGCTGGTTCTACGCCATGACGCAAATCCCCATCGCCGAGGTGACGGCGATGAATTACCTCAACCCGGTTTATGTCTCGATCCTGGCTGTGTTCTTTTTGGGCGAGCGCATGGCCGCCCGCCGCATGATCGCGGTTGGCGTCGCCTTTCTGGGGGCGTTGATCATCCTGCGTCCTGGGTTCCGAGAGCTAGACCCAGGCCACCTGGCGATGCTGTTCACCGCCGTGGCATTTGCAGTGGGCTATCTGGTTGCCAAGATCATGGCCGATGAGGTCCATGCCAGCGTCGTGGTGTTCATGCTGTCGGTCACGGTCACCATCGGCCTGGCCCCCTTGGCCTGGTGGCAATGGGTCGATGTCGGCTGGCGGGAACTGGGCCTGTTATTCCTGACAGCGGTTTTTGCGACGGCGGGTCATTACACCATGACCCTTGCCTTTTCGGCCGCGCCCCTGACCGTCACCCAGCCGGTCACGTTTTTACAGCTGATCTGGGCCACGCTTTTGGGTCTGGTTTTCTTTGGTGAGCCGGTGGACAGCTTCGTCATGCTGGGCGGCGCGCTGATCATCGCGGCGGTCAGTTTCATCACCTGGCGCGAAGCGGCGCTGCGGCGTCAGCAGGCGGCGGGAAAACGTTAACCTTTCCAACCCGCCTCATAATTGTGCAGGGGGCCTGGCCTGCGCCTATCCACAGGCCAATCACACGCGCTGCGTTGCAGAAAGCCCTGCCGCGCCACTTGAATGCCCGATTTGCAATGATTGCATGAGCCCTAGCGGAGGGATCATGACGTTAGAAGCCTTGATATTCGGGGGCTTGGGCAGCCTTGTGGAGTGTGCCGAGTTGGACCGAGCGGCCTGGAACGCTGCATTTCGGATGCATGGTGTCTCCTGGGAATGGTCGTTTGATACCTATAGCGAGTTGCTGCGCGATGGCGGCGACCGTCAATTGGCCGCACGCTATGCCGCCCATCTAGACGAGATCGTCGAGGCCGAGGCTTTGGACGCGACCCATCAAAAGCTCTTCGCGGCCCAGCTTTCTGCCGCGATCCCATTACGGGCCGGTGTGGCGCGAGTGCTGAATTGGGCTGCGCGGGCGGGCATGAAATTGGCCTTGGTCAGCCGCTCTGATGTTGGGCCGGCCCATGCGATCCTGTCGGCCACAGCGCGCGAACGGGGTGGGGCGAATTTCGACGTGGCGATCCTGCGTGGGGATGTGGCGCATTTGGCCCCCGATCCCGAAGGCATGGTGGCCGCCGTGTCAGATTTGGATGTGGGACGGGGCCGCTCGGTCGTGGTTGCCGACACGCCGGTCGCGGCCCAGGCCGCCCGTGCCGCCGGATTGCCGGTGCTGGCCTTCCCGGGTCAATTGGCCGAGGCTGAACCCGAAGCCTTTGGCACGCTCCCCATCGCCCATGTGCTGAGCCCTGAGGCGCTGGCCTCGGCCTGGCGCGACGGGCCGACACAAACGGCGGCTGAATAGCGCGCAGGATTGATCTGCCTCAAAGTTTGCGGGCCCGACTCAGGTCTAGTCTCATGCCCTAGGGACCAACGGGAGCAAGGAGGCTGCAATGTCCAACACCCCTCATGAATTGGCGGAAGATTTCCCGGCGGAGGCTGAGAAAATTCACGATCTGAAAACCTCGAATCCGCATTTCGCTAGATTGATGGAGGCCTATCACGACGTGAACCGGGCCGTGCATCGGGCCGAAACCGGGGTCGAACCTTGCGACCAACTGGCTGAGACGCAGATGCGCAAGGAACGGATGCGCCTGAAAGACGAAATCGCAGGGATGCTGGCGCACGCCTAAGGCTGGACTAGAGCCCCGATCAGACAAACGCGTTTGGGCCGGGCACCGCGATGGTGCCTGGCCTTTGTCTGTCTAGGCTTCGGCGCTGCCGCCTTCGACATGGGCCTGAAACCGTTCGAAGAACTGATCGGCCATTTTGGTGGCGAAACTGTCGATCAGGCGCGATCCAAGCTGGGCGATTTTCCCGCCGACCTTGGCATCCACATCGTAATGCAGATCGGTGCCGCCGCCCTCGGCATCGCTGAGCATCACCTTAGCGCCGCCTTTGGCAAAGCCCGCGACGCCGCCCTTGCCCTCGCCCGAGATGGTGTAGCTTTCGTTTGGCACGATATCCGACAGGGTAACCTCACCCTTAAAGGTGGCCTTCACGGGCCCGACCTTTTGTTTGACCACAGCGGCAAAGCCTTCTTCGGGGGTGCCCGTCAGCTCTTCACAGCCGGGAATGCACGCTTGTAGCACGGCGGCATCGTTCAGCGCCGCCCAAACGACCGCGCGGTCCGCCGCGATTTTCCGTGTTGCGTGCAATTCCATGGGGGATCCTCCTCTATCCGTCCGCATAAGGGGTAGGTTGGTCACCCCATGCCGTCAACTTTGCTGGCTGCTATTGTCCGATGACCTGCCGCTCCCGGTAGATGGTGTAGACAATTGCAGCCACCGCAAGCAGCGATGTGGTCAACATGATCCTGATCAGCGGAAAGGCCCCGCTTTCCCCGGTCAGCAGAGCGCCCGACAGCGCCGAGAGCGCGGCGCCGCCGCCGATCATTATCGCCCCGCCCAGGCCCGATGCCGTTCCCGCCAGATGCGGACGCACCGACAACATGCCCGATGTTGCATTGGGCAGAACCATGCCGTTGCCAAAGCCCACAAAGGTCGTGAAGCCAAAGAACACCAGGGCCGTTTTGAACCCGAGCAAAAACAGGATGAGTGAGGTCAAAATCCCGGCGGCCGATAAGATCGACCCCCAAAGGATCATGGAGTTGATCCCCGCCCGCACCGAAAACCGGCCCGAAATCCAATTGCCGAAGAAATACCCTAGGGCCGGTGCGCCGAAATAAATGCCAAGCCAGGCGGGCGACAGCCCGAACACCTCGGACCCCACAAAAGGTGCGCCGCCCAAATAGGCGAAAAACGCGCCCGAGGCGAAGGCCGCCGACAGGCTATAGCCCCAGAACCGCCGCGCTGTCAGAAGCTCAGGGTATTCCGCGAATTGCGCCCGGAACGAGGTTGAGGTGGTCTTGGCCGTTTCGCCCAAGTCGCGCCAGGTCAGGGTGATGACCATTGCACCCAGGATCAGCAAGAGCCAAAAGTTCGATTGCCAGCCCAAGGCCTGATCCATGACGCCGCCAATCGCGGGGCCTATCATGGGCACAATCGCCATGCCCATGGTGACATAGCCGATCTGGCTCGCGGCCTGATCCTGGGGATACATGTCGCGCACCACGGCGCGGCCCAAAACCAGGCCCGCGACGATCACCGCCTGCATCATGCGAAAGAACAGGAAGGTTTCGACATTGGGGGCGAAGATGCAGCCGATGGTGGCCACCAAGAAAATCGCAATCGACCACAGCAAGACCGGCCTGCGCCCATAGCGGTCTGAGACCGGCCCAATCACGATTTGCAGACAGGCATTCACGCCCAGATACAGCGCCACCGACAATTGCATGAGCCGATAATCGGTCTCGAAATGCTCGGTCATCTGCGGCAGAGAGGGCAGGAAGATGTTCATCGACAGCGCGCCAAGCCCGGTCAGCACGATGAGCGTAAAGATGTGTGGTGGTGTGGTGCGATCCAGAAACCGCACCAAGGGCGCCGTGTTCATACATGTGAGCTACGCCGCAAATGCACCGAGGTCCAGGCCATGTTCTGTGCATCTGCGCGCAATAGGCGGGGGTTTGGGGGCGCCAAACGGCACCAAACGACAGATTGTTGCGCTAACATGCCGCGATATTTGCAAAACCAACGCTTTGGGACTCGCACCCACCCGAATGGGCCAATAGGTTGCGCGACAAATGCCGGTCAGCCGCGCTACCACGGGCGGACCAAACCGATCAGGCACAACCAGAACAAGACCGCGAGGGGACGCCCATGAAAGATATCCTGCAAGAGCTTGACCACCGCCGCGACGAAGCCCGCCTGGGCGGGGGCCAAAAGCGGATCGACAGCCAGCACGCCAAAGGCAAACTGACCGCGCGCGAACGGATCGAGGTTCTGCTCGATGAAGGCAGCTTTGAAGAATACGACATGTTCGTCACCCATCGCTGCACCGATTTCGGGATGGAGGCATCGAAACCCCGGGGTGACGGTGTGGTCACCGGTTGGGGCACGATCAACGGGCGCATGGTCTATGTGTTCAGCCAGGATTTCACCGTTCTGGGCGGCTCGGTTTCCGAGACCCATGGCAAGAAGATTTGCAAGATCATGGATATGGCGATGCAGAACGGCGCGCCTGTGATTGGCATCAATGACAGTGGCGGGGCCCGCATTCAGGAAGGTGTGTCCAGCCTGGCCGCATATGGGGAGGTCTTTCAGCGCAATATCGATGCTTCGGGCGTCGTGCCGCAGATCAGCGTGATCATGGGCCCCTGTGCGGGTGGCGCGGTCTATTCGCCCGCGATGACCGATTTCATCTTTATGGTGAAAGACAGCTCTTACATGTTTGTGACGGGGCCAGACGTGGTGAAAACCGTCACCAACGAACAGGTCACCGCCGAAGAACTGGGTGGCGCGGGCACCCATACCAAAAAATCCTCGGTCGCCGATGGCGCGTTTGAAAACGATGTGGAGGCGCTCAGCGAAATTCGCCGCCTGGTCGATTTCCTGCCGCTTTCCAACCGCGACAAACCCCCGGTGCGCCCCTTCTTTGACAGCCCTGAGCGGGTTGAGGACAGCCTGGATACACTGGTGCCCGACAACCCCAACATGCCCTATGACATGAAGGAGTTGATCACCAAGGTTGCGGATGAGGGCGATTTCTACGAGATTCAGGCCGATTTCGCGGGCAACATCCTGACCGGGTTCATCCGGCTCGAGGGGCAGACCGTGGGCGTTGTGGCCAACCAGCCCATGGTGCTGGCCGGCGTGTTGGATATCGACAGCGCACGCAAGGCCGCACGCTTCGTCCGCTTCTGCGACGCCTTCGAAATCCCGCTACTGACCCTGGTCGATGTGCCCGGCTTTTTGCCCGGCACCAGCCAGGAATATAACGGCGTGATCAAACACGGGGCCAAGCTGCTCTTTGCCTATGGTGAGGCGACGGTGCCAAAGGTCACGGTCATTACCCGCAAAGCCTATGGTGGTGCTTACGTGGTGATGTCCTCCAAGCATATGCAGGGTGACATCAACTATGCCTGGCCGACCTCCGAAATCGCCGTGATGGGCGCGAAAGGGGCGGTGGAAATTCTGCACCGCGCCGATCTGGACGACCCGGAAAAGATCGCTGAACACACTGCCGAATACGAAGACCGTTTTGCCAACCCCTTCGTGGCGGCCGAGCGCGGGTTCATCGACGAGGTGATCCAACCGCGTAGCACCCGGAAACGTGTCAGCCGGGCGTTTGCGATGCTGCGCACGAAGAAGCAGACCAAGCCCTGGAAGAAGCACGATAATATTCCGTTGTGAGGGTGCGTTTGAGTAAACTCATTCATACCGCAGGAGACTCGAGCGTCGTGCCAAGGTGGGTGTCATGAGTGATCTGATTCCCCCGCGACCTCGACCTAAGCACTCGCTTGCGCCAAAGATGTGGACCTCGGTCGCATGTGGCAGCGCTGCTGCTCTGGGGGCGATAGCCTTTGTGAATCTTCACTCAACCGTGCCGGTCTGGAATCCGTTTTCGAACGCGCCTGACTTTGGGGTCACATCGCAGGTCCGGGCTGCAGATATCGAGTGGGAAGCGACTCAAATTGAGTGGCAGGAATTTATGGCTCATTGGGAGTTGAGCACAGTTCTTTACGCGTCTCGTTCCCGCGCGAACTATGCGAGCCCAGACTATGATTTCGAGTCAACAATAGGTGCGCTTTGCGGTGCTATCCTCACACGGTTACCAGCACCGCCAGCGGAATCGCTTACACGGCGCGACGTTTTCCGGCTCAGTTTGAACTTCTGGCCATGGGAGGACGGGGCGCTTACGCATCACACATATTTTGACGCTCCCATCGCGCTTGCAATCGAGAACGGCTCTTGCCCAGGTTCGAGCGATCTGGCGCACCTGTCGCTTTCCTACCCAGCTCCACTCGACAATTGGCGTTTAGAGGAGGTTGGGACGGCTCTTGATGCAGAGGCGACGGTTGTGGCCAGGTTCCAAGCTCAACATGCACAAATCGGTGGCTTTCCATCATCGGATGCCTGTCGCGCGGTGTTGCTTGATCTTCCGCGTTTCTGGGTGATGCCAGAGCCATTGGATGGGTTTGAGGTGCTGCGCGTTGAAGCGATCACTCTCGGAGATCGTGGATACGTTGACGCTCAGGAGTTTTCCATCGCGAACGGGGCGTGCACTCCGCTCGAACCGGGGCGCGAAATCTGATGGGAACCCTCTTCCACCTCCTCCCCAACGGCCCCCGACCAGTCGCCCCCTTCTCCCACGCGGTCGAGGCGGATGGATGGGTCTTTCTCACCGGCCAAATGCCGACCGACCCGGAGGCGCCCGACGCGCCGCTTCCAGAGGGTATCGCCGCCCAGACGACCCGCGTAATGGATAACCTCGCCCTGATCCTCGACGGGTTGAGCCTCGATCTCTCCCATGTTGTGCAAATGCGCGCCTATCTCACTGCGTTCGAGCGCGACTACGCGGCGTTCAACGACACATACCAAAGCTATTTCCCACCAGATCGCCGCCCGGCCCGCACGACCATCGGGGTTACGGCGCTGGCGGTCGGGGCTTTGGTTGAAATCGACTGTGTCGCCAAGCGCCCGTGACCAAACGTTGGCATGTCATATCCCGGGGTGACACGCTCACCGTCAGCCGCGCCTTGCCGCCGCGCTTTGACCTGCGGGTTGCGGCACGCTTCCCGATGGCGCATCGGCTAAAGCTAGCGACCCAAATCCGACAAGACATGTGGCGCGCCCTGCAAGCTTTGCGTGGCTTTCGGCCCGTGGTTGCGGTCACCCGCGACGCAGATGGCTTGATGGTCGAAGCCGGTGGCACGCTTGACCGGCCAGCCCCAGCTCAGGCGCAAGAGGTTCTGAGCACGCTTTTGCGTGACCCGACCCATCGCCGCCGCTGGCTCACCCATGCGCGGTGCCGGTCATGACCTTCATCTTTCCAAAAATACGCCCCATGCCGGTGGCCCGCCGCGCGCGACAAACCCTGCTGTTGCGCGCCGCCCTTTTGCGTGCGTTGCTGGCCCCCTGCGTGGCCTCCATCGCCCTGGCCCAGGAGGAGCTGCCGATTACCGTCGAGGCACCCTCGGGCTTCGACGTCACATTGCACGAAGTGCTTTTTGAAGAGCAGCCTTATACCGGCGAAACCATGATCGTGATCCGGATCGAAGCCCCGGCCATCGGATCGCGTGTTCTGGCGGCCAATTTGCAGGCTGACATGGAATGGGCTTGCGAAACTTGGGGGCTGCCCCGGGTCGAAACCCTGGCCTCACCGACCGATCAAATTGTCGTCGAATTGATGGAGGAACTGATCCCGCGCGGCCAGCCCGCGCCCGAGACACGGCAGTTTTTTGAAACCTATCGCCCGGAAAACGGCCTCTGCATCTGGGAGCTTTTCTGATGAAGCTACAGCATCTTGTGGGGCGTTATTCATGTGGATGGAATTGTGAGGCATTCGAGTCACAGCCATATCCGACCTGTGGAAAGCCCTGTGGATTGAGCGCACATCCAGGTATCCTCGGCCCCAGCTGCCCCCGTGCAGCTGTACCTCTGGCTGTGGCCGGACGCTTGCGTGCGGTCACAGTCCAAAACCAAAGGAGAGCGAGATGTCTCGTTACATCAAATCGCTTCTTGTCCTGGGCCTTGTGGCAGGTGTTGCAGCATGCGCCGCTCCGGCGCCCGAGCAGGAAGAGATCATCTTTATCGAACCGGCCCCGATTGTCGAGGAACCGGTGTACAACAAGTACAACTAAGCTCGAACTGGCCGGGCGGACGCGCGCGTTTGTCCGGCCTTTTCCCCGCCCTCAGGTCAGGAGGGCGGCATGATCAAGCATCGCGGTTTCCCGTCGCGCCTGCCTGGCACAGATTATCACTTCACCATTCGCCGCACCAATAAGGGTGGCGCAACCAAGCTGATCGCGCGCGAACGCTACGCGGATCGTCGGCCTGCCGACCGGCGCGCCGATGCCGGGTTTATGGAGGCGCTGTGGCTTTATTTCGGGGCCGAGCCCTTCGCGCGCGGTAATCTGGATGCCGGGCGGCTGTCCTGGCTCTTCGGGCGTGAAGTGATCCCCGCCGAAGACCCGTTTGACCCCGAAGATTACGACGCGCTTTTGCAGATTGATGAGGCCCGCGCCCGCGCCGCTTTTCCCGATGCGTTCGAAGGCGGCGGCATATGGGAGGATGGATCGGCATGAACCTGCCAACACCCTTCCGCCCTGCGCAAGAAAGCGCGCATTTGCAGGCTGCGCGCGCCTTGCCACTTTCGCGCCACAATTGCCGTGTCATGCTGCCTGTATCGGCCGCTGTCCCCAACACATTAACGGTCGATAATGACAAGACGTGTTACCCTTCCCCTTCAACGCGGTCGGCCGCATCCGTGTGCCGACCGCGTTTTTTTGCCGACCGGGCGCTACGGGAATCCCTGACTATCGCGCCTGCGCGTTTCGGTGTATTTCTCGCGCCACGAGGATTATCGACAGGAGCAGACGCAAAATGCGCGCCACCAAAAAAACCACTTTCACCGCAACCCTGTTTGCCGCCGCTGTGGCGCTTTCGGGCTGTGTTAACTCCGACCTGGAACGGGGTGCCATCGGCGCCGCTGCGGGCGGTGTCACGGCGGCTGCCGTCGGCGGGAATGTCGGCACCGGCATCATCATCGGCGCGGCCGGTGGGGCGCTGTGCGACGACGTCAATCTGTGCTGATCTCCGCGCAGTAACCCAATTATTTACGAATTCGGGCCACCGGTCGCATTGCGTTCCGGTGGCCTTTTTGCGTCAAAACGGGCGGATAAGCCCGGAAGGAAGGGACAAAAGACAATGTTCACCAAGCTGCTGATTGCAAACCGGGGCGAAATCGCGTGCCGTGTCATCAAAACCGCACGCAAGATGGGGATCACCACGGTTGCGGTTTATTCCGACGCCGACCGCAATGCCTTGCATGTGAAAATGGCCGATGAGGCCGTGCATATCGGCCCGCCGCCCGCGGCCGAAAGCTATATCGTGATCGACAAGATCATGGAGGCGATCCGCGCAACCGGCGCGCAAGCGGTCCATCCGGGTTATGGGTTCCTGTCCGAAAACATGAAATTCGCCGAGGCGCTGGCCGCCGAAGGTGTGGCTTTTGTCGGCCCGCCCGCAGGCGCGATTGAATCGATGGGTGACAAGATCACCTCGAAAAAAATCGCTCAGGACGCTGGGGTTAGCACGGTTCCGGGCCATATGGGCCTGATCGAAGATGCGGATGAGGCGGTGAAAATCTCGGCCCAGATTGGCTACCCCGTGATGCTGAAAGCTTCGGCAGGGGGCGGCGGTAAGGGGATGCGCATCGCCTGGGACGAAACCGAGGTGCGCGAAGGCTTCCAAGCCTCCAAGAACGAGGCTGCGGCAAGCTTTGGCGACGACCGCATGTTCATCGAGAAATTCGTCACCCAGCCGCGCCACATCGAAATTCAGGTGCTGGCCGATGCCTATGGCAACGCGATCTATCTGGGTGAGCGGGAATGCTCGATCCAGCGTCGGAACCAGAAGGTGATTGAAGAGGCGCCGTCGCCCTTCCTCGACCCCGAAACACGCAAAGCGATGGGCGAACAGGCCGTCGCGCTGGCCAAAGCCGTGGGCTACACCAGCGCTGGGACGGTGGAGTTCATCGTCGATGGCGACAAAAACTTCTACTTCCTGGAAATGAACACCCGCCTTCAGGTGGAACATCCGGTGACCGAATTGATCACCGGCGTCGACCTGGTGGAACAGATGATCCGCGTCGCCAATGGCGAGCCGCTTTCGATCACGCAGGATGATGTCAAGCTGACCGGGTGGGCCATTGAAAGCCGGCTCTACGCCGAAGACCCCTATCGCAACTTCCTGCCCTCCATCGGGCGGCTGACGCGCTATCGCCCGCCCGCCGAAATCGCGGCAGGACCGCTTCTGGAAACCGACAAATGGCAGGGCGAGGCACCTGCGGGCGACACCGCCGTGCGCAATGATACCGGCGTCTATGAGGGCGGCGAGATCAGCATGTATTACGACCCGATGATCGCCAAGCTTTGTACCTGGGCCCCCGACCGGGATCAGGCGATTGAGGCGATGCGCGTGGCGCTGGACAGTTTCGAGTTGGAGGGGATCGGTCACAACCTGCCCTTCCTCAGCGCGGTGATGGATCACGAGCGCTTCGTCACCGGTGAGATCACCACCGCCTTTATCGCCGAAGAATACCCCGATGGGTTCGAAGGCGTGACGTTGGATGGCGCGGCCCTGCACCGGCTGACCGCTGCCGCCGCCGCCATGCACCGCGTGGGTGAGATCCGCCGCACCCGGATTTCAGGCCGCCTGGGCAATCACGAACGGCGCGTGGGCTCGGATTGGGTGGTGACAGCCCAGGGCCAAAAGCTGCCGGTTCATATCGATGCCGATCATGATGGGTCGACCGTCACTTTCGAAGATGGAACGGTGATGCGCGTGACCTCGGATTGGACGCCGGGGGACCAGCTTGCAAATCTGATGGTCGATGGCACGCCTCTGGTGGCCAAGGTCGCCAAAGTGCCCGGGGGCTTCCGCCTGCGCACGCGCGGGGCCGATCTGAAGGTGCTGATCCGCAGCCCGCGTCATGCGGAATTGGCCGAGCTGATGCCGGAGAAACTGCCGCCTGACACTTCGAAAATGCTGCTTTGCCCGATGCCGGGTCTGATCGTGAAGGTCGACGTGGCCGAAGGTGATGAGGTGCAGGAAGGTCAGGCGCTGTGCACGGTCGAGGCGATGAAGATGGAAAACATCCTGCGCGCCGAGAAAAAGGGCAAAGTGGCCAAGATCAATGCCGGTGCAGGTGATAGCCTGGCCGTCGATGATGTGATCATGGAATTCGAATAAACGCGTGCGCGCGTTGTTCGCGATGACCGAGACACAAAGCGGCGCAGGCTATTCCCCGCGCCGCAATTCTTCCTGCCTGAGCGAGAAGTTGTCGATGGCGCGCACAATCTCGCGCACATCACGGGGCGATGGGCGCCGAATGCCGACACGCCCGTCTTTCTGCATGATCACCAGCGCAAAGCCGCGCGGGCGCAACTGGGTGCGGATCTCGGACCGGGCGGCGGGATCGGTATCGAATAGGATGACCACATCGCGTTCGAGCAGCGGATCGGTGCGTTCGGCCAAAAGCTCCATCTGTTCGATAAAGCGCGGGTCGGCGGGCGTATCGGCAAACACAACAATGGGCCGGGCGACCCATAAAAACTCATCCAATGTCACATCGGCGGCGTCGCGCGGCTCCATCGGATCAACGGATTCCAGCGGCTGTTCCGCCGCATCACCCGCTGCCAGTGCCACGTTATCGGCATCTTGGGCCAAGGCGGGCACGCCAAGTCCAAAGGCCAGACAAAAAGCTAAGAAGATCGGTCGCATATATCCTCCGTCATTCAAAGATATAGGCATGGCCTGCCCGAAAGCGAAGCCTTTCCGTCGCGGTTTGGGTGACTTCTTCACCGCATCTTCATTCCTTGGGCGCAGACAGGTTGGGCCGTTTTCCCAACCCGATTGGCCGAGGATCTGAGTATGGAGATTGTTCTGCATCTGGGTGCGCATCGCACCGCGACCACGACGCTGCAACGCATGATGGGGGCCAGCCGCGCGGCGCTGGACCAGGCGAAAATGGCCTATTGGGGCCCCAAGCGCACCCGTTCGGGCCTGTTTCACGGGTTGATTGGCCAAACCGACGCCGTGATGCCTTGGCAGATCAGCCGCACGGCGGATCGGGTGCGGGCGCAAATCGCGCAACACGAAGATGAGGGTGCGGAAACGCTGCTGGTCAGCGAGGAAAACATGCTGGGATCGATGCGGGAGGTGTTGGAAAACCAGCTGCTTTACCCAAATGCAGGCGCGCGCGTGGCGCGGTTTGTCTTGGGTATGGGCCCCGCGCCCAAAACCGTGGGCATTGCGATCCGCAGCTACGATAGCTGGTGGGCCTCGGTCCTGGCGTTTCGGATGCTGCGGGGCGGGCCGCTGCCCCATGCGGGTTTTTGCGCCGGGCTTGTCGCGCAGCCGCGGCGCTGGCGCGATGTTATCACCGACGTGGCGCGGGCTCTGCCCGAAGCATCCATAAACGTCTGGCATCACGAAGATTTTGGCTGTTACCCCGACGCGGTGATCCGCCATCTGACCGGTCACGACCTAGTGCTCAATGGCGCGCGTGCGCATCGCAACAAGGCCGCCAGCATCGATCAATTGCGCTGCTTTCTGGACGATTGCGGCGAAAACCCAAGCCTGATCCGAACTGACGCAGGCGACTTTATGCCCTTTGACCCCAATCAACGCGCGATGCTACGCGCGCAGTATGCAGAAGATCGGGATTGGCTTGCAGCCGGGGCGGAGGGCTTGGCCACCTATCTCACCGAGCCGGGGCAAAAGACCCAGGGCCAGACAGGACATGGAAGAGGACGACCCGATGACGGACGGCACCGACGATTGGCGTAAGCTTGCGGAAAAAGAACTGCGCGGCAAACCCCTGGACGATCTGACCTGGGACACGCTGGAAGACATCGCGGTCAAACCGCTTTACACCGCCGCTGACGCTTCCGATTTACCCCATATGGGCACGATGCCGGGATTTGGCCCCTTCACCCGTGGTGTGAAAGCCACGATGTATGCCGGCCGGCCCTGGACGATCCGCCAATATGCGGGGTTTTCGACGGCCGAGGAATCGAACGCGTTCTACCGCAAAGCGCTGGATGCCGGGCAACAGGGTGTGTCGGTCGCCTTCGATCTGGCCACCCATCGCGGCTATGACAGCGATCACCCACGCGTTGTGGGCGATGTTGGCAAGGCCGGTGTCGCCATCGACAGCGTGGAGGATATGAAAATCCTCTTCGATGGCATCCCGCTGGATAAGATCTCGGTTTCGATGACGATGAATGGCGCGGTGATCCCGATCCTGGCGAACTTCATCGTCACCGGCGAGGAACAGGGCCATGATCGCAGCCTGTTGGCGGGCACCATTCAGAACGACATTCTGAAGGAGTTCATGGTCCGCAACACTTATATCTACCCGCCCGAGCCGAGCATGCGGATCATCTCGGACATCATCGAATACACCTCTAACGAGATGCCGAAATTCAACTCCATCTCGATCTCGGGCTACCACATGCAGGAGGCCGGGGCGAACCTGGTGCAAGAACTGGCCTATACCCTGGCCGATGGCCGCGAGTATGTGCGCGCGGCAATCAATGCGGGGATGGATGTCGATAAGTTCGCCGGGCGGCTGTCTTTCTTTTTCGCCATCGGGATGAATTTCTTCATGGAGGCGGCGAAGCTGCGCGCCGCCCGCACGCTTTGGCACCGGATCATGACCGAGTTCGGCGCGAAATCCGAGCGCTCAAAAATGCTGCGGACCCATTGCCAGACATCGGGCGTCAGCCTGCAGGAACAAGACCCCTATAACAACGTCATCCGCACCGCTTATGAGGCGATGAGCGCGGTATTGGGCGGCACACAAAGCCTGCACACCAACGCGCTGGATGAGGCGATTGCCCTGCCGACCGAGTTTTCGGCCCGCATCGCGCGGAACACGCAGCTGATTCTGCAAGAAGAAACCGGCGTGACCAAAACCGTCGATCCCTTGGCGGGCAGCTATTACGTCGAAAGCCTGACCAATGATCTGATCGAAAAGGCCTGGGCCATCATCGAAGAGGTCGAGGAGATGGGCGGCATGACCAAAGCTGTCGCCACCGGCCAGCCCAAGCTGCGGATCGAAGAAAGTGCCGCCAAACGCCAGGCGATGATCGACCGCGCGGAAGAGGTGATTGTTGGGGTCAACAAGTACCGCAAGGATCACGAAGACCCGATCGACATTCTAGAGATCGACAATGACAAAGTGCGCGAGGCGCAGGTCGCGCGGCTGAATGCCATGCGCGACAGCCGCGATGCGGCGGCCTGTGCGGCGGCTTTGGATGAATTGCGCCGCCGCGCGCGCGAAGGCGGGAACCTGCTAGAGGCTGCCGTTGAGGCCGCCCGCGCCCGCGCAAGTGTCGGAGAGATCAGCATGGCCATGGAAGACGAATTTGGCCGCCACCGGGCCGAGGTCAAAACCCTCGCCGGGGTCTATGGCGCAGCTTACGAAGGGGATGAGGGTTTTGCCCAAATCCAAACCGATGTCGAAACTTTCGCCGAGGAAGAAGGCCGCCGCCCACGCATGCTGGTGGTGAAAATGGGCCAAGACGGCCACGACCGGGGCGCCAAGGTGATCGCCACGGCCTTTGCCGATATTGGCTTTGACGTCGATGTGGGCCCCTTGTTCCAAACACCCGAGGAAGCTGCTCAGGATGCCATCGACAATGACGTGCATGTGGTGGGCATTTCTTCGCAAGCGGCGGGTCACAAGACACTGGCGCCGAAATTGATCGAGGCGCTGAAAGCCGAAGGGGCCGGGGATATCATCGTCATCTGCGGCGGCGTCATCCCGCAGCAGGATTATGACTATCTGCAAAAGGCCGGGGTCAAAGCGATCTTTGGGCCGGGCACCAATATCCCCGCCGCCGCGCGCGATATCTTGGATCTGATCCGGGCCGCGCGGGGTTAGGTTAGCGCGTATCCTAATGGCATGTGTGCTGATGGGCCGGTTTTGCCTCGCATGGCGCCGGTGAACGGGCATTCCAATGGCGATAGCTGCTGGCGTGCCAAAAGCCCTGGCCGTCCGCACGTGACGACGCGATCGGAACCTTCCCCCTTGCCGTAGGCCGCGCTCTGTCGCATGTCAGATGCAGTAAGGAGAGATCTTATGGCACTGCCGGTTCGACAACAGATGATCTATTGGGGCATCGCCACGGTGGTGCTGCTGTTGGCGCTCTGGTTTCTGGGCAGCGTGATCCTGCCTTTTGTGGTGGGCGGAGCGATTGCCTATTTCCTTGATCCGGTGGCCGACCGGTTGGAACGCATGGGCTGTTCACGTGTCATCGCCACGGTGATCATCTTCCTATTCCTGATCGCGGTCTTCGGGCTCATAACCCTGATCATCGTGCCGCTTTTGGTGCAACAAACCAGCGACTTGGTGCAATCGGCCCCGGCCCTGTTCGAACAATTGCGCCTGTTCTTGGCCGAACGCTTCCCCAGTTTGATGGAGGAAGGGTCGCCCCTGCGGCAATCCTTGGCCAGCTTGGGCGAAACCATCCAAGCGCGCGGTGGGGAGCTGTTGCAGACGGCGCTGAATTCGGCAGCAAGCGTGGTCAATATCCTTGTGTTTCTAGTTATCGTGCCGGTGGTCGCGTTTTACATGCTGCTCGATTGGGATCGCATGATCGAACGCGTCGATCAGCTATTGCCGCGCGACCATCAGCCGACCATTCGCCGCCTGGCCGGTGACATCGACAAAACCCTGGCCAGCTTTGTGCGAGGCCAAGGCACGGTGTGTCTGATCTTGGGTACGTTTTATGCTGTGGCGCTGATGATTGTCGGGCTTCAATTCGGTCTGGTGGCTGGCCTGGTGGCCGGGCTTTTGACCTTTATCCCCTATGTCGGCGCGCTGGTTGGCGGCGTCCTGTCGGTTGGGCTCGCCCTGGTTCAGTTCTGGGGCGAATGGTGGATGATCCTGATCGTTGCCGCGATCTTCCAGGTCGGGCAATTGGTCGAGGGCAACATTCTGACCCCGAACCTGGTGGGCTCATCGGTTGGCTTGCATCCGGTTTGGCTGCTTTTTGCCCTGTCGGCCTTCGGGTCGCTTTTTGGCTTTGTGGGCATGCTGGTCGCGGTGCCGGTGGCGGCGGCGATCGGGGTTTTGGTGCGCTTTGGGATCGAGCAATATCAGGACGGATTGCTCTATAATGGCATCGCCGGGCGCGAAAACGGCGCCGAGGAATAATGGCAGACCAACTGGTGTTTGATCTGCCCCATCGCACCGCGATGGGACGCGATGATTTCCTGATTTCACAGGCCAATGCCGCCGCCGTCGCGGGGATCGAGGCTTGGGCGGACTGGCCCTTTGCCAAGGCATTGTTGGTCGGGCCCGAGGGGTCGGGCAAAACGCATCTTGCCCATGTTTGGGCTGGTTTGTCCCGGGCGCAGATATTGGAAGCTCGTGACCTCCAGGATCATCACATCCCCACCGAGATCGGCAGCCCGCCGCAGGTCATCGAAAACGCTGACCGCATCGCAGGGGATCGCGCTGCTGAAACGCGGCTGTTCCATCTGCACAATGCTTTGGCCGCGCAGGGCGTGCCGTTATTGATCACCGCCCGCACGCCGCCCTCGCGCTGGGGATTGGGGTTGCCTGATCTTGAAAGCCGCATGGCCCAGGCCGGGCTGCTGCAACTCGACGCCCCTGATGACAGCTTGTTGGCCGCGATCATGGTGAAACTGGCGCAAGACCGACAGCTGACCCTGACGCCAAGCCTGATCAGCTATACGCTGCCCCGGATCGAACGCTCCTTTGCCGCTGTGCAGGCGTTCATCCAAGCGCTCGACACCATGTCGCTATCGGCCAAGGAACGCCCGATGCAAAAGCATGTGCGCGCCATCTTGGATGCCATGCGCTAACCCCCTCGACGCGCGTCAGATTCCCGCACAGACTGTCATGGAACCTTAACGCAATTTCGGTTACCTCCCGCGTCATGAGCTTTGCAGATTTCCTTACCGCCCCGCTGCCTGAACCCGTCCAACTGCCCGAGGCGCAAATCACTGGTCCACAACGGTTTTTCAACCGAGAGCTAAGCTGGCTGGCCTTCAATTGGCGGGTGTTGGAGGAGGCGGGCAACCCCCGCGCGCCGCTATTGGAACGCGTGCGGTTTGTGTCAATTTCGGCCGGCAACTTGGATGAGTTCTATACCGTGCGCGTCGCGGGCCTGCGGGAATTGGCGCAGGAGGGCAACATCACGCCGTCCCATGATGGCCGTACCCCGGCGGAGCAATTGCAGTTGATCAATGCCGATGCGCGCCGTTTGATGCAGCATCAGCAGGCGGCCTGGAACAGCCTGAAAGCCGAGATGGAGGGGGAGGGGATTTCGGTCGTCACCGCCAAGAAGCTGAGCGTGGCAGATAAGACCTTTCTCGAAGATGTGTTCCTGACCAAGGTGTTCCCGGTTCTGTCGCCACTGGCCATCGACCCGGCGCATCCGTTCCCGTTCATTCCGAACGAAGGCATCGCGCTTGCGCTGCAATTGGAACGGGCCAAAGACGGGCGCGTGCTGCAATCGCTCTTGCCGATCCCCAATCAGATCGACCGTTTCATCCACCTGCCTGGCGGCAAGGGGGAGGCGCGGTTTTTGCCCTTGGAAGAGCTGTTGCTGCTGCATATCGGGGCGCTGTTCCCGGGCTATGAGCTGACCGGGCAATGCGTGTTCCGCGTGCTGCGCGACAGCGATTTGGAGGTCGAGGAAGAAGCCGAAGACCTGGTGCGCGAATTTGAAACCGCGCTTAAACGTCGCCGCCGGGGGGAGGTCGTACGCCTGCAAATCTCTGACAGCGCGCCTGCCGATCTTAAGGCCGAGATCGTTGAACAACTCCATGTCACCGAAGACGAGATCGTCGATGTCAAAGGTATGGTCGGCCTGGTCAGCCTGAAAGAACTGGTGATCGACGAACGCCCCGATCTTTTGTGGAAATCCTTCACCCCGCGGGTGCCGGAACGGGTGCAAGATCATGATGGGGATATGTTCGCGGCGATCCGGCAA
Source organism: Paracoccaceae bacterium (assembly GCA_965229695.1). Classification (GTDB taxonomy): domain Bacteria; phylum Pseudomonadota; class Alphaproteobacteria; order Rhodobacterales; family Rhodobacteraceae; genus JANSYL01. The sequence goes on from OZ245921.1 coordinate 2,386,422, forward strand.
AAGGATATGCTGCTGCATCACCCCTATGAAACCTTCGACATGGTGATCCGCTTCCTGGCCCAGGCCGCGCGCGATCCCAATGTCATTGCGATCAAGCAGACGCTCTATCGGACCTCCGCCGAAAGTCCGATTGTCAGCGCGCTGTGTGAGGCGGCGGAAAACGGCAAATCCGTCACCGCCTTGGTCGAACTAAAGGCGCGGTTTGATGAGGCCGCCAATATTCGCCAGTCACGCAAGCTGGAACGTTCGGGCGCGCATGTGATCTATGGGTTCATCAACTACAAAACCCACGCCAAGATCAGCACCGTGGTCCGGCGTGAGGGCGACAAACTGGTGACCTATACCCATTATGGCACCGGCAATTACCACCCGATTACGGCGCGGATTTATACCGACCTGAGCCTTTTCACCTGTGACGACGCGCTCGGCCGCGATGCCACCAAAGTCTTCAATTATGTCGGCGGCTATGCCGAGCCGGAGGGTTTGGAAAACCTAGCGATTTCGCCACTGACGATGAAATCCACGATCATAGACCGCCTTAGGGCCGAGGCGGAATTTGCCCGCGCGGGTAAGCCCGCCATGGTCTGGGCTAAGATGAATTCGCTTATCGAGCCCGATGTGATCGACGCGCTTTATGAGGCCAGCCAAGCCGGGGTGAAGATCGATCTGGTGATCCGGGGTATCTGCGGTGTGCGGCCGGGGGTGAAGGGGCTGTCGGAAAACATCCGGGTCAAATCCATCGTTGGCCGGTTTTTGGAACATCCGCGCATCGTCTGTTTCGGCAACGGCCACGGGCTGCCTGCGAAAAAGGCGCGGGTCTATATCAGCTCGGCTGATTGGATGGGGCGCAACCTCAACCGCCGGGTCGAAACCCTGGTCGAATGCAAGAACGCCACCGTGAAAGCGCAGATCGTTAGCCAGATTATGGCGGCCAACATGGCCGATGTCGCGCAATCCTGGGTGTTGCAGCATGATGGCAGCTTTCTGCGGCCCGATCTAAGCCAGATCGAAAACCCGTTTTCCTGCCACCGGTTCTTTATGGAAAACCCCTCGCTTTCCGGTCGCGGTTCAGCGGGGGCGAAGGACGTGCCGGAACTCACCCACAGTCAGGATTAAGGCGCGGTTGACCGGCGCGGTTGCTGCGTGCCATGAGTTTGACATGTCGAGCCTGACCCTGGCCTCTGCTCCGGACGAAAAGCAATCGGACGCGCATCCCGAATGGGGGCCTTTTGGCGTGCCGCTTTTCGACGGTCCCGAGGCGCGGCGCCTGGCGCGGGTTGGGGTGATCGATATTGGCTCGAACTCGGTCCGCCTGGTCGTGTTCGATGGGGCCGCGCGCAGCCCGGCCTATTTCTACAATGAAAAAATCCTGTGTGGACTGGGGGCCGGGTTCTCTGAAACCGGGCGCTTGAACCCTGAGGGGCGCGAAAGGGCCCTATCGGCGATCAAACGCTTTGCGGCCCTGGCTCAAGGTGTTGGTGTGAACCCGATGCTGGCTGTGGCCACCGCCGCTGTGCGTGACGCCAGCGACGGGCCAGAATTTCGCAACCTGGTGCGCCGCGAAACCGGCCTCGATATCCGCGTCCTAACCGGCGAGGAGGAGGCGCGGCTGTCGGCGCAAGGCGTGCTTTTGGGTTGGCCCGGCGCGGAAGGGGTGATCTGCGATATTGGCGGTTCGTCCATGGAGCTGGCCGAGCTGCTGGGCGGTGGCAAGGTTGGTTTGCGCCGATCTTCAGACCTCGGCCCGCTCAAGCTGATGGGTGTGACCGGCGGCAAGAAAGCCATCCGCGCTCATATCAAACAAGGCATCGCCGATCTGGCCGCCGATTTCCCGGCCCAACCCAAACGCTTGTTCTTGGTGGGCGGGTCGTGGCGCGCCATTGCGCGGGTCGATATGGAACGGCGCGGCTACCCGCTCAAGGTGCTGCATGAATACCGCATGACGCCCAAGGCCATCATGGAGACAATCAAATATATCGAAGCCGCCGATATCGAAGACCTGCGCGGTCGCACTGGCACGAGCGAGGCGCGGATGCGCCTGGTGCCCTTGGCGTCCGAGGTGCTGAAGCAGTTGGTCCGACAGCTCCGGCCGGGTGAGGTTGCGATTTCGTCTTACGGCATCCGCGAAGGGCTGCTTTACGAACAAATGGGCGAAAGCCTGCGCCACCGCGACCCGCTGATCGAAGCCGCCCGCCATTCCGAGGCGCAATATGCCCGCATCCCAGGCTTTGGCCGCGCGCTATACCACTTTATCGAACCGCTGTTCTCGCGCGCGAAATACAGCAAGCAACGCCTGATCCGGGCCGCCTGCCTGCTGCATGATGTCAGTTGGCGCGCCCATCCCGATTACCGGGCCGAGGTTTGTTTTGACAACGCGACCCGCGCCAATCTGGGCGGGCTGGCGCATGAGGAACGCATCTATCTGGGTCTGGCGCTGCTCCATCGCTACAAATCGAACCGCGCGGCCACCGGGTTTGATGAAGACCTGCTGGCGCTTTTGCCCGAGGCCAAAATCAAAGAAGCAGAAATCCTGGGCCGCGCCATGCGGTTCGGGGCCATGTTCGCCGTGGATGCGCCAAGCGATCATGGGCAGCTGACCTTTCGCCCCAAACGGCGCGAGCTGACACTGACGCTCAAAACCGCCGAAGGCCGCGATTTGTTTGGAGAGGTCGCCATGGCGCGCTTCAACGCATTGGCAAGCGCCATGGCCGTTGAGCCCATCGTAAAGGGCGCGGCTTAACCCGACCGTAGGGATTCCCTGACTAGGGTTGTGTAGCCCAAGGCGATAGCTTTGCTGGGCTGTCCCCGATGTCTCAGTGTGTGGTGCGTTCGATGCCGGTTCTCAATACCCTAGCTTGTTCCCTCGTACTCGTAATCATCCTGATGTTTTCAGTGATGATCTTTGGCTCTGGCATGGCATCCGCCGCTGGGATCTAACGGGCAGTGGGCGGGTGGCGCGACGGCTTGGCCCGAGGGCCCCGATGCGTCACCCAACCCGCGCTGCGCCCCGTCTTGTGAAGGGGGGGATGTTTGGCGTAGACGATGGGCGATGACCCTTTAGCCGAAAGGCCCGCCGCCCATGCGCCTTAGCCGTTATTTCCTGCCTGTTCTCAAAGAAACCCCGTCCGAGGCGCAGATTGTCAGCCACCGTCTGATGCTGCGGGCGGGCATGATCAAACAGGCTAGCGCTGGCATCTATTCTTGGCTGCCGCTGGGCTACAAAGTGCTGCGCAATATCGAACGCATCGTGCACGAAGAACAGGTGCGCGCGGGCCATATCCCAATGCTGATGCCAACCCTGCAATCGGCGGATTTGTGGAAAGAAAGTGGGCGCTACGATGCCTATGGCCCCGAAATGTTGCGCATCCGCGACAGGCATGACCGGGATATGCTTTACGGTCCCACCAATGAAGAGCTGATCACCGATATCTTCCGCAGCCATGTGACCAGCTACAAAGACCTGCCGCTGACGCTTTATCACATCCAATGGAAATTCCGGGATGAGATCCGCCCCCGGTTCGGTGTGATGCGGGGCCGCGAATTCTTGATGAAGGATGGCTACAATTTCGACCTGAGCAAAGAAGACGCGCTGCACGCCTATAACCGCCATTTGGTCAGCTATCTGCGGACCTATGAGCGCATGGGCCTGCAAGCCATCCCGATGCGCGCTGATAGTGGACCTATTGGCGGCGACGACACGCATGAGTTTCTGGTGCTGGCCGACACCGGCGAAAGCGAAGTGTTCTACGATGCCGAGATCACCGATCTGACCTTTGGTGATCGGCAGGTGGACTACGACTCGGTTGATCAATGCCAAGCGATTTTGGAAGAGTTTACCTCGCGCTACGCCCGCACCGACGAAACCCATGACGCCGAGGTTTTCGCCAAAATCCCCGAGGCACGGCAGCGCGTCGCCCGTGGCATCGAAGTGGGGCAGATTTTCTATTTCGGCACCAAGTATTCCGATGCAATGGGGGCGGTCGTCACTGATGGAGAGGGCAACCGCGTGCCGGTCCATATGGGCAGCCACGGCATCGGTGTCAGCCGCTTGATGGGCGCGATTATCGAGGCCAGCCATGATGACAACGGCATCATCTGGCCCGAAGGCGTGACACCTTTCCATGTCGGCATCGTGAACCTCAAACAAGGTGATGGCGATTGTGACGCGGCCTGCGAGGCGCTTTACGCCGCGCTCAATGCCAAGGGGTTGGACCCGCTTTATGATGACCGGTCTGAACGGGCCGGGGCCAAGTTCGCGACGATGGATTTGATCGGGCTGCCCTGGCGCATCACCGTCGGCCCGCGCGGGCTGAAGGCCGGTGAGGTCGAACTGACCAGCCGCAAAACCGGCGAAAGCGAAACCATGAGCCCCGAGGCGGCGGCCGATAAAGTGGCCGAGATTTACGCCCCGCATCTGGCACAGATCGCGGTGTAAGGCGAACGGGGCCTAGGTGATGAGGGCAGCGGCATGATTGGGCGCGTTCTGGCGATGATCGGCGGCCTATCCGGGGCTGCGGGTCTGTCGCAATACCCTGAGTTTTCTCAACAATATACCCAGCGCTTGGCCGGTCAGGTTCAGGCGCTGGAGGTTGTCGTCAGCGATTTTGAAACCACGGCCGCCCGGTCTGGCCTAAGCCGGGAGGCGGCTTTGGCCGAACTGACCGGCACGGCTTTTCTGGCCGAGCGGGGCCAAGATATGGCGCGCACGATTGACCGGTATGAAGGGTTGCAAGCCGATTATGACCGGCTGACCAGCGCCTCCCCCTTTGAGAAAATGCTGATGCCGCATCGCCTGGCCGATGGTGAAACCTTTCGTGGCACCTGGGGGGATTATGAGCCTGCCGTGCCGCTGACCACAGCGGGGGCGGTTTCTACGATCGCAGGGTTTTTCGGGGGGTGGTTGGTGATCGCCCTTTTGCTTTGGGCCGTCACCGCGCCGTTCCGGCGGCGTGGCGGGGCCAAAGAAGGCCCCGCCGCAGAGTAGGTTACTTTTCGGGCCGCGTCGGTTGCGGCGCGGTGCTGCCCGAGGCCAGGCCAAGCGCCCGCATCTCGGCCAGGATGTAATCGGTATACATCGCCACATTGCGGTCATAGGGCTCGCGCGGCTGGGCTGTGGTGTGGGATTCAACCCCGATGATCCGATAGCTCGCACCATCTGATACAAACAGCGGAGAGCCGGAATCGCCCTGCAGCGTATCGCATTGATGCACCAGCTCATTCACGCGGTTGATCTCGACAAAGGGGCAATCGAGATTGCCGGTCATCACGCCTTGCTGGTCATAGCTATAGCCTGCTTGCAGGATGTCTGGGCCTTGCCCGGCTTGCAGCGCCGCAATCTCTTGCCCGCTGAGGGAGCCGACATTCATCCAGCCCAACTGATTGCCGATGGGGTCGGTCAGATAGATGAAGGCAAAATCGGTGCCGTCCTGTTCACCATTTAGATAACCCGCTGGCACGTGATAGGCCCGCACGCCCGAACGCGCGACGGCATTGCCACGATCATAGCCCGCCAGGAACTCCACCGGGGGGGTCACGATCTGACCGTTTTCCGCGATGCAATGGGCGGCGGTCAGGACAATATCGGGGCCGATGAGGGAGCCGGTGCAGGCGGATTCAGAGAGGTCGACAAAGCCGATCATGTTCCAAGGCGTCTGCCCGGATTCGACCGCGACCCGATCATCCTCGCCAAAAAATGCCCGGTCGAAGGAACCTGCGAAGGCGCCCAATTCGGTGATCGACAGCGTGGCGGGCGGGTATTCACCATTGGTCGGCGAATAGGTTCCGACCCAGATATCATACTGCCCTTCCAAGGGGGTATCGAAGGTCAGGGCCGGGTTCAGGCCCGAGGTGTCATCGTTGCAATGCCAGGCCCCATCGGGCGTGTTGATCAACAACACCGTGTCTTCGCGCGCCTCGACATAAAATGACAGCGGCAGGTCTTCGAGCGTTGTGAAATGTACCCTAAGATCAGGGGCTTCGGCGAAATGCCCGACGCAGCGATTGCCGGTCACCGCATCGGTATATTCGCCCCGGATCGAGCCACCCGCCAGCAGGCTGATCCAGTTGGGATCGGGCAAAAACCCAGACGCGGTTGAGATGATGCCGAAGGTTGGGGGCAGGTTATAATCCTGCGCGTGAAGTTCCGTGGTGGTGGTTGTCAGCGCCATCGCGGCACCAAGAATTGAAAAACCAATCGCGTGTTTGAAAGCCAAGTCCGCCTCCCTGGTTGGCTAGAAAGTCTGTGGGCACAACGGGAAGCGTAGGCGGCAGGGCGGCACCTGGCAATGGGGGTTAACCGGGCCTTGGGGCAGGCCTTTGGCCGGGGTCACAGCGCGTACAGACCCTGTACACACCCCGTACAGACGCGGGCGGTAGAGCGGATTTTAACGAATTTGTCCCAAACTGGCCGCCAGAGAGCCAAGGCAAAGGGGCAGATATGGGCACGCGCAAACCGCTGATGCAGACACAACGCAAACATCACTATTACATGGGCGACGCGATGCGTCGGCTGGAATGGGACCTGCACAACCACCTGTTCGAGGCGCGGCGCATCCCCAAAGACTGGCATGAGATCGCCACCCGCCGCGACAGCGCCAAAACCCGCGTGACGCTGCGGCTGGATCAGGACGTGGTGAAATGGTTCCGCTCGATGGCGCCGGGATACCAGCCGCGCATCAATGACGTGCTGCGGGTGTTCATGCACGCGAAACTGGCGGGGCTGATCCACGGGGAAGAAACGATCGAGCCCTTCCGCGAGCACGAAGACTCCGGTGCGAAACGGCCCTATTGGGGTTGGGTGGAGGAGCAGTTGGCGGAGATGCGGGGGCGGTGACTAGTGTTTCGCTGTCGCTAGCTTCTCAAGTTTTTGGGTGAGTTCTTGGAAGTATTTGAGGCGTTCAATACCGCCTCTCTCAACTAAATCGTCAGTATAAACGCCGCCAAAGTCGTTAAAGAGTCTGGCAAACGTTGCCTCCGCCTCTGAGATGTTCTGATCAAGCAAATCACGTGCAAAGTTACGATCCGTGAATAAACGTTCGTGGTATTCGCTCTCTAGATCAATGTCGTGGTCCTTGATAATACTCAATTGTCTCATATAGAGCTTATTGAAGTTTTCAAGTAGATCAAAATTGAAGTCTTTTTCGTTTGGTAGTTCGGGCCTTGGAACAAAGCGTCCACGCACATAGTCTGCGTTGATCGCAAGATTCTTGAAGAACTCCGATCGTTCAAAACTACTAAGGAATTCCTCGCTTTCTTCAGCGTTAAGCCAAAAAAGGGGCACCAAAGGTGTCCTGCCGTTTTCAGGGCAGAACTCTGAAGTATAGCTTGCCTTCGACACGTAATTGTATTCTGTGCTGTTAGAATGTTGGTTTAACTTTTGTGTAATGTAAATATTGATCGCATCCACAGAGTACCGAAATTCGCGTTCATCGGCGTCCATCGCCTTGTCGCGTTTGGTTCGGTAGTCCCACATCTTGTCGAAAAGGGAGTCGAACTCTGCTTGGTCAAAGTGAATATTGCGCAGTGATGGTGGAATGATCGTGCCTAAGCCGACAATGCTTCCTTCATGCCCCAATAGCCGCGACGCATTTTGGACCGTCCTCTTGAGGGTTGTTCCTACAGAGTCGTTCAGTATGCCTAGTTCGTTTCGGATGTGCTCGTTTTGAAGTGGAATGCCGTCACTATAACCGCCCGGCATAGCCCGTAAAGTTTCAATATTTTGCCTGATCCTAAGTACCTTTTCTGACAGGTTCGCGGCTCTGTCTTTTTTTCTTTCTACAACGCTCCAGAAGCTCTCCAAAATTTCTAGGAAAGTAACCGAAGTTATCACTGGTGTGAAAGGTAACTTTTCAGCATTTATTATTTTATCGCAGAACTCTCCAGAAACCGCATCGTATAAATTATTGCGTGTGGCGTTTGGCCAAATGCCACAAAAGAAAGCGCTATAATCCAAATTGTATACAACGCGTTGATCGTTGGCCAATAAAATATCAGTTTGACACTGCGTCGCACTCAATTGTGCGGAGTAAAGATAGTCTAGAATCTCTGTTCGGGTGTTGGTTTTGTATTTGGAAGTCATGTTGCTTCCTTATACTGCATAGGCAACTAAAGAAACAACTGCGGTCACTATCCCCAGGACCGCGGCCGCTTTTTCAATCATGCGCCAGGGCCGGCGTTGCGGCTCAGGGCCAGGGTTTTCATTGCTGACATCTGGACGATTTTCAGAAACCACCCTTGGCGCGCCGTTTATTATTTGAATTCGCCTTTGTTCCTTAAGAGGGCGCGTCATCTGCATACCATCAAGCTACGTGATAGTAGAGATTTAGGCACTTAATGTTGCAGTTCAAGCATAATCCAAATCTGACTTCACCCCTGCAGCGACCGGACCCCAAGCTCATCCCCGCGCGCTGCGGTCATTGCCTGGGCCGCGGCGTGGCTGGCGGCGAGCGTTGTGAAATAGGGGATTTTGTCGGCGAGCGTCACGGCGCGCATGGAGCGGCTGTCCTCGACCGCTTGGGCGCCTTCGGTTGTGTTCAGCACCAGTTGCACGCCGCCATCCTTGATAATGTCGACCACGGTGCGCCCGCCTTCATACGCTTTGTTCACGACCTCGGAGGCCAGCCCGTGATCAGCCAGGAAGCGGGCGGTGCCGCTGGTGGCCAAGAGGTTCAGGCCCAGGTCGGTGAGCATTTGTGCGGTTTCGATCAGCGCCTCGGTCTTGTCGGCATCTTTGATCGAGATGAAGACCGTGCCCGCATCGGGCAGGCTGGTGCCCGCGCCCAATTGCGCTTTGAGGAAGGCGCGGGGGAAAGTGCGATCCCAGCCCATGACCTCTCCGGTGGAGCGCATTTCGGGGCCAAGCAGCGTGTCGACACCGGGGAAGCGGGCGAAGGGCAACACGGCCTCTTTCACCGAGAACCAGGGGGTGCGGAAATCGGCCAATGCCATCGGGTCGCCGGGGATGATGGGCGTGTCTTCATCGACCGGCGCGTGTGGGGCGGCGGCTGGGAAAGCGGAAAGCTTTTCGCCCGCCATCAGGCGCGCGGCGATGGAGGCGATGGCTGAGTCCGTGGCTTTGGCGACAAAAGGCACGGTGCGCGAGGCGCGGGGGTTTACCTCGATCAGGTAAATCTCATCGTCTTTGACCGCGAATTGGACGTTCATCAGGCCCACGACGTTGAGCGCCTTGGCCAATGCCTCGGTCTGGGCGATGATCTGATCTTGGATGCCCTGGGGCAGGGTGTGGGGCGGCAGGGAACAGGCGCTGTCACCCGAGTGCACGCCGGCCTCTTCGATATGCTGCATGATGCCGGCGACATGCACGGCCTGCCCATCGCAAAGCGCATCGACATCAACCTCGGTCGCGCCGTCTAGATAGCTGTCGAGCAACACGGGGCTGTCGCCGGAGACGACCACGGCATCGCGGATGTAGCGGTCGAGCTGGGCGCTGTCGCGGACGATTTCCATGGCGCGGCCGCCCAGCACATAGGAGGGGCGGATGACCAGCGGGTAGCCGAGGGTTTCGGCGGCGCGGCGGGCCTCGCCATCGGTGGTGGCGATGGCGTTTTCGGGCTGTTTGAGGTTGAGGCGCTGAACAAGCTGCTGGAACCGCTCTCGGTCTTCGGCCAGGTCGATGGCGTCGGGCGTGGTGCCGAGGATCGGGATGCCCGCGTCATGGAGCGCATTGGCAAGCTTGAGCGGTGTCTGGCCGCCGAACTGCACGATCACGCCGTGGAGCGTGCCGTTTTCCTGTTCGACGCGCAGGATTTCGAGGACGTGTTCGAGCGTCAGCGGCTCGAAATAAAGCCGGTCGGAGGTGTCGTAATCGGTGCTGACGGTCTCGGGGTTGCAGTTGACCATGATGGTCTCATACCCCGCATCGCTGAGCGCGAAACAGGCGTGACAGCAGCAATAGTCGAACTCGATCCCCTGGCCGATCCGGTTGGGGCCACCGCCCAGGATGACGACCTTTTTCTTATCCGACGGCCGCGCCTCGCATTCCGGATCGCCCATGACGGGGGTTTCATAGGTGGAATACATATACGGCGTCTGCGCCTCGAACTCGGCGGCGCAGGTATCGATGCGTTTGAACTGGGCCTGGACGCCCAGGTTCAGGCGGGCGCGGCGGATGTTCGATTCCTCGCGGCCTGTCAGCTTGGCAAGGCGGGCATCGGTGAAGCCCATCATCTTCAGCTTGCGCAGAGCTTCCTCGGTCACCGGTAGGCCGTCGCGGCGCACCTCGGCCTCCATCTCGACGATCTCGCGGATGCGGGCGAGGAACCAGGGGTCGAATTTGGTGACGGCCTGGATGTCATCATCGCTGAGCCCGTGGCGCATGGCCTGGGCGATGACGCGCAGACGGTCTGGGGTCTGCTGGCTGAGGGCCTTGGTGATGGCGGCGCGTTCCGGGGCGCCTTCGATCTCAATCTCGTCAAAGCCGGTCAGGCCGGTTTCCATGCTGGCCAGCGCCTTTTGCACGCTCTCGTGGAAGCTGCGGCCGATGGCCATGGCTTCGCCCACGGATTTCATCGCGGTGGTCAGGTAAGGCTCGGAGCCTGGGAATTTCTCAAACGCAAAACGCGGGATTTTGGTGACGACGTAATCGATGGTCGGCTCGAACGATGCGGGCGTGACCTTGGTGATGTCGTTGTCCAGCTCGTCTAGGGTGTAACCCACGGCAAGCTTGGCGGCGATCTTGGCGATCGGGAAACCTGTGGCTTTGGACGCCAAAGCGGAGGAGCGCGAGACGCGCGGGTTCATTTCGATCACCACCATGCGCCCATCGGCGGGGTTCACGGCCCATTGCACGTTCGACCCACCGGTTTCGACCCCGATCTCGCGCAACACAGCAATCGAGCCGTTGCGCATGATCTGGTATTCCTTGTCGGTCAGCGTCAGCGCAGGCGCGACGGTGATCGAGTCGCCGGTATGCACCCCCATCGGGTCCACGTTTTCGATGGAACAGACGATGATGGCGTTGTCGGCTTTGTCGCGCACAACCTCCATCTCATACTCTTTCCAACCGAGCAGGCTTTCATCGACCAGGATCTGCGCGACGGGGGAGGCCTCCATCCCGGTCTTGCAGAAATGCTCATACTCTTCGCGGTTATAGGCCACGCCGCCGCCGGTGCCGCCGAGGGTAAAGGCGGGGCGGATGATCGCGGGCAGGCCAATCTCTTCCAGCGCTTGGTTGGCTTCGGCCAGGCCCGCGGCGATGTCATATTTGCCGTCGGCTCCTTTGGGCGCGGAGATGATCGTGGCCTTGGGGTTTTCCAAGCCGATCCGATCCATCGCCTCGCGGAACAATTTCCGGTCTTCGGCCATCTCGATGGCCGGGCGTTTGGCGCCGATCATCTCGACCCCGAATTTCTTCAGCACGCCCGCCTCTTCTAGCGCCAGCGAGGTGTTGAGGCCGGTCTGCCCGCCCATGGTGGGCAGAAGCGCGTCGGGGCGTTCTTTTTCGATGATCTTGGCGACAACCTCGGGCGTGATCGGCTCGATATAGGTGGCGTCGGCCAGTTCGGGATCGGTCATGATCGTGGCGGGGTTCGAATTGACCAGGATGACCCGGTAACCTTCTTCGCGCAGCGCCTTGCAGGCCTGGGCCCCGGAATAGTCGAACTCGCAGGCTTGGCCGATGACGATAGGCCCTGCACCGATGATCATGATGGACTGGATATCGGTTCTTTTTGGCATCACGTCCCCCGGATCAACGGCCCTGCCGCGCCTGATCGGCGGGCAAACTGTCGGCGTTATAGTCAGGGGGGGCGGGGGCGCAAGGGGCGATAGCGATACCGGGTGCGGCAATGGTGGACGCAGCCCATGCGCGCCGCTAGGCCAGGGGCATTGGTCTGCAAAAGGAGCGCGCCATGCATTGGCTGTTACTGGTTCTGGCGATTGTGGCCGAGGTTGTGGGCACCACAGCGCTCAAAGCGTCGGAAGGGTTCACCAAAATCGGACCGATTGGCATTGTCGTCGTGGCCTATGGCCTGGCCTTTTTCCTGCTGGCCAAGGTGTTTTTGGTTCTGCCCTTGGGCGTGACCTATGCGATCTGGTCGGGTCTGGGGGTGGCAGCGGTGACCGTGATTGGCTGGGTGGTCTATGGCCAACGTCTGGATGGGGCCGCGATTTTGGGCATTGGGCTGATCGTGGCCGGGGTGATGGTTTTGAACCTGCTGTCGTCATCGACCAGCTAAGCTTTCGGGGAATATGCAGGAAATCATCACCTTGTCTCAAACAGGGCTTTCACGGCAAGCTGCGGGAAAGACATGCAATTTGGAGATTTTCGATGAAGCGGATTTTGGCGATCCCCTTGGTTCTTGGCAGCCTGATCCTGGGCTCGGCGGCTGTGGCGCAAGACACCGGCACCCTGTCTGAGATTTGCGATTCGGGCGCGGCGACCGGCAACAGCTATCAAGGCGCGGCCCTGGCCCCGTTCATCGAAGGGCAGTGGAGCCAGATCGCCGATGGCATGGGCTATACGACCGGTCGGCATGTGAACCCATTCACGGTGACGTATGATCGGGTCAGCCAGGGCTTTTTTGTTGCAGCGGAAGGCGCGCGCATTCGGCTGCGCCCCATCAACTCTTTCCCGGGCAATCCGAACCTGAACCGGGGTCATATGTGGGACGAAGCGGTCAGCTATACGCCCGAGGGCGGCGATACCGTGAGCTTTAAGCTAGAGGATTTGCTGCTGCTTTCGGGCTGCGATTTCGATGAGACGGCCGCGTTTTGGTGGCAGTTTGGGGCGGGGGCCAACACCTCAACGGGCTTCATGGTCTTTGTGACGCCCGAATTTGGCTATGGCGTCAGCCGCAATTCGGCCATGGGTATGCGGCGGGTGATGCTGCTGCGCTAGGCAGATTGGGCGGCGTGCCTGCTGCGCGTCGCGTTTTCATAGAGGTAATCGCGCGTCAGCGGCACGGCCCGCTGATCGCGTGCCAGTTGGTATTGGAACACACATTGCCCGCCATGACGGAAGGTGTGTTCCGAGGCCTTTAGGTAAAAGCGCCACATCCGGCAGAAGCGATCATCGTAGAGCGCGCGCGCCTCGGCCTCACGCGCAATGAACCGGTCATGCCAGTGTTTCAGCGTTTCGGCGTAATGCAGGCGCCAAACCTCGATATCGGTGGGGTAGAGCCCTTCTAGTTCGACGGCCCGGGCCATCTCGCTGAGCGCCGGGCAATAGCCGCCGGGAAAGATGTATTTCAAGATCCAGGGGCTGGTGGCCCCGGGCGGCCCGGCCCGGCCAATCGTGTGCACCAGGGCGACGCCATCCTCGGTCAGCCGGTCGCGGATCTGCGCAAAATATTCGCGGTAATGGGGCAGGCCGACATGTTCGAACATGCCGATCGAGACCACGCGGTCGAACTGCCCAGTGACGCTGCGGTAATCGCGTAGCTCGAACCGGACGCGATCGGCCAGCCCCTCGGCGCGCGCACGGTCGGTGGCGATCTTGTGCTGTTCTTCGCTGAGGGTCACACCCAAAACGCGCACGCCATAATCCCGCGCCAGCGTCAGCGCCATGCCGCCCCAGCCGCAGCCGATTTCAAACACCTCCATCTCCGGTTCGAGCCGCAACTTTCGGGCGATGTGGTGCTTTTTGGCGGTTTGCGCTTGGGCGAGCGTTAGGTCGGGGCTGGCGAAATAGGCGCAGGAATATTGCCGGTCGGGGTCGAGGAAAAGATCGTAGAGCTTGGCTGAAAGGTCATAATGATGCGCCACATTGGCCCGCGCCCGGTGCATCGGGTTGTGCTGATCGACAAAGCGCCGGATGCGGCGCAGACCCAGCGCGGCCCGGCGCCACCAACGCCCGTCGGCATAAGCGGCGTTGCGGTGCAAAAGCGGCAAAAGCCCATCCAGATCGCCCGCTTCGATCGTCAGGCTCCCCTCCATATAGCCTTCACCCAAGCCCATCTCGGGGCTCAGCACCAATTGGCGGGTCAAATCGCGCTGATGCAGGCGCAGGGCCACATCGGGCCGGTCGCCGGGTCCATAGCGCCGGGTTGTGCCATCGGGATATGTCAGATCGAGCGCGCCGGTCTGGATCGCACCGCGTAGCATCCGATCAAGAAGACGGTCCCACATTGCGTATGCTCCGCAGTCGTGGATCGGTTTTGTCTGCGGCACCCAGTTTGGCAAAAGCGAAATTGGTTGAAAAGAGGGGGCGATGGCGACCGGCGGAAATGTGAGCAAGCCGGTTGTCTCAGCGGGCGCGATGCTTTGGCATTGGCCTTTTGGGGTGTGCGGCGCGCAGCCTCCGGCGGCCATATTTGGGGGATAAAGATCGGGGGAGGCGGGCGCGACACCCTCGCCGGTTATCCCAAGCGGGCTTCACCGGCGAGGGTGTGCATCTTCATCCACGGTCATCGGCATGGCTGCCTGTACCGCCCCGTTACCCTGGAACGCAAAGCTTAATGAAACATGATCAATGCCATATCTTTTTCCCAAAAGTATGGCCGCCGGAGGCATCCGCCGCATGCAAGGCGCGCGGCGCCGATTTCAGGGCGCAAGGTCGGGTCTAATGCAGCGGAAACCTTCGGTTTCCGCCCGGGGCGGCAGCGAAGCTGGCGCAAACCCAGGTGGGCTCAGGGCAGGTAATCGTTTGGATCGACCGCCTCGAACCCGCGCCGCACCTCGAAATGCAGGAAGGAAGGATCACCCGGTCCGACCGAGGCCACCGCCTGGCCTTGGCTGATGTTGTCCCCACGGCTGACGGCGATGTTTTGAATATTGGCGTAGACGGTCAGAAGGCCGTCGGGGTGGCGGATCACCAGGATCGGGATCTGGTCGGTGTCTTGGGTGATCGCGGCAACCTCACCATCGGCGGCGGCGCGCACGGTGGTGCCGGGGCTGGCCGAGATGTCGATGCCTTCATTGCTGCTGGAATAGGGCCGTAGGATCGAGCCATCGACCGGGCGGATGAAGCGGGCATTGCTGGCGGCGGCGGCGGGCGCGGCGGATGGGGCCTCGGGCAGGGTCGCTTCTTCGATCGGATCGGGCAGCGGGGTGGCGGAGGAAGGCGGCAGGGGCGCGACACTGGTGCCCGGTGCGGCGCCGCCGCTGGCCTCGGCTGTTTCGATCACCAGGGGGATGATCAGATATTGGCCTTCGCGCACGTTCAGATCGGGGCCAAGCCCGTTCCATTCGGCCAGCGCGCGCACCGAAACGCCGTAAAGCCGGGCCACGGAATAGGCGGTTTCGCCCCGGCCCACGCGGTGACGCACAGGCTCGGTCCCCGGTTGCACCGTCACACCCGTTCCAGCGCTTGCGGTGGCTTCGGCGGCATCAATCGCGCTGCTGGCGATGGCGGCGATATCGGTGCCGCTGCCCGAGGGGTTGACGCGACGGGGCAGCGCCAGAACCTCATCCTGGCGCAGCGTATCGGTGGGGCGGCGGCCATTAAACGTTGCCAGTTCTTCCGCCGTCAGGCCCAGGCGCGCGGCGACATCGGCCACCGTGTCCCCCCGGCGCGCGATGGCCACCTGATAGGTTTCATAGGTGATCAGCCCATTGGCATCGGGTTCGGGGCGCGGGGCCGTGGTGGCATCGGCGCGTGAGGAAATCCCATTGGGCCGGAAATCGAAATCAAGGTCTTCCATCGCGCCGACGCAGCCGGTCAAAACCGCCAGGCTCAGGCAAAGGAGAAGGTTGGAAAGGCGCGGCATGGGGTGGGTCGGTCCTCGGATGCTCAATACCAACAGATGCGTGTAGCTTATCGCCCCGTGAACCGGGGGCTGGTTTTGCGCCGCATATCTAACCTGAAATGGGGGCCTAGGGCTAGCCCCGCAAGCGAAGCTTTGCCGCTGGCCTAGTCGCGCGCCAGCCCTTCGACCAAAGGCACGAAACGCACGGGCAAAAGCTCATCATACTCCAGCCCCTCGTCGCTGCGCGTGACCTTGATCAGGCTTTGCACCGCATCGGATTGGCCGACGGGCAACACCATGGTGCCGCCGGTTTTGAGTTGCGCCAAAAGCGGGCCGGGCGGGTCTTCGGCGGCGGCGGTGACCAGGATGCGGTCGAACGGGCCCTGTTCGGGCAGGCCGAAACAGCCATCGCGGGTGAGCGTGGTGATATTGGTCAGACCCAGTTTGGTGAAGCGGATCTCAGCCTCGCGCGTCAGATCGCGGTGGCGGTCGACGGTATAGACCCGGCGCGCCAAATGGCTAAGCACGGCGGCCTGATAGCCCGAGCCGGTGCCGATCTCCAACACGGTGTCGCGGGGCTGCACATTCAGCGCCTGGGTCATCAGCCCCACGACCGAGGGTTGGCTGATGGTCTGCCCGCAGGAGATTGGCAGGGGCATGTCGTCATAGGCGCGGTTTTCGAAATGGCCGCGCACGAAAGCCCCCCGGTCGACCTTTTCCATCGCGGCCAGCACTTTTGTGTCGGTCACGCCCTTTTGGCGCAACTGAAACAGAAACTGCATCTGGCGCGTGGCCTCATCCATCATTCGAGCGCCGCCCTCACCCCATCGATGGCGTCATGGGCCGTTAGATCAGCGCGCATCGGTGTGACCGAGATATAACCGTCGAGATTGGCATGGGCATCGCTGCCCGGCTCGGTCGGAATGTCTTGCCGTCCGCCCGTGACCCAGAGAAACCGCCGCCCATTGGGCGCGGTATCGGCTTTGACGCCAAAGCGGGTGCCGCGCCGGTAGCCTTGGGTGACGACCTTGGTGCCTTTGACCTGGGCGGCCGGAACGGGCGGGAAATTGACGTTATAGAACACACGGTAATCGGTTTGATCCCATGTGCCCTGGTTCCAAAGCTTTTTCACCAGCTCGGTGCCATGGGTCCGGGCGGCTTCGAACGGATCGCCGGTCTTGCCGTTTTTGGGCCCGTAATACTGCGAAAGCGCTATGGCAGGCAGGCCTTGCAGCGCGGCTTCGAGCGCGCCGCCGATGGTGCCGGAATAAAGCGTGTTTTCCGCCGAGTTATTGCCCCGGTTCACGCCCGAGAGGACCAGATCGGGGGGCGTGTCGGTCAGCACATCATAAAGCCCCGCCAGCACGCAATCGGCCGGTGTGCCTTCGGCGGCGAAGCGGCGCGGGGCCAGTTCGGCGATCATGGTGGGGTGGACGTAAGAAATGCAGTGGCCAACGCCCGATTGCTCGAAAGCGGGCGCGACGGTCCATACCTCACCCTCGGGGCCCGCGACCTCGCTGGCGATGGCGTGCAGCACCTCCAGCCCCGGGGCGTTGATACCGTCGTCATTGGTGATGAGGATGCGCATGGGAGGCTGTGCTTTCCGGGTTGAGAGGGCGTTTCTTGCGTGTAGCCCGGCCCTTGCCCGTCGGCAAGCCATGGGCGGGGTTTGGCGCGGGTCTGTTGAGGGAGGCCCCGTTTTTCGCGCGAAAACGGGGCGGAAAACGTGCGTTTTCCGGTGCCTTGGGTATGCGCGTGGCGCTGGCCCTGCGGGGTACCCAGTGAAAGGTCGGGCGGGGCGTATTTTGGGAAAGATGAAGGGGGTGGGCCGCGCCTGGGGTTGCCGTGGCCTCAGCGATTGGGGCGCAGGGCCGTGACGGTCAGCCAGATCATACCCGCGGCCCCAAGTGCGGCGGCGCCGGCAAAGACGGGCGCGGCGCCGGTATTGGCCAATGTGATGCCAATCAGCGCCCAGGCCACGGCCGCGGGATAGGTGGGGATGCGGGTGCGCTGGGTCAGTGGGACCGCGATGGCGAGCGCCAGGGCCAGGCCCAGCCAGCTTGCGACCATGGGGCTGAGTAGGCCCGCGCCCATGGAGATTGTGGCCAGCGCCACGCAACTGGCCGCTGTCAGCCAACCGGCATAAAGCCCGAGCGGCAGGGCGTTCCACGCGCGGTCTTTAGCCGGGCTTTGCAGGAGTGCCAGGATCGCGCCCGCCGCCATCACCCAGATCATCGCGGTGGCGAGCCCCGGAAGGCGCAGGGCGATGGAAATCCAAGAGGCGCCCAAGGCCACGCTGATCAAAAGCGCCCAGCGCCCGCGATCCCAATCCATATCGGTATCGCGTTTGATCAGGCCAAATCCGGCGCTGCCCAGAAGCCAGAGATAGATTAGCCCCCAAATCGAAAACGCATAGCCTGCGGGCTGGATCGGGGGATCGGTGATCGGAACCGCCAATTGTTCGGGGTTAAAGCCGCTGAACGGGTCAGACAGGAAGGGCGACATCGCAAAGGCGATGGTGGCCACCATGACCAGCACCGCCTTGAGTTTGGCGTTGTCGCCTGGGTCGTCTGGCTGTTCGAGATCAGACAAGCTGGCCCCCTGCGTCGATACGGGTTTTGCCGTGCAGATAGGGGTGCAGCGCTTGCGGCAGATGCACCGAGCCATCGGCCTGCTGCCCGTTTTCCAGCACCGCGATCAGGCAGCGGCCCACGGCAAGGCCCGAGCCGTTCAGCGTATGCAGGAATTCAGGCTTGCCGCCGCCTTCGGGGCGGTAGCGGGCGTTCATGCGGCGGGCCTGGAAATCGCCACAGGTCGAGACCGAGCTGATTTCGCGATAGGTGTTCTGGCCCGGCAGCCAGGCTTCGATATCGTAGGTGCGGCGCGCGCCAAAGCCCATATCGCCGGTGCAGAGCACCACCGTGCGATAGGGGATGCCGAGGCGTTCGAGGATATCCTCGGCACAGCGCAGCATGCGTTTTTGTTCGTCGTCGGAGTGGTCGGGATGGGTGACCGAGACCATCTCGACCTTCTCAAACTGGTGCTGGCGCAACATGCCCGCCGTGTCGCGGCCCGCGCTGCCGGCTTCGGAGCGGAAGCAGAGCGAATGGGCGGTGTAGCGGCGGGGCAGGTAGCTTTCCTCGACAATCATGTTGTTGACGATATTGGTCAGGCTGACCTCGGATGTGGGGATCAGCCACCAGCCATTGGTGGTTTGATAGCTGTCTTCGCCGAATTTCGGCAGTTGGCCGGTGCCATACATGATGTCGTCGTGGACCAGGACGGGGGCGTTCACCTCGGTCAGGCCGTTTTCAAGTGTATGAATATCCAGCATAAATTGCGCGAGCGCCCGGTGCAGACGCGCGACCGCACCCGATAGCAGCACAAAGCGCGCGCCGGAAAGCTTGGCGGCGGTTTCAAAATCCATCGAGGGTTTGACCGACGGCAGATCGTAATGTTCGAGCGGCGTGAAATCGAAGCTGGCGGGTTCGCCCCAGCGGTGGATTTCTTCATTGTCGTCTTCGTCTTCGCCGTCGGGGATGTCGTCATACGGCAGGTTGGGCAGACCGGCCAGCGCCTCTTGCAGGGCGGCATCTTTGGCCTTTGCCTGCTCCTCCAACGTGGCGATTTCGGCTTTCTTTTCAGCGACTAAGGCGCGGAGGCGGTCAAATTCGGCCTCATCCCCGCTGGCCTTGGCGCGGCCCACCTCTTTCGAGGCGGCGTTGCGGTCGGCCAGGGCGGCTTCGGCCTTGGAAATGCAGGCGCGGCGGTCTTCGTCGAGGGCCAGAATGGCGGGCGATTGCGGGTCCAGCCCCCGGCGGGCCAGGGCGGCGTCGAAAGCGGCGGGGTTGTCGCGGATGGCGCGGATATCGTGCATGGGTCTGGCCTTTGGGCGGGTCGTCTTGGGCGGGGGTATGCCAGAGGCGGCGAGAGGGGGGAAGGGGGTGCGCGTCGATCCGAGCGCGAGCTCGGCAAGGGCGCCAATGGCGCGCGTGAGACGCGAACCGGCGGAGCCCAGGGCGCGTGTGTGATTTGCGTACACAGGCCGTACACAGCCCGTGCATACGCGATTTGCGCAGGGTTGGGGCGGGCGTGCGGTTGATTGGTGCGCTGGCGCTTAGTCGCGGCGGTAGTCGGGGGCGATGGTGACGGGTGGGTCCAGCGTGGCGGCCCAGGTGCGCCATTGGTCATGGAAATCATCAGTGTAGAATTCATCTAAGACCCAATGCTTAGGAAACTCTTCCCCGGGGAAGGCCGCTTGCTGAGATGAAAAGCCTGCTGCCATCACGTCGTTCCAGCGCCCGCGTAGTATCTGTAAAGCCTCAAAACCCATAATTGCAGCGCCGGTGAAGTTTCCGTTTTTTGGCGCTGCGGCAGGCCCGGTTTTGATATGTCTTAGATCTGCACCCGTGAAGTCGGCGCCAGCAAGCTTGGTTAATGCAAGATTTGCGCCGATCAATCGCGCGCAGGAGAAATCTGTTGCGTAGAGCGAAGCGGCCGATAGGTCGCATTGAGCAAAATCAGCCCCTCGTGCGTCGCATCCAATTACATCAGCGCCGCCGAAGTTGGCGAGCTCAGCGCTCGCTCCAGCCAGGTTAGTGTCAAAAAGGACGCTTCCTTCGAAACGTGATCTGCCCGCTCGCATTCCTGAGTATTCGAGACCACTGAGGTCGAAACCTTGAAGATTGCATCCGCGTAGGTCGATGTTTTGTGGATCGAATGATTTACGCGCTTCTTTGTTGGACGGATTGATCCGGCCGAGGCTTTGTACGGCACGTTCCATGTCGGGGCGTTTTTTGGCCGAAAGACCTGTCGCCCAGTCCTTCAACTCAACCGGCGAAGCACCGTTGGGCGGTTCCTCCGCTGGATGCTCACGACTAAGTTCCTGCACATAGGTCGATAGCATCCGCGCGATGCGGGGGGCGATGTCGGCCCGTTCTTTGGCCAGACCCTCTAATCGGTCAATGGCGGCGGCGCGGGTGACGAGATCGTCTTTCCATTCTGTGAGGATGGTCTCAGTGGGTTCCCCTTCATTGAGGATGCGGGTCACCTGTCGTCTGGCCGCCAGATCGGAAGCAGCGGCGTTGATTTTGTCGTTGAAGAGCGCCTCTTCCGCGATGGCGGCTTGTTTGGCGGCAACCTGCGAGCGCCAGATGATGAACGGCGCACCCAGGATCGCGGCGAGCAGCGCGGCGAGGCCGAAGGGTAGGCCAGGGCTTGCCGGGTTTTCGGATGCGTTGGGGTCGGCGGCGGCGGGCAGGTCGAGATCAAGGCCAAAAAGCAATTGCACCATGAGGCGCAGGCTGATGAGCAGCGCGAAGAGGAAGATCATCGCGTAGCCAAACAGGACCACGACCAAAAGCGCGGCGGCCAAGGGGTCTTTGATGCGCAGGCCCCAACCGTCTTCGAACCGTTGCCGCCAGGATTTCGGTTTGGCCGCGTCCGACGGCATGGCGCGGAAGACAAGGTAAGACGCGATGAGGAGCAGCAGCAGGCTGCCGATGACCGCCACAGTCTCGGGCGAGAGGGGGATGGTGATGTCTGTGCTGGTCTGGGTCACCGGAGAAATCGCTACGTTCTGAAAAACTCGCCTGTATCAAACCTTAGTTCAGGGGATGCGCCAAGGGGGTTGGTGGCGCGCCCTGGGGCCGTTTGTGGGGTTGCGTATGTTTGGAAAGATGACGCGCGGGATCGTGTGGGGAAGGGAAGCGCGGCGGGGGTTTGGCGCGCGTGCCCCTTGTGATGCGGGGGGAAGGGCCCATCTGGGGTGCAGGCTTGCCTTGCCTTCGCGCGGGTGCGCCCGTAGAAACGCCCGAGTTTGAGAGACAGGGGTCCGCGCTGGCCCCGCACCGCCCGAAAAGGACCCGCCCGACCATGGAAGCATTTGCCCAGTTTGTCCCCCTGATCCTGATCTTCGTGATCATGTATTTCCTGCTGATCCGCCCGCAGCAGAAAAAGGTGAAAGAGCATCAGGCGATGGTAGAGGCGCTGCGCCGGGGTGACGAGGTTGTGACCCAGGGCGGCTTGATCGGGAAGATCACCAAGGTCAAAGACGATGCCGAGGTTGAGGTTGAGCTGGCCAGCGGCGTGAAGGTGCGCGTGGTGCGCCCGACGATTGCGCAAGTCCGCTCGAAAACGGAACCGGCTGACGACGCCTGATCCAAGCTTGATCCGGTGGGGCTGCGCGGCCTTGCCGATTGTCTGACGCGCGTGCCGAGGGGCCTTTGAATGCTGCAAATCCCGCTTTGGAACCGGCTGGTTATTATCCTTGTCCTGCTGGCAGGCGTCTCCTTTGCGATGCCGAATTTCTTTTACGGCACGGTGGAGCGGCACAATGATGCCGTGGCCACGATCGAAGCGACGGGTGTGACGACAGATGCGCTTGAGGCGGATCGGGCTGGGTGGCCGGGCTTCTTACCCTCGACCCTGGTGAATCTGGGGCTGGATCTGCGCGGCGGGGCGCATTTGCTGGCCGAGGTTCAGGTGGGCGATGTCTATGAGGCGCGGATGGATGCGCTTTGGCCCGATATCCGCGATGCCCTGCGCGAGGTGCGGGAAGAGGTCGGCACGATCCGCCGTCAGGATGCCCCGATTGGCGAGCTGCGCGTGCGTATCAGCCAGCCCGAGGGTATGCCCGCCGCGGTTGCCGCCGTGCGGGCCTTGGCGCAGCCGGTGGTCAGCCTGACCGGGATTGGCGCGCCGACGCTGGATGTCAGCGGCAATAATGACATGCTGATCGTAACGCTGAGCGAGGCCGAACGCCAAGCCACCGATGACCGCACGATGCAGCAATCGGTCGAGATCGTGCGCCGCCGCGTCGATGAGGCCGGCACGCGGGAGCCCACCATTCAGCGCCAGGGCGCGGATCGCATCCTGATCCAGGTGCCGGGCATTGGATCGGCGCAAGAATTGAAAGACCTGATCGGCACCACCGCGCGGCTGACCTTTCACCCGGTGATCGGTACCGAGACCGACCCGGAGGCGAATATCGAGGCACGGCAAATCCTGTTGCCCTCGATGGATGAGGCTGGGGTGTTTTACATCCTGGAACAGACGCCGGTGGTCACCGGGGATGATCTGGTCGACAGTCAGCCGGCCTTTGACCAGCAGACCGGGGTGCCGGCGGTGACCTTCCGCTTTAACCCGACGGGCGCGCGGGCCTTTGGCGAATATACGGCGGCCAATGTTGGCGCGCCTTTTGCGATTGTGCTGGATGAAGAAGTGATCTCCGCCCCCGTGATCCGCCAGGCGATCACCGGCGGCTCGGGCCAGATCACCGGGAATTTCACCGTCGAGGAATCGACCGAATTGGCCGTGTTGCTGCGCGCAGGTGCGTTGCCCGCCGAGATGGTGTTTTTGGAAGAGCGCACCATCGGCCCGGAACTGGGCGCGGATAGCATCGCCGCGGGCGAACGCGCGGCCCTGGTCGCCTTTGCCGCCGTGCTGATCTTTATGATGGCGAGCTATGGGCTGTTTGGGGTTTTCGCCTCGGTCGCGCTGATCCTGAATGTGGGGCTGATCTTTGGGGTGTTGAGCCTGATCGGTGCCACGCTGACCTTGCCTGGGATTGCCGGGATCGTCCTGACCATCGGGATGGCGGTCGATGCCAATGTGCTGGTCTTTGAGCGCATCCGCGAGGAGTTGCGCACCGCCAAAGGCCCGGCCCGCGCGATTGAGCTGGGCTATTCCCGCGCGCTGAGTGCGATTATCGACGCCAACCTGACGACCTTTATCATCGCCATCATCCTGTTTGCCCTGGGCTCGGGGCCGGTTCGCGGCTTCTCGGTCACGCTGGGGATCGGGATCCTGACCTCGGTCTTCACGGCGATTTATGTGACGCGGCTGTTCATCGTGACCTGGTTTGACCGGCGTCGCCCCAAAAAGATCGAGGTGTAAGATGCGGCTGCGTTTGGTCCCCGAAAAGACAAGCTTCGATTTCTTCAAATATGCCCGCGTCACCTTTGGCGCGTCGATTGTGATGATGATCGCCTCGATTGCGATCTGGCTGACCGTGGGGCTGAATTTCGGCATCGATTTCCTGGGCGGCACGACGATCCGCACCGAGGCGTCCGAAGCGGTGGATGTGGGCGAATATCGCGAAGCGCTGGCGGTGCTGGATCTGGGGGATGTGTCGATCACCGAGGTGTTCGACCCGACCTTTGCCGCCGATCAGCATGTGGCGATGATCCGCATTCAGGCCCAAGAGGGCCAGGAAAGCGTGACACCCGAAACCGTGGCCGCCGTGCAAGAGGCGTTGCGCACGGTTTACCCGGCGATGAGTTTCCCCAGCGTGGAATCGGTGGGCCCAAAAGTGTCGGGCGAGTTGATCACCACGGCGCTGATCGCGGTTCTGGCCTCGCTGGGGGCGATCCTGGTCTATATCTGGTTGCGCTTTGAATGGCAGTTTTCGGTCGGCGCGGTGGCAGCGCTGATCCATGACATTGTGCTGACAATCGGGGTGTTTTCGCTTCTGCAAATCCGGTTTGACCTGGCGACCATCGCGGCGCTTTTGACCATTGTGGGCTATTCGATCAACGACACGGTGGTGATCTTCGACCGGCTGCGCGAGAACCTGATCAAGTATAAGCAACGCGCGCTGCGTGATGTGATGAACCTAAGCGCCAATGAAACGCTGAGCCGGACCTTGATGACCAGCGGCACGACCCTGCTGGCGCTGGCCGCGCTGCTGATCCTGGGCGGCGATGTGATCCGCGGCTTTGTTTTCGCGATTTTCTGGGGCGTGATCGTGGGCACCTATTCGTCGATCTATGTGGCCAAGAACGTGGTTCTGATGATCGGGGTGAAACGCGATTGGTCGAAACCTGACAACAAATCCGGCACGCAGTTTGCGAATATAGATGCCTGAGGCCCTGCTGACGGCCCTGGCGGAACCAGGGCTGGTTTGGGTGATGGGGGCGGCCTTGCTGGCCGGTCTGGCCTATGGCTTTGCGGGCTTTGGCGCGGCGCTGATTTTCATGCCATTGGCGGTGATCTTTTTGCCCCCCGCGATTGCGGTGGCGGCATTTTCGATGTCATCGCTGGCGTCGATGGTCACGGTTTTGCCGGGGGCGTTGCGCGCGGCCAATAAGCCCACCGTCGCCGTGATGATCGGGATGTGTTTGCTATTCACGCCATTGGGGGTGTTGCTGCTGCGCTTTGCGCCCGAACTGACGATCCGCACAGCGGTCAGCGTGTTGACGCTGCTGACGCTGGCCGCGCTTTTGGCGGGGTGGAAAGTGCCCCTGCGCGGGGGCTGGCGCCTGCGCGCGGGCGTTGGGGCCTTGGCGGGAATCACGGGCGGATCGACCGGCTTGAACGGACCGCCGGTGATCCTGTTCAATCTGGGTTCGGACCAGCCGGTGGCGGTGACGCGGGGCAATCTGGCTTCGTTTCTGACCATCACTTCGCTCAGCTTTTTGCCGCAGCTTTGGCTGCAAGGGATGTTGCCGCCGCAGGCGTTGTGGCTGGGGGTGATTTTGCTGTTGCCCTATGGGGTCGGCACGGCCCTGGGCACATGGGTCTTTAACCCGGATTGGGCGGCGTTTTACAAAGGCTTTGCGTATGTGTTGATCGGCTTGGCCGGTCTTGCCGGGTTGCCGATTTGGGGATGAGAAAGGGCGAATATGCGGATCAATGAGGTGCAGTTTGACGACAGCCGCCCGATTGACGGTTACGGGCCGGGGTTTTTCCGCGTCGCTGGCGAGCTGGTGCAAGGGGCGGTTTTGGTTCTGCCAAGCGGCGTGACAGCCTGGGGCGGGTACGAGGATGCTGCGCCGCTGGAGGCGGCAGCGGCCGAAATCGACGTGCTGTTTTTGGGCACGGGGGCAGAGATCGCCCATGCGCCGCCCGAACTGCGCAAGCGCTTGGAGGCGGCGGGTCTGGGGGTGGAGGCGATGGCCACGCCTGCGGCTTGCCGGACCTATAATGTGCTGTTGAGTGAGGGGCGCCGGGTGGGCGTGGCCTTGCTGCCGATCTGACCTTTGTGCCGGGGGGGGTGGCGCGCGCCCTCAGGCCCCTTTGGAGCCATCGGGCGCGCGCTTGGGCTGCGTTTGGCGGGCGTCGCGCGCCGATTTGCACTTGGCGCCTTTGGCTGATTTCGGATGCCTCCGGCGGGGATATTTTTGAAACAGAGAGTGAGCACCGATGCCGCGTAGCGGATGATCCGTCCGGTGGACGGATCAAGGTGCGAACGGGCGGAGCCTAAAGCCGACGGGGACTAACGCGTTGGCCGCGTCACGGTCGCTTAGGGCAGGGCGCGCATCTCTGGCAGGGTTGCGGGCAATTGGCCGGTGGGCAGGGCCAGGTCGCCCAGGATCAGCACGCGCAGCTCGCGTTCCAATTTGCGGCGCATGGTTTCGGCGAAATCATCGTGGTTCAGCGCGTATTCGACAAAGGCGCCGGGGCCGCGGATGACCTCGGCCTCGTAATAATCCTCGATCCGGCGCGAGGCACCGCCGATGGCCAGCCCGTTCACGGTGATATTGTCGAAGTTGAAATGTTGATACGCGGCCTCGGGCGGGAAGCCGTCATTGTTCTGACCGTCGCCCGAGATATCGAGGGTTTGGAACAGGCAGGGCGGCGCATCGTCAAACCGGGTGGCGGCAAAGCCAAGCGCGTATCCGATGGCGGTGGGGAAATCTTGATGCGTGCGGGTGGCGCGCAAGATGCGCTCGGCGATGCGGGTCAGATCCTCCTCGGATTCGATCAGAACCCAATCGACAATCACATCCTGCTGAAAGCGCCCGGACCATTCGAAGATCGACAGCGCCACGGGGCCGGGGCCGTCGAGAAAGCCCGAGACGACAGCCTCATCCAATAGGGCCGAGGCCAGCCCCGACAACTGCAACTGGTATTCGGCGGCATCGACCGAGGCGGAAACATCCAGGCCCAATTGCAGCGCCAGGCGGCATTGCTCCTGCGCGGCCACGGGCGCGGCCAGCAGCGCGCTGGCCAGGGCGATATGGCGCGCGGCCCTTACCAATGCCCGGTGTTTTCCATCGAGGCCCAGGGTTCGGCTGGGGCCAGCGCCCCACCCTTTTGCAGAAGCTCGATCGACACATTGTCGGGCGAGCGGACAAAGGCCATATGCCCGTCGCGCGGTGGGCGGTTGATGGTCACGCCGTTTTCCATCAGGTGCTGGCAGGTTTCGTAGATATTATCGACGCGGAAGGCGAGATGGCCGAAATGGCGGCTATCCGAAGGCAGGCCTTCGTCGCCATCCCAATTATAGGTCAGCTCCAGCCGCGCTTCCTCACCCGGGCCGCCCAGGAAGACCAGGGTGAACCGGCCCTGTTCGCTTTCATGGCGGCGTGCCTCCTGCAGGCCCAAAAGCTCGTAAAAGGCCATGGATTTCTCCAAATCCAGCACCCGGACCATGGTGTGATAAAACTCGATGCTCATGGCGCGGACCCTCCTGATAAACCCCTGGTGTAGACTAGCCTAGCGCGGTGACCGGCGGATGACAGCCCTTGGGCGTAAATTTCCTGTGGGTAAGCGGGGGGAGGAATTGGGGCTTTATCTTGCGGTTTGGGGCGTGCCTGGGGCAAGATGTTGCGGCGCGAGAGACGATTCATGACGCGAGAGGAGCGCCCACATGCCGCTAACCCCCGACCAATTGGCCGAAATCGAAGAGGCGCGCGGCGCGCCGCAGCCCACCTTGCGCGCGGTCAGCCCGGGCATGGAGGCGCATCTTTATAAGGCGCGCGAGGTGCTGGATCACGGCTTTGTCCGGGTGATCGACTATATGGGCGATGATGCGGCCATCGTGCAGGCGGCGCGCGTCAGCTATGGGGCGGGCACGAAAAAGGCGCGCGATGACAGTGGGTTGATCCGCTATCTGATGCGGCACTGGCATTCGACCCCATTCGAGATGTGCGAGATCAAGCTGCATGTGAAACTGCCGGTCTTTGTGGCGCGGCAATGGATCCGGCACCGCACGGCGAATGTGAATGAGTATTCTGCGCGCTATTCGATCCTGGATCGGGAGTTTTACATTCCCGCGCCCGAACAGTTGGCGGCGCAATCGACGGTCAACAACCAAGGCCGGGGCGAGGTGCTGCAAGGGGCCGAAGCCTCGCGCGTGTTGGAGGTGCTGAAAGCCGACAGCGCGCGGGCCTATGACCATTACGAAGAGATGCTGAGCCAGGAAGGGCAGCAGGGCCTGGCGCGGGAACTGGCGCGGATGAACCTGCCCGCCAATGTCTATACGCAATGGTATTGGAAGGTGGATTTGCACAATCTGTTCCACTTCCTGCGGCTGCGGGCGGATGCCCATGCGCAATACGAGATCCGGGTCTATGCCGACGCGATTGCCGAGATGGTGAAGGATTGGGTGCCGGCCGCCTATGGCGCGTTCGAGGATTACCGGATGGGCGGCGTGCAATTGAGCGGCAAGGGCGTTGAGGTGTTGAAGCGGCGGCTGGCGGGTGAGGTTGTGACCCAGGAGACGAGTGGGATGAGCAAAGGCGAGTGGCGGGAGTTTGAGGGGGTGTTTGGAGTACGAGAAGATCCCCAAGAATAAACGCAATCACTTCGTCCCTAAGGCACTCATAGCCAGGTTCCGGGCCGGAAAAGGTGTGAGGCTCTTTGACGCGTCGTCTCTACAGTTAAAAGAGCGGTCCAACCCGAATTCCATCTTCTATGTCGACCACCTTTACTCAAGATGGCGGAGCGACGGAACACGTGATGTTTCCGCCGAAACCGAACTGCAAGTCGATCACGAAAATCGTCTTACAGGCTTTATTGACGATTTGATAAGCGGGATTTCGCGTTCTGGAGTAACCCGCCTCGATCAGACTGAAAGAGAGTACCTAATTCGCTTATCGGTTCGTTTGCTTCTGAGAAACCCTCAGTTTGTCGAGTGGGCTACAAATCATTGGAAGTACAGGGTCGCCAAGTGGCTTGTGAAACTAGGTCTGAAATTGCGACCAAGGGCGATGTCTGCAATCAAACGAAGTAAGCTATCAGTACACCAAGCGACCGAGTCAGAGATTAGGGCTTACGCCGCAACTTTTGACATATCTGTATTTGTGAATGCTTTAAGCAAAGAACGCCGTGTCTTGCTTTTGACTCCGCAGCCAGGGGTTCAATCATTTATTCTGGGAAACCAGCCCTCTCTTTTACAAAGAAAAAAATGGTTTCAAGACGAGAACGGCAACTGGCAATCGGAGTATGGTGCCATGGATATTTATACCGTACTCGATCCATCTCTGATGGTTGGAATTGTAAGCACCTCCCCGTCCGATGGCGTACATCATCTAAGTGCTGATGATATGAAAAGAATAAATGGACTTATTGTAAAATATTCGGATGAAGTAGTTGCGCGATCAGCGTCTGATTTGCATGGGGCGTGGTACAGGGTTTTCGAAGGTGAAGAGGCAATTCGTTCCATCAAGAATACACCGGAAGGAGTTGAAACTGTCCAATTGTCGGTGGCTGAGGCCTAGCTAGATTGGGGTATATGGATAGTACTGCTAAACCACCAACCGACCGGATGGCCAACCGATCCATGGGCGCCATTGCCGACTTACACCACCCGGCCTCGCCGGGCAGCGGCCGACCTCCCCCCGGAGGCCGCTTTGGCGATGTCACGCACCACGCGCGCGACGCTGATGCTTTGAAACGCCCGAGCTGACCACCCGTCCCGGACGCGGCCTCCAGGTCGGCCGCTGCCCTCCGTTCTTTCTCATCTCCAAGGCCGAATAGCGTCCAACGGACGCCGGCCCATCGCCGACCGGCCCCCCGGGGCGGCGATTGGTTGACGTTGGCGCGGCGGTTCGAGCGTATCCTGACACGCCGCCATAAATCGCGCTGATCCAAGGTGGTTTCGCCACCCCGCGGGTCGGCGATGGGCGGGCTGATTACTCCCCCGCCGCGCGCTCCGCCGCTTGCGCCCGCAACTCTGCCACCATCTCGGCATTTTCCGCCTCCCAGGCGCTAAAGGCGCGGTAGGTTTCGATGCGTTGCGCGCCATAGGCGGCGGTGCCGTAGGGGGCTTCCTCCAGGGGGGCAAAGTAGCTTTTGACCTCTTCATAGGTCTCAACGCAGGCCAGGCGTTGGCCGCCCAGGGGTTCTTGCATCTGCGCGGCGGCGTCGCAGGTGTAGTAGGTCAGAAGGAGTGCGAGGAATTCGCCCATCAAGTTGCTCCTTTCCAGCTAGCAGAGGCCGGGCGGGCCGGACCTGTCAAGCGTGGGGCGGGGGGCTGGGCCGTCACATTTGCGTAAGCGTGGGGCCGCATGCCGCCACTCACCACATGATCACCGATCCGGTGCGGCGCGCCGAGAGCCAGGCGGCGGCTTGCATATCGGTGACCAGATCGGGGTTCGCCGCCTCCCAGGCTTGGAAGGCGACCAGGGCGGCGGCCATTTGTTGATCGCGCGCCGCCGAGCCTTCGGGCGCTAAGTCGAACACGGGGGCGAAATAGCTATGCACGGCCTGGCTGCTTTGGCTGCAGGACATGACCTCCTGCATGGTGAAATGGCGAATATCCAGGATCGCGTCACAAAGGTAGAGATTGGCAAGAAGCGCGAGGAATTCCGGCATGGTCTGCTCCGTCCGACTGCGGGCGGTGCTCGGGTTCGCGCAAGGGGGCGGGGGCGGCCAGGGATGGCGCGCCGCAGTTCAGCGACCGGCACCTCCCATGGATTGTTGTGGGATCAGGCTACCGGAAAACGGGTGTTTTGCGGGCAAATCGGGATCGGCGCGTTGGGATTTGCGCCCCGATCCCTATCATTTGCTTGGTATTTAAGCGGGGATGCGGAAAAATGCTGCGGTGCAGAAATTCCGCCCTGGCTTTGGCGCGGTTAGAGCTTGACCAGTTCCACAGCCGATGAGCGGCCATCACGGCCTTCGCGCAGCTCATAGCTGATTTTCATATTGTCGGGCAGGCCGGTCATGCCTGCGCGTTCAACGGCAGAAATATGGACAAACACGTCCTTGCCACCATCATCGGGGGCGATAAATCCAAAGCCTTTGGTGGTGTTGAACCATTTCACGGTGCCGGTGGGCATCGGTCTTTCCTCTTCAAGTCTCCAGTCCCGCCCACGGGGATGCGGCGGTGTGGTGCCGCAGGGAGGAAAGTGACCATTATTCTGGCTTCTCAGTCGGGGCCGGTTCACAGGCACAACCTGCTTCACATTGAAAAGGATGGCGTTGTATTTGCGAATTACAAGTAAAACGCCTGTAACAGGCGGGGCTTTGCCAAGAATTTGCGCGGAATGCGGGAGATTACGCCGAAATGCACATCTATGGGTTGAAAAACTGCGATACCTGCCGAAAGGCCGTTAAGGAATTAACCGCGGCGGGCCGGGAGGTGGCGCTGATCGATATTCGTGCCACGCCCTTGGATGCGGAGACCCGCGCCCGGTTTCTGGCGGCATTTGGCGAGGCGTTGGTCAACCGCCGCTCCACCACCTGGCGCGGATTGTCGGAGGAAGACCGCGCCGCGCCGCCCGAGGCGTTATTGGCCGCGCATCCTGCGTTGATGAAGCGCCCGGTGATCGACACCGGGCAGGTTTTGTATCTGGGTTGGGATGCGACGGTTCAGGCCGCGCTGCTCTGACGTTTGCGCAGCAGCGCATCGACCGATAGCGGCCCACCGCCGCGCAGCACGATCACCAACAGCACAAAGACCCAGAAGGCGCGCTGGTCCAGGATCGCGGAATCGGGGATGCGGTCGAACCAGCTGCCAATCGTGGTGGCATCAGCATGGTGGCCGACAATATCGACATAGCTTTGCACAAAGACCACGCCGATCATGCCCAGCGCCGCCAAGCGGCTGAAAAGGCCGATCAGCACCAGCGCGGGCAAGATGAACTCGGCCCAGGTGCCCGCCAGTGCGATCAGTTTTGGGAACAGGCCCAGCTGCGACGGGTCATAGCCCACCGCATCAAAGATGCGCGGCGTGATCTGGGTATAGGCCCCGAAGCTGAGATTGATGAAACCGAAAAAGCCGTCGCCCAGCTTGGTCAGGCCCGCGTTCCAGTAATAAACCATCAGCGTCGCGGCAAAGACGAAGCGGGCCAGGGTGGGCATCAAGGCGGGGGCGATCTTGGCTTCGAGCGCATCGAAAACGCGATCATGGAGTGAGATGAGGGCACGCATGGGTTTGGTCCTTTAAGCGGGGTCGAGCGTCAGGGCGCCGGTGGTCAGAAAGAGGCTAAGCAAGGCCGACACATCGGCCTGCGGGGAAATGGCCAGGGTTGCCGTCATGGCCTCGGCCAGGGTGAGTTTGCCTTTCAAATGGCGAGCCAGGGGAAAGCCGCCTTCGGGCAAAAGATGCGGTTTGGGGTCAAAGCCGGGGCGGGTGATCAGCACATCCTGGGGACCGGGTTTGGGTTTCGGCGCGCCGGGTTCGGCGTTGTAGCGCCAGATGTCATAAACCGGAAAGCGCGAGGAAAAGACCAGCGTGGCGGGGGCCAGGCGTGGGCGCAGTTCCATCACATCCGCCGGGTCATGGCCCGCCACGTTCAAGGCGGTGACGTCGGCGGCGTGATAGGATTGCCGCAACCCCAGATCCAGCCGCGCGACATCGGGCAGATAGGGCAGGTGCGCGACCTTGTCGAACCCCGCCAGAAAGCCCGGAAATTTGCCGCCATAGGTGGCCAGACGCGGGTCTTCGGGCGGGTGGGCGCGCAGGAACAGGCCCGCCATGGCCTTGAAGAAGTCGTCACCCACCAGTTTCTGCACCGTGGGAAAGCCGGTTTCCAACGCCTCGGTCAGGCTGACGGCGACATTGTTGCGGTACACGTCAAACCGTTTGCCCGCCGGGCCGCCAAAGGGGTTCTGCAACCCATCAGGCGCTGGGCGGCTGGCATCCAGCATCGC
The DNA here is from genome assembly GCA_965229695.1 of Paracoccaceae bacterium. GTDB lineage: Bacteria > Pseudomonadota > Alphaproteobacteria > Rhodobacterales > Rhodobacteraceae > JANSYL01. The sequence goes on from OZ245921.1 coordinate 2,418,890, forward strand.
GGTGGTGAACTCGGTCTGGCTGGTCATGCGGGCACCTGCGCCTCGGCCAAGATCGCGCTGGCGCGGGTGGCCTCGTCAATCAAGGTTGGCAAGGGGGGCACATCGGTATCCCATTCGATCAGCGTAGGCCGGGCCCCGCCGCGTGCAATGGTGTGGGCGTAAAGCGCCCAGACCGGATCGACCACCGCCGCGCCATGGCTATCGATCAACAGCGGGCGGCCCTGGTCATCTTCATCTTCGTCATGGCCGCCCAAATGGATCTCACCCACGCGGTCCAGCGGATAGGCGTTGATGTAATCCTGCGGCGCGTAGCCCTGATTGGTGGCCGAGACAAAGACGTTGTTCACATCCAAAAGCAGCCCGCAGCCGGTGCGCTGGCTGAGCGTGCGGAGGAATTCGACCTCCTCCATCTCGGATTCGGCAAAGGCCAGGTAGGTCGAGGGGTTTTCCAAAAGCATTTGCCGACCAACGGTTTCCTGGACCTGATCGATATGATCGGCCACGCGTGTCAGCGTGTCTTGGGTATAGGGCAGGGGCAGCAGGTCGTTGAGATACCCCACATCATGGGTCGACCAGGCCAAATGTTCGGAAAAGCTGGCCGGTTGCAGCCAGTCGCATAGGTGTTTCAGTCGGGCCAGGTGGTCGGCATCCAAAGGCCCTTCGGCCCCGATCGACAGGCCCACACCATGTACCGAGATTGGAAAGCGTTCGGCCAAGGCGCGCAGCTGCGCCAGCGGTCGGCCACCATCCCCCATGTAGTTTTCCGCATGAATTTCCAGCCAGGTGACCGGGCCATCATGGGAGATCAGACCTTGGAAATGCTGCGCTTTGTACCCGATCCCAACCGATTGGGGCAGGTGGGATTGCGGAGAGGCGTCTAGCATGATCGGTCCAAATCGTCAGGTTTCGGTTGCGCCGCCCAAGCGAGGGACGGCTGGGGCAGCGCAACTCTAACAGAAGCTTAGCTGTCGCTCGACAGGGCTTCGGCCAGGGCTTCGGGCGTAATGTAGGTCGCCAGAACTTCGTCGGTCAGCGTGTCGTCATCTTCCGGCAGGTCGCGGTTGATGGCGATGTAGCCAAGCTCTTCCAGCTGATCCAGGGTCGCTGCCATGCGGCCATCGGGCAGTTCGATGTCGCCACAGGTGCCGGCGGGCACAAGCGTCCAGGCATTGCCTTGATAGTCCACGTCCGAGGTGCCGGCGCAGGTGGTGCCGGGGCCAGCGGCGCAATCATTTTCGCCAGCCAGGCTGATGCCAAAGCACTTTTCTTGTGCCTGAGCTTCGGCCGGGGCCACGCCATGGGCGGAAACAGCAGCGGTAACAGCGCCAAGCAGGGCGAGGGATTTGGTTGCGGTGGTCATCTGATTTTTGCTCCCTGAAGGGTTGAGGGTCATCAACATAAATTCGCGCCACCACGTCTGGGCGGCGGATACCCATAGAATGCGACCCCAGGCGGCTGACATTCCAGTCACAGCGCCGTGGGACACGCGTGCGTGAGGATGCGTTAGACCGGTGTGAGGATGCGCGCGGGGCGCTATTTCATAGAAAGCGTAATAAAATCATATTATTACCGTCCGTTTGGCGTCGCCACGCAGCCCGGATTTTGTCATTGCAGATCAAGCGATCCGGTGGGAAAACCCCGGAATATTTCACCCCCAAGGCGGGTTTCCACGCCCTTTTGCCGGGACTGTTTCAAGGTTATCTGCCCAACTGGGGACGGCAGACGGAGATGACGACATGCGCAACGCGGCACTGGTTTTGGGATTGATCGGCGGGATCTGGGCGATGGTCACCGGGTTCTTTGTCTATGGCTATGTCGCCTTTATCGATTGGTTTGGCGAAGTACCGGATCTGGCCAGCCAGGTCGAAAACCCCGCGCTTTACCAATCCGTCGCCATCATCGCCCCGCTGCTGGCGATTGCCGGGGCCGCCATGGCCCGCGCCCGAGCGCTGTGGGGGGGCATCCTGCTTTTGGTTGCGACCGGCGGGTTCTTCTATGCCTTTGGTATCGGCGTCTTCACCATCTTCCCCATCGCGTTTTGCGGCTTGGCCGGGGTGCTGGCCCTGGCCGCAGGCAAACCGGATGAGGAAAAGGCGCATTTTTGAGGTGGGGCTGGGCGCTTATCTAAGCGCCGCCGCTTGAGCGGGCGCCAAACCGCGCGCGATGCGGCTTTTGAACCGCATCGGCGCAAGCTGTTTCTTCATGGCGGCCCGTTCACCGCCCGCGCCAGGTGGGCTGCGCTTTAGCCTTCGCGCAGATCGGGGGGCACGCCCTCGGCCACCAGATCGGGGATCAGCGCCTCAACCGGCACGACCGAGGTTTGCTTTTCGCCCAAGCGCCGCAGGGTCACGGTGCGGTCTTCGACCTCTTTCCGGCCAATGGCCAGGATCACGGGCACTTTGCCCACCGAATGCTCGCGGACCTTGTAGTTGATCTTTTCGTTGCGAATGTCGGCCTCGGCCCGGATGCCCTGCGCCAACAGGTCTGACACCACCTCATGCACATAATCATCGGCATCCGACACGATGGAGGCGACGACCACCTGGCGCGGGGCCAGCCAGAAGGGCAGCTTGCCGGCGTAGTTTTCGATCATGATGCCGATGAAACGCTCGAACGAGCCCAAGATCGCGCGGTGCAACATCACCGGGCGGTGCTTTTCACCATCCGCGCCAATATAGCTCGCATCCAGCCGCTCGGGCAGGTTGAAATCGGCCTGGAACGTGCCGCATTGCCATTCGCGCCCAATCGCATCGGTCAGTTTGAAATCCAGCTTCGGCCCGTAAAACGCGCCTTCGCCTGGATCGACCTCAAAGTCATTGCGGATCGACAGGATGGCCTTTTCCAACGCGGTTTCGGCTTTGTCCCAAATCTCATCACTGCCCACGCGCACATCGGGGCGGGTCGAAAGCTTGATGTCGAAACTGGCGAACCCGGCGTCTTTATAGATACCCGACAAAAGATCGATGAAGGCCGCGCATTCGCTTTCGATCTGGTCTTCGGTGCAGAAGATATGCGCGTCATCCTGGGTGAAGCCGCGCACCCGCATCAGGCCGTGCAGCGCGCCATGGGCCTCATAGCGGTGGCACGAGCCGAACTCGGCCAGGCGCAGCGGCAGATCGCGATAGGATTTCAGGCCCTGGTTGAACACCTGCACATGGCAGGGGCAGTTCATCGGTTTCAGAGCATTGGTGCGTTTCTCATTCGCATGCTCTTCGTCGATTTCCGTGATGTACATGTTTTCACGGTATTTATCCCAGTGGCCCGAGGCCTCCCACAGCTTGCGGTCGACAACCTGAGGCGTCTTGATTTCTTTATAGCCCGCCTTGGTCAGGCGGCGGCGCATATAGTCTTCCAACTCGCGGTAGATCGACCAGCCATTGGGATGCCAGAACACCATACCGGGGGCTTCCTCTTGGAAATGGAACAGCTCCATTTCGCGACCCAGGCGGCGGTGATCGCGCTTTTCGGCCTCCTCCAGGAAGGTCAGATAATCCTTAAGCTGCTGGCGGTTCTGAAAACCGACGCCATAGATGCGCTGCAACATGGGCCGCGTGTTGTCACCGCGCCAATAGGCGGCGGCCACATTCATCAGCTTGAACGCGTCAGCGGGCAATTGCCCGGTATGCTGCAAATGCGGGCCACGGCACAAATCCTGCCACTCACCATGCCAATACATGCGGATCGGCTGGCCATCATCGGGGATCATATCGACCAGTTCGACCTTATAAGGTTCGCCCGAAGCCTCGTAATGGGCCACCGCGCGGGCGCGGTCCCAAACCTCGGTCCGGACCGGATCGCGGGCATTGATGATCTCTTTCATCTTGGCTTCGATCTGACCCAGATCTTCGGGCGTAAACGGCTCGGCCCGGTCGAAATCGTAATACCAGCCATTGTCGATCACGGGGCCGATGGTGACCTTCACATCCGGCCAAATCTCTTGCACGGCGCGGGCCATGACATGGGCAAAATCATGCCGGATCAGCTCCAACGCCTTGGCATCATCTTTCATCGTGTGAATGGCGATGCTGGCATCGGCCTCAATCGGCCAGGCCAGATCCCAATGCGCGTCATTCACCGTCGCGCTGATCGCCTTTTTGCCCAGCGAGGTCGAGATATCGGCCGCCACCTCTGCCGCCGTAATGCCAGCGGGATAGGAACGTGCATTGCCATCAGGGAAAGTCAGGGAAATATCGGCCATAAGCCTTGTCTCCTCGTCGGTTTGGCGCCCACGGAACGCCCGGTTGCGGGTATGTCGATGGGCGTTACATGCGGCAGCGCGCGAGGCTTGTCAACGCATCCCGCGTGCGCATCGGCAAGCCGCTGCGCTGCGGCATCTGACCGCTAGCGCCGGGGCGCGGGGCGTGCAGACTGCGCGACATGCTAGTGCCGATCTTAACGACCCTCATCCTCCCCCTCGCTTTGCTGATTTGGCTTGCCTATCGCGGGCTGTCGGTGATGATCCTGGCCCCGATCTGCGCTGCTTTGGGTGCGGTGCTGGCGGGCGATCCGGTTCTGGCCTCATTGACCCAACGCTACATGCCCGCGCTTGGTGGGTTCGTCATCTCGTTCTTCCCACTGTTCTTTCTGGGCGCAATTTTCGGGAAATTGATGGAGGTTTCGGGTGCCGCCGCCGCGATTGCCGAGGCGATCATCGTGCGGCTGGGCGCGAACCGCGCCATCCTGGCGGTGGTCATGGCCTGTGCGATCCTGACCTATGGGGGCGTGTCGCTCTTCGTGGTGGCTTTTGCCGTCTTCCCCCTGGCCGTGGCGCTTTTTTCCGCCGCGCGGCTGCCGATGCAAATCATCCCGGCCGCCATCGCGCTGGGCGCTTTCACCTTCACAATGACGGCCCTGCCCGGCACGCCCGCGATCCAAAACGCGATTCCAATGCCCTATTTCGGCACCACACTTTTTGCCGCACCTGGGATCGGGGTGATTGCTGGCCTGATCATGGGTGGTGTTGGCCTGGCCTATTGCCATTGGGCTGCAAGACGGATGGAGCCCATTCCGCTGCCTGGCGCGGCGGGCCTGTCCTCGGTGCCCAAGGCGGCACCGCTTGGGCCCAGCGTGTTGCCGATCCTGGCGGTGTTGGTTTTGAATTATTTCCTCTCGGTCTGGATCTTCCCCGCTTTTGATACCAGCTATCTGGCCGATCCGGCTTGGGGTGGCATCACCGGGTCGGACGTGACAGGGGTTTGGGCGCTGATTGCCAGCCTGATCGGTGCCATTGTGTTGTTGATCGTCTTGCACCGCGAGCGCCTGCCAGAGTTACGGCAAAGCCTGACCAAAGGGGGGGAGGCCGCGCTTGTCCCGCTGTTTAACACGGCCTGTCTGGTGGGGTTCGGCGCGGTAATCGCAGCGCTGCCCGCCTTTGCGCTTTTGCGTGAAGGCATCGATGCCATCCCCGGCGGGCCAATCCTGGGGCTGGCGATATCCTCTCTGATCCTGTCGGGGATCACAGGATCGGCTTCGGGCGGGATGACGATTGCCTTGGATGCACTGGGCGACACCTATCTTGAGGCCGCGCAAGCCGAAAACATCGACCCGGCGCTGTTGCACCGCATCACCTCTCTGGCAACCGGTGCGCTTGATGCTTTGCCCCATAACGGTGCGGTCATCACGCTATTGAACATCGCGGGGCTGACGCACAAACAGGCCTATGGCCCGATTTTCATGGTGGCGATTGCAATCCCCATGTTGGCCTTTCTGGTCGGTCTGGGGATTGCCTTGATGTTGTAGCGCGTTAGGCCAGGCGCAAAACCTCTACCGCGATGGCCATAACGCAGGCCCACCCAAGCGTGAAGATGATTGGGCGCACCGGCAAAACCGGAAAGCCACCGATCATCCAAACCGCGTGGGCCACGCGCAGACCAAAGAAGCTTGCCGCCGCAAAGGCCGTGATGCCGGTCGACACCCCCGTCAGATGCGCGATCAGCACAATCACCGCAAAGGGCAGCATTTGCTCCAACAGGTTCAAATGCGCCCGCCAGGCCCGGTGCACCCAAGGGACGGTGCCCGCAACGTCAATTGGACGGTTTTCGGCGGATTGCGGCACGGGCGTGGTGTTCACGCCCACGATGTAGGGCACCCACATTGTTGCCCCCAAGATCACGGTCAGCGTCAGCCAGAACAGTTCCGGGGTCATCACAGGCCCCCCTGTTCGTTGAACCGCACCGCCGCACCGGTTTCGAGATAGGTCTTTAGGCCAGAGAGCAGCCTTTCCCACCCATCGGCCACCCCTTCGCCAGGTACGACGGGGAAATGCAGATCGAAATGCTCCAGCACCAGCCGCATGTGATCGGCCTCCTGATGCAGGTGATAGACGCTGCGCGAGGCGGGGATGCCCTCCTCCCATTTTGGTTCGAATGTGGTTTCGATGCGGGTTTTGGGATCGGCCTTGATCAACCGTGTGACCAGCATCGTGCCGCCATCGGGGCGGTGATAGTGATATCTGTCGCCTTCCTTGGTCACACGCGGGCATAGGAAATGATAGGCGGCCATCTGCTCGGGGTCGGTCAGCGCGTCCCAAAGCGCATCGCGGGTGCAGCGGATATAGGTCTGCATCATGAAATCGGGTTTGGTGGCGGTCTGGCTCATGCCTCATGTTCCTCCCACAGGTGATCGCCACCGAAATTGGCGGGTGTCCCGGTTTCCAGCCAGGTTTTGAGGCCGGCAATCGTGCGCTCCCACCCGTCGGCGGTGCCGCCCGAGGGGTCATGCTGAAGCCCGTGATGTGAAACCGTCAGCTTGCAGTAATCGCCCTGCTGTTCGATCACATAGACAACGGTCGAGGCTTTGGTGTCCGGATCCCATTTGGGTTCGAAGCTGGTCACAAGCCGGGTCATCGGCTCAGCCTCTAGCTCGCGGGCGTGCAGTGTTTCGGTCCCGTCGGGCGCCATGTAGACCAAGGTATCGCCGCGCCGCTCGGCGGTCTGTTCCAAAAAGTCGTAATTCGCCACCGCTTCGTGGCTGCGCAGCGCCTCCCAAAGGGCTTCTGGCGCACAGCGAATATAGGTCGTCAGCATGTAATCGGGTTTGCCTGAGATGTCGGGCATGGTCATTCTCCTTCCATTCGAGGGCGTTAGCTGCCGCTGCCGGGCATCGAAACGGGCAGTTCTTCCCCAGTTTCCAGCCAAGTTTTCAGGCGCGAGGCGATCAAGACCCAGCCATCGCGGATGTCCTGCATGTCGGGCGGCAGATCGTAATGCTCGATGGTCAGGCGCGTGCCGGCGGGCAGCGCGTCGATCAGGTAGACATGGCGGGATGGCATCTCGGCCTCGCCTATGAAATGCGGGTGAAAGCTCATCTCAAGCCGGTTGGGTCGGTCAGCCTCGATCACCTTGCAGCTTAGCATCGCGGCGCCATCGGGCCTGCGATAGGTCAGGGTTTCGCCGGGCAGCGGCTGACCTTCGATGCGGGTGTCGAAATAGTAATGCTCGGTAGCATCACCGCTGATCAACGCCTCCCAAAGCGCCTCGGGCGTGGTGCGTATGATGGTTTGATGGACAAAATCGGGCGGTTTCACAGCCGTGTCCTGATGGGTCATGGGGGCAGTTCCTTCTAATCGGGATTTCAGGTCGATCACGGCGCGGGCCGCAGGCTTGGCCAGCAAGGGATCAATCCAGCGATCAATCGCCTCCTGAAGGGGGATGGCGTTGAGATAGTGGTATTTGAACCGCCCCTTCTTGGTCGTGATGATGAGGGACGCATCCTCCAACACCTTCAAATGCTTCATGACCCCGAACCGGGTCATATCAAGCTGCTCTTGCAGTTCGGTCAGCGTCTGGCCGTCTTTCTCGCGCAGGCTATCGAGCAGGGACCGGCGGGCTGGGTCGCCCAAGGCTTTGAAAATCGCATCCATGGGGGTGCTTATATGTGATTCGATAGTCACGTGACAAGATAGTCACATAATGAGATGAAAACGCCATTGCACCAAAGGGCGTCGCACGGCAAAACGCCTTGGCAACGGAGGATGACAGCATGGCCGACCCAGCCTATTTGGACACGCCAAGCGGGCGCCGCTTGGCCTATCACCTGACCGAAGGGCAGGGGCCTTGGGTGGTGTTTCTGGGCGGGCTGCGCTCGGACATGACGGGGACCAAGGCGATCTTTCTGGAGGATTGGGCCAAGGCGCGGGGTCAGGCGTTTCTGCGGTTCGACTATTCCGGGCATGGCCAAAGCAGCGGCAGCTTCACCGAAGGCTGCATTGGCGATTGGGCCGAAGATGCCGCCGCCGCGCTTGAGGCGCTGACCGATGGGCCTTTGGTTCTGGTCGGCTCCTCCATGGGGGGGTGGATCAGCCTGTTGATGGCCAAACGCCGGCCCGAGCGATTGGCGGGGCTGGTCACCATCGCCGCTGCACCCGATTTCACCGAAGACGGCATGTGGGGCAGTTGGTCCGAGGACGAACGCGCCACGCTGATGGAGACCGGGCAATTGGCCCTGCCCTCGGAATATGGGGAGCCGATGGTGATCACCCGCCGGATGATAGAAGACGGCCGCCATCAGCTTGTCCTGCGCGACCCGTTGCAGGTTTCGGCCCCGGTTCGGATGCTGCAAGGCACGGCGGATCTGGATGTTGATATGTCCGTCGCCCTGCGTCTGCTCGACCATTTGGAGGGGGCGGACATCCGGCTAGAGCTTGTGAAAGGCGCGGATCACCGCTTTTCTGACCCCGCCTGCTTGGCCACGATTTCCCGTGCAATTACTGAGGTTTTGGCCAAAGCCTAGCCGCGCCCCGCGATGATTTCCCGTGCCCCTTTGTAAAAATCTCTTGCCGAAACCGGTTTCGGAAGAAAGTTTCTGAGTCGGGGAGGCATTTATGAACGGCAATCGGTCCATACCGGGGAACAGATCGCGTGCGACCATCAGCGATGTCGCGAGCGCTCTGGGTCTGACCAAGGGCACGGTCAGCCGGGCCTTGAATGGCTATCCCGATATCGCCGAGGGCACGCGCCTGAAAGTGCGCCGCACCGCCGACCGGATGGGCTACCGCCCGCTGGCCCAGGCCCAGGCGATCCGCACCGGGCGCGCCCGCGCTTTGGGGCTGGTGCTAAACGCCGGTGGGCAGAACTCGCACAAACCCTTTCTGACCGATTTCCTCGATGGGATTTCCCGCGCAGCCTCGGCCGAAAGCTGGACGCTGACGGTGGCCACCGCAAATGATGAGGCGGATGAGGTCGAAACCCTGGCCCGTCTGGTCGATGAGCGCAAAGTCGATGGCTTCATCCTGCCGCGCGCCAAAACCCGCGATCCGCGCGTTGATCTGCTGCGCGACCGCGATGTCCCCTTCATCCTCTATGGCCGCACCGAAAATCCGACCGGCTGCGCCTGGTTCGACATCGCGGGCGAAGATGCGATCCGCGACGCGGTGATCCGGCTTGCCCGCCAGGGTCATCAGCGCATTGCCTTCATCAACGGGGCCGAGCGCTATTACTACTCCAAACTGCGCCACCAAGGGTTCCTGGATGGTCTGACCGCCGCCGGTCTGCCCCATGACCCTGAGCTGATTGGCCAAGGGGCCGTTTCGATGCCGCAGGGCCAGGTGGCCGCCTTGGCGCTGCTCGACCTGCCGAACCCGCCCACGGCCATTGTCTGCGCGTTGGACCTGGCCGCGCTGGGGGCCTATCGCGCCGCCGATCAGGCCGGGCGCGTTGTGGGCAAGGATTTGGCGCTGATCGCCTATGACGGCATCCCCGAAGCTGCGACCGCTGATCCGCCGCTGACCACCTTTGCCGTCGATAACCGCGCCGCAGGCCGCCGCTTGGCCGAAATGCTGATTGCACGCATTCGCGGTGCCGCGCCCGAAGATTTGCGCATGACCGTGCCCGCGACGCTGATCGCGCGCGCCTCGGACCAGTTTACCCTTGCGATACCGGGCACAGACCCGGCCCGCGAACTTGCCTGACTAAACCACCAACGGGAGGAACTTTTATGTTGGTAAAAACCCCTGGACGCTTGGCGCTGATGGCCGCAGCCTCGACGCTGGCCTTCGTATCGGTCGCCCAAGCGCAAGAGACGATCCGCTTCTGGACGACCGAAGAACAGCCCGAGCGCCTGGCGCGGCAGGAAGCCATGGCCGCCGACTTCACCGCCGAAACCGGCATCGAGGTTGAGGTGATCCCGGTCTCTGAAAACGATCTGGGCACGCGCGCCACCGCCGCCTTTGCCGCCGGTGACCTGCCCGATGTGGTTTATCACACGCTGCAATTTGCCCTGCCTTGGGCCGAAGCCGGTATTCTGGATACCGATGCCGCGACCGATGTGATCGAAAACCTGGGCGAAGACACCTTTGCCCCTGGCGCACTTGAAATGGCGGCGACCGAAGATGGCTATGCCTCGGTTCCGGTGGATGGCTGGACCCAGATGCTGGTCTATCGCGCCGATCTGTTTGAAGAGGCCGGGCTCGAGCCGCCCAACACCTATGAAAACGTGTTGGCCGCCGTCGAAGCGCTGCACAACCCGCCCGAGATGTTTGGGTTTGTCGCCGCCACCAAGGTGGATGAAAACTTCATGTCTCAGGTGCTCGAGCATGTCTTCCTGGCCAATGGCGTGTCGCCGGTGGATGATGACGGTTTTGCCGAGCTTGACGTAGAGGCCACGACCGAGGTTCTGGAATTCTACGCCGCCATCACCGAAGCCTCCCCCGATGGGGAACTGTTCTGGCAGCAGTCGCGTGAGCTTTACTTTGCGGGTCGCGCGGCAATGATCATCTGGTCGCCCTTCATCCTCGATGAACTGGCCGGTCTGCGCGACAGCGCCCCGCCGACCATCACCGACGATCCGACCAGCTCGGAGCTGGCCAGCCGCACCGGCGTTGTGACCAACTTTGCCGGTCCCTCGAACCCCGATGGCGCAGCCTGGGGCGATGTGCGCTACTTCGGTATCACCGCGGATGCGGAAACCGATGCGGCGATGGAGTTTGTCGAATACTCGATGAACCAGGGCTACACCGCCACGCTGGCCATCGCGCCGGAAGGCAAGTTCCCGGTCCGTCGCGGCACCGAAGACAACCCGACCGCCTTTGCAGATGCTTGGGCGCAGCTGGATGTCGGTGTCGACCGTCGCGCACCTTTGGGTGACCTCTACCCGCAGGAGATGATCGATGAGATCGTTGGCGGTCTGGATGTGGCCCAGCGTTGGGGTGTGTCCGAGGGTCAGCTGGCGCTCGCCTCGCGCATCATCAACAGCCAGATCATCAACCGCCTGGTGCGGGAATACATGGATGGCGTGCGTGATGCCGAAGCCACCGTGGCACTGATGAACGAAGAACTGGCGCGGATCGAGTAATCCCGCCGATTGCCCTGGGGCCGCGACCCGGCCCCAGGGACCCTCTGACTTGCCAGGAGTTCCGCTGATGAGCACCGCCGTCCCCCCAAAGGGCACGGGGCCACTGGCGCGCCGCGAAGCGCGTTTGGCCTGGGGCCTGCTACTGCCCACTTTGACAGCCGTGATGCTGGTGGTTTTGCTACCGCTCCTGGCGATCTTTTGGATCAGTTTCAAACCCATCGAATTGGGCGATCTGCGCGCCGCGGCCCCGGTGGCCCGCGAAGATTTGCGCGACGCTGACGAAGCCAACCCGTTCCTGCGCTATCGGGTGCGCAATTCCAGCCAGGAAAGCCCGGTTCTGGATGTGCGCCTGACCGACACGATCCCGGCGGGCGTGATCCTGGGCGCGCTGCCTGAGATTTGTGAGGTTTCGGGCGATCAGCTGACCTGTATCGTTGGCGATCTGCAGGGCGGCGACCGGCTGACGCTGGAAATCCCCGTGACGCTGGATGGCGATCTGGAAGCGCTGGAAGACGCGCTGGAGGATGCCACACCGGTTGAGATCACGGGCCGGGGCGAAAACGTCCTGACCAATGATGAATTTACCTTGGAAAACTTCGTCTCGGTCTTTGACGGGCGCGAGTTTGGCGCGGTGCTATGGGCGACGGTTTTCTACACCGTGGTCGGCACCATCGGCGCGCTTTTGGTGGGGCTGTTTGCAGCGCTGCTGTTGAACAAAAGCTTTCGGGGCCAAGGGATTTTGCGGGGGCTTTACCTGTTTCCCTATGTCGCCCCGGTGATCGCGGTCGCGTTTTCCTGGATCATCCTGTTCGATCCGTTTTCGGGCTCGATCAACGCGCTTTTGATCCAGATGGGTGTGACGGATAGTTCGATCAATTTCTTCGGCGAACGACCGCTGGCGTTGATCATGGTGACAGTCTTTGAGATCTGGCGCTATTTCCCGCTGAGCTTCCTGTTCATCTTGGCGCGGATGCAGTCGATCGATACCGATATGTATGAGGCGGCGGATGTGGATGGGGCTTCTCCCTTCCAGAAATTCCGCTATCTCAGCCTGCCGATGTTGATGGGGATTTTGAGCGTGCTCTTCCTGCTGCGCTTCATTTGGACCTTCAACAAGTTCGACGACATCTTCCTGCTGACGGGCGGCAACGCCGGGACGCGGACCTTGACGGTGAACGTCTATGAGCAAGCCTTTGCGCTGTCGAATATCGGTGCAGGCGCGGCGGTGGCCGTGGTGATCCTGTGCTGTCTGCTGGCGTTTTCCTGGTTCTTCTTCCGCTTCATGTCGAAGGAGGAGGGGCTGTGAGCGATTTTGCGAAGCAAATGAAACGTCCCATGGGCGTGGCAAGTGAAGCGCGGGTGGCCGCCTTTGGTGGTCTCGCTGCCTTCGGCATCGACCGGGCGGGGGGCTGTCTGCCCCCCGCACCCCCCGAGGATATTTTTGAAACAGAGAAGGGGACGGGCGCATGAGGACGCTTTGGTACGGATATGTGACCGGCCCGGTCCTGGGTGTGTTATGGGCCTTTGTGGCCGCGACCACCTTGGCGGTGCTGCTGAGCTTTATGACCGGGGATGCGTTCCGGCCGGGGCTTTGGGGATCGGTGGCTTTGGGCGCGTTGACCGGGGTTGTGGCTTTGGAAAACGCGCAGCGCTGGCTTTTGGCGGCGGGTGTCTCGGTTCTGGCGGTGGCGTTAAGCTTCACCGGGTTCAGCCCGATCCATGTGGCGGGTGACGTTGGCATGGGCGGGCATTTGGCCGCCGGGATCGGCTTTGGCCTGGCCTTGGTGTTGCCGGTCGCCAAGATGGTCGAAGGCTGTCCGCGCGCGGAACTGAACCGCCATGAATGGGAGGAGGCGGTGATCCGGTTCCTGACCGGCTTTGGCTATGTGTTTTTCACCGCCGCTGTTGCCATTCCGTTTTACGTGATGGTGATGACCAGCTTGAAGACCCAAGGCGAGTTGATTGCCAACCCGCTGGATTTCTCGATCGATCTGAGCCAGGGCTGGGCGCTGTTCCGGTCTTATGAAGAGCTGTTCCGCGATTTCAACTTCGGCGGCTACATGTGGACCTCGTTCTACATCTCGGTGCTGACGGTCTTTATCACGCTGCTTTTCTCGGTGCCCGGGGCTTATGCGGTCGCGCGGCTTAGGTTCAAAGGGCAGAAAGGGTTGAGCCGGTCGATCCTCTTGATCTATATGGTGCCGATGATCGTTTTGGCGCTGCCGATCTATATCGCCTTTTCGATGACGGGGCTGCGCAACTCGATCCTGGGGATTGTGATGATCTATCCGGTCACGACGATCCCCGTGGCGCTCTACATGTTGCAGGGCTATTTCCGCGGCTTGCCAGCGGAGGTTGAGGAAGCGGGCCTGATGGACGGTCTGAACCGGTTGCAGGTGATTTGGAAAATCACCTTGCCGCTCAGCCTGCCGGCGCTGGCTTCGGTGTCGCTTTATGTCTTCATGATCGCCTGGAACGAGTTCCTCTTGGCCTTCATGCTTTTGGACGATCCGTCGAAATTCACCCTGACGCGCGGCATCGCCTCGCTCAACTCCTCCGAGATCCCGCGCCAGCATCTGATGGCGGGCGCTGTGATCGCGACCGTGCCGGTGATGGCGCTGTTCCTGGGGCTTGAGAAATTCATGACCCGTGGCCTGACAGCAGGATCGGTGAAGGGATGAGCAGCATGGAAAAAATCGAAGCGGCCCCTTTGGATGAAGAGGCACGGCGCATCCTGCGATTGAACGATAAGGGTGGCTATACCGTGCCCACGGCGGGGCTTTACCCCTATCAATGGAACTGGGACAGCGCCTTTGCGGGCTTGGGGTTTGCGGCCTTTGATATCGACCGCGCCTGGACCGAGATCGAAACGCTGTTTTCAGGCCAATGGGGCAATGGGATGGTGCCGCATATCCTGTTCCACCGCATCGATCCGGGCTACTTCCCCGGCGCCGATGTCTGGGGGACCGAGGCGGCGGTGGGGCGGGGCGATTGCCCGGTGCCATCCTCGGGCGTCAGCCAGCCGCCGGTCGCGGCCTCCTTGGCGTGGCGCATCTATGAAGCGGATCCCGTGGCGGGGCTGGAGCGGCTGCGGGCGCTTTTTCCCAAGCTTTTGGCCTATCATCGTTGGATCATCGCGGCGCGGGCGGAAACCGGGGCGGTGGTGGTGACCCATCCGTGGGAATCCGGTCGCGATAATGCCCCGGATTGGGATGAGGCGATGGCCGGGATCGACCCGAGCGGGGTGGCGCCTTACACGCGCCGCGACACCGGCCATGTTGATCCGCGCATGCGCCCGACCAAAGAGGATTACGATCGCTATATCTGGCTGGTCGAATTTGGCCGGGCGCGGGGATGGGACGATGCGGCGATTGCCGCCGAAAGCCCGTTCCGCGTGGCCGACCCGACCATGACCTTCACCGCCCTGCGCGCCACGCGCGATCTGGCGAAGGCGGCTGAGGTTTTGGGCGAGGCAGGTGATGAGATCGCGGGCTGGGTCGCCCATCTCGAAACCGGGGCCGAGATGCTCTGGAACCCCGAAACCGGGGCCTATGACAGCCGCAATCTACGCACAGGGAATTTCTCGGGCACGGTGTCGAACGCCTCGTTCCTCTGCTGGTGGGCGGGGCTCGAGGCCCAGGCCGCGCGGGCGACGCTGGGCACGATTTTGGATCGCACCAAATATGCCCTGCCCAGCTATGACCCCGAGGGGCACAAGTTCGACAGTTTGCGCTACTGGCGCGGGCCGGTTTGGGCGGTGATGAACTTCATGGCTGGGACCGGTATGGCCGAAATGGGCCTGATGGCCGAAGCCGCGCGGGTGCGGGGCGATACCGCCCGCGTCATCGCGGAAAACGGATTTGCAGAATATTTTGACCCGCTCGACGGCACCCCCGCGGGCGGCGCAACTTTCACTTGGACATCGGCAGTGTGGTTGGCTTGGGCCAGCCCCTCGGCCGGGTCTTACGGGGCGGAGGGATAAACCATGGGCGCGATTGAACTGAAGGCCGTCGAGAAATGGTATGGCGAAATCCAGGTCATCAAAGGCGTGGATCTGACCATCAATGACGGGGAATTTGTGATTTTCGTGGGTCCGTCGGGCTGCGGGAAATCCACGCTTTTGCGGATGATCGCAGGGCTGGAAGAAACCTCGCGCGGGGAGGTGATGATCGACGGGCGCGATGCGACGGCGGAACCCCCCTCGAAACGTGGGCTGGCTATGGTGTTCCAGTCTTACGCGCTTTACCCGCATATGTCGGTGGCCGAAAACATGGGCTTTTCGCTGAAAACCGCAGGCGCCCCCAAGGCCGAGCAGGAGGCGAAAGTGGCCGAAGCCGCCCGCGCCCTGCGCCTGGAAGAGTATCTGGAGCGGCGGCCCAAAGACCTGTCGGGCGGTCAGCGTCAGCGCGTGGCCATTGGCCGGTCGATTGTGCGCGACCCCACGGCGTTCTTGTTTGACGAACCGCTGTCGAACCTGGACGCGGCGCTGCGGGTTGAGATGCGCTATGAGATCGCCAAGCTGCACCAGCAGCTCGACAGCACGATGATCTATGTGACCCATGACCAGGTCGAGGCGATGACGCTTGCCGACCGGATCGTGGTGTTGCAGGCCGGGCAGATCGAACAGGTCGGCGCCCCGCGTGAGCTGTATGAGCGGCCCGCGAACCTGTTTGTGGCGCAGTTCATCGGCAGCCCCAAAATGAACGTCATGGAAATGGGCGTAGAAGGGCTGCGGCTGGAAGGTGCACCCGATGGGGCGGCGCATTTGGGTATTCGGCCCGAGGCCATCACCATCGGTGAAAAGGGCACGGGCCAGCTTGATGGTGTGATCGATCTGGCTGAATATCTGGGCGCCGACACCTTCCTGATCGTCGATTGTGGCGCGGCGGGCAAGCTGACCGTGCGCACCGATGGCGAAACCCATCTGAAGGTCGGCGCTGAGGTTGGCCTTGGGTTTGTCGCCGAAAAACGGCACTATTTCGCCCAGGACGGTCGCTGCCTAGACGATATGGCCTGATTGCAGACGTATGCAGTTTTTCCTTGCTCTGACCTAAGCGCCCGGTATCTTCGCCCGTGAGATATGGGGGGAGATGTTGTATGGGGGCGCTGCCCCCCGGGCTGCGCCCTCCCCCTGGGGTATTTTAGGCCAGATGAAGGAGCGGGCATGGGCGATGCGATGGCTGAGGCGAAGGTGGCCCTGGCCCCGGTGCGCGCATCAGGGCGGGGTCTGCCCATTGCCACAGCCGATAGCGTGGTGCGTTTGGCTATTCCTTCTCAGACGGTGGATGCCATCGGCGATGAACGTTGGGCGCAGCGCGCCCTGATCGGTTCGGTGCATGCCGATGACCCGCTTGGCCTCGATGCATTTGAGCCGATGCGGGTGTCTGGTTGGATGATTGCAACCAGCGCGCCCTGCTGCGGCCCCCAGCCCGCCACAACCCGGATAAAACGCAACCTATCGCCAGAGGTATCCCCATGAGCTTGCCCCAAACCCCTTCCTTCCGACTGGATGGCAAACGCGCCCTGGTGACCGGCGCCTCGCGCGGGATCGGCCTGGGCTGCGCCGTGGCCTTGGCCGAAGCCGGGGCTGAGGTGGTGCTGGTCGCCCGCGGGATCGGGCCGCTGGATACAGCGGTGGCCGAGATGACCCAGGCCGGCCTGTCGGCCCAAGGTCATGCGCTTGATATCACCGATCAGTCTGCGGTGGACGGGCTTTTGGATCAGATCGGGCCGGTTGATATCCTCTGCAACTCCGCCGGGTTGGCGCGCCACAGCCCGGCCTTTGACACCACGTCGGCCGATTTCGACGCGGTCATGGAGATCAACGTGAAAGCCGCCTATTTCCTGGCCCAGGCCGTGGCCAAGCGCATGGAGGGCGGCGGCGCGATCATCCAGCTTTCCAGCCAGATGGGCCACGTTGGTGGGATCGATCGGGCGGTTTATTGCGGCACCAAACACGCGGTGGAGGGCATGACCAAGGCCATGGCCATTGAATGGGGCCCCAAAAGCATTCGGGTCAACACGATCTGCCCCACCTTTGTGCGCACCGAGTTGACGGCCCCGACCTTTGCTGACCCTGAAAAGCGCGCCTGGATCGAAAGCAAGATCAAGCTGCCGCGCGTGGCCGAGGTCGAAGACCTGATGGGCGCGGTGCAATTCTTGGCCTCAGACGCCTCGGCAATGATCACCGGCACCTCGATCTTGGTCGATGGCGGCTGGACGGCGGGCTAGGGCATGCCGGATCGCAAAGTCACCTCGGTTGATGTGGCCCGCCGTGCGGGTGTCAGTCAAAGTGCCGTCAGCCGGGTTTTTACCCCTGGTGCCAGCGTCTCCAAGAAAATGGCGGATCGGGTGCGGCAGGCGGCACAAGAACTGGGCTATCGCCCCAATATCCTGGCCCGGTCGCTGATCACCGGGCGCAGCCGGATCATCGGGCTGGTGGTGGCCTATCTGGACAACCCGTTTTACCCCGACGCGTTGGAAAAACTGTCTGCCGCGCTGCAAGAACGCGGCTATCACATCCTGATTTTCATGGCCGGCAACAGTGATGAGGATGTGGAATCCGTCATCGATGATCTGATGGATTATCAGGTTGATGGCATCATCACGGCGTCGATCAATCTGTCTGGCGAACTGACCGACCGTTGCCGCGCGGCGGGCATTCCGGTGATGCTGTTCAACCGCTCGATCACCAATAGTGGGCTCAGCGCCGTGACCTCGGACAATCGCACCGGCGGGGCCGAGGTGGGGCGCTTTCTGGTTGCGGGCGGGCATCGCAAGATCGCCCATATCAGCGGTTGGATGGGATCCTCGACCGGGCTGGACCGCCGCGATGGGTTTGTCGAGGCATTGCAGGCGGCGGGCCACACCCTGCATGCCGAGGCCGATGGCAGGTATCATCGCGACACCGCCGCCCAGGCCGCCTGCGATATGATGCGCGCCGCTGATCCGCCCGATGCGATTTTTGTGGGCAATGATCACATGGCCCTGGCGGTGATGGATGCCGTGCGCAGTGATCTGGGCCTGCGTGTGCCCCAGGATGTCTCGATCGTGGGATATGATGATGTGCCCATGGCCGCTTGGGCGGCTTATGACCTCACCACCCTGCGCCAGCCGGTGAACCGTATGGTCAGCGCCACGGTCGATACCCTGCTGGATGAGATCGAAACCGGGCGCGCGCCCGGCACCCATACCCGCATCGAAGGGCCGCTAATCGAACGCAGTTCCGCCCGCCGCCCCAAAAGGACATAGATATGAAGGGTTTTGACCCAAAATTCCGCGATTTCCCCGATTATATCATCGGCATCACCAAAGAGATTTGGGAAGATCGGGGCATCGCGACACTGCATCAGTATTATGCCGAAGATATCGTCGTACGCGCCCCGGCCTCGATCGTGACGGGCAATCAGGGTGTGATCGCCGCCACCATGGCCACCTTGGCCGAATTTCCCGACCGCGTGCTTTTGGGCGAGGATGTGATCTGGTCCGGCACGCCGGAGGAGGGGATGTTAAGTTCCCACCGGATCATCAGCCAGGCCACCCATCGCGGCGACGGGGTCTATGGCAAGGCCACGGGTACCCGGCTTGAATACCGCATCCTGGCCGATTGCCACGCCAAGAATAACGCCATTGATGATGAATGGTTGATCCGTGACCAGGGCGCCATCGTGCGCCAAATGGGCTGGGATCCCAAAGACTATGCCGCCGATCTGATCACGCGCGAAGGCGGGCCCGAGGCCTGCACCAAACCCCTGACCCCAGAAATCGACCTGCCGGGGCCGTATAAGGGCCGGGGCAATGACAATGAATGGGGCACGCGGTTGCGGGATATCCTAACCCGGATCATGGGCGCGGATATGGCCGCAATTCCGGCTGAATATGACCGCGCCTGCCACTTGGAATATCCGGGCCATGTCACGGCCCATGGCCCGGGTGCGGCGGATCGGTTCTGGATGGGCTTGCGCGCCGCTTTCCCCAATGCCGAGTTCAAGATCGACCATCAAATCGGCCGCGACGATCCCAACATGCCACCCCGCGCGGCGGTTCGTTGGAGCCTTTGGGGCAAACATGAAGGATGGGGGGCCTTTGGCCAGCCCACGGGCGCGATGGTTTATGTGCTTGGCATCACCCAGGCTGAATTCGGTCAGCTCGGCACCGAGGGGCCGAAACTGCGCCGCGAATACACGCTTTTCGATGAAACCGCAGTCTGGAAGCAGATCCTATTAGCGGAGGCTTAATCAAAAAGGCGCATGTCTAGGCGGCGGTCCCAAGCGCCGCGCCCATCCGCCGATAGAAGGAGCCAGTCGCCATGGCCAAACCGCTGATTTGGGTGGTCTCGACCCAAAAGAACGAAGGCGTGAACTTGCTGGAATGGATCGCCTATTACCGGCTGCTCGGGGTGGATCGGTTTTTGGTCTATTGCAACGATACCGATGACGGCTCCATCGCGCTTTATCAGGCTTTGGCGCGATCTGGTTGGTTTGACTGGCATGAAAACCCGGTCTCAGGCGCGGAAAGCCCGCAATGGCGCGCCTATCAGCGCGCGTTCCAGGCGCTCAATGGCAGTGGCAATTGGGCCCTGGTCGTTGATGTCGATGAGTTTCTGTACCTTCCCCGCCACCGCGACCTGCGCAGTTTTGTCGATGCGCATGACGACAAAGATGCAGTGTCCTTCTACTGGCGCAATTTCGGTTCGGGCGGCGCACTGCGGCGCGAAGCAGGCCTGGTGATCGAACGGTTTTTCCACTGCGCTGATGCCAGCGACCCGAAATCGACGCGCTATAAAACCCTGACCCGGATGGGGGATCATTGGACGAATTTCGGCGTGCATCAGCCGCACGCGCCCGAGGCGTTGAAACCCTCGCTCAACTGGATCGATGGGGCAGGGGCCGTGATGGGCAGCCCAATTGCCGATGCGGCCCGCTATGATCTCGGCGCGATCTACCATTATGTCCTCAAAAGCGCCGAGGAATATGTGCTGAAAAAACAACGGGGTGCGGCTTTGGTGCCGGAAAATAGCTGCTACTACAATGATCAGTTTTTCCGCGATCACGACCGCGCCGATCTGCGCGACATGACGATGCTGGCCTGGGTCGGTCCGATCAAAGCTGAGATGGCCCGGCTGATCCAAGACTACGATTTGGCACCGATCCTGGACGCGATCGAAGCCGATTACGAAACCCGCGTCGCGGTGCCTGAACCGGCGGGTTAACAAAGACAAGAACTCTGACAGGAAGGGACGAGGAACCATGATACGCACAACCCATGTCGGCAGCCTGCCGCGCACGCAAAAGGTGGTTGATTTCATCTTTGCCCGCGAGAAAGCGCAGCCCTTTGACCAGGCCGAATTCGATGCCGCCATGACAGAAGCGGTCGATGAGACCGTGCGCCAACAGGTCGAAGCTGGGGTTGATATCGTTTCGGACGGTGAAACCTCTAAAATCTCCTACGCAACTTATGTCAAAGACCGCTACACCGGCTTTGACGGCGACAGCCCGCGCAATGCGCCCGCCGACCTCAAGCAATTCCCAAGCTTCCTGGAACGGCTCAGGGATGATGGCGGCACGCCCACCTATGCCCGCCCCATGTGTGTGGGAGAGGTGAAATCCAAAGGCCAGGGGGAGTTGGAGAAAGACATCGCCAACCTCAAATCCGCGATGTCAGCCCATGGGGTCGAAGCCGGATTCATGAATGCCGCCTCGCCCGGTGTGATCTCTCTTTTCCTGCAAAATCAACACTATCCCACGCGGGAGGCGTATTTGGCCGCCCTTGCTGATGCCATGCGGGATGAGTATCGCACCATCGTCGATGCGGGGCTGATGCTGCAACTCGACTGCCCCGATCTGGCATTGTCGCGACACATGCTTTTCGCCGATCTCAGCGATGCGGAGTTCCTGAAAATCGCCGCCTCCCATGTCGAGGCGCTGAACCACGCGCTGGATGGCATCGACCCCGCGCGAGTGCGCGTGCATATCTGTTGGGGCAATTACGAAGGCCCGCATATCTGCGACATCCCCATGGATCAGGTGTTTTCCACCTTCCTGTCGGTCAATGCCGATTACCTGCTGTTTGAGACCTCCAACCCGCGCCATGCCCATGAATGGACGGTGTTCCGCGACCGCAAAGCCGAAATCCCCGACAGCAAGGTGCTGATCCCCGGCGTCGTCGACACCACAACCAATTTTGTCGAACACCCCGAACTGGTGGCCGAACGGATCGTCAAATTCACCGATATCGTCGGGGCGGATCGGGTGATCGCGGGCTCTGATTGCGGCTTTGGCACCTTTGCGGGCTTTGGCGCGGTCGATCCGGCGATTGCCTATGCCAAGTTGGGGGCCCTGGCCGAAGGCGCGCGCCTGGCCAGCGCGCGGGTATGAGCGTGGAGCCTTTGGTTCTGATCCCGGGCATGATGTGCGATGCCCGGCTTTGGACCCCGCAGATCCAGCATTTCAGCGCCTCGCGCAGCGTGACCCTCTCGAATATCACCGAGGGTGCCACTGTGCCCGATCTGGCGCGGCAGGTTCTGGCCGCGGCGCCGGATCGGTTTGCGCTGGCCGGGCTGTCCATGGGCGGCATCGTCGCGATGGAAATCATGGCCCAAGCACCCGAACGGGTCACGCGGCTGGCGCTGCTCGACACCAACCCCAAGGCCGAGGTTGCGGCGGTGGCCGACGCGCGCGAACCGCAAATCGCCAAGGTGGCCGCCGGTCAGCTTATTCCGGTCATGCGAGATGAGATGAAGCCCAATTACCTCGCCCCAGGCCCAGGGCAGGCGGCCATCCTTGATCTGGTGCTGGAGATGGCCGTCGATCTCGGGCCCGAGGTTTTCATCCGCCAATCCCGTGCCCTGCAAATCCGCCCGGATCAGCAAGACACGCTGCGCCAGGTCAGGGTGCCCAGCCTGATCCTGTGCGGGGAATATGATGCGCTTTGCCCGCTGCACCGGCATGAGCTGATGCGCGATCTGATCCCCGATGCAGAGCTGGTGGTGGTCGCGGATGCGGGCCATTTGCCGACCCTGGAACAGCCTGATGCGGTGAATGCGGCCTTTGCTGCGTGGCTGACGATGTAATCCACAGGGCTGTGGATGGTTAGGGAAATCACAACACCGCAGCCCGCAAACGCTGCTTCCTAAGCGTCAAAGGTTGAAGAATGGTCGATCCGGCGCGCCTCAGCCGCGTCCGGCCTCGCGCGGCAGCAACTCGGGCTCGCGTGACGGTGCATGGGTGGACATGTCGAAAAACGGCGTGTCTTTCCACCCACCGGTCAGGCGCGCTTTCGCGGCCCGGCCCATCGCCGCCAGCATCGCGCCCATCAGATTGCGGTTCTTTGATTTCCCGTCCGGCCCGGTCCAGTTCACATGGGCCGTCACCGGGCCAATCGCCTCGGTCCCGGCCAGGATCGAGGTATGGGCGGTGCTAAAGGCCAGGTCGGGCTTGGGCAGCGTGTTGAAGATCGGGGTGCCGCAGCAGCTGGCATACCAGCGCAGCAACCCTTTGGGCGACAGCCGCGCGACCGCCAAATGCTCCAACCCGTGATCGAATTTCACCCGATCCGGCGTGGTCTGCACCAGATCAACCCCGGCCTCGGCATCCGCCTCGATCCCGTAATGGCGCAGCGCGCGCACGCAATCGTCGCAGTGGCAGGCCACGCGCGTTGCTATGCGCGGCGATAACCCGACGATCCGGCCTTTCAACGCGCCGCAGCGACAGGCAAAACCTGTATCCGCGGCGCGGGCCATCAGCTTGCGGCGGCGCCCCGCACCGGCACCTTTGGCACATCGCAATTGGCGTCGATGAAATCCAAGACCAGCGGACGGATGTTGTTGCGCCAGCTTTTGCCCGCGAAAATCCCGTAATGCCCGGCTTCGGGCTCCAGATAGCTGGCCTTTTTGTCTTCGGGCAGTCCGGTGCACAGATCCAGCGCGGCGACACATTGGCCAGGGGCCGAGATGTCATCCTTGCCGCCTTCGACGGTTTTCACCGCCACGGTGGTGATTTTGCCCAGATCGACCGGCTTGCCATCCACCACAAAGGCGTTGCGCGCGATGTCGCGGTTTTTAAAGATGCGCTCAACCGTGGTCAGGTAGAACTCGGCGGTCATATCCATAACCGCCAGATATTCATCGTAAAACTTGTTGTGCTTGTCGTGGTCCGAGGCTTCACCCTTGGCCACCCGCAGGATTTGGTTCGAAAACGCTTTGGCGTGCTTTTCCGCATTCATCGCCATGAACGATGTCAGCTGTTGCAAACCCGGATAGACCATCCGCCCCGCGCCGGCATATTTGAAGCCCACGCGTTGCAGCACGAATTTCTCTAGCTGGCCCATGGTCACGCGATTGCCGAAATCGGTCACATCGGTTGCCGCTGCATCGGGGTCGATCGGGCCGCCGATCAAGGTCAGCGTGCGGGGCTGCGCGGCGGGGTCTTCCTCGGCCAAATAGGCTGTGGCCGCCAGGGCCAGCGGCGCGGGTTGGCACACCGCAATCACATGGGTGTCCGGCCCCATTTCTTTCAAGAAATCAACCAGGTACAGCGTGTAATCTTCGATGTCGAACTTGCCTTCGCTCACCGGGATATCGCGCGCATTGTGCCAATCGGTGATGTACACATCGCAATCGGGCAACAGCGACAACACCGTCGAACGCAACAGCGTGGCATAGTGCCCCGACATCGGCGCGACCAGCAAAACCTTACGCCCCGTGGGCGCGCGACCGGCCACATCAAAGCGAATCAAATCGCCAAACGGGCGTTCGACAACATGCTCGATACTGACGATATGATCGCGCCCATCATCGGCGGGAATCGAATAAATCCCCCAGTCGGGCTTTGTCACCATCCGGGCAAAGCTGCGCTCGGTCACTTCGCCCCAAGCAGCGGTGAGCTGAATCATGGGATTCGCAAACAAACCAAGCTGCGGATAGGAACATGCCGCCCGCGCGGTCGAGCCCAACCACTGGTTGGTCACACGCATCGATTCCATGAAATCATAGGTGAGTTGATATCGCATTCACGTCTCCTGCCTCAGAAACGGCGCGCGAAACACGGGCCCCGGTTCAATTGGTCGCTTTGCCCCCTCACCACGGCAGCGATATGGTCCAGATGAACCAATCGAGGGGCAAAATCAAGGTGGCACAGGGTGACGTGGAGGAGAGCGGTATGGGTGAAAACCTAGAGCGGCTGAACGAAAACCTGACCAAGGTCGAGGAATTGTCGAAACGATTGGTCGCAGCCCTTGGCACGCGCCATGGCGGGGATGCGGGCCTCTCTGGCCCTGGGCAAGACCTGTATGTGAAGGCCGGCATCGCCTATTGGAACGAGATGATGAACAACCCCGCGAAGCTGATGGAACATCAAGTTCAGTATTGGGGCAAAGCGCTGACCAATTTTGTCGAGGTGCAGCAGGAACTGGCCAAAGGCCATCTGACCATGCCCGAGGATGACAACCCGGGTGACAAACGGTTTTCCAACCCGCTGTGGCGCACGCACCCCTATTTTAACTTGGTCAAACACCAATACCTGCTGTCGGCGGACGCGATCCGCCAAGCGGTGGATGATCTGGAAGGGCTAGAGCCGCGCGATAAGCAGCGGGTGGAGTTTTTCGCAAGCCAGATGATCGATCTGTTCTCGCCCACCAATTATCTGGCCACCAACCCCGACGCGCTGGAACGCGCAGTCGAGACCGAAGGCCAAAGCCTGGTCCAAGGCCTCGAAAACCTGGTGCGCGATATCGAAAACCACCATGGCGAATTGCTGCCTACCCTGGCCGACCCCGAGGCGTTTCAAGTGGGCGGCAACATCGCCACCACCCCCGGGTCGGTCGTGTTCCGTAATGAGATGTTGGAACTGATCCAATACGCGCCGACCACCGAAACCGTGCACCGCACGCCTTTGGTGATCTTCCCGCCTTGGATCAACAAATTTTACATCATGGATCTCAAGGAAAAGAACAGTCTGATCAAATGGATTGTCGATCAGGGCTACACGCTGTTCGTGGTCAGCTGGAAGAACCCCGATGCCAGCTATGCCGAAACCGGGATCGAGGACTACATCGAAAACGGCTATCTCAAAGCGATTGAGGTCGCCAAAGAGATTTGCGGTGAAAAGCAGGTCAACACCATCGGCTACTGCATCGCCGGCACCACGCTCAGCATGACCTTGGCGCTTTTGAAAAAGCGCAAGGATAGCTCGATCAAATCCGCGACCTTCTTCACCACGCTCACCGATTTCTCGAACCAAGGAGAGTTCACGCCTTTCCTCGATGATGATTTTGTCGATGCGATCGAGCGGCAGGTGACCTCCGAAGGCATCTTGGACAGCTACTACATGTCCAAAACCTTCTCCTTCCTGCGCGCCAATGATCTGGTCTACGGCCCCGCCGTGCGCAGCTATATGATGGGCGAGGCGCCGCCGGCCTTCGATCTGCTTTACTGGAATGGTGATAGCACCAATCTGCCCGGCAAAATGGCGGTGCAGTATCTGCGCGGCCTTTGCCAAGGCAATGAACTGGCCGATGGCGGCATCACGCTGTTTGGTGAGACGCTGAAGCTTTCCGAAGTTACGGTGCCGGTCTGCGCCATTGCCTGCGAAACCGATCACATCGCCGCCTGGCTCGATAGCTTCCGGGGCGTCACCCAGATGGGATCGAAGAACAAAACCTTCATCCTCTCGGAATCCGGCCATATCGCGGGCATCGTCAATCCGCCTTCCAAGAAGAAATACGGCCATTACACAAACCCCGATGTGAAAGGGGAGCCCGAAGACTGGCTCGGGGCCGCCACCTACAACGAAGGCTCCTGGTGGCCGCTTTGGGAAAAGTGGCTGGCAAGCCGATCGGGCAAACATGTGCCGGCCCGCATTCCGGGGGAAGATGGCTATAAAATATTGGCCAAAGCGCCCGGCACTTACGTCTTGGAAAAGACAAGCGGCTGAAATCGCGCCAAAATCCTAGCTTGCTGCGACGCCTTGCTGCAGTGCAGAAAAACCATTGACATTCTGCGCCGCAGCATGCATATATTGTGCAGATGCAGCAAAGGCCCGCTGGGCCAAGTAGGAGAAGACCAATGGCCGCAGCCAACACCGATTTCACCAAATATGTCTCTGACATGATGGCCGCTTTCCCGGTCGACATGTCCGCCATGAACGACGCGTTCAAAACCTCCGCCGCCATGGGCGAAAAAATGTCGAAAGTGGCCCTGGACGCCGCTGAAAAATCCACCGAGATCTCCTCGAAGTGGACCAAAGACACCATCGCCAAAATGGGCGACGTGACCTCGGTCAAAGCCGAGCCCACCGACTACACCAAAGCCGTCACCGATTTCGCGTCGGCCCAAGCTGAAATGGCCGCCGAAAACATGGCCGCTTTCGCTGAAGTCGCCAAAAAAGTGCAGATGGAAACCGTCGAGCTGATGATGGCCGCTGGCAAAGAAGCCACCGAAGAAGCCACCGCAGCAGTCAAAAAAGCCACTGCCGAAGTGACCACGGCCGCTAAAAAAGCCGCCGCAAAGTAAGCGCTTTCCAGCGTTCGGTTTCGTGTCG
The DNA here is from genome assembly GCA_965229695.1 of Paracoccaceae bacterium. GTDB lineage: Bacteria > Pseudomonadota > Alphaproteobacteria > Rhodobacterales > Rhodobacteraceae > JANSYL01. The sequence continues at coordinate 2,445,715 of OZ245921.1, forward strand.
ACGTCCTCCCCGTTGACATGAATACCAGAGGGGCGGGCCCAGCGGGTCCGCCCTTCCCCGTTTCTGCCTGTGCATAATAAATTTGCATTTCGAGCAAAGGCGCGTAGGCTATCCAATGCTGCACCGCAGGGACGAACAAACGGAGGATGGTCGATGGCAACGGATGACACGCCATTGCTGATCAAGCGCTACGCAAGTCGGCGCCTCTACAACACCGAGACATCCGATTACGTGACGCTCGAAGACATCGCCGGGTTCATCCGCGCCAATCGTGAGGTCAAGATCGTCGACCTCAAATCCGGCGACGACCTGACACGCCAATACCTGCTGCAGATCATCGCCGAACACGAAAGCCGTGGCGAAAGCGTGTTGCCGATTTCCGTGCTCACCGATCTGGTGCGCAGCTACACCAGCCAAGCCAACAGCGTCGTGCCCGATTTCCTGGCCATGAGCTTCGAGATGCTGCAACAGGGCCAATCGAAGATGGTCGAAAACATGGCCGCGATGAACCCGATGTCGAAAATGCCGGGGTTCGAGGCGATGCGCGCCCAGCAAGAGGCTTTCGTCAAAGCCATGACCGGCGGGCTTGCGACGCAATGGAGCGGCCCGGGTGAAGACCCCTCCGAGGCGGTCGAGGATGGGGCCGACGATAAATCCGCCAATGATGAGTTGGACGAGATCAAACGCCAATTATCCGAGCTGCAATCCAAGCTCAGCCAGATGTAATATGACCCCCACCCGATGGCACCGCCGCGGGCTGCGCGCAGCCTGCCTTATTGTGACGAGTCTCAGCCTCTCGGGCTGCGGCTGGCTTTTCGGCTGGAGCGAACGCAACCGCGCCCCCGATCCCGACCCTTCGGTGACGATCTACCAGGCCGCCATGGCCGAGTTCTCCACCTGCGCCGCCACCGCCGATCCCACCGCCCGGGCCAATGCCGCCGCCAGTTTGGCGCAAGCCATGGCGGAAATGCAGGCGCTCGACCGTCCCAGCAATCCCGATCACTTCTACCTCGCCGATCGCGTCACCGCCGCCCATGGCTATTGCGCCGAAGCCGCCACTCGCTAAGCAACCCGACGTCCCATCCTCACCGGCCCCCGCCCTTCACAAAACCCGCGTCCGAACCACCTTAGGCAATCCACCTTTGGGCTCCGCCCGCTCGGTGTTTGATCCGTCCATTGGAAGGATCATCCGCTTCGCGGGACCGGTCCTCCTTCTCTATTTCAAACATATCCCGGGGGGAAGGCCGCAGGCCGGGGGGCAGCGCCCCCAAACCGGTTCATCCAACCATGCACCCTAGAACGCTCCAGCGGCATTTTTTCGTCGAAAAAATGCACCCCGGCGCGGCTGCAAAGCCGCGCAAACCCTGGCTTACGCTAGCGCGGCGAAGACCGATTTCAGCGCCGCATCCAGCTTCTCGAGCATCTCATCCATCTGGGCGTCGCTCAGCGTAAAGGGCGGGCATAACACCACCGATTGCCCCAAAGGCCGGCAAATCAGCCCGTGATCGGTGCAAGCATTGGCAATCCGCTCCGACACGCTCAGATCGCCCTCAAACGGCACCTTCCCGGCCCGATCGCGCACAGCCTCCAAAGCCCACATATAGCCGATCCCGCGCAGCTCTCCGATATTGGGATGGCGCGCGATCTCGGCTAGCCCGGCCTGCATCCTTGGCGCGCCCGCGCGCACCTGATCCAGCAAGCCTTCGTTTAGGATCACGTCAATCGCCTTTAATGCCACCGCACAGCCCACCGGATGGCCCGACGCGGTGAAGCCATGCGGGAACTCCTCCATCGGGCCAATCGCGGCATCGGCCCGGTCCGACATCTCTGGCCCCAAGATCACCGCGCCCATGGGGAAATACCCCGCGGTCATCGCTTTCGATGCGATGATCGCGTCCGGCATAAACCCATAGGTCTCACAGCCCCAAACCGCCCCGGTGCGCCCAAAACCGCAAATCACCTCATCTGCGATCAGCGGGATACCATGGCGCTTCAACACTGGCTGAATAGCCTGGAAATACCCTTCCGGCGGCGGGATCACCCCACCGGCCCCCATCACCGGTTCGGCGAAAAACCCGGCAATGGTCTCAGGGCCTTCTGCCGCGATCACCGCTTCCAATTCTGCCGCCAGCCGGGCGGTGAAATCCGCCTCGCTTTCGCCCGCCGCGCCTTCGCGCCAGTAATGCGGGCAAGTCAGATGGATAAACCCGCCCAAAGGCAGGCCAAAAACCGCGTTGTAAGGTTTGCCGGTCATCGAAGCCGCGACCACCGACACCCCGTGATAGCCATTCACCCGCGTCAGGATCTTGCGCCGCTCCGGCTGCCCCTCGGCGCGCGCCATCAGCCACAAAAGCTTGACCATGGTCTCATTCGCCTCGGACCCGGAATTGGTGTAAAACACCTTGCCCCGCGCAAAGGGCGACACCTCGATCATCCGCTCGCTCAAGGCCACGGTCTGATCCGACATGCGCCCGAAAAACGCGTGATAGCCTGGAAAGCGGTCATATTGCGCCTTGGCGGCCTCGGCCAATCCGGGGTGATCGAACCCCGCCACCATGTTCCAAAGGCCCGAATTGGCATCCAAATACCGCTTGCCATGGGTGTCGACCACATAAGGCCCCTCACCATGGGTCAGAACCACGGTGCCGCGCTCGGCCACGGTGGGCAGATCGGTAAAGCCGTAAAGGCTATGCGCTTCGGCCCGCGCTTCCCAGGAATTTGGTGAATGATCGTGCATGGTGACGGCCCTCTCCGCTGGTCTGGCAAACGCTACGCCGCGCCCCGCGCGCCCGCAATCGCCATTGCGCTCAGGCATAGAAAAAGGCCCGAGGTCGCGCTGACCTCGGGCCCAATCTCTCCTCGCGGCGGCGCGCCCGGCTCAGGTGCCGTAGGCGCGTGCCTCGCCCATCACATCCTCGGCTGCGGCCAGAAGCGCATCGATGATGAAATCCAGCTCAGGCTGTTTCAGCCGCGCGGGCAGGCGCACATCGCAGGCCCGCATCAGCATCGCGCGGGTTTGCGGCAGCTCCTGCCGCTCGCCGGGAATAAAGCGCCAGTTCCAAAACGCCCGTGCATTGTCCGCCGACAGGCCAAAGACCTGCACCTTCACACCGCGCGCGGCGGCGGCTTCGGCGAAGGCTTTCGCGTCCGCGTCGCTGTCAAAGCCCAGCAGGTTGAACTGGATCGAATCCGGTGCGCGCTCTTCCTGGGCCAGCGGGTCGGGCACATGCAGCCAGGCCGATTGGTTCAGCTTGGCGGCCACATAATCATGGTTCGCTCGCCCATCGCGCACCCGGCGGGCCACTTCGGGCAATTGCGGGCGGATCACAGCGGCGCTCAGGTTCTGCAAGCGCATGTTGTAAAGCGGCAGTTCATTCTGCCAGCGGGCAAAGGCGGCGGCCAGGGCCGGGTCATCGCCGTGTTTTTGCCAGTTATGCTCATACGCGCCCGACATGATCACCGCGCGCGCGACCAGATTGGCATCGTCACTGATCAGGATTCCACCCTCACCGGCATTAACCAGTTTGTAGGATTGGAAGCTGAAACAGCCGATCGCGCCAATGGTGCCGACCTTCTTGCCGTCCCAGAGCGTGCCCAGAGAATGCGCGGCATCTTCGATCACCGGCACACCGGCAGCGTCGCATAGCGCCATGATCGCATCCATATCCGAGGTATGGCCGCGCATATGGCTGATGATCACAGCGCTGATCGTGTCATCCAGCTTGGCCTCGAAATCCGCCATGTCGATGCGGTAATTCTCACCCACTTCCACCAGCACCGGCTGGCAATTGGCATGGACAACCGCCGAGGGCACGGCGGCAAAGGTGAAACCCGGGATCAGCACCCGCGCGCCCGCCGGAAGGTCCAGCGCATGCAGGCTCAGGAACAGCGCGGCGGAGCAGGAGGACACCGCCAGCGCATAGCGCGTGCCCATCAGGTCCGCGAATTCGCGTTCCAGCAGGGCGACCGGCGCATCCGCAGGCGCGGTATAGCGGAACAGGTCGCCTGATTGCATCAATCGCTCGATTTCGGCCTTTGCGGCTTCAGGGATCGGCTCGGCGTCGTAGACATTCGGGGCCAGCGCCATGATTTCACCTTTTTGAAATTCTCTCTTCCAAAAAACTTATACTGTGAAATGGCCGCAACTGCCATATCAAAAGGCAAAACGTCACGTAAACTTCGCAAATCCGCAGGCCTTAGATCCCAAGCCGGTCGCGCAGGGCGTACCAGGTCATGGCAAGTGTCAGGATGGCTTGGCCAAAGCGTGGCCCGCCGGGGAATTTGGGGATGGGCAGGGTTTCGAATGTGGTCAGCCCGTCCTCCTGCCCAATCACGGCCTCGGCCATCACACGGCCTGCCATGCCCGACAACGCCACGCCATGCCCCGAAAAGCCCGAGCCTGATAGGATGTTCGGCGCCACCCGCGCGACATAAGGCAGGCGCGGCACCGTGATGGCCAGCGACCCGCCCCAGACATGGGTGAAGCCCAGGCCTTTGAGTTGAGGAAACAGCGCCTCCATCCGCGCTTGCAGGGCGGTGCCGATATCGCGCGGAAAGCCCAAGGAATAGCTTTCGCGCCCGCCAAACAGAAACCGGCGATCTTGGCTAAAGCGATAATAATTCACCACAAATCGGCTGTCCGAAACGGCGATGTCGCGCGCCAACACCTCCTGCCAGCGCTTGGGCAGGGGCGGTGTGGCCCCGATGAAGGAGTTGATCGGCATGACCCGTGCAGACACCTGCGGCAGGATCGGCGACAGATACCCATTGCCCGCGATGATCGCGTGATCGGCGGTGACGCTGCCGCCCGGTGTGAACAGACGCAGGGGCGCCCCATCCTCGATTGCCGTCACCTCGCTGCGTTCATGGATCATCGCGCCCGCTGCCTCTGCCACGCGGGCGAGCGCCAGGGCATAGGCCAGCGGATGTAGATGCCCGCCGCTCGGATCGAAACTGCCGCCCTGGTAAAGCGGCGACTTCACCAGATCGGCGAATGCGGCCTGATCCAAAACCTCTACCGGATAATCATAGTGCTGCGCCATATGCTCGGCTTCGGCCCGCGCGGCGTCCAGGTCGCGCGCTGAATACTCGCCATCGGCGATGCCAGCTCGGTACCTGGCCTCGGGCGCATGATCGGCGCAGAACCCCACAAGCTGGGCTTTGGCACCTTGCGACAGATCCCAAAGCGCCTGCGCCTTGTCCCAACCCAACCGGGCCTCCAGCGCCGATTGCGCCATGTTGAAGCCCGAATGCACCTGCCCGCCATTTCGCCCCGAGGCACCAAACCCAACCCGGTGTGCATCCAGCACCACCACCCGCCGCCCGGCGCGGGCCAGGGTCAGCGCCGCCCATAACCCGGTGAAGCCCGCCCCCAAAACTGCCACATCGGCCCGGGTATCGCGCCGCAGCGCAGGTCGATCCGGGGGCAACTCGACACTATCGGCATACCACGACGGCGCGTGCTGCCCGGGCGCGTCATTGCGGTAAAGCGCGTTCATGGAAAGGGCCCATGGCGTGGGCGCAGCACCACGCCCTCGTAGGATGGGGGCCACTCCTGGGCTGACGGGTCTTGGGCGATGCGGCTTTCAATCGCCGTGACCGGCTCGGGCGCGCCATCCCAAAGCAGCGCGGCCACCATCAGCCCGGCCAGGCACCAAAGTGTGGTCAGCCAAGCTTTTCCGCGCCGCGCATCCATCAGACATTCAGAAGCAGATGCTCCCGCTCCCATGGGCTGATGACTTGCAGAAACTCTTTGTTTTCCATGTGCTTGACGGCGGCATAGACGCGGCAGAACTCGGGGCTCAGCACCTTGGCCATGGCCGCATCGGCGCTGAACAACTCCAACGCCGCGCCCAGATCGCTGGGGATGCTGTCATCGGCACTATAAGCATCGCCCTGCCATTCATCGCTGGGCGGGATCGCTTTGGTCAGCCCCAGATAGCCACATGCCAGAGACGCCGCGATGCCCAGATAAGGGTTGCAATCCATCCCCGGCAGACGGTTCTCCAAGCGGCGGCTGGCACTGTCAGACACCGGCACCCGCAATCCGGTTGTGCGATTGTCCCGGCCCCATTCCAAATTGATCGGGGCGGCAAAATCCGGCACGTATCTTCTATAAGAGTTCACGTAAGGCGCTAGCAGCGCAATGACCGAGGGCAGATGCGCCTGCATCCCCCCGATGAAATGCTGAAACGCCTCGGTCTCCGACCCGTCAGTGGCAGAAAAGATATTGGCCCCGCTGGCGCTATCGACCACCGAATGGTGGATATGCATGGCCGATCCCGGCTCACGCTCAATCGGTTTGGCCATGAAGGTGGCATAGCAATCATGGCGCAGCGCCGCCTCGCGGATCATGCGCTTGAAATAGAACATCTCATCGGCCAGCCGTACCGGGTCGCCATGGCGCAGATTCAGCTCGATCTGGCCCGCGCCGCCCTCTTGCAGGATGCCGTCGATCTCCAGCCCCATGGCATCGGCGAAATCATAAATGTCGTCGATCACCGGCCCGTACTCATCCACCGCGCTCATGGAATAGGCCTGCCGCGCAGCCGCCCGGCGGCCCGACCGGCCCATGGGCGGTTCGATCTCTCGCGCGGGGTCAGTGTTGGGGGCGACCAGGTAAAACTCCATCTCGGGCGCGACGATGGGCGTCCAGCCTTGGGCGTTATACAGATCGACCACCCGGCGCAGCACATTGCGCGGCGCAAACGGCACCAGCGCGCCGGTCTGATCGTGGATGTCATGGATGATTTGCAGCGTCCAATCCGCCGTCCACGGGGCGGGCAGCGCGGTGGAGAAATCGGGCGTCAGAACCATATCGGGCTCGGTGAACCCATCGGCCACATCATCGGCCCAATCGCCCGTGATGGTTTGGAAAAAGATCGAATTGGGCAGGTAGAAATGGCTTTGCCGCGCGAATTTCGCCCCCGGCATCGCCTTGCCCCGCGCCACCCCCGCCAGGTCCGAGACGATGCATTCCACCTCGTCCAACACCCGCCCCTCCAAATAGGTCTGCGCCACCTCCGGCAGGCGCTCGATCAGGGGCGGGGTGGCCCGGCTCATGCCGGGGCCTTGGCAAAGGGGATGTTGGTCGCGGGCGCCCCCTCCAAAACCTCGGCGATCCAGTCATGGATGGTGGGGTTGTCATCGGGCCGGGGCAGTGCCTCGGTCGCCGCTTGCAACAGATCGGTTGGCACGCCTGCACTGCGATGGGCGATTAGGGTTTCAACCACGCTGGCCGGAAATTCGGGATGCGGCTGCAAGGTCAATACATGCTCGCCATAGGCCAGCACCGCGTTTTCGCAGGTGGCGGAGCTGCCCAAATGGGTCGCGCCCTCGGGCAATTCGGTGACCTGATCCTGGTGCCAGGCATTCAGCGCCAGTTCCTCACCGCCAATTTCGTAAGATTGCTGCCCGACGGTCCAACCGCCATCGAATTTCTCGACCGTGCCGCCGAAGGCTTGGGCGATGATCTGATGGCCAAAACAGACGCCCACCAAAGGCCGGCGGGAATCGCGGATGTCACGCAGCAACAGTTCCAAAGGCGCGATCCATTCGTGATCCTCATACGCCCCGTGGCGCGACCCTGTGACAAGCCAGGCATCGGCCTCATGCGGGCCTTGCGGAAACTCTCCATCCACGACCGAAAAGGTGCGCAGCTCATAGCTGCGACCGGGGAACATGTTGCCGTAAAGCGTGGTGTAATCGCCGTCGGTTTTCGCCACCTCATCGGGGATATGACCGGTTTGCAAAATGCCGAGAATCATCGGGGAACTCATCGATAAAGGGTTTGGCAAAGCCTATGGTCGCCCGCCGCCCCCCGCAAGCCATGGCTCACACCGTGTCGAGGTAAAGCTCTTGCTGCTCTTCGGGGCTGAGCTCGGCCATATAATGGCGTTCCTGGCGCTTGGTGGCCAGCAGGTTGGCGATCAGCTCGGGCGCGAAAATGCGTTTGATCTCGGCGCTTTGGTCAAAGGCTTCAATCGCCGCCTCCCAAGAGCCGGGCAATTGCACCAGGTCTTGCTCATAGGCATTGCCTTGGATCGGCGCGGGCGGGGCGGCTTGGTCTTCGATCCCGTTCAACGCCGCCCCCAGGATCGCGGCCAAGAACAGGTAGGGGTTGATATCCCCCCCCGCGACGCGATGTTCGATGCGCCGCGCGGCGGGCGTGCCCGAGGGGATGCGCAGCGCCGTGGTGCGGTTTTCATAAGCCCAAGCTAGGCCCGTGGGCGCGTGCGCGCCAGGCACAAGCCGATCATAGCTGGAGGCATGGGGCGCGAAGATCAGCATCGCCCCCGGCATCGCCGCCAGACAGCCCGCCACCGCATGGCCCAAGGTGTCTGAGCCCTGCGCGCCGCCATCATCAAAAATGTTGCGCCCCTGGGCATCGAGGATCGAGAAATGGCTGTGCAACCCGTTGCCCGCGTAATCGGGGTAAGGCTTGGCCATGAAACTGGCCGCAAACCCATGGCTGCGCGCCAGCCCCCGCACCAAAAGCTTGAAAAGCCAAGCATCATCGGCGGCTTTCATCGCATCACCCTGATGCATCAGATTGATCTCAAACTGGCCTGGCCCGGCCTCGGAAATCGTGGTGTCGGCGGGAATGTCCATCGCCTCACACGCATCATAAAGCGCGGTCAGAAACCCGTCCCAGGCATCCAGTTGCCGCAAGGCCAGGATCTCGGCCTGCTGCCGCCGCTTGCCCGAGCGGGGGGAGGGCGGCACGCGCAACTCCTTGCCCCGGTCGTCGATGATGTAAAACTCCAACTCCGTCGCCACGACGGGCGTTAACCCGGCCGCCCGATACCGCGCCATCACACGCGCCAGGGCCTGCCTTGGATCGCCGTCAAAGGGGCGGCCATCCTCGTGGAACATCCACACCGGCAAAAGCGCTGTGGGCGTGTCGAGCCACGGCACCGGCAGGAACCCACGTTCGGTTGGGCGCAACACGCCATCGGGGTCGCCGGCCTCAAACACCAAGGGGCTGTTTTCGATATCCTCGCCCCAGATATCCAGGTTCAGCACCGAATAGGGAAAGCGCGTGCCCTCACTCAGCAGCTTATCGGAAAACCGCCGCGCAATGCGTTTGCCGCGCGCTTGCCCGTTCAGATCGGCCGCCACGGTGCGAATGGATTTGATCCCAGGGTGTTGCGCCAGCCAATCGTCCATGCCTCAAACGCTACGCTCGCTTACCGCGCCGCGCAAGCAAGCCTGCCCAGCCCCAATTGGCCTTCATCTTTCCCAAAATACGCAAAATCCAGCCGTCGCCCCAAAGCGCCATCATCGGATCAATTGCGGCCGAATGCGCAGCTTTGTCCGCGCCTCCTGCGGCAAATGCCGGTTCAGTCGTTTGTTGATCCAGCCGAAAAGCCAAATGATGCAGAGCGTCAGGATGACAAAATAGACCGCCACGATCGGGTAGGGGATGAAGGGGTTGAAGGTCCGATCAGCGAAGTAATTCGCGTAGTAAAGCGCATCGCCCCGTTGCTGGAACGCGGGGAAGCTAGAGAAGAAGACCAGCGCCGTGGCGTGAAACAGAAAGATCGCCTCGTTTGTGTAAGCGGGCCAGGCCAGGCGCATCGTGGTCGGGAAGGTGATGCGGCGAAACTTCTTCCAGCCCGACAGACCATAGGCATCGGCCGCCTCCAGGTCGCCGCGTGGCACGGCCTTCAGCGCCCCATAGAAAATCTCGGCGGCATAGGCCGAGGTGTTGAGGAACAACACAATCAAGGCCCCGAGCCAGGCGCGGGCGAACCAGCGCGTTTCGGCCTCGATCGCGACGCCAAAAAGCTCGAACTCATAGCCCAGGCGCGGCAGCATCACAAAGGCCTCATAGGCCATGAAAAACTGAATAAAGAGGGGCGAGCCCCGGAAGATAAAGATGAACCATTCCGCCGGTTTGCGCAGCACGCGCCGGGGCGAGGCTTTGGCCGTCGCCAGGGCCACGGCGAAGAAAAAGCCGAAGGACAGTGCCAAGAGGCCGAAATAGACATTCCAGATCATGCCCGAGCCGATCAGGATCACCTGTTCGCACAGCCCAATATCCGACCGCGGCAACAGCCGCTCGCCAATACCAATGGCGCGCAGGGCGTAGGCCTGAAATGCCTCGGCGCAGGTCATGGGCGCCCCCGGTCGGGCTGGCGCGAAGGTTCTTGCAAGAACCTTGGGCCGCCGCTTGAGCGGCGGGGAAAGGTCTTCGCAAAGACCTTTTGATGCGGGGCGGCTTGGGTCATGCGGCGGCCTTTCGCAGCTCTTCGCCGCCAGCGGTGGCTTGGCCATGGCTCAGGCGTTTGGTCAGCCGCGCCAGCACGATTTCGGACACGCGCGTGAAGCCGAGGTAGAACACCAAAAGCCCCAGGAAATACCAGAACCGCCAATCGGGATGTGGGTATTGATAGGCCGAGGTGCGGCTGCCGCCCAATTCGCGCGCCCAGAACACCACATCTTCGATGCCCAGAAGAAACAGCAGCGGTGTGGCTTTGATCAGGATCATCCAGATATTCGACAGGCCGGGCAGGGCGTAGATCCACATTTGCGGAACCAAGACGCGCCAGAACACCTGGCGGCGCGACATGCCATAAGCCTCAGCCGTTTCAAGCTGCGGTTTGGGCACTGCGCGCATCGCGCCGAACAGCACATTGCCGCAAAAAGCGCCAAAAACGATGGCATAGGTGAAAACGGCCAGGCCGAAATTATAGGCTTCGTGCACCCATTGCGGCGCGCTGCCGTGGGGCGTGCGCGCGGCGTCGCAGACCAGAAAATTCGCGCCTTGATAGATCGGTTCATCCCAATCGGGGCAGTTGATCACATGGCGCAGGTATTCGATGCCCTGATCCAGGACCAAGACGAAAAACAGGAAGAACACGATATCGGGCACGCCGCGCACCATGGCTGTGTAGCCTTTGCCAAGCCAGCGCAGCGGCGCGACCTGGGCCCGGCTGGCCGAGGCAGCGGCAAAACCAAAGCCAAGCGAGATCGGGGCGGTGATCGCCAACAGCAAGAACACCGTCAGGAAGCTTTGATAGAATAGGAAATGCACCCCGTTGGTCAGGTAGCAGCTGAACCAACGAAAGCTCGAAAGCGTGTCTGGATCGGTGCAGAACTCGAACATCGTCGCTTAGGGCCGTCTGGGCGTGGGCGTATTTTGGGAAAGATGAAGGTGTGGGAAATCCCGAAAAACAATGGGGCGGTTCCGAAGAGCCGCCCCAAATCAAAACCTTACCAGGTTTCGGCCTCTTCGCCGAACCATTCGACGATCAGCGCGTTGAGCGTGCCGTCTTCTTTCATCGAGGTGATGGCCGCGTTGAAGGCGGCGATCAGTTCATCGCCTTCGCGCAGGCCCATGCCAACGCCGCCACCCAGTTGAACCGGCTCCAGCACCAGCATCAGGTCGGCGTCTTCATTGGCGATCGGCAGCAGGAAATCGCCATCGGCAAAGACAGCATCCGCTTCGCCATTGCGCACGGCAGCGATGGTTTCGTCGGGGGTGGCAAATTCGACCAAGGTGGCCCCGGTTTCAGCCGCAATATAGCCGGCCTGAATGGTGTTGGTCTGGGCCGCGATCACCGCGCCGTCCAGATCGATGTCATCGTCCATGCCGACAAAAAGCGAGGAGGCGGGCGGGATATAAGCTTGCGTGAAATCAATCACTTCGTCGCGCTCATCGGTGATCGACATGCCCGCGATGATGGTGTCGTAATTGCCCGAGGTCAGGTTTGGAATGATCGAATCCCAATCGTTCAGCACCCATTCGCAGGTCAGTTCGGCGCGCGCGCAAAGCTCATCGCCCAGGACGCGTTCGAAGCCGGTGATCTCACCATCATCGCCAATGAAGTTATACGGAGGGTAAGCACCCTCGGTGCCCATGCGGACGGTATCGGCCATCGCGGCCCCGGCGGTCAGGGCCAGAAGGCTGGCGGACAGGATCAGTTTGGTCATTTGTACTCTCCCTGAGTGGTTTGCGGTTTGCCTCAGGCCGCTTGTGAGTGGCTGAGGAACTGGCGAAGGCGCTCGGATTTTGGAGCGCCAAATAGCTCGGCGGGCGGCCCTTTTTCTTCGACCTTGCCCTCGTGCAGAAACAGTGTGTGGGTGGATAGATCACGCGCCATGCGCATGTCATGGGTGACCAGCAGCATGGTGCGCCCTTCTTCGGCCAGGCCGCGGATGACGCGCACCACCTCTTGTTCCAATTCGGGATCTAGGGCCGAGGTCGGTTCGTCGAACAGAAGCGCGCGGGGCTCCATGCACAGCGCGCGGGCGATGGCGGCGCGCTGTTGCTGGCCGCCGGAAAGCTGTGCGGGCCAAGCCTCGCATTTTTCGCCGATGCCGACCTTGTCGAGATAGGCGCGGGCGCGGTCTTCGACCTCGGCCTTGTCTTGGCCCAGGACGGTCAGCGGGGCTTCCATCACATTTTGCAGGATGGTCAGGTGCGACCAGAGGTTAAATTGCTGAAACACCATCGACAGGTTGGTGCGGATGCGACGAAGCTGTTCTTTGTCAGCAGGCGTGCGGGCATCACCTTCACCGCGCCAGGCGACCGGCTCGCCTTCGAATTGGATTTCACCTTTTTGGCTGTCTTCCAGCAGGTTGGCGCAGCGCAGGATGGTGGATTTCCCGGAGCCTGAAGAGCCGATGAGCGAGACCACATCGCCCGCATGGGCGGTCAGGTCGACGCCCTTCAATACGTCGAGGGCGCCAAAGCTTTTGTGCAGGCCGGTGATTTCGATCACCGGGGGGGTGGCAGCAGTCACGTGGGGCAAGCCCTTCCCGTTGGAGTCTCGGGATTTGTGCGGAAAGATGCGGCAAATGCAACGATCTTGTGCGGATTGGGCGGCTTGGACGCAGGGATTTGTGCCTGACGTTAGGGCAACTGCCTAATGGCCAGGCGGTTTTGGGATCGGCAGCGCCATGTAATGCGATTTGGGAATCGGGATGACGGTGCGCAGGCCGATGATGGCCTGGTCCTCTGCCGCAAGGGCGCTAAGCGCGTCTGTCATCGCGGCCAGATATGGGGTGGGGTCGACCTGCCCGGCGGTGATGAAGCTGAGGCCGGGGGAGGGGGGCGTGCGGGCAATCACCTTTAGCTGATTGGCAAACCCATCCCAGCGGGCGATCCCGTCCCAGGTGACGGCATCCAGCGCCGCCAGATCGGCGCGCCCTTCGGCCACCGCCATCGCGCTGCTGCGATGGGCGCCGGTCTCAAGGAGCTTGGCGAAGGGGATGCCTTCGGCCTCGGCCATTAGCTTGGGCGCGGCCCAGCCCGATTGGCTGTCGGGTGCGTTAAAGGCAAAGCTTGCGCCATCAAAGGCGGAAAGGCTGCCGCGCGCATCGTCGGCGCGGGCGATAATGACGGAATAGTATTCACCCGGCCCCGCGCCAGGCAGACCGTAATCGCCCGCGCCGATCAAGGTGACCTGATCGGCAAAGGCCGTGCGGTAGGGGTAATTGCAGATCTGGCCTAGGACCAAATCGGGCCGGGCCCAGGTGGCGTGGATCGGGGCGTCATGGTCGAGCGTCGCGGGGGCCGCGATGCCGTGATCGCCCAGCGCATTCCGCAGCAGCGCCCAATAGGCGTCATGGGCCGCGCGATTTTCGGCGCGCAGATACATGGGGAAGGAGGCGATCATCGCGGCTCAGGCGCGGCGGGCTTCGACCCGTTGGCGGGCCAGATTGCTGTCGCGGTCATTGATGCCCAGCATCGGCGCGACCATGCGCAAAAGCGCGTCTTCCTCATGGTCGCGGGTGCCATCGGCCAGGACGATATCCCAGAGCGCCTCGATCACCGCCGCGCGGTCGTCGTAAGGAACGCAATCCTTGATGGCGCGGGTGAAACGCACCGTGTCGGGGGCTTCGGATTCAAGCGTTTCTGCGTCGGCGCGCAGCTTGGTCACCTCAAACGGGGAAAGATCGTAGCGCGCGGTCAGCAACCGGTCGATGCGGTCACGCTCAACCTCGGCATAGTCGCCATCGGATCGGGCGATGCGCACAAGCAGCGCCGCCAGCGCCAGGCGGGCGTCGTCATAGGGCAGCGGCTCGGGTTCGGGGGCCGTCAAGCGGCGGATCAGATCACCAAACATGGCAAGCCATATAGGCGGTCCGGTGGCCGGGGAAAAGCCGCGCCCGAGGATTGGCCCCGGGCGCGGCGGCGAAGATCACTCGGCAGCTTCGATCGAACGGCGGGTCCAGAGGAACTTTTCAAAGGCTGCATCAGTGGGGGTTTCGAAGATTGCGTTGGTGAAGTTCGACATCACCTTTTGCGCGAGTATCAAGATCACATCCAGGATCGCACGCTCGCCGAAACCGGCGGCTTCAAAGGCGGCAATCTGATCGGCCGAGGGGCGGCCGTGATTGTCGCGCACGGCCAGGGTGAAGGCGCGCAGCGCTTCCAGTTTCGCATCGGGCAATGGGGTTTCATCGCGCAGCGCATCGATGATGGATTGGTCGATCTTTTCCATATGGGCGATGCCGGTATGGGCGGGCACGCAGTAATGGCATTCGTTGGCGACATTGACCGTCATCCAGACCACGGTGCGTTCTTCGGGGGTGAAGGCGGTGCCTTGCACGGCCAGGCGGTGTAGGTGCTGGTAGCCCTCGAGCAGGCCGGGGCTTTCGGCCATCACGCCATGCAGCGAGGGCAGGCGGCCAAAGGCTTTGATTGAGTTTTCCAAAAGTGGTTTCGAGGCCTCGGGCGCGGTGTCGAGGGTATGAACGGTGGTGCTGGGCATGGGAACGCTTCCTGCGCTTGGGTGACAAGTCGCAGAGATATAGGGAAAAGCCCCCGCGCTTGTATAGGCGCAGGGGCGCAGGTCTGACCCCTGCAGGAACGCAGAGAGTTCGCAGCTTTCTTGCCCGCCAGTTAAGAGAATCTTAGGCCGAAACTCACAATCCTTCACGCCCGGTCACAGGGTGGTGAGGTGCGATCCGCGCTAGGGCACGCGGGTATGGCCGTGCGAGATTTTGACCGCCTGACCCGCGACCCGGATTTCCGCCAGATCGCCCCCGCTGACATCGATGGTCAGATGCAGGCGGCTGGGGCGGCCCATTTCGACACCTTGTGCCAGACTTAGCGCATTTTCGCCCTCGACCAGGGTGCCATTGGCGTGAAGCTGCGCGGCCAGGATGGCGGTGGCCGAGCCGGTGGCGGGGTCTTCGGGGATGCCATCGGTTGGCGCAAACATGCGGGCTTGGATGTCGGTCGCATCGCCTTGGGCATAAACGTAAAGCCCGACGGCAGATCGCCCGGTATCGTCAATCGCAGCCTCGGCCAGCAGATCGGACCAGCCCGGTTCGCGCGCAGCGGCGCGGTCTAGCGCATCAAGGCTGGCGACCTGGGCAAACAGAAAGGCGGGGCCAGCCTGATACGCGCCGGTCTGGTGTGGGCCCATATCTGCCAGCGTCAGGCCAATGGCCTTGGCGACGGTTTCGGGCTTGGGCGCGGTGCCGATGGGCTGGGGCAGGCGCGGGGCGGTGAACTCGGCCCGTTCCGACCCTACCGCGCCTGTCAGGGTGACCGGCACAAGGCCCGCGACCTCCTCCAACGTCAGGGTGCCGTTCTGGGCTTGGGGCGCTAGATGGATCGAGCAACCGACGGTTGGATGCCCGGCAAAGGGGATTTCCGAATAGGGCGTGAAGATGCGGACCTTGGCGGTGTGGGCGGGGTCAGCCGGGGTTTGGATAAAGATCGTCTCGGAGAGGTTAAACTGCCGCGCGATGGTCTGCATTTGCGCGGTGCTGAGCCCGTCAGCCTGTTCCACAATCGCCAATGGATTGCCCGAAAACGGGGTGTCGGTGAAAACATCATAGATGTGGAAGGGCAGCATATTCGACCTCCGCGCGCTGGAAACCCATGGGGGTTTAGCTGAGCGCGGATTGTTGGGGCGGGCAAGGGGCAAGCGCACCGCGATCCATCAATTCTTGTGCGCCTGGTCAGTGCGGCCTGTCATGGGCGCCAAGGCGCGGCCAAGCCGATCTGGCCGATGGGTCGGGGCGGCCCCGTCTGAGGCTGGGTGCCGGTCGGCCTCTGGTTAGGGTGGGGCGGAACGGTGCATGTCTCAGGAAAGGCAGATCAGGCGGCGCCGCCAATGCTGC
Source organism: Paracoccaceae bacterium (assembly GCA_965229695.1). Classification (GTDB taxonomy): domain Bacteria; phylum Pseudomonadota; class Alphaproteobacteria; order Rhodobacterales; family Rhodobacteraceae; genus JANSYL01. Next base: position 2,461,801 of record OZ245921.1, read on the forward strand.
GGCGGTTCCGATCCGCTGGCCGGGGCCAACGGGGACATATGCGCGGTGTCCGATCCCGCCCGCGCCTGGGCCCAATGAGGGGGCTGTCTTGGGCGCAGTTTGGGATGAAACCAATGCAGATGCGGGCTGCCAACCCGCGTGATCGCGATCAAGGGCGGGTTTAGCGCGGCAGAGTTAACAAATCGCCAAGATCGGTGGCCCGCGCAGAATCCTTTGACTCAGGTCACGGCCTGCCCTATTAAATGAACAAGCGTTCAATTAATGGGAGAGTTGGATGTTTCTCGGCTCTATGAAATTCGATCTGGGCGAAGATATCGAGGCGTTGCGCGACATGGTGCATCGCTGGGCGCAAGAGCGCGTGAAGCCGATGGCCGATGAGATCGACAAATCCAACGCATTCCCCAACGAGCTATGGTCTGAGATGGGCGAGCTGGGTTTGCTGGGGATCACCGTGGATGAGGCTTATGGTGGCGCGGGCATGGGCTATTTGGCCCATATCGTGGCGGTGGAGGAGATCAGCCGTGTATCAGCCTCGGTCGGGTTGAGCTATGGGGCGCATTCGAACCTGTGTGTGAACCAGATCAAGCTGAACGGCACGTCGGAGCAAAAGGAAAAATACTTGCCGGGGCTGGTGTCGGGCGCACATGTGGGCGCGCTGGCAATGTCCGAGGCCGGTGCGGGCTCGGACGTGGTGGGCATGAAGCTGCGCGCCGATAAAAAGAATGACCGCTATGTGCTGAACGGCACGAAATACTGGATCACGAATGGGCCGGATGCTGACACTTTGGTGGTTTATGCCAAGACCGACCCGGAGGCTGGATCGAAAGGCATGACCGCCTTTTTGATCGAGAAAGAGATGGTCGGATTTTCCACCAGCCCGCATTTCGACAAGATGGGGATGCGCGGGTCAAACACCGCCGAGCTGATCTTTGAAGATGTCGAAGTGCCGTTTGAAAACGTGCTGGGCGAAGAAGGGCGCGGGGTGGCCGTGCTGATGTCGGGCCTGGATTTCGAACGTGTGGTTTTGTCGGGCGTGAATATCGGGATCATGGCGGGCTGCTTGGATGAGGTCATGCCCTATATGGTCGAGCGCAAGCAGTTCGGGCAGTCGATTGGCAATTTCCAACTGATGCAGGGCAAGATTGCGGACATGTATACCAGCATGAATTCGGCCCGCGCCTATGCTTATGAGGTCGCGAAGGCTTGCGACCGGGGTGAGGTGACGCGCCAGGACGCGGCCGCTTGCGTGCTTTATGCCTCGGAAGAGGGGATGAAAGTGGCGCATCAGGCGGTGCAGGCCATGGGCGGGGCGGGTTTCATGAATGACAGTGCGGTCAGCCGCATGTTCCGCGACGCGAAGCTGATGGAGATCGGGGCCGGAACCTCGGAAATTCGGCGCATGTTGGTGGGCCGGGAATTGATGGGGATGATGGGGTGAGTTTGCGCGCCACCATATTCCTGGGTGCTGTGGGGCCGGTCTGGGATTTGGGTATTTTTGGCCAGATGAAGGGGGGATCGACCCCGCGCGGTGAGGGGCCATGTCGCGTTTGATGATCCTTTCGGTGGCTGGGCTGGTGCTGTTTGCGGGTGCGATTGGGGTGATCACCGGGTTGCGCTACGCGCCGGTGAGCGAGACCGACATTATTCTGCGCGCCGCGGAGGCGTATCATGCCGAGACCGGTGGGGATCACAGCCATTGTTATGCCCGACCCTCGCCCTTGGAAGCGGTGCGGCTGGTGGTGATTTGTGCCGCCGAGCTGGGTGAGGATGGGGCCTGGGCCAGGGCTTATGATCGCTGGGGGCGGGATGTGACCGATGGCTTGGCGGGCCTGGATTTGGGGTTGCAGATATGAAGGGCTGGGGGATCGCAGGCGCGGTGGCGGTGATGGCGGGTACGGCCTGGGGTCAGGAGACGCCTTTGCCGGATTACCCCACCTGTTTGGCCGTGGCGGTAGGGCAGTTTGAGAGCGATTTGACCCGCAGTCGCAATCAGGCGTCTGAGCCGAATTTCGAGATCGTCAGCCGCGATGCGATTGAGTTTTGCGGCACGCTGGCGGTGGTGGCCTGTGATCGGTCGGGCGATCCGGCGGGCTGTCAGACGGGGCTGGCCGAGACCCAGGTCGCGTTGCGTGAGGCCGTTTTGGCGGGCTTGCCCACGCCCGAGGTGGTGCGTGGCTTGGACCCGATCTGGTCAGACGGGCTTTATCCGCAGCTATGGCAGGTGGCGCATGGGTCGTCAGCGGGCCCCGATTGTGCCGGGGCGGATGCGGTTTATGAGGTTTGGTGCCAGACCTGGCAGGCAAGTTTGAAATTGGCCGAGGCCGTGATGCTTTGGCAGGTGGCGCGGGTTTTGGGAGCGGCGGAGCCGGCGGTGGAGGCGGGCTGGGTTGGCCCACCGCCCCCGCCCACACCCATGCGCCGACCGGGCGCGGAGGGAGATCAATGAGATTGCAATCGAGTTTCAGCGCCGGATCGGCGGTGGCCCAGGAAAACCGCGCCGCGCATCTAGAGGCGTTGCGCGTGGTCGAAGAAGCCGCCGCCTTGGCCGCAGCCGGTGGCGGAGAACGCGCGCGGGATCGGCATGTGAAACGCGGCAAAATGCTGCCGCGAGAGCGGGTGGCCAATTTGCTCGATCCCGGCAGCCCGTTCTTGGAGGTGGGCGCGACGGCGGGCCATGGCATGTATGGCGGCGCGGCGCCCTGTGGCGGCGTGATTGCGGGCGTTGGCCTGGTCGAAGGGCGGCGGGTGATGGTTGTCTGCAACGACGCCACGGTCAAAGGCGGCACCTATTACCCGGTCACGGTGAAAAAGCATCTGCGCGCCCAGGAGATTGCCGAGGAATGCCATCTGCCTTGTATCTATCTGGTCGATAGCGGCGGCGCGAACCTGCCCAATCAGGATGAGGTGTTCCCGGACCGGGATCATTTTGGGCGGATTTTCTACAACCAGGCGCGGATGAGCGCGAAGGGCATCGCGCAGATCGCGGTGGTGATGGGGTCGTGTACGGCCGGTGGCGCTTACGTGCCTGCAATGTCGGATGTCTCGATCATTGTGAAAGAGCAGGGCACGATCTTTTTGGCCGGGCCGCCTTTGGTCAAGGCCGCGACCGGTGAGGTGGTGAGTGCCGAGGATTTGGGCGGCGGGGACGTGCATACGCGCCTATCGGGGGTGGCGGACTACCTGGCCGAAGATGATGGCCATGCGCTGGCGTTGGCGCGGCGGGCGGTGCGGTCGCTTGGGGCGCCGGCTGTCGGGGATGGTGGGTTGGCACCCACCCTACAGGGGCGACCTCCGGCCTATGATCCCGAGGAGTTGTTGGGCGTGGTGCCAGCCTCGCTCAGCACGCCTTATGACATTCGGGAGGTGATCGCGCGGGTCGTGGATGACAGTTGGTTTGATGAGTTCAAGCCGCGTTTCGGCGAGACCATTGTGACCGGGTTTGCGGAAGTTATGGGCCTGCCTGTTGGGATCATTGCTAATAATGGCGTGCTGTTTTCCGAAAGCGCGCAGAAAGCGGCACATTTTGTGGAGCTATGCTCGCAGCGGAAAATCCCGCTGGTGTTTTTGCAGAATATCACCGGTTTCATGGTGGGGCGGAAATACGAGAATGAGGGGATCGCGCGCCATGGGGCCAAGATGGTGACGGCGGTGGCCACAACCTCGGTCCCGAAAGTGACGATGGTGGTGGGCGGCTCTTTTGGGGCTGGGAATTACGGCATGGCCGGTCGCGCCTATCAGCCGCGTTTCATGTGGTCTTGGCCCAATAGCCGGATTTCGGTCATGGGGGGCGCGCAGGCGGCGGGCGTTTTGGCCACGGTCAAACGTGACGCGATGGAGCGGGCCGGGGAGGTTTGGTCAGCGGCGGAAGAGGCCGCGTTCAAGCAGCCCACCATCGACATGTTCGAGGCACAATCGCACCCGCTTTATGCCAGTGCGCGGCTTTGGGATGACGGGATTGTCGACCCGCGCAAGAGCCGGGAGGTTTTGGCCCTGAGCCTGGCGGCGGCGCTGGAGGCCCCGATTGAGGACACGCGGTTTGGCGTGTTCCGGATGTGAAGGCGCGCGTTCTGTCCTTGGGCGGGGCGAGGGGGCTGTCTGCCCCCTCGCGCTCCCCCGAGGATATTTTTGAAACAGAGAAGGGGATGGGCCGTGGGATTGGATGAGGTGCTGGCGCGCTATCCCGGGGCCGAGACCTTTCGGTTTGGGGATACGCCGGAATTGACCGGTCTTTTGACCGAGCTGGTGCGGGTGGGCAAGAAGCGGGCCACCTGCATTTCCGAAGCGGAACTGGCGGGTGGGGAGGCCATGCCGGTGGTGGGGCGCTGCGATGTGGCCTTGAACGCGGATGGAACGCCCGCGCTGGTGATCCGAACCGTGGAGTTGCGCAAGACGACCTTTGCCGAGATGACCGAAGAGATGGCGTTGATGGAAGGCGAGAATGACAGCCTGGACGGCTGGCGCGATGATCATGCGCGCTATTTCCGCGAACGCGGTTGGTTCGCGCCGGATATGGTTTTGATTTGGGAGCGGTTTGAGCTGGTGGAGGATTTTGCGGCGTGAAAAACCTGCGCGATCTCAAAGACAGTCTTGCCGGGCTCACGCTGCCGACCCTGGGCCGGGAGGCCGAGATCGCGGTCTATCTGGTGCATAACTCGGATGATCCGGAAGATTACTTTTTCCTCTTTAACTTTGAAGAGTTCGCCGCACGCTCGACCACGGGGATTTTTGTGCGCCCGGTGTTGCATGTCTTTGCCGGGCGTGACGATTTCAGCCGGGCGAATTTCGGGCGCGAATTTCGGGCGGTGTTTCAGCGTGAGTTTGACCGGATGCGCCAGGCGCTTGGGACCAAATCCGGCAAGGGCTGGCTGAGTTTTGGCGCCAACAGCCTGTTCGATCTGGTGGGCGGGGTGGTGGCCAATCTGGTTTTGGCGGTGGCCTTGCGCCTGGGCAAATCGGTTTTGAGCGCGGCGGGCTTGTCATCGGTTTTTCAGGGCAAAAGCGACGAGGCGAAGCTGGCCGATGAGATCGACCGCACCAAAGCAAAGGTTGAGACCGCGTTGGAGCGCATTGATGTGACGGTGCATCCAGAGCTGCTGGAGCATGCTGAACGGGTGGGAGGCGTGCAGAAACGGGCCGATCGCGACCGCGATGCCTGGCCTTTGCCGGACTATGTGCGCGCCCATCTGAGCGATGGGAAAAGCGGATCCTGGTGGTGATGCGAAAGGATGATGATGTTTGAGAAAATCCTGATTGCCAATCGTGGCGAGATTGCCTGCCGGGTGATCGAGACCTGCCGCAAACTGGGGGTGCGGGCGGTTGCGGTTTATTCCGACGCGGATGCCGGGGCGCGCCATGTGGCCATGGCCGATGAGACGGTGCATGTGGGTGGGCCCAAGCCCGCCGATAGCTATTTGCGCGGTGACGCGATTATCGCGGCGGCCTTGCAGACAGGCGCGCAGGCGATCCATCCAGGCTATGGGTTTTTGTCGGAGAACCCGGATTTTGTGGAGGCGGTCGAGGCAGCCGGGCTGGTCTTTATCGGCCCATCGGCCAGCGCCATCCGGGCCATGGGGTTGAAGGATGCCGCCAAAGCCCTGATGCAGGAGGCCGGGGTGCCGGTTGTGCCGGGCTACCATGGCGAGGATCAGACGCCGGAGCATCTGGCAGCAGAGGCGGCGGCAATTGGCTATCCGGTTTTGATCAAGGCCGTGGCCGGGGGCGGTGGCAAGGGTATGCGCAAGGTAGAGGCCGAGGCCGCGTTTGCCGCCGCTTTGGAAAGCGCCCGAGGCGAGGCGGCGACCGCCTTTGGCAATGATGCCGTTTTGATCGAGAAATTTGTCGGCACCCCGCGCCATATCGAGGTGCAGGTTTTTGGTGACGGCACCCGCGCGGTGCATTTGTTCGAACGCGATTGTTCGTTGCAGCGCCGCCATCAGAAGGTGATCGAAGAAGCGCCCGCCCCTGGCATGACCGAGGAGATGCGCGCGGCCATGGGTCAGGCCGCCGTGCGCGCGGCGGAGGCGATTGGCTATAAGGGCGCGGGCACGGTGGAGTTTATCGTCGATGCCAGCGACGGCCTGCGCGCGGATCGCTTTTACTTCATGGAGATGAACACGCGCCTGCAGGTGGAACACCCGGTGACCGAGGCCATCACTGGCGTCGATCTGGTGGAATGGCAGTTGCGCGTGGCCGCGGGCGAAGACCTGCCCGCCGCCCAAGATGATCTGACCATCACCGGCCATGCCTTTGAGGCGCGGCTTTATGCCGAGGATGTGCCGAAAGGGTTTTTGCCAGCGACCGGTGTGTTGACCCATCTGGTCTTTGCCGATGGTGCGCGGGCAGATACCGGCGTGCGACCGGGTGATGAGATCTCGCCCTGGTACGACCCGATGATCGCCAAGCTGATCGTGCATGGGCCAACGCGCACGATTGCTTTGCGGCAGTTGGAGCGCGCCTTGGCGGGCACGCAGGTGGCGGGATCGGTCACGAACCTGGCCTTTCTGCGCAAGCTGGCGACCCATGAGGGGTTCATGGCAGGCGATGTGGATACCGGCTTGATCGACCGAGATGTCGAGGCGCTGGCGGCGGCCCCTGAGCCTTGCACGCGAACCTGGGCCTTGGCGGCCTTGGCGGCGCTGGATCTGGATCGGCCCGGCGATGCGCTGCACGGTGCCCGGCTTTGGGCACCCTTGCTGCGCAGCCTGTCGCTGAGCCATGGCGAAGAGACGCGGGTATTGAAGGTGGAGGTGTTGGACCCGGAAACCTTCCGCGTCGAAAGCGATGGGCTGCACCATGAGATCACGCGCGATGGCACGGGCTGGCGCGTGGATGGGGCCGCGATTGGCGCGGCGCTGGTGACCCATGCGGCGGGTGTTTCGGTGTTTTGGGGCAATAATTACCATTTTCTACCGGTTGATCCGCTGGATGTGGCCAGTGCCGGGGGCGCGGCGGGCAACCGGATTGACGCGCCGATGCCGGGGCTGGTGAAAGCGGTGTTTGTGGAGGCCGGGCAAGCAGTTGTCGCGGGTGATCGGCTTGCGATCTTGGAAGCGATGAAGATGGAGCACAGCCTGACTGCGGGCCGCGATGGGGTGGTGGCCGAGGTGTTGGCCGATGCGGGCGCGCAGGTCGAGGCCGGTGCGGCGCTGATCGTTTTGGAGGAAGAGGACGGCTAGACGGTTTGGCACGAAGACGCGCCGCGATGCTGGGCGTTGGGCTTTCGAGGCCCATGGCGATCGCGCCTGCGCTCTGACCCCTGACCAATTGGCCCGTTCTGACGAAGAGGGAGGTGAAACCATGATCCGATTGCATCATGTGCCTTGGGGGCGGTCATTCCGCGTGTTCTGGTTGTTATGTGAGATGGGCTTGGAACCCGATGAGATCATCCGCTACCGCATTGGCGATAAGGCCATGCGCGACCCGGAGTTTCTGGCCAAATCCCCAGGTGGGCGCATCCCGGCGCTGGAAATCGACGGCGTGACCCTGTTTGAGAGCGCAGCGATCCTGCAATACCTGTGCGAAACCCGGCCTGAACATGGGTTTGGCCGCTTGCTGGGCGACCCCGAGCGCAGCCGGTTTTTGGAGGTTTTGGGTTTTGCGGAGACCATGGCCTCTCTCATCGAGCAGTTGAACTTGAACCACCTGTTCTTGCGGCCCCCGGCGGAACCCTCACCCACGGTGGTGAAGCTGAACACGCTGCGGCTGGGCGCGACCTTGCAGGCGTTTGAGCGCATGGTGGAGGGAGAGTACATCCTGCCCTCGGGCTTTTCGGCGGCCGATACGATGATGGGGTTCAACCTGTTTGCGGCCCCGTTTTACGTGCGTATGGAGGGGTTCCCAAAGCTTCAGGCCTATTGGGCGCGCATCTCGGCGCGGCCCGGTTTCCAACGCGCCGCCGAGATCGAGGGGCCGCAGCGCTTTTATGCCAAGGATTTCTACGAGGTGCCGGGCGATGGCTGAGCGCGTCGAGATTTTCGAGGTTGGCCCGCGCGACGGGTTGCAGAATGAAAAGCGCATGATCCCAGCCGCCGAAAAGATCGCCTTGGTCGATCTGCTTTCGGGTGCCGGGTTTCAGCGCATTGAGGTGGCGAGTTTCGTCAGCCCGAAATGGGTGCCGCAAATGGCCGATGGGGCAGAGGTTTTGGCCGGTATCACCCGCGCCGACGGGGTGCGTTATGCCGCCCTGACCCCGAATATGCGCGGCTATGACGGCGCTTTGGCCGCCGAGGTGGATGAGATTGCGGTTTTCGCCTCAGCCTCCGAAGGGTTTTCGAAGGCCAATGTGAACGCCTCAATCGAAGAAAGCATCGCGCGGTTCGACCCGATCCTGGAGGCGGCGCGGGCGATTGATCTGCCGGTCAGGGGGTATGTGAGCTGTGTCACCGATTGCCCTTATGACGGGCCGGTGGCCCCTGGGGATGTGGCGCGGGTGGCCGACCGGCTTTTTGCCATGGGGTGTTACGAGATTTCCCTGGGCGACACGATTGGCGCGGGCGTGCCCGATAGCGTGGCCAAGATGCTGCTGGCCGTGCGGGATGTGGTGCCTGCGACCCGGCTGGCTGGGCATTTTCATGACACCCATGGCCGGGCTTTGGACAATATCGATGCCAGTTTAAGCCTGGGCGTGCGGGTGTTCGATGCCGCCGTTGGGGGCTTGGGCGGTTGCCCTTATGCGCCCGGCGCGGCGGGCAATGTGGCGACCGAGGCCGTGGCCGCGCATCTGGCGCATTTGGGCTATGAGACCGGATTGGATTTGCAAGTGATTGCGCGCGCGGCTGAGATGGCCCGCGCCATGCGGGGAGGTGCAGTGTGATGGAAACGCTTAAGATTGCGGTGGATGCGCGCGGGGTGGCTTGGATCACGCTGAACCGACCCGAAAAACACAATGCGATGAATGCTGCGATGATCGGGGAGCTGACCGAGGCTGCTGAGCGGTTGGGCCGCGATCCGGCCGTGCGGGTGGTGGTGTTGACCGGCGCGGGCGGCAGTTTCTGCGCCGGGGGCGATTTGGGTTGGATGAAAGCGCAGATGACGGCCGATGCCGAAACCCGCGCGCGGGAAGCGCGCGCCTTGGCCGAGATGCTGGGGGCGTTGGACCGGATGCCGAAACCTTTGATCGGGCGGGTGCAGGGCCAAGCCTTTGGCGGTGGTGTCGGCTTGATGTCGGTCTGCGATGTGGCGATTGGGGTTGAGGGCGCGAAATTTGGGCTGACCGAGGTGCGGTTGGGGCTGATCCCGGCGACCATCGGGCCGTATGTCGTGGCCCGCATGGGGGCCGCGCGGGCGCGACGCGTATTTTTCTCGGGCCGGATTTTTGGCGCGGAGGAAGCGCAGGCGCTGGGCCTTTTGGCGCGGGTCGTTGCGCCCGGGGATTTGGACGCGGCGGTGGAAGCGGAGATCAAACCCTATCTCTCCGCCGCGCCGGGGGCGGTGGCCGAGGGCAAAGCCCTGGTGGCCGCCTTGAGCGCGCCGGTTGAGGATCGGCAAATCGCGCTGACCATCGAGGCGCTGGTTTCGCGCTGGGAAAGTGTCGAGAGTGCCGAGGGGATTGGGGCGTTTTTTGACAAGCGCAAGCCAAGCTGGACGGAGTAGGCACAGCGGCTCTGACGTCGCCGATTGTGGCGCTTGGGACCGCTGTCGGATGCCTCCGGCGGCCATATTTTGGGATAAAGATTGGGGGGATGCGCCCCGATTTTTGGGTGGAGATGTGTGATGCGGGCGGTTTGGTATGAGCGGTTTGGACCTGCGGCAGAGGTTTTGACCCTGGGCGAGATGCCGGACCCGGTGGCGGGGCCGGGCGAGGTTTTGGTGGCTGTGAAGGCCACAGGGATCAACCCATCGGATGTGAAGCTGCGCGCGGGCGCGCGGCCGGGCGCGGTGATGGCCTATCCGCGGATCGTGCCCCATTCCGATGGCGCGGGCGAGATTGTGGCCGTGGGGGCTGGGGTTGATCCCGCGCGTGTGGGGGAGCGGGTTTGGCTTTGGAACGCGGCTTGGCAGCGGGCCTTTGGCACGGCGGCGGAATTGGTGGCTTTGCCCGCGGCCCAGGCCGTGCGGCTGCCCGATGGGGTGAGCGAGCGGGACGCGGCCTGTTTTGGCATTCCGGCGATGACGGCCTGGATGGCGGTTTTGGGTGACGGGCCGGTTGCGGGGCAGACGGTGTTGGTGACCGGTGGCGCGGGCACGGTGGGGCGCTATGCCTGCCAGATGGCGGCGCTGGCCGGGGCGCGGGTGATCACCACGGTATCTTCGCCGGAGAAGGGCGCGCATTCGACGGCCGAGGAGTGGGTGAATTACCGCGAAGTGGATGTGGTCGAAGCGGTGATGGATTTGACCGGCGGCGCGGGGGTCGACCGGATTGTCGAGGTCGATTTTGCGGCCAATCAGGATGCGAGCCTGGCCTTGATCAAGCCCGGTGGCACGGTTGCCAGCTATGCCTCGGCCAGTCAGATGGTGCCGGAATTGCAGTTCTACCCGCTGATGTTCAAAAACATCCGGCTGCATATGCTGATTGTCTATCACCTGACAGGGGCCGCGCGCGCGCCGGGCGAGGCGCAATTGACCGAGTGGCTGGAGGCCGGTGTGCTTAGCCACGCCGCGGTGCCCGCCGGAACGCTGAGCGATTGTGCAGCCGCGCATGATCTGGTCGCCTCGGGCGATAAGCTGGGCACCGTCGTGCTGGACATATGAACCCCGTTTGGTGTTAGCCTGCCTGAACGCCTGCCCCCGGTGATAAATGAGGGGCAGCGAGGGAGGACATGACGGATGACGATTTACCCGAGCCTGCACGGCACGGTCGATGTGGCTGACATATCGATCACGGAAAAGCTGTTCGAAGGGTTGGAAGGCCGCGAAGCTGATGTGGCGGTGATTGATGGACCAAGCGGGCGCAGCCTGACCGCCGGGGCCCTGATGACCCAAATCCGGCGGCTGGCGGGCGGCTTGACCGAGCGTGGCGTGCTGCCGGGCGGCACCGTGGCGCTATTGGCGCCGAATATTCCGGAATATCCGGTTGTGTTTCATGGCGTGGCTTTTGGCGGCGGCACGGTGACCACGATCAACCCGACCTATACCGCGCCGGAAATTCACCATCAGCTGGTGGATGCGGGTGCGGTGATGCTGGTCACCATCCCGATGTTTGCCGAGGTCGCGCGCGAGGCGATGAAGGACACCGAGGTCAGCGAACTGGTGGTGATCGGGGCTGATAAATGCCTGTCGCTGGATGATGTGATGGGGGCGGAACTGGCCGAGCAGGCGCCGGTCGATCTGGCCACGCACACGGTGGTTCTGCCCTATTCTTCGGGCACGACGGGGCGGCCAAAAGGCGTGATGCTGAGCCATCGCAATATGGTCGCCAACGTGACGCAAAGCGCGGCGGTTTCCAGCATCAAAGCCAGCGACACCGCCATCGCCTTTCTGCCCTTTTTCCACATTTACGGCATGACGGTGTTGATGAACCTGTTCCTGAATCAGCGCGCCCGGATCGTGACAATGCCGCGCTTTGATCTGGAGCTGTTTTTGCGCCTGATCCAGGATCACAAGGCAACCCGGCTTTATATCGTGCCGCCGGTGGCCTTGGCCCTGGCGAAACACCCGATGGTGGATGAATTCGATGTCTCGTCTGTCTATGAGATTTTCTCGGGCGCGGCCCCTTTGGGCCCCGAGACCGAGAAAGCCGTGGGTGAGCGGTTTGGGGCCAACTCGGTTCAGGGCTATGGCATGACCGAGATGGCGCCGATCAGCCATATGACCGTGGGTGGCAATGTGCGGCACGGATCGAGCGGGCAGGCCGTGCCCTCGACCGAATGCCGGATCGTCGACCCGGTAAGCCTGGCCGATCTTGGGCCAAATGAGGAAGGCGAGCTTTGGGTCAGGGGCCCGCAGGTGATGCAGGGCTATTTGAACAACCCCGACGCGACGGATGAGACCATGGCCGAGGGCGATTGGCTGCGCACCGGTGATTTGGCGGTGATCGATGAAGACGGGTTCATGTTCATCCGCGATCGTTTGAAAGAGCTGATCAAATACAAGGGTTTCCAGGTCGCTCCGGCCGAGGTCGAAGCGGCTCTGATCGCCCATGAAGCGGTGATTGATGCCGCCGTGATCGGCAAGCCGGATGAGGAAGCGGGCGAATTGCCCATCGCTTTTGTCGTGCGCGCACCGGGGGCGGAGGTGTCAGAGGCCGATTTGCAGGCCCATTGCGAGGGCTGTTTGGCCCATTACAAACACCCCGAGGAATACCGCTTTGTCGAAAGCGTGCCGAAATCGGCCAGCGGCAAGATCCTGCGGCGCGAGCTGCGCGATGGGCTGAAGGCCGAGGGTTAGGCGAAAGGGCGGGGTATGGATCGGCGCGGCGCGCTTGCGGGGATTGGCTCTGGCCTGTTGGCGGCGATGCTGCCTTGGCAGGGTCGCGCCGCCGGGCCGCATCAGCCAACCGGGTATATCCGCACGAACTGGAGCCGCGATCCCTTTAGCTATGGCTCTTATTCCTATGTCGCGCGAGGATCGCGGCAACGCGACCGGCGGCGGTTGGAAGCGCCGGTCGACGGGCGGCTCTTTTTCGCGGGGGAGGCGGTTTATCCCGACTACAACAGCACCGTGCATGCGGCATTTGAATCCGGACGGCGCAGCGCGAATATGGTCTTGGAAACGGACGCGCAGCGCATCGCCGTGGTGGGCGCAGGCGTCAGCGGTCTGGCGGCGGCGCAGCTATTGGCGAGCCATGGTCGGCAAGTCACTGTGTTCGAAGCGCGGGATCGGATCGGCGGGCGGGTTTGGACCGATCACCGGTTGGGGGTGCCGGTCGACCTGGGGGCGAGCTGGATTCATGGCACAACCAACAACCCCCTGACCTGGTTGGCGGATCAGCAATCGGCGCGCCGGTTGCGCCACGGGGATAGCATGGTCGTGCGCGGCGCGGGCGGGCGCTGGATCGATGAAAACGACACGCCGGACTGGTTCGATGATGTCACGATGATCGAACATGATGCGGGCGCAGATGCCGATCAGATCAACTATTCCGCCTATCTGCTTCAGGATGATTATGGCGGCCCGGATGTGGTCTTTGCCGATGGGTATGAGGCGATTCTGCCCGGCCTAGCGGGCGGGTATGAGACACGGTTGTCCGCACCGGTTGTGGCGGTGAGCCTGGGGCCCTCGGGCGTGTCGCTTACCCTGGCTTCGGCTGGGCCGGTCGAGGCGGATGTGGTGATCGTGACTGTGCCCCTGGGCGTGTTGAAACAGCGCCGCATTGCCTTCAGCCCGGCGCTGCCGCCTGAGAAGCTGGACGCGATCGACCGTTTGGGCATGGGCACGCTGGATAAGCTTTATCTGGCTTTTGAGGAGGTCTTCTGGGACCCCGATCCGGTGTGGCTGGGCACCATCGAGGCGGGCCTGCCGTATGGCCAGTTTGTGCAATGGCTCAACCTGCACGCGGTGTTGGGCGTGCCGATCCTGATGGCGTTCAACGGCGGCAGCCCGGCCCTGGCGCTGGCGGGGCTGAGCGATCAGGAGGTTGTCGCGCGGGGGTTGCAGGCGTTGGGCGTGGCCTATCCGGGTTAGGTTGGGTCTGGCGCTATCTGCGCGATGCCATTTTCACCCCTCCATCACTTCCCCCAAAGCATCGGCTAGGGCCTGGGCGATGGTCGGGTTGGGCAGGGGGTGTTGATAGATCGAAAGGGCCAAGTGGCCGGGGTCGGGCAGGTTTGCATCGATTGGCAAGGCGCGGATCGGAGGGGCGATGGCGACGCGGGGCATGACGGTGAGGGCGCGATTGGCCAAGACCAAGCTGCGCAGGCCCAGCGGGTCGGGGCAGGTTTCCAGCCGCGCCGAGCGACCGACGCGATCTAGGGCATCCAAGGCAAAACGGCGCAGGTCGCGGGCGTCGGTCAGAAAGGCCAGGGGCACAGGTCCGGGCTGATCCAGGGTAAAGCGGGGGCCCGCCGCCCAGGCCAGCCCAATATCGCGCACATGCCTGCGGGTAGGGTGGGCGCCCTGATCGACACAGGCGATCATGTCGAATTGGGTTTGCATAAACCCCTCCCAAAGGGTGGCGGAACGGGCGCAGGCGACCGAGATGCGCGCCTTGGGGTGGTGCTCAAAAACCTGTTCCAACGCCTGGGGCAAAACCGATAGCGCCAGGGTGCTTGTCACCCCAACCGACAAGGGCGGGCTGGAGGATTTGGGCTGCACGCTGTCGCGGGCTTCATCGCTGAGGCGGAGAATACGATGGGCATATCCCAGGAACTGCCGACCTTCGGTGGTCAGTTGCATGGCGCGCCCACGCCCGCGGTCAAGCAGGGTGACGCCAAGCGATTGCTCTAGCTTGGCGATATGTTGGCTGATCGCCGATTGCACGGTGCCCAGCCGGTCGGCGGCAATCGAAAAGCTCAGCACCTCGGCGGCGACGGCGAAGCTTTCAAGTTGTTTGAGATCGAAGCTCATAAATCAAAAATACAGATTTTTGACAGCATGGAAAATCGTTTCCAGATTTTCAAAACCTCCGCTATGCCACCCCCATGACACTCAGCTTCTTCCTTGCCGCCTCACTCGCGGTTTTGATCACCGGCATTTCCAAAAGCGGTTTTGCAGGCGGACTTGGGATTTTGGCGGTGCCGATCCTAACGCTGTTCGTGTCACCGCAGGAGGCGGTGGTGATCATGATGCCGATCCTGGTGGTGATCGATTGCGCGAATATCTGGCGTTATCGCAATGATTGGTCGCGCCGGGTGGTGGCGGTGCTGATGCCGGGGGCTTTGGTGGGGATTGCCATCGGGGCCTTTAGTTTTGAGGCGCTGAACACCGATCTGCTGCGGCTGGCGGTGGGGGTCATGGCGCTGATCTTTGTGGCGCAGGCCTTTTTGCGCCCGCTCAGCGCGGCTGAAACCCGCAAACCCGCGATCCTGCCGATTTTCGGGATGAGCCTGTTTTCCGGCTATGCCAGCTTTGTCGCCCATGCCGGTGGCCCGCCGATCAAGGGTGTGTTGCTGCGCCAGACCCCGGAGAAATCGGAATTTGTCGGCACCAACGGCGTGTTCTTTTTCACCGTCAATATGATCAAAGCGGTGATCTATGGCGCGATGGGGCAATACAGCGTCGAAAGCCTGCAAATCAGTGCGATGATGGTGCCGGTTCTGATCCTGGGAGTGGTGTTGGGCTTTCAACTGCATCGCATCATCCGGCAGGAGGTCTTTCTGCGGCTGAGCTATGGGCTGCTGGCCCTGGCGGGGCTGCGCCTGATTTATGACGGTTTGACGGCCCTGGTTTGACCGGCTTGACCGCCCCGCTTTGCCGCACCCGCCCCCGTTGACCCCTTGGGCCGGGCGGCGTAAATCAGCTTTAACGACCGAACCCGCGCGGGGGCGTGTTTCTTTGCGCGGCAGGCAGGCCAACGGAGAGCTGATGTCAGAGCTTCTTTCAAGTTACGCACCGATCCTGATTTTCTTGGCATTGGCCATTGGCTTGGGGATCGTGCTTTTGCTGGCCGCCGTGATCCTGGCGGTGCGCAACCCCGACCCCGAAAAAGTCAGCGCCTATGAATGCGGGTTCAACGCCTTTGATGATGCGCGGATGAAGTTCGACGTGCGGTTCTATCTGGTGTCGATCCTGTTCATCATCTTTGACCTTGAGATTGCGTTCCTGTTCCCTTGGGCCGTGGCCTTCCCCGGGATCAGCGATGTGGCGTTTTGGTCGATGATGATTTTCTTGGCCGTTCTGACCGTGGGCTTTGCCTATGAGTGGAAAAAAGGAGCGCTGGAATGGGAGTAATGGCTGGCGCGAACACGGCGGGCGCGGATCGCGAGGTTGCGACGCAAGAGCTGAACCGCGAGTTGCAGGATAAAGGGTTCCTGCTGACCTCGACCGAAGACATTATCAACTGGGCGCGCACCGGTAGCTTGCATTGGATGACCTTTGGTCTGGCGTGCTGCGCGGTCGAGATGATGCATACCTCGATGCCGCGTTATGACGCTGAGCGGTTTGGCATCGCGCCGCGCGCCTCCCCCCGCCAATCGGATGTGATGATTGTGGCGGGCACGCTGACCAACAAAATGGCACCCGCCCTGCGCAAGGTTTACGACCAAATGCCCGAGCCGCGCTATGTGATCTCGATGGGATCCTGCGCCAACGGCGGCGGCTATTATCATTACAGCTATTCCGTGGTGCGCGGCTGTGACCGGATCGTGCCGGTCGACATCTATGTGCCAGGCTGCCCGCCGACCGCCGAGGCGCTGCTTTACGGCATCCTGCAATTGCAGCGGAAAATCCGCCGCACCGGCACCATCGTGCGCTAAGCCGCGATCAGGAGACTGACATGACCCAGGCCCTTCGCGAATTGGCCGCCTTTATCGCCGAAAAACAGGCCGATGCCGTGGTGGCGACCGATGTGTCGGACCATGGGGAACTGACGGTTGAAATCACCGCCTCGGAAGTGGTGCAGTTCATCGATTGGCTAAAGACCGACCCGACCTGCAAGTTTTCGACTCTGATCGATATCACCGGCGTCGATTACCCGACCCGCGACAAACGCTTTGATGTCGTGTGGCATTTCCTGAGCATGTATCAAAACCACCGCATCCGGGTGAAAACCGCGATCCGAGAGGAAGACATCCTGCCCTCGATCACCGGTGTGCATGCCGCAGCCGGGTGGTACGAGCGTGAGATTTACGACATGTTCGGCATCCTGTTCTCGGGCAATTCCGATCTGCGCCGCATCCTGACCGATTACGGGTTCCGTGGGCATCCGCTGCGCAAGGATTTCCCGACCACCGGCTATACCGAAGTGCGTTATGACGATGAGCTGAAGCGCGTTGTCTATGAGCCGGTCAGCCTGGTTCAGGAATACCGCCAGTTTGACTTTATGTCGCCTTGGGAAGGGGCCGATTACATCCTGCCCGGCGATGAGAAGGCGGAGGAGAAGGCATGATGGACGGCAACCCCCGCACCCATACCTATGATGACGGGTCTTCCGACGCGCAGACCGGCGAACAGCAGATCCGCAACTTCAACATCAACTTCGGCCCCCAGCACCCGGCAGCCCACGGCGTACTGCGTCTGGTGTTGGAGCTAGATGGCGAGATTTGTGAGCGCTGCGATCCGCATATCGGCCTGCTGCACCGTGGCACCGAAAAGCTGATGGAAAGCCGGACCTACCTGCAAAACCTGCCGTATTTCGACCGGCTGGATTACGTGGGCACGATGAATCAGGAACATGCCTGGTGTCTGGCCATCGAAAAGCTGACCGGCACCGAGGTGCCGCGTCGGGCGCAGTTGATCCGCGTTCTTTATTGCGAGATTGGGCGCATCCTGAACCACCTTTTGAACGTGACGACGCAGGCCCTGGATGTGGGCGCGCTGACGCCGCCGCTTTGGGGGTTTGAAGAGCGCGAAAAACTGATGATCTTCTACGAGCGGGCCTCGGGCGCGCGTCTGCACGCGGCCTATTTCCGGCCCGGCGGCGTGCATCAGGATCTGCCGCCCGATCTGATCGATGACATCGACGCTTGGGCGAAAGAGTTCCCCAATGTGCTGGCTGATATCGACGGGCTTCTGACCGAAAACCGCATCTTCAAACAGCGCAACGCCGATATTGGCGTGGTGACCGAAGATGACATCCAGAACTGGGCGTTTTCGGGCGTGATGGTGCGCGGATCGGGCTTTGCCTGGGATTTGCGCCGGGCGCAGCCTTATGAATGCTACGATGAGTTCGAGTTCCAAATCCCCGTGGGCAAGAATGGTGATTGTTACGACCGGTACCTGTGCCGGATGGAAGAGATGCGGCAGTCGATCTCGATCATCCATCAGGCTTGCGAGAAGCTGCGGATGCCGGAAAACCAGGGGGATATCATGGCGCGCGGCAAGATCACGCCGCCGACCCGGGGCGATATGAAAACCTCGATGGAAGCGCTGATCCACCACTTCAAGCTTTACACCGAAGGTTTCCACGTGCCCGAGGGCGAATGCTATGCCGCCGTCGAAGCGCCCAAGGGTGAGTTCGGCGTGTATCTGGTGGCCGATGGCACCAACAAACCCTACCGCGCCAAACTGCGCGCGCCGGGCTTCCCGCATCTGCAAGCGATGGATCACCTCTGCAAGGGGCACCAATTGGCGGATGTGTCGGCGATTTTGGGATCGCTTGATATCGTGTTTGGGGAAGTGGATCGGTGAGGTCGATCGCGGGGCTAGCAAGCTTTGCAACCATAGGCTTGCTAATCTTCGCTGCGGCGGCGACCGATGCGCAGCCCTATACGCCGGAGGGCCAGGAGCTTCTCCTAGAAGCAATTAGGGAATCTTACCGCGAACAAGGCTGTCGCGTCGATGTGTCGAGCATCGCGCTGACAGAGGTGTTTTACGAACGGATGAGTGAAATCGCGGCGATCTTGTTTGAGGATGCCGGGCTGGTTTTTCCGGACGAGATCATAGACCAAGACGTCGCTTTTGCGTCGGTTTACGGTCCGCTGCATGACCAGGGCGACACAGTCCGTGAAGGGGGTGTTTCGCGCTACCTGGACGCTTGCTTGGACTGACGCCGCTAAGCACCAAATCGTCAGGCCGGTTCCGCCCCCGCTTTTGCCGATCCGCCAAATCTATAGTACTATCACCTCTTCAGTTGGAGGAGGGTGATGGGACGTTTCACCGGATCTTTCGGCACGATTTGGCTGAGCCTTCTGGCGTTACCAGGGGCACTCGGGGCCGAAACCTCGGACGATTTGACGATCCTGGATGTGCAGGCCGCTGATATCGATGACGCGGCGGCTGAGGGGTTTTTGCACAGCGCAATTGCGGCGACCGGCTGCATGGTGCCCGTGGAACTGGTGGCCGCGTTCGAAACCTTTCTGGTGACCCAAGGCATGGCCGATTTAGGGGTCGAGATTGACCGGGAAACGGCGCTGTCAGCCTCCTTCGCGGCGCGGTTTGATCGGGTCATGGACGATCACGACCATGGCGCGGTTCTGGTCGCGGTGGCCGGGGCCACGCAGCGCGTTTTCCGCGAGGCGATGCGCGATGGGCGGTTGCGCATGGCTGATATGGTCTACCAAACCGATGGCTGCGCGCCGACGGGCAATATCTTTGTCTTGCGGGAATATACCTGGCGTTAGGCCCGCAGGCGCAATCGGGATCATGCGCCACTCTGCGCATGGACAAATCGCGCCGCATCTGGCACGCCACATCGGAACGGACGACCGACGGACAGGGACAGATGCTCAGACGCCTTCACCCAGACCAGCCAGACAGCTTTGCGTTCACGCCCGCCAACCAAGCCTGGGCCGAAGCGCAGATCACCAAATACCCCGAAGGCCGCCAGGCCAGCGCGATCATCCCGCTTTTGTGGCGCGCGCAGGAGCAGGAGGGGTGGCTGACCCGTCCGGCGATTGAGGCGGTCTGCGACATGCTGGGCATGGCCCATATCCGGGGCCTGGAGGTGGCGACCTTCTATTTCATGTTCCAGCTTCAACCGGTGGGCTCGGTCGCGCATATCCAGATTTGCGGCACCACCTCCTGCATGATCTGCGGGGCCGAGGATTTGGTTGCCGTCTGTAAGGAAAAGATCGCCAAAGCGCCGCATCAGCTGAGCGCTGATGGTAAGTTTTCCTGGGAAGAGGTCGAATGCCTGGGTGCCTGTGCCAACGCACCGATGGCCCAGATCGGCAAGGATTATTACGAGGATCTGACGGCCGAAAGCTTGGGCCGTTTGCTGGATGACATGGCGGCGGGCAAGGTGCCGACGCCGGGGCCACAGAACGGGCGCTATGCCTCGGAACCTGCGGGCGGTCTGACCTCGCTGAAAGATCATGAAGCCGGGCGCGACAGTCTGAATGTCTCGGCCCGTTTGGCGACCGATATTGGCGACACGATCAAACGCATCGACGGCACCGAAGTGCCGCTGGTGGCCAATTGGGGCAAGCAATCGGGTGGTGAGGCTGACGTGGCCGAGGCCCCCGCGCCCAAAGCCGCACCGAAACCCAAGGCTGCGGCCAAGCCGAAAGCGGCCCCTAAACCCGCGCCCGCCCCAGCGGCGGATGTCGATGAGGTTGAGCCTGAGCTTTTGAGTGGCCCGCGCGACGGGCAGACGGCCGATGACCTGAAGCGCATCAGCGGCGTGGGCCCGAAACTGGAAGCATTGCTCAACGAGCTTGGCTTTTACCATTTCGACCAGATCGCCGCCTGGACCCCGGCCGAGGTTGCCTGGGTCGATGCCCGGTTGAAATTCAAAGGCCGCATCGAACGCGATGGTTGGATCGATCAAGCCAAAAGCTTTGCCGAAGGCGGTTGAGCCGTCGGATCAAACCCATCTCTGCCGAATTGCGCCGCGCCCAAGCCCTGGGCGCGGCGTTTCTTTTGGCAGTCGCCCCAGGGCGCGACAAAATGACCATGTTGCACAAGACAGGCCCCGTTTTCCGCGCTACACAGGGGGCAGAGCTTTGAAGACCCAGGGGATGGATGAATGGACGATATGCCTTGTGAAACGAAATGTTGGTGGGTTGGTGCCGCGGTTGGTTTGATCGTGGCGTTGATTTTGCTGTTCCCGCTGGATTGGTCGTTTTTCTGGTCGCTGGTGGTGGGGCTGATCCTGTGCGCCGTGGTCGCCTTGGTGCTGAAGAACGTCTGGTGCAGTGGCGCTGAGGCGTCGGCAGAGCCCACCATTCCCGCGCCCACACCCACCCCGTCACCGACGCCCGAGGTAAGCGCGGCGCCAGAGCCTGCACCTGCGCCGGAGCCTGCCGCAGAACCAGCGCCAGCGCCAGAGCCTGAGCCCGCGCCCGCCGCACCGGCGGCCCCCGCCGCAAGTGGTGAAGGCACACAACCCGCAGCCCTAGATGGCCCGCGCGATGGTGGTGCGGATGACCTGAAAAAGATCAAAGGTGTGGGCCCCAAGCTGGAGGGCGTTTTGCACTCCCTTGGCTTTTACCACTTTGATCAGGTCGCCAATTGGACCGCAGATGAGGTCGCCTGGGTCGACCAGAATCTGACCGGGTTCAAAGGCCGTGTGAGCCGTGACAATTGGGTCGAACAGGCGAAACACTTAGCCGCAGGCGGCGAGACGGAGTTCTCTCGCAAAGTTGACGAAGGTGATGTATATTAACGCCTCGGGAGGGTTTGAAACACTGATCCTCGAGGAGTGGGTATGACCATCGCCGAAGACTTTTGGCTGCGCGGGCAAGCTGCGCAGCGTACCTTTGTGCAATTCATCAACTACAACACAGCTTTTTTCGGAACCGCCACGCTGCAAGCCATGCAGTTGGGCGTGACCGTGCCGACCAGCTTTTGGACCGCCATGGCGCGGGCCAGCGGCGATGTGGCCAATGCCGATATCGCGCCGGTTGAAACGGCTGAAATCGTTCCGCTGAAACAGCCCGAACCTGCACCGGCCCCCGCCGTTGCCGAACCCGCGCCCGCGCCGGTTGAAATGGTCGAGCCGGTGGAAGCCGTGGCCGAAGAGGCGGCGTCGGACATGAACCCGCTTTTGCTGGACGAACCGCGCGGCGGAAAGGCTGACGATCTGACCGAACTGACCGGTCTGGGTCCGAAAATGCAATCCGCGCTGAACGAGTTCGGGATTTACCATTTCGATCAGCTTGCCGGCCTGAACGACGAAGGCATCGCCTGGTTGAACGCGCAGCAAAAGGGCTTTGCCATGACCTGCAAGCGCTTCGATCTGGTCACCCAGGCGCAGGCCCGCCTTTGACACATCGCGCGCCGGGGCCGGTCGACGGCCCCGGTGTTGCCCTTGGCCCATCCTCCGCGCTAGGCAGGTGCGGGAAACGCATGGGCACGGTTGATGAACACCCCTGAAAACTCGGAACACAGCCAGGTCGAACGCCGCCGCCGCGGCCAGATTCGGCTGGCAGCGATTGTGATGGCGGCCACCATGGTGCTTTGGATGGGGGCGCAGTTTTTGGGCGGCCGACTGGGGCTGCCGGTGCGCTTTGTGTTTTTGTTCGACCTTGCGGCGATTGCCGCACTGGTCTGGGCGTTATTTGTGACGTATTGGGTATGGAAAGCGCGGCGATCAGACGGGTCTGATCGGTCGTAGCCAATTGGGGCGGCAGACCCGTGCCCATCAGCGACGCAGGATAAGAGGCCGAGATGCTTCAGGATAAAGACCGGATTTTCACCAATATCTACGGCATGCATGATCGCACGCTTGCCGGCGCCAAGGCGCGCGGACATTGGGATGGCACCAAGGATCTGGTGGGATTGGGCCGCGACAAGATTGTCGAGATCATGAAAGCCAGCGGTTTGCGTGGCCGCGGCGGTGCCGGGTTCCCGACCGGGTTGAAATGGTCCTTCATGCCCAAGGAAAGTGACGGGCGGCCAAGCTATCTGGTGGTCAATGCCGACGAATCCGAGCCTGGCACCTGCAAAGACCGCGAGATCATGCGCAACGATCCGCACACGCTGATCGAAGGGTGCTTGATCGCGTCTTTCGCCATGGGCGCGAATGTCAGCTATATCTATCTGCGCGGCGAATATATCCGCGAGCGCGAGGCGCTGCAGGCCGCGATCGACGAGTGTTACGACAACGGCCTGCTTGGCAAGAACGCCGCCGGATCGGGCTGGGATTTCGACCTTTACCTGCATCATGGCGCGGGCGCCTATATCTGTGGTGAGGAAACCGCGCTCCTGGAAAGCCTTGAGGGCAAAAAGGGCATGCCGCGTATGAAGCCGCCCTTCCCGGCGGGGGCGGGGCTTTATGGCTGCCCGACCACGGTGAACAATGTCGAATCCATCGCTGTTGTGCCCACGATCTTGCGCCGTGGCGCCGATTGGTTCGCGGGCTTTGGCCGCCCGAACAACGCGGGCACCAAGCTGTTCGCGATCTCGGGCCATGTGAACAACCCGTGTGTCGTTGAAGAAGAGATGTCGATCCCGTTTGATGAGTTGATTGACCGCCATTGCGGCGGCATTCGCGGCGGTTGGGACAACCTCAAGGCGGTGATCCCTGGTGGATCGTCCGTGCCGTGCCTGCCGGCTGAGGTGATGCGCAAAGACGCGATCATGGATTTCGACTGGCTGCGCGAACAGCGCTCGGGCCTGGGGACTGCGGCGGTGATCGTGATGGATCAAAGCACCGATATCATCAAAGCGATCTGGCGGCTGTCGGCCTTTTACAAGCATGAAAGCTGCGGCCAGTGCACGCCCTGCCGCGAAGGCACCGGCTGGATGATGCGCGTGATGGACCGTTTGGTGAAGGGCGAGGCGCAGGTTGAAGAGATCGACATGCTGCTGGATGTCACCAAACAGGTTGAAGGCCACACGATCTGTGCCCTCGGCGACGCGGCGGCCTGGCCGATCCAAGGTCTGATCCGCCATTTCCGCGATGAGATCGAGGACCGTATCCGCGTCAAACGCGGCGGCGCGGTGGAAATCGCGGCGGAGTAGGCGCCATGTGCCACGGCCATATCGACCCCAGCACCCTGATGCGGGATGCCGAAGCGCGGTATCGCGCGACGGCGGCAGACCCTGTTGAAACGCAAAAAACCTGGGATCGGCTTGGGGCCTGGGCGAATGCGATCTTGCATGCGATAAAGGGCTGCGCGACCGTGCTGCGGCCTGCGCGACGCTAGGCGAAGAAAGACAGGGTGGGATGGCAATGACATTGCGAATTGGCGCGCGACCGGTTGGTTTGGCCCTGGTGACGCTGATGGTTCTGTCAAGCTGCGGCTTGGGTGATCGTTTGACCCAACGCAACGCCGCCTATCGTGTGGGTTTGCCGTTTAATGCCAACCTGCAAACCGGCGAAACCAATCGCGACTTCACCGTGACCGCCCCGGTTTTGGGCGCCAGCTTGGAAGAGGCTCGCGAAAGCCTGCGCTTTCCGGCCACGCGCCATTGCATTGAGCTGTCAGGCTTTTCCGAGATTGATTGGGTGATCGACCCCGCCACCGGCGATTGGGCCGAAACTCGGACCGAAAACGGCGATCTGACGGTCGCGGGCCGCTGCACGCGGCGCTAAGCCGATTTTCCAGATTTGTGGCATTGCGGACTCAGCCCACCGCTGAGGCTGCGGTGATTCTTGTCCGAATGGCCAAATTCTCGTAGAGTGTCGGGCAATTAAGCACCCGCATACTGGGCTTTGAGCGGCGTGCCATAAAAACTATGGGTAAGGGGCAGATCATGGCACGGCTGTATTGGTACGGGCTCGCGATCATCTATCTCACCTGCGGTGTGACTGGGATGATCTTGGGATATACCTGGGGGATCGGCGGTTCGATCCTGGGCGTTCTTCTTGGTGGAATGGTGGCATCTTTTGTGGCGCTGGCGCTGAACACGCCCGAAAGGATGGAGGCCGCGTTTTACGCCATCGTCTCGGTCATAGCGGTCATTGCCCTGGTCTATTTGATCGTGACCTTCTGGGGGGTGCGGTTTTAAGCCATCGGCAAAGCTTTGCTGACCGGATGCGGGAAAACCCGCATCGTTATTGAATAACCAAACCCCCAGCGCCCAGATACCGCCCAGGCAGGTACATCCAATAAAGGCGCTATAATCATGACTGCATTTGCAAAAACCATCGCCGCCTCGGCGGTTCTGACCTTGACGGGGTTGTTCATCACCATCGGGGCCGCCCAGGCCAATGACCAATGGCAACCGCTGCGTGATGATGCGCGGCTGCATAGTGGGCTTACGGTGATTTCCGTCGGACGGCATATTCACAATGTCTGCGAAGATATCGACGCGCGGTTGTTGCGGGCTTTGGCCTTTGCCGAAAGCCTGGCCAGCCACGCCCGCAGTCTGGGCTTCACCCGGGCCGAGGTGAACGCCTATATCGACGACCGGGCCGAGCAGGATCGCTATCGCGATGTGGCGCGCGCCTATTTCGCCCAGAACGGCGCGGATTGGGATGACACCGAAAGCGTTTGCCGCGTGGGCCGCGACGAAATTGCCGCGCAGTCGACGATTGGCAGATTGCTTCGCGGGGGATAAAAGCAAGCGGAACGCGAACGTGGCGGGCGACCTGTGATTTGATCAGGCCGTCCAAGCCCGCAGGAAGGACCGCACCCCATGAGCGAGCTGCGCAAGATCATCATCGACGGAACCGAGATCGAGGTTGATCCAGCCATGACCCTGATCCAGGCCTGCGAACAGGCCGGGATCGAAATCCCCCGCTTCTGTTATCACGAACGTCTGTCCATCGCGGGCAACTGCCGGATGTGCCTGGTCGAAGTGGTGGGCGGCCCGCCGAAACCCGCCGCCTCCTGCGCGATGCAGGTGCGCGATCTGCGCCCCGGCCCCGAGGGGCAGCCGCCGGTGGTCAAAACCAATAGCCCGATGGTCAAAAAGGCCCGCGAAGGGGTGATGGAATTCCTGCTCATCAACCACCCGCTGGATTGCCCGATCTGCGACCAGGGTGGCGAATGCGATCTGCAAGATCAGGCCATGGCCTATGGCGTCGATTTCAGCCGCTACCGCGAACCCAAACGCGCCGCAACCGAGCTGGAGCTTGGGCCGCTGGTGGGCACCGCGATGACGCGCTGCATTTCCTGCACCCGCTGCGTGCGCTTTATCACCGAGGTCGCGGGTATGCCCGAGATGGGCCAGACTGGGCGCGGCGAGGATAGCGAGATCACCAGCTATCTGGGCCAGACGCTCGAATCCGAGATGCAGGGCAATATCGTCGATCTGTGCCCGGTGGGTGCGCTGACCTCGAAGCCCTACAGCTTCACCGCGCGGCCTTGGGAACTGACCAAGACCGAAAGCATCGATGTGATGGATGCGCTGGGCTCCAACATCCGCATCGACACCAAAGGCCGTGAAGTCATGCGCATTCTGCCGCGCAACCATGACGGCGTGAACGAAGAATGGTTGAGCGATAAATCCCGCTACATTTGGGATGGGCTGCGCCGTCAGCGGCTCGACACGCCGTATATCCGTGACAATGGCAAACTGCGCCCGGCCTCCTGGGGGGAAGCGTTGGGTGTGGCGGCTGAAAAGATCAAAGGCGCGTCCAAGCTGGCCGGTCTGGTTGGTGATCTGGCCCCGGTCGAAGCCGCCTTTGCGCTGAAGCAATTGGTCGAGGGGCAGGGCGGCAACGTCGAATGCCGCACCGATGGCGCGAAGCTGCCCGCAGGCAACCGCTCGGCTTATGTCGGCACCGCCTCGGTCGAGGATATCGATGACGCCCAAGCCATCATGCTGATCGGAACCAACCCGCGCGCCGAAGCGCCGGTGTTGAACGCCCGCATCCGCAAGGCCTGGCTGAAAGGGGCCAAGATCGGTGTGATCGGCCCGGCGGTCGATCTGACCTATGAATACACCCATCTTGGGGATGACCGCGCGGCTTTGGCGCGGGTCGTGGGTGCGGGCCATGATGATGGCGTGCAGGAAAAACCCTCGCTGGTGATTGTGGGTCAAGGCGCGTTGCGCGAAGCCGATGGCGAGGCTGTGCTGGCCCATGCCATGAAGCTGGCCAAAGACACCAATTCTGGCCTGTTGATCTTGCATACGGCCGCGGGCCGCGTGGGTGCGATGGATGTGGGTGCCGTGACCGAAGGGGGCCTGAGTGCCGCCGTCGATGGGGCCGATGTGATCTATAACCTGGGTGCCGATGAGGTTGAAATCGACGCCGGGGCGTTCGTGATTTACCAGGGCAGCCATGGGGATCGCGGGGCGCATCGCGCCGATCTGATCCTGCCCGCTGCGGCCTATACCGAGGAACAGGGCCTGTTCGTGAACACCGAAGGCCGCCCGCAACTGGCCCTGCGCGCCAGCTTCCCGCCGGGTGAGGCCAAAGAAAACTGGGCCATCCTGCGGGCGCTGTCGGCCGAGGTTGGTTCGGTCCTGCCTTATGACAGCCTGGCGCAGCTGCGCAACGCGCTGGTCGCTGAGGTGCCGCATCTGGCGATGATCGATGAGATGGTCGACAACGCCTGGGCCCCGCTTGAGATGCGCGACATGGGCACGGCCAGCTTTGTGAACGCGATCGCGGATCACTATCTGACCAACCCAATCGCCCGGGCCAGCGCCTTGATGGCAGAGCTTAGCGCCAATGCCAAAGCCCGCGCCGAAACGCCCATCGCGGCGGAATAGGTCATTGCGGGCGGGGCGGGGCATGGTGACGGCCCTTTCGATCCTGACGGCGGGCAGCACCTTGGCGGCCTGCCAATCCGAGGGCCCGCGCCCCGGCTCGGCCCCACCGGCCAGCTATGATGGGGTCGAGACCCGATTGCTGGATGATGATTTGGTAAATTTCCGCGTGCAGATGACCGGCGTGGCCACCCGCAATGATTTAGAGGCCTATGCCCGTTGCGCCGCCGCGCAATATGCGCTTATTCGCGATTTCGGCTTTGCGCGACATGTCCGCACAAACCTGCAGGTTGAGGGTAGCGTTTGGGTGGCAGATGCGGTTTACACGGTTTCACCGGCGCTACCGCGCGGGTTGCAGACATTGGATGCCGAAGTGGTGATCGCTGACTGCACCGAGCAAGGCATACCGACGGTATAAGGACGACCTATGGACGGCTTCTTTTCGACCACACCGGGCCTCATGGTAATCATGGCGGCCCAGTCCCTGTTGGTCATTGGCTTCGTGATGGTGTCGCTGCTTTTCCTGGTCTATGGCGACCGGAAAATCTGGGCAGCGGTACAAATGCGCAAAGGCCCGAATGTGGTGGGGGTGTTCGGCCTGCTGCAAACGGTGGCCGACGCCCTGAAATACGTGGTGAAAGAGGTTGTGGTGCCCGCCGGTGCCGACCGGCCCGTATTCCTTTTGGCCCCGATGACCAGCTTTGTGCTGGCGATCATCGCCTGGGCCGTGATCCCATTCAATGACACCTGGGTTCTGGCCGATATCAACGTGGCCATCCTCTATGTTTTCGCCATGTCCTCGCTTGAGGTGTACGGCGTGATCATGGGTGGCTGGGCCTCGAACTCGAAATACCCGTTCCTGGGCTCTCTGCGCTCGGCGGCACAGATGATTTCCTATGAGGTTTCCATCGGGCTGATCATCATCGGCGTGATCATTTCGACCGGTTCCATGAACTTCGGCAATATCGTCAATGCGCAAGACACCGGTTATGGCCTGTTCGGCTGGTATTGGCTGCCGCATTTGCCGATGGTTTTCTTGTTCTTCATCAGCGCTTTGGCGGAAACCAACCGACCCCCATTCGATCTGCCCGAGGCGGAATCGGAACTGGTGGCGGGCTATCAGGTGGAATACTCCTCCACCCCCTTCCTGCTATTCATGGCCGGTGAATACATCGCCATCTTCCTGATGTGCGCGCTGATGACGTTGCTCTTCTTTGGTGGTTGGCTGTCGCCCATCCCCGGTCTGCCCGATGGGGCGCTGTGGATGGTGGGCAAGATGGCCTTCTTCTTCTTCCTGTTCGCGATGGTGAAGGCGATTGTGCCGCGCTACCGCTATGACCAGTTGATGCGCCTGGGGTGGAAAGTGTTCCTGCCCTTCTCGCTGGGATGGGTCGTCTTCGTGTCTTTCATGGCCCATTTCCAAGTCTTTGGCGGCTTTTACGCCCGTTGGGCGATTGGAGGCTGATCTATGACCCAGATCGACTATACCCGCGCCGCAAAATACTTCCTGCTGGCGGACATGTTCAAAGGCATGCAGCTGGGCCTGAAGTATTTCTTCGCGCCCAAAGCAACCGTGAACTACCCGCATGAAAAGGGGCCGCTGTCGCCCCGCTTCCGTGGGGAACATGCGCTGCGCCGCTATCCCAATGGCGAAGAGCGTTGCATCGCCTGCAAATTGTGCGAGGCGATTTGCCCGGCCCAGGCCATCACCATCGATGCCGAACCGCGCGACGATGGCAGCCGCCGCACCACGCGCTATGACATCGACATGACCAAATGCATCTATTGCGGCTTCTGCCAAGAAGCTTGCCCGGTGGATGCGATTGTCGAAGGCCCGAATTTCGAATTTGCGACCGAAACCCGCGAAGAGCTGTTTTATGACAAGGCCAAGCTATTGGCCAATGGCGAACGCTGGGAGGCCGAGATCGCGCGCAATCTGGAATTGGATGCGCCCTACCGATGAGTGATACGCCGCAAAACCCCTTTGAAGCGCTGTTCAAGCAGACGCAGGACATGACCCAAGAATGGGTCAAGGCCGTCAATCCAGCGCTGGCCAATTTCAACATGGCTGGCATGGATAAGATGTGGCCAACCGTGCCCGCCGAAATGCTGGAGGCGTTTTTGGGCAAGCAGTTCAACCCCGAAGGGTTGGATGCCAAAACGCGGCTTTTGCTGACCTTGCAGGGTCTGACGATCCAAGGCGCCGTGGCCGAGCCGCAGATCCGCCTGACCGTGCGCCACGCCGTTGAGGCCGGCGCAAGCAAACAAGAGGTGGCCGAAACCATCGGCCTGGCGGCGATGTTTGGCGGCGTGCCTGCGATGAATAAAGCGATGGAACTGGCCAAAGAGGCCATCGACGAGGCGGAGAGCTAAGATGACGATTGGCGATTTCACCTTTTACCTCTTTGCGCTGTCGGTGATTTTGGGCGGCTTGCTGACGGTGACGGCAAAAAACCCGGTGCATTCGGTGCTGTGGCTGATCCTGGCGTTTCTGTCGGCGGCGGGGCTGTTCGTGCTCTTGGGGGCAGAGTTCGTCGCCATGCTGCTGATCATTGTCTATGTCGGCGCGGTGGCGGTCTTGTTCCTGTTTGTCGTGATGATGCTGGATATCGACTTCGCCGAACTGAAGGCCGAGATGGCGAAATACGTGCCCATGGCCGGGCTGATCGGCGTGGTTTTGTTGATGCAACTGGCGCTGGCTTACGGCACTTGGACCTATTCCGAGGGCATCGACCAGCGTTTGGGCAACCCCACGCCACCTTTGGACGAGGCACATAACACCCAGGCCTTGGGCCTGATCCTTTATGACCAGTATTTCCTTTTGTTCCAGCTAAGCGGGTTGATCCTGTTGGTGGCGATGGTGGGGGCGATTGTGCTGACCCTGCGCCACCGCGTGGACGTAAAACGCCAAAGCCCCGTCGCCCAAATGATGCGCGACCCGGCCAAAGCGATGGAACTGAAGGATGTGAAGCCGGGGCAGGGTTTGTGACCGGCGGAGCGGATTATTCGTACGAATAATCACAAGACACGAGTTTTCGTACGAAAACTCGACCAACGACCGCGGAAATCGCGGCGCAATGAGAAAGACGAAGGGGGCCGTTGCCCTCGGAGGGACGACATGAACGACCGAACGGCGATTGCGGGGCACATAGTGGGCGCTGCGCTGCTCGCTTTCTCCGTGTCAGCCGGGGGAGCGCAGGCTGTGCCGCCTGCCTGCGCTTTGGTCGGCCAGGAGCTGCGCATGTCGGACGGGTTTGATGCGGTTCCGGCCAGTTTTCACGCGGTGGTGACAGTCGAAGATTTGGGCAACGGGTTTGCCGGTTGGGGTCTCTACGCCAATGACGGGCCAGAGCGCTACGTGCTCCAAAACTGCAACTCGGGCAATGAGTTGATCGTCGACGCGCCCGCAGACGTCTTGCCGGGCGCCAGCATCCTGTACGAAGAGATGATTTATGGTGACCGATCCTTCACGCTGCGCCAGATCGCCACTGCCATGCGCCGCCTCGGGGCCGAAGCCGAGATGACACGAAACACGCAGGGCGACTGCGCCTGCCGAACCCTCATGCTGACGGAATGAGACGATCATGATCGGATTGGAACACTATCTGACGGTGGCGGCGACGCTGTTTGTCATTGGCATTTTCGGGATTTTCCTGAACCGCAAGAATGTCATCATCATCCTGATGTCGATCGAATTGATGCTGCTGTCGGTCAATATCAACCTGGTCGCTTTTTCCAGCTTTCTGGGCGATCTGACAGGCCAGGTCTTCACGCTGTTCATCCTGACGGTGGCCGCGGCCGAGGCTGCGATTGGCCTGGCCATTCTGGTCTGCTTCTTCCGCAACCGCGGCACGATTGCCGTGGAAGATGTCTCGAATATGAAGGGGTAAGAGACTATGGAAACCATCCTTCTCTTTGCCCCTCTGGTTGGCGCGATTATCTGCGGTTTTACCTGGCGGCTGATCGGGGAACAGGCGGCACAGGCAACCGCGACGGGGCTTTTGTTCCTGTCCTGTCTGCTTAGCTGGTTCATCTTCCTGGGCTTTGATGGTGAGACCTACACCGTCAGCCTGTTTACCTGGATTGAATCCGGCAGCTTCTTCACCGATTGGGCGATCCGCATCGACCGTCTGACCGCGATCATGCTGGTGGTGATCACGACGGTCTCGGCGCTCGTGCATCTCTATTCCTTTGGCTACATGGCCCATGACGAGAACTTTAAGGAGGGTGAAAGCTATCGCCCCCGGTTCTTTGCCTATCTCAGCTTCTTCACCTTCACGATGTTGATGCTGGTGACCGCCGATAACCTGCTGCAGCTCTTCTTCGGCTGGGAAGGGGTGGGTGTCGCCTCCTACCTGTTGATCGGGTTCTATTACCGCAAACCGTCTGCCGGGGCGGCGGCGATGAAAGCCTTTATCGTCAACCGGGTTGGGGATTTCGGCTTCCTGCTGGGCATCTTCGCGCTGTTCTGGATGGCCGATAGTATCCAGTTTGACGTGATCCTGGCCAAAGGCCCGGAGCTGATGGAGATGACCATCCCGTTCCTGGGAATGGAGCTGAACGCAGCCAACACCATCGCCATGCTGCTCTTTGTCGGCGCGATGGGGAAATCGGCGCAGCTGTTCCTGCACACCTGGCTGCCCGACGCGATGGAAGGCCCGACGCCGGTGTCGGCGCTGATCCACGCGGCCACCATGGTGACGGCGGGCGTGTTCCTGGTCTGCCGCATGTCACCGATCATGGAATATGCGCCATATGCCACAAACTTCATCGTGATCGTGGGCGCCATGACGGCGTTCTTCGCCGCCACGGTGGGCTTGGTGCAGAACGATATCAAACGGGTTATCGCCTATTCCACCTGTTCGCAGCTGGGCTACATGTTCGTGGCTGCGGGCGTCGGCGTTTACTCGGTCGCGATGTTCCACCTGTTCACCCACGCCTTCTTCAAAGCGATGCTGTTTCTTGGCGCAGGCTCGGTCATCCATGCGATGCACCATGAGCAGGATATGCGGAACTATGGTGGGTTGCGTAAGAAGATCCCCTATACCTTCTGGGCGATGATGATCGGCACGCTGGCCATCACAGGGGTGGGTATTCCGCTGCTTTATGTGGGCTTCCCCATCGGGTTCGCGGGCTTCATCTCCAAAGACGCGGTGATTGAAAGCGCCTTTGCCTTTGGCGGCGATCTGGGCAATTTCGCCTTCTGGACGCTGGTGATCGGTGCGGCCTTTACCAGCTTCTATTCCTGGCGGCTGATGTTCATGACCTTTTATGGCGAGCCGCGCGGCAACAAGCACACCCATGACCACGCGCATGAATCGCCCAACACCATGCTGATCCCGCTGGCGGTTCTGGCCGTGGGCGCCGTGTTCTCGGGCATGGTCTGGTACAAAAGCTTCTTTGGCGACACGTCCAAAGTCGCCTCCTTCTTCGGCGTGCCTTACGCGGTTGAGGGCGAGGCTTATGGCGCCCATGGCGATGATCATGCAGACGATCACGCCGATGACAGCCATGGGGCAGAGGATGACCACGCCGACGACGACCATGGGGATGCCTATGCCAGCGATGATGGCCATGGGGTCGAGGGCGATCACGGCGATGATCATCACCCCCATTACGTCTTTGCCGGTGCGCCGGGTGAGGGCGCGATCCACGCCGCGCCCGACAACCATGTTTTAAACGACGCCCATGAGGTGCCGAATTGGGTCAAGGTGGCACCCTTTATCGCGATGCTGGGTGGGTTCTTGGTCAGCTATTGGTTCTACATTCTGAACCCGTCGATCCCCGGTCGTTTGGCGGCCAATCAGCGCCCGCTTTACAACTTCCTGCTCAACAAATGGTATTTCGACGAGATTTACGATTTCGTCTTTGTTGGCCCCGCCCGCTGGCTTGGCCGTGTGCTGTGGAAACGCGGCGATGGGTCGATCATCGATGGCGGGATCAATGGGTTGGCGATGGGGATCATCCCCTTCTTCACCCGCCTCGCTGGGCGGGCCCAATCTGGATACATTTTTCACTACGCGTTCGCGATGGTCCTGGGGATCGTGGTGCTGGTCACCTGGGTCACCCTGGCGTCGGGGGGCTAAGAGGCCACTATGGACAACCTGCTTTCCATCGTAACCTTCCTGCCGCTGGTCGCGGCGCTGATCCTGATCATCTTCCTGCGGGGAGAGGATGAGGCAGCACAGCTGAATGCCAAACGTCTGGCATTGGCCGCGACCGGGCTGACCTTTTTGATCTCGCTGTTCATTCTGACCGGCTTTGACCCCAACGACACCGGGTTCCAACTGGTGGAAGAGGCGGAATGGCTGTTTGGCCTGACCTATAAGGTGGGTGTTGACGGGATCAGCGTGCTGTTTGTGCTGCTGACGACCTTCCTGATGCCGATCACGATTGCCGCTTGCTGGGGCGTCACCCATCGCGTCAAAGAATACATGGTGGCGCTTTTGATCCTGGAAACGCTGATGATCGGCGTTTTCGTGGCGCTTGATCTGGTGTTGTTCTACCTGTTCTTCGAGGCGGGCCTGATTCCGATGTTCCTGATCATCGGCATCTGGGGCGGGGCGAACCGCATCTATGCCAGCTTCAAGTTCTTCCTTTACACCTTCCTCGGTTCGGTCCTGATGCTGGTGGCAATGATCGCCATGTATGTCGATGCGGGCACGGCGGATATCCCCACGCTGCTGAACCACCAGTTCAGCGCGGGCACGATCGAGATCATGGGCTGGCAGATCATGGGCGGCATGCAGACGCTGCTATGGCTCGCGTTCTTTGCCAGTTTCGCGGTGAAAATGCCGATGTGGCCGGTGCATACCTGGCTGCCCGACGCACACGTGCAGGCACCCACGGCGGGGTCCGTGATCCTGGCGGCGGTGCTGTTGAAGATGGGCGGCTATGGCTTTCTGCGCTTCAGCCTGCCGATGTTCCCCGTGGCCTCTGACATCATGGCACCGCTCGTGCTTTGGCTCAGCGTGATCGCCATCGTCTACACCTCGCTTGTGGCGATGGTGCAGGAGGATATGAAGAAGCTGATCGCCTATTCCTCGGTGGCGCATATGGGCTTTGTGACCATGGGGATTTTCGCGGCGAACCAGCAAGGTGTCGATGGCGCGATCTTCCAGATGATCAGCCACGGGTTTATCTCGGGCGCGCTCTTCCTTTGTGTGGGCGTGATCTATGACCGGATGCACACCCGCGATATCGACGCTTATGGCGGGCTGGTGGTGCGGATGCCCGCCTATGCCGCGATCTTCATGCTGTTCACCATGGCCAATGTGGGCCTGCCCGGCACCTCGGGCTTTGTAGGCGAGTTTCTGACGCTGATCGGTGTCTTCCAGGTCAACACCTGGGTTGGGGTCTTTGCCGCGACTGGTGTCATCCTAAGCGCCTGTTACGCGCTTTGGCTTTATCGTCGGGTCGTCTTTGGCGATCTGATCAAGGAAAGCCTGAAATCCATCACCGATATGGACCGGCGCGAGCGGATGATCTTTGCGCCGCTGGTGGTGATGACCCTGCTTCTTGGCGTCTATCCCGCGCTTGTGCTGGATATCATCGGCCCCTCGGTCGAGGCGCTTGTTTCCCAATACGACCTGGCGTTGGAGGCTTATGTGCCCGACAGCCATGTCGCCGCGACCCATTGAAGGGGGTTGAGCTATGATCGGTTCTGACCTGTCCATCATGATCCCCGAGATCGTCCTGGCGCTTGCGGCCATGGCCGCACTGCTTGGGGGCGTCTACACCTCCAAGGATGGCATCGCCCCGGCGTTGACTTGGGGCACGGCGCTGCTGTTCGTGATCATGGCCTTCTATATCGGCGTCACCGGCAATGGCGCGCGCGCGGCGTTTGACGGCATGTTTGTCGATGATGCGTTTTCGCGCTTTGCCAAGGTGACGATCTTGCTAAGCGCGGCGGCGATCTTGGTGGTGAGCCAGGATTACATGGCCAAGAACGACCTGCTGCGGTTTGAATATCCGATCCTGATCAT
Organism: Paracoccaceae bacterium; assembly: GCA_965229695.1. Classification (GTDB taxonomy): domain Bacteria; phylum Pseudomonadota; class Alphaproteobacteria; order Rhodobacterales; family Rhodobacteraceae; genus JANSYL01. The sequence goes on from OZ245921.1 coordinate 2,496,807, forward strand.
GCTGGCGACGGTGGGCATGATGGTCATGGTGTCGGCCGGGGATCTGATCGCGCTTTACATGGGGCTGGAGCTGCAATCGCTGTCGCTTTACGTCATCGCCTCCCTGCGGCGGGACAGCGTGCGCTCGACCGAGGCTGGCTTGAAATACTTCATCCTGGGCGCGCTTTCCTCGGGCCTCCTGCTTTATGGCGCCTCGCTGGTTTACGGCTTTGCGGGCACCACCAGCTTTGCCGGGATCATCGAAACCGCCTCGACCGGCGAACTGTCGCTCGGCATGCTTTTTGGTCTGGTCTTTGTGATGGCTGGTCTGGCCTTCAAGGTGTCGGCCGCGCCCTTCCACATGTGGACGCCGGATGTCTACGAAGGCTCACCCACGCCGATCACGGCACTTTTTGCCACCGCGCCGAAAGTGGCCGCCATGGCGCTTTTCGCGCGGGTTGTGCATGACGCCTTTGGCGGGGCCGTGGGCGATTGGCAGCAGATTGTCGCTTTCTTGGCCGTGGTCTCGATGTTTCTGGGCGCGATTGCCGCGATTGGGCAGACCGACATCAAGCGCCTGATGGCCTATTCTTCGATCAGCCATATGGGCTTTGCCCTGATGGGCCTGGCCGCAGGCACCGCCCAGGGGATCGAGGCGATGCTGATTTATATGGCGATCTATGTGACGATGAATATCGGCACCTTTGCCTTCATCCTGACGATGGAAAAAGACGGGCGGCATGTGACCGAAATCTCATCGCTTTCCAGCTTTGCCAGCCGCGAAGGCACCAAGGCGCTCGCGATCCTGCTGTTGATGTTCAGCCTGGCGGGGGTGCCGCCACTGGTCGGGTTCTTTGGCAAATACGCGGTGCTCTGGGCCGCGGTCGACGCGGGTCTGGTGTGGCTGGCGGTGGCGGGCGTGATCGCTTCGGTCATCGGGGCCTTCTATTATCTGCGTATCGTCTATCTGATGTATTTCGGCGAAGACCGCGAAGGGTTGGATGGCAAGATGGGCTTTGCCCAATATGCGGCCCTCATGGCCTCGGCAGCGATCATGCTTTTGGGGGTGATCAACCTGTTCGGGATCGAAGCGCCCGCCGCGCAAGCCGCTGAGATGCTGCTGCGCTGATGGCCGATTGGCCCTTGGGCGTGGGCCGTCAGGTTCTGCCCACAACCGACAGCACCATGGCCGAGGCCGCCCGGCAGGCGCGCGACTTGAGCGCGCCGACCTGGATTTTGGCACGGACCCAAACCGCCGCGCGTGGGCGGCGGGGCCGCGCCTGGTCGATGCCCGAGGGCAATTTCGCCGCCTCACTGATCTTGCATCCGAAAGAGCCCCCGGCCCAGGTGGCCCTACGCTCCTTCGTCGCGGCCCTGGCCTTGCAGGAGGCTTTTGTCGCTGCCACCGGTCGACCCGAGGCATTCGCGCTGAAATGGCCCAATGACGTGCTGCTCAATGGTGGCAAGGTCGCGGGCATTCTGTTGGAAAGCCTGGGGCCGCCAGGACAGGTGCAGCATTTGATCATCGGCATCGGCGTGAACCTTGCCAGTGCCCCCGGGCCGACGGAGGTCGAGCCGGGGGCGGTGCCACCGGTCAGCCTGGCGGCAGATACAGGCATACGGATCATGCCCGAGGCGTTTCTCGACCTGCTTGCCCCGGCCTATGACCGCTATGAAACCCAGTTCCAACAATTCGGATTCGCCCCGATCCGCACCGCCTGGTTGCAGACCGCCGCCCGCTTGGGCCACCCTGTCACCGCGCGCATGGCGCATGACAGCGTGACCGGCACCTTTAAGGATGTGGATTTGGACGGCAATCTGATCTTGCAAACCGCCACCGGCCCGCGCCGCATCGCCGCCGCCGAGGTGTTTTTTTGACCGCGCCGTCGCAATCGCCTTGCAAGGCGATTGATCAAAGCCGCGCGCGCGGCTTTCACACGCGGCTTTACAGCCGCGTTGGCAAGGCGCTTTGAAGCGCCTTGCGCCTGAGGGGCAGAGAAAGGGGATCTGAGGCATGCTGCTGTGTATTGACTGCGGGAACACGAACACGGTGTTCAGCGTTTGGGATGGGGCGCAGTTTCTGGCGACCTTCCGCACCTCGACGGAACACACCCGCACGGCGGATCAGTATTTTGTCTGGTTCACCACCTTGATGGAGCATCAGAAGCTGGATGTGCCGATCACCGAGGTGATCATCTCCTCCACCGTGCCGCGGGTGGTGTTCAATCTGCGGGTGCTTTGTGACCGCTATTTCGACACGCGCCCTTTGGTTGTGGGCAAGCCCGATTGTCTGTTGCCCGCCGCACCGCGGGTAGATGAGGGCACACAGGTCGGGCCCGACCGCTTGGTGAACACAGCAGGCGCGTTTGACCGCCATGGCGGCAATCTGATTGTGGTGGATTTCGGCACCGCGACCACCTTTGACGTGGTGGCTGATGACGGGGCTTATATCGGTGGGGTGATCGCACCGGGCGTGAACCTAAGCCTTGAGGCGCTGCACCGCGCCGCAGCCGCCTTGCCCCATGTCGATGTCACCAAACCCCAGGCCGTGATCGGCACCAACACGGTTGCCTGTATGCAATCGGGGGTGTTCTGGGGCTATATCGGCCTGGTGCGCGGCATCTGTGATCGGATAAAGGCCGAGTATGATGCGCCGATGCGGATTATAGGCACCGGCGGCCTGGCCCCGTTGTTCTCGCAAGGGGATGTGTTATTTGAGCGGATCGAAGATGATCTGACCATGCATGGGCTGACCGTCATCCATAACCATAACAAGGACCAAGGCAGCATATGAGCGCGCGAAACCGGCTGATCTACCTCCCCCTCGGCGGCGCGGGGGAGATCGGGATGAATTGTTACGTCTACGGCTATGGCCCCGAGAATGAAGAGCGGCTGATCGTTGTCGATATGGGCGTGGCCTTTCCCGATATGGATGGGCAGCCGGGGGTCGATCTGATCCTGCCTGATGTCGCCTGGTTGTCCGAGCGGCGCGATCGGATAGACGGCATTTTCATCACCCACGCCCATGAGGATCACGTGGGCGCGGTGGGCCACCTTTGGGGCGCGCTTCAAGCGCCAGTCTATTGCCGAAAATTCACCGCGATCCACGCGATGCGCAAGATGGAGGAACAGGGCCACGACATCGCCAATGTCCATGTGGTGCTGCCCTATCCCGAGGTGGTGGCGGCAGGCCCGTTCCAGGTGCAATTCGCGCCGGTCTCCCATTCCATCCCCGAAGCCTCCGCGCTTGTGATCGACACGCCCGAAGGCCGGGTGGTACATTCGGGCGACTTCAAAATCGACCGCGATCCGGTGGTGGGGGAGCCCTTTGACGAAGATCTCTGGCGCCAAATCGGCCAGGACGGCGTGCGCGCCTATATCTGCGACAGCACCAATGTGTTCTCGCGCCACCCGGGCCGGTCGGAAAGCCAGTTGCCTGAACCGATCACCGAGCTGATCTCGGGCGCGCAAGGCATGGTGGTGGCCACCACCTTTGCCTCTAACATCGCGCGGCTGAAAACCCTGGCGGATGCGGGCAAGACCGCCGGGCGCACCATCTGCCTGATGGGGCGCGCGATGAAACGCATGGTCACCGCCGGGGTTGAGGCGGGTGTGCTGACAGATTTTCCCGCGACGGTCAGCCCGGAGGAGGCCACCGATATCCCGCGCGAAAACCTGATGCTGATCGTCACGGGCAGCCAGGGTGAACGCCGCGCCGCGTCGGCAGCACTCAGCCGGGGCAGCTATCTGGGCCATGAGTTGAAGGAGGGGGATATGTTCCTCTTCTCCTCAAAAACCATTCCGGGCAATGAGGTGTCGGTCGCCCGCATCCAGAACGCTTTGGCCGAAAAGGGTGTGCAGGTGGTGGATGAACAGGCCGGGTTCTACCACGTCTCAGGCCATGCCAACCGCCCGGATCTAGAGACGATGCACGAGATCCTGCGCCCGCAGATCCTGCTGCCCAATCACGGCGAATACCGGCATTTGCGCGAACATGCGCAGCTTGGCCTGGCCAAAGGCATGATCGGGATCGTGGCAGCCAACGGCTCGATGGTTGAGATTTCGGGTAATGCGCCGGGGATCGTTGAATATATCGATGTCGGCAAAACCTATCTGGACGGGATCGCCAAATACGGCGCCTTTGATGGGATCATCCGCGACCGGATGAAACTGGCCCTGAACGGTTTGGTCCTGGTGTCCCTGATCGTCGATGAGGATGACGCGCTGCTCGAAGACAGCATGGTTGCGCTACGCGGCTTGCCCGAGCGGGCAAACAACGGCGCTGATCTTGTCGAGATGATCGAGGATGATATCGCCTCGGCGTTGATGCGGATGGATGCCAAAACCGCAGCGGATGACGATAAAATCGCCGAGGCGATCAAACGCGTCGTGCGCCAGGTCTGTGTCAGCGAGATCGGGAAAAAGCCCGAGGTGACAACCTTGGTCAGCCGCCTGATGGCAGATTAAGCGCCGATCACGCGGCGGTATCAGCCTCTTCCGAGGGCGGGGTTTCGGCCTCGACCGGCTCACTCACCTCAGCTGCTTTCGCGTCATTGGCCGGTCCGCCGCGCCGTTCATTAAAGCTTAGCGCGATGAAGCTGGGCATGTGATCGCCCATGCCAACGATCTTATCCCCGCCGCGCCTGCCGCCACGATTGCGGTCGCGGCCCCGGTCGCGCCGGTCGTCACCACGCTTTTCGCGCTTGGTGTCGGGCGTGGCATCGGCCGCGGTCTCCTGCGACGTATCTTCATCCTTGGCTTTGCCGCGCCCACGGCCACGACCCCGTTTGGGTTTCTCTTCGGCCTCGCCAGCATCCTCGGCGGGTTTCTTCGGCGCTTTGGGCGACCAAGGCGCGTCTGCCGGGGGGATCGGGTTACCGATCAGGGATTCAATCGCGCCCAGGTATTTGTCATCGGCTGGGATCGCCAGCGAGATCGCCACCCCGGTGCGGCCCGCGCGGCCCGTGCGTCCGATGCGGTGCACGTAATCCTCGGCATGGCTGGGCACGTCATAGTTGAATACATGGCTCACATTCGGAATATCGAGCCCGCGCGCAGCCACGTCTGAGGCGACCAGGAATTGGATCGACCCCTCGCGGAATCCATCCAGGGTCCGCATCCGGTGCGCCTGATCCAGATCGCCATGGATCGGCTCGGCGTTCAGCCCGTGTTTTTTCAAGGATTTTGCAACGATATCCACATCGACCTTGCGGTTGCAGAAGATAATCGCGTTGGTGCAGGCCTCGCCCTCGGCGCTGATGCAGGCGCGCAGCATTTCGCGCTTTTGCTTGGCCGACAGATCGCGGCGGGTCGGTTTGAAGCTGATCAGCCGCTGTTCGATTGTGTCCGAGGTCGTGGATTGGCGCGCAACCTCGACCTTGGCGGGGTTCGACAGGAAGGTGTTGGTGATCCGCTCAATCTCGGGCGCCATGGTGGCCGAGAAGAACAGGGTTTGGCGGGTGAAGGGCACTAGGCCAAAGATGCGTTCGATATCGGGGATAAAGCCCATATCCAGCATCCGGTCGGCTTCATCTACGACCATCACCTTCACATCGTTCAAGATCAGCTTGCCGCGTTCGAAATGATCGAGCAGGCGACCGGGCGTTGCGATCAGAACATCGACGCCTTTGTCGATCAGCGCGTCTTGTTCTTTGAAGCTCACCCCGCCGATCAGCAGCGCTTTGGTCAGCTTCACATGTTTGGCGTAGATGTCGAAGTTTTCGGCGACCTGGGCGGCCAGTTCGCGCGTCGGGCACAGAACCAGGCTGCGCGGCATCCGGGCGCGGGCGCGGCCACGGGCCAGGGCGGTGATCAAGGGCAGGGTGAAACTGGCGGTTTTACCCGTACCCGTTTGCGCGATGCCAAGAACGTCTTTGCCTTCAAGGGCGGGGGGGATGGCCCCCTCCTGGATCGGCGTGGGGGTCTCATATCCGGCTTCGGATACGGCTTTCAAAACCTTCGGATTCAGGTTCAGCTCGGAAAATGTGGTCATATGCGTCCAATTTGGCCGGATCGGTCCGGCGGGGAAATGGAGCGCATGTTGCCAGAGCGCCCCGCAAAATAGGCCCCTACGCGCATCGCAGGGTTGCCGGGGACATAGGCGAAAAACCCCTTTGCGTCAAATGCCGCGCCGCAGCGGGGTGGCGGGTGTCACATTCCTACCGCTTGCTCAATCGCCTCAACAAAGAGCTGGGCGGGGATCGCGACCTCGATCGTGGCATCGGGCCCGATTAATTGGGCCGAGACACCATCGCGCGCGGCTTGCGCAAATTCGCCACGGGTGAAGCGCAATGTGCCCGTGCGATAGCCGTTGCAATCCCAGGGTCCGACGCAATAGGGCTCGGTCCGGAAAAGGCGCGTGAAGCGCAGGCGCTGGCCCCGCCACCAGGCGGCATCCATGCGCAGGCGCCGATGGACACCATCATTCACCTGCCCAATCTCGACCAGATAGCGGATTTCCCCCGCCCGTGCCCGGATCACCACATAGCCCACCAACACATGATGGGGGTGATCGCTGATCACGGCTTGGGCGGAAAAGGCCTGGAGCGTGCCGGTATGTTCCGAAACGCTCACCCCCGCCGGGCGCAGGGGCGTGCAAGCCAGGCACAGGGCCATGAGCGCGGTCATCAAGAGCAAAGGCGGGCGGATCATGCGCGCAGCCTGAGCGTATGATGGTTAAGGCGCGGTTAATCCCGCGCTGGCATGTACGACCGGTTGGTATCCGGCCCGCAGCACCGCCAGCATCGGTTTGGGGCTGAGGACGGTGACGGATCCTTTGGGTCGCGGGATCGGCGCGTCGTAGCCCGCCGGACGATAGGGCAGCAGCGCCTCGCCCAGGACCATATGCGCGCGCTCCTGCCAGAGCACAAAGGCATGATCCGGCAAATCCTCAAACCTGGCCTGATGGCGCACCTGCCGCCGCATCCGCGTCACACGCGCTTTGTGCAGGCCGCGATCCATGGCCATACGCTCGGGCTTGGCGCCCTCGGCGTCGGTCAGGCGGCGATGAAGGCCTGATAGGCGGCACGGCGGCAGTAATGGCAGGGCCGATGCCCGGCGGCGAAGCCCACGGCCTCATCCAGGAAAAACAGCGCCGACCAGCCGCGATCCGGCATCGGCCCGTGATAGCGGCCTTTGGGATGGGTCAGGGTGCAGACCAGCCAATGCGGATGGCTCCAACGCGAGGTGCCAAGCGTGCCATCGGGACGATGGATGATGCCACGATTGCCGGTGAACATGCCCCGCGCGGGGTCGGCGACAATCTCTCCGGTGGGCAGGACGCGGTTTTGGAGGGGGCCCGACATGTTGGGCCGAGCCGACATCTAGAGGACCTCGGAAAAGCGAGATGGAATTTCGATGAGAAACCCACGTTCCACGTTGTGACCTTCGGTAATATGCCCTGGCCGCGTCCGGATACCGCGTTTGCGTTGAGGCGCGGCGATCTGATCTCGGGCGGATTGATACACCTCATCCCCAGGAATGGGCGTGGCGAGCGTAACTTCTTCAAATCGCGTCAACCGACTCTCGACATGCACCATCATGGAGCGATCGTTCGGTGCAGTGGCGCGTTCGGCTAGCCTTGCTTCGGCAATGTCCCGGTCGTGAAGCGCAAGGTGAAAGAGGTGTAGGTTGTTGGCAAAGCGCAGCTCTTGCCAGTCGGCACGATGAAATCCTGGCCCCCAACGAACGGGGTGGAAGATGACCACGGGTTTCGAGAACTCACGAGTTACAACGCCATAGCGGCGTTGCGCCAAAACCGATGAGGCATTGGGATCTAGCGGGGGCTCATTCTCTAAGTGATGGATTACGTCCGTGCCAAGCGCCGAGACGCAGCCAAGTTCCCTGGATTGTTCAATCGCCTCGACTAATCCAATTCCTTGGGCTGGATCGACGACCAGAAATTCATCTGAGTCGGCCCGAATTACGGCATCGTAGGATTTTAGCAGAAACTCGGCAAAATCACTGGCGTATTGTGCTGCCCAATCGTCTCTTTGGCGCCGCCGATGGGGAACGCCCGAGACAACGATACGACTAACCTGATCGGGCAGAGGTGGGCAGTCCCAATCTGCGCCGCGGCAGATCACAAAAAGGTTCTCAAGGCCAATTGCGGCCCCGTAATGGGCAATCCACTTTTGCAGGAAATACCGATCGTTACGAACGATCGTAATGGCTGCGATCTTCATGCGCTTTGCGTATCCTAGAACCTTTTGCGACCTTTGGTCTGGAATTCAGGCTCTCAAGTCAACACTTGGCTCACACCATCAACTCTTTCGTCGCGCTCAGCGTGATGTCGGGATAGTCGCGCTCCACCCGGTCGATATCCCATTGCAACCGCGTCAGGTAAACCGGGTCGCCGTCATTGTCGCTGGCCATGTGCTGCTTATTGGCGGCGGCGAATTTATCGACTGCCTCCTTGTCGCCATGCACCCACCGGGCCGAGGTGAATTGGGATGCTTCAAAGCGCACCGGCAGCCCGTATTCCAGCTCGATCCGGCTGGCCAGAACCTCAAATTGCAAGGCACCCACAACACCCACGATAAAGCCCGAGCCGAAGCTGGGCTTGAACACTTTGGCCGCACCTTCTTCGGCGAACTGCATCAGGGCCTTTTCCATATGTTTGGCCTTGAGCGGGTCTCCCGCGCGCACCGATTGCAGCAGTTCCGGCGCAAAGCTGGGGATGCCAGTAAAGCGCAACCCCTCGCCTTCGGTCAGGGCGTCACCGATGCGCAACTGCCCGTGGTTCGGAATGCCGATGATGTCGCCGGCCCAAGCCTCCTCGGCCAATTCGCGGTCGGCGGCCAGGAACAGGACGGGGTTGCTGATCGCCATGGGCTTTTTCGACCGCACATGGGTCAGCTTCATACCGCGCTGGAAATGGCCCGAGGCCAGCCGGACAAAGGCCACCCGGTCCCGGTGTTTCGGGTCCATATTGGCCTGCACCTTGAACACGAACCCCGCGACCTTCTTTTCCTCGGGCCCCACCTGGCGGGGCTCGGCGGTTTGCACCTGTGGTTCGGGGCCATATTCCGCGATCCCGTCCATCAGTTCCTTGACGCCAAAGCTGTTGATGGCCGAGCCGAACCAGATCGGCGTCAGGGTGCCATCGAGAAAGGCCTGCCGATCCATGGCGGGCAGCAGCTCGCGCGCCATTTCGACCTCTTCCTTCAACTGTTCCAGCAGCGTTTCGGGCACGTGATCGGCAAGCGCCGGGTCGCCCAACCCTTCGATCTTGATCGATTCCGCCACCTTATTGCGGTCGGCGCGATCCATCAGTTCCAGCCGGTCATGGATCAGATCGTAACAACCCAGGAAATCGCGCCCCATCCCGATGGGCCAGGAGGCAGGGGTGACATCAATGGCCAGGTTTTCCTGGATCTCATCAATGATTTCAAAGGTGTCGCGGCTTTCGCGGTCCATCTTGTTGCAGAAGGTCAGGATCGGCAGATCGCGCAACCGGCAGACCTCGAACAGTTTCTGCGTCTGGCTTTCCACGCCCTTCGCCCCATCAATCACCATAATCGCGGCATCAACCGCAGTGATCGTGCGATAGGTATCTTCGGAAAAATCGCTGTGGCCGGGCGTGTCGACCAGATTAAAGCGATAGCTGCGCCCGGCCCCGTCGAAATCAAACGACATGGCGGATGCACTGACCGAAATCCCCCGGTCCTTTTCCATCTGCATGAAATCCGACCGGGTGCGCCGCGCCTCACCTTTGGCGCGCACTTGGCCCGCCATCTGGATCGCGCCGCCATAAAGCAGGAATTTTTCCGTCAACGTCGTCTTGCCCGCATCAGGGTGCGAGATGATCGCAAAGGTGCGGCGCCGGGAAATCTCGGGCGGCAATTCGGGGCGGTTTGTGGCACTGTCCAGCATGGGCCGGGATATAGCCGCCGTTGGGCCCTGCCGCAATGACCCGGCTGTCAGCGAGAGTCAGCAGATTTTGTCCCGCGCGAAACCCCGCCCTAGGCGGGGATGGCGACTCGTGCTACCTATCGAACATAACGGGAACATCTAGCAGGGAGATGCGATATGACACTGGAAGAGATTGCAAACGCGTTGGTCGATGGCTGCCGCACCCAGAAAGAGGATGAAAATCTTGGAAAGCTTTATGCCGAGGATGCGGTATCTGCCGAAGCTGCCGATTTCAGCGGCATGGGGCGCGAGACCAAAGGGATCGAAGGCATTCGCGGCAAACACGCCTGGTGGGGGTCGAATTTTGAGGTGCATGGCGGCGATGTGCAGGGGCCGTTTCTGCATGGCGATGATCGCTTTGCGGTGATTTTCGAAATTGACGCGACCGAGAAGGCCAGCGGCCAGCGCACCCAGATGAAAGAGGTCGCCATTTATCACGTCGCGGACGGCAAGATTGTGCGGGAAGAGTTTTTCGGAACCGCCTAAACCGCTTAATCTGAATGCCCCCGGCTGGCGCGGGTCAGCCGGGCGGCGGCATCCTCGGGCGAACCAAGCGTGGCCTCATCGACCTCCAGATCGGCGCGGCCATCGGCGGGGTCGCTGCGCAGGTTCAAATCCTCGGGCAGGCGGGCGCGATGCATACCGGTGACCAGCAAGCTTTCGACCGCAATCCCTTCGGCATAGATGATTTCATGGCCATCAAAGATCAGTTGGTAGCTGTCGACATGGCCGCCTTCTTGGTGCTGAACCGTGTCGCCATTGACCAGCAATTCGGCGCGCACCATCACCTCGGCCCGGCCTGCGCCAAGCGTATCGCGGCGCTGCCAGATGAACAGGCGATGCTGCGGGCTAAGCCACAGGTCGCGCGCCGTGTTCAACGTGCCTTCGCTGATCCGCACCAGCGCGGCGGGCCCCGTGGCGCGATATGTGTGTTGCGCGATCCAGCGGATCGGTTGCGGGCCATGGGCGCGGGTCAGCAACACGTCGCCCACCGCCAGATCCTCGACCGCGCGTTGCGAGCCATTGGCCATGGTCAGATGCGTGCCCGCGACGAAATTCACGCTGGCAATATCGGCCAGCCGCGCGGGCGCGCCAGCGGTTTCGCTGCCGATCAGCTCATATTCCACCACGTCCCGGATCGGGGCCAGCGGCAGAATATGTTGCGATGCGCCCAACTCGCCCACGCATTCCAACACCAAGGCTTCGGTCATTTCCCCCGAACTGCGCATGAAATGGTGGCAATCCAGAATTTCGACTCGATCCCCGGGCAGGCCAATCTCGGACCCGTCGGCAACCACCTGGCCGCCCGCCGCATCGTCACAAATCGCCAGCCGCGCCGGGGTTGCATCGCGATCAAGCCGGTAAATATCGCCCGGCGCCATATCATCGGCCATGCCAATCGGATCGCCGGTATTGGCGCCGCTGAGCACCCGAAACCTGTCGGTGGGATAGGTGGTGAACCGGAAAAGCGGGGCGAGTTTCGACATGGGGCCGCCTGTTTTTCATCTTGCCTAGGACTGGGCCGGGGCTTGGTCAAGACTGGTGGCAAAAGAACCTGCCTGCTAAGCCCGAAGCAACCGCAAAGATGGGAGGGGTCGATGGATCTGGGAATCAAAGGGAAACGCGCCTTGGTATGCGCATCATCCAAGGGCCTTGGCAAAGGCTGCGCCGAGGCTTTGGCCGCAGCCGGGGTGGATTTGGTGCTGAACGCCCGCGGGGCCGAGGCGTTGGAGGAAACCGCCGCGGCCATCCGTGCCGCCCATGGCGTGTCGGTCACGGTGGCGGCGGCTGACATCACCGCCGAAGATGGCCGCGCCGAGGTGATCGAAGCGGCGGGCGATTTGGACATCCTGGTCACCAATGCCGGCGGCCCGCCCCCCGGCCTTTGGTCGGATTGGGACCGTAGCGATTTCATCGCGGCCTTGGATGCCAATATGCTGACGCCCATCGCCCTGATGACCGAGTTTCTGCCCAAGATGATCGACAAGGGCTGGGGCCGGGTGGTTAACATCACCTCGCAATCGGTGAAGGCGCCGATCCCAGCATTGGGCCTGTCAAACTCGGCCCGCACGGGGCTGACCGGCTATGTCGCTGGCACCTCACGCCAAGTGGCGAAATTTGGTGTGACCATCAACAACCTGCTGCCCGGCGCGCATCAAACCGATCGGATCGTGGCGCTAGAACAATCCGCCGCGCGCGCGGGCAATATCACGCCCGAGGAGGCGCGCCAGCAGCGCTGGGCGGGCATCCCTGCGGGTCGCTATGGCACCATTGATGAATTTGGCGCGGCCTGCGCATTCCTCTGTTCGCAGCAAGCCGGGTACATCGTCGGCCAGAACATCCTGCTGGATGGCGGCGCCACCAACGCGACCATCTGATCATGGCCGAAGATGCGCGCTTTTCGCTGAAAGACCATCTGTTTAACGCCGAAACCCTCGGGCGGCTGGCGGCGGAATACGCCGCCGGTCTGCCGGGTTTCGACGCGGATCGGTTTTTGGCGCATGTGCTGCCCGGCCTTGAGGGCCGCGAGTTGATGGAGCGGCTGGACTGGATCGCCGATTGTATCGAGCCGCAGCTTGTCAGTGATTTCCCGACCATGGCCGACCAGATCGAAGCGGCCATGCCCGCGCCCCTGGACCCGACGCTGCGGGACGATGATTTTGGCCATTTCATCCACGCGGTGCCCGGCATTTTGGCGGTGCGTCATGGGTTGTCCGAACCGTATCTGCCCCGCGCGCTTGATTTGCTTGAGGCCGCGACGCAGCGCTTTTCGATGGAGTTCTATATCCGCCCCTTCTTTAACGCCTTCCCCAAGCCGGTGATGGCGCGGCTGACGCAATGGGCGGGGCATGAAAACTATCACGTTCGCCGTCTGGTCAGCGAAGGCACACGGCCCAAACTGCCCTGGGCCAAGGCGATCAGCGCTGATCCCAAGGATATGCTGCCCTTTCTCGACCAGCTTCACGCCGACCCGACGCGTTTTGTCACCCGTTCGGTCGCCAATCACATGAACGACATCTCGAAAGGTGCCCCCGATCTGGTGGTGGACACCCTGGCCAAATGGAAACAGGCCGGTCGGCAAGATGCCAAAGAGCTTGCGTGGATGACGCGCCACGCCCTGCGCACCCTGGTCAAACAGGGCCATGCGGGCGCGATGGCGGCCCTGGGCTACCGCCCCGATGCGCCGATCACCGTTGATCACGTGACGCTTGCGCCCGATGCACCGCAGATCGGTGACCGCGCGACCCTGACCGTCACCCTATCCGCGCCGGAACCGACGCCCGTTCTGGTCGATTACATCATCTGGTTCAAACGCCCCGGCGGCAGCGAAAGCGCCAAGGTGCATAAGATCAAACAGGCCCAGATCGTGCCGGGCAAACCGCTGACCTTGACCAAGACCCATGTCTTCAAAGGCAATGCCACCACCTATTCGCTGGTGCCGGGCGAACACCGGCTGGCGGTGCAGGTCAATGGCCGCATCCTGGCCGAGACCCGATTTGATCTGCGCCCCGCGCCCTAATCCGTCACCTTGATTGCCGCCGCGCGGCCTGCTACCTGCGATTTCTGATCGAATTCGTAGGGTATCGCCCCCCGCATGACCACGCCCCCCCGCCTAGAGGTTGACACCATCACCTGCCATTTCGATGGGCGGGCCGTGGTCAAGGATGTCTCGTTTTCGGTCGAGGCGGGGCAAGTGATGTGCCTTTTGGGCCCGTCGGGCTGCGGTAAATCCACGACATTGCGGGTCATCGCGGGCATCGAACACCCCTCGGGCGGGCGCATCTTGGCCGATGGCGAAACGCTCTCTGATGCCAATCTGCACCTGCCGCCGGAAGCCCGTCGCGTGGGCCTGATCTTTCAGGATTTTGCCCTGTTTCCGCATTTGACGGTGGGCCAAAACATCGCCTTTGGCCTGGTCGGGACCAAAGCGGAAAACGACAAGCGCGTGGGCGAGCTGCTCGAACGGGTCGATCTGGCCGGATATGCCGACAAGGCGCCCCATATGCTCTCGGGTGGCGAACAGCAGCGCGTGGCACTTGCCCGCGCCGTGGCCCCGCGCCCTCGCATCATGCTGATGGATGAACCGTTTTCGGGCCTGGACAATCGGCTGCGCGACGGCATCCGCGATGAAACCCTGCAGCTTCTGAAGGACGAAGGCACCGCTGTTGTCCTCGTTACCCATGAACCGGAGGAGGCGATGCGCATGGCCGATCAGATCGCGCTGATGCGCGATGGGTCGGTGGTGCAGAAAGGCGCGCCTTACAACGTTTACAACGCCCCTTGCGACCAGGCGGCGGCGGCGTTTTTCAGCGATATCAACGTGATCAAGGGCACCGTGCGCGGCGCGCTGACCGAAACCCCCTTTGGCGGGTTTTTGGCCCCAGGTTTTCCCGACGGGTCCGAGGTTGATATCGTCTTTCGCCCCCAGCATGTGCGGATCGATTTCGACCGCGGCGGCAAGGGCCCCAACCCAACCGCGCGCGATGGCACCCCGGCCCGCGCCGTGGTGCAAAGATCGCGCTATATGGGCCATGAAAGCCAGGTGGAATTCCGCATGGATTTTGACGGGCGCAAGCTCAAGGCAAAGGTACCGGGGGTGTTTTTGCCCAAGCCCGATACGGTCCTTTGGCTGATGGTTCCGCGTGATCGCTGTTTTGTGTTTGCCCGTAAAACCTAAGCGTTCTGGGCCGGAATCGGCCGATCTGTGCGTTTTAGGGCTTTGATCTGCGGCGCGGACACCATACCTATGCCCTAGGATTTATGGACGAGCCGCTGGCGCGCGCCCAAAGACGCGCCCGAAGCGAAGGGAGATTACCATGCTCAACAATATTGGTCCCGCGGGCCTAATCCTGATTGCTGTCGTTGTCTTGGTCTTGTTTGGCCGCGGCAAAATCGCCGGCATGATGGGCGAGGTTGGCAAAGGCATCACAGCGTTCAAACGCGGTGTGAAAGACGCGGCAGACGAAACCGAAACCGCAGCGGCCAGCACCGCGGCAGAGCCCATCGCAGATGGCTCCAACGCCCGCGACGTGACGCCCGAGCGTGAGCGCGACAACGCTTAAGGCGACGGCCCATCGGCGCTTGGCGCCGGGGCCAAGGTAGAAGGACGCGCCATGCCAGACATCGGCTGGATGGAATTGCTTGTGATTGGCATCGTGGCGTTGATCGTCGTGGGGCCAAAAGACCTGCCGGTGATGTTCCGCAAGCTCGGGCAATTCACCGGTCGGATCAAAGGTATGGCCCGCGATTTCCAACGTGCGATGGATGACGCCGCCCGCGAAAGCGGGATGGAGGATGTGAAGCGCGGCTTTGACGCGGCGGCCAAGTATTCCAACCCGCGCAAAGCCGGGATGGACGCGATCCGCGATACCCTGGGCGACACGCTCGACGACATCGACCCCAATAATTACGAAGACGGCTCGGCCACGCAAAAGCTGGCCAAGAAAAAGGCCATGGCCCAAAAGGACACGCGCGAGGCGATTGAAGCGCGCAATGCCAAGCGCGCCGCCGCCCAAGCCGCCGCCGCCAAGGCCGAGGAGGAGGCTGCCGCTGCCGCCACCCCCGCGCCTGAGGCTGACGCTAAGATCGAGCCTGAATTGCCGCCCGCCCGCACCGGAACCGACGCGACATGAGCGCCGAAGACCAAATTGACGACAGCGCCGCGCCGCTGATCGAACATCTGGCTGAACTGCGCACCCGGCTGATCCGCGCGGTCATGGCCTTTGTGGTCGGTATGATTGCGATGTTCACCGTCGCTGAACCGATCCTGGAATTTATCTCGGACCCGCTTGCAGATGTGTTGCGTGCCCGTGGCGAAGACGCGCGGCTGATCTTCACCGCGCCGCAGGAAAAGTTCTTTGTCCTGATCCGCATCTCGATCATCGCGGGCTTCGCGATCTCTTTCCCGGTGATCGCGCATCAACTTTGGCGCTTTGTCGCGCCAGGGCTTTATAAGGCGGAACAGAACGCCATTCTGCCCTTCCTTTTCGCCTCTCCCTTGCTGTTCCTGCTGGGGGCTAGCTTTGCCCATTATGTGGTGACACCGCTGGCGATGAATTTCTTCATCGGATTTTCCGATGCGATCCCGGCGCTGGCCAATCTGATCGCGGGCGACGGCACATTTGAAAACCCCAACGCCGCCCCGGATGACGGCATTCAAACCGTCTTCCTTGGCTCGGTCCGCGAAAGCCTGGATTTGGCGATCAAGTTCATCTTTGCCTTTGGTCTCTGTTTCCAGTTGCCGGTCCTGCTGACCCTGATGGGCAAGGCCGGTTTGGTCACGGCGGAGGGGTTGGGCAATGTGCGGAAATGGGCCGTGGTCGGCATTCTGACCCTGGCCGCCCTGGTCACCCCGCCCGATGTTGTGACCCAGGTGATCCTGTTCACCGTGGTCTACGGGCTTTACGAGATTTCCATTCAACTCGTCCGCATTGTCGAACGCCGTCGCAACGCCCGTTTGCGCGCCGAGGGCATCCTGGACGAGGGTGAAGAACTGTAAGCGCGCCTATGTCGGATGAGGCGCTGACCCGTATTGCCGAGGCGTTGGAACGTCTGCGCCCCCCGCCTGCAAAGGCGCCGGATTGGTCTGGGGCTGATGCTTTTGTCTGGCACGCTGATCCCGATCATCTGGCACCTGTGGCCGAGGTGAACCGGGTCGACCTGTCGCTTCTGCTGAGCATCGACCGCTCGCGCGACACACTTTTGGCCAACACCCGCCAATTCGCCCAAGGATTGCCCGCCAACAACGCGCTGCTTTGGGGCGCACGAGGCATGGGCAAATCCTCCCTCGTCAAAGCGATCCACGCCGCGATCCGTGCCGAAGGTTTGCCCCTGGCCCTGGTCGAGGTGCAGCGCGAAGACCTGCCCTCCATCGGGCGCTTGCTGACTCTGCTGCGCGCTGCACCGGTTCGGGTGATCCTGTTTTGTGACGACCTGTCCTTTTCCCACGACGATCAGCATTACAAATCGCTCAAGGCGGTTCTGGATGGCGGTGTCGAAGGGCGGCCTGACAATGTGCTGTTTTACGCCACCTCGAACCGTCGCCACCTGATGCCGCGCGATATGATCGAGAATGAACGTTCCTCGGCCATCAACCCGTCCGAGGCGGTGGAAGAAAAGGTTTCACTCTCGGACCGGTTTGGGCTTTGGCTAGGCTTCCACCCCTGCACGCAGGATGATTACCTGGCGATGATCCAGGGTTATTGTGACGCTTATGGGGTTACGGTCGATGGTGATCAGATGCGGGCCGAGGCCATTGAATGGCAGGCCACGCGCGGCAGCCGCTCGGGCCGGGTGGCCTGGCAGTTTTTCTGCGATCTGGCCGGGCGGCACGGCGTTTCAATTTAAGGGGCGCAGAAAACGCACGTTTTCCGACCTGTTTTTCGCGCGAAAAACAGGTGCTTAACCCGCTGCGATCCGCACTTTCGCGGCCTCCATCACCCGGCCTGCGCGCCGGTCCATGATGCGTTTCCAAGGCTTAGGCGCCAGCGCCAGCATCGCCATGATCGGCATGGGATGGGGCAGGGTGGGCACCTCGGCCTCGGGGTCCAGCCGGTCATAGGGCGTGTCGGGATGCATGTGATGTTCGGAATGGGCGGGCGCGTTGAGCATCAGATAGCTCGAAAACCCGCGCGGCGCGTTCCAGCTATGGTGCGGGGCAACCGGCTCGATCCGGCCCGAGGGCAGGGGCAAGCGGCGCAACCCGTAATGCTGGATATAATCGCTCATCAAGATTTGCCCGCCGGTCAGCGCGCCCAGGCCCACCAGGGTCAGCCCCCCCGCCAGCCCGCCCAGCGCCGCCCCGATGATTAGGGACAGCACCGCGCCGCCCACCCAGATCAGATAGGGGTTCGAGATGTGATTGGGCCCATGCCCCGCCCGCGCCAGCCGGTCATCCTCGCAAGCGCGGCCCGCACGATACGATCCTGCCCAGGCACGTGGCAGATAGGCCCAGAAGCCTTCGCCGGGCAGGGGCGTGTTGGGATCGTCGGTGGTGCCGACAAAGCGGTGATGCACCAAGCGGTGGGCCGACACATGATGCCCAAACCCGACCGAGGTATAAACCGCCGCCCCAAGCGCCCGCAGCGGCCAGGCGCGGCGATGGATCAACTCATGCGCATTGGGGTGGCTGACCTGACCAAAGAAGGACGCGGTGGCGAAAAACAGCACGATCTTGCCGGGCGGGGACAGTGCTCCCTCTGCCATTGCGACCACCACCAGCGCCAGGATGAGCAAATGCCCGAGGCCCAAAAGCACCGACAGCCCATCGGACCAGGGCGTGTGATCCTCATCATGGATTTTGGGCGGGGCCATCACCTGATCCAACGCCGCCGCGATCAGGGTTAGCCAGATCAGGGCCAGCGCCCCAAACCCACCCCAAACCGTTGCACCAAGCGCGATCAGCCCCATCGGGATCAGCGTGGCAACGGCATATCTGGCAATCACAAGCATGGGCGTCCAGCAGGTTTGGGTCAGTCGCGCGGCGCATAGCGCGGGTTTGCGTCGAAAGCGTGGCCTTTCAAACCGGATCGTCCCGTATTAGGTCAGAACAATCGTGCTGGCTGGCCATGGGCTCAAACTATGTCGTTTTTCCGTAAGCTCAAAGATCGGATGTTCAAATCCTCCTCCAAATTGGACGAGGGGTTGGATGCCATCATCGAAGAGGGTGAAGACATGCCCGAAGCTGAGGCGGCGGAACCGGTCGCTCCCTCGCCTGAGCGTGAGGCAGCCCCCGAGCCGGCCCCCATGCCGGAGGCGGAGGCCCAGGAGGACCCCGCACCCGAAGAAAAGCCTAAGCTCGACGTCGATATCACCCGCGACAGCCGCCTAGATGAGGCCGAGGCACCGGCGAAAACCCCCGGCCTGATGGGCCGTCTGATGGGCCGCAGCGCCGCGCCGCGCCGGGCGCTGGATGATGACATGCTGGAAAGCCTGGAAGAGCTGTTGATCACTGCGGATATGGGCGTTGATACCGCGCTGCGCGTCACCGCCAATATGGCCGAGGGGCGCTATGGCAAGATGATGAGTGCCGCGGATATCAAGGCGCTGCTTGCTGCCGAGATCACGCAGGTCATGACACCTGTGGCCCGCCCGCTGCCGCTTTACCCGAAAAAACCGCAGGTCGTGCTGGTGGTCGGCGTGAACGGCTCGGGCAAAACAACGACCATTGGCAAGTTGGCCAGCCAGTTTAAAGCCGCCGGAAAATCGGTGGTGATCGCTGCCGGTGACACGTTCCGTGCGGCGGCGGTGGAACAGTTGCAGGTCTGGGGCGATCGCGCCGGCGTTCCGGTTTTGACGGCCGCCGAAGGGGCCGACCCTGCGGCGCTCGCGTTTGACGCGATGGGCAAGGCCGAGGCTGACGGCGCGGATCTTTTGATGATCGACACTGCCGGTCGGCTGCAAAACCGCGCCGATCTGATGGAGGAGCTGGCCAAAATCGTGCGCGTGATCCGCAAGAAAGATCCCGACGCACCGCATAACACGCTATTGGTGCTGGACGCGACGACGGGGCAAAATGCGCTTAGCCAAGTTGAGACCTTCCAGAAAATGGCTGATGTCTCGGGCCTGGTGATGACCAAGCTCGACGGCACAGCCAAGGGCGGCGTGCTGGTCGCCCTCGCGGACAAATTCGGCCTGCCCATCCATGCCATCGGCGTGGGAGAGCAAATTGACGATCTGCAACCTTTCGACCCGTCGGAATTTGCAGATGCCTTGGTTGGACTATCAGAATCTTGATATCCATCCACCTCGGCTGTGAATAACTTGATCCCATATTTACGGCCCCGCGCCATGTCACGCGCCCCGGTTCAAGGGGGCGCAAACGCGGCATGAGTGACTGGATCATCACCCATGCCGGCACCCCCCAAGGCGCCAATATGGCGCTCGCCCTCGCGCTGATGGCCGCCTTTCTCCATGCGCTTTTTGGGGCCTTGCAAAAGGGTCGGCACGATCCGCTTTTGGCGCGTGGGGCCATCGATGCCTCTTACGGGCTGATGGCCGCGCCATTTGCGTTTTTTGTCGTGCCCTGGCCGGAACCACATATGTGGCCGATCTTCTTCGGCGTCTTTGTCATCCACGCGCTTTACAAATGGGCGACACTTGCCAGCTATCGCCGGGGCGCGTTTACCGTGGTCTACCCCGTGATGCGCGGCACCGGTCCGCTTTTCACCATCATCGGGGCTTGGTTGGTCTTCGGCGAAACCTTCAGCGGCGTGCAGTGGGTCGGCGTGGCTGTGCTGCTGGCGGGGCTTTACGGGTTGGCAGCCTATAACATGGCGCATGTCACGCTGGCGCGCGACACGCTGATCCCAGCGCTCGGCTTTGCGGTGATCACTGGGCTTTTTGTGGCGCTCTACACCACGTTTGACGCGTATGGCATCCGCGCCACCGCTGATCCCTTCACCTTTCTGGCCTGGTTTTTCTTCATCGATGGGCTGCTTTACCCCTTTATCGCCGCACGCTTTTATCTGCGCTTGCCCGATCCGCCCGCCCTTGGGCCCTTGGCCGCACGCGGGCTTTTGGGGGGCGTGATCGCCTTTGGCAGCTTTGGCGCCGTCATGCTGGCGACCCGCCTCGACCAAGTGGGCGAGGCGGCGGTGCTGCGCGAAACCTCCACCGTTTTCGCCGCGTTGATCGGCTGGCTGGTGCTGAAAGAACGTGTCGGCCCGGCCCGCGTGGCACTGATGGGCTTGATCGCAGCCGGAGCGGTGATAGTTGAGTTGGGCGGATAGAGGATCAAATGACCGACAAACCGATCAACCCATGGCTAAAGAACGGGCTCGAACTGGGCCCGCCCTTGCTGTTTTTCATTGCCTATATGCGCTTGCAAGACAGCAGCATCACCTTGGGCGGGACGGAATATGATGGGTTCATCATCGTCACAGCGGCTTTTGTCCCGCTCCTCCTGCTCAGCACCACGATCCTTTGGAAGCTGACCGGGAAAATCTCGCGTATTCAGGTCTTTACCGCCGTCTTGGTGGTGTTTTTCGGCGGCCTCACCATCTGGTTCAATGACGAGCGGTTTTTCAAGATGAAGACCACGCTGGTCTATGGGTTCTTTGCCGCTGTCTTGGGCATCGGCCTGTTGCGCGGACAGGCTTGGCTGAAATTCCTGATGGGGGAACTCCTGCCTATGGAGGACGAAGGCTGGATGAAGCTAACCCAACGCATCGCGGCCACCTTTGCCTTAATGGCAGTCGCGAATGAGATCGTCTGGCGCAGCCAATCGACCGAGTTTTGGGTCACCTTCGAGACCTTTGGCCTGCCGATTTTCCTGTTTGTCGTGTTCATGGCGCAGTCGCGCCTGATCGAGCGCTACAGCCTCATCCCCGAGGAGGGCGCTGAGGCCGCTGACCAGGACGACCCCCGGGCTTAACGGGCCGCTTGGACCGGGCCGGTTTGGCCTCGGCGTGGCCCGCCACGGCAGCCTCCAACCCCAATTGATCGCGCAGCACTTTCGGTTTGACCTCGTCAATCTCACCCTGTTTCAACGTGCCCAGACGAAACGGCCCGAAAGAGATGCGGATCAACCGGTTCACGTCGAACCCGACCTCCCCCATGGCGCGGCGAATTTCGCGGTTCTTGCCCTCGCGCAGGCCGACGGTCAGCCAGGCATTGGCCCCTTGCTGCCGGTCGATTTTCACATCCATAGGCTGAAATCGCTCGCCGTCGATGGTCACGCCCTGGCGGAGCGGCGCGAAATCGGCATCCCTTGGGCTGCCCTTGATCCGCACGCGGTATTTGCGCAGCCAGCCGGTGCTGGGCAGTTCCAACCGCCGCTTCAGCCCGCCATCATTGGTGAGCAGCAAAAGCCCTTCGGAGTTTAGATCCAAACGCCCAACGCTCATCACCCGGGGCAGCCCCTCGGGCAGGGCGCCAAACACCGTCGGGCGCCCCTTCTCATCGCTATCGCTGGTCACGAGGCCCGCGGGTTTGTGGTAAAGCCACAGCCGGGGCCGGTCGGGGGCTGCAATCTCTTTGCCATCCACCGCGATGCGATCAGCCTCCCCCACCAAGGTCGCGGGCGTCGCAATCACCGTGCCGTTCACAGCCACGCGCCCGGCCTCGATCATACGCTCCGCCTCCCGGCGCGAGGCGACGCCCGCACGGCTCAGGCGTTTGGCAATACGGTCTTTCCCATCCATGGCCCAGCACCTAGCGGTTTGACAGCGCCAGTGAAAGCGGCAAGAGGGGTGATATGCCCGGTTTTACCTCCTTCATGCCGCTTGCACTGGATGAAGCCCGCGCCGCCGCCGCGCGGGGCGAGGTGCCGGTGGGCGCCGTGATCACCCGCGAGGGCAAGGTGATTGCCCAAGCCGGAAACCGCATGCGGGAACGGATCGACCCAACCGCCCATGCCGAAATGCTGGCGATCCGCGCGGCCTGCACGGCGCTGGGGCAAGAGCGTCTGAACGGTTGCGATCTTTGGGTCACGCTAGAACCCTGCCCGGCTTGCGCCGGGGCCATCGCCGCTGCGCGCCTGGATCGGCTCTATTATGGCGCCTCAGACCCGAAATCTGGCGGGGTTGCTCAAGGACCGCGGGTTTTTGACCACCCCCAAGCCCATTCTAAGCCCGAGATCTATGGCGGGATCGACGAAGCAGCCTGCGCCGCGTTGATGACGGCGTTCTTTGCCCCCCGTCGTTTCCCCCGCTGACGCGGGCGACCCGGGCGAGGGGGCCAGCCCCCTCGCGCTCCCCCGGGATATTTTGAAAACAGAGAATGGAGGAAGGGGTTTCTTAACCTTGATCCCGCAATCTGCTTGGGCGGTACAGGCGGGGACGCCGATGACCGTAAACGGAGAAGCCCCCGCCAGTGATCCTGGTCGGGGGCGGACCTTTTTTGCATTCCTATCTTCTCTGTTTCAAAAATATCCCCGCCGGAGGCAAAAACCTGAACCCGCCGTAAGGCGGGTGAGGCAAAAGCAATGCGCCGCAAGGCGCGCCTTTGAGTTGGGGATGGTTGATCGGCGCGGAGGGCCTGTAAGCCGGATTCTGTCCAGCGATGGGTCGCCCCGCCGCTTGGATGGCCATTCCTCTCGGCGCGCGGTTGCCCGCGTGCTCTAGCTGCCAACCCGGATCTTTCGGGCGGAAGCGGCCCTGGGGGCGCACCCCCGCAAGATCCCTATTTGGCATTGCTCCCGGTGGGGCTTGCCGTGCCGGTCCGGTTGCCCGTCCCGCGGTGGGCTTTTACTCCACCGTTTCACCCTGGCCTGCCAAAGGCAGGTGGTTTGATTTCTGTGGCGCTTTCCGTCGGATTGCTCCGCCCGGGCGTTACCCGGCACCGTCGCTTCAGGGAGTCCGGACTTTCCTCGACACGATGGGACCACCGCCTCGCGGCCATCCAGCCCTCCGCGCGAGGCCCACCTAAGCGCTGACCCGCCGCCGGTCAATCGCCAAAGCGCGTCGCCAGATCGGCCATGATCGCGCAATCGGTGCCATCGAGCGGCCCGGTTACCCTAGGGCGAAAGCGCAGGCGCAGCGTGGATACCATCAGGTCGATATCCATCTCGGGATAGCCAAACCGGCTTGCGTTCTGTGTGAAGGCCTCCGCATCCACCTTGATCGCCTTGTTGCGCTCGGGCCAGATCGAGAGCCCCTGTTTGGCCAGTCGCAGCCAATCAAAGCGCGGTCCGGGGTCGATTTTGCGACCTGGGGCCATGTCGGAATGGGCGATGACACCTTGGGGCGGGATATTCCAACGGGCTAGGAGGCCCCGTAGCAGCCCGTCCAGCGCATCCATCAGGGGGGCTGCAAAGGGCGACGCCCCGTCATTGTCCAACTCGATGCCGATGGAGCGGGAATTGACATCCCCCCGACCGCGCCAAGACCCGATGCCCGCATGCCAGGCGCGCATCTCTTCCTCGACCAGCGGGATCACTGTGCCTTGCGCCGAGATCAGGTAATGGGCTGACACCTCGCGCGCCGGATCGCAAAGCGCCCGTTCCGCTGCCGCGCCATCGGCCATGGCGGTGTAATGCAACACCACCAGCTCGGGTCGCAGCCCGTCACGGCGCGGCCCGAAATTTGGCGAGCGGCTCAAAGCCCTTAGTTGCGCGCGGCGCGGGCGGCGGCGCGGTAAATCTCGGGATCCCAGGCGCAGGCATACCCATCCCCATCGGGGTCGAGCGCGCGGCGGTCACGGGTCGGGCCGCTATTGGCCAGGAACCATTCCTGCGCCAAATCGGGCGAGCGGAAGGCGAGGCAGTTCGCCTCGTGCCGGTTGCGCCCAATCGGGTTACGGCTATAGCGGCGTTCGCCCACGGGGTGCGTGGTCGAAAGCGCGTAGTCGATGATGTTGGGGCCGGTGCTGGCCGGGCGGCTGGGCAGCGGGGTGGGGGCGACCTCGACCCGCGCGGCCTGCATTTGGGCCAGGCGTTCGGCGTCGCTTTCGATGGTTTCGCGCGCGGCCACGGCGTCGAATTCCTGTTCGTCGGAAATCTCGGGGCTGTTGCCGACGGTTTGCGGCAGCGGCGCGCTGGCCAGCTCGACCTGGGCAGGCGCGGGCGCCGGAGCGGCGGTGGTCACGGGCGCGGGGCTGGGCGCGGTTTCAGCCTCGGCAATCGCGGCGGCGGCCACCTGGGTCAGTGGATCGGGGGTTGGGGCAACGGTCGGGGCCGGGGCCGCAACGACCTGAGTTTCGACCGACGGTGTGGCCGCCACGATCACGGGCGAGGCGGCGGCACTGGTCACCGGCGGTTGGATCACCTGCGGCTGCGGCGCGGTCAGGTGATCGCCACGCAACATCGCGCGGCGCGCCTCATAGACTTGGTAATCCTGAAAGCCGACACCTTCGGCCACGTCATTGGGAACCGTCACACAGGCGCTCATCGCCATACAGGCGACCGCCATCAGGCTGGGTCGGATCATTGCTCTGCCTCTGTCTTTGCGCGGTGATCTTCACGCCCCGCGCTTATTGTTCAGAGGCTGTTTACCACCATTTGGCGGGTTTTTCCACAAATCCTGCGGCGTTTTCCAAGGCATAGGCGGTATTGAGCAACGCGCCTTCCTCCCAAGGCTTGCCAATCAGCTGCAAGCCAAGCGGCAGGCCCTGCTTGTCGAGCCCGGTGGGAACCGCCACACCGGGCAGCCCGGCCAGGTTCACCGTCACCGTGAAGACATCGTTGAGATACATCTCAACCGGGTCGACATGGGTCTGCCCCAGCTCAAAAGCAGCCGACGGCGTGGCGGGTGTTAGGATCGCGTCAACGCCATCGGCAAAGACCTGATCGAAGTCGCGTTTGATCAGCGCGCGCACCTTGCGGGCGCGGTTGTAATAAGCGTCATAGAAGCCCGCGCTCAGCACATAGGTGCCGACCATCACACGGCGTTTGACCTCGGCCCCAAACCCTTCGGCGCGGGTCTTTTCATACATCTCGGTGATGCCATCGCCTTGGGCCATCTGCGCGCGATAGCCAAAGCGCACCCCGTCATAGCGCGCGAGGTTTGAGGAGGCCTCGGCCGGGGCAATCACGTAATAGGCGGGCAGGGCGTATTTGGTGTGCGGCAGGCTGATATCCCGCAGCACCGCGCCCGCATCTTGCAGCATCGCGCGGCCTTCGGCCCAAAGGGTTTCGATCTCCTCTGGCATGCCGTCCATGCGGTATTCTTTTGGAATGCCAATGACTTGGCCGCGAATATCGCCGGTCAGCATGGCTTCAAAATCCGGCACGGGCAGCTCGGCGCTGGTCGAATCCTTCGCGTCATGGCCCATCATCACCTGGCCCATGATCGCGGCATCGCGCACGGTTTTGGTCATCGGCCCGGCCTGGTCAAGCGACGAGGCAAAGGCCACAATCCCCCAGCGCGAGCAGCGCCCATAGGTGGGTTTTAGCCCCACAATGCCGGTGAAGGCGGCGGGTTGACGGATGGACCCGCCGGTATCGGTACCGGTGGCCGCCAAGCACAGGTCAGCCGCGACCGCGCTGGCCGATCCGCCCGACGAACCGCCGGGTGTCAGTGCGGCATCGGAATTGCCTGCGCGCCAGGGGTTCACGGCATTGCCATAGGTCGAGGTTTCGTTGGACGAACCCATGGCGAACTCATCCATGTTGAGCTTGCCCAACATCACCGCGCCCGCGTCTTTCAACTGGCCCGACACGGTGGATTCATATTCCGGCTTGAACCCTTCCAGGATTTTCGAGGCCGCCTGGCTGTCGACACCCTGGGTGCAGAACAGGTCTTTGATGCCCACCGGGATGCCGCACATATCCGGCGCGTCCCCGGCTTTGATCCTGTCATCGGCGGCTTTGGCGCGGTCGCGCGCCAGTTCGGGCGTTTTATGGACAAAGGCACCCAGCGCATCGGCACCTTCGATGGCCGAAAGGCAGGCTTCGGTCAGCTCCATGCTGGTGACGTCGCCCTTGCGCAGCGCGTCGCGGGCCTCGGCGATGGTTAGTTTGTTCAGATCGCTCATTATTCCACCACCTTCGGCACGGCAAAAAACCCTTCACGGGCATCGGGGGCGTTGGACAAAACCTTGTCCTGCTGGTCGCCATCGGTCACGACATCCTCGCGCCGTTTCAGGCGCATAGGCGTGACGCTGGTCATCGGGTCCACGTCATCGACATCCAACTCATTCAATTGCTCGATGAAGCCCAGGATCGCGTTGAACTCTTGCGCCAGGGCGGGCAGGTCATCCTCTTCCACCCGGATACGGGCAAGCTTGGCGACTTTGGCGGCGGTGGCGGTATCGATGGACATGGGGCAAGGCTCCGATGAAACGGTCGAAGGGCGGTTTAGCCCCGGCCCGCTTGGCCTGCAAGCATGTGTCGGCGATAGACCTCGATCATCGTGGCCAACATGACGGCGTTCAGCAAATGCCACAGGAAATGTGTGCCAATGGGCAGACCCGGGCAAACGGCCATGTCGACGCTACGTGCGATCAGCGACGCGGTTAGAATGGCCGCCCCAATCCCAAAGCCAAACGCGGTGCTGCGGCTCTTTCGGCTGACAAAAGGGGCATAAAGCAAAAGTGCCAGAACAACCGGCCAATAGGCGGCCGAGATGTCAAAGAAGGGCAGGCGCGCAAAGACCGACCCCGCGCCCGCCAGGTAAGGCATAAAGGCCAATACCGCCAATCCGGCCGCCCAGTTGGACCAGCCAAACATGTCGCGATGGGTGGCAAAGACAAAACCCAAGATGAAAAGCGCGATCGGGATCACATCGCTCAGCGCAGCCCAGCCGGTGGCAAATGTGTGGAACAAGAACGAGCCAATCCCGATGGCAAACAGCGCCCAAGCCAGCCCCCAACCCAAGGTCAAACCGCTGCCTTTTAGCCGCGCCATCGCCCAAATTGCCGCCAGAACAAACGCCAGATTTGTAACGGCATTGATCGGCTCGGCCCAAAATTCCGGCCCAAGACGTTCACAATAAAGATCGATTTGGTCCGCAAATTCCATCTCAAGGCCTAATTTTCGCCCAGGGCCGTGGCCAAGGCTAACGTCACGTTAACCACCATCCCAAGCTAACCAACAATGGGCAGTCAAATGAGAAACATCATAATGTATGTGCTGTTGCCTGGCATCACCGGCTTCGCAATGTCTTATATCTTCCTGGTTCCGATGATCCTGTCGTTCGAACCGCCGCTTCCGTTCTTTGCTTTGTCGTCGATCGCCGCAACCGGTCTTTTGACCTTCTGCATGGCATCGGTTCTGCGTGGCCGCCTGGCCGCCAAAGACGACGAAGAGGCCATGATCGCCGAGGCGGTCGAAGCCTAATTCGCATCGACAAGACTTGGCGCGCGGCCCGCGCCTGCCTATCCTCCCCCCTCGTGCAACGACCCGAGGGGGGAAATCATGCGTTACACTTGGCTTGGTCATGCAAGCATCCGGCTGGAAATTGGTGATCAGATCCTGCTGATCGATCCCTGGCTCTCTGGCAATCCATCCTTTCCTGATGATCAGCGCGCCGCGGCCCTTGAGGGGGCAACCGCGATCCTGCTGACCCATGGCCATGGCGATCATGCGTCCGAGATCGTGGATCTGGCCAAGGAAACCGGGCTGACGGTTTATGGCATCTACGATCTGATGAGCTATTGGGCCGAAACCCAAGGGGTCGAGGCCGTGGGCTTTAACAAGGGGGGCACGGTTAAGATCGGCTCGGTTGCCGTCACCATGGTGAACGCGGTGCATTCCTCCTCGATCGGGACGGATGAAGGCCCGCTTTACGCCGGGGCCGAGGCGGGGTTCATCCTCCGGGCTGAGGGGCGCACGGTCTATGTCTCGGGGGATACCGATGTGACGGCCGATATGGCGATCTGGAAGGATCTATATGCCCCCGAGATCGGCATCCTATGCGCCGGTGGGCATTTCACCATGGATATGGCAACCGCCGGATATGCCGCGACGAAGCTTTTGGGCCTAAAGACGGTCATCCCGGTGCATTACAAAACCTTCCCGCTTCTGGCGCAGAATGCCGATGATCTCGTCGCCGCCGCGCCTGGGGTGCAGGTGCTGGCGCCAGAGGTGATGGAAACCATCACGCTCTGACACCGCTCGGGTCACAATTTGCAGGCCATTTCCACCGCCGGAAAATGGATTCCGGGACGCAGGGCGATCGTGATCTCGCCCCGCGCCTCAAACCCCAGGGCGCTGTAAAACGGCACTGCGGTGCGGGTGCTTTGGCACATCATCAGCGACACACCGCTTTTCCGCGCGGCTTTCAGGCTGATGTCGATCAGCGCCCGGGCCAATCCCTTGCGCAGCGCCTTGGGGTGGGTCGCGACATGGCGGATATGGCCCACATGGCTGGGCCCGGCACGCCCCTGCGGCGCAGCCTGGGTCCAACCGCCTGCGGCCAGGGCCAAACCGTCACAATCTTCGGCCATGTAATAGCTGCCTGACCGCAGCAGTGACGGGTTCGAGCGCGTGATGATCGGCAAAACGGTTACCAAGACCGAGGGTGGGTAATCCGCCTTCAGCAAGCTGCGATAGCTTTCAGATAAAAGCGCGTCGATCTTGGTCATATCGCGCACGCCGGTGGGCCGTATCGTGATCTCTTTGGGCATATCCCGCCCTCCCGAAGGTCTGAAACGAAAAAGGGCCGCGCAATCTCTTGCGCGGCCCGGTCAGTCAGATGTCGGAAAGCTTATTTGATTTTGCCTTCCTTGTATTCGACATGCTTGCGCGCAACCGGGTCGTACTTTCGTACGACCATTTTTTCGGTCATGGTTCGTGCGTTTTTCTTGGTCACATAGAAGTGGCCGGTTCCCGCCGAGGAGTTCAGGCGGATTTTAATCGTCGTCGGCTTCGCCATGGGTCAGGCTCCTTGCGGGCTAGGGTCGGGGCGGGCGCGCCAAGGCGCGGCAACCGCAAATCTGTCAGAGAGGGCCTTTTACGGGTTCCGGGGGGCGAGTCAACACCTCAGAGCGCGCCAATCGCGAATTGCCAGCCAAGACCGGCCAAAGCCATGATCGGCAACACCACCAGCAGGTCGATTTTGCGCCAAAGCAGCAGCGCTGCAGCCAATACCGCCAAGATCACCGCGCCGGGGATCAGCGTGGTGGGATCGGGCAGGGCCAGTTGCATCGGGCCCCAGGCCACATCTCGCACCTGACCAAAAAGCACATGCAGCGCAAACCACAGCGACAGGTTCAAGATCACGCCCACCACCGCCGCCGTGATCGCGTTCAACGCCCCGGTCAGGCGCGGCTGCGCCGAAATCCATTCCACATAAGGCGCGCCTGCAAAAATCCACAGGAAACAGGGCGCAAAGGTCACCCAAAGCGTGACCACTGCCGCCGCCGCGCCCAAGGCAAAGCCGCCTTCCGCCGCGCCGGCCAGGAACCCGACAAACTCCGTCACCAGGATCAGCGGCCCCGGCGTGGTTTCCGCCAGACCCAGCGCATCCATCATCTCAGCCGTGGTTAGCCAGCCGTAATCGGCCACAACCTGCTGCACCATATAGGCCAGCACCGCATAGGCCCCGCCAAAGGTCACGACCGCCAATTTGCTGAAAAACAGCCCAACCTGCGTCAGCAACCCGTCCGGCGCGACCAGCCACAGGCCCGCCAGCGGCAACAGCCAAATCGCCGCCCAGGTCAGGATCGTCAGGCCCGTGCCCTTGGCCGAAACGGGGGTAGGCGCCTCGGTCGGCGCTTCCCCGGCCATGAACAGCGCCCCGATCGCCGCTGCACCCAGGATGATCAGCGGAAATGGCACCTGAAAGGCAAAAATCGCCAAAAACGCGGCCCCGGCCAGCAGATAGGGCAAGGCCCCGGTCAGTGCCTTTTTTGAAACCTTCAGCAAGGCTTGCAGCACGATGACAATCACCGCGGCTTTGATGCCTAGAAACAGCGCCTCGACCAAGGGCACGCCGCCATAGGCGGCGTAAAGCGCGGCAAGCACCAAGATCACCGCCGCGCCGGGCAGCACAAATAAAAGCCCCGCCATCAAGCCACCGCGCAGCCCCGCCATCCGCCAACCCGCATAGCTGGCCAGTTGCATCGCCTCCGGCCCCGGCAGCAACATGCAAAAGCTCAGCGCATTCAAAAACTGCTTTTCGCTCAGCCAGGGCCGATCTTCGACCAACTCCTTATGCATCAGCGCGATTTGCGCGGCGGGCCCACCGAAAGAAAGCAACCCAATCCGCCCGAACACCCGGAAAAGCTCGGGCAAATCCGGTGCCGCAGCCCGGTGATCTGGGTCGGCCAATGCCATCAAATTCCCCCACGCTGCGGCTGACATACTGCGGCGGCGTCACGCTGTGTGTGAAACTTGTATGACGCGCAGCGCCCGATCGCCACGGCCAAAGCCGGGCGCAAAGAAAAAGGCCGGATCGCTCCGGCCTTTTCCAAACTCTTGCAAGGATGCTTTGCGCTTATTCCCGGCTGCCCAAGAATTGCAGCAGGAACATGAACAGGTTGATGAAATCCAGATACAGACGCAGCGCGCCCATGATCGCGGATTTATCCAGCCATTCCTGATCGCCATATTGGGCGTGGTCGATATATTCCTGCTTGATCGACTGCGTGTCATAAGCGGTCAGACCCGCGAAGATCAGCACCCCGAGCGCCGAGATAGCGAACATGATCGCCGGGCTTTGCAGGAAGATGTTGACGATCATCGCCACGATCAGGCCGATCACCCCCATCATCAGGAAGGTGCCCCAACCGCTTAGGTCGCGCTTGGTCGTGTACCCATAAAGGCTAAGCCCCGCAAAGGCGATGGCCGTGATCAAGAAGGTTTGTACGATGCTGACGCCGGTGAAGACGGCGAAAATCCAGCTGATGGAAATGCCCATCACCGCTGCGAAGGCATAGAAGAACAGCTGCGCTGCGGCTGCCGACAGGCGGTTGATCACCGCGCCAAAGGCAAACACCATGATCAGCGGCGCGAACATCACGATCCAGCCCAGGATATTCGGGCTCAGCGTGATCGGGTCGCGGAAGATTGCCATCAGCGCCGGGTTGGTGCCGATCGCCCAAGCGGCACCGGCGGTGACCAGCATGCCCACCGACATCGTGCCGTATACTTTGTTCATATGGGCGCGCAGGCCCTGATCGATCTCGGCTGCGCTGACGCCAGCGGCGCGCGAGCGGATCGTTTGATACTCAGCCATGTATCCCTCCGTTAAAACGATTTGGCTGATCGGGGGTGCTGACAGACCCGACCGCCTTGATGGGAGATATTGGCCAGAAGTGAGACTTTTTCAAGGAAGACGCCCCCGTGGGGGCGCCTGTCATCGATTGTTTTTTCCTATCGCCGGGTCGGGGTTTACCCGGTTTCGCGGCTCAGTTGCGCCATTGCGAGGGGACATCCCAAATCGGGCGGTCGATTTCGCGGGCCACATCGCCTTCGCTTAGGCCGATATCGCGTAGCATATGCGCGTCCAATTCGGACAGGTGGTGGCGCTGACGGCGCACCCGCAACACTTGCGCGACACGGGTGAGGAACGAGCGACGAGGCCGGTGTGCCAAGCCGCTCTGTGCTGAGGTGTAAGCCATGGCGGCTCCTTTCTGTTTCGTGATTTCAGTTCGCGGTTTGATTTCGATGCTTGATATATGGCGCAAGGTCATGCATTACGGAAACGAATGTTCCTGAACTTAAAGATCACGGACCTTGATATGCCAAGAAACATGGACCTCACCGCCCTTCGCGCGTTTGTCGCCGTTGCCGATTCCGGCGGCGTCACCAAAGCGTCGGGGTTTCTCAACCTCACCCAATCGGCGGTGTCGATGCAGCTTAAGCGGCTGGAAGATATGTTAGATGTGGCGCTGTTCGACCGCGCGGCGCGCAAGATGAACCTGACCGCCGCGGGCGAGCAGATGCTAAGCTACGCGCGTCGGATGCTAGAGCTGAATGATGAGGTTTTGGCCCGCCTGACCGCCCCCGCCTATGAGGGTGAGATCAAATTGGGCGTGCCCCATGACATTGTGTACCCCTCAATCCCGCAGGTGTTGCACCGCTTTGCCGCTGCTTACCCGCGCATGAAGGTCAATCTGGTGTCGTCTTACACCGAACGGCTGAAGCGTATGTTCGCGCGGGGTGAGGTTGACGCGATTCTAACCACCGAAAACCAGCTTGATGCCGGCGGCGAAACCCTGCTGCAGCGGCGCTTGGTCTGGGTCGGGGCCGTGAATGGGCAGATGTGGAAACAACGCCCCCTGCGTCTGGCCTTTGAACATGCCTGTATCTTCCGGTCGTCCGCGCAAGCGGCGCTGGATGCCCATGGCGTGCCTTGGGAAATGGCCGTGGAAAGCGATTCCGTACGCACGGTCGAGGCATCGGTCAGCGCCGATTTGGCCGTGCACACCAGCATCGAAGGGACCGAACCGCCTTATGTCGAACAAATCGCCCATGGCGGCGGCTTGCCGGAACTGCCGATGGTCAAGATCAACCTGTATAAATCCGACCTGATCCAGGGCGAACCGTTCCAAGCGCTGATTGATTACACCCGCACCGCCTATCGCGGGCTGTGAGGGCGGTGGCGCGGGCTTAGATCGTGACCACCACCTTGCCGGTCGATTTGCGGCTACGCAAAAGCTCCATCGCCTCTGCCGCCTGATCCAGCGGATAGGTGGCGCTGATATGGGGGCGGATCTGCCCCTCCACATACATCTGCATCAGGTCGGCCAGGCTGCCGGTCAGGATGTCGGGCGCAAATTTCAGATACCCGCCCCAATAGACGCCCAGCAGGCTGATGTTTTTCACCAATAGGATATTGGCGGGCACTTGCGGCACATCCCCGCTGGCAAAGCCAATGCTCAAAATCCGGCCTTCGGGGTTGGTGGCCCGCAACGCGGCCTTGAACGCATCGCCACCCACCGCGTCATAAACCACATCCGCCCCGCCCAGCGCTTTGACGCGCTCGCGGATATCGTCGCTTTCGCTGTCGATCAGATGTTGTGCTCCGGCGGCCTTGGCGACGGCAAGCTTTTCGGCACCCCGCGCCACGGCGATCACCTCGGCCCCCATCACCGCGCCCAGTTCGACCGCCGTCAGGCCAACACCGCCCGCCGCGCCCAAAACCAGTAAGCGCTCGCCCGGCTGAAGCCCGGCCCGATGCTTCAAGGCCAGGTGCGATGTGCCATAGGCCACCAAAAACCCCGCCGCGGTTTCAAACGGCATCTCGTCGGGGATCGGCGCGCAGCGCGCAGCCTCGAACACGCCGTATTCGGCCAGCCCGCCCTGGCCGCCAAACACCGCCACGCGCGTACCAACGGCTGGCTGGGTCACATCCGGGCCCAGCGCGTCCACAACACCGGCCACTTCCAAGCCCAGGGTAAAGGGCGGCTTGGGTGTTTCCTGATACGTGCCTTTCACCATCAAAAGATCGGCAAAATTCAGACCGCAGGCAGCAATTTTAACGCGAACCTCGCCATGGCCTGGATTGACAGTTTCAGTGTCAACCAAAACTGGCGATTCTTCGAACTTTTGCACTTGAAACGCCCGCATGTCGGCTCCTTTTATTCCATGTTGCCAAGACCCTAGCCGCCTTTGGCCTGGGTCGCCAGCCTGTGCGGAATGATCACCTATCTTTTCGCCCTAAAGGCGAGTACCATATGTCTACGACGCCTGACACCTATACGGGAGCCTTCAAACCCAGAATCGCCAGTGAATTGATCCTTGGGGCCCGCGCACTACGTCCGCATATTGCGCAAAATAACGCGAGTCCGATGGGAAATTCAGCAGGGGTTTTCCGGCGGGGCACCGTAGTATTTTGAAAAGGAGGCGCATGTGAAACACCCCGTCGATGTCCATGTTGGAAAACGTGTTCGCCATCGTCGCTGGATGGTCGGAATGACCCAACAGCAGCTCGCCGAAAAAGTTGGCATCAAGTTCCAGCAGATTCAGAAATACGAAACCGGCATGAACCGCATCAGCGCCTCGCGTCTGTGGGATATTGCCGAGGCGCTGTCGGTGCCCGTCAGCTATGTGTTCGAGGGCATGGACGGCGACGAGGCCGAGGGCGAGGCCCCCGCCGCCAGCAACACCGCTTCGGCCATGCCGGGCGATCTTTTGGCGGATAAGGAGGCGCTGGAACTGGTGCGTTGCTATTACGCCATTCCTGAAAACCAGCGCCGCCGCCTGTTTGAACTGGCCCGCGTCCTGTCCGAGACTGCCGCCTAAACCCACCGCGCCCGCTTGACCGCAAGCAGGCGCTGTGCGACCCCGCGCCTGCACCAGATCCGCAGGCCGCCTTGGGGGCACTATGTCTGACACATCCGCCGCGTCATCGCCGCTGCCGCAGCTTGACCCTGCCTTGCAGGTCGAACTGGCCGAAACGGCCCATGCCATGGCCAATGCCGCCCGCGCTGCGATCCTGCCCTTCTTCCGCAGCCGGGGGCTAAAGACCGAAGATAAGGGTGCCACGCTTTTCGATCCCGTGACCGCCGCCGACCGCGCCGCCGAGGCTGCGATGCGTGCCGTTCTGGCCCAGCGACGCCCCGACGATGCAATCTTGGGTGAGGAAGAGGGGGCCAAACCCGGCAGCACCGGCTTCACCTGGGTGCTCGACCCCATTGACGGTACGCGCGGCTTTATCTCGGGAACCCCGACCTGGGGTGTGCTCATCGCGCTTAATCTCGATACCGGCCCGATTTATGGCTTGATCGATCAGCCCTATATCGGCGAACGGTTCGAAGGCGGCTTTGGCCGCGCCCAGATGATCGGCCCGCTGGGCGAACAGACCCTGGGCGTGCGCGCCACAACCGACCTGTCGGACGCGGTTTTGTTCACCACCTTCCCAGAGCTTGGCAGCCCGGTCGAGCGGGCGGGCTTCGAAGCGGTGCGCGATCAGGTACGCCTGGTGCGCTATGGCATGGATTGTTACGCTTATGCACTGCTGGCCGCCGGGCAGATCGATCTGGTGATCGAGGCTGGGTTGCACAGCTATGATATCGCGGCCCCCATTGCGGTGATCCAAGCCGCGGGTGGCATCGTCACCGATTGGTCCGGTGGCTCCGTCCACGATGGCGGGCGCGCGGTTGCCGCCGCCACGCCCGAACTGCACGCGGCAGCCCTGGCGCTGCTGGCACCGTTTCAGGCTGAGTGAGGGGTACGTCAGCCCTTGCGCGGGAACCTGCCAAAGCTGGATCATTTCAAAATATCTGCATAGACCCTCTGAAATGGCGCCCAGATCAGTCTGGGCATGTAGATTTCCAATATATTCACACTTCATCCACAGGTTGACAGCAAGGTGCGCGACCGTGCCGCCCGCGCTGCTTGCACCAATGCCCAGCGCGCGGCATCCTAGGTCAAAACCACCCCAAGGTGATCCATGCAGGCACGTATCCTTCTTTTTTTCGCCGCGCTTTCGGCCTGTGCGCCTGCGCCCGGCACCACCCGTCTGACCCCGGGCCAAAGCGTCGATATCGGCAGTGCGAACACGCAGCTATCGTTTCAACGCGCCGGGGCCGGGATTGTGCGCCCTTTGATCCACAACGCAGCCTTGCAGGGCGCGGCGCAATCCCATGCCGATGATCTGGCGCGCACCGGCGGCCTAAGCCATACCGGCAGCGACGGCAGCACGCTGACCGACCGGGTGGCGCGGGCCGGATACACGGCTTGCCTCAGCGCCGAAAACATCGCTTCTGGTCAGGCTGATATCCGCAGCACCATCGCCGATTGGATGGCCTCGCCCGGACATCGCGCCAATATCCTGAATGCCCAGGTCACGCAGTTCGGTTTTGGCCAATCGGGCACAACGCGCGTGCTGGTGCTGGCCCGGCCCTGTTAACGGCCCCGCAGGAACCGCAATTGGCTAAGCCCGATGCCCGCCAGGATCAGGGCCAAGGCGATGAATATCTGCGGCGGTAGGTCTTCGCCCATCAACGCCACCCCAAACACCACCGCCCAGACCGGTACCATATAGCTGACCAAGCTCATGAAAAGCGACCCGGCCGTGGTGATGATCTTCACCCGCAGGATCGAGGCCAAACCGGTCGGCAGCAGCGCCACATAGATCAACGCCAGGCTTGGGCGCAGCGGATAGATCTCGGGCAGCCCTTCGAACCACAGGGCCAGCGGCACCATCAACACCGCGCCCACCAGCAGCGTTGCGGCGGCAAAGGCCACCGGCGGCATCGGCGGGGCGCGGCGGGTCAAAACCGACCCGCCCGCATAACAGGCCGCCGCCCCGATACAGGCCAAGCGCCCCAACCATTCCGCATCGCGCCCGGTGCTGTCCAAAGCGCCGTCGCCCACCAGCAGAACCAACCCAACAAAGCCCAAGGCCACGCCCGCAATCCGTCGTGGCCCGATCCCTTCCTCGGGCGAAAACACCGCAACCAAGGGCAGAACCAGCAAGGGCACCGCTCCCATCGCCACGCCCGCAAAGGCTGATGGCACATGGGTCAGCCCCCAACTGAGCAGGGAAAAGGGCAGGGCGATCGCACCCGCCCCGATCAGGGCCGCAAACGCCCATTCGCGCCCGCCTCGAAGCTGCCCGATGCCTTGGCCAATCATCGGCCCCGCCACGATCAGCGCCAACGCCCCCAGCGCCACGCGCCCGGCGGTGACCGTCACCGGCCCAAAGCCCTCCAACGCCAATGAGGTGCCCATAAAGGCTGTGCCCCAGATCACGCCAAGGCTTAGCACCAGCACCCAATTCAACGCGCCGGGATTGTCTGGCGTCGCGCTCACCCCTCGGCTCGATGGGCGATTTGGCTATCCTCGGGCGCTTCTGCGCGCGCCTCCATCCCGTAATCCCGGATCACGCCCGCGATGCGCAGCCGGTAATCGGAAAAATGCGTCTGCCGCCCCGCCGCCTGCGCCGCCCGGTGATCCGGCAATTGCCGCCACGCCTCCAGCGCGCTTTCATCCTCGAAAAAGGACAGCGATAAAAGCTTGCCGGGTTCGGTCAGGCTTTCGAACCGCTCGACCGAAATGAAGCCGGGGATCGTTTCCAATTGCGGGCGCAGATTGGCCGCGATGTCCAGATAGGCCCCGCGGTGGTCCGGCTTTGGCCAAACCTCGAAAATCACTGCAATCATGTCGTGCCTCCCTGGTCCACAGGTTTCGGGAAAACCAAGGCAGTGCGCAACAGCAAGTTGCGCGATTGGGCACATGCGCCAGGCACTTGGCCTAAAGGCCCGGCGCGACCCCAAAGGCCACGCCGGGCTGTTTTCAGATGCGGGGCAGGCCGCGTCACCCCCGCATCTTATGGTGCAGCAGGATGGGCACGATCAGATCCTCCTCATCCTCCAGATGTCGGGCCAGGAAGGCTTCGATCTCCGCGGCTGTGTCGCGCAAACCTTTCGCCTCTTCGCGCGCCTGAGGCTCATCCAACTGGATCAGTTTAATGACCCGATTGGCCTGCCCGGTGATGCGCTCTAACACCTCATCCAGCACCTCATGGTCGCTTTCCAAGGTCTCAAGTCCCCGTTCGAACCGATTATCAACCCCCTGAATTTCAGGGAAAAAGGATCGATCCTCCCAGGTGTGATGGCCATGCAGATTGGCCACCAGCATATTGCCGAATTGGCCCAGGCGGCGGCCATAATCCTCGGGCGCGCGGGCCTTGCCCAGATAGGCTTCGGTGTCCAGCCGAACCAATTCGCCCAGTTGACGGAACATGCCATGCGCCCCCATCCAGTTTTGGATCGATTGCGCAAAATGCGGGTGATCGGGCCAGGCCTCCCGCGGATACTCTGCAAGCAAAGTCTCCACATCCGAGGGCCAACCCGTGCGGGTATGGATATCAAGATGTGTCATGGCAGATCAGATGGGGTGGCTGTTACGGTATAACAATCGCACATCCGCGCAGGGCTGGGTGCGCCAGATCACATACACAAAAAAGGGGCGCCCAACCCTCCCTGGACGCCCCGCCAAGCCTATGAACCATGGCTCGGATGTTTTTTGAACGAAAGGCTCAAGCCCTTAGTTCTTGGCCTTGTCGACCATCTTGCCGGCGGAAATCCACGGCATCATGCCGCGCAGCTTTTCGCCCACTTCTTCGATCTGATGCGCATCGTTCATCCGGCGCGTGCCTTTGAAGAAGGGTTGGCCAACCGCGTTTTCCTGCATGAAGTCACGCACGAATTTGCCGGTCTGGATGTCGGTCAGGATCGCCTTCATCCGCGCCTTGGTCTCATCATAAGGCAGAACCCGCGGACCGCTGACATATTCGCCATATTCCGCCGTGTTCGAGATCGAGTAGTTCATGTTGGCAATGCCGCCTTCGTAGATCAGGTCCACGATCAGCTTCACCTCGTGCAGACATTCGAAATAGGCCATCTCGGGCGCGTAACCGGCCTCGACCAGGGTTTCAAAGCCCGCGCGGATCAGCTCGACCAAGCCGCCGCACAACACGGCCTGTTCGCCGAACAGGTCGGTTTCGCATTCTTCCTTGAAGTTGGTCTCGATAATGCCCGAGCGCCCGCCGCCAATGGCAGAACAATAGGACAGGCCAATCTCCAGCGCTTTGCCCGAGGCGTCATTGTCGACCGCCACCAGGCAGGGCACGCCGCCGCCC
This sequence comes from Paracoccaceae bacterium, assembly GCA_965229695.1. Taxonomy (GTDB): domain Bacteria; phylum Pseudomonadota; class Alphaproteobacteria; order Rhodobacterales; family Rhodobacteraceae; genus JANSYL01. The sequence goes on from OZ245921.1 coordinate 2,535,611, forward strand.
TTGGTGTATTCGCCGCGCACGGTGTGGCCGGGGCCCTTGGGGGCCATCATGATCACATCGACACCGGGCTTCGGTTCGATCAGGCCGAAATGCACGTTCAGACCATGGGCAAAGGCAATCGCCGCGCCTTCGCGCAGGTTGTCATGCACGTATTTCTTGTAGGTTTCGGCCTGCAATTCATCGGGCATGGTGAACATGATCAGATCGGCCCAGGCCGCCGCCTCGGCAATGCCCATCACCTGCAACCCTTCGCCTTCGGCTTTCGCCGCGCTGGCCGAACCGTCGCGCAGGGCGACAACCACGTTTTTGGCGCCGCTGTCGCGCAGGTTCAGTGCGTGCGCGTGACCCTGGCTGCCATAGCCCAGGATCGCCACTTTCATGTCTTTGATCAGATTCACATCGCAATCGCGATCGTAGTAAACGCGCATGTCTCTCTCCATGGCTCAGAAATGTCTCTGCCGCGCACCATGCCGTGGGTTTGCTGGCTTTACGCCCCATGACTTGGCAAAAAAATCCAAGAATGCTAGAAAATCATTCGCCAAAATTGACAATCAGAAACTAATCATGCTCACCGATAGTGACCGCCGCCTTTTGCGCCATCTCCAGGCCGACCCGGCCCAGCCCATTGCCGATCTGGCCCAAGCCGCGCGTCTGCCCCTGGCCACCTGCTATAAGCGGCTGGAACGGTTGCAATCCAATGGCGTGCTCAAAGGGCAATCGCATCAAATCCATTGGCCCGCACTGGGCTACACGGTCGAGGTGTCGTTGCGCGTCACCCTCGACAAAACCAACCCGCGCGCCTTTGACGAATTCCTCTCCGCCGCGCGCGAGGTGCCCGAGGTGGTGGAGCTGCAAACCTTCCTGGGCCGCGTTGATGCACGCCTGGCCGTCATCGCCAAATCCATGAGCCATTACCAAGAGATCTACCGCGACCGCATCCTGACCCTGCCCCATATCGCGGATATCGAGGCGTTGATGCAGGTCGCCACCATCAAAGACCAACCGACGCTGCCACTATGATCGACCTCGACCCAACCGACCGCGCGATCCTCCGCCATGTGCAGGCAGACGCAACGCTCAAAGCTTCCGAATTGGGCCGCCGCCTTGGCCTTAGCCAGCCCGCGACCTGGCGCCGGGTGAAACGCCTGACCGAGGCCGGCGTGATCGGCGCGCGCCGCCTGATCCTTGATCTGGAAAAGCTGGGCTTTGGCGTCACGGTGTTTTTGGGCGTGAAATTGGCCACCAAAGGCCGGGTCAGCCTGGACGATTTCGAACGCGCTGTCTCCGCCATCCCCGAGGTGCAGACGGTCGAACACGTCCTCGGGCTTTACGATTACCGCTTGCGGGTCGTTGCCCGCGACCTGCCCGATTTCGAACGCGTCCTGCGCCGCCGCATCATGACCCTGCCCGGCGTCGGCAATGTCGAGGCCAACGTGCTGCTGTCGGAGGAGCGCCTGCCTGGGCCTCTGGGTTGACGCGGATCGGAAACCGGGGCGCGCGATCGGGCCCAGACCGGCCTCAAAAACCCGCCTGCAGCGGCGATTTTGCTTTGGACAGCCACCGCCCCCCGCGCTACCCCAGACCCAAGCAAGGGAAGGATGACCGTCATGGCTGCACTGCTCGATACCGTTGATCCCGATGGGTTGCTGGAGTTTTCGGTGGTCTTCACCGACCGTTCGCTCAACCATATGTCCGCCAGTTTCCGCCAGGTGATGACCGATATCTCCGGCATGTTGAAACAGGTCTATGGGGCCGAAGGCGTCGTGCTCGTCCCCGGCGGCGGCAGTTTCGCGATGGAGGCCGTGGCCCGCCAATTCGCCCAAGGCCAAGATGTGCTGGTGGTGCGCAATGGCTGGTTCTCCTTCCGCTGGAGCCAGATCCTCGACGCGGGCGGGTTTGCGGGCACGGAAACCGTGATGAAGGCGCGGCCCGCGGGCAATGCCGCCCAATCCCCATACGCCCCGGCCCCAATTGAGGAGGTCACCGCCCGCATCCGCGCCGAAAAACCCGGTGTGGTCTTTGCGCCCCATGTCGAAACCTCCGCCGGGATCATCCTGCCCGACGATTACATCGCTGCCCTGGCCGAGGCCGCGCATGAGGTTGGCGCGCTCATGGTGCTTGATTGCATCGCTTCGGGCTGCGTCTGGGTTGAAATGGCCGCAACCGGTGTCGATGTCCTGATCTCCGCCCCACAAAAGGGCTGGTCGGCGCAGCCTTGCGCGGGGCTGGTGATGCTGTCGGACCGCGCCATCGCGCGGATGCAAGACACCAGCTCGAACAGCTTCGCGGGCGATCTAAAAGCCTGGGCCAATATCATGGCCGCGTATGAGGCGGGAGGACATGCCTATCACGCGACCATGCCCACCGATGCGCTGCGCGTTTTCCGCGACACGATGGTCGAGACCCGCGATTACGGCTTTGACAAGTTGAAACAGGCGCAATGGGCGCTGGGCAACGGCGCGCGCGCTTTGCTGGTGCAAAAGGGCATCCGCCCCGTCGCCGCCGACGGCTTTGGCGCGCCCGGCGTGGTGGTCAGCTATACCGACGACCCGGAGGTGAAATCCGGCGCGAAATTCGCGGCCCTTGGCGTGCAAGTCGCCGCTGGCGTGCCGCTGCGCGTCGATGAACCCGCAGAGTTCAGCACCTTCCGTATCGGCCTTTTTGGCCTCGACAAACTCTACGATCTCGATGCCACGCTCGCGCGTCTTGAAGCCGCCCTCGATCAGGTCTTCGTTTAACCGCGTATTAAGGTTAACGCGCTGCCGCCCGGTGCGCGCGCCTGCCATGAACCGGTTCTTGGGCTCTGCCCGTTCGAACCTTGATCGGTCCACCGGACCGATCCTCACCTGTGGTGAACCGGTTCTCATTCTCTGTTTCTTAAATATCCCGGGGGTTTGGGGGCTGGCCCCCAAAGAAAAGCAGTGTTTGGGGGCAAGCCCCCAAGAAAAGCAGTGTTTAGGCGCTGGCCCCCAAAAAAGAATGCGTTTGACCTGCCGATCCGCTCAGCCCGTCGCCCCAAGCCCCGCGCGCATCAACACGCGCCGCACGGGGGCCACGGAATAAAACGCATTCAGCGCCCGCATCCGCATGTCGCGCAAGCCCGGCGCCTCGGCCATCGAGGCGCGGTTGAGCGCGTCCACCCCGGTGATCCGCGCCACCACTTCGGCATGGCGCGTGCGATGATAACGCCGCAACAAATCGCGCGCGCCGGGATCAGCGCGATGGGCTTCGGCCAGATCCAGCAAAACCCGCAGATCGGCCAGGCTCATATTCAACCCCTGCGCGCCGATGGGTGGCATCACATGGGCGGCCTCGGCAATCAGGGCGATGCGTTCGGCCTCCATCCGGTCGGCGATCTGGCTGATAATCGGCCAAATCGTGCGCCGCCCGACCAAACGCAATGACCCGAACAGATGGCCCGAGCGTTCGGTCATCTCGGCATTAAACGCCGCCTCGTCCAACTCCAGCAGGCGCTGCGCCTCGGGCCCGCGCTCCATCCACACAATGGCCGAGGCTGGCTGCCCCTCATGATCGGGCAGGGGCACGAGCGTGAACGGCCCGCCGGAGCGGTGAATTTCGGTCGAGACATTCTCATGCGGCACCGGATGCGTCACCGCAAAGGCCAGCGCCTTTTGCCCATACCGGGTTGTTGTCACGCCAATCCCCGCGGCCTCCCGCACGGGAGAGGCGCGGCCATCGGCCCCCACGACCAGCTTGGCGCGGATGCGGCTGCCATCACTCAACCTGATGCGTGCCTCGCTGTCGCGGGTCAGCAGATCGGCTGTGCCTTGGCCCGCCCGAAACGCGACATTCGGCAGATTGCTCAGATGGGCCACAATCTCGCGCCGCAGCAGCCAATTGGGCAGGTTCCAACCAAAGGGCAGGTCCGAGATATCGGCGGCATTGAAATCATGGGCCACACGCGGTTCGGGCGTTTCACCGCCCGCATCCACGATCCGCATGATTTGCAACGGCATGGCAAAGGGTTCCAGCCGCGCCCACAGCCCCACCCGGTCCAGAAACAGCCGCGAGGGCTGCAAAAACGCGGTCGTGCGCAGGTCCGCGCCCTTGGCCTGGCCATCGGTGATCGGCGGCGCGGGATCGGCGCAAATCACGCGGAACCCCGCCGCACCAAAGGCGCTGGCCGCGATCAGCCCCGCAACCCCGCCGCCGGAGACAAAGACATCCGTATCGATCAGCTTTGACATGCCCTAGACCTAGGGGCCAAAGCTGTAAGCGTCGAAGCGGCACTCTGTCTCAAGGCGCGGCGTGGATCAGCCCAGCGTGATGCGGATCAGCGTGATCAGAATCGCTGCGGCCAGCCCCAGGGCGGGCAGGATCAGACCGGGATAACCAAAGAGAAGGATCAAGCACAGCCAGGCCGACACGCCGCCTGCGATGGCGTACCAAACATTGTCGTCGTCGCCTTCGACAACCTCTTTGGCGATGCGCCCGAAAAAGGGCAGCCGATAGGTGATGTGACGGGTGATATAGCGCGGCTTGGGCGCATCGGTGATCATGGCCATTCTGGGTCTCCTGTTCGCATGACAGAAGATGGGGTGCCGCAGCGCAGCATCCATGGTCGCCAGTGTCGCAGAGCCGGGCCTATCGCGGTGATCGCCGCGCCCTATCGGGCAGGGTGTTAGGGCAGCAATTGGGCCAGGAACCCGCCCAGATCATCGGTGTGATGGTGAATATGGGGCGCGGGTTCGGGTGCGGGCGCCACATGCACGGTGCGCAGGCCCATGGCATGCGGCACGCTGAGGTTACGAGCATCATCCTCGAACATGGCCGCGCGGGTGGGGGCCAGGCCATCTTTGGCAAAGATCATCTCGAACGCGGCGGCTTGGGGTTTGGGTTGGTAATCGGCATGTTCCACCCCATAGATCGCGTCGAACAAGCCATCCAAGCCGCGATGGGCCAGCACCTTTTCAGCGTAAGGCGCGCTGCCATTGGTATAGACGATGCGGCGGCCGGGCAGGGCGCCGATCCGCGCGGCCAGCTCGGCATCCGGCGACAACACCGTGAAATCAATGTCATGCACCGCATCCAAATAGGGTACCGGGTCGATCAGATGGTTCTGCATCAGGCCTGCCAGGGTGGTGCCATGTTCGCGCCAATAGGCATCGCGCAGCCGATCGGCCGCCACGGCATCCAGGCCCAGGGCCTGCATCACATAGGCCGTCATCTTAACGTTGATCTGGTCGAACAACGCCATCTCGGGCGGATAAAGCGTGTTGTCGAGGTCGAAGACCCAGGTTTCGACATGGGAAAAGCGATCGGCTGGCATGGGCCAAGCCCTAGGGCCAGGCGGCGATTAGGGCAAGGCTTGCCTTTGATCGAGGGCGCGCCTAGCCTGACGGTATACAAAAGGATACCGAAACCATGGCGACGAAATCCCCGCCACCCCAGAAAGATGCCTATGATCTGATCCTGGAGGCCATCGATACCGGCGTCTACCGGCCCGGCGCGCGTTTGGTGGAATCGGAACTGGCCGAACGGTTCGGTGTCAGCCGCACGCCGATCCGCGAGGCGTTGCAGCGGCTCGAGACCCAAAGCCTGCTGACGCGCGATGGGCGCAGCTTGATCGTGGCTTCGCTGGATCACGCGCAAATGGCCGAGCTTTACGCCGTGCGCCAGGAGTTGGAGGGGTTGGCGGCAAAGCTGGCCGCCCAGCACGCCGCCGAAGAAGAGGTCGCGGTTTTGCGCGAAATGGTGAAAGCCGACCGTGCGCTTTTGGGCGACCCCGAGGCTTTGGCCCGCGCCAATCGGCGCTTCCATCACCAGATTCATCTGGCCAGCCATAACCGCTATCTCGTGCAGCAATTGGATCTGGTTTATCGCTCGATGGCACTGATGGCGCGCACGTCATTGGCGGCGGCGGGGCGGGGCGAAAAGGCCCTGGCCGAGCATTCCGAGATTGTCGAGGCCATTGCCGCCCGCGATGGTGACCGTGCCGCGCAGGCGTTGAAAGACCATCTGTCGATCGCTTTTGTCGTGCGTCTGAAGGAAGAGGCGGAACGACAGAGTTAGCCCGCCGCCTTTATCTTGGCCTGCACGGGGCTGGGCGCCGCGCCCCCAAACTGACCATGGGTGGTCTTGGCCCAGAAAAACGGGCGGATCAGCATTTCTGTGGCGGCACGGCAGGCCGCCAAGGTGCCGAGAAAATGGTAAAACTCGACCAAAGGAATCCAACGCCTTAGGGGCCGCAGATGCTGGGCGCGGGTGGCGTAGATCGACACGGCGAGCGACACCAGCAAACCGAATAAAAGGCTGATCGCCAGCGGGATGAATTGGGCCGGGGTTAAAACCGCATCAATCGGATGCGCCATACCGAAGGATTTGACAATGAAGCTCCATAAAAGCGGGGCGATTAGAAAGCCCACGACGGCAAACAGAACCTGCACTTGAAAGCCGAAGAAGCGCCAAGTGCCCAGATCCCGCCAAAGCGCAAGCGGGTCGCGCATCGCGATGGCCCAGGTGATCAAATAGCCCTTTTGCCAACGCGTGCGCTGTTTGATCCAGGGCACCACAGCCGCGTTGGCCTCCTCAAAGGTGGTGGTCTCGACAATCTCGGTCCGATACCCGTGGCGGGTCAGCCGCAAGCCAAGCTCCGCATCCTCGGTCACGTTATGCGCATCCCACGCGCCCAGCTTTTCCAGGACGTTTCGGCGCAGAAACAGGGTCGTGCCGCCCAAGGGCACGAACAGCCCAAGCCGCTGCACGCCGGGCAAAAGCACGCGGAACCAGCAGGCATATTCAATGGAAAAGCAGCGCGCCAAAGCGTTGTGATGGCTGTTGTAGTAATCCAGACGCCCTTGCAGGCAAGCAACCTCGGGCGGGACTTGGGCAAAACGCTTGACAACGCGTGTGATCTGATCGGGTTCGGGGCGGTCTTCGGCGTCATAGATGCCAATGATCTCACCCCGCGCGAAATTCAGGGCGAAATTTAGGGCGCGCGGCTTGGTGCGCGGCTGGCCCGGCGGCACCGCAATGGCGCGCATCCAAGGTGGCAGGGTGCAGCGGGCGAGCGCGTCATGGGTTGTGTCATCATCCGCTTCGGTGACCAAGATCACATCCAGCCGGTCCGGCGGGTAGTCGAGCTTTGAAAGATTGGCGATCAGGCTGGAGGCGATCTCTCGCTCTTTGAAAAGGGGTACAAAAATCGTCACCAGGGGTTGGCGGATGGGAGGCGTTGGGGCGATGGGTTTCTTGGCTTTGCTGGCGGCGCGATGGACCCTCAATGTGGTGGCGAAGGCCAGAACTTTCAGGGCGATATTGGCGTAGAACACCAGCAAGGCGAGCGCGAAAAGGGCGACAGCGGCCGCGGTCGGATGGGTCACCGCGCCGATGGCCAAGACGACCCCGACCAGTTGCAGGCGATAGAGCGCGCTGTCGGCCCGCCACGTGCGGCAACTAACATGCTCAGGCGTTCGCCCTTCGGCCCGCCGCGCCAGGGCCTCGCCATAAAGCGCGGTTTGCGCGGCAAGGATTTGGTCGCGCGCGGCCAGGGTGAAGCTGACCCGCAGGTCTGGAGGCAGGGCGCGGCGCAGTTCGGGGATATGATCAGGCTCGGCCAGGGCCACCACCAGGGTCGAGCCCGCCCAGCGCCAGGGCACAGCGCCATATGCGATGGCCGTTTTGACCGGCAGACAGGCGGCCAGGCCGTGATCCGGGCGGGGCTGGCCCAGATCGGATATGCCCAACCCGTGCAGCGTTGATTGGGCCGTGATCAGATCAACCTCGCTGACCGCGCCTTGGGCCAAGAGGATATCACCAAGCGGGCGGTTGAGCGTGCGCTTGGATTTGCGGGCCGCCGATAGCTGGGCGGCGGTGACCAGGCCGCGCGACAAAAGCACCTGCGCCAAAGAGCGGTAATCGCGCCCCGGATTGCGCAGCAGATGCGCAAGATCGCGACGCGCCGCCAGGGCGCGTGGTGGACGGCCGCGCAAGGCGGGCAGGGACGGTGGGCGATAGCCTTCGCGTTCCATATGCTCCCCCGGATCTCGACCCATCGCCTTTGCGCGACAGGCCCAGATTGGGCTGCACAGCGTTAACAAGGGGTTAACAACCCAGGGTTGAGTTTCGCGCCGCCGGTTACCTTACGCGTCGACCTTACGCGCCGCGATGGCGGCGGCGAAGCGTTCGAACAGGTAATAGCTGTCTTGCGGGCCGGGGCTGGCCTCGGGGTGGTATTGCACCGAAAAGACCGGCTTGCCTTCGACCGCGATGCCGCAATTCGAGCCGTCGAAGAGCGAGACATGGGTTTCGGTCACGCCCGCGGGCAGGGATTGGCTGTCGACTGTGAACCCATGGTTCATCGAGGTAATCTCGACCTTGCCGGTGGTCAGATCCTTGACCGGGTGGTTCGCGCCATGGTGGCCGTGGTTCATCTTGATGGTCTTGGCCCCCAGCGCCAGGGCCAGCATTTGATGACCAAGGCAGATGCCAAAGACCGGCAGATCGGCGGCCAGGACCCCTTGGATCATGGGCACGGCGTATTCGCCGGTGGCCGCCGGATCGCCGGGACCGTTCGAAAGGAACACGCCATCGGGGTTTTGGGCCAAGACCTCCTCGGCCGTGGTGGTGGCGGGCATCACGGTCACATCGCAGCCGACGCTGGCCAGGCAGCGCAGGATGTTGCGTTTGGCGCCGTAGTCGATGGCGACGACCTTGGGGCCGGGGCCCTCGCGCTTGCTGTACCCTTCGGGCCAGGCCCAGCGCAGTTCATCCCAACGATAGGATTGGGCGCAGGTCACATCTTTGGCCAGATCCAACCCTTCCAGCCCCGAAAACCCGCGCGCGGCGGCAACCAGCGCCTCGATATCGAATTTTCCTTCGGGGTCATGGGCCAAGGCCACATGGGGGGCGCCCTGCTGCCGGATCGCGCGGGTCAGCCGCCGCGTGTCGATGCCGCCAATCCCAACGCGCCCGGTTTTTTCCAGCCACGCGACCAGATCGCCGGCGGCGCGCCAATTCGATGGCTCGGTCACATCCCATTTCACAACCATCCCATCCGCCACGGGATCGGCGGTTTCGTCATCTTCGGGTGTGACCCCGGTGTTGCCGATATGCGGGAAGGTGAAGGTCACAATCTGTCCGGCATAAGAGGGATCGGTCATGATCTCTTGATAGCCGGTCATGGCGGTGTTGAAACACAGCTCGGCCACGCGCGTGCCAGTTGCGCCAAACCCTCGGCCATAAAACAGCGTTCCGTCAGCAAGGGCGAGGCAGGCGGTCGGCGTGTCGGTCATGGCGCGGGTCCAACTCTGGCTATGGGGCAAATCGGCCTGGGTTTAGGGGGGTGGGTCGGGGTGGTCAAGGCGCGACCGGGATTGGGGTGTTGTTGCGCGGCGTTTCATCCCCTATCTAGGCGCCTTGGGATTGCATCAGGGGATCACAACCATGAGCTTGAGAGAGCGGATCACCACCGGCCTCAAAGACGCCATGCGCGAAAAGGACGCCGCGCGGCTGAGCACGCTGCGGCTGATCAATGCGGCGGTGAAGGATCAGGATATCGCGCTGCGCGCCAAAGGAAACGCCGAGGGCGTGGATGATGGCGAGTTGCTGGCAATCCTGGGCAAGATGGTTAAGCAGCGCCAGGAAAGCGCGCGCGCCTATGAAGAGGGCGGGCGGCTGGAGCTTGCCGAAAAGGAACAGGCCGAGATCGCGGTGATCGAAGATTACCTGCCGCGCCAACTGGACGAGGCCGAGGTGGAGGCCGCCGTTGCCGCCGCGATCAGCGATACTGGGGCCAGCAGCATCCGCGACATGGGCAAGGTCATGGGCGCGCTGAAGGCGAAATACACCGGCCAGATGGATTTTGGCGCCGTGGGCCCGATGGTGAAGGGGCGCTTGGGCTAAGCCAAGGTTCAGTCAATGCGCAAGGGGCGGTCGCCGCAGATGCGGGGCCGCCCTTTGTTATGGGCGATTGGCCGGGCCGCGCGCGCTGCGCCGATAAGGGGCCGATGTCTCATAAGAAAAGCGGTTGGGTTCGGACCAGACCGGGCAAACCCGCAAATTGACGGCGCCGCCAAAGGCAGCGTGGTTCTGACGCCCTGGGTGTCGGCCAAGGGCCGGTATTGCGCAAGGATCGGCCACCCACCCTTGGCCCTTTTGGAGGCTGTCTACGGGCGGATGCAGCAAACCATCGCTTGAGGTCGGGCGGTGTGTCAGACCAACCCTTTCGAAAACGTTTTCGGCGGATGGGTATAGACTGGTTAGGTTAAGGCGAGGTTAGCGGTCGGTTAGGTTTTGGAGGGCGGACGCCGTAATTCGCGCTCCAAGGTTTCGAGCAGCCCGACGCGTTCGGGCGGGGTGAGGAAGGCGCCGAGTTCAACCTCTCGCGGGCCGCCTTGCAGGGTCAGGTATTGCGGCACCGGGCCGGTTTTGGCGTGCAGGATGGGGCGGACCCAATAGGGGTTGGCCTCCCATTCTTGCAGTCCGGTGTGGTCATGGCGCTGGATGCGGATCAGGTCGTCCCAGAGCAACAAGTCTTCATAGATGTCCATCCGCCGCCAGGAGCGCTTTAGCGCGAACCAGATGCCCGCCACAGCGGCCAGGATGAAGGGCAAGAGGGCCCAGAACACCGCTGTACCCAAGATCGAAAACAGGGGCACCGAGATCAGGGCGGCGGTCAGGCCGATGAACCAGACAAACCCTTCGGGCGTGAGCGATTTATGGGGCGTCAGCCGCAGGTGCAGCCGTGGGGCCGGTGCGCCAGGCGATGCCGTGGGGGGGAGCGTTTCGACGGGCATGGGCCTGACCTAGCCAACCTGTTGATGCACCTCGATCACATTGCCTTCGGGGTCTTGGAAGAAGACCTGATGCCATTCCTTGGCGAAGGTGGTGCCGTAATCGGAATAGGGGATGCCCTTGGCGTCTAGGAGCGCCAGGAATGCGGCGATGTCATCGGTGCGAAAGGCGATATGGCCGCGATCAATGGGGTTGATGGTGTGGCCGTTTTTGAAGGCGACGGAGAGGTCGCGTTCGGCCAGGTGCATCTGCATCCCGCCATCGGTGGCGAAGCGGATTTTGCCCGCAAAACCTTTGTCTTCGGTCGCCTCAGTCCGGGGGAAGGCGCTGGGCGGGATATCGGCCAGGCCCAAGACCTTGGTATAGAAATCATGCATCCCGTCGACATCGTGCGAGACGAAGTTGATGTGGTGGAATTCAAGCTTCATGGCCTGTCCTTTGGTGCAATCGGCAATCCATATCCGGGACGAAAAAGGGCGCCACCCAAGCCGGCGGCGCCCTGATTCATGGCATCAGATCAGAGGCGTTAATGCCCCGGCTGACGGTCCCATTCTTCCTGCTTGGGGAGCGTTTCAAAGGTATGCTCCGGCGGCGGGTTGGGCAGGGTCCATTCCAGCGTGTCGGCATGTTCGCCCCAATAGGCTTTTTCTTCGACCTTGGCGCCGTTGCGCAGGGCGTAGAAGACCATACCGATGAACAGCAGGAACGAGGCGAAGGAGATGAACGCGCCAATCGAACTGATGTAGTTCCAGAGCGCGAAGGCGTCCGGATAGTCGATATAGCGGCGCGGCATGCCCTGACGACCCAGGAAGTGCTGCGGGAAGAAGGTCAGGTTGGCGCCGATGAAGAACATCCAGAAATGGATCTTGCCGATCATCTCGGGATACTGGCGGCCCGACATTTTCGCGAACCAATAGTAGATCGCCGCGAAGATGCCGAAGACGGCCCCAAGGCTCATCACATAGTGGAAATGCGCCACGACGTAATAGGTGTCGTGATAGGCACGGTCGACGCCTGCTTGGCTCAGGATGATCCCGGTCACGCCGCCAAGCGTGAAGAGGAAGATGAAGCCAATGGCAAAGAGCATCGGGGTTTTGAACTCGATCGAGCCCTGCCACATGGTGGCAATCCACGAGAAGATTTTGATCCCCGTGGGCACCGCGATGACCATGGTTGCGACCATGAAATAGGCCTGTTGGGTCAGGGTCATGCCCACCGTGTACATGTGGTGCGCCCACACGACGAAGCCCAAGCCACCGATTGCCACCAGCGCATAGACCATCGGCAGGTAGCCAAAGATCGGCTTTTTCGAGAAGGTCGAAATCACGTGGCTGATCACGCCAAAGGCGGGCAGGATCACGATGTAGACCTCGGGGTGGCCGAAGAACCAGAAGATGTGCTGGAACAGGATCGGATCCCCGCCACCCGCGACATCAAAGAAGGTCGTGCCAAAGTTCCGGTCGGTCAGCAGCATGGTGATCGCACCGGCCAGAACCGGCAGCGACAGCAGCAGCAACCACGCGGTCACAAACACCGACCAGGCGAAAAGCGGCACTTTGTGCAGGGTCATGCCCGGTGCGCGCATGTTCAGGAAGGTGGTGATGAAGTTGATCGAGCCCAGGATCGAGCTTGCGCCCGAGACGTGGACCGCGAAGATCGCGAAATCAACCGCGCGGCTGGTTGGTGCATCCTGCCAGGAAAGCGGCGGATAGAAGGTCCAACCCGGGCCTGCACCACCGTCGATGAAGACGGCGCAGAAGGCCAGCGTGGTGCCGGCAACGTAGAGCCAGTAGCTGAGGTTGTTCAAACGCGGGAAGGCCATATCCGGCGCGCCGATCATCAGCGGCATGAAATAGTTGCCAAACCCGCCGAAAAGCGCCGGGATCACCACGAAGAACATCATCAAGACGCCGTGGCCCGTGATCATCACGTTCCACAAATGGCCGTCGGGCGTACATTCGCCTGCTGCGGCAGCGGTGAAGTACCGCGCGCCTTCGGTACACATGTACTGAACGCCGGGTTCCATCAGCTCCATCCGCATATAGACGGTGAACAGAACCGAAATCAGGCCCACCGCACCGGCGGTGAACAGATACAGAATCCCGATATCTTTATGGTTGGTGGACATGAACCACCGGGTGAAAAACCCCGGTCGCTCGTGGTCATGCCCCTGGACGGCGGCGTCTGCCATGTGTGTCTCCTGTCGATCGCTCAAGCAGCGAGGCGCAGGCATCCCCCGCCCACGCACGCGTTTCTGAAGGGTGTTGTAGACCGAGGGTGGGGGTTAAGCAACGCAGCGGGTGAAATTCTTGCGATCAAGGGGGTGAGAAAAATTGCCTCAGACCAAATGCGCTTGGTCTGCGGGCAGATCGCTGGAATTCGGCGTAAAAAGGGGCGTTGGGACCGGGTGCCGCCTAGCTTAGGATGAGGTCAGATCAACCGGGGTCGGCACGGTCGAGTTCACCCGTTCGCTGGAGCCCATGGAGCCCAGATCCGCCGGTGCCGCAGTTTCAGACGAAAACGCGATGGTCACCGCCAAGGCCACAATCACGCCAAGCCCGGCCAAGGCCACCAAAAGCATGGTGATCTCGATAATCGGGCTTTGCTCGGGCTCTTGCTCGATCTCTATGCGCTTCATCGCCACCGTCCAATAAGCCTTGAGCGGAGGAGGCACTCCACCGCTTGGGCCGTATTTGTGATTGACGCCTGTATGTAAACGAAACTTGGCGACAGTTGGGCAAATGAAAAATTAGCCATCAACGCTTTGTCCGTGATGTGGAAACGACATATTTTATGCGCTAGCTGCCCTCTATATATTTGAAATATATGGGTAAAAATAGCGGATCACCGAGTCCTGGCGGCATCGGCGCGCGGCGGCGTCGGGCCGTGCCGAAGGGCTGGTTAGCTGCGCACCTCGATATTGTCGATAAAGGCGCCGCGGTTATCCTCGGGGCCGGTGCCGCCGATCATCAGCATATTCGACCCGTCCCCTTCGCCGCCCACGATATCGACGGAAAAGCTTTCCATCGAGCGGCCAGCGGGCTCGAAGGTTTCGACCAACTCGCCGCCCCAATAGACAGCCACGCCGTTATTGCCGCGTTCATCGGCGGCATCGAAGCTGACGGTATAGACCTGGCCGCTGACTGCACCTTGGACCTGCTGGCCGATCATCATATTGCCGGGCGAGGCATCGAGGTCGAGCATGAAATCGCCATCGGTGGCGTCGATGCCCATATAGCCGCTATGAACGACCTCGGCGCGCAGATTGCCGATATTGTCCCACCCCATCAGTGAGCCATTGGCGTTGTAAAAGCCCCAGCCGGCGGCGATCATGCCCTCGATATCCTCGAAAGAGGCATTGGCCATGCGGTTCACGTCAAAGCGCGAATACATGGTCAGGTCTTGGCGCATATGATCGGCGGTATCGTTGGACAGGCTTTCGACCCCGACCGAAACCACACCCGCCGTCGCCAGGCCCAAACCGGTCAGGGCGGCCGTCAACACCACCCAATCGACCGAGACAGCGCCGGTTTGGTTTTCCATGAAATCGGTAACACGCATCGAACCTGACCAGGTTTGGGGATCAAATCGTGGGCAGGATCGCAGGGAATTGCGGTGATAACGGGGCAAAATGCCAGAAAATCGCGCCTAAATGGTTAACGGATGGTTAAGCTTGTTCCGGCGCCGGAAAGGCCGCGTCAAAGCTGCGGCGCAGGGCCAGGTCGAGGTCATCCATGCTGACGGGCAGGCCCAGATCGACCAAGCTGGTCACCCCATGCCCGGTGATGCCGCAAGGCACGATCCCGTCGAAATGGCTTAGATCGGGGTCATGGTTGATCGAAATCCCGTGATAGCTGACCCATTTCTTCAGCCGCACACCAATGGCCGCGATTTTGTCTTCGCGCGGGGTGCCGTCGGGCAGGGGCGGCTTTTCGGGGCGCGCGACCCAGACCCCCACGCGGTCGGGATGCACGGCACCGGTCACGTTGAATTCGGCCAGGGCGCCGATGACCCAGCTTTCCAGCGCGGTGACAAAGGCGCGGATATCGCGCCCGCGTTTGTTCAGATCCAGCAGAACATAGACCACGCGCTGTCCGGGGCCGTGATAGGTGTATTGTCCGCCGCGCCGGGTGTCATAAACCGGGAAGCGGTCGGGATCGCGCAGATCGGCGGGTTTGGCCGAGGTGCCGGCGGTGTAAAGGGGGGGATGTTCCAGAAGCCAAATCGCCTCCTCCGCCTCACCGCTTGCGATGGCGGCGGCGCGGGTTTCCATCCAAGCGACCGCATCGGGGTAGGGGACGGGTGCGTCCGAGGTGATCCATTCGACCATGATCGGTCCCTTGCCGGTTAGCGCGGCAACAGCCCCGCCTCTTTCAAGGCTTTGATATGCGACCGGCTGGCCGGAATGTCACCCCCATGGCTGAGGGTCAGGATGGCGCGGTCGCCATCGCGGCGAGCCTTGGTGACGGCATCGGTCGCGACCCAATGCGAGCGATGCACCTGCAGCCCCGGCGTCGGCGCGGTTTCACGGATCGCATCGCTAAGCCGCATGAGCAGCATTTCTTCCCCAGCCGAGGTGCGGACGCGGACATAGTGATCCTCCACCGACAGGGCGACCAGCGCGCCACGTTTGTCGAGGGGCAGCCGGTCGAGCAGGGCCGGGGCGGCGGGCGTGTCTTGCGCGGTGTTGCGGGCCGAGGCCGTCCAGACAATCTGGATCGCCGCCGAGACCACGAAGGCCAGGATCAAGATCGTCAAAACATCCGAGAACAAGCCGTTCTGCTCCAAGCGCAAGCCCAGGATTAGCATATTGGCCGCCAGGACCAGACCCGTGACACCCAAGGCCGTCACGAAAGCGATGGCCGCGATTTGCCCCGGCTCGCCCCGCTGCCCGATCCGGCGCGACAGGCTGCGGTCGGTGGCATAGCCAAAGGCGTAGGTGGCCCCGACGATCACCAGCCAATAGCCAAAGCGCGCGAGCAACCCAAAGCGGGCGTCGGTGCCAAAGGCCCCTGTGACCGCCAGAACCAGCGCCACTGCGGCCAAGGCCACAAGCGTGCCCGGCTGGCCAAGATGGGCCCGCAATTCGCGCATCGTGGATGGCGATTGGCGGTCAGTCACGTCAGCGCTCCGTCATTGGCGAAGACGCGCTTGGGTCGGGCGCGCCGGAATGGCCATGACCCTGCCAGCCGGAGCGGCGGATGAAAAGAGAGCACCGCCCGGATTTGGACAGCAAGGAGATGCGCGATGGATGTCACGGTTTTGGCGGAGCTACCGCCCTTGGTTCAGGTTCACCTTTGGTCCGCGGCGGCCGCGCTTTTGATCGGGCCATTTGCGATTTACCGCCAGCGCCGGGATCGGACGCACAAGGTTCTGGGCTATGCGTGGATCGTTGCCTTGGGCATCGCCGCTTTGTCGAGCTTTGGTCTGCACGCGGTGATCCTGCATTTCTATTTTGGTTTTGGGGTCATTCACCTGTTGGCGATCTGGGTCTTGCTACAGCTTTTCCTGGGGCTGCGGGATGCAATTCAGGGGCGTATCGCGGTGCATCGGGCCCGCATGGCGGGGCTTTATTGGCAGGGTTTGACGGTGGCCGGTGTCTTCACGCTGTTGCCGGGCCGGGTGCTGAATGAGGCCCTGTTTGGTGGCCACCCCGAGATCGGGTTTTGGGTGATTTTGGGCTTTGGCGCTGGGCTTTTGGTGATGAATTTGCGGCTTTCCGCGCATGTGCCACCGGTGCCCGGCGGGGATGCGCGGCAAGGGTAGGGTTTTCCGGAAAGCGGCGGATTTTCCCCTTAGCGATTCGGATTCCTGTGGTAGCGTTGGGTCAATTGAACGCTGCCACTTTGCTTTTTTGCCTGGAGGGAACCGCTATGTTCGCCAAGATTTTCACCACCACCAGTTTGATCGCCGCCCTTGCGCTTGTGCCCGCTCAAGAGGCTGAGGCCGACGCTGCCGAGTTCATCGGCGGGGCCATTATCGGGGGCGTGATCGGTCATGCCATCGGGTCGGGTGCCACCCGCACCACGCGCGGCACGACAACCACCACCCGCACCGTGCGGCCCGGCATCCCCGCCACGCAACAGGGGCGCGAGACGCAGACGGCGCTGAACTATTTCGGTTTTGATGCCGGTGCCGTTGACGGTCAAATCGGCGGCGGCACCCGCGCCGCGATTGAACGTTATCAGGGCACCATGGGCTTTCCGGTCAATGGGCGGGAGTTTTCTTCCTATCAATTCGATTTCCTGATGGATGCCTATTATTGGGCCACCACCGGCGGGGCTGGGCAGACGGGCCTGCGCAACGCCGCACTGCTTTACGCCTATCGTGACAATGTTCAGAACGGCGGTTCGATCCAGGCTGCGGCCCCCGCGACCACGGTGATCGTGGCCCCGCAGCCGCAAGGCACCACGGTGGCGGCAACCGCCCCGCAGCCGCAGGGTTTGCCGAACCTCTTTGCCAACTCGACCCCCACGGCGTCGCTGGCCAACACCTGTAACGGCGTGATGCTGCAGACCTCGACCAATGGTGGCTATGTCACCATGGCCAGCATGACCGACCCGGATTTCACTCTGTCCGAGCAGTTCTGTGTCGCCCGAACCTATGCCATGGCCCAGGGCGAGCAACTGATGCAGTCGATCGTCGGCCTGACCCAGGCGCAGATTGCGGAGCAATGCACCTCCTTCTCGGCGATGTTGTCAAACGAGATCGACCGCGCCTCGCTGGTTGGCGAAACCGAGCTGGTGCCCGAAATGCGTAGTTTTGCGCTGGGCACCGGGATCGCGCCGGCTGATCTGGTTTCGACCTCGCGGGTTTGCCTCTCGGTGGGGTATGCGCAGGATGATATGCGGATGGCCGTTGGCTCGGCCCTGATGCTGGTTGCGATGGGGGAACCGGCTTATGGCGAGATCATGGGCCATCACCTGCGCCAGGGTTTTGGCACCACCACCCGACCCGACCTGGCGATGGGTTGGTATGATGCCAGCCTGAAAGCCTTGGAAGAGGGTACGGCCCAGCCCAGCTTCATGCCCGGTCAGCCCGAGCGTGTGCAACTGCTGCGCGCGGCGGTCACGCAGCTTGATACCGGTCTGCCAGCGGCGATCCCCGCCTCGCAAACGGCACCGGGCCGCAGCAACACGCTGCCCACCTTTACGGTCAGCCAGTAAGCCAGGCTGGATCGCGGATTTGGGCGGGCGGCTTGGCCCGCCCTATTTCGTTGGGCCGGGCAAATGCGAATTTTCCAACGCCCCCCTTCACAAGCCCCAAACCCTCGGCTAAGGAACCGCGACCTACCGGGATCACGTGCGCTCGTGGCGGAATTGGTAGACGCGCAGCGTTGAGGTCGCTGTGGGGTAACTCCCGTGCGAGTTCGAGTCTCGCCGAGCGCACCACCTTCTTTCTGCTACCGCCCGTCGGGCTGCTCGAGCACGACCTCCCGCTCTTTGCTGCGCCCCTATTCTTTACCCCCATACTCCCAGAATTCACTCGTCTTGGGTGTGATTTCATTCGTGCTTGGAGCCGTGGCGCGCCCTCGGAGATAGCGCCTTGGGTTCGCGCGGCTAAGGCGTATATCTTGTCGCAGCCAGTCCGGTGCCGCCCAATTGGCCCCAAAACCCGGCTTTCGTGCTGATTTCCTTGCCTGATTGGCGAATGACCGGTAGGGTTCCCGCCACGATCACGCGCATAAAATTCTCGGGATAAAAATCATGGTACGAGCAGAGGCCTCGCGCGTCGGGCATATGGTGTTTGGGGCGGCGCTGGGCGTCTTGGGGGTTTTGTTGCCCTATGCGCCCGCCAAGGCACAGCAGCAACAGGTGACATTGGCCGAAGCCAGTCAGCTGATGCAATCGACGGAATTGCAGTTTGAGATCCTGGATCTGGAGGCCGATATCGCGGCTGAGGTGATCCGGCAGGCGCGGGGCGAACGATTGCCGCGCGTGCGGTTGAGCCTGCAATATATCCAAACCATGCAGGAGATCGTGAACCAGGATAACACGACCTTCCAGGAGGGGCAGGCGACCTATCCGACGACCCGTATGACGCTGACCATCGCGCAGCCGATTTACGATCCCGTCCGCTTCCGCGCTTTGCCATTGGCCCGCGCGGAGGAGGCGGTGGTGGCCGCCCAAGCCGAAGCGGCGCGGATGGAGCTTTCAAGTCTGCTGGTCGCCAGCTTCTTGGATGTGGCCCGGGCGCAGTTGGAAATTCAGCAAGCGCGCGCCATCGTTCGGGCGCGGACGCAGCTGGAGCGTGACCTGGGGCAATTGGTGGCCGCGGGCCGTGCCGATGCCGATCGGCAGTTGCGGGCCCAGGGCGATGTGTTTGCCGCCCGTGCCGATCTGGCCGAGGCTGAGCTGGGCCTGACCGAAGCCTTGTTTGAACTGCACCGGTTCACCGGCCCCGATGTGGATGGCGTGCGCTATTCGCGCGGCGTGGGTGTGGCCGAGCTGCGATCCTTTGTGCAAACCTTCACGCCGGAACGCTTGGACGAGTTGAACCCGAATATTCAAATCGCCCTGGCGCAGGTGGATCTGGCCGAGCGGCAATTGCATCGCATTCGGGGGGCCTATCAGCCCACCGCCAATCTGACCGTGGAAAGCGAATATGAACAAACCGAAGGTTCGCTTTTTGGCGGTGGCAGCACCGTGCAATCGACCGATATCGGCCTAGAGCTAAGCTGGTCGATCTACGAAGGCGGGGTGCGCCGGTCGCAAGTGCGCGAGGCCGAACGGCGGTTGGAGATTGCCAATCTGCGGCTAGAGCAAGCCCGCGAACTGGCCGTGCGCCGGTATCGTGCCTTGGTCACGGCCTTGGAGCGCAGTCTGGAGGTTGTGGGCTCGACCAGCCAAGACCAGCGCGTCGCGGCCGAACGGGTGCGCGCCGCCGAGGAGCGGGTCGAGGCCGGGCGCGGTACCTTGGAAGAACTTTTGGAGGCCGAGCTGCGCCGCGATACCATGGCGTTGCGCGCGCAAGCCGCGCGGATTCGCGCGGTGCAGCTTCAGGCCGAGCTTTACGCCCTGTTCGGGGCTTTGGATTTGGAGACGTTATCGCGTGACTTCGCCGGGGCCTAAGCCCCGCACCCAACAAAAACAAAACACCGCCACCAGCAACAGGGACGGCACGACCATATGACAAAGCAGCTTTTGATCTACGAAAGCGTAGTACCAGTAAACCGGCAAACCCACCGCGATACCTCGGTGCGCCGGACGACCTCTTTCGCCTTTGCCAAGGGCATCAACACCGTCCCGATCGTGGATGCGGAATTTGCGCGGGTCGCGTTGGAAATGCCGATTGTGTTCGCCAAGACCGAAACCGGTCTGGTCTCGCTGGCTCTGTTGGGCACGGCGGAAAACCAAAACGCCTTTATCGATGCCGACAATCAATGGACCGGGAACTATGTGCCCGCTTTCCTGCGCCGTTACCCGTTTGTGTTCGCGGTCGAGGATGGCGGCGAGCGTATGACGCTGTGCGTGGACGAAAGCTTTGAGGGGCTAAATACCGAGAATGTGGGCGAACGGATGTTCGATGCCGAAGGCACCGAAACCACCTATCTGACCCAGGTGCTGAGCTTCATGGAAGAATACCAGGCCACGTTCAACCGAACCCAGACGTTTTGCGACCGGCTGGAAGAGCGTGGGCTGATGGAGGAAGCGCGGATTGATTACCGCCTGTCGGATGGCAGCGCGGGCGGCGTGACCGGGTTCCAGAAAGTGTCGAACGAAAAGCTGCGCGCCTTGCCGGATGATCAGATTGTGGACCTGTTCCGCAGTGGTGATCTGGATCTGGCGCAACTGCATCTGCTGTCGTTGCACAATGCCGAGGCGCTGGTCGCCAAATCGCTGGGGGCGCCGGAAGCCGATGGCGGTGGTGACGGGTCATCCGTGACCGAGGCGGAAGAAATGGAAGATGTTGAACTGCACTAAGCTGCGGTTCTAAGCCGGGCGTTTCTTGGCGCTTGGTTCGGGGGAAATCTTGTGACCAGTCATTTTGGCAAGAAGGCACAGAAGGGCGCATTGCCACTTGGGGCAGTGCTTCCTCCACCTGCGTCACAACGTTTGTCCTTGGCCGATAAACTGGATGCCATCGCGCGCAGTCTGGTCCGCTCACCCAAATCCAGCCTGCCCAAGCGCCGCCCGGCCGTGGAGCCGCTGGAGCCGCGTCTGCTGCTGTCGGGCGATCCGATCAGCGCCGCCTTTGCTGTGGCGGGTGATGCGACGCTGCGGGTGTCTGAGGTTGAGTATGATCGCGGCACCTCGGACGCGCCGGACAAGCAGAAAGAGCTGCGCGTGCAGCTGGTGCAGGGCATCAACCCCGGCAGCGGCGCAACGGTGATTGCCGAACGTCGGATCGTCGAGATTGATGATCAAAAGCGCGTTGTTCTGAACGATTGGAATGCGGCGACAAACCCGCAGATCGGCTTCATAGATGTCACCGGCACGGGTGGCGACAATGAACTGGTCTTGGATCAATCGCTGCTCAGCCTGGCTGAGACCTTTGAGGTGCGCGTCAATCTGGGTGGCGGCACGGATACAATCACCGGGCCTGAGGTGTCGAACGGTCTGATCTGGTCGTTGAACGGGATTTCGGGCAGCTCTGTTTCCGGTGAGATGGCGCTGTTGAAACCCACGGGCAGCTTGGATGACCCGGATGCCAATGACACCAACATCGACACCAAAACCACCTATGATGGTGGCACGCGCGATCACTTTGTGACCTTCAGCGGTGTCGAGCGTTTTGGCCTGAAAGCCTCGCGCGATGTGGTGGTCGACAACCTGCCGGGTGCGGGCACTTCGGAATGGAAGGTCACGTTGGAAAGCGGCGAGGGTCGGTTTGAACGCTATGCGACTGGCACCAATGTCAGCGCCAGTTCCGACAACAACCCCGGTCGCGCCACGACGGTGCGATTGGACGGGGTCGAGGCCTTTAAGGGCACCGGTGAGACGCATCTGAATACCTCGGGCATTTCGCGGTCGGGTTTCCAGGCCGGGGTCGATTTCAACGGCCAGGGGGGCGAGCTTCGCATTTATTCAGCGCTCGATGTGGCGCGGCTGAATGCCGATGCGGCCATCGACACGCGTGGGGTGACGCAGTTCACCGGCACCGATGGCAAGGACGAAATCCGCCTTGGCCAGGACGTTGATTTCAATCTGGCGGGTGGCGACGATATTGTCACCGGCACCGATGACCTGCTGACCTGGACGGTGACGGGGCGCAGCACCTCGGGCGCGCCAGAGGCGACGGTGACGGTTGGCTATTCCAAGTTTGTCGAGAACCCGGCCACGCCGGAACAGGCAGATCAATGGGTGTCGCTTGGCACGTCTTCCCAAGTTTGGGGTTTGGACGAGATCACCGGTGGCGATGCCGAAGATCGGCTGATCCTGAACCATAATGGCGCGATCAATGCGGCGCTTTCGGGGGATATCGACGCGCCGGTTTTGGACATCACCTATGCCAGCGGCGGCGCGGCCTTGGTGGCGCGCGGGATCGAAAACCTCGAAGCGCAGGGCACCGGACTTAAGACGCTGGATTATCGCGCCTATAGCTCAGCGATCTCGGTTGATTTTGCCTTGGGCGCTGCCAGTGGTTTGGACAGCCATGCCGGGTTTAATGCGGTGATCACGGGCGGCGGTGAAGATGAGATTATCGCCAATTCCGCCACCGTCAGCATTTCGACCGGCGCGGGTGCTGACCTGATCACTTTGGCGCGCTTCAACGCGGCGGCCACGATTGATGCGGGGTCGGGCACCGACACGTTGCGCGGCGATGCCGATGCGCTGTCGGATCTTTATACCTTTGATGAAACCGGGCTGTTGGCCGATGCGCCGCGCCCGACCGATCTGGACACCGGCACCGCAGGTATTCAAAGCCGCGATCCGCTGGGCAGCTATTTCCGCATTTCGACTTTGGATGCGAATGGGGCGGACGGTCAGTTTACGACCCGTCTGGCCGATGGCACGATACAAGGGGCGCAGGCCAGTTTCGCCAATGTTGAAGAGATCGAAGGCCAGGGCAGCTCGGACGATCCGGACACGATCGAACTGGCGATCCCTGGGGCCAGCGCTGTTACCTGGCATGCCGAAGATGTCTATCGAGGGCTGATTGTTGTTGGGGCCACGCAGCTGGCCTATGGCGGCATCGCGCGCGGGACCAAATCGGGTGGCTCGCAAATCACGCTGA
Organism: Paracoccaceae bacterium; assembly: GCA_965229695.1. GTDB lineage: Bacteria > Pseudomonadota > Alphaproteobacteria > Rhodobacterales > Rhodobacteraceae > JANSYL01. The sequence continues at coordinate 2,558,543 of OZ245921.1, forward strand.
GCTATGCGGGCAATGGTGGCTCGATCTCGGAATACACCGGCGATGTGATCACCGATCTGGCCAATAACGTGGCCGCCGGGTTTGAATCCTTCACCAGCGATGTGGTGCGTATCATCGGCACCTCGAAAAACGATGCGCTGGGGGGCAGCAATGCCACCACGCGGATCGATGGGCTTGGCGGGAACGACATTCTGACAACGACCCATATCGCGGGCGTGACCATCGAGGGCGGTAGCGGCACCGATACGGTGGGCTTTGGCGACGCGACCGAGAACACCACGCTGACCGATTCCAAGATCCAATTGGCCAGCGGGGGTGAGGCGACGCTGGGCAGCATTGAGAATGCGGTGATCACGGGGCGTGATGGCTTTGCGACCGGGATGACGATCAACGCCTCGGCCTTTACGCCTGGCACGGTGATCCTGAAGGGCGCGGCTGGCGACGACGTGCTGATCGGCACGGTGCGCGGCGGCGACACCTTTGTGCAATCGGGTGGGTCGGACACGATCCAATCCTATTCCGACAATCAAACGCCTAGTGCCAAAGACCTTTATGTTGGGGTCAATGTCGCGGGCGACGTGACGGTCGATGATTTCGGCACCTGGAATTTCGATCCCGGTGGCGGTGCGCCTGCTGTCGTTAGCAACAATATCCGCGTGCAGAAACCGGCCAGTGCAACCGACACCTTGCGCGGATTTTATTCCGAGGTTCGCCTGCTGGGCGATGACAATGCCAATGTCTTTGACGCCAGTGGGCTGACGTTGGCGGATGTCTATCTGGTTGGCGCGGGCGGCGATGACACCCTGACCGGCGGCAGCGGCAATGACACGCTCAGCGGTGGCGATGGGCAGGATCAGTTCGCAGGTGGCCTTGGCACAGATGTGCTGAAAGAAACCGGCGCGCGGGCCTATGATCTGACCGATGCGGGCCTGCACCATGACGCGTCAACCGACACCTCTTACCGGCTGACGGCGACCCTGCCAGCCTCGACCGATGCGGCGGATGAATTCCGTTTGCGCATCACCCTGCCCGATGGCAACACGCTGACCACAGCGGCGGTTGGGTTTGGGGCGCTGGATGGTGAAGTGCAGATCGCCTTTGCCGCGCTACAGCAGTTTGACGGTGACAGCTACACGATCACCACGACGCGCGATGTGAACGACAAGATCACCGAAATCGTCATCGATTTCATCAACGCCTATACCGGGCGTGATCTGGGCCTGGCGCTGCAAGTGGTTGGGTCCAGCACGCCTGTTGCCGCCGGGCCCAGCGTTGATTTCACCGCGAATGCGGTCGAGCGCGTGGGCGCGCGCGACAATGGCGGCGCGCGCGAGGGGATTTCCAGCATTGAACGCGCGGAACTGGCGTTTGAAACCGATTTGGCTGGCTGGGCGGATGTCTCGGGCTTTTCCGGTTCGGCCGAGATCACTGGGTCGGACAGCAATGACACGATCAAGATCGGCGCCGATCATGGGGTCAGCGCCGGGCTGGGTGATGATGACATCAGCATTGTTGGCGCGGGCACCTATGCCCCAGGCAGCGTGTTGGTGGATGCGGGCGCAGGATATGACCGCCTGATCTCGGAAGCGAATACCAACCAGACCCTGACCGACACCACCCTGTCCTTTAGCGCGACGCCGACTGGCACAGCCAATAAGGTTGCCATCGCGGGGTTCGAAGACTTTGTGATGACGGGTACGGGCAGTGCTGATCTGCTGGATGCCTCGGGCCTTTTGGGCTCGGCTTTGACGGCGGCCACCAAGATCGAGGCACTCAACAAGGGCATGGGTCTGCCGATCCGCACGGGCGACGGCGAAAACCTACAGGTCACGACGCGGAATGCGTCGAATGCCAAGGTCACCACCCAGCCCGATATCGGCGCGCGCTATTATGATTTGAAGGTCATCCATGGGGATGGGTCCGAGGATTTCGTCGATATCCTGGGCAGTTCCACCACGATGCAAGACGTCTTGGATGCCTTTAACGCGGTGGCCGGCCTCACGGCGAGCATCGTGAACGGGGCGCTGACGATCACGTCCAACAAAAGCGGTGCGGGCACGCTGCGCTTCGAAGGAATCCTGGTCGACACCTCGGACGCCGAAGGCGCGGCGGGGCAGGGCAATGGCACCTGGCTTGATACGCGCATGTTGGAGGCGCTGGGCCTGTCTGACGTGACGGCGACCGGCGATACCATTGTGTCCAGCATGGGCAGTGGAACCTCGGTTCTGTTCGATGTGGGCGCGGGCAATGACACCATCCGCGGCTCGGCGGGCGATGACCTGATCATTGCGGGCAGCGGGCAGGATGATGTGACCGGCAATGCTGGGCGCGATCATCTGTTGATCAGCCGCAGCGCGATGGCGGGCAATATGTCCATCACCACGACGGCGGGTGTGCATACGGTCACCGTCGGCGGCACGGTCGAGGCGACGGCAGCCAGCACCGAAGTGATCGAACTGCGCGGGGATACCAGCGCCCAGACCGTTGATGCGGGCGGCTATACCGGTGACATGATCTACCGCACCGGTGGTGGCGATGACACGATTACCAAGGCCCAGGGCAAAGACACGATCATCGTCGAAGGTCTAGCCGGTGTCAGCGCGGGTGGCATTACGCTGATTTCAGCGGCTGCCGATACCGATCCACAAAACGCCAGTGATGAGGTGTTTCTAGAGGCCAATGGCACCATCACCAGCGCCGATCTGGCCAAGGTGAGCTATAGCGCTGGCGGCAGCAGCACGGCCGTCAGCAGCACCATTGGCCGCACGCCGGATCGTGCCGACAATGTGCGCGCGGCGCGTGTGTCGGCGCAAGCGCCGGTCACCTTGGCTTTGTCGAACGCGCTGAGCGTTGGGACCGGCAAACAGAAGTTCAGCGGCAACAGCATCAGCGTCACCCAAAGCATCACCCAAACCGGTGGCACGGCAGCCAATAACCGGCTGCAGTTTGAGACCGAGGATTTCCGGCAGGAACGCGGCACGACGATTTCCAGCAATGGGGATGTGATCTTTGTTGGCCGCACGGAAGACCGGCGTTGGACCTCGGGTTTTTACAACGTCCAAGACCTGAAGATCGATTACACTTTTGGCGCGGGCGCGACCGGGGGGGATGCGGTTGTTCAAGGTCGGAACATCCGGATCGACCTGCGCGCGGGCAAGCTGCCGAAGAAGAATGTCAGCACCGGCGACCCCGGCGGCGGCAACAGCTTCGTCAACGACATCCTGCCAGCCATCGGGCGGGGCCTGGTCGATGTGCTGGAAAGCTTGTCGCTGTTATCGGCTAATTCGCGGCTGATTTCGAACATCACGCTGACGGCGACCTCGAACAGCAAGTTTGTTACCACCGGCACGGGCAGCGAGGGCAATATGACCGTGCGTGCGGTCACCCATGGCACGATCATTGCGCGCCCGATTGGTGTTTTGGCCGCCGTCGCCTTTGGCCTGGCGGAAACCACGCATACCATTCGCATCAATAGCGAGTTGGATTTGCAGGGGAATTTTGACCTGCGGTCGAATATCGACATGACCAACACCACCGATGGCACCAGCAATGGTTTGGCCGGGTTTGGCGTTGGGGTTGCGGTCAATATCACGTTGAACACGAACTCGGTTGTTGTCGATGCCCGCAGTGGCAGCCATGTGCGCGGCGATATGCGGGTGCAAGCCACCACGATTGACCGCATCCAAACCATCGGTTCGGCCTCGGCCGGAGAAAACGGCATTTTTGCCCTGGGTGTGGGCGTCGAGGTTGGTGTGAACGACACCAATGTGCGCGTCAGCTCGGCGGATTTGACCATTGGCGGCGATCTGATCGTCCATTCGCAGACAATCAAAGGCAATGTGACGGTGCGCGCGGCCTTCCTGCCGTTGCAGCCCAGCGCGTCTTATATGTCGACCTCAGCCTCCACCGGGACTGTGTCGAGCGGCAATATCGTCGATGACATCGTCACCAGCATCCTGCCCACGGGTGCGGTTGCAGGTGTGGCGAACCAATCGGCTGGCAGCAAGCTGCAAGGCGCCAAGGGGGATGCGTTCTACAGTCGTTTTGCCCGTTGGCTTGGCGGCAAGATGACCGAGGATTTTGTCCAGCCCAAGGTACAGATCAGCGGCGCGATTGGCGTGGTTGTCGATAGCGACAGTTCCAAAGCGTCTTTGGGCTATGCCGATGGCAGCGCCAGCCTGATCAAAGTGGGTGGCACGACGAATATCTTCGGTACGGCAAGCGCCCGCCCGAAAATGGCGGCGGTGGCACTGACCAGCAATGAAGGCAGCGACAAGGGCCAGACCAAATTCGCCGGGTCGCTGGCGGTGAATGTTGCGGTCTTTAATGTCACCGGCGATGCCGTCATTGAAAACAACACAGTGCTGCGCGCCCAAGGGGCGGTGACGGTTAACGCGGCCTCACGCAACCAGATCGACCCGCTGGGTCTGTGGGGGGTGAACCTGATCACGCCGCTGATTGCGGCGGGCAAAGGGCCGGATTTCAAGCACAGCGATGGCAAGAAGAACGTTAATGCTGGCCAGGTGGTCGAAGCCTCTGACGGGACGCGGTATCGTGCCAATATGGACCTGGTCCAGGTCGATCTTTCGACCGAGAATTTTGTGAGCAGCGGCTCATGGGATGAAGTTGAAATCGCTGGCTCGATTCTAAGCTATATCGGGCTGATCACCACCTATCTCGATGACAATTTTGGGTTGTTTAACAACCTGTTCGATGTTTGGTCGCAGACCTTTGCGCGGGGCGAAAAGGCGGGCATCGCCTTTGCCGTCGATGTGCAAGATCTGACCTATAACGCCAATGCCAAGATCAAGGATGGCGCGACGGTCATCATCACCAGCGATGGGACGGATACCGGCACCATCCGTGGCGGTGACGATCTGAGTGTGATTGCAGATGCGCAATCCGACATGATCACCGGCAGCGGCAACTTTGGCCCCTTTGGCTTTACTCTTGGCTCGGGCGGGTCCGATCCGGCCACCAATAAGGGGCTGAAGGTCGCGATGAGCGGCCATTTCGACAAGTTCAAAGCCGATCTGAAATCCTCCAAAGCGATCCAAAATCCGCTGGGCGCAACCGAGCCCGAAGGCGCGGTTGGCGGTGTCTTTACCGTTTTGACCGAGCGCACGGATGCGATTGCCTCCATCGGCAATGCCACCATTCGCGCCAATGACCTGCTGATTGATGCCGATACAGGGCATATCGGTGTGTCGATCAACGCCGCTGGCGGCAAGGCCGGGGCACTGTCGATCAACGGGTCTTGGAACCACACGCGTGTCGATACCGAGGCGCGGGCCGAGATCGGCGCGGGCAGCACGGTGAACCTGTCGGGCAAGCTGGATCTGGATGCGACCGATACGGTGACCCTGGTAAAGTTCGCCGGGGCGGTGTCGGTGTCCAACGGGGCATCGGTGGGGCTGTCAGCCTCTACCATGTCGACGACGCGGAAATCCATCGCGCAAATCGCGGGCGGCAGCGGCGGGACATTCACCGTCACCGGTGACGCGACATTGCACGCGGAATCGCTGGGGGTTTTGATCGGCGGCGCGATTGCGGCCTCGGTTGCGGCGGAATCGCCGGAAACCAAGGCGGGCGCGGTTGGAACCGGCTCGCAATCCTCGACCTCGGGCGTGGCATCCGGGGCGGGCGTGACAGCGCCCGTCGGCGTGGCGCAGGGCGCGACGCAATCGTCAGGTGGGGCGGCGGTGTCAGGGTCGGCCGCAGCGCTTTACGAAGACGTGACGATCAAAGCCGAGATCAAGGATGTGGCCAGTCTATCGGCGGCCAATATCACCTTGGATGCGGTTGATAAGACAACGAAAATCTACGTCGCTGGCGCAGGGGCCGTTTCGCTGAGTTCGCAGAATTCGGTTGGTGTGGCTGGCGCGATTGTCGCCATCAATAGCACCAAATCGTTGAGCGCGCTGATCATCAACTCCTCCAACGCGGCGACGCTGACGGCGGGGTCGCTGACGATCAAATCCAAAGACGATTCCGGCTATTACAACTTTGCCGCTGGCCTAGCCGTCGCCAAAGGCGCGAAGGGCATTGGCGTCTCCGGATCGATCATTGTGGTCTCGAACCGCACCGAGTTGGATGCTGGTTTGCGCGGCTCGGCAGGCAACTTGATCACCCTGGGCGGCAGCCCGGCTTTGACGATCAATTCGACCAATGATGCCAACTGGCTGCAAATCGCCGGGGCCGTCGCTTATGGCAGCACGCTGGGTGTGGGTGTGTCGATTGTGGTCGCCGTTTTGCAAAGCTTGGTCGGGACCGAGATGGGCTATGTCCAGAACGCGGCCAGCCAGACCGCCAGCAAGCTGGACATGCAGGCGCTGAACCAGATTCGCATCGATTCCCTTTCCTTCGGCGCAGCGGTTGCCGCGGGCACGGGTGCGGCTGGCGCTGGCGTGGGCATGGTGGCGGTGAACCACTATCGCTCGTCCACCGTTTCGAAGATCGACAACACCACGCTGAGCGTGGCGGCGGGCAGCGGTGGCTTGCTCGTGAGCGCGATTGAAACCGGATATGTCGGCTCGGGCGCGGGCGGTTTTGCGGGCACCAGCGGCAAGGCGGCCGTTGGCATTGCGGTGGCGCTGAACATCGCGGTGAATGGCAATAAGTTTGGCCAGGATCGCGGCACCGAAGTTCTGATCACCGATAGCAGCCTGACGGCGGCGGCCACGCCAGTGGCGATTTTGGCGACCACCGATTTGACGCTGGTCTCGGTCGCCATCGGGGCGGCGGTGGCCAAAAACGTGGCGCTGGCGGGCAGTGCGGCGGCGAACCGCGCCACCGTGAATACCAAGATCAATATCAATTCCGGCAGCACGATCAGCGGTGGCGGCACGGTGCGCGTGGAAGGCGCCGATCTGTCGAACTTCACCGCTGTGGCGGGTGGTTTTGGCATAAGCCTGAGCGGATCGGGCGGTGGTGCGGGCGGGGCTGGCATCGCGCTGAACCTGATCGACACGCCGGTCGAGGTGACCGTCGATGGCGCATTCGCTGCCACGGGCGATGCGGCGATCACGGGTCGGGCCGAACAAGGGTTGGTCACGGTTGCCCTGGGCGGCGCGGGCGGCGGCGGCTTCTCGCTTGGCGGATCGATTGCGACCTCGACGCTTAAGGGCAATGTCACGGTGTCGGCGACGCCCACGGGCAAGACCTGGACGGTGGGCAATCTGACGGTTGCGGCGGTCGATAGCTCTTACATCACCTCCATCGCGGGGGCGCTGGGGATCGGCCTGAAATATGGCGGTGTTGGCATCGCCTTTGGCGTGATCACTAACAATCGCTCGGTCACCTCGGAAATCAACGGCTCGGTCACCATCAATGCCAGTGGGCTTTTGGCGATCACCGCAGGCGCGCGGGCGCCCACGGGCAACCCGAACGATAACAGCTTCATCAATAATGCAGTGAACGGTCTGCCCGGCGATGTCTTTGCCAATAGCGATGTGTCGCGCGGCGATCTGAAATCGCAATCGGTGAATATTGCGGCGGCGGTGGGCGGCTCCAAAATGGTGGGCGCGTCTTTCAACCTGGCGCTGACCAAGATCACCCGGACGATCTCGGCCAAGCTGACCGGCGGCGCGACGGTGAACGCAACCAGCAGTTCGACCAGCACGGCAGACAGCCAAACCGGCCAAACGCCAGGCGTTTTGGTCAAGGCCGATGACGCCAGCGGGATTGTCACGGTCTCCCTCGGCGCGTCGGCGGCGATTGGCATGAGCTCGCCCGTGGCCATCGCCGTGGCGGGCAGCGTGGCGGTGTCCGAGATCGACAGTTCGGTCATTGCCGAGGTTGCGGGGTCGACGATCAACCTGCAGAACGAGGCTGATCTGGGCGTCGCGGCGAAGAACTCGGCCAATATCGTCGTGGTGGGGATCGGCGGGGCGCTTTCCATCGGTGGCAGCAAGGGTGGCGGCGCGGTCGGCTTCTCGGCGGCGGTCAATCTGATCTCGGGCCAGACCGGTGCGCGTTTGGGCGGCACGGTGATGGCGACCGGCGGGACGGCCACCAACAACATCATTGTGGATGCCGAAAACACGATGGGCATCACCTCGGTTTCGGTGGCCGCGGCGGTGGCTGGCACGGCGGGCAAGATCGGCTTTGCCGGTGGCGGCGCGGGCAGTGGCAACACGATCAAGGGCGCGACCTATGCCATCGTCAAAGGGCTGACGGTCACCGGCGCGGATGACATGACGGTCGATGCCAATAGCTCGGCCCGGATCAACGCGGTTGTCGTCGGCTTGGCGGTCGGCGTCACCCTTTCGGCCTCGGGCGGCGGGGCGGCGGCCATCGGGATCGCGGTCTCGACCAACAAGACCGAAGGCGTTGGCGGGTCTATCGACGGGCTGCCGAGCAATCCGGGCTTCATCGTCGCCTCGCGCGTGGTCGACAGCACCATCACGCTGAGCGGCGCGATGACGGTGCATGCGAAATCGACGCAGCGCATCCGGGCGGATGTGGTCGCAGCCTCGGTCGCGGTGGCGGCCACGGGCGGCTTTGGCCTGGGCATTGCCGGGGCAGGTGCGATTTCGGTCAATAGCGGTGAGGCGAATGTCCTGGCCGAGGTGGTTGGAAGCTCGACCGCGCATAAGATGCATGCAGGTTCAATGAGCGTGCGGGCGCTGAACCTGGCGGATATCTATTCCGGCGTGGGCAGTGCGGCTGTGGCCGTGTCGGTGGCCGGTGGCACCTCCATCGCCTTGGCGGTCGCAGTGGCGCTTGGGCATAACAAGATGAAGGCCGACACGACGGCGCGCGTCGAAGGGTTCACGGGCAATGGCCAGTTGAACATCACCAACGCGATGAGCGTCGCGGCCCTGACCGATGATCCCTCCTCCTCGTCCAAGCTGAAGATCCAGGCGATTTCGGTGGCGGCGTCGGTATCGATTGCGGCATCGGGCGCGACAGGGATCGCGCTGGCCGGCGCGGGCGCGGATGCGCGCAACACGATCACCGGCAGCACCACAGCTGAGGTCAAGAATATCACCGACGGCTCCGCCGGGTCGTTGAGCGTTTCGGCTGTGAACCAGGCTGAGATTGTGGCCACGGTGGTCTCCGCCGCTGTGGGGATCGCGGGCAGTGGCGGCGGCGGCGCGGGTGCGCTGTCGATTGGGGCCACCTTCGTGTCCAACCGCATTGGCGAAAGCGGCAATAAATTCAACGTCATCGCGCGCTTGCAAGATGCGCAGATGGCGGTCAGCGGCGCGGTGAGCGTGACGGCAAGCAACAGTGCCACGATCACGGCCGTGGGCAATGCCAACAGCGTCGCGGTGTCGTTCTCTAGCGATGTGGCGGTGTCGCTTGCGGGTGCGGGTGCGGATGTCAAAAACCGCGTCTTCTCCGATACCAAGGCCGAGATCATTCGCACGGCTGCCACAACGGACCGGACCAAGTTCTTGGAGGTCGGCTCGCTCACCATTTCGGCGACGGATCAATCCAACACCTCGGCCATTTCCGTGGGCGCGGCGATTGCGGCGGCGGTCGGCGGGTTTACGGCGGGCATCGCAGTGTCAATCGGCGTGGCCCTGGCCCGGAATGAGATCGACTCCAGCGCCTCGGTCAACATCATCTCCAACAGCGGGGTTGCGGGCGAACCGATGATCACGGCGGGCACGCTGGCCGCGCCGGGCACGATCACCGGCGCAGCGCTCAACACTGCCACGGTTGAGGCACGCTCGGTCGCGGCATCGGTTGCGGTTGGTGCTTCGATCATCGCGGGTCTGGCGCTGGCGGGCGCAGGCGCGAATTCGACCAATAAGATCGGTAATACCAGCCAGGTCGTGATCGAACGCGCCAAGATCGTGACGGTTGGCACCGATGCGACCGTTGCAAGCGCGGGCGACATCGCCTTTACCGCAACGTCCTCTAGCACCTCGACGGCGGCGGTTGTGTCAGCGGCAGTGGCTGCCAGCGCAGGGATCATCGCAGGCGCCGGGTCCATCGGCGTCAGTATTTCCGCCAGTGAAATTGGCGGTGAGCGGCTGTCTGATCGCGGCCATGTCACACGGGTCTATCTGGATGGGGCGACGATTGATGCCTCCGGCGATCTGACCCTTGGGGCCAGCGCGACCGAACGGCACCATGTATCGGTCGCTGCAGCCTCGGTCGCGATTGCCATTGGCATCGGTGCGGCGGTGGCGGGCGCGGGTATTGGCGTTGATATCTCGAACTATTCGACGGTAGAGGCGATTGCGAACAACTCCAGCCTGACGGCGGGGGGCAATATCTCGATCACCACGGCTTCGGACACGCGGGTGGACGATACCGTGTCGGCCATGGTCAACAACACGATGGTCGGCGTCGCGACCTCGGTTGGGTTAGGGGCGATTGCGATCAACGCCTCGGTCCTGGATGTGACGGTCAAGAACGCCTCGCGCGCCAAGATCACCGGCGGCACGGGCACCGGCACCAAGGTGAATGCCGGTGGCGATCTGACCGTGGATGCCGATGCCATTGCGCGGCTGAAAGACCTCAACGGTGTGGGCGTGACCCTCGCGGTTGGCGGCATCGCGGCTTCGGGCGGCGGCTTGGATATCACGCTGGATGTCGAAAACGACGTTGAAGCGGTGATCGACTTGGATTCGCGCGATCGCGCGGTCGAAGCGCGCAGCGGCACGGTGAAGGTGGAAGCGACCGAAACCGTCGAAATGGAATCTGACATTGCCAATGTGTCGGTGGCGGCTGCCCCGATTGGCCTGGCGGTTGGCGCGGCGGTGATGCGGTCGACGCATAATTCGACGGTCAAAGCTGCGATCCGCGACGCGCGCGTGGTGGCACAGAATATCGAGGTTTTGTCCTTCGCCGATCTGGATATCAATCGGGTCAACTCGACCGGTATCAGCGTTGGCGCGGTTGCGGCAGTGGTGAATGTCAGCCGGGCCCAGGCCCAGGCCTTGGTGCAAAGCTCGGTCGATAATGTGGCGCTGGTGGCGGGCCAAAACCTCACGATCCGCGCGACCTATGACATGAAGCTGCGCGCCTCGACCCTTGGGGTGTCGGCGGGGCTTGGGGCCATTGGGTCGATGCATTCCTTTGTCGATGCGGGCCGGACACGCGGCGCGGATGCGCAGGTGCTGGTCACGGGCAAAAGCACGCTGACCGCTGAACAAATTGATATTTCATCGGAAATTCAGGCTGATCTGTTTAGCGAAACAACCGCAGGCGGTGGCGGCGGCTTTACCGGGCTTGGGGCCGACACGCGGGTGCGCGACGATTCCACGGCCAATATCACCGTGCATGACGGCACGACGATGACGGCGGGTGGGGTGATCATCGCCTCGCGCGCCTTCCGCAGCGCTGATGGTACGGCGGATGCCTATTCGATTGCGGTCGCCAGCGGCTCGGGCGCCTTCCTGAAGGTGGAATCCCTGGGGGATGCGACGGTTGATTTCGTGCGCGGCACCGCCGCCGCGACGGATCGCACGACCATCACCGGGCGCGCCGTCACGATCCAGACCTTCAACCGCCTTTATAAAGAGGCGATTGTCGCCACCAATGGTGCGCCCGCCCTGGCCTCGAACAACGTCACAACGGGTGCGGGTAATCTGGTGGGTGTGTCGGTTCTGGGCAGCTTTACCGATGTCGGCACCAATTCGAACAAATCGCAATCGAAGGTCGATCTGGGCAAAAGCCGGATCGTCGGCATCGGCGATTATCGTAACCCAAGCAGCGTGACCCTGCGGTCGATCACCGATCATTCGATTGCTGACGCGATTGAGGTACACGCGGTCAGTGCCATTGGCGGTTTGGCGGTTGCCACGGGCTTCCACAATATCGAGTCGAACACCAATGTGTCGATGTCGGGCGCGTCGATTGAAAACTTCTCGGGCAGGGTCGATGTGGAAACCCGCGCCAGCATCCGCAACACGCCCGATGCGGCGGTGTTCCAGACCGGGGCGCTGAGCGCGAATTTGGGCATCGATGTCAAAGCGGTCAGCAACTCCAACACCACCATCGATATCGGCAATAGCCGGATCGAAGGCAAACGGGTTGGCATCACGGCGGGCAAGGCCAGCGGGATCGTCAACAGCTTTATCTCGCGCACGGCGGCCAATGGCTCGCTCGTGTCGCTGGGGATTTCGCTGGGCGTGGCGCTGCAAACCAACAGCTCGAACCGGGTCAGCGACATCAACATCACTGGCAACAGCCAAATCCTGAGCGCCGGGAATATCTTTATCGAGGCGGAGGACGGGATTTCCCAAACCAGCCACGAGGGGTTGGTGCTGGTTCTGGCGGTACCGCCTTATGGCTACAACGTGACCAACCAGGGCTCGCACAGCGCGACCCGGACGGTTGATATCGCCAATACCGCCAAGCTGCGCGCGGGCGTGAATTACCAGACGCTTTATCACGTGCGTCACGCCGATAGCTTCTTGCAGGGCGATTGGGCGGGGGCCTTAGCGCCCGATGCCGCCGACCGGCAGTTGACCGATGCTGAAAAGACCCGGCTGGGTCTGGCGTTGAACCAGGATTACACCATCGGCTGGTGGGACAGCGATGAGCTGGCCGTCGATCTTTACAACGGCGATGTCGTCTTCCTAGAGGCTGCAAATGCGGCCACGGCCACCGGCACGACAGGCGCCTATTACCGCTTTATTGGGGGGGAGGCCGGTGGGCCAACCTCCGTCGCGATCCAAAAGGCCGACTACACCGATGCGGCCTTCTGGCAATTGGTGAGCAACCCGACCCAGGAACAGCAGGACACCGCGTTCCAAAGCAACGCGAATGCGTTCCTGCGGACGATCCTGGACAATGAGATTGTCGTCATCCGCCCCTCGGCCTTGAACGCACCGGTGGTCAGCGTTGGGCAGTTGGCCACGCTTTTGGCCTCGCAATATCAGCAGGTGCGCGCCTGGATGACCGAGCATGGCACCAATGACGAGGCGCTGGTGCGCTATCAGGCGCAGCTTGATCAGCTTGAACAGCAAATGCGCGAGTTGGGGATCACACCGCCCAATGCCGCGAATGGTGGCGCGATCCAGGAAACGCTGGAAACCTTCTTTATCCAGATCCCCGATATTGTCGCGGCCCCAGGTTCGATCTTTATCGAAAGCTCCTCGGCGGGGTCGGATTTCAACACCTTGGCCGCCGGGGTCGATCCGGTTCTGTTGGCGCATCGAGACATTCAGATCGATATCCGCGCTGATATGTTCATGATGTATCGCGTTGGCGATGTGGTGATCGAAAACACCAAGGTCGCGCGGTTCAGCGAGTTCACCGGCGACTACACCGAGTTCTATCCCGGCAATATCTACGTCAATGACGGGCGGATTTCGGGCAGTGGCGTTAATGACAATGTGAACGCCAATATCTCGATCCTGATCGATGCCGGGAACCGGTCGGATTACGATTATATCACCGATATCCAGGCTTATATCGACGCGCAGAATGTTGGCTTGCCCTTGGCCGAACAGCAGCCCGATGTGCCCAATCTGACACCGGACCTGTATGTTCTGGGCTCGGTCATCAATGATCTGGGCAATGCAACGCTGATCAACACCAAGGGCGCGATCCGCGTGAGCGGGCAGATCCTGGCGGCGACGGTCAATATCAGCTCGGGTGGCGATTTCACGGTTACGACCGATTGGTATCACGCAGGCGCGAATCCACGCACCTATGGCGGGATCAGCGGCTTTGTGGGCGGGATCGAACCCGATAGCGGCAATTCAACAGCGGGCGCGCGGGCGACAGATTATGTATCGCCCACCAATCACCCATCGATCTTTGCAGCTTACAACGCAGCCAGGAACGCGGCGGCGGCGGCCTCCTCGGTGGTGGCGAATGGTTTGGTGTCGATTGTCGCCAATTACGTGAACATCAACGGGCTTGTGCAGTCGGGTGTGGTCGAAGCCTCGATCACCGTGCGCGAAGGGTTTGTGCCGCCGCGCGCCTCGACCTCGCTTGTGGAACTGTCGAAACGGGCCGGGGCCCAGATCGAATTTGGGGCCATCAATGGCACGCCCGTGCCGCTGACCGGGCGTTGGGATGCGAATGAGCAGGCGATTGTCCTGGATGATATCGATTTCGGCGGTGGCCGGATTGAGATCACCGGGCAGGTCTTTTCGACCGGGAACGGACAATTGGTGGTGGCTTCGGGCCATGCCAATGTGGCGATCCGCAACTACTCGACCCAGAAGGTCATCGTGAATTCGATCAACACCAGCCGCGACCGGTTGGGTGTGGTGCAGATCACCGATCTTTTGGACAAGCCTGCCGCCTGGGCGGCAAAACGCACCGTATTCACCCAAAGCGCCAGTGGCGTGACCCGCACCGAATATCGCGGCGATATTCAGCGCGACGGCTCGGGTGCGTTCCAGGGTGTGAGCTTCACCCAAGTGTCCAGCGGCGGCAGCACCACCAGCTATGCGCCCAAAACCGATACCTTCTATGTCTGGACCGAAGGCCAGCGCATCGTCGAACAGGTGATCGAGACGCGCTACAAGAAAACCTTCAACCTGATCTTCAACTTCAAGACCGGCGGCGGCACACTGCTGAGCAAGAACACCGAAGCGCTAGACGATAAACCCCTGATCGAAAGCCAGGGTCTGGACGCCTTGGGCAGCGTGAACGCACTGGGTGGTTGGACGACGGGTGTGCCCTCCAGCAGCACCGAGATTTTTGTGCGCTTCAAGAACATCACCAATGTTCAGGTTGAGCTACAAAACGGGAATATCGTCAAAAGCTCTAACGGCACCTATTGGAAATTCACCGATACGCAGCCCTATCAGGTCGAACTGAGCACGCTGTTTGAAGCAAGCGGCGCACTGAAGGCCAGCGAAGCGTCGAAGTTCACACAAGAGACCACGGTTACCTTCTCCGATAATGACCGCGATGCCGGGCGGTATCTGCACAGCTTCAAGAACAAGACCGAGACCGAGCGTCGTTGGACGCAGGGTGGCGGCTATATGAAGAAAAAGACCGTCTATTCGGAAACGACGACCATCCAAGGTTTGAAGAAGTATTGGGATATCGGGCTGCGCGCCGATCACGATATCCAAGTGCGCTTTGCCGCGAACGCGGGCACGCCCGAGGTGCGGATCGAAAGCGTGGGGGATGTGGTGATCTCGGGCGATATTCGCACCGCGCAGAACGCCAATATCTTCCTCAACCCGGTGTTCAGCAAATCGACCGGCGGACCCGGTGCCTTTGGCGGCCGCGTCTTTGTCGAAGAAGGCGTGTCGCTGACCGGCCAGTTGCAGGCGATCAATACCCAAGGCGACGTGGTTCTGACGCTGGTCAACCCGGTGGCCGATGGCACGCCGGACCCGACGCCCGGCGCGCTGACACCGCCGGTTGGTACGCAAACGCTGAACATCACGTCGGCTGGCAATATCGATGTGCGCGTCGGCTCGACCTCGAACAAACATGGCGCGGTGATCGTCAATCAGGTGTCGGCCACCAATGGTGGCACGGTCAGCATTCGCGCGGCCCAGGGCATCTATGGCTCCGCCACCAACCTGGTGCAGGGCAAAACCGTTGAGCTACAAGCCAGCGATGGCGTGGTTGGCACCGCAAGCCAGGGCATCAACATCAACAGTGACCATACCAAGGTCGGTGGTGGTTTTGCCGGTGCTGCCAAATACGGGATGAATGTCACCGAAACCGTGGGTGACATGCATCTGGTCAAACCGCAGGTGATCCAGACCGGCTTTGTGCGCCCGACCGATACCGGGCCGATTTCGGTGGGCTCGCTGCAGGGCATTGTGCGCCTGACGGCGCTGGACGGGTCGATCTACGATTACAACTTCGAAGACGATCTGGCGCTGTCGGATGCGCGCGTGGCGGCCTATCAGGCGCGGCTTGGCCTGACCAATGGCAACCGCACGGTGATTGGGCAACAGCTTGACAACCAGGTTCGGGCCGATCAGCAGCTTTATCAGGAATACTGGACGCTGATCCGCGATCCCGGTCGGTTTGGGCCGCTGGATGGCGGCGGTCGTGGCGCGGTGGATGCTGACCTGAACAATCTGGCGACCTTCAATGCATTGGTGACCAACACAGCGACCAAGGATGGCATCACCGAGACCCAGGCGCGGGCGATCTTGACCGAACGCTTTGGCGCAACCCATGCCGCCTGGTACGACAAACCCTATACCGACGACACGCTTTACAAGCAGTATTACGCACTGATCTGGCAGGCATCGGAATCGAAGCCGCTGAACCAGATGTCGACCTTTATCGCCGAAGTGGACCGGCAGCTGGGTATCCTGGCCGGTGAGGCTGTGAACACGCGCTTTGGCAGCCTGCACACGCTTTATGCGGGCACCGATGTGGGCGCGGGCAGCGATCTGCGCCTTTATACCGAGACCATCCATACCGACCTGGCGACGCCGACATCGCCCAAGGCCGATTTCGACAGCTTGGCCAGTGTGGTCGCCTATAAAGCCTCGACCGCTTACACCAGCCTCAGCGCTGCGGATCAGGCCACGAAGATCGAGGCGCTCGAAAAGCTTTATGACCAGCATTGGGACGAGGAAAAGGCCGTCCTGGTTGGCTATATCGACCAAGTTCGGGCCGCGACCCAGACCGAAGGCACAAAGGTCAGCGGCAACTATGTCAGCGCCGCCGCCGAGATGGCAGCACAGGGCACCGTGCGCGACCGGGCGGCGATTTATGACGCGCTGATCCCCGGTTTCGCCGCCGCCACCAAACAAGCGGCGATCGAGGCCGATCTGACCTATAAGTTCGGGTCGCTGCATGACCTGAACAAAGACCGCGCGGCAAAAGCCACCTATATCGAAAGCCTGTTTCTGGAGGGCACGGCCCGCGAAACCGCGATTGATGCCGAGATTGCCAAAGTGGGCAGCATCGGATCGGCCCTGCCGGCAAACGTGGCGCTGCGGCTGTATCCGCTTTTGGAGGTTGGCGCGATCACCGGCGGCGGTGCGGCGGCGGCGGAAAACGCCAATATCATCGCGCCCGAGGTGATCCTGACGGCCCAAGGCAACAAGGCCGCGGGCGAAGGCCGCATCGGCACGCTGACCGCGCCGGTCGATATTGATTTCGCGGCTGATCTGGATTCCCTGCCGCCGGCTGAAAAGCTGGAACAGCAGAACCTGCGCCGGGGGCTGCAAATCCAAGATATCGTGGATATCACCTATCAGCTTTATGAACGCACCGGCGCGCAGACCACCTTTGCCGCGCAACCGGCAGAGGGTGCACTGGACGGCGCGGGCGGTTGGCGCAAGCTGAGCATGACCTTCACCAACCTGACCGCTGGTGGCATCGTGAACATTGGTGCGGGGGATGTGGTGGCGATTTGGGCCGCCTGGCCCGAACCCGGCCAGGCGCAGCCGGATTTCACCTATCGCCTGTTCAAGAACACCACCGGCTCCAGCGTTGCGGTGAATGTGGCGGCGGTGAACTGGGACGCGCCGGGGGCCACGTGGTCTGAGATCACGACGACCAAATCCTTCGCCAACAAACCGGCTTCGGTCACCGTCAATACCGGTGAGTTCATGGCCGATATCTGGACGGTGCTGCGCGTATCGGCCCGGCCTTTTGCCGATGTGAACCTACGGGCGACCACCGATACTGCGCCCACGCGGCTAACCATGACCTCGGCCGGGATGGCGGGGATTGGCCATGATGGCGCGACACTGAATGTGGCCAGCGCGGTGTCCGGCGGCTTCCTGCGGATCGTGACGACCGGGTCGATGTTCGATGTCGCCTCGGGCGGGTTCGCCGCACAGGCGCAGGACTATATCAGCCTGATCGCGGATGGGTCGATTGGCACCGGGGCGCACAAATTCCGCATCAACGCGCTGGCCGGGTCGTCTTTGATCCTGCAATCGGGCCAGAATGCCTTTGTCGAACAGACGGCAAACGAAGATCTGCTTGTGACCCGCGCTTTGGTGGGGGGAAGCTTGGATCTGACAACGCCTGCCAACCTGATCGTTGGCGATATTGACGTGCTGGGCAATGCAACCTTTGCGGTGACCGGAAATATCACCGACGCCTCGGGCGACGACGCCGATCCGACGCTTGATCTGAACGCGGCGCGCGTGTCGTTGAATGTTACCGGGTCTGTTGGCACCGCCACCAACCGGTTGGAGATTGACCTGAGCCAGGGTCTGGACGGCACCGTTGGCGGCAATCTTTATGTCTCGGATTTCGGCATCTTCTCCCTGACCGAAAATGTCGATCTGGTGGTGACCGGCACGGTTGATGTGAAGGCGCGCAACTCGATTGTGGGGGCGGCAAACGCTACCTTCCGCGCCGGGACCATGACGCTGGACAGCCGCTTTGGCGATATTGGCGCAGCACTTCTGCCCTTCGACATTCTGATCACCGGCGCCAGTGGCAGCCTGACCGCGAGTGCGGTGAACCAAATTTGGATCACCAGTGCCGGGGCCGTGCCGATTAACCGGCTGCAAGCAGCGCAGATCGTGGCCATCACGGCGACCGCCGCGCTAACCAATGCGCGCGCGGATACTGCCGCGACCGTCCTGACCGATCGCGCGCGGTTGCAAGGCACCACAATTGGCACCGCGTCCAAAGCGCTTGTGACCGATGTCGCGCAGCTTGCCCTGAAAACGACAAGCGGTTCGGCCACCGTGACCGAGCTGAACGATCTGCGGATTTCCGAGCCTTATTTCGGTGGCGCGGGCATGGATTTGGCGGGCGATCTGAGCCTGACGGTCTTGGGTAGCCTGACGGTCGAAAAAGCCATCAAAGCGGGTGCCAACGCGGTGACCATCGCGGCCCATAACGCGTTGCAGTTCACCACCGCTGATGCCGATCTGACGGCGGGCAACGCCACTTTGCAGGCAGCGAACCTGATCCGCTTCCAGGCGGGCAGTTCGGCGGTGATCACCAACCTGTTGCGGATTGAGGCTGACGGCCCCGGCTTTGCTGCCGATGCGTCGGGTGGCACGGTGGAGCATTTTGGCACCTGGGATGCCGCCACGATCAACCTGACGACCTATGGCGATCAAGACACCGTACTGTTGCAGCCCGAGCGTATTGACGGCGATGTCACGATCAAACTGGGCGCTGAGAAAGACCATTTCACCCTCACCGGCCTGAACGAGCGTGACCCTGCCGATAGCTTCCTGGTCGACGGGCAGGGTGCTGCGGATGAATATATCCTGAACCGCAACCAGGTTGCGGTGTCGAATGTTGTGACCTTCTCGGACAGCGGGGCCTTGCCGGATGGGGCGGATATTCTGACCATCAACGGGCGCGACGGCAGCGGCGATGTGGTTTTGGTGCGCGAAAACTTCATCGCGCTGATGAACCGCGACGCCAGCGATGCGATCACCGATAAGGTCGAGCGCATCAATTACGGGGCCGATATGGATGGCCGCATTCGGATCAATGGTCTGGGTGGGGATGATCAGTTCTATAGCGATGACACCTCGACCACCTTCACCTTGGATGGGGGCGCTGGCAAAGACTTCTTCCAGATCGGGCAGTTGTTTGGCACCGACCGGAAAGCGCCTGCTGTGGCCGTGGGCGATGAGATCACCACAGTTGAAACCACCCAGGGCTTCCTGTCGGCGGGCAACTCGACCCCGATGGTGGTCTTTGGCGGAACGGGTGAGGACACGTTCAACGTCTATTCGAACAAGGGTGTCACAAAGCTCTTCGGGGAAAGTGGCAACGACACGTTTGTGGTGCGCGCCTTTGTGCTGAAAGCCGATCCGAACAAACAGGCTGGCGGCGGTGAGACTGAGGTCTTTGGTGGCGGCGGTGACGACAGTATCTTGTATAACATCAACGCGCCGATTGCGATTGATGGCGGCGCGGGCACCGACACGATTGTTGTGATCGGCACCGAAGTGGCTGACAATTTCCTGATCACCGAGCAGGGGATTTTCGGTGCGGGCCTGAACATCAGCTTTGAGGGCGTGGAAAAGGCCGAGGTTGACGGCTTGGAAGGGGATGATACCTTCTACGTGCTGTCGACGGCGGCGAATATGGTTGTGACGGTGATCGGCGGGCTTGGCTCGGACACGATCCATGTGGCCGGTGATGTGACCGGAGAGATCGTTTCGCTTGAGGTTGAGGGCACATCGGGCGTGGTCAACCATGCCGTCGCCTCCACCGACCCGGCCTATAACGAGATCTTCGTGCAGGGCATCCGGCCCAATATCGCCACGGCGCAGACAGCACTGTTCGAGGTCGATACCAGCGGCTTGGCCGTGCTGGACGAAGGCGGCGTGGTCGGCAGCTACCGCATTCGGATGACCGAAGCTGTGGCAGCCACGGTTTATCTGACCGTCTCAGCCGCGCGATCCTCAACCGAGGATCGGGAGCTTCCGGCGGCGGTCAAAGCGCAGTCGGCCCTGATTGGTAAAACCGCGACCGGAGATTTCGCTTCGGCCCAGGTTCTGAGTTTCACCAACTCCACCGCGTGGCAGACGGTGTATGTGCAGGCCCCGCAGGACGATGCCGCCGAAGGCACGCGCGATGTTGTGATCAACCACCGCGCCCAGGGTACAGCGGCGGCGCAAGCGGCCCGGATCGCCAATGCCGAGGTCACGGTGTTTGACGATGACAAGGCGCAGGTGCTGATCGAAGGCAACCCGGCAGAGCTGCGCGTGGTCGAAGGCGGGGCTGGCCAGACGGTGCAGGTGCGCCTGTCGCGCCCACCGGCGGTCGGCGAAACCGTGACGGTGACGCCAACCTTCTTGGGCTCGGATGTGCTGACCAACCCCGGCAGCCTGACCTTCACCGATGCCGATTGGAACCTCTCCAAATCGATGACGCTGACGGCCAATGATGACAGCCTTATCGAAAACCGCGAACGGGTGACCGTTTCCTTCGCCGTGACATCGACATCGGGCAGTTCGGCGTTCTTGACCTCTGATGCGGCAGAGATCGACCTGGTGATCGCTGACAATGACAAGGGTGAGGTTTTGGTGACCGAAACCGGCACCGGCACGATTGTGACGCCGACCGCAGGCGACAGCTATTCGATGGTACTGTCCAAACAGCCGACCGCGGATGTGGTTGTGTCTGTTCTGACCGATGGACAGACCATCGCCAACAGCGCGGATGCGCGGTTTAACGCGACCGATAAGACCGTGACCTTCACGGCGGCGAACTGGAATGTGCCGGTGCAGATCGATCTGACGATCGGCTCGGTCACGGCCAGCAAGCAGCCGACGATTAAGGTGGGCGCGCAGCCTCAGCTTCTAAGCGGTATCCAAGGCCCGCTTTACGTCTTTGGCGGCATTGGGCCGGGCGCGGATCGGGCTGTGCGTACGGCGGTGACCCTGCCGACCGAAACCAACGCGCCATTGCCAAGCGTGTCGAACCCGGTGGATGAAACCCAACAGACAGACCGTCTGGTCATGTTCAACGCCGGGGATAGCGCGGGCCAATCGGGCGTGCTGAGCGAAACCCGCGTCACCGGCTTTGACATGCGGGCGACCGACCTGACGCTGAACCTGGGCACGCCCGCGGTGCCGAACTTTGTCAGCTATAACGCGGGCATCACCTATCAAGAGCTTGAGATTGTTGAGCTTCTGATGGGCAGCGCCAATGACACCCTGGATATTCAAAGCACCGCTTCGGGCGCGATCACGGTTGTGCATGGCGGCGGCGGATCGGACACGATCACAGTTGCCCCGGTCAGCGGCCCAACCGCGAATGCGGGTGGCAATGATCGCGTTTTGGCGATCTTTGGCGACACGACGCAAAACGGCGACCGCTACAACTCGCGCACCGGCGCGATCACTGGATCGGGCCGCGCCTATACCAGCGGCGGTGGTAACGACGTGATCGATGCCAGCAAGGCCGGGGGTCATGTGCTGATCTATGGCGGTGTTGGCAATGACCGCATCACCGGGTCGAATTTCAACGACCATATCCTAGGCGGGTCGGGCAATGACACGCTGAACGGGTTGGCCGGGGCCGATCACATCTATGGCGACAACGGAATGCGGATCGACCTGTCGGTGCGCAATGAACTGCAGCCGCAGCTAATCTCGATCATCACCTCGCAGGATGTATCGGCTGTGGATTACGAGGCCGCGACGGGCGATCCGCTGACTGTGCCGGGCAATGACAGCATCACCGGCAGCGGTGACAACATCATCCTGGCCGATTTTGGTGAGATTGTGCAGAACGCGGGCGTCAACCGAGCCTTTGACACCGGCAATGTCCTGCGTGTGGCCAGCCTGCGCGATGCCGAAGGCGGGGCTGATACGATCTCGGTCGGCACTGGCAATGATTGGATGATCGCGGGCGCGGGTCCGGATTCGGTCGATGCGGGCGATGGCAATAAGGTCATCTTGGGCGATGTCGGCCATATCACCGCGAACGGATCGCGGGCGCTGATCCAGGTTTCTTCGACCGATCAGGTCAATGGTGATGCGGATACGATCACAGCCGATAATGGCAATATGATCATTCTGGGCGCGGTTGGTGCCGATCAGATCCAAGCGGGCAGGGGCGAGCACAAGATCGCCGGTGATTTTGCGGTGCTGGACCACACCAATGGCCAGCCCACGGCCTTTACCTCGACCGGGGATGCGACCGGGGCAGGCTCGGATACGATCACCACGGGCACGGGCTCGGATTGGGTGATTGGCGGCGCATTGGGTGACAGCATCACCATCGGTATCGGCGGCGGCGCGGTTCTGGGCGACCAGGGCCAGATCACCGCGACCGAGGCGGGCGCGTTGGTGCGCATTGAAACGCGGCAAAGCAGCATTGGCGGCGATGACACCATCGCGGCGGGCAGCGGGTCGAGCTTTGTTTTCGGCGGCACCGGCAATGATGGCATCACCACCAACGATGGCGACGACGTGATCGCGGGCGATATGGGATCGCTGGATTTTGTCGGCGGCGTGCGGTCTGTTTTTGCCTCGTCCATCGAAGACCCGGCCTTTGGCGGCAATGATACCGTCGCGGCGGGTGCGGGCGATGATTGGGTCATCATGGGCGAAGGTGATGATCAGCTTGGCTTTGACGCGGGCCTGAATATCGGCATCGGTGATGCGGGTTCGATCTCGGGCGATGCCACGGGCCTCTACCTGCGGGCGGAATCCACCCAGAACAGCATCGGCGGCAATGACACCCTGAACGGCGGCAGCGAACGCGATATCCTGATCGGTGGTCAGGGTGCGGACCTGATCGATGGCAAAGATGGATCGGATTACATGTCCGGTGATGGCGCGCTGATCGAACGCGACCCGAACCTGGGCGGTGTACATGGTCAGATCACCTTTGAAACCATTGATATCTTCCAAGGTGGCAATGACACGCTGATCGGCGGTCCCGGCATCGATTTCATGTATGGCGGGCAGGGCAACGACGCCTTTGACCTGGACATCCGCGAAGACATTGTGGTCGGCGAATTTGCCCGTATCCGTGTGCAGCCCGCACCCGGCGGTGGCAATGAGGTTGTGACCTCCTTCCTGACACCTGCTGTGCGCGACGTTGACCTTTTGGCGCAGATCACGCTGGGCGTGAACTTCGCCTCGGGCCGGACGGAGGTTGATTTCAGCGGTGGTGAAGAACCGGAGACCGGCACGGGCCGCACCAACCTGTCGCCGATGTTGCAGGACAACCGGTTGGATCTGGTCCTGACCGAGGCCGAGGTTCAAGGCTCCGAAGTGTTGCGCGCGATCTTGGATGAGATCGACCTGGCTGATGAGGTTGTGCCGGGCCTGCGTGGCTTCACCAACCTCAGCGAAGAATCGCTGTTGGTTGGCCAAACCGCGCCTTTGCCGGAGTTGCCCGAAGAAGACGGTACACCGCCAGCGCCACCAGCTGATGACACCACCGAAGGGGCCGAGGCCGAAGGGGATGGAGAGGGCCAGGAGGAAGAAGCCAACCTCAGCCCCGATGAGTTGGCCCCCTGGATTGCTGATTTCGCCGCTGCCGGGCCGATGGGTGACACCATCGCCGGGCAGGCCGCGGGTAATTCCGGGGCTGGCTGGAAGATGACCGGCTGGCAGATCGCCGGGTCCGAGGCGGCGTGATCCGCTTGGGATGATGCGGCGATGAGTGCGGTTCCCTCTCCCAGCCTGTTTGAGCGGGCGGTGCTGCAGCACCTGGCCTCGGTCCAGGGGTTGCGGGGGGTGCAGGCCTTTACCGGGCAGAATGGCGAATGGACCGAAGCCGCGCGTTTGGGCGAGGTGCCCGAGGATGTGCACCGGCGCGTCCTGGCCTCCTTCGATCCGGAAGCCGGGGGGGCTGTCGACGCGATTGAGGATGGGCCGGGTGGCTGGCTGGCAAGCTATATGCTGGGCGGGCCGGGTTTGGATCTGGTCTTGATCCTGCACCTCAAAAGCCTGCCACCGGCTGAATTGCAAACCAAGCTGAGCGCGATTGAAAGCAAAGTGGGTTGGCTGATGGTCGCCGCCTTGTCCGACCGCAGCGATGGCCAAGACAGCCGCGCGCTGGGCACCGAGGTCGGTGCGCAGGTGCTGCTAGAGGCCGCGCGCGCCCGGTCCCGGCGCATCCTGGCCGATCAATGGATCGCGCGGCTGGAAAAGGCGTTTCAACCGGGGCTGGTCGCGGTGCTTTGGGCCAATGCGGGCAAGTCGAAACTGGCCGCCGTGTCGGGCGGCGGGTTGATCGAACGGCAAAGCGATGCGCGTGGGCTGCTTGAAAACTTGGCCGATCACACCATTCGCGCCCGCACCCCGTTGCTGATCGCACCACCGGTTGAGACCGCGCCGACCGAAGGTTTGGAGATTGAGCGGGCCAGCCAAGGCACAGCGGAAGACGATCCGCTGGCCTTGGTCGAACGGCTTGGTGGGCATCGTGCCCTGGCCATTCCCGTCTATCGTGGGGATGAGGCGCGGGCCGTTGTGGTACTGGTCTTTGACGGCAGTGCTGAGCATTCGGGCGAAGGCGTGCGGCTTGAGGCGGGCGAGGTTCTGTCGGCCCTTTTGGGCGAGGCGCTGGCGATCCAAGCGCGTGCCTATCCCAGCCCGATCCGGCGGCTCTTCAACTGGGTCGGGAAGCTGCTGCGTGCCATCTTCGGGCGCACAGCGTGGAAGTTGAAACTGGCGCTGGCGTTGATTGCCTTGGCCATTGGGGCGGCCGCCTTCATCCCGTCACAAGCGCAGCCCAGCTTCACGGCGCGGATTGATGCCGCTGACCGGCGCGTCGTCTCTTCACCTTTCGATGGGTTTTTGGCCGAAGCGCCGTTTCAACTGGGGGCCGTGGTGCCAGCGGGAACGGTGTTGGTCGCGCTGGAAGAATCCGACATTCGGTTGGAGTTGTCGCAAACCCAGGCCGAGCTGGCCGAGATAGATAGCGAGCTACAGACCGCGCGCGCCCAGCGCGATGCGGCCCGCACGCGGTTGTTGGAGGCGCGTCGGGCACAGGGCGAGGTGTCGCTGAACCTGCTGCAACGGCAATTGGAACTGGCGCGGTTCGAAACCGACCGGGATGTGATTGTGGTGGGCGGTGATGCCTGGCGCCGCGTCGGTGACCGGGTGCGCTTGGGCGAGCCGCTATTGGAACTGGCCGTGGATGGCGCGTTTCGCGTACGCGCCTTGGTCGATGAGGACTGGGTGTCCGATTTGCCCCAAAACGCCCAGGCCACGGTCCTATTAACCGCCTATCCTGAACGCCCGATCCCCCTAGAGGTGACTGCGATTGGCAGCGATCCGGTGGTGCAGGATGGGGCTAATAGCTTTCCGGTTTGGCTGGCTTTTCAATCCGAGCCCGAGGTGCAAATCCTGGACGGTATGCGCGGTGTCGTGCGCATTGATGTTGGTGAGCGCACGGTGCTGGAAGCTTACGGGCGCGGCGCGCTGCGCTGGCTGCGCCGCACGATTTGGCGGTGGAGCTAACCGGTGTCGGCGCTGCGCCATCCCGACTGGCACCTGTTCGCGGAACAGCGGTTCCGGCGGCGTAGCGCCATCGAGACATCGCGCCAAAGCTTTCGGGGCGAGCCCTATATTGTCTTAAGCGACCGGATCACTGGCCAGCATGTGCGGCTCGCGGCGCGTGCGCAGGATATTTGGAACCTGCTGGATGGCAAACGCACCGCGCAGGAGATTTGGGAAGATCTGATCCGCCGTCCCAACACCGCCCCCACCCAATCCGAGCTGGTCGATTGGCTGCTGCAACTGGTGCAAAGCGGGTTGCTTTTGTCTGATCACGATCTGGATCCAGAGCATCTGACCGAACGCACAACCAAGCGCCGCAGTGGCATGATCGAACAGCGCGCTGCCAGCCCATTGGCGATCAAGGTCAAGCTTTTTGACCCCGACCCGCTGGTGCGGGCCACCTGGCCTTTGGTCGGTTGGCTTTTCACCCGGTTGGGCGGGGTGATCGTGGCGGCAACGCTGATCACGGCCTTGGTGCTAGCGGTGCTGAATGCCGAGGCGCTGCGCCTGGGGGCGGATTCCCTTTTGCTGTCGCAGATCGGGCTGGTGGGGCTGGCCTTGGCCTATCCCGTGATGAAAGCGCTGCACGAGCTGGCCCATTGTTACGCGCTTTACCGTTTTGGGGGACGGGTGCGCGAATTTGGGGTGATGTTCCTGGTTCTCTTCCCGGTGCCTTATGTCGAAGCCTCTGACGCTTCGGCCTTTCCGGACAAACGCGCGCGGATGTTGGTGGGGGCGGCGGGGATTCTGGCCGAGCTATTGATTGCCTCGCTCGCGCTGTTTTTGTGGTTGGCGCTGGAACCGGGCGTTGAACGGGCGATCCTATTCAATTTCATCGTGATCGGGTCGATCTCGACGATTTTGTTCAACGGCAACCCGCTACTGAAATTCGATGCCTATTTTGTGCTGGCCGATTGGCTGGAGATGCCCAATCTGGCGCAACGATCCGGCGACTATCTGGCCGACCGCTTCCTTTGGCGCATTTGTGGTCTGCGGCGCGAGATTGAGCCCCGCAAGGGCGAGGCCCCGATCCTGGCGCTATATGGTAGCCTATCACTGGCCTATCGCGTGATGCTGACCCTGACCATCGCGTTGATTGTGTCGAATTGGTTCTTTGTTATTGGTATTCTGCTGGGTGTCTGGGCCGTGATCATGGGCATCTTTTGGCCTTTGTTTAAGACGGCGCGAAAAGGGGCGCGGATGGCGCGAACGCAAAACCGAACGGGCATCGCGGCGGTGCGGCTTGGGCTGTTCTTGGCAGCGGTCGCGGCGTTGATGACCCTGGTGCCCGTGCCCTTTACGGCGCGGGGCGAAGGCCAGATTGTGCCCTGCCCAGAGGCGCAGATCGTGGCAGGCACCAGCGGTCAGGTGGCCGAGGTGTTGGTTGCCGATGGCGCCATGGTCGAACAGGGTCAGGTTCTGATCCGCATGGCTGACCCCGAGATCGAAGCGCGGCTGGAGGCGATGGATGTCAGCGTCGCCTTCCTGACCGAGGCGCTGGGCCGATCCGGTCTGGGGCCGTTGGAACGCCAGCGGATGCAGCGTGAGCTGGAGGTTGCCAGCGCGGTGCGTGACGAAGCCCTGGTCCGCGCCCAGGCGCTGGAGCTGCGCGCGCCCTTTGCCGGGCGCTTGGCCTGGGCTGATGGGCAAGCACCATTGTCAGGCCGGTTCCTGTTTCGCGGCGATGCGCTGGGCAATGTTGTGGCGGATGCGCATCTGGACATGGTGATTGCGCTGCCCGCCGCGTTTTCCGGCGTTGCGCGGCAGGCCGATGATGTGGCGATCCTGATGCCGGATGGGCAGGAGATGACCCGCCCCCTGAGCCGCGAACAGGTGGTGGATGTGGGTGGCCAGGTGCCGCGCGAGTTGCTGGCCAGCGGCGGCGGCCCGGTGCCGGAACAGCCTGACAACCCTGGCCATGCGCTTGATACGGTCTGGTTGGTTTGGGCCGACCCAGGGGCGGCCTTGGTGGATCGGGCCGGCATGCGCTTTGACGCGCGGGTGGATCTGGGTACGGCCAGCTTGGCCGAACAGGCCGTGTTCCACCTTCGGCGACTGTTCGTGCGGGTGATCCGGGTATGAGCGACGCGTTCGCGGTGGACTTTGCCAGCGGGCTGAGGCCTTTTGCGCGATCCCGCCGCAAGCCCGTGAAATCGCCGGTTCCCGCGCTTGGCCGCGTGCCGCTGTTTCTGCGCGAACATCTGGCGTGGCGGTTTGCCTCCAGTGCGCGCATCCCGCGCCGTCTGATCCAGGCGATCCAATCCGCCGCAGGGGCGTTGGAAGCGCTAAGCGAGGCTGCGCTGGCGGCTGAAATCTCCCAGGCCCGCCCGCATCCCGACGCGCTGCTTAAGCCCGAAGGGGCGCGTGACATCGCCATGGCGCTGGAGGTTGTGCGCCGCGAAACCGGGCTTCGGCTGCGTGACAATCAGATCGAATGCGCCCTGCGGCTCTTGGCGGGTGATTGCGTGGAATTGCGCACGGGTGAGGGCAAAACCCTGGCCGCCGCGTTGGCCGCCCTGGCCGCAGCGCGGGCGGGCGTGTCGGTGCACGTGGTGACGGTGAATGATTACCTGGCCGAGCGCGACCACGCGCTGATCGCGCCCATGGCGGCGCGTATGGGTTTGGGCACCGCCGTGATCGCGCAACAGCAGCCCGATGCCGAAAAGCGTGCGGCGTATGACAATGATATTGTCTATGGCACCAACAAAACCTTTGTTTTCGACGCGCTGCGCGACCGGCGCGAACAACGGCAGGGTCGCCCGCTCAGCCAGGCGCGGCAGATGGGCCAATCATTCGCCATTGTGGATGAGGTCGATAGCGCCCTGATCGATGATGCGACGGTGCCGATGATCCTGTCTGAACCAACAACGCCCCCCCCCAAAGCCGATTTGGATTTGTTCCGTGACCTGCTGCGTTTTGCAGATGCCGCCAAACCCGGCGCGCAGCGCAGCCAAGATCACCGGGGGGCTTGGCGATTGACCGAGGCGGGGGTGACCCAGCTGGCCGCTGAAGCCACCCATTGGGTACACCCGGCGGCGCGCGACAGCGGGCTTTTGGAACTGGCGGAAACTGCGCTGGCCGCGAAACACGCATTTCTGAATGGCGTGCATTACGTGATCCAGGACGAGGCGATTGTGATGATCGACCAGGCCACCGGGCGGCTGATGGGCGACCGGAAATGGGCCTATGGCATGCAGCAGATGATCGAGTTGAAGGAGGGGGTGGAGCCGACCTCGGAAACCCGCACGGTCGGTCAGATCACGCAGCAAACCTATTTCCGGCAATACCGGCATCTTTCGGGTCTGACCGGGACGGCCAAGGAATGCCGGGGGGAGTTTTGGGCCATCTACCGGCTGCCCGTGCGGCCGGTCGCGCCGCATCGCCCCTCGCAACTCAAACCCGGGCGGCTTTGGGTGCACAGCCGCGCCGCCCAAAAATGGGCGCGCGTTGCGGCCCATGCGGTGGAACTGGCCAGGACGCGGGCGGTTTTGATCGGTGTGAACGATGTGGCGGAATCACAGGCCCTACAAGCCATGTTCGCCGATTTGGAGCGGGAGGTTTCGGTGCTAGATGCGCTCACCGAAGCGCAGGAGGCTGATTTGGTGGCTGAAGCCGGGCAGGTGGGCCGCATCACCATCGCCACGCATTTGGCCGGTCGGGGCACCGATATCGGCTTGTCCCCGGATGTGCTTCGGGCGGGCGGCTTGCATGTCATCCTGGCCAGCGCCATGGCCTCGGGCCGGTTGGAGCGGCAGCTTTATGGTCGTGCCGGGCGGCAGGGGGACCCCGGCAGCTATGAACGCCATATCAGTCTGGAGGATCGCGGGCTGCGGGAAGGGGTGCCAAGATGGGTCCGCGCGGCGTGTCTGACCCTGATCCGCCTGCGCCTGGCCCCAAGCTGGGCGCTGGCGCGGCTGCAGGCGGCGCGTGATGGGCGCGCGCGGGGCATGCGCCGGCGGACTTTGTTGCGCGAACAAGACCTAGCCCGCCGATTGGGTTACCGATAGGCTCACCCCCATGAAGACAGCTTTTCTCTTGCCACTCTGCGCCCTTATCGCGCTGCCCGTCGCAGCGCAGGATTTGGCCGGGCCCGAACCGTTGACCTGCCTTTTAGCCCCGAACCGGACCAGCGATGTGGGATCGGACCGCACCGGGATCGTCACCCAGGTGGAAGTGTCCCGCGCGGATATCGTGCGCCGTGGCGAGGTTTTGGTGCGCTTGGATGACCGTTTGGCCCATGCCGATATCACGGTTGCGCAAATTGCGGTCGACGCCCTCGGGGCGCAAATCGCCCGCAGCGAAGGGCTGATCACCAACAACCTGATCCCGATTGATGAGTTGGAACGGCTGCGGACAGAGTTTCAGCTTGCCCAGGCCGAATTGGACCGGGCCGAACTTGAGCTTTTCCGCACCGAAATCCTTGCGCCTTTTGATGGCATCGTGACCGAGGTGGCCGTCGCGCCAGGCGAGTTGATCAGTGCCGAGCCGCTGCTGCGGATGATCGATATGACCACGCTGAAGGCTGAGATGGTGTTTCTGGACGGGGCGTTTGGGGAAATCCAGCAAGAGGATGTGGTTGATCTGTTCATTGACCTGACCGGGGCCGAGACCGAGGGGCGCATCACCGCCATTGATCCGTTTCTTGATCCGGCCTCGAACACATTTTCTGTGGTCGCCGAGATCGCGAACCCGGACCTGGCCCTTCCCGCCGGGGTCAGTTGCCGGGTGACGGGTTGGAGCCGCTGAAAAGCGCGCTGATATGATCTGGATCGACCTGAAAATAGAAGGTCGTGAACCCCCCTTTGACGTCATCAGACCCGCCCGCGACATGCACCAGATCATGCGCCTGCGCGGCTTTGGCCACCGGGCGCGCTGCGCCGGTGGCAAGCGGGGCCAGAGCTTGTGCAACCGCGTGGCGGTCAAGGTCGGCGCGGCGGACGGTGGCGAGCCAAGAATTGCGATCCGGCGCAGCGGTTCGCGTATAGATACAGCTTTCGGCGTCGAGTGGGGCAAAGGCGGTTTCGACGGCCTCAGTGTCCAAGCCGATCCCGGCAAGGGCTTGGGACATATCGGGCCAGAACAGCGAGCGGGGGGCGGCAGGCAGGCAGATGTAATCATCTTGCCGAACCGATCCGCCCGGCAAAGCTTTGAAGCCGCGATAAAGTGGTATGAGGTCGGACTTGCCCGCCTCAAGCCGGGCGACCTGTAGATCCCAATATTGCGTGTAAAGCCGCACTGATGTCAGATCGGTCCGCACCGCAAGCCCGATGGCATCGGCCCCCGGCAAGGCCTTTGCCCAAGCTGAAAGCAAGGAGTTTGGAAGGCCAAGCGCCTCGGCCGCCTCTGCCAGCTCTTGCGCGCGGCCTTCGGTCAGATCGAAAAAGAACAACACTCGATCCTCGACACCGGTTTGGGTGATCGACCAAGACCGTTCGCAGGCATCCGCCTCCGCCGCCAATCGGGTCAGTAGGTGCTGCGGACTCTCGGTCTGTGGATTGTTGCTGGGATGCAATGTCTCTCTCGAACCGTTTGGGTCTCTATGGATCGGAACCACGGCATCTGCGATGGTCCGCCCCAGGGGAAAACGTCATTTCAAGACGTTAGCATCGACCAAGGGACGGGTCATTGAAGATTTCCGCAAAAAGCTGGCTGATCAGTGGCCTGACCGGGGTGGTGGTGGCCATCACCCTTGGCCTGCCAGCGTCCGCGCAAACCGTCAACGACATCGACTTGCCAGCGCAGCCGTTGGCTAATTTGAATGCGCGGCTGGCCTATAATTCCGATCTGGGCGCGGTTGTTGGGTTGGGCGTTGCCACCGACCGCTTGTTTGGCGGCGATCATCGCCTGCGCTTTGGCGTCGAGGCCAGCGAAGACAGCCTGCGCTATAACCTCAGCTATGCCGCACGATCCTTGTTTGGCGACAATCCGGTTTTTGGCCTGAACGCGTTTGCGGCGCGAACCGATGCCGATGATGTCTATGGGTTTGACAGCTCAGCCTATCGGCTCGAGCCCCGGCTGACCTGGCGTGTGTCGGAGTCGATGACCGCGGCAGGCTATGTGGCGTTTTCCTGGGGCGAGATCAGCAATGTTCCGGCCACAAGTTCGATCCTGATCCGCAACGATATCGGCAATCGGCAGCGTCAGGCGGTCGGCGTTGACCTGAGATGGCGCGCCAGCGCCGGTGGTGACGGGCGACCGAACCTGCGCTTTGGCCTTATGGCCGAGGCTGGCGAAAGCGACCGCGACCACAGCTATGTCAGCCTGGTGGCCCAAGGCTCGGGCCGGTGGGCGGTGGGCGCGAACCAGGGCGTGGTTCTGCGTGGGCAGGTGCGGGGCGGAACGATCCAAAGCACCAGCGGCACCTCGCATATCGGGGACCGTTTTTTCCTTGGCCAAGGCTCGATCAGGGGCTTCGCCTTTGGCGGGTTTGGCCCGCGCGATCTGGCGGTGGCGGATAGCCCGGCTCTGGGCGGTAACACCTATGCGTTGGCGCGGTTCGATGCGCAGTTCCCGAATGCCTTTGGGTCGGGTTCGCGCGTGACGCCGGGCTTGTTTGTGGATGCAGGCAGCCTGTGGGATTTGGACGATACAGCAGGCGGTGTGGCTGGGGCCAATCCGGTGGATGATGCCTTCAACCTGCGCGCCTCCATCGGGGTGTCGTTCGAGTTTGAGACCGGTTTTGGCCCGGTTCAGCTGAACCTGGCGCATCCCGTTGCCTCGGAAAACTATGACCGCCAGCAGGAAGTTCACCTGACCTTCCGCCACGAGTTTTGATCCGGGCGATCCGACCCAAGCGATCCTAGTCACCCTGGCGGGTTTTCCAGTAGTGCCCTGAAAATGCGGGCTTTCCGCCATTGGCAAACCGGTGGGGTTTGGGCAGGGTAAGGTCCAAATCTTCCACGATTTGAGGTTCTCGATGCGTTCGCTTGCTTTGATGTTTTGCCTGGCCGCCACCCCTTTGGCGGCGCAGACCTGTCTTGATGACTTTCCAATGCTGCCCGAGCCGCTGGACGGGTGGGAGATTGCGGACCGGGGCGAGTTTCAGTTCAACGCCGAAGAGGGTGGCGCGGCGCTTTACATCGTTAGCCGACCCGAGGCGGATAGCTTTCCAAATGATCAATACCAGACATTGGATGATTGGATCCGCGCTGAAGAGCATACGGTTTCGGTTCGGGTGACCAAAGGGGCCGATGTCGCAAACATGCGCCGGATGCTCACAGACCCGCTTTTTGCAACGATGACGCAAGAAGGGCCGCTTGGCTATCCGCGCATGGGCATGGCCGGCGACGGCGGCGTGCCGTTGCAGACCGTCATGGGGGATTGGCAGGTGTATATTTCTGGTGATTTGGAGCCGGCAGAAGCGCATTTCATCGGCGTCTTGCGCTGCGCAGCGGCCCAGGGGCAGTTGCTAGAGGGGTATGAACTGCCACCTGAAGACTAAACGCTGCGCCTAAAGGTCGGGCGATATTCCGGCCGATTGCAACGCATGGAGCCGGGCATAAGCCCCATTGGCGGCCATCAAAGCGTCATGGTTGCCTTCCTCGACCACGCGACCGCGATCAAGGACGACGATCTTATCGGCCTCGCGGATGGTGGAGAGCCGATGCGCGATCACCAACGTGGTGCGCCCTGCGGCGAGGCGTTCCAAGGCCTCCTGCACCAGCCGCTCGGATTCAGCGTCAAGGGCCGAGGTCGGTTCGTCCAGTAGCAGGATCGGGGCAGATTTCAGCATGGCGCGGGCGATGGCGACGCGTTGCCGTTGCCCACCCGATAGGCCCGAACCACGGGGGCCGACCGGCGTTTCCAAGCCATCGGGCAAATTGGCCACAAATTGCATGACACGGGCAGCCTCGGCAGCGGCGGTGATGTCGTCTGGGCTGGCCGCCAAGCGGCCAAGCCGGATGTTCTGGGCGATGGTGTCGTCAAAAAGCGCGGTTTCCTGCCCGACAACGGCAATGTCGTCGCGCAGCGCGCCTAGATCGACTTGGTTCACCGGGATGTCGCCAATACGGATCGTCCCCGATTGCGGATCGATGAGACGGGTCAAAAGGCCAAAGACCGTGGTCTTGCCCGCCCCGGACGGGCCGACGAGGGCGGTGGTTTTGCCCTCCTCCGCGGTAAAGCTGAGGCCGTTCAGGACAGGCGTGCCGCCATAAGCGAAATCCACTGCATCAAACCGGATCGCGCCGGGCGTCAGGGGTTGCGGCCTGGCCGGGGGCAGGATGGTCGGTTCCGCCTCCAACACCGCGTAAAGCCGATCCAATGACGCCAAGGCCGCCTGCACCTGACCCGCGATGTTCGACAATCGCCGCAAGGGTTCAAAGATCAGCCCAAGCGCGGTGAAGAACGACATGAACTCGCCCACCGTCTTGGTGCCTGCGATGATCTGGGCGCCACCGAAATAGAGCACGGCGACAAAGCCAAGTGCCGCGATCACATCAATAAGTGCGGGATTGGCGGTGATTCCGATTTGCGAGCGGAAACCGTTTCGAATGAAGTTGCGGATTTCGGCCCTGAAGCGATCATCCTCGTAGTCCTCAAGCCGGTTCAACTTGATCGATTGGATGCCATGAAACATTTCATCCAAACGGTCGGATAAGCGTGCCGCAGCCTCGCGCGAACTCAGCGCAGCGTTTCGGATGAACCGCTGCAAGCCCAAAACTGGCAAGACCAGAAGCGGCAAGCCAACCAACGCCATCAAGGTCCATTGCCAATCACTGATCATCATGACGGCAAGCAGGGAAAGAACGGTGAACGTATCGCGCCCGAGCGACATGACCACTGTTGCCGATAGCGACTGCAATGAAAGCGTATCGCCGCGGACCCGTTCGATCAGAGCGCCAGGCGAATGGTGTTGGAAGAACTGGAGGTCAAGCTTTAGCAAATGCCGGACAAGTCGTGATTGTAGCGAGGTTATGACTTGCAGACCAATCCAACCGACCATCAATCGCTGTGCAAAACCCGCCCCTGCGCGCAGAAAAAACAGACCTGAGATACCCAGCGCGATCCACGCCACCCCTTGCATGCTGCCTGAGGCAAATAAATCATCGAAAAGCGGTTGGATCAGATAGGCAAAGCCGCCCATAGCCAAACCTTCGATGATCATTAGGATCGTTGCCACGACCAAAAGCGGCCAGAACTGCAGAATATGCTCACGCCACAACCGCCCAAGCAAATGCCGGGCGGAAGCGCCTTCATGGGCCGAGGCGGAAATGTCAGGGGGCTGAGACAGGGCGCGGTATCTTTATCAAGGAATAGGTCGCTTGGCCCCGTGCCTACGCCAAGGCGCGCGCGCAGACAAGCTTTGGGCCACGCTCTGGACGGTTCGGCGAAACCCTGTCACTTCTGCGGCCAAACAGGTTTTGCATTGCGAAAGAGGAGCGACCCCATGCCCAAAGGCTATATCATCGGACATATCACCGTGCGCGACCCCGAAGCCTATAAGGAATACGTCGAAAAGGACACGCCGATCCTGTTGTCCCATGGCGCGCGCCCGGTTGTGCGCGGCGGCAAAGCCGAGATCATGGAAGGCGAAACCTTTGAACGCCATGTCGTGTTCGAGTTTGAAAGCTATGAGGCGGCGATGGCTGCCTATAACGATCCGGCCTATCAAGAGGTGGCCGAGATCCGCCGCCGCACCGCTGACAGTGTGATACTGGTTGTGGAAGGCGTTTAAGCCACACGCGG
This sequence comes from Paracoccaceae bacterium, assembly GCA_965229695.1. Classification (GTDB taxonomy): domain Bacteria; phylum Pseudomonadota; class Alphaproteobacteria; order Rhodobacterales; family Rhodobacteraceae; genus JANSYL01. Next base: position 2,594,038 of record OZ245921.1, read on the forward strand.
TCGGGGGTGCCCTGAACCTCCACATTTTCGCCACGATTTCGATCTATTTGCCCCCTGAGAGCAGGCACAAGAACGGGCTAAACCGTCGTGGCGTATACGATTTATGTCCTCCAGGAAGGGTCGATGACCATTTCTGGGGGCGAGCAGTTGGATGGCGTGAACCAGGGCGATGGCTCGCATCTGGTCAATACGACGACCCCAATCACCATCACACTGAACTCGGGCGCTTGGCAGGCGGTCGATATTACCGACAACGACCCCGATTTCCGCGACAATGATGGCAGCCAAAGGCTGACCAACGACACGACGCTGGACGGCATTACCTATAGCTCTGGCACGCGGGTCGAGGCGGAGTATAGCCTGACCGCTACCTATGGTGGGCAAAGCTACACGCTGGTTGCGTTCAACGTGCGCAATTCCAACCCGGCTTATGCGACGGTCGAGGGGCTGGCCTTTATTGGGCCGGTTGGTGGGTTTCCGCCCGTCGGGGTTCCCTTGGAGATCGGGGCCGCACAGGAGGGGCCAAGCTTTCCCGCGACAACCTATGCGACGCCGGTTTGTTTTGGCGCAGGCACGCGCATTGCCATTCCTGGCGGGACAATTGCGGTCGAGGATTTGCAGCCTGGCGATTTGGTCATGACACGCGATCATGGCGCGCTGCCCCTGCGTTGGATCGGCAAACGCCGGGTGGCTGCGCGAGGCAAGTTCGCGCCAGTGGTGTTTCGGCCTGGCGCCATCGGGAATACGCGCGAATTGCGTCTATCGCGCCAGCATCGGCTGCGGCGCGCCTGCTGGAAGACCGAGCTGATGTTTGGTGAAGGCGCGGTGCTGGTCCCGGCGGTTCATTTTGTGAATGGGCGCGATATCACCATCCAAGAAGGGGGCGAGATCACCTATCTCCACCTTCTGTTTGACGACCACCAGATCGTCCTGGCCGAAGGGGTTGAAGCAGAAAGCTTTCATCCATCGGTCCAGAACCTGGCAGGGTTAAGCGCCGCCGGCCGGGCCGAGCTTTTGGCGCTTTTCCCTGAACTGGCAGATGGCGTGCCTTATGGGCCGGTCATTCACCCCCCGATCACAGGGCGGGAGGCGCGCGCGCTCTTGGCGGCCTAGGGCAGGATCGCCAACCAGACCGAGGCGGTGATCACCGTCAGCGCCGTGCCAATCAGGACGCTCGAGGCCGCAACGCGCCGTGCCGCGCCATACATATTGGCGAAGATATAGGTGTTGACCCCCGGCGCCATGGCCGCCGTCAATACGGCCGAGCGGAGCTGCGCGTCGGAGAGGCCCGCCAGGGTCTGCCCCAGCGTGTAAGCGATGATCGGATGCAGCAGCAGCGACAGGGCGCAAACAAAGGCGATCACCCACATATCACCCTCGGGCTTGTAGCGATAAAGCACACCGCCCAGGCCAAACAAGGCGGCGGGCAGCGCGGCGCGGATCATCAGGCCCAGCGCCTCATCGACCACCGTTGGGATTGGCAGGCCGCTGAGGTTCACGGCAAAGCCAAGGATGATCCCGATCATCAGCGCGTTGGAAAACATCGCCTTGCCAATCTGCAGCACAAGCCGCCCAGGCGTGTTTGATTGGGCGCGGACAATCTCCATCGTGGTGATCCCCAGGAAATAGCAAAACGGTGCGTGCAGCGCGATGATGGCAAAGTTCGGGCCCAGGGCCTCGACCCCATAAGCGCGTTCCGTGATGGGCAGGCCCAGCAGCACGGTATTGGCAAAAAGCGCCGAAAACCCGATGGCCACGCAATCGGGCCAGGGGCGACCAAAGATCATGCGCGCGCCGAACAGGCCCAAAAAGAAACAGGCGGTGGAACCGGCATAGAAACTGAAGAGGATGCTAAATTCGAATTCCTGGCCTAGGTCCAGGGTGGCGATGGCGGAAAACAGCAAGCAGGGGATGGCGAATTTCTGGGTGAAGATCATCAACCCGTCGACACCGGCATCCGAAAACAGCCCGCGCCAAACCGCGATATACCCAGCCCCCACCACCAGGAAGACCGGAAGAACGACAGACAGAAGCGCGCCCATTCAGACCTGATAGCTCAGCACCAGCCCATCATGGGCCGGCACGATGTGATCGGGGGTTTCTGCCAGCACGGTCTGATAATCCAGATCGATATGCATATTGGTCAGCACCGCGCGGCGCGGCGCGGCGCGCGCGATCCATTCCAGGGATTTTTCCAAATGGGCGTGGCTTGGGTGGGGCGTGCGGCGCAGGGCGTCCAGCACCCAGCAGTCCAGGTCGGTCAACACCGGCCAGACATCCTCGGGAATATCCGAGACATCGGGCAGATAGGCGAGGTCCGCGACGCGGAACCCGAGCGCATCGATATTGCCGTGGGTCACCTCAAACGGGGTGAGCGTGATCGGCCCGCCCGCGCCATCGATCACCACATCGCCATTGATTGCGTGCAGATCGAGGATCGGGGGATAGGCCGAGCCTGGCGGTTGCACAAAGGCATAGCCAAACCGGCTGAGCAGATCGTTTTGGGTCTGGCCGTCAGCATAAACAGGCAGCCGTTGGCGCATGTTGAACACGATCATGCGCAGATCATCCAGGCCGTGGACATGATCGGCATGGGCATGGGTGAAGACAACCGCGTCCAAGCGCCCGATGCCCGTATCCAAAAGCTGCTGGCGCAGATCTGGTGAGGTGTCGATCAGAACAGCGGTTTCGCCTTCCTCGCTGATGCGCTGGATCAGCATCGAGCAGCGGCGGCGGGTATTTTTCGGCTCCGCCGGATCACAATCGCCCCAAACCCCGCCCAGGCGCGGCACACCGCCGGACGAGCCGCAGCCCAAGATGGTAAAGCGCAGCTCGGCCATCAGGCGGCCCTTTCCCATGCGGCGGCTTTCCAGAACAAGCGGTCGAAATTCGCGGTGGTTTGGGCCGCAAATTCGGCTTCAGACAGACCAAAAAGCTGAGCCCCAACCCGCGCGGTAAAGGCGGTATATGCAGGCTCATTCCGCTTGCCGCGATAGGGCGGGGGGGCAAGATAGGGCGCGTCGGTTTCCACCAGGATGCGCTCAATTGGGGCGGCGGCAAAAATCTCGCGCAGCTCGGTCGATTTGGGAAAGGCGGCGATGCCCGACATCGACAGATAAAAGCCCAGATCAAGGGCCGCTTGAGCTAAGCCTGCGCCAGAGGAAAAACAATGCATGACGCAGCTATAGGGGGTCGCGCGGTGTTCTTCGGTCAGGATACGGGCCATGTCGTCATCGGCGGCGCGCGCGTGGATGATCAAGGGCAGGTTGGTGCGCCGCGCGGCTTCGATATGAACCCGTAGGCTTTCTTGCTGCACCCCGGCGCTTTCGGCGGTGTAGTGGTAATCCAACCCGCTTTCACCGATCCCCACGAATTTCGGGTGTTTGGCCAGCGCCTCAAGTTCTTCAATATGGGCCATCGGTTCATCCGCAGCCGACATAGGATGCGTGCCTGCGGCCCAGAACACCGGTCCATGCGCCTCGGCGATGGATCGGACCTGGGGCGCCAGCCGCAGCTTGGTGCAGATCGTCACCATTCGGGCCACCCCAGCGGCCACGGCGCGGTCGATCACCTGCGGTAATTCCTCGGCGAAATCCGGGAAATCCAGGTGGCAATGGCTATCGACGATTTGGGGTGGTGTCTGGGACATTCCGGGCGATCTGCGGGCGGGTTAAGCCGGCAGGCGCGCGGCCATCCGGTCAAGTTCCAGGAACATATCGAACACGAGCGTGGCGGGGTCAAGGTTGACCGATTTGCCACGCCGCGCCTTGGCGGTGAGCGTGGCGGCCAGATCGGCCCAAGCGCGCGCGGAATGGGCATCGGGCGATAGCCGGGCCAGCGTTTCCGCCTCGCCCGGTGCAATCTCGGGCGGGGTTTGGCCGGTGCTGCCTTGCCGTGCCAGACGAGATAGCAGTCGGTCGAGCAGGCTAAGTGTCAGATCAAACCGATCATTGTCGCGGCCCGCTGTCGCTTCGGACAGGCGCAGGGCCAAGGGGCGATCCATGCGGGGCAGGGTGGCGGCCAGCCCAACCAGATCGGCATAAAGCGCCAGACCGTCAGCTTGCATCAAGCGGATTGCCTCACCCACCGAACCGCCCGCCAGCCGCCCCAGCGCGTCGGCATTCTCAGGCGCGGGCTGGCCCGCCTGCGACAGCGCCCAAGACAGATCATCCGCCCCCAGTGGCGCAAAGCGCAACACCCGGCAGCGCGATCGGATGGTTGGCAACAGGCCCGAGGGGCGATGGCTGATCAGAAACAAAACCGCGTCTTTTGGCGGCTCTTCCAGCTCTTTCAGCAGCGCGTTGGCCGCGCTTGTGTTCATCTCATCCGCATTGTCGACGATCACCACCCGCCGCCCATTGCCGCCCGCCGACATGGCGAAAAAGGATTTCAGCGTACGCACCTCATCCACAGTCAGTTGGGTTTTGAGGCGTTTGGTTTTCTCATCCCAAGGGCGCCGGATCAGACAAAGTCCGGGTTCGCTGAGCGCGGCGATGCGATGGGCCACCGGATGCTCGGGGTCGATATCCATCGTCTCGGGCGGGGGTGGTGCACCGAAAAGACCATCACCATCGTCATTGGGCGTCGCCAGCAAAAACCGCGCGGCGCGCCAGGCAAAGCTGGCTTTGCCGATGCCTTCGGGCCCAGTCAAAAGCCAGGCATGGGGCAGGCGGCCCGAATTGAACGCCGATAGAAACGCAGCCTCAGCCTGGGCCTGCCCGAATAGCTGCGCTGTCTCGCGCGGATGCGGCGCGTCCATCAATCGGTCGGCTTCGGGTGGGGTGTCGTCACTCATGGGCTGAGACCTAGCATGACCCGGTGCGCTGTGCGAGGGCAGGGGCTGGGGCTAAGGCAGGGCGGTGGAGACGATTTTCAGAACGTTCTGGGCCACGGCCTCAGGCGCGCCTGCGCCATCGATCACACGAAAACGGTCAGGTTCGGCTTTGGCCAGTGCCAAGAACCCTGCGCGCATTTTTTCCTGCAAGGGCAGGCCGAAATCTTCGAACCGTTCTTCGATCCCGGCGCGGCCTTTGGCGCGGGCCAGCCCGGCGCTGGGGTCCATATCGATCAGGATGGTCAGATCGGGTTCGCGGCCGATCATAAGCGCATGCAGTTGATCGACCATCGCCCGCAAATCGCCGCGAGAGGTGCCTTGATACATGCGGGTACTATCGGCAAAGCGGTCGCAGATAACGATCTTGCCCTCGGCTAGGGCCGGTTCAATCGTGCGTTCAAGGTGATCGCGCCGCGCAGCTGTGAACAGCAGGATTTCGGTTTCCGCCGACCAGCGGTCTGGATCGCCTTGCAAAACCAGGGCACGGATTTCTTCGGCGCCGGGCGAACCGCCGGGTTCGCGCGTCAGCAACACCGGCAGGCCCTGGGCCTTAAGCGTTTCCGCCAGTAGCCGGGCTTGGGTTGATTTGCCCGAACCATCGATACCTTCAAAGCTGATGAACAGCCCGCCTTTGCCCCGGTTCATCATCCACCTGCCGGGGATGGAGGCGGGCCAAAGACCTGGTGCATGACATCACGGGCGGCGGTCATCAGGCGCACGCGCAGCCCACCCTGTTCAACGGTTTCGGTGGCAACCAGGGGGATGCGGTATTCGGCCCCGTCTTCTTCGCCCATGCGGATGACCATCTCACCCAACACGTCACCTTGGGTGACGGGGGCAGCGATGGGTCCGGTATAGGTGAGCTCGGCGTCCAGCCCGGCTTCGATGGCGACAGGAACCAGCAGGTTCAGACTTTCGGCGGGCGCCAAGCCAACGCTATCGCCCGCGCCCATGAAGACCGGGGCGCGCGTGACCTCGACGCCCTCGGTCACAACCTCGCGTTCGACAAATTGGCGGAAGGCCCAGGAAAGAATGCGCTCGGATTCGCGGCTGCGCGCCTCGGAACTGGGCAGGCCGGTGATTACAAAGGTGACGCGTCGCGTACCCTGAACGGCCGATCCGACCAGACCATACCCCGCCTCCTGCGTATGACCGGTTTTGAGCCCGTCTGCCCCAATGCCCATGCCGAGAATCGGGTTGCGGTTAAACCGGTTGGCGGGCGCGCGATCTTCGTAATCGAACTCGGTCACCGCGAAATAGCGATAGAGATCAGCATGTTCGGTGATGATCTCTTCGGCCAAAATGCCCAGGTCGCGCATGCTCATCACATGGCCCGCCGCGGGCCAGCCGTTGGAATTGCGTAGCGTCGTCTGCGCCATGCCCAATTGACGGGCACGTTCGGTGGCCAGATTTGCGAAACCGGCCTCGGTTCCATCGGGGCTGAGCGCTTCGGCCAAAACGGCGGAGGCATCATTGCCCGAGACCACAATCACACCCAAGATCAATTCCTCGACCGTGGGCCGATCAGATGTGTTCAAGAACATGGTCGAACCGCCGTAATCCATCGCGGCTTGGCTGACCGGGAGTCGGGTTTCCAAGGTCAGCCGCCCATCGGCGATGGCCTCGAATGTCATCAGCAGGGTCATCAGCTTCGACATCGAAGCTGGGGGCAGCGGGATATCTGCGTTATGCGCCAGCAGAACCTGGCCGGTGTTGTGATCAATCACATAGGCGGCTTCGGCTTCGGTCTGAAACCCCTGGCCCAGGGCCGGGGCGGCACAGGCCAGAAGGGCAGCAAGGGCAAAGGCCGAAGCGCGGCGGGCAAAAGCAGAGATGGCAGCGATCATGGATCCCAAGGCGTTATGGCGTTACCGCCGAACGAAATATGCGTCCTCAAAGCCCAATTCGCGTACCGAGTCCAGGATCGCGCTGCGATCTTCTGTGGAATTTGCCGGGCCCACGACCACGCGCCAGAAGCGGCGACCGTTCGAGGTCTGATCATAGATCGTGGGCACAAGTCCGACCCCGCGCAAGGCCTGACCGGTATTGGTGGCGTTTTCTTGCACAGAGAAGATGCCGATTTGGACATAAGCCCGCTCAAGCGAGGAGGCGGCCGCAGGGGTGGCCGCAGGCGCGGGTGCGGTTGCAACGGCGGGCGTGGCCTCAACCGGTTCGGCCGAGGCGGTTGCGCGGGTCGCGGCCTCAATCTCGCTGGCTTCGATGGCGGCCGCGGCCGCGGCGATCGGGTCTTCTAGGCTGGTGCTGGTGATTTCGGGCGTCTCAACGGCAGGGGCGTCGGCAACCGCGACGGGCGCATCGGTGGCCGGTGCCGCGGTGGGTTCCGACACTTCCTCCCGCCGCAAGGCGGTGACGTTTAGCATGGTCGGGTCGCCGGCCAGCACATTGAGCGCGGCTGCAGCATCTGACGACACCATCAGTTCAGGCCCCGGATTTTCCCGTTCACGCCGGAAGAGCGCGCCGATGACAAACCGCCCGTTTTCCTCATTGCGGATGATCACCCGTTCCGGATCGGTGGCCGATGGGTGCGCGACCCAAACCCCACCAAGCGACGGGCGGCCATCCCAAAGCCCATCTTCGGAGACCTGAAAGACCTCGGGCGCTTCCACGTCCCGTTCGACCAGGCGCGTGGCGCCAATGGGCGTTGGCCCATCCCCTGTCGCGTCGCGGGTGCCGAAAGGCTGAAACTCCTCCGTGCAGGCCGAGAGCGCCAGCATCGAAGCCACAAATAGCCCAAGACGGGCCACGGAATAGGGGCGTTGGGTAAGGGTCATAACTGCTCGGTCCCGCACTCACTGGCGTCTTTTGCGCCGGGGGTTTTTCTTATCCGGTCTTGCGCCGGGTCTTGTATTTGGTCGGATAATAGCGGGTTCGGGGCCTTCTGGGAACCCGCTGTGCAGGGGCGGGCGGTAAAACGCCGTCAGCGTGACCTTTTAGAATCGCACTGCGCCCCGTAGGAGAGGGTTCGGCTGCGGAGGAGTGGCAGAGTGGTCGAATGCACCGGTCTTGAAAACCGGCGTGCGTGAAAGCGTACCGTGGGTTCGAATCCCACCTCCTCCGCCACCATACATTATCAGCAGTTTGTGTTGGGTGCCTCTTCCACTCATATTTTGTTGAATTATTTGGACGATTTGGGGTGCAGTTGTTGCACTCGCTTATGTAGATTTTCTCTGCTATTCATACCATGTGTGGTATGTAATGTGGTATTGGTTTGGCGCTCTCTGGTAAACTAACGCGCAAGCTTGTCGCTCACCTTGGTCCCGGACGTCACGGTGACGGGAATGGGTTGTACTTAGTTGTCGATCCATCAGGAGCCCGCCGGTGGGTCGTGAGGGTGGTGGTTGCCGGAAAACGAAACAAGTGAGGCGGCCCACTTAGGACTGATTTCGGCTTGGGCAGTGCATCCTTTGTCACGCTTGGCGAAGCGCGCGATCGTGCGCTTGAATATAGGCGGATGGCGCGGCAGGGCATCAATCCTCGCTTTCAAAAAAGTCAATCTATTCCGACCTTTGAAGAGATCGCGAAGCAGGCTCATCTCGAGCGAATGCCAAAATGGAAGAATCAGAAGCATGGCCAGCAGTGGATCAACACTCTGCGCGACTATGCCTTCCCCAAAATCGGCCGAATGCCGGTCGATGCCGTAGGCACCGCAGAAGTGCTGATGTGTCTTTCGCCAGTCTGGACTGAAAAGCACGAAACTGCCCGTCGGCTGTCTCAGCGCATGAAAGTCGTCCTCGATGTCGCCAAAGCCAAGGGCTTTCGGACAGGAGAGAACCCTGTGACTGAGATCAAAGATGCCGGGGTGCTGCCGACGGTGACCTCCCAACCGATTCATCATAAGGCGATGGCTTGGCGCGAGGTCCCCGCTCTTTACGCCCGTTTGTCCACGAGAACAGCAATTGCAGCAAAGGCGTTACAAATGACCTGCCTCACGGCGCTTCGCACTGGAGAGGTTTTGGGTGCGACCTGGGATGAGTTCAATCTCGAAGCGGAGATATGGACCATTCCTGCAGCTCGAATGAAGACCGGGCTGGAGCATCGCGTGCCACTTGTGCCCGAGACGCTGGCTCTACTTGAACCACTTCGTGAACTGAAGAGTGATGTTGTCTTCGAAGGGCAGAAGCGCCATCAACCGCTGTCGAATATGTCTATGCTGATGTTGCTTCGTCGTATGGGCGTCGAAGGCGTCACCGTACATGGTTTTCGTTCGAGTTTCAGAGATTGGGCAGCTGAGGTTGCGATGGCGCCGCGGGAGGTGGCGGAGTTATGTCTGGCGCACAAGGTCGGATCAGACGTGGAGCGTGCCTATGCGCGGTCCGACCTCTTGGATCATAGGCGAAAGTTGATGGCGGAGTGGGCTTGGTATGTAGCGAATCACGTTTCGAGTGCTGAAGGAACTCTTGATGCCAGAAAAGGATGAGCAAGAGCACGGCTGGCGCGAACTGTTAGAGGCCGGGAAGTATTGGCAGGTTGTTGGGATCACCAGTTTACCTGAATCCGAATTGCGGGAAATGATTGCGATCCTAGAGAGCGTTGTGCCCCAAAGGCAGTTTGGTGACGGGATGGAAACCTACACGGATTTTATCCGTCCCGAGGAGGCAACAAGCAGCGAAATAGCAGGTGCTGCGCGCCTTTTGGAGGGCGCGCAGAGTTGGCTTCACAACCGCTCGGATCGGCACATTGTTTCTGCTGAGGAACTATTCGCCAAGCCGATCGCGAAGGCGGTTTCTGTGCTCAGAGACTTGGGGGTCGAGGGGCTGCCGGATCCCCGCCAGTTTGGTAGACACGCACCAAAAGCCGCAAGCAAGCACGCCACCGAAGCAAAAGAAGAAGAGCAAAGATTTTTCGAGCAAATTTCTGAAGCGAGGCTCGAAAGACTCCAAGTCGGGAAGGCGACGATCAGCAGAAACGTGCTCGTAACCCTCGACGAAAACAGTCCGCCTGAAGGGATCAAGCCGTCAGATATCGAGGACGCGCGTGCCGCGGTTGTTCGCCGTAAAAGCCAAACCGACACCAAGCAGTATTACCAACTTACGGTGGATTTTGCTCTTGGAGAGATCGATCCGTTTTCTCCTCTTTGGCACAGCTTCAACATTCTCTATCAAGTCGATAGCTACTTTAATCAACTGTCAGTTTTATTTGACCCAGGTAGTCAACGCCCATCTGAAGCATTGATCCAGCAAGTTGAACTGAACGCGTTGTCCAAGTGTAGTCTGGAGATAGGGGCCAGCTTTTCATCGCTCATGACAAAAGAAGCGGAGTATGTCGCCGTCAGTAAGGGAAAAGATGATGCCAAGCGAGGGCGTTTAGGAGGAGCGAAATCGTCCTCAAACAAGGCTAAGCGCATCGGATCATTCGTTGGACAGATAGAAGCCCTTGGGCACTTGTTTCCGCAAATTAGCGAAGAACGGCTGGTCGGTCAGGCGTTCGAAAACGCTGTAGCACAAAACCCCGAACTGTGGACGCAAGGGAGCGGTCAGCGCGACAATTACCTGATCATCATCAGGTCCGAGGATCCGTATAAGTCTCGATATGACGCGGTATTTCGGAAAACCGCTTAAGCGGTTTCTGGATTTGAGAGAGCCGCTTTAGCACTGATTTCTCGTGCTTGCTCGAACTAGGGCAATTCAGCTTGAGTGTGTTTAGGCAATCATAATTCGAGCGAGACGAGCCTATGCCAAACTTCTTCGACGAAACCCGGAGTTACGCACCGGATGATCCCGAGATCGTCAAACTCCTAGGAAACCGGGCGCGGCAAGCGCAGCTTCGCCACCACGGAAGGTCGCCCGCATACTACCGTCTTGGACGCAAGATTTTCTATCATGGCGCTGACTTGAACTCTTGGGCAAACGCCCGACGCGTGGATCCTGCATCGGAGTTGCAACATGCCCCGCGGTGACCAACACGGAAACAAACCAAGCTTTCTGAAGCTCGATGGTTGGATCTTTGAGCATGGCGCATATCGTGACCTTGGCTTAGGTTCCCGTGCCCTTCTTTGGGAGCTGATCCGCGTTTACAACGGCTACAACAATGGGCGTCTTTTCTTGTCCCACCGTTTGGCTGCTGCGCGCTTGAACTGCAGTCGGAACACCGTGGCGCGCTACTATCAGGAGTTGGAAGCCGCAGGTTTCTTGATCAAGACACGGGGGCATTGCTTGGGACCCGACGGGATGGGGCAGTCCGCCCATTGGGCGCTAACGCATCTTCCACGCGACGGCATGCGCGCCCAGAACAGCTTCAAATACAAAACCCCTGCCACATAACCTTGCACCCCATGGCTTCCTTATCGCGCCAGGCTATGCAGATTTTGGGCGTTTGGCAGGACAAAGTCTCGCCATTCGCGCCATAGAAACCAAAGATCGACCGCGCAAAATCTGGGCCATATATACATCTTACCATACCATCAGTTCTGAGAACGTGAGAGACACCGACCCCACAAGCTAAGGGGGGGAAGCGAAAGTTAACCAGATACGGGTTGCCACCGGCGTCGGTCATCAGATTTTTGCGCGCGTTGTTTGCGGGGGGGGGGGTGACAGCACCGAGCTCGGACCGGTTTTTGTATCAGGCTGACATCTCTTAATCACATGGGAAGATTTGTGCGCTTCCCCGTGGCTGTGGTGTCTAAACAAGAAAAAAAATACATGAAAACAGGGCGTTCAAATCTATCTTGCTGCGTGATGGACAACCTATAGAGATCGTCAAGTCAATTAGAACAAAAGGCTCTCGGTTAAATGCGAGCAAGGCTGGCGGTGTCTGAAACCGCCTGTCAACAATTGCTGCACTGGCGATTTCACCTGGTTTGGTATTGGTGTTTAACACTGGGCCTCGGGCTGCCCGCGCCTCTAGCTATATGAGTCGATCGGGTTTGGCGCTGATCAATCGATCGATCAGGCCGGCAGAAAATCTCTAAGGGCGGGAAGCGGTCATTCGCTGCGTCCAATCCGCAGAAAAGTGCGTTGCCAAAAGCGGACAGTTGCGCTGATCTGCGAAGTAAACAGGATCAGAAGCAAGAGCGAGCGTGGGCAAATGGATCGGGTGCTACAATCGCTAGCGCCCGCAATCCGCCATCGGTGGCAAACCGCCAGCCGCGGCCTATCGGCTAAGACTGGACGAAACCCAACCCGGCAGGCAGGAGCTGAGATTTGCTTGAACCGTGCCGGAAGCTATCCAAGAATTCCAGCTCACTCTAATGCATTCCGCAAAACGCGACGTCTTTGACATCAGCCAAGCGATAGAAGCGCGTCGCCGTTGATCCAAAGGCTGCCGCGTAGGCGCATGGCGGGATCAGCTTTCGATAGACTTCCGTGATCTGCAGGTACCTAGAGTAGAGCTTGTCGACCGGAAAGCTGGACCCGAACATCATGCGATCTTCGTCGTACTGGTCCAGCACGACCTCGACGAGGGGGCCGATACGCTCGGCCGGCCAGATGAGTCAATTCGCCCGCCCAAAACGCGGGCCCCTCTGGGCTGCGGTCTTGGGGGGATCCGGTATGGCGCAAGCGCGACCTGTGTCTCAGGTGCCTGGTCTGGGGCGTGGGCCGTCTTTTCCATCAACTCGGGGATAAGTTGCAGGTCAAAGCTCAACCCGCGGTGCCCGGCCCCGCGCTAACCCTTCGTTGAACCGGGGATCATCCAAAAACGTGTTGCTCCCGGTCCGAGCATCCTCGCCAGATGCCCGACCGTCGATCAGGCGTTCCCCGCGCACAGAAGGCAATGTCGGAAAGGTGTCCAGCCTCGTTTTCAGACCCGAAGTGGTCGGATCGCAGAACACCACCTGGACCAAGGGCCAGTCGGGGTGGTGTCGGTCACCTGTTGCACCCATCGCGCCTCGGCCAGCCCGGCTTGGGCGCCTACCTTGATACGGAAGGAGCGCGTTATTACCTCGGCTTCGGCACGGAATTCGTCGACCAGATATGGGCGCCGGATCGGGGTCGGATCGCCGAAGAACCCGCTCCACGCCTATGGCCATCAGCCACGGGTAGTGGACAGCCTCCATCGTCCACAGCTGGTGATGAGCGTCGGTCATGTGCGCGGAACCTGTGCCATGCGGTCGAGGATGTCGACGCCCTGGGTTTTCCAGAAATGCAGCAGGTCGATGAAGATCCAGTTTTCGGCCAGTTTGTCGCCTTGGCGCCGATAGATGTCGATCACGCGCATTTCGCCTGGCGCAGCTGAAGCCGGCATTCCCATGAACCCACCCAGATGCTGCACCGTGAAATTCGGCCAGCCGAAAAATCCGCCGTAATGCCCCTCGGCCATGCGGCAAATATGGGTGGTGGCAGAGCGATCCGAAAACGCTGCGCGAAAGGGGCCGGAATGCTGCTTTGCGTAGCGTTCGATCGTGTAGGTCGCACCGATTCCGGCCGGACCCCACCACGCCATGTCGTCATGCCACGTGCGGGCCAGCTCCTCTTCCAACGGCAGCCCCAGGTGCCAGCTGCCCAGATCCGAAATCATGGCGTTGATCGCTGCCAGCGTGGCAGTCGCTTCGGCTTCGGGCTGTCGGTCAAACAGCAGCCCGTCATTGGTCATCGGGCCAGGCTGCACCAGATGCGCCGCGGTCTGGGGCGGAAAGGGGTGTAGCCCGGCCTGCATCATGAGATGCGGAATGTCGAAATACATGGCCGTTTCGGTGATCTTGCCGTCTTCGACCTTGTGGAATTCGCAATACCGAAGAAAGGCTATCTTGCCGGTCGGTGGGATCCCGAGCCACGCGGCGTCAAGCAGACCCATCAGGTGGCCCATCGATACAACCCACACGGATTGGAACCCATCCATCTCGTTGCGGCCGGCCATGAAGATGTCAGTGCGTCGCTGCATCCGCGCCAGCGACGCCCTAAGCGGTTGCCAAAACTCGGTGGCGACCGCCTCGGGACCGACTAGTTCATTGAACGGGTGAAAGCCTCTCCAGATCGCCTTGGGTGCCATGAAGCTTGCAAGGACCGCGGGGACATCGGCGGGCGCGGCCGCATCCATTGCCGCGTGGCAGTCGCGTATCAGCTGTTTCGCGGCCTGAAAATCTACCATGCGCTCTTTTTCCCGCAGCCATGCATTCGCTTGCAAAAATCCTTGCCAAAATGACGCAGCCCCGTCTAGGCTTTTTGCATGCGTTTGCAAAAACGCCATCTGATCTCACCGGGAGGAGCCTCAATGGCCGAGATCCAACTGCGAAACGTGTCAAAGCGTTGGGGCAACTTCGTCGGGGTCGACAAGTTCGATCTGACAATTCCAGACCGCGAATTCCTTGTTCTTCTGGGGCCATCGGGCTGCGGCAAGACCACCACCATGCGGATGATCGCGGGGCTGGAAGACCCCTCTGATGGCCAGATCACCATCGATGGCCGCGACGTGACGCACCTGGAGCCCAAGGACCGCGACGTTGCGATGGTGTTCCAGAGCTACGCGCTCTACCCCAACATGAACGTCTACGAAAACATCCGCTTCCCCCTAAAGGTGCGCGGCGTGGACCCGGCGACCCATGACGAAAAGGTCCGCCGCGCCTCGGCCATGGTGGAGCTGGACGATTTTCTGCACCGCAAGCCGGCAGCGCTCTCGGGTGGTCAACGCCAGCGCGTGGCCCTGGCCCGCGCCATCGTTCGCCAGCCCAACGTGTTCCTGATGGATGAGCCGTTATCGAATCTCGATGCCAAGCTGCGCGTGTCGACACGGGCGCAGATCAAGAACCTCAGCCACGAACTGGCGGTGACCACCGTTTACGTGACCCACGACCAAATCGAGGCCATGACGCTTGCCGACCGCGTCGTGGTCATGAAGGCCGGCGTTGTGCAGCAGGTGGGCAGCCCCACCGATATCTATGACAGCCCGGCCAACACTTTTGTGGCAAGCTTTATCGGCAACCCGGCCATGAATCTGATCGACGGGACGGCTTCGGGCGGCGCTTTCTCAGCCGAGAACACGTCGATCTCGGGCCTCCCCGTACCCGATGGCCCGATGACGCTCGGCTTCCGGGCCGAGGACGCGCAGGTTGTGTCTAGCGGCGGCCAGATCAATGCGCCGATCTACACGCTTGAGCTTTTGGGCGACGCCACCATGGTCACCGTCCGGATCGGCGGCGCGCTGGTCAGCGTCCGTGCTGACAAGAGCTTCCGCGCCGAGATTGAGGATGTGGTTTCGATCAGCGTGCCTAACGAGATTTGCCACCTCTTCGATGGGAAGACCGGTGCGCGAATGAGGGGCTGATGCCCATTGACCCTGGTGGGGCTCCGCCGGGACCAACCCGAGATGCGTGGTTGCAAGGCGCATCCCGAACGATATCAAGATAGGGAGAAAAAAATGAAACTTTCCAATGTACTGGTGCTAGGCGCTGCCGCGGCCATGATGGGCACCTCGGCCATGGCGCAAAGCTGCGGCCCCGACGGCGCGTCGATCCGCATCCTGGCCAGCGACTTCCCGGCGATCCACGCCGTCGTCGATGAGGCGGAAGCAAACTGTGGTGCGGGTGCAGGTGAGATCGTGCGCAACCACACCACCGAAGCCCGCCAGATCATGAACGCGGCGCTCACGCCCAACCCCTCGGAATACAGCTCGGTGATCGTGGCGAACTCGACACTTGTTCAGCTTATGAACGACGGTCTTGTCCGTCCGCTCAACGATTACGTTGAGGCCTATGGCGAAAACATCGAACCCCACCAGCTGATTACCATCGACGGTAATGTGATGGCGATTGCGTTCATGGCCAACAGTCAGCACATGTACGCCCGCACCGACGTTCTTGCCGAGGTTGGCATTGACGAAGTGCCCTCGACCTTTGAAGAAATGCTGACCGCAGCCGAAGCCATCCGCGAAGCGGGCATCATGGAACATCCCATCGTGATGAACATGCAGGTCGGCTGGAACCTGGGTGAAGCGTTCAACCTGTTCTTCCTGGCCCATGGTGGTTCGCACTTCGAGCCGGGCACAGCACTGCCCAACGTCAACAGCCCCGAAGGTGTTGCCGCGCTGGAGATGATGGCACGCGTGGTGGAATACACCAACCCCGACTTCCTGACCCAAGCGTCGAACGAAACCCAGGCAGTCTGGGAAGCAGGTCAAGCCGCAATGGGCATCATGTGGGGCTCGCGCGGAGCGGTGATCCTGGACGATGAGGGCGCGTCCGAGGAAGTGACCTCGAACACCGTTTTGGCGGCCGCCCCCAGCGTCGAAGAGGGCGGCACACCCGCTGCGACCCTGTGGTGGGACGGCTTTACCATCGCGGCCAACGTGCCCGATGAAGAAGCCGAGGCCACCTTTGCCATGCTGGCAAGCGGCCTAACTTCGGACATGGTCATGGGCAACAACGATGATGCCGTCTGGCTTCTGGACGGCTTCGAGCCGGGACCGGCGGCTGCGGGCGTAGCTGCGACCGCGGGAGCAGGCGCCATGCCCTACCCGATGGCTCCCCAGATGGGCTTGATGCACACCGTGATCGACGGTGAACTGTCCGGCTTCCTACAGGGCAACGAAAGCGCCGAACAAGCGCTAACCGACATCGAAGAGGCCTATGAAGCCCAGGCGCGCGAGGCAGGCTTCCTGCAGTAACGCGACCAGTTGGGGGGTCTGGTTTGGCCCCCCGTTTTCCTCACTGATCCCGACCCGTCAAATCCGACGGGCCCCATCCGTCAAGCCGAGGTCCGCGCCATGAAACACCGCAGCTTCTTCTGGTTCATCCTGCCGACGCTTACGGCGATGGTTCTGTTCATTGCGCTGCCGATTGTGTCGGTCCTGATCCAGTCCCTGCATATCGAACACGAGCAGGTTCTGGTCGTGACCGAAAGCTGCGGACCCTTTGGCTGCACCGAGACAACGACGGTCGACCAGGAGGCCACACAGGCACTGCAGGCGGACCGGCCTTTGGGGCAGTATAACGGTCTGAACACCTATGGCGGGCGGTCCCATCTGGCGTTTGAGCAACTGGGAGAGGCCTGGCGCACCACCGACACTTGGGGCGAGTTCTTCAGCCGGGTTTACAACCTGCCGTTCTATGCAGCGCTGGCCTTTACGCTGACCTACACCTTCGTTGTGACGCCCTTTGTTCTGGTGCTTGGCCTTGCCGTCGCTGTTGGCGTGAACAATCTGCCAAAGATCGCGAAGGGGCCAACCATCTTCGTATCGCTTCTGCCGATGATCGTGACACCGCTTGTGGGCGCGCTGATCTTGTTATGGATGGTCGATGCGGAGGGGATTATTGGCGCGACAATCCAACGAATTGCAGATGATCCATCCCTTAGTCTCAGGGCGTCGACACCGCTCATGTGGATCATGCTGATCGTCTACGGCATCTGGTCGTCCATCCCCTTCAGTTTCATCGTGTTCTACGCCGGACTTCAAACCGTGCCCCACGAAACGATGGAAGCGGCGATGATAGACGGAGCCACCAAATGGCAGCGCATGACCAACGTGGTCGTGCCGCACCTGATGCCGCTCGTGGTTTTCATCACGCTGATCCAGTTGATGGACAACTTCCGAGTGTTCGAGCCGATCGTCAGCTTCCAGGCTCAGGCGCACGCCCAGTCGCTTAGCTACATCATCTTCCAGGACCTTCGCGAAAGCGGGAACCCGCTTTACGGCTCCGCAGGCGCAACCTCGATCATGACGATCCTGGGTGTGGTCATCCTTCTGTCGCCGGTGCTGATCCGCACCTACCGCGACTTCACCCGCAAAACGCACTGAGGAGACCATCATGGCGACCATGGCACAATCGCGTATCACGCCTCTGACCATCATCTCCCTTGGCCTCGTGCTATTGTGGGTTCTGATCGCGGCCTTCCCGTTCTTCTGGACGCTCTGGGGCAGTTTCAAGGTTCAAGCCGATTTCTTCTCGCGGGCGGACTGGATGAACGCGATCCGGGGCACGTTTACGCAGGAAGAAACCGGCGGGTCCTTCACTACTGGTGGCTACTACGGCGCGTGGGTTCAGGAAGAGTTCTGGCGCGCGGTCTTGAACACCTGTATTGTGGTGTTCTTCACGGTTATCATTTCACTGACCTTCGGCACGCTTGGCGGCTACGCGCTGGCGCGGTCTGGCTTCCGCTATGCCTTCTGGATCCTAATGATCGCACTGGTCTTCCGCGCGATGCCGCATATCACGTTGGTCTCGGGCTACCTGCTGCCATTCTTTGAATGGAACATCTGGGGTATCCTGCCCACCACGATCATCGTTCTGGTGGCGATCAACCAGCCCTTCACGCTGTGGATGCTGCATTCGTTCTTCAAGAACATTCCCAAGGATTTGGACGAATCCGCCATGGTTGATGGCTGTACGCGTTTCCAGGCATTCCGACACGTCATCATCCCGGTGATGTGGCCCGGGGTGATCACCACCGGCCTGTTCAGTTTCCTGCTTGCCTATAACGACTTCGCGGTGACCTCGATGCTGCTCAGCTCGGAAAATCAGACGATGATCCCGGCGATCTCCAGCTTCCTTGGCACAACACAAGAAGCCGGCAACGTGATGTTCGCCGTTGCGGCGGTTGTCTCGGCCACGGCGCCCTTATTCGTGCTTATCATGTTCTTCCAGCGCCAGATCGTTTCGGGCCTGACCGCGGGGGCCGTCAAAGGCTAGGACGAATGTCAGTTCACGACGACAACAAGTTCAGTCTCGCCCCGCTCGGAGCGGCACTTTACGCCGGTGGCGCCGGGCCCGTCCGCGAGGCGCCGATCCGGCATTTTGCGCCCGACGCGCAGATCCGGCTGTGCCACCCGTCCCAGGGGGTCAACAGATCCGAAGACTTGTGGGCCCGCGTCTATGCCTCCCTGCTCGCCGCGATGCCGGATATGGAGCGGCGCGATTTCATCGTAATGTCAGGTCCGCGCTGGGGCGCTGGGCAGTCGGGCAACTGGATCGGCCTGGGCGGCAACACCGTCGGCACCCTGATTGCGCCCTACCGGCAGCTCGGCGTTGATGTCTTTGCGCGGATGGCCGCACTGATCGGGCCCGAAGGGGCCGCGGCATGAAGGGATCACGCCCGGAACAGGCGGCGCTTAGCCGTGACACCGACCTCAGCAAAACCGAGGACACGCGCGTCGTCATAGAAGGTATGGTCGATGGTCTCAATGACCACCGCATCGACGATATCGGGCAGTTCTTTGCCGACGGATTTCGCTGGATGGGCAATCAGGGCTGCGGTACCAAGATCGGTCTGACCGAGTTCCAGAATAACTGGCAGCGCCCGTTCCAGGCTGCGTTTTCTGACAAGGTCTGCATCGACGAGGCCCGGCTTTACATGGGCGAATGGGCTGCCGCCTTTGGGCGTCAAGAGGCCACGCATTCCGGCGAGTTCATGGGGGTGGCACCGACCGGCAGGCGGGTCGAGATCCGCTACATGGACTTCTGGAAGGTCGAGGATGGCAAGATCACCGACAACTGGGTGATGGTCGATTTCCCGCACGTGTTGGCGCAACTTGGCGTCGACGTGTTCGATGGCCACGGTTGGGAAGCATTCGACCGGGGCGACCGCGTGGCGCCCCGGCCCGAACCGCAAGGGTGAGGACATGGCAATCGAATACCTGAAACGGGGCAAACCCGAAGCTGCACGCGCCGAAGATGACGCCAAGGTCCGCGCCGTCGTCGAGGTGACGCTGGCCGACATCGAAACCCGCGGCGATGCCGCGGTGCGCGAGCTGAGCCAGAAGTTCGACAATTACGCCCCTGACCATTTTCGCCTGACCGAAAGCCAGATCGAGGCTGCGATGCAGAAGGTTTCGGTCCGCGACATGGCCGACATCCGGTTCGCGCAGGACCAGATCCGGGGCTTTGCCGAGGCGCAGCGCGCCTCGATGACCGATATCGAGGTGGAAACTATGCCCGGCGTGATCCTCGGCCACCGTAACATCCCAGTGCAATCGGTCGGCTGTTACGTGCCCGGCGGCAAGTTCCCGATGGTGGCCAGCGCGCATATGTCGGTGCTAACCGCCAGCGTCGCCGGTGTGCCGCGCATCGTGGCGTCAGCCCCGCCGGTCGATGGCGGCCCGCACCCGGCGATCGTGGCTGCCATGCACATGGGCGGCGCACATGAGATCTACGTTCTGGGCGGCATCCAGGCCGTCGGCGCCATGGCGATCGGGACCGAGACGATTGATCCGGTGCATATGCTGGTCGGCCCCGGCAACGCCTTTGTGGCCGAGGCCAAGCGCCAGCTTTTCGGTCGCGTCGGCATCGACCTGTTCGCGGGGCCCACCGAAACCATGGTGATCGCCGACGACACCGTCGATTCCGAGCTTTGCGCGACCGACCTGCTCGGCCAGGCCGAGCATGGCTACAATTCGCCCGCCTGCATGATTACCAACTCTCGCAAGCTGGCCGAGGCCACGCTGGCCGAGATCGACCGGTTACTGGGCATGCTGCCGACCGTAGAAACCGCGTCGGCCAGCTGGCGCGACTATGGCGACATGGTCCTCTGCGACAGCCATGACGAGATGCTCGCCGTGGCCAATGACATGGCTTATGAGCATGTGCAGATCATGACCGACCGCGATGATTGGTATCTTGAGAAAATGCACGGCTACGGGGCGTTGTTCCTTGGCCCACGCACCAACGTCGCCAACGGAGACAAGGTGATCGGCACCAATCATACGCTGCCTACGAAGAAGGCTGGGCGCTATACTGGCGGGCTCTGGGTGGGCAAGTTCCTCAAGACCCATTCCTACCAGAAGGTCACCACCGACGAGGCCGCGGCCCTGATCGGCGAATACGGATCACGGCTGTGCATGCTGGAGGGTTTCGTTGGCCACGCCGAACAATGCAACGTCCGCGTCCGCCGCTATGGCGGTGTGAACGTGCCTTATGGCGAAGGGGCCCCGTACCGCGCAGCCTCCGAATGACATAGGGCGAGGGGGCGGGCGCCGCAGGGCCGCGCCTCCGCGCCCAAGACACAGGTGTGAGATGACTGATACCCAAACCACCCAAAAGGCGCTGATTACCCCCTTGCGTGCTGCCCAATACGATTTCTCGGAGGCGGGCGTGCGCAGCAGCCTCGCCGAGATCGCCCCGAAGGCGCTGTTTCGCCATTGCAGTCCATTTGGCGACCTGTCTGGGCCTGATGCTTTCTATGAGGCCGCCTACGCTCCGCTCTTCGCCGCCTGGCCCGACCTCGAGCGGCGCGATTACATCGTCATGGCCGGACCCGATGAACACGGAAACGACTGGGTCGGCTGCGGCGGATACTATACCGGGACGTTTCTGAACCCCTGGCTAGACATCCCGCCCACCGGTCATCAGGTCACCATGAGATTTCACGAGTTCTACCGCTTCGATGGCGACAAGGTCGTGGAATTTCAGGCGCTATGGGACATCCCCGAGGTGATGATGCAGGCCGACGCGTGGCCCTTGGCCCCGCCGCTGGGGCGGGAGTGGCATATCCCGGGCCCGGCGACCCATGACGGTCTGGTGCCCGGCCCATATGACGCCCCGGCCAGCACCGCGACCCGCCAGCACATTGTCGACATGCTCGCCCATCTCAAGAAGCATCCGTCAGAAGGGGGTCCGGAGGTCATGGAGATGGAGCGGTTCTGGCACCCGCGGATGAACTGGTACGGCCCGTCGGGGATAGGTACGGGGCGCGGCATCAAGGGGTTCCGGGACTGGCACCAGATTCCGTTCCTGGCCGGGATGCCCGATCGGGGTCAGTATCTCGACGAGATCACCTACCACTTCTTCGGGGACAGGAACTACGCAGCGGTGACCGGTTGGCCGAACATGGTCCAGACGATCTCCCAACCGGGGTGGCTTGGGATCGCGCCGACGGGAAAGAAGATCACGATGCGCAGCCTGGACTTCTGGCGGCTCGAGAACGGCCTGATCCGCGAGAACTGGGTGTTGGTAGACATGCTCGACATGTACGACCAGATCGGTGTGCGCCCGTTCGAGCGACTACGCGAATTCAACAAGGCGCGGGTCGGCTTTGACCCCGACACTGGAAGGGCTCTGGCATGAGCCTGCCCCGTGCGCCCTCGTTTCGGTTCGATGGCAAATTTGCACTGGTTGCCGACGCCTCCTCCGGTGTCGGCCTGGCGTGCGCCGTAGCCCAGGCCGAGGCTGGCGCCCATGTTGTCGTGGCCGCGCGGTCGGATGACGCGCTGGTCAACTCTGCCCGGCTGGCGCGGCACACTCCCGCGCTCGACACGGTCGAGGCCGATTTCGGGGCAGTTGCGGACTTGAACGTCAGGGGTGCCTATTTCCTGACTCAGGCAGTGGCCAAGGACCCGGCCGCCGGAAGGCCGGGGTCGCTGATCAACATTTCCAGCCAGATGGACCATGTGGGCGGGGTCGACCGCGCGGTCTATTCCTCCATTAAGCACTCGGTGGAAGGCTTTACCAAGGCAATGGCGACCGAGTTGAGACCGATGGGCATCCAGGTGAACCCGCTCTGCCCAACCTTCATCCTGGCAACCCTGACCAAACCAACCTTCGACAACCCCGAGCGCGCGGCTCGGATCAAGGAAGATTTCAAGCCCGGCCGCCGCGGAGAGATCGAAGACATAATGGGCGCGGTTGTCTTTCTCGCATACGAGGCGAGCGCTTTGGTGACCGGGTCGGCGCTCATGGTCGACGGGGGTTAGACGGTGGATTGATGGCGCAGGCAAAGGTCACATCGGCAGAAGTCGCGGAACGTGCCGGCGTCAGCAAGTCGGCGGTCTCACGCGTCTTCACCCCGGGGGCCTCGGCATCGGCTCGGACGGTCGAGAAGGTGCGTAAGGCAGCGGCCGAATTGGGATACCGCCCGAACATCCTCGCCCGCGCCATGGTATCGGGAAAAAGCCGGATGATCGGGCTCGTTGTGGCCTACCTGGACAACCAGTTCTATCCGGATGTGCTGGAGAAGCTTTCGAACGCGCTCCAGGAAAAGGGGTACCACGTTCTCGTCTTCATGGCGTCCCAGACTGATGAGAATATAGAGAACGTGGTTGAAGAGCTACTGGATTACCAGGTTGACGGGATCATCGCCGCCTCGGTCGCGTTGTCGTCCGATCTGTCGGCGCGCTGTCGGGCCGCGAGCGTTCCGATGGTGCTGTTCAATCGGACGCAGGACGACATGCACATGTCAGCGGTCACGTCCGACAATGTGACGGGCGGTCGCAAGGTTGCCGAGTTTCTGCTGGCTGGCAGACACCAGAAGATCTCCTACATTGCCGGATGGGAGGGGACCTCGACCCAACGTGACCGCGAGGCAGGGTTCGTGGCGGGACTTTCGGCAGCGGGGCGGTCGCTGCATTCGCGTGCGGTTGGCAATTTCCGCATGGACGAGGCGCGAGAGGCGACCTTGCGCTTGGTCGGCCGGGATCCACCCGATGCCATTTTCGTGGCCAACGATCACATGGCATTGTCGGTGATCGACACCCTGCGTCACGAGTTAGGGATCGCAGTGCCAGGCCAGATCTCGGTGGTCGGGTACGACGACGTACCCGCAGCTAGCTGGCCCGCATATGACATCACGACCGTGCGGCAGCCCGCAAACCGTATGGTGGCCGAAACCGTGGATATCTTGTTGTCGAAAATCGAAGACGCCGAAGCCCCGGGCCGCAGGGTGGAAATTGACGGGCCATTGATTCTCCGCAGTTCGGCCCGGATACCACAAGGATGAAAGACAAGATGAAGGGATTTGACCAAAAATTCAGAGACTTGCCAGATTACATCATCGGGATCACAAAGGAAATCTGGGAAGATCGCGGCATCGCCACGCTGCATGACTATTACGCACCCGATATCGTGGTGCGGTCGCCGGCTTCGGTCGTAGTCGGAAATGAAGGCGTGATTGCGGCGACCATGGCCACGTTGGCGGAGTTCCCCGACCGGACCCTGTTTGGGGAGGATGTGATTTGGTCCGGAACCCCGGAAGACGGCGTGCTGAGTTCGCACCGGCTGCATTCTACCGCCACCCATTCCAATTGGGGCGTTTACGGTGCGCCCACCGGGACCAAGCTACACTACCGGATCATTGCCGACTGCCACGCGATCAACAATCAGATCAATGATGAATGGCTGATCCGAGATCAGGGCGCGATCGTGCGGCAATTGGGTCGGGACCCCAGGGAATATGCCCGCGACCTCATCGGGCGCGAGGGAGGGCCTGAAAACTGCGTCCGGCCCTACACCCCGGCCAATGACGTCCGGGGCCCTTATACGGGCAAGGGGAATGACAGTGAGTGGGGCGCACTCTATGCCGACATCCTGAGCCGGATCATGAACGCGGATTTCACGGCGATCCCGGCGGCTTACGACAGGGCCGCGCAGCTTGAATATCCGGGCGGCGTTCAAGCCCTGTCTTTCGACGGCGCCGACCAATTCTGGATGGGGCTGCGAGCGTCGTTCCCGAATGCGGAGTTCCGGATACAACATGTGATCGGCCGGGATGATCCGATGATGCCGCCCCGAGCAGCCCTGCGCTGGACCCTGCACGGCAAGCACGACGGTTGGGGCGCCTATGGCTCCCCGACGGGGGCGGAGGTGTTTATCCTGGGGGCTTCGCATGCCGAGTTCGGCGCACTGGTGGCCGGCGAACCCAAGCTGCGCCGGGAATGGACGCTATTCGATGAAACCGCGATCTGGAAACAGGTCCTGCTGCAAACCGGGGAGGTGTGATTGGTCGGCTGCCGATCATATCGCGGCCTGCATGGCGGCCTAGCGGAAACCGAAGCGATGCATCGCTTTCAAGTGTTCCGCCAATCGCGGCGATCGTGGCGGGTGAACCTGCACCCACCCGGGCAGGGGGGTGAAGGCCCATCCCCTCTAACGCAGCTTCGACAAGGAATGACCATATGACCCCTGCAGACATGGAAGACCGGATCGTCCGCTATGGCGACCTCAAGCCTTGCAAGACCGCCTTCATCGACGCCCATACGCCGGGCAGCGATCAGAAGGAGAATTTCACTATCATCGGCGGCGGCGTGTCCGAGAGCCCCGATCAGCACGTGCACATAACCCTGCCGCATGGCTTCAACATCGGGGCAGCGGGCCAACCGCCCAAGTGCCGCAACAGTCTGCATGACCATCGCACCGCTGAGGTTTTTTTCGTCCTGTCCGGTCGCTGGCGGTTCTTCTGGGGCCGGTGGGGTACGGCGGGCGAGGTCGTTCTGGAGCGCGGCGATATCTTCAACATCCCCACGGGCGTTTTCCGGGGCTTTGAAAACATCGGCACCGACTACGGCATGATCATGGCGATCCTCGGTGGCGATGATGCAGGGGGCGGTGTCATGTGGGCCCCGCAGGTGATCGAAGAGGCGGCCGATCACGGGCTGGTGCTGGCTGAAACCGGCAAGCTCTATGACACCAAGAAGGGCGAAACGCTGCCGGGCGGTGTTGGTCCCATGCCGCTTTTGTCCGAGGCCGAACTGGCAAAGCGCGGCGAGCCATCGACCGCCGAGGTTCTTCCCAACCATGTCGCTCGCTACTGGGATCTGGTGGCGCTGGCCGACAAGGCCGCTGTCACGGTGATCGGTGAAACCGGGGTGCTGCGCGACAAGCCCGGCTTCGAGGTGTCGCTCATAACACGCGCCTCGGGCGCCTCGGCCCGCCACGGCAACGCCAAACCCACTGTCTTGATGCCGGTGACAGGTCATTGGCGTGTGGAATGGGAAGGCGGCAGCGCGACATTGGCGCCGGGTGACACGATGTCGGTGCCTGAGAACCTGCCGCATAGTGTGGTGCCATCAATGACGGGTGAGGCCGCGCTCTATCATATCGTTGCAACCGACGATCCCGCTGGGCCGACCTGGACTGACACCTGACACTTGACGACCCATGTGGGCAGTCTGCCACGCAAGCAGGACGTGGTCTTCATCTTCGCCCGAGAGCGCGAACAGCCCCACGAAGTTGTCGAAACGCGCTATATGTAGCGTCGAGCTTGGCCACGTGGAACTCCACTACTAAGCTAGAAGTCGTGAAGCAATCAACCGACACGGTTGCAGCGCTCTTCAGCAAGTAAAACGGTGAGGCGGGGTAGTGCCATTGGCCCCGCCTACGTGCCTAACAAACGGACTCTTGTTGCAATGCGGGCAACTTGGGAGTCTTAGGGTTCAAACCGGGCGATAGCTGCAGCTTGACCTCGAAGTCCGCTTTGTGGCGCTGCAATGCCGCATCAGGTCTACGTGGCCAATGTCAGCTATGGGCCGATTCCGGAAATCAGCTTGGGAACCTTATCTGAAATTGTGCCCCCGCTAGATTTGGCGCAAGGGTTAAATGTCCATCCAGGGCCTCCACGGTGGCCTTCACGATGTTCAACCCCATGCCTGCCCCCCCTCTGTCGCGGCGGGTTGTGAAGAAGGGCGTCATGATTTTATCTCGATTTCCAGCGCTGATGCCCGCCCCATCATCTTTGATCGTAAGGGAGGTACCGGATGCATCTTCGGATGCGCTCAAAACGACCTGTTGGGCCCCGTGCTGCTGGGCGTTTTCGAGCATATGGGTGAGGATTATCGTCAGGGTGGTTTGGTGCGCCGGCAACGGAACATGACCGTTTCTAAGGATGATCGTGAGTGAGGGGAATTTAAGCCGCAGAGCACCCTCTAACGCGCTCAGGGCACAGATGCCCTCGATTGCGTTTTGTTCGGCCAAGCTAAAGGCGCGCATGCTGGAGAGAAGCTCTTCCATCCGAGACGTGTCGCGTTCAATGTTTTCCAGAAACCTGCGGCGTTGGTCCCGGGTCATGTCCGGATCCTGCAAGAGCTCGGCGGCGCCTTTCACGGATGTGAGGGGCGACTTCAATTCATGGGTGACGTGGGCGGTGTAGGATTTTAGCGCATCTTGTTGACTTTGGAGCCGCTTCGTCAGCGCTTGGAAACTGTGGCTGAGGTTCGCGATCTCGCGGGTGCCGTAATGGTCCAACGGCTCCCACCGTTTGCCCTTCCCAGTGGCCTCGCTGCGTTGGATTAGGGACTGGATTGGGCGCGTGATGAAGCGCCAGAAAATGAACCCGATCAAACCGGTGGAAATGATGACAAACAGGCTCGCTTTGGCCAAGTTGAAGCGTTCGCCATAGAGGAACCGGAAGATGTGGTTTGGCGTGCGGCTGATATAAACGGCACCGATGATCTCGCTGTCGACGACAACAGGCATAGCGACGAACACCCGGACCCGAGTGCCACGGCTGAAGGAATAGACGGCGGGTTCCGGCGTTTCGCGGACACGGACCCGGGCGACGGACACAATTTCGCCCTGCAGCGCTCGGGCCACCTCGCAAACATGGCGTAGGGACAGGCCAATCTCAGCGCTTCCGGCGATCACGTTGCCGCTCACATCAAGAAGTCGATAGCCGGCCAGCGTATTGGTTTGAGAGGCATCCGAGATACGCGAGAGCTCTGGCCCAATTTCGGCGTAAACAGGGGCGGGCGGATTCGTGATTGGGACTGCATCCGGGCGCGGGGCAAGGATTGCATCGGGCTGCATCGATAAAGACGGGAAAACGGGCGTGTAGCTTTCTTGTAGAACGGGGGGGGCCTCGGCAGCACCCGTTTCGGCGCGATAGAGTTCGCGGTAGATCGCCGCCATAACCGATGCTTGGCTGAGCAGGCTTTCCTCGGTCTGTTGTACGAGTTGGTTCGCATAAAACCGAAACAGAAAGAGGCCCGTGAACGGTAGGCATGTCACCAAGCCCAGAACCACGGCAACGACGAGCCAAAGACGCGGGCGCCATTTTCGGATCACGCCGCGCGGCATGACCCCATCCTCAGCCCGACGCCATGGACGGTTACGATGCTCTCTGAGCAACCCGCTTGGGTCAACTTGTTGCGGATGTTGCGGATATGGCTGTCGATCGTACGGTCCGAGACGTGGATGTTGTGCCCGTAGATCGCGTCAACAAGTTGTTGGCGGGATAGAATATGGCCAGGCTTTGCCATTAGGGTTTCAAGCAACGAGAACTCGGAGGCTGTTAAAGCGACGTCTCTGTCGGCCAGACGGCACAGATGCCGATCCGGTTCGATGTTTAGATCGCCATGGCGAAGCGACGTATCGGTCGGTGCGGCCGTGTGGTCCTGTGTCCGCTTCAAAATCGCTTTGATGCGTGCGACCAATTCCCGAGGTGAAAACGGCTTGGTCACATAGTCGTCGCCGCCAATCTCCAATCCAATGATCCGGTCAATCTCCTCATCCCGCGCCGTCAGGAAGAGGATGGGCAGGTCGGAGGATTTGCGCAATTCTCGGCAAACCTCCAGGCCGTCCATTTCAGGCAATCCGATGTCGAGAACCATAAGGTTTGGCGGGTCAAGCCGGGCCTGTTCCAAAGCCGACAAACCATGCTTGGCAAAAGCAACGTTGAACCCCGCTTTTTCCAAAGAAAACCCTATCACGTCACGGATATTGGGGTCGTCATCAACGATGAGGATTTGGTCGGGCATCAGCCACTTGTCCCTGTTGTTCTGCCGTAAGGTAGACCTGTAGTCGCCATTTCCGAAAGCTCCAATCCCGCCAATTCTCGATCGGGGTATGCCCCACGTATGTGCTTGTACTGCACATGGTCCGGCCGGTCATTCGGTCATGGTCAAGGATCAAGGGCAACGCATGTTCCCCCAGCGCGCAGACATAGCGGTTATCAAGCGGGGTGCCGTTCTGAGAGTGGTGGAGGTTGTAGTCGGCAATCACCCAGGCAAAGTTTACAAAGCAACACAGGTACAGCGTGCCCATCAAGGCCAAGATATTCATCTTCAACAGCCAAGCCACATCGTAGGTTTTGAAGATCTGCACAATCGTTAAGATCAGACCAACAAATACCAGACCCATCCAGATAAACGCCGCAACCCGCAAATAGGTGAGGGAGTACGCCTCTACATACAGGGTCAGCCGGAACGCAGCCGTGATGACGAGAAATAGGGTTTGCGCCAACCAGAGGAACAGCAAGTTCATCAAGACACGGCTCTCCCGAACCATGCGATGTGTGATGATCGCAAACACACCTGCCAAAAGCGCAGTGACGACCAGCGGATAGGCGCCCCGATGGGCATAGCTGGCGTAGGTCATCCCTTGGGGCAATGACATCCCACCGGCCAGTACGCCGACATCCAGGATCGTTTGGAACAGGAAAAGACCGTTAAACAGAACAAGTGAGTTGCGGACGGAGTCCAGACTCACCAACGATGCTAACCAAGGCATCCGAGCAGCCTTTAAGCTGGGCCCTTTTGCCACCGGTCCGATCCAAGATGCACTGAGGTTCAGGTACGGCCAGACAAAAGAGGCAACGACCAACCAAAACAGAAGTCGAATAGCCTGCTGATCGGTGATGAATTCGAGTTGCGAGAACTGGTTCAGAAACTGCTCCAAGACTGGATTGGCAGACGTCAGCAGGAAAAGAAAAACCAGTCCGACACTGATTGGTAGGATGAGCGCCTTCATTTGGTGCAGTGAACGGCCTGTCGTTCGCACTTCTTGCGCGTCGCGCACCACGCCCACCGGCAACAAAAAGGCGCCCACGGTCGATACCCGCACCATGGCCCACACGGCTTGCCACCATTCGACAAGACGCCCGTAGCTGACCCACACAACCAAAGCTGTGATCCCGGCCCCCGTGAATAGAAGCGACAACGGTTGCAGTTGTTCAACGACAGGTAGGTTCGCAATCACTTGGCTGCCCAAAGCGACGGCCCATGCTCGGGGCGATGTCTTCCCAGGTTTCATCGCCAAGATACTTGCCGACAAAGCCAGGGCGAAAAACGCCACAGACAAACCTGGATTATGGTCCCAAAATAGCCAATCCGCCAACGCGACCATGGCGAGCAGCAGAAAAACTGAGCGTGGGTTGCGAAGATCGGTGACCTTCAAGAGCGAAGCCGGCTTCTTTCCAATGTCAGCGGCGACGGCCTCCACGTCGCTTTGAAGCCACCACCCGTCCAGCCGAATTGAATCAGGCACGCCGTTGATTACTAATTGTTTGGTCATGTTATCCCTCTGAGAAAAATCAGTTTGCTTCAGAGTGGTTTTGGCAAGCCGGTTTGCAGTCGGCTGTGGCGGATTGCGCAGGTGCTGAGGTCATTTCGTGCAGAATTTGTGCAGCCAACGGATTGGCGCAACGGGCAGCTAAGGAACGACACTGCTGAGAGGACAGTTTGACATTATTTTCTTCGGCTAAATCGACGAGGCTAAGGGTGTGGTTTTTGTGTGGATTATCGCTGCGTTCGGTCTCGCAACCACCGCGGTCCGTGATGCGGGAGAAGCGGGCCTAGGAACCGGCTCGATAGATGCCATCGTCGTTTGCGAACACCACCTCAAAACCATTGTGATTTTGCCGGCGCAGCGAATGTCGGCAAAGCGGGCCGCGACCGCAACATTTGAATACCGTTCTTAAGGTCGGCTTTGGGCCGTTCATGAAGGACCGCAAAATGTTGGCGACCTTTGGGATAACTCGGCTTTAATCGCCCCGTGGCCCAACAACACGCTTCGGCAAATTCGCTCCGTCAGAGCTTCCGCGCTTGTGAGCCTTCACCCTCACAATTTTTCCGCTTGCGTACCGTCTTTCATGCTCGGCGACCCAATGCTCAACGGGCCCGGATCTATTTGCTGGCTGAATCTGTTCGAACCGCAGCCTCGCCTTGTGTTCGGATAGGTGCCGCGCTGCCGATGGCCCAATTCGAATTGTCACGTGAGATTTCAAGCTTTCGGTCATCCATGACTTGCTGAACTTTCGTGCTGCTTTGGCCTCAGCTGCCGTCAAGCTGGCAACTTCTTGCGGCACCAAATCGTCTTCACGTGCAGCAAGCGCGGCAAAAAGCATGAACCCAATCACCATCTCATATGTAACGTGGCCCTGATGTTTTTCGAAGTGTGCTCTGGTTGCCTCTTCGGTTTTCAGCAACCCCGCACGCATAAGGCCCGCAAAAACGGCTCGTTCCGGATGCCAGCTCACACTCCCAAAGTCGGCGCGGCCATCATTGGCTTTGGAAATCTCCAATGTCGTTGGCGCATCAAAGAATGATTTTTCGCCAGATGCATTAAACAACCGCACGGTCAGCTTGTCGGAAGGCCTATTGTCGAAGAGGAAACCTCTCTGAAAGCGGTGGCTCAGCTCCTCATCCGTCTGAGTTGTCACCCCGCGCGCAACACGGTCTTCCCAGAGTCTTCGGTCATCGTATTCCACCCAGACGAGGTCTCTAGGGAAGTCCACATTGCGGACATAGTCTTGAATATTGGCCTCTGGTCGGTCCTCCCAAGGCATCCCTTGGACATCCATTCTGAGGGTGTCGAGGTAGTTTGCGGCATTATGGTCGAGCAAGTAGACACTGGCTTCTGAAATATCGCTGAAAACCGTTTGCCAATGTGCGCGGACTTCGTCTGCGGTGACGGTCCGCCCATCAGGGCCGACCATATCTACGAATTCACGCTTTTGTAAGTTGCGACCCACCCGCAGGGCGATTGTCTTGTGAAGGATCATTTCATGTTCATAAAGATGAACTGGTGATTAAGGCTAGGTGAAATTTTGCACCAAAATTCAACCTTCTGCTGAGTTTGGGCTTGAACACAACATTGGAGTTACTGGTGCTAGAAAACCGAAGAAGTGTGGGTTTCCCAACCTCTGGTTCTCGAGATCATCCGTCGATCTTTCAACTGAGCCGACAGAAACGACCGCGCCTAAACCTCCGGGTCGAGCACCCCTTTTCACTCCTCCCGAAACGCTCGGTTGAAGTAGTCGGTCAAGGGCCGCAGCAGATACTGCATGGGCGTTTGATCTCGGGTTCGGATGAAGGCCTCGACCGGCATGCCGGGCAGCAGGGTCAGGTCGGCGATGCGGTCGATTTCGCCGGGGCTTAGGATCAGTTCGGCATCGTAGAAGCTGGCGCCGGTAACCTCATCCAGGAAGGCATCGGCGGAGATGCGGGTAACCTGGCCGAAAAGCTCGGGCGTGGTGCGCGTGTTGAAGGCAGGGAAGCGCAGGATGGCCTCTTGGCCTTGGTAGACCTGATCGACATGGATGGCCTCGACCCGGGCGGCGATCACCAGCGGGCGGTCTTGCGGGACCAGGAACATCACTGGTTCGGCGGGGCGCACGACCGATTGCGCGCCAAAGATCGTCAGCCCATAGACCAGGCCCGAAACGGGCGCGCGCAGATCCATACGGGCGATGCGGCGGGACAGATCACGCTCGCGCTCGGCCAGGGTTTCTTCGTTGACGCGTAGCTCCCGCAGCTCACCAATCGCTTGTTCGCGGCGGGCGGTTCGAAGCTGCAGCACGGCCAGTTCAATCTCGGTCACGCGGCTGCGGGTTTGGGCGATGCGGGCCTCAATCTCTCCGATGGAACCAGCAATCCCTGCCTCATCGCGCTGCAGCGCCAGGACGCGGGCGGATTGGGCGAGCCCGCGGTCCAGCAGGCTTTGCTGGGCGGCGAGATCTTCACCAATCAGAACTTGCTGGCGGGCAAAGGCGGTCAATTGCGCCTCGAGCCCCGCAATCTCATCGCTGATTTGGCCCGCCTGACGTTGCAATTGTTCGATCTGGCGCGTGAAGCTTTCCAGTCGGGCGGCGAAAAGATTGGATTGACCGGTCAGAATGTCGGCCAAGGTTGCATCGGCCTCCGTCGCCGCGACGAGGCCAGGCCCAAAGGACAGCGCGTCCGCGCCATCGCGCTCAGCCTCCAACCTGGCGCGGCGGGCGCGCAACTCGTTCAGTTGGTTTTGTACCACGGCCAGTTCCGAGGCGAGTTCGGCCCCATCCAGGCGCAGCAGGACGTCACCGGCTGCGACATGGTCGCCTTCTTCTGCCAAAAGCTCAGCCAC
Organism: Paracoccaceae bacterium; assembly: GCA_965229695.1. Classification (GTDB taxonomy): domain Bacteria; phylum Pseudomonadota; class Alphaproteobacteria; order Rhodobacterales; family Rhodobacteraceae; genus JANSYL01. Next base: position 2,626,581 of record OZ245921.1, read on the forward strand.
CACGCCACCATCAGGGTGCTGGATGGCCTGTCGGTTCTGATCCACTTCGATCACGCCGCTGGCCACCACCGCGCCCGCCAAGCTGGCGCCGACGGCCCAGGTGCCAAACCCGCCCAGCAGGATCAGAACCGCGATCAGCCCAAGCCAGGTGGGGCGGCGGGTGGACCAAGGCTGCGGGTCTGCTTGGCTCATGCCGTAACCTCCGCTGCCGGGACCGCGCGCAGATCGGCATGGTTAACCACCATCTTTTGCAGCACCTCATCACGCGGTCCGAACATGCGGGCCAGGCCCTGATCCAGCACCAACAGCGTGTCACAGGATTGGATGGCGGCAGGTCTATGTGCCATGATCAGGGCCGATTTGCCCTGCGCCTTCATCTCGCGAATGGCGAAGTTCAACGCCTCGCTGCCATCATGGTCAAGATTGGCGTTGGGTTCATCCAAGACCAGCAGGACGGGATCGGAATAGAGCGCGCGCGCCAGACCGATGCGCTGTATCTGCCCGCCCGACAGCCGTGCGCCGAGGGAGGAGACCGGGGTATCATAGCCTTGTGGCTGTCTCAGGATGATCTCATGGGCCGCGGCCTTTTGCGCGGCCGCCACGATCGCCTGCGGATCGGGGTTGGGATCAAGGCGGGCGATGTTCTCGCCAATGGTGCCGTCAAAAAGCGTGACCTGCTGCGGCAGATAGCCGATCAGCCGCCCCAGGATATCCGGGTCGTATTGATCGAGGCTTGCGCCACCCAAGCGGATTTGCCCGCTGGCTGGCGTCCAAGCCCCAATGATGGCGCGGGCAAGCGTGGTTTTGCCAGAGCCGGAGGGGCCGATGATGCCCACAGCCTCCCCCGGTTGTACCTTGAAACTGACCATGCGCAGGGTGGCCGTGGCTTCCCCTGGGGGCACGATGGACAGGTTGCTGACCTCCAACTTCGCCTCGGGGCGCGGCAGCGCTAGACGCTCCGGCTCCTCCGGGGTGTTGGCCAGCAGGGATTTGAGGTTTGCCCAACCTTGGCGCGCGCCCTGGATCGCCGCCCATTGGCCCACGGCCAGTTCTATGGGCGCAAGCGCGCGGCCCAATAGGATCGAACCCGCGATCATGGCACCGGCGGTTAATTGGTTCTGCAACACCAGATAGGCCCCAAGCCCAAGCATCGCGGATTGCAGGAAAAGCCGCAGGGTTTTGGTCAGGGTGGTGAACCCGCCAACCCGATCGCTCGACAGCATGGATTTGCCCAAAGCGTCCTGGCGCTGCGCCTTCCATCTTGCGAAGGCCGCGCCGCGCATGCCCAGGCTGCGCACCAGTTCTGCCTCGCCTTGGATCTGGGCCGCCAATCGCTGCGCACCACCCGAGGCGCTCGACGCCTCCCGCAGGGCGGCGCGGGTGACCCATTGGTTGATCACGGCGATCAGGATCAGAAGGCTACCACCGGCGACCGCAAGCCAGCCGAGCCAGGGGTGGAAGATGAAGATCGCGGCGATGAAAACTGGCGTCCAGGGGATATCGAACAGCGCCATGAAGACGGGGGAACTCATCAAACGCTGCACCGATTCCAAATCCTGCAAGCCCGATTGCGGCTTTCCATCCCGCCGCGCGCGCTCGACCACGGCCGCAAAGACCCGCGCATCAAGCCCATCTTGCAACGTTGCCCCAACCCGCGCGGCCACCCGCGCCCGGGCGTAATCCAGAATGCCCATCATCAGGAACAAGAAGGTGACCAGGATCGAGAGCGCCAGCAACGTCTCCTCCGCCCGGCTGCTAAGCACGCGGTCATAGACCTGCAACATGTAAAGCGGGCCGGTCAGCATCAGGAGGTTGACGAAGATACTGAAGAAAAACACCAGCCAGAGCGGGTGGGAAAACGGCATTATGGGTACTCGAGGAAATGTTTGTGTGGAAATGAATGAGGGAATCGAAGAGTGGTAAGGAGTTTTGCTTAGATTAACTCACCACCGAGCTTGCCGCCATACGCAATTTTTCCGTTCCAGCAAGAATAGTTGAGTAAGCCATGGTAGTGCAATATGGCAAATGTAGTGCACTATGGCTGACCTGTTGCGTTTTTTTTCGACCATTTAGCTATCAAATCTCGCACCTGGCGGGATGTTCAGTAATGAAGATGTGATCCATTGGGCTGGTGGCCTCGGCTGACCTTCGATGTCAAGTGGAAATTTCTCAACATTAGTGGAATTTTTTATTGAAGGTATCGCCTCGTTTGATATCGTTGACTCATGTGTTGCGCGTCTTTTGGGGTGTTCGGATTGCGTTGGCGGTTTTTTGCGGCGGCCATAATTGCATGAGGTCGTGATAGGTATGGAGTCTGCTGATAGTCACCGTTGGTTTCTGCGGGTGCTCCGTTGGGGGCTAAAGCGCTATTGTTGCCGCCCTCTTTGATTATTAAAAAGTCGGATTTGGTGGAAGTGAAACAGGTCTTTCAGCGAGTATTGACGATATCGATTTTATCGACCTGCCTGATTTCCTTTAATTCAAGTGCCGGATTTGCGGATGACCAAATGAGCTGTGCTGATCTGCCCCCGCTTCAAGATCGCGATTCTATGATCGAATTTCGTGACGATTTGAGTTCAAAAATGGAGATACTTTTAGAAACCGGCGAGCGCTCCGTTTCTGAGTTTTTGGCTGGCTGTGGTTTCGCGGATTTAGGCGTGGTCGATTTTGAGGGGGCGACCCAGCAGCTGCAAGAGCACTTGGTTTCCAAAGATGCCGAGAGTCTTCGGATGTTCTCGCTTCGGCGGTCGGGGCTTTCAACCAGTGAAGAAATTAGAGTCCTTCTTTTCTATGGATCTTCGAGTGAGTTTTCGCGCTTTGAGATCGATTTTTTTTATCACCACTTGTAAATATAGGAGTCTTCCATGAAGGCTATTGAGGTTCGCTGTCTCCCACTTGGAACGATTGCCGCTCAGACCTATTATATAGGTGTATCATTTGCGGGCCGTGGATAGTATGAGATCAGTCCTAAGAAACACCTTCTTGATATTGACGGTTTTGCCAGTTTTGGTGCTGTTAGTACCCAAAGCTGTACAACTTCTGATAAGCAATCATATTAATAGAAGCTGGATACATAATATGAGCTATTCAGAGGTTATCGAAAGGTTCCAGATCGACGAGAGTGATCTCGAGGCTTCACCGTTTGTCACTGCTGACATATGGATGGCAAAGGAGGGTCTACCTGTCGGTGCGTCAATCTTAGATTTACTTAATTCTGCCACCCCGGTTGCGAATACACCCGTCACACTTCTTTTTCAGGCAAGGCACCTCCCAAGCTATGGCCTTGATCTGGGAGCCTATTATACAGTTGATTTATCGAGTTGTGGAGAAAGATATTGCGACTTGAACTTGAGTGAATTGGAGGCGCATTCAGCTCCACCTCCAGATTTTCATGCCCATTGTGAAGATTCCACAGAAATCCGATATGTTTTGGGTTTGCGATTTCGGGAAAACTATACTTTTTGCCAATCCTCCACCGGGCAAGTTTTTTTCGCAAGATACTCAATAGCCAGGCCTGCCATAAACGCCGCCGATCGCTTGATTTCCGAGGGAAATGGGCTTCGAGGCCCGGATTTCTATTACACGTTCGGTTCGATTATTTTTTTGTCACCGTTTGACAAGTTTGATGGAGAAGTGCAATGACTTTGGAGTTTTCCGAGAGTAACCCCGTGGAATCGGCGCTCATGGCGAGACTTTCTTACGAGGATATCGATTTTTTTAGCAGTAGCGAGTTATTTGTAGGTTCAAATCCTTCCTATGAGATATTGGCCTCGCGGTCTGTTGGAAACGATGTTGTATATGGGTTCCGAAACTTAGAGACGGGGGTGATATATGTTTCGGTGCGTGGAACTGACCAACTCTTGACTGCCGAGCGCGGTGAGTATTTTGAATTGGCACAGGGAGAGATCACCTCTGGAGGTCGCTTGGGTGCCGAGGTTGCACTCGAGCTCAGTCAGGCTTTCGGTCAGCAGGTAATCGCGGTTGGACATTCTTATGGCGGGCACTCCGCGCTTGAAATCGCGAGATTGGCCCCAGATGCTGTGAGTCATGCGCATAACTTTCAAGGCCCGACCATAGTTGAAAGAATTCCCACTCAATATGATGATATCACTGGGGAGGTCGTTGCCGTTGAAACCACCCCTATAGGATTATTAGATTCATCGGTCCCCACCTTTTCCCATTATTCATTAGATGGAAATTTGTTCAGCCGATTTGTTCAGAGTTGGGGAGATCGAGAAAGCACCACCTTTATAGATCTTCCATTTCCCGAGCATAGCAGCCATTCGGTCGCAGAGTACTACCAAAACCTTACTGCCGAGGCGTTGGGCGCCATCGAGAGGGTTGACGAAATTCTTTTGAAGTTGGTTTTTGACCTGGACAAGAACAAGCTATATGAGGAAGATATTCCGAAGAATTCCGCCTTTAAAAAGGTAATCATCTCCCCCCTCGCCATAGACCTCGATGGTGACGGCGTCGAACTCACATCGCTTGAGGCTAGCGCCGCGTTCTTCGACCTCAACCTCGACGGGTTCGCCGAGCAAACAGGTTGGGTTGCTGCGGATGACGGTCTTCTGGCGCTCGATGTCGATGGCGACGGTAAAATCGATGACAATTCTGAGCTATTCGGTGATCAAACCGGCCACGCAAATGGGTTCTTGGCGCTTGGCGCGCATGATTTGAATGCCGACGGCGTGATTGATGCAAATGACGCTGTTTTCTCCGACCTGATCGTCTGGCAGGATCTGAATGGCAATGGGTTCAGTGAAGCAAATGAGATGCTCTCCCTCACAGATGTGGGCATCACCTCGATCGACCTTGGCTATGTCGATGTGAACGAGACCAATGCGGGTCATTCCGTGCTTCAAAGCAGCACGGTGACCTTTGCAGATGGCAGCATCCGCGACATTGATGATGTGTATTTCCAGTCGGATACGCGAGCCTCGGTTGCCATACTGCCCGATGGGTTCCAGTATCATCCGGATGTGTTCAAGTTGCCGGTGTTGTTCGGGTATGGCCAGATCGCCTCGACCTGGGTTGAGCTTTCGAAACATGCGCAGCTCAGGACTGATGCGACCAACCTGGTCACAAAGCTTGGCATTGGGGATGTGTCTGGTTTCCTAAGCGACTTTGAAGCGTTCATGCTAGCTTGGGCCGGGGTTGATACCGTTGATCCATCCAGTCGTGGCGTGCATATGGATGCACGTCAGCTGGTGTTCCTGGAAAAAGCCTATGGGCAGGAATATGACCAGTTGCAGGGCAACAGCTCGTCGCCACAACGGAACCCTGGCCTTGACGCCGCCGATCAGCTTAGCGAGCAGTTTCATGAGCTGATGCTGAAGCTTGCGGGGCGGTTCATGGCGCAAGCCGCTGTCTCGGACGGATTGCTGAATGCGACAGACCAAACGTCGTTCGATGCGATTGTGAATGGTCACTTGTTCCATGGGTTGTCGGGATTGGTGGATCAGTATTCGCCGAGCAATCGCGCGCTGGATGGTCTGCTGGAGCCCGTTTTTGACGATATCATCGGCTCTGCGACCGCCGGGACACTTTCACTGCAAAACGCGGCCTTGTCGCTCCTGGTGCTTCAGAAAGATCTAGAACCCAATCTGGCCGTGTTCCAATCCGCGTTTGCGGCTTATGTTGCCGCCAATCCAAGTGCTGGCGCCAGCAATCTGGAAAAGATCATCTCGAACTACAGCGGCGAGATGCTTGTTGTCGGCACATCGGGCAACGACCATCTGTCTGGCGTGGTTGATGGGATTTTCATCGGTGGTGCGGGCAACGACACCCTGGCGGGCTCGGACGACAACGACGTCTTCATCTACTCGACCGGCGACGGATCGGACACGATCACCAATCACGAGAATTGGAGTGGCAGCGACAAGCTGGTTCTCACTGATCTCACCGAAAGCGACGTCACTTTTGCTGCGGCCCGCGATGGCAACCTGCTGATCACGATGCCCGACGGCGGCGTGGTGACGATCATCGACCAGTTCAGTGATGCCAATGCGCGGCTCGAAGAGGTCGTATTTGCAGACGGCTCAACCCTTGATCTTACAGGTATCACAGCAAAGTCGATCTCGGATCAAAAGGCGACCGGCTACATCATCGGCGGCATCTTCGCTGATACCTATGTCCACACTTCCGGCGATGGCTCCTACACGATTGAGGACGATTACTTTTCGACCTCCGTCGTCGACAAGCTGATATTTGCGGATAGAACTCTAGCAGAAGCAACTTTTGGTCGCGACGCAAGCGAAGACCTTATCATCACACTGTCGAACGGCGAAGTGGTGACTATTCATAAATACTTTGAACTCGGCAATGACTTCCGGATCGAAGAAATCAGTTTCAGCGACGGTATGGTCCTTGACGCGGAAGCCACGCGTCAAAAGGCTGTGGCTGACCAGAAGGCAACCGGCTTTGTCAAAGGTACACACCAAGCGGATAGCTATTTCCATGCGCTGGGCGACGGGTCCTACACAATCGAGGACAAGTACTTTCAAAACACGGTCAAAGATCGCCTGACTTTGGTCGACCAAACAGTTGATGACGTGGCCTTTGCGCGGACAGCAGCCGGAGACCTTGCGATCACGCTCTCGAACGGAGAGGTGATCACAATCAGGAAGCATTTTGGAGACACGACTGATTACGAGATTGAAGAGATCGTGTTTTCCGGCGGGACGGTCTTGGATCGGCAGGCGATCCGTGACCGTGTTGTCGCGGACCAAAAACCGACAGGACAGGTTGAAGGCACCCGTTATTCAGAAAACTATTTCTATAGTCTCGGTGACGGTTCCTATACGATCTCTGATCCAGGAGCTTCTCCCCTGGACCGGCTTACGCTGACCGATGTCATCGCCGGTGATGTGATATTCTACAAAAACCCAACAAATGATCTGGAGATCGTCTTTGCGAATGGCGAGGTGCTGACATTTGCTGGTCATTTTGCCGCCAGCGGTCATGACCTTATCGAAATTATATTCTCTGATGGCTCGGCCCTTGATCGCGCAGCCATTCAGGCGAAGACCGATGCCGACAAGATACTGCACGGCCCGCGGGACTATTATGCGCAGGACAAACTCACCGGTCAGGTCACCGGCGTTTATGGCGCCGAGGACTTTGTGCACACGCTCGGAGACGGCTCCTATACGATTACCGACCGGTCCAGTGGATCTTCCATTGTCGATCGCCTCACCTTCACCGACCAGCTCGTAAGTGATGTGAGCTTTGGCCGGAGTGGCTTTGATCTCGTCATCACCCTCTCGAATGCGGAAATCGTTACGATTGCCAGCCACTTTGACGCGTCGCGTGACTACGACATGGAAGAGATCGCGTTCGCAGATGGCACAGTACTTACGGCGCAAGCGATCCGAGACAAGGCTGTGGCTGACCAGAAAGCGTCCGGGATCGTGGAAGGCTCCTATTTTGCTGAGAGCTATAGCCATACGCTTGGAGATGGCTCCTATACCATCACGGATCGTTCCAGTGCATCTTCGTTCAACGATAAGTTGACCTTCACCGATCAGCTCGTCGACGATGTCAGCTTCGGTCGGAACGGCTTTGATTTGGTCATCACCCTTTCCAACGGCGAGGTCGTTACGATCACCAGCCATTTCGATGCCTCCAATGATTACGATATGGAGGAGATCGCATTCTCTGACGGGACTGTGCTGAGCGCCCAGGCGATCCGCGACAAATCTATGGCAGACCAGAAGGCCACAGGTTTGGTCGAGGGCTCGTACTTTGCCGATAGCTACACACATGCGCTTGGAGATGGCTCCTATACCATCACGGATCGTTCCAGTGCGTCTTCCTTCAATGACCGGTTGACCTTCACCGATCAGAATGCCGCAGATGTGAGTTTCAGCCAGAACGCCAATCGCGACCTGCTGATCACGCTGTCCAATGGTGAGGTGATCACCATAGACCGGCACTTCCTATCCAACGACTACGATATGGAAGAGATCGCCTTCGCCGATGGCACGGTGCTGAACAAAGCGGCCATTCAATCTAAAACCGATGCCGATGAAGCGGCTGCTGCGCCACAAGATCCGCATGCAAATGAGAAAGCAACCGGGCTCGTCAACGGTGTCTCAGGCGAGGACCAATTCGTTCATGCACTTGGCGACGGGTCTTACAAGATCGAAGACCGCTCCGGCTCGCCGTCGATCATCGACCGATTGACCTTCACCGATCAGAACGCCGCGGATGTGAGCTTCAGCCAGAACGCCAATCGCGACCTGCTGATCACGCTGTCCAACGGCGAGGTGGTGACCATCGATCGGCACTTCCTGTCGAGTGACTATGACATGGAGGAGATCGCCTTTGCCGACGGTACGGTGCTGACCGCGCAGGGCATCCGCGACAAATCCGTGGCCGATCAGAAAGCCTCCGGCTTGGTGAAGGGTGCGCCGGGTAGCGATCACTACACGCATGCACTTGGCGACGGGTCTTACAAGATCGAAGACCGCTCCGGCTCGCCGTCGATCATCGACCGATTGACCTTCACCGATCAGAACGCCGCGGATGTGAGCTTCAGCCAGAACGCCAATCGCGACCTGCTGATCACGCTGTCCAATGGCGAGGTGGTGACCATCGATCGGCACTTTCTGTCGAGCGACTACGACATGGAGGAGATCGCCTTTGCCGACGGTACGGTGCTGACCGCGCAGGGCATCCGCGACAAATCCGTGGCCGATCAGAAAGCCTCCGGCTTGGTGAAGGGTGCGCCGGGCAGCGATCACTACACGCATGCACTTGGCGACGGGTCTTACAAGATCGAAGACCGCTCCGGCTCGCCGTCGATCATCGACCGATTGACCTTCACCGATCAGAACGCCGCGGATGTGAGCTTCAGCCAGAACGCCAATCGCGACCTGCTGATCACGCTGTCCAATGGCGAGGTGGTGACCATCGATCGGCACTTTCTGTCGAGCGACTACGACATGGAGGAGATCGCCTTTGCCGACGGTACGGTGCTGACCGCGCAGGGCATCCGCGACAAATCCGTGGCCGATCAGAAAGCCTCCGGCTTGGTGAAGGGTGCGCCGGGCAGCGATCACTACACGCATGCACTTGGCGACGGGTCTTACAAGATCGAAGACCGCTCCGGCTCGCCGTCGATCATCGACCGATTGACCTTCACCGATCAGAACGCCGCGGATGTGAGCTTCAGCCAGAACGCCAATCGCGACCTGCTGATCACGCTGTCCAATGGCGAGGTGGTGACCATCGATCGGCACTTTCTGTCGAGCGACTACGACATGGAGGAGATCGCCTTTGCCGACGGTACGGTGCTGACCGCGCAGGGCATCCGCGACAAATCCGTGGCCGATCAGAAAGCCTCCGGCTTGGTGAAGGGTGCGCCGGGCAGCGATCACTACACGCATGCACTTGGCGACGGGTCTTACAAGATCGAAGACCGCTCCGGCTCGCCGTCGATCATCGACCGATTGACCTTCACCGATCAGAACGCCGCGGATGTGAGCTTCAGCCAGAACGCCAATCGCGACCTGCTGATCACGCTGTCCAACGGCGAGGTGGTGACCATCGACCGGCACTTCCTGTCGAGTGACTATGACATGGAGGAGATCGCGTTTGCCGATGGCTTGGTTGTCAACAGTAGTAGGACGAGCGATGGCCTGCACTTTGGAACATCGGGCAGCGACAACCTGGTCGGCACGACAGCCAACAATCTGCTTTTTGGCGGTGCCGGAAATGACAGCATTTCGGGCGGCGATGGTTCAGATGTGCTATTCGGCGAAGCGGGCAGCGATACATTTGTATTTGCCGCCCCAGACACAGGCACGGATGTGATCGCTGATTTTGAGTTCGGCACTGACGTGATGGATATCTCAAGCTGGAGCGCTACGACCTTTGCCGATCTGATCGTAACCTCGACCGAGCGCGGGACAACAGGCATCTTCGACATCAACGTCGCCTTTGGTGCCAACGATCTTGAAATTGCCAATGTGGCCCAAGCAAACCTCGCGTTGCTTGATGGAGATGACTTCATCTTCACATGACGGAGTTCTAATAGAGCTGGGCGGGTCCGAGGGCCCGCCCAGAGCGCAAGCGGTTTGGAAATCCGAACGTGGGTGGAGTGGGCTCTGAGTAGACCTTGGAGCGATCGCAGCATCGAACCTTCCATCGTGAGATCAGTCGGAACTCGCGGCCCATAGCAGACATCTGGCGCACCGTCTGGATCCCGCAGCGCTGGCCGCTGAATTCCCAACGATTACCCAAGTGGTGGTGACGACGGCTCAAGTTTATGGATCGCTCAAGTGAAGCCGACCTTCATCGTGCAAGCGTTGCAAGCTGTGGGCTGCCAATCCACTAAACCTCATTTCAGTTTATTAAACAGGGGCTTGGGCCGCATAGCGGCGTTTCTGGGGCTCTGGGATGGGGGTAAGGTCGTTAATTCTTGCCCTACGTGGTAGAAATTGTGGTATTTTCTACCCATGACTGGATAAAAATGTAACTATAGTAAACACTTAAGAGCATAGAAGAGCGGACACCTCCTCCGCCATCGAAGTCTCTTCGAAGAAAGAGACATTGCAAGCGCCCTAGATGGGCGCGTTGACTAAAGACAGCTCAAACAAGAATTGGACGAGCGCCAGGTTCAACACTGCCGCGGTTCGTTCGCCTGTGGTCAGAGCCACATCAAGTCTTTCGGTCAGTTGATCATTTCAAAGATTGGAGCCCGGAGTAGCGGACGCATAGTGTTGCGGGGCGCGCGCGCCGCCGGGCGGGCACTGTGAAAGGTTGGCTTGCGGCCCCATTGCCAACCCACCGCGTAGCCACTAGCCTTTCTGGTGAAGGAGCCGCCTATATGACGCGCCGCCACCCCATTGTCGTAACCGCACCAAGGTGCGTGGTCCGTTAGCGGAGGTTTTCTTCTGTTGCCATGCGCCCCCGATCGCCGTCGGGGGTTTTTTTGTGCCTGATCCAAAGGAGCGTTTATGCAACGCGCGCGCACACCGCCCCATTTGATGACGCTGATCTTGCTGACGGCGTTTTCCACCTTGTCGCTCAATATGTTTCTGCCCTCATTGGCGCGGATCGCCGAGGATTTGCAGGCGGATTATGCGGTGGTGAGCCTGTCGGTGGCGGGGTATTTGGCGGTTACAGCGCTCATTCAACTGGGCATCGGGCCGCTTTCGGATCGGGTCGGGCGGCGGCCGGTCTTGTTGGGGGCGCTTGCGGTGTTTGCGCTGGCCTCTCTCGGTTGCGCCTTGGCCCCGGATGTCTGGAGTTTTCTGGCTTTTCGCATGTTTCAGGGTGGCATGATCGCGGGGTATGCCCTGTCGCTGGCGATTGTGCGGGATACGACATCCGAGCGCGCTGCGGCGGGCTTGATTGGGTATATCAGCATGGCCATGGCGCTGGCACCGATGCTGGGCCCGATGTTGGGCGGCGTTTTGGACAGCGCCTTTGGGTGGCGGGCGAATTTCTATTTTTATGCGCTGTCGGGTGTGGCGTTGTTTGCGCTGTGCTGGGTCGATTTGGGGGAGACGCGGTCTGATCATAGTCGCGGGGTTGAGGAGGCGCGGGGCCGGATGCGTGATCTGCTGCGCGCGCCGCTCTTTTGGGCCTATGCGCTTTGCAGTGCGTTTTCGACCGGGGCGTTTTACATCTTTCTGACCGGCGCGCCCTTGGTGGCGCGGGTGGTCTTCGATCTGGACACGGCAGAGCTTGGGTTTTTCATTGGCACGATCACGGCGGGGTTTATGTTGGGTGGGTTTGTTTCGGCCCGCCTGGCCCCAAAACTGCGCCCGACAAGCATGATGCTGGCGGGGCGGGCCGTGGCCTGCGGCGGGCTGTTGCTGGGGCTTTTCGGCCTGTGGCTTGGGCAGCTGTCCGTGGGGCTGTTTTTTGGCAGCACGGTTTTTGTGGGTTTGGGCAATGGTTTGACGATGCCCAGCAGCAATGCCGCGGCGCTGTCGGTGCGGCCTGATTTGGCGGGCAGCGCGGCGGGGCTGAGCGGTGCCTTGGTCGTGGCCTGTGGGGCGGTTTTGACGACGATCACGGGGGTGGTGATGGGCGAAAACGCCCCCGCCATGACGCTACTGGGGCTGATGCTGGGTGCTTCGGCTTTGGGGTTGGTGGCGGTGCTGGCGGCGATGCGGATGACGCCGCCAGCACGCGCCGCCTAAAGCAGGCTGTCAGGCATCTTTTGCTCAGCCGCCGTGTTGGCGCGGCGGAAGAACAGTGTCACCAAGGTTGAGACGATGACGATGAAAAGCGAATAAAGCGCGGGCACCGCCATATAGCTTTGCGCCTCGTCCCCGGCGAAGGTGAAGGCGATGATCGCAATTGCCAGGGGTCCGTTTTGGATGCCGGTTTCCAAGGCCACCGTACGCGCATTGCGCGGGTGCAGACGCAACCCGCGCGCAAAGCCATAGCCGATGGTGATGCCCACCAGGCCCAGCCCAATCGCCGCGATATAGGTGGCGGCTGTGGTGTTCAGCAGGAACTGCCAGTTCTGCGGCACCCAGGTGACCATAATGAACAGAATGAAGAAGAGCGCCAGGATCGAGCCGCAGAACTCGATCACCGCGCCCACATTGGCATTCAGCTTACGCAGCCCCATGCCGATGGCCACCGGCACCAGCAAGATCACAAGCACCGCAATGATATCCTCGCGCGGGATCTCAAGCCCCAGAACATTGGCGTAAAGCACCAATATGATGGGGATCAGGATGACGCCAAAGACCGTGGAAGTCACGGTCATCAGGACCGACAGCGCCAGATTGCCCTTGGAGAAATAGGTGAAGATGTTCGAGGTTGTGCCGCCCGGCATACAGGCCATGATCAAAACACCGACCGCGATGGCATCGGGCAGGGTCAGGAAACTGACCAGAAGAAAGCCGATAAATGGCATGAAGCCATATTGACTGACCACGCCGATGGCCAAGCCATAGGGCCGCTTCAGCGCCAGCAAGAAGTCGCGCGGTGTCAGCGAAGCCCCCATGCCCAGCATGATGACCGCAACCATGATCCCCAGAAGGGTTTGTGTAAATTCATCAACCATGACGGTCCCCCGGGGTTATTCTGCCGCGATCTGCGCAAGCTCTTCTTCGCGCAGGTCTTTTCTGAGGATTTTACCGACATTGGATTTCGGCAGCTCGTCACGGAATTCCACCCGTTTGGGCACCTTGTAGGCGGTCATATGCTCTTTGCAGTAATCGCGCACCGCCTGTTCGCTGAGGCCGGGATCACCCTTTACGATAAAGGCTTTCACGGCTTCGCCCGTGCTGTCGTCGGGTACGCCGATCACGGCGGCTTCGGTCACGGCGGGATGGGCGACCAGGACATCCTCGATCTCATTGGGATAGACGTTGAAGCCCGAGACCACGACCATATCCTTTTTGCGGTCAACAATGCGGAAATAGCCATCGGGTTCCATGAGGCCGATATCGCCGGTCAGGAACCACCCGTTTTTCATCACCTTCGCGGTCTCTTCGGGTTTTTGCCAATAGCCCTTCATGATCTGGGGGCCTTTGGCGGCAATCTCACCGGTTTCGCCTTGGGCCAGTTCATTGCCGTCATCATCCATGCAGGTGATGATGGTCGAGGGCACCGGCACCCCGATCGTGCCCGCGCGTGATTTGCCAAGCGGCTCAAAGGTCAGAACGGGTGAGGTCTCGGTCAGGCCATAGCCCTGCAAGACTGGCTTTCCGGTGATCTCTTGCCAGCGTTCCGCGACCGAGGATTGCAGCGCCATGCCACCGGCCGAGGCGAATTTTAGATGTTTGGGCGGGCTGTCGAGAAACCAAATCTCATTCGTCAAACCGTTAAACAGCGTGTTCACACCGCTCATCCAGGTGATCTTATAGTTTTCAAAGGCGCGTTTAAGATTGCTCAAGGGGCGCGGATTGGGGATCAGAATGTTGCGCGACCCAAGCCAATAGAACCCAAGCAAATTCACTGTGAAGGCAAAGACGTGGTAAAGCGGCAGGGCGGTCAGCGCGATCTCTTCCCCCTTTTTGACGCCTTCGATCAGTTCCATGGTCTGTTCCATGTTCAGGATCAGGTTGCCATGGGTCAGCATCGCGCCTTTGGAGACGCCCGTGGTGCCGCCGGTATATTGCAGCACCGCCACGTCATCGGTGGTGATCGATTGATGATAGGCATCGACCTCGACATGATCCTGGGTCATGTGCGAGCGCCCGGCAGCAATCGCATCGGGCAGGCGGATATGGGCAACTTCAATTGGTTGAATGCTGCGATCCCAGTATTTTTGCACCAGGCCCACAATGCCGCGCGGCAGGACCGGCAGAAACTCGGCCACGCGGGTGACGATGATATTGGGGATCGGATGGCCCTTGGTGGCAGCCGGGATTTTGTCGGCGAACATATCGACGATGATCAGCGCATGGGGTTCGCTGTCTTCGAACTGTTTGGCCATTTCTTCGGCGGTATAAAGCGGGTTCACGTTGACCAGCACGCACCCCGCTTTCAACACGCCAAAGGCGGCGATGGGGAAGCTTAGCCCGTTGGGCATCTGCACCGCCACGCGGTCCCCTTGGTTCAGCCCCGCGACCTCACGCAGATAGGTGGCCAGCGCATCGGTCATCTCGTTGACCTGGGCGAAGGTCAGAGTGCCGTTCATCCCGTTGGGCAGACAGCAGGTAAAGGCCGGCGCATCACCATAGGTTTCAGCGACGGAATCGATCAGATCCGGCAAATTGCGATAAGCGGGCGCCTCGATATCCGCCCGCATGCCGGGGCGATAAAACGCCGTCCATGGACGCGCAGCATCAGCCATGCATCACCCTCCCTGTTGCTCCCTTGACCCGTGACGCTACCCGATTGCTTTGAAATCTCAAAGCATGAAGCGATTGGACGTTGCGTAAGCCGACAGGCGTTTTGATAGGTTTCGCCTATTTTTTGCCCTTAGCTGCCGCGATAGGTCGAATAGCCATAGGGCGAAAGCAGCAAGGGGACGTGGTAATGATCGTCCTCGGACATGCCGAAACGCAGCGGCACCTGGTCAAGGAAAAGCGGCTCGGCCCCCGCCTGACCGGTCGCGCGCAAATAGTCGCCTGCGTAAAAGACCAGTTCATACTGGCCGGTTTGAAACTGGTCTTGCGGCAGGATCGGGCTGTCGGTGCGGCCATCAGCATTGGTCACGGCCTCGGCGATCTTGCGATGGGATTGGCCTGAGACTTTATAAAGCGCGATCTTGATCCCCTCAGCCGGGCAGCCGCACGCGGTATCGAGCACATGGGTGGTCAAAAATCCGGCCATAAGGGTCCCCCTGCGCCAAAATCATGCGAAAACAATTGCAAATTCCTGCGAAGGAACCTGTTCTAACCTAGAAGACGTAACTCCGGAGAGATTTGCAAGTGGACGCCCCCCGCTATCCCCGAGACCTGACCGGCTATGGCCCAACCCCGCCCGATCCGCGCTGGCCGAATGGGGCCAAGATCGCAGTTCAGATTGTGCTGAATTACGAAGAGGGTGGGGAAAACAGCCTTTTGCATGGGGATGCAGCGTCCGAGGCGTTTTTGTCCGAGATCGTGGGCGCCGCCGCTTGGCCAGGCCAGCGCCATTGGAACATGGAATCGATCTATGAATACGGCGCGCGGGCCGGGTTCTGGCGCCTGCACCGGATGATGAAAGATGTGCCGGTCACGGTCTATGGCGTGGCCACCGCGCTTGCCCGCGCGCCCGAACAGGTCGCGGCGATGAAAGCGGCGGGCTGGGAGATTGCAAGCCACGGTCTGAAATGGATCGAGTACAAGGATTTTTCCGAGGCCGAGGAACGCGCCCATATGGCCGAAGCCATAAGGCTGCACACCGAGGTGACGGGGCAGCGTCCGCGCGGCTGGTACACGGGCCGCACCTCGATGCAGACGGTGCGCTTGGCGGCGGAAGAGGGCGGGTTTGCTTATGTCGCTGACAGCTATGCCGATGATCTGCCCTATTGGCAGCGCTTTGGCGCGCGCGATCAGCTGATCGTTCCCTATACGTTGGATGCCAATGACATGCGCTTTGCCACGCCGCAGGGGTTTAATTCGGGCGATCAGTTCGAAGCCTATCTGCGCGACAGTTTCGACGTGCTTTATGCCGAAGGGCAGGCGGGTGCAGCGAAAATGCTGTCGATCGGGCTGCATTGCCGCCTGGTCGGGCGACCTGGGCGCGCAGCGGCGCTACAACGCGCCTTGGATTACATGGCGGGGCATGAGGGCGTGTGGTTCGCCACCCGCGAACAGATCGCCGATCATTGGGCCGCGACACAACCGCCTGAGGTGCGGGATCTGCGCCCCTCCAAAATGGACCAAGCGGCTTTTGTCGATGCGTTTGGCGGGATTTTCGAACATTCGCCTTGGGTTGCGGAGCGGGCTTGGTCCCTCGAACTTGGCCCCACCCATGACAGGGCGCGCGGTGTGCATGTGGCGCTCGCGCGCGTCTTTCGCAGCGCGTCCAATGCGGAGCGTTTGGGCGTTCTGCTCGCGCACCCCGACCTGGCGGGCAAGCTAGCCGCCGCCAAACGCCTGACCGCAGAAAGCACCGCTGAACAGGCAAGCGCGGGTCTGGATGCGCTGACCGATGCGGAGCGTGATCAGTTCACGGCGCTTAACGCCGCCTATACCGAAAAACACGGCTTTCCCTTCATCATCGCGGTGCGGGATTATGACAAAACCGGCATCCTGGCGGCGTTCCAAGCCCGGATCAACAATGACCGAGAGGCCGAATTCGCCGAAGCCTGCCGCCAGGTCGAACGCATTGCCGAACTGCGCCTGATCGAGAAACTGGGATGAGCGCGGATATCCTGATCCAACCGCTCGACGCCGAGACGTTCGCGCCCTTTGGCGATGTGCTGGAGGTGCGCGGCAGCCCCGATAAGCTGATCAATCAAGGGCTTTGCGGCCGCTTTCATGACCGCGCGCGGATTGATCTGGGTGGCGGGCGTGCGGGCATCAGCCTGTTCCAATCCGAGGTGCGGCAGCTGCCCTATCAACTCGACATGGTGGAGCGTCACCCGCAGGGCAGCCAGGCCTTCATTTCCATGTCGCTCGACCCGTTCCTGGTTGTCGTCGCACCGGATGAAAACGGAACACCCGGCCGTCCAATGGCGTTCAAAACCGCGCCTGGTCAGGCGATCAACTTTCACCGTGGCACTTGGCATGGTGTGCTGACCCCGCTTTTTGCCCCCGGCCTGTTCGCCGTGATCGACCGGATTGGTGATGGCCCAAACCTCGAAGAACACTGGTTCAACACGCCCTTCACCGTGCACGAGACCTAAGCCCAGGAAGCGTCTCACCCCCCATCTTTATCCCCAAAATATGGACGCCGGAGGCCTGCACCGCCGGGGCCACCCGCCGCAGCCCCCGACATCTGCCGGACCCGCGCCAAGGGGCGTGATCTTCCGCGCGCGCTGGGCTAAGCAAGGGGCAACCGGGCGGAGGGAAGATGCGAGATTTGAACAAAACCCATGATCCCAAGCGCCGAAGCTGGGTGCTAAGCGCCAATACGCCCGACACGGATTTCCCGATCCAGAACCTGCCCTGGGGCGTCTTTTCCCAAGGTGATGACCCGCGGCGGGTGGGGGTCGCCATTGGCGATCAGATCGCGGATGTCACGGCGCTTGAGGCCAGCGGCGTGTTGGAGCCTGCACCGGGCGCGCGCGTCTTTGGTGACGGTGTGCTGAACCCGTTCATGGCGCTGGAGCCAAAGGTTTGGACTGCGACCCGCGCGCAATTGGCCGATCTGTTGGAGGTGGAGGGCGGCGACCGCAGCGTGCCCTTGGTCGCGCAGGCTGATGTCACGATGCATCTGCCGATTTTTGTGCGCAGCTACACCGATTTTTACGCATCTAAAGAACACGCCACCAATGTCGGCAGCATGTTCCGCGACCCGGAAAACGCCTTGATGCCGAACTGGCTGCATATCCCGATTGGCTATAACGGGCGAGCCTCAACCGTTGTGGTGTCGGGTGCGGATATTCGGCGACCTCTGGGGCAGCTGAAAGGGCCGGATGATGATGTGCCCAGGGTTGGGCCGAGTGCCAAACTGGATATCGAGCTAGAGCTGGGGGCGATTGTTGGGCAGCCCTCTGCGATGGGCCAACCCTTGACCACGGCGCAGGCCTATGAGGCTATCTTTGGCTATGTGCTGCTGAACGATTGGTCGGCGCGGGATATCCAGGTTTGGGAATACCAGCCACTGGGGCCGTTTCAATCCAAGGCGTTTGGTACCTCGATCAGCCCTTGGGTGGTCACGCGCGAGGCGTTGGAGCCGTTCCGCCACCCAACGCCGCCGCGCGACCTGCCGCTCTTGCCTTATCTGCAGGAGGCAGAGCCGAATAATTTCGACATCACGCTCGAGGTCGATTTGGCCCCCGCTGGGGCTGTACCAACCACGATTGCGCGCACCAATTACAAACACATGTATTACTCAGCCGCGCAGCAATTGACCCATCACGCGTTGTCAGGCTGCGCTATGGAGACCGGGGATTTGTTGGGCTCGGGCACGATTTCGGGGCCGACGCCCGATAGCGTGGGTTCGCTTTTAGAGCGGACCTGGAACGGGCGCGATCCGGTGGCGGTCGCGGGGGGCACGCGGACCTTCTTGCGGGACGGGGATGAGGTCACGCTGAGGGGGTGGTGCGACGGCGATTACCGGATCGGCTTTGGCCGCTGCACCGGTCGCATCCTGCCCGCGCCGGAACTGCCGGAATGAACGCGGAAGCTTGGAAGGATTTTCCAGGCGCGCCCGTCCCGGGTACGGTGATTTGCGCTGAGGATCAACTGCCGCAGCAGGGTGTAAAAGGGATCGATCTGGCGGGGTTTCCGCTGCTGCTTGTGGCCTCGGTCGACGGGTTGCGGGCCTTTGTGAATGCCTGCCCACATCAATACCTACCGTTGGATTGGCGCGGTGCGGGTCTGTTGTCAGCCGATGGTCAGACGCTGCGCTGTTCGAACCATGGCTGGGGTTTTGATGCCGAAACCGGGCAGGGCGTGGACGGCGGGGCCGAGGGCTGTGCGCTTGACCCCGTGCCGGTCACCTTGCGCGACGGGCAGCTGTTCATCGGCGACTAGGGCTTGCGCGCGGCGGCCCGGCGGCGTTGGATGGCGCATCGGTCGGGGAGGGCGCGAATGGCCAAGAACATCCTGTTCATCATGTGTGATCAGTTGCGCTTTGATTACCTGGGCTGCACCGGGCATCCGCATCTAAAAACCCCGCATATCGATGCGCTGGCCGCACGCGGGGTGCGGTTTGATCGGGCTTATGTGCAATCGCCGATTTGCGGGCCATCGCGCATGTCGTTTTACACCGGACGCTACGCGCGCTCGCACGGGTCGACCTGGAACAACTTCCCCCTACGGGTCGGCGAGATGAGTTTGGGCGATCATTTGGAGCCCTTGGGGATGCGTACCGCGCTTTGCGGGAAAACCCACATGGCGCCGGATTTGCAGGGGATCAAGCGGTTGGGCTTGGACCCGACATCCGGCATCGGGGCGCGGATCGCCGAATGCGGGTTCGAGGTTTGGGATCGGTTGGACGGGTTACACCCGACCGGCGGGAAAGAGCCGAGCCATTATCAGGACCATTTGAAGGGGTTGGGCTATGGCGGCCCAAACCCGTGGGAGCAATGGGCGAACTCTGCCGAAGGCGATGACGGGGAAATCCTGTCGGGCTGGCTGATGGAAAACGCTGACAAGCCCGCGCGCGTTGCCGAAGAAGAAAGCGAAACCCCCTATACCACCACCCGCGCCATGGCGTTTATGGAGGATGCGGGCGATCAGCCCTGGTGCCTGCATCTAAGCTATATCAAGCCCCATTGGCCCTATATCGTGCCCGCGCCCTATCACGACATGTATGGGCCCGAACATGTGCTGCCCCCGGTTCGGTCCGAGGTTGAGCGCGACGATCCGCACCCGGTTTTGGAGGCGTATTTTCAGCACCGCTTTTCCAAGGTCTTCACCCGTGAGGAGGTGCGCCAGCGCGTCATCCCCGCCTATATGGGTCTGATCGCGCAGATCGACGATCAGATCGGGCGGCTGTTGGGCTGGATGGAAGATCGCGGGTTGCTAGAGGAAACACTGATCGTCTTCACCTCGGACCATGGCGATTATCTGGGCGATCATTGGTTGGGTGAAAAAGAACTGTTCCACGACGCATCGGTTCGTATCCCGATGATTGTGGTCGACCCCAGTGCCGAGGCGGACGCCACGCGCGGGCAGGTTTTGGATCACCTGGTGGAGGCGATTGACCTGGCGCCGACCTTTGTCGATTGGGCGGGCGGCGCGGCGCGCCCGCATGTGTTGGAGGGCCGATCGCTTCTGCCGCTGCTGCGCGGGCAGGATGTGGCCTGGCGACAGGTGGCGATCAGCGAATACGATTATTCGGCCCGGCGGGCGCGGCGGCATCTGGACCAGCCGATTGGCGATTGCCGCCTTGTGATGGTGTTCGATGGGCGCTGGAAATACATCCATGCCGAAGGCTTCCGCCCGATGCTGTATGACCTGGACACCGACCCGGAGGAGTTTCACGACCTGGGCGCAGAACCGCAATTCGAGGCCGAGCAGGCACGGCTGGAAACTGTGATGAATGCCTGGGCGCGGGCGCATCACAACCGGGTCACGATCAGCGACGAGGAAATCGCCAAACGCGCGGGCGGAGAGCTGCGCCGCGGCTATATCATCGGCTTCTGGGATGAGGGCGAACTGGCCGAGGCCAGGGCCGAGGGCGAAAGCGGGAACTGACACGAGGCGAATGGCGGCTTTCGTTTTGCGGCCCCGGCGGTCTAAGCTGTGGGCCTGCCTGTGATGGAAGACCACCCGATCTGATGCCTGACGCGCCGCCCCCCCAAAACCGCCCCATCGAACCGGCGCAAGACCCGCACCGGGTCGCGCCCGAGCGAGAGCGGAACCTGGAATTGGCAATCGGCCGCGAGGTGCGCAGCTATCGGCAGACCCAACGCCTGACGGTGAAAGAGCTGTCAGAGCAGACTGGCCTGTCGATTGGCATGTTGTCCAAGATCGAAAACGGCGTGACCTCGCCCTCGCTAACGACGCTGCAAACCCTGGCCAATGCGCTGAACATTCCGCTGACCGCGCTGTTCCGGCGCTATGAGGAAAAGCGCGAGGTGGTGCATACCAAGGCGGGCCATGGGGTCGAAATGGTACGCGAAGGCACGCGGGCGGGGCATCAATACAAGCTTTTGGGTCATTTGAGCGGCGTTCAGGGCGTGATGGTGGAGCCCTACCTGATCACGCTGACCGATGCCTCGGATGTGTTTCCGACCTTTCAGCACGATGGGGTCGAGGTGATTTACATGCTGGAGGGCGTGGTCAGCTATCGCCATGGGCAGCGGCTGTTCCGCCTCGAACCGGGCGATACCTTGGTGTTTGATGCAGACGCGCCCCATGGGCCGGAGATTTTGGAAGACCTGCCAATCCGGTTCTTATCCTTCATCTCATATCGGGAACCGGGCGCTTAAGTGGTCGGCTAGTTTCACAACAGTTGAATAACATTCCCCAGGGTGATATCGGACGGTGTCACGAGGCTGGAGGGATTGCCGGGCATGTGTGGAATCGTTGGCCTGTTTCTGAAGGATCAGGCGCTAGAGCCAAAGATCGGGGAGATGCTGACCGACATGCTGGTCACCATGACCGACCGTGGCCCGGACAGCGCCGGGGTGGCGATTTATGGCGCGGGGCAGGCGGGGCGATCCAAACTGACGGTGCAATCGGATCGGCCCGAGGATGTGTTTCCCGGTCTGGCGGCCGCGCTTGGCACGGAGATCGGCGCGCAGGTCACGCTGGAACGCAACGATACCCATGCGGTCTTGAGGCTGCCCCCCGAACATGTAGAGGCTGCGCGGGCTGCGCTGCCCGGCATCGCGCCGGGTCTGCGGGTGATGAGCGATGGCGCCTCCATCGAGATTTATAAGGAGGTTGGCCTGCCGCGGGACGTGGCGGATCGTTTCAAACTGGGGGCGATGGGGGGCACGCATGGGATCGGCCACACCCGCATGGCGACCGAAAGTGCGGTGACGACTGAAGGCGCGCATCCGTTTTCGACCGGGGCGGATCAGTGCTTGGTCCATAATGGCTCGCTCTCGAACCATAACGCGCTGCGCCGCAAGCTGACCCGTGACGGCGTGCGCATCGAAAGCGAAAACGATACCGAAGTGGGTGCGGCCTATCTGACCTGGAAAATGCAGCAGGGCGCCAGCCTAGGGGAGGCATTGGAAAGCGCGCTGACCGATCTGGATGGCTTTTTCACCTTTGTCGTCGGCACCAAGGATGGGTTCGGTGTGGTTCGTGATCCGATTGCCTGCAAGCCCGCCGTGATGGCGGAAACCGACCAGTATGTGGCCTTTGGCAGCGAATACCGTGCGCTTGTGAACCTGCCGGGGATCGAAGATGCGCGGGTTTGGGAACCCGAGCCTGCCACCGTTTACTTTTGGACCCATTAAGATGCCGAGCTATGACCTAGAGGCCCAGGGCCTGCGTGGATTGAATCAGGCGCTGCATGAGTTGGCGGGCAGCACGCCGAATGAGCCATGGGAGGTTCAGAACCCCAAAGGCAGCCACGCGATTGCGGTGGCGCTGGACGCGCCCATTGATGTCACGGTGAAGGGCTCCACCGGCTATTACTGCGCGGGCATGAACAAGCAGGCCACCATCCGCGTCGCCGGATCGGTCGGGCCGGGTGTGGCGGAAAACATGATGTCCGGCACTGTGATCGTGGAGGGCGATGCGAGCCAATATGCCGGGGCCACGGGCCATGGTGGGCTCTTGGTGGTCAAGGGCAATGCCTCGAGCCGCTGTGGGATTTCGATGAAGGGCATCGATATCGTGGTGCATGGCAATATCGGGCATATGTCGGCCTTTATGGGCCAGGCGGGCACGCTGGTTGTCTGCGGTGATGCGGGCGAGGCGCTGGGCGATAGCCTTTATGAAGCGCGGCTTTTTGTGCGCGGATCGGTAAAAAGCCTGGGTGCAGATTGCATCGAGAAAGAGATGCGGCCCGAGCATTTAGATCTGCTTGCCGATCTTTTGGCGCGCGCGGAATGCGACGCCAAACCGGAAGAGTTCCGGCGCTATGGCTCGGCCAGGCAGCTTTACAATTTCGATATCGACAATGCCGCGGCCTATTGAGGAGGGGATGATGAGCGAGCAAGACCCAACCATCCCGCGCACCGCCCCGATCCAATCCGCGACCTTTTCAAACCCGATCAATGCCGAAATTCGCCGCGCGGCGGCGACCGGGATTTACGACATCCGGGGCGGCGGGGCGAAGCGCCGGGTGCCGAATTTCGACGATCTGGTGTTTCTGGGGGCCTCGGTCAGCCGCTATCCTTTGGAAGGGTATCGGGAGACCTGCGGCACCAATGTGACGCTTGGCACGCGCTTTGCGAAGAACCCGATCGAGCTGGATATCCCGATCACCATCGCGGGCATGAGCTTTGGCGCGCTGTCGGGCCCCGCCAAGGAGGCGCTGGGCCGCGGCGCGACGCTGGCGGGCACCTCGACCACCACGGGTGATGGTGGCATGACGCCCGAGGAACGGGGGCATTCCGACAAGCTGGTCTATCAATACCTGCCCTCGCGCTATGGCATGAACCCCGATGATCTGCGCAAGGCGGATGCGATTGAGGTTGTGGTGGGGCAGGGGGCCAAGCCCGGCGGCGGCGGTATGCTGCTGGGCCAAAAGATCGACGACCGGGTGGCCGAGATGCGGACCTTGCCCAAAGGCATTGATCAGCGCAGCGCCTGTCGCCACCCCGACTGGACGGGCCCGGATGATCTGGAGATCAAGATCCTGGAATTGCGCGAGATTACGGGCTGGAAAGTCCCGATCTATGTGAAGGTTGGGGCAACGCGGCCCTATTTTGACACGGCGCTGGCGGTGAAATCCGGGGCCGATGTGATCGTGATCGACGGGATGCAGGGCGGCACGGCGGCGACGCAGGATGTGTTCATCGAGCATGTCGGCATCCCGACCCTGGCCTGTATCCGACCCGCGGTGAAAGCGCTGCAAGACCTGGGCCTGCATCGAGAGGTGCAACTGGTGGTCTCGGGCGGTATTCGCACCGGCGCGGATGTGGCCAAGGCGATGGCCTTGGGGGCCGATGCTGTGAGCATTGGCACGGCGGCGATGGTGGCCCTGGGTGACAATGACCCGAAATACGAGGCCGAATATCAGGCGCTGGGCACCACGGCGGGCGCTTATGATGATTGGCATGAGGGGTTGGACCCCGCGGGCATCACCACCCAAGACCCGGCCCTGGCTGGGCGGCTTGATCCGATCGAAGGCGGGCGGCGGCTGCGCAATTACCTCAAAGTCCTGACACTGGAGGCGCAGACCTTGGCGCGCGCCTGCGGACATAATCATTTGCACAATTTGGAACCAGAAGACCTCTGCGCGCTTACGATGGAGGCAGCGGCGATGGCCCAAGTGCCTTTGGCGGGCACCGATTGGTATCCGGGCAAGCCTGGATCGGGCTACTGATCGTTTGGGATGACAGAAGGGGAGATCACGCAATGACCACAGACCTGGCAAGTTTCGCCGCCGACCGCGGTGTGAAGTATTTCATGATCTCTTTCACCGATCTGTTCGGCGGGCAGCGGGCCAAGCTTGTTCCCGCTCAGGCGATTGCTGAGATGCAGGTCGAAGGTGCAGGGTTTGCTGGGTTTGCCACCTATTTGTATATGACACCGGCCCATCCCGATATGCTGGCTGTGCCCGACCCCAACAGCGTGATCCAACTGCCCTGGAAGCCGGAGGTTGCCTGGGTCGCTGCCAACCCGGTGATGGAAGGCGAAGAGGTCGCGCAAGCCCCCCGCAATGTGCTGCGCAGGTTGATTGGTGAGGCCGCCGCCCAGGGCCTGCATGTGAAAACTGGGGTGGAGGCGGAGTATTTCCTGCTGACCGCCGATGGCTCGGAAATCTCGGATGAATACGATACGGCGGCCAAGCCGTGCTACGATCAGCAGGCGGTGATGCGCCGCTATGAGGTGGTGCGCGAGATTTGCGATTACATGCTGGATTTGGGCTGGGGCCCGTATCAGAACGACCATGAGGATGCGAATGGCCAGTTCGAAATGAACTGGGAATTTGACGACGCCCTGGCCACCGCCGACAAGCATTCCTTTTTCAAATTCATGACCAAATCGGTGGCCGAAAAACACGGGTTCCGCGCGACCTTCATGCCGAAACCGGTGGAGGGGCTGACCGGCAATGGCTGCCACACCCATGTGTCGGTCTGGGATGCCCCTGGGGAGGGGGCCCAGACCAATGTCTTTGCCATCGATCCGACACCGGGCAGCGCCACGTCAGAGCTGGGCCTGTCAGAGCAAGGCCGCGCCTTTTTGGGTGGGATCATGAAACACGCGGCGGGTATGGCGGCGATCACCAATCCGACGGTTAACAGCTACAAACGCCTGAACGCGCCCGTGACGCTATCGGGGGCCACCTGGGCGCCGAACACGGTGACTTGGACGGGCAACAATCGCACCCATATGGTGCGCGTGCCGGGGCCCGGGCGGTTCGAATTGCGCCTGCCCGATGGTGCTGCAAACCCCTACTTGCTGCAGGCAGTGATTATCGCGGCGGGGCTGGATGGGTTGGCCAAGGATGCTGATCCGGGCAAACGCTATGACATCGACATGTATGCCGAAGGCCATAAGGTGCGCGGCGCGCAGAAGCTGCCTCTAAACATGCTGGATGCGTTGCGGGCCTATGACAAAGACAGCACTTTGAAGGCGGCGATGGGGGCGGCGTTTTCGGACGCGTTCCTGAAGCTGAAGCATCAAGAATGGACCAGTTTCGTGTCGCATTTCAGCCGGTGGGAAAAGGACCATACGTTGGATATCTGATGCCGCGTCGCATCATTTTCTATACTGCGATGGATCATTCATTATAATTTGATCTAATGAATGTGGGCGTTACCCTCTGCCTGGAACGGAGGATGATATGAACGCGCAAAACCCAATTTCTTGGACGACGCCGGATATGGCCGATCTGCGCCGCTCGCTGGGGTGCTTCCCGACGGGGGTTGCGGTTGTGACCGCCCGTGGCCGGGGCGGTGCGCCGATTGGGGTGACGATCTCGTCCTTTAACTCGGTCTCCTTGGACCCGCCGTTGATCCTGTGGAGCTTGGCGCTTCAGGCCGCGAGTCTGGATGATTTTCGCGCCGCCGGGCATTTCGCGGTCAATGTGCTGTCACAAAGCCAATCAGATCTGCCGCGCGTGTTTTCGAGCCCCGTGGAAGAGCGCTTTGACGGGTTGGATTGGCACAGCGGTCATGGCGGTGCGCCGATCCTGGACGCGTCTGCAGCCGTGTTCGAGTGCCGGACTTATGCGCGGCATGATGGTGGCGATCATGAGATCTTTTTGGGTGAGGTGCTGCGCCATGGGCATCGCGATGTTGCGCCGCTGATCTTTGCCAAAGGGCAGCTTTCGACCCTTGCCGAACGCGCCGCCGCATGATCCGTGCCGCCGTTTCGGGCTATGGCTGGTGGGGACGGCATCTGGTGGGCCGGCTTTCGGCGCTGGATCGCTATGAACTGACAGGTGTCTATGCGCCCGAGCTTGCCGCCGCTGCCAAGGCCGATGGCCGCTATGTTTATCCGAGCTTTGAGGCGCTTTTGGCCGATGACGCTGTCGAGGCGGTGATCCTGACCAGCCCGAACGATCAGCACGAGGCGCAATCGGTTGCCGCCGCCCAGGCGGGCAAACATGTGTTTTGTGAAAAGCCACTATCGCTGACGGCGGACAGCGCACAGCGGATTTTGGAGGCGACCAAAGCGGCGGGTGTGGTCTTGGGCGTGGGCCATGAGCGGCGCTTTGAACCGGCGATGCAACGTGTCGCGCAGATGGTGGGCAGGGGCGCGCTGGGCACGGTGATGCATGTGGAGGCCGCCTTTAGCCATGACAAGCTGGCCGGGCTGCCGAAAGACAATTGGCGCACCAAACCGGGTTTGGCCCCGGCGGCGGGGATGACCGGGATGGGCATCCATCTGACCGATTTCATGATTTGGATGTTTGGCCCAGTGGCGACCGTTCAGGCAGTGACCACGGATCGGTCGCTTGGCTGGGACACAGGTGATGTTGTGACGGTGCAATTGCGGTTCAAGGCGGGGATGACCGGTACTCTATCGGCGATCCTGAACACACCGCATTTCATTCGCTATCACGTATTTGGTTCCAATCAATGGGCTGAGGTGCGCAATGACACTCACCCCGACACGCCGGGTGGCCAGGCGCATTTGACCCTATCGCAGACGGGCCAAGACCTGCATGTGGAAAGCTTTCCCTGGACCGACGCAGTGGTCGATAACCTGATCGCCTTCGCCGATGCGGTTGCGGGCCACGCGCCTTATCCGTTCAGCGACCTGCAACTGGTGCACAATATCGAGGTGCTCGAGGCCATCGCGGCCTCGGCCAAAAGCGGGGAAACCGTGCGGCTTTAGATCAGCGAGTGATTGGCGCTGTCGAGGTATTCCACGGTGGTAAAGCACAGCACTGTGCCACCGATATTTTCCAGATCATGGGTCATCGATTCACCCGCGCCAAACTTGAAATGTTTGGTGGTGCCGATCTGGTAATCAACCTCGGCTACGGTGCCGTCACCATAGCGCGAGCGGGCTTTCCCAGGGGTGGTGGCAACCCAGAAGTAATCAAGCACGTGGGTGTGGAAGGGCAGGCGGTCGCCGGGCTGCATTTCGATCAACCAAACGCGCGCCCGGTCGCTTTCGCTGACCAGGGTGGAGCCGACCTGACCGTTGCTGTTGGCGGTGCGAAGTTCCTCCAACAACTCGGGCGTCCAATGTGGCCCGCTGAAGGCATCGGTGGTTTTTTCGGCGGCTTGGGACATTGCATCCTCCATCACTCTCGCTTTTTATTTATAGAATGATAAATAAGAAGAGGGAAGGCCAAAGATAGGGATGGCAGGCATGGGACGACGAGCGGCGGTTGTTGGTGGGTCGATTGGCGGGTTGTTTGCGGCGGCGGCCTTGCGCAAAGCCGGGTGGGAGATCGTCGTGCATGAACGTGTGGGCGTGCCCTTGGCCGGGCGCGGCGCGGGGATTGTGACCCATCCTGAGTTGATCGCGGCGCTAGAGCATGTGGGGGCGGACACCTCGGAACTGGGGGTGCAGGTGCATGAGCGTGTGGCCTTTGACCGCGATGGTGGGCGGCATGTGACACTGCCTTATCCGCAGGTCGTGACCTCTTGGGATCGGATGTATCAGACCCTGCGCAAGCTGATCCCCGATGCGCAATATCGCTTGGGCGAGGCGCTGGAGAGTTACGAGGATGACGGGGCCGGTGTGACCCTGCGTTTTGCCGATGGGGCCGAGACGCGCGCGGATGTGGTGATTGGCGCTGATGGGTTCCGGTCTGCCGTGCGGGCCCAGATGCTGCCCGAGGTGCAGCCGGCGTTTTCGGGCTATGTGGTCTGGCGCGCCCTGGCACCGGAGGCTGAGCTGGATGCCGAAATGCGCGAGCGGATGTTCGGTGTGTTTGGCCTGTATCTGCCGCATGGCACGCAGATCATTGGCTATCCGATTGCCGGTGAAAACAACGACCTGCGGCCTGGGCATCGGCGCTATAACTTTGTGTGGTATGTGCCGGTTCCCGAAGGTGGGTTGCAGGATATGTTGACCGATGCCACCGGCCAGCATCACGCGGTTTCGATCCCCCCGCCTTTGGTGCGCGAAGAGGTGGTCGCGCGCGCCGAGGCGATGGCGGCCGAGGTCTTGCCGGATGTATTCACTCATGTGCTGGAAAAGAGCGAACGGCCCTTTTTCACGCCGATCTACGACCATCTTTCGCCGGTCTTTCACCAGGGTCGGGTGGCGCTGTCGGGCGATGCGGCTTGCGTGGCGCGGCCCCATGTGGGGATGGGCGTGACCAAGGCGGCCGAGGATGCCTTGGCCTTGGCCCGGCATCTGTCGGAGGGGCCGGTGGAGGCGGCGCTGGCGGGCTACTCGGCCGAGCGGGTGCCCGCCGCGCGCGCCGCCTTTGAACGGTCGCAGCATCTAGGCGGGCATATGTTTGCCGCGCCGGAAAACACCGATGGGCGGTCGAACCCGAATGTCGATGAAATCCTGCGCCTAACGGCGGTGGCTGAGTTTCCTTGAACCGTTGGGGGCGGGCGGCCGCCCCCGCGGCCTGCTTATTTGATCGCCTGGGGGTTGATGGGTGACCCCGCTGCGCCCGGGATATGCAGGGGCGGGGCAGTGAACAGGAATTCATAGATCCCATCCTCGGCGCAGTCTTCGGCCAGTTCTTTCACATAGAAGATCTCTCCCATGGAAATGCCGATGGCGGGGATCACGACCCAGTGCCAGGGCTGATTGGCCTCATCCGTTTCATTGGGCCGAACCTCGCACCCCCAGGTATCGGCGCAGATCGCGGCGATGTCTTTGTCTTTGATCCAGCGCGCGGTCTCAAAAGACAGGCCAGGCGCATCGCCGCCTGCGTAACCTGTCCAATCTCCGGCGGCCAAGCAGCGTTCCTGATGACCGGTGCGCACGATGACAAAATCGCCGCGCCCGATTTTAACACCCTGCGCCTCGGCGCAGCCATCGAGATCGGCATTGGTGATCGGGTAGCCATCCGCGAGGCTATCGAGACCCTTCCAGCGGGCGATATCCAGCAGCACACCCCGGCCTACCATCTTGTCGCGCACATGTTCGATGCCCAGACGCTTGGCGCCGTTCACGGTCACGTCGGTGGCGGGGTAGCCGTTATACATCTTGTCATCGAGGAAGATGTGGCACAGCGCATCCCATTGGGTGGAGCCCTGGCAGGGCAGGTTGATGGCATCATCGGCATAGCGCAGATAGGCCCGCCCATCGCCATCCTGTTCGCCGGTTACGGCATCGGTGCCGGTGGCCAGCATTTGATGGATCATGTTCCAGCGCCCGCCAAAAAGCCCGGATTGAATCTTTTCTTTCAGGTTCAGGCCCAGGGCAAAGCTTTTGCCTTTTTTGACTAGGCCCGCCGCCGCGACGATATCGGCGGGGGTCACGTTGTTCAGCGTGCCGATCTGATCGTCATCGCCCCAACGGCCCCAATTCGAAAGCTCTTTCGCGGTCTCGTAAATCTCCTGACGGGTTAGTTTTGCCATGACGCCCTCCCTCAGCGGTCACTTCCTTATTTATCGATTGAAAAATAACGCGCGCGGACTGTCAATCGAAACCCATGCGCCGGGCGGTCACGACAAAGTTAATGATCATCCGATAAATAACTGCTAAGCCAGAGACCAAGCTTTGGCATTCAGGATGGGGACCAGCGGGACATGGCAGATCAGGCAACAAAAAGCTTTGATGTGATTTTCGAAGGCACGGGCGTGGCCAGCGGCAAGATGCGCAACGATATCTCGGTCGAGTGGCCGATGATGAAAGAAAGCTTTGAACTGGCCACTGATGAAGGCCCGTTTCATGGCGGTGACGGCACGGCGCCACCGCCCTTGGCGCTGTTCACGGCGGCGTTGACGGGCTGTCTGATGACGCAAATCCGGGCCTTTGCCAAACGCCTGAAGGTCAAGATCGATGGAGTCGAGGTTAAGGCGCGCCTGCATTGGAAGGGTGAGCAAATTGGCGGCGACCCCTATGTCACCGCCCCGGTCAGCTTTGGTCTGGATGTCGATATCGACAGCGACGCGACCGAAGAACAGTTGCGCGCCTTGCTTGATGCTGCAAAGAAAGGGTGCTTCATCGAACAAAGCCTGGCCGAAGGTGTTATTGTTGGCCATAGGCTGAAATTACATGACCAATGGGTTGACGCTTGACCGGAACCACAGCGACCAAATCCGATGCGCCGGATCATCCGCCGCGCCGCCGCCGTCTGACATCCGAGGAACGACGGGAAGAGTTTTTGACCAAGGCGATCGAGTTTTTCGCCCAGGAAGGCTTTGAAAGCTCGACCCGCGAACTGGCGCGCCGTCTGGGCGTCACGCAGCCCCTGCTTTACCGATATTTCCCGTCGAAAAACGATCTGATTTCCGAGGTTTATGACGCGGTTTACGTTCAGCGTTGGCGCGATGAATGGGCGGTTTTGCTGGCGGACCGGTCACGCCCGTTGCGCGAACGTTTGGTGGAGTTCTACATCGCCTATACCGATGTGGTGTTTCACAATGATTGGATGCGGATTTTCCTGTTTTCGGGGCTCAAAGGCGTCGACATCAACCGCCGTTATATGAAGCTGGTGCGCGCCCGTATCCTAGAGCCGATCCTGCGCGAAATTCGATTTGAGGCGGGCTTGGAAGACCTGGAACCCACCGATGAAGAGGTCGAGTTCGCCTGGATCTTCCATGGCGGGATTTTCTATTACGGGGTGCGGACGCTGATTTACGAAGCGTCGGTGCTGGATAACAAGGCCTTTGTCATCGAATCCTCGGTCGACGGTTTTCTGGGCCAGATCGGTGCTATTCGCGACGGCGCGACCAAGTAAAGCCGCGCCGCCAGCCTTGGGTCAGGCTTTGGTGCCGCGCGGCGGATAGCCGTTGTTTACAGCCGGTACTTTGGCCAGCAGAAAGTTCAGATTGGGCCGGGCAAAGGGCATATTGGCGATATCGATCAGATAAAGCGTGCCATCGGGCATGACCCAGAAACAGCCGGGTTCGGCAAAGGTGTCGATCTCAGCCTCTTTGATCGAGCTGGAAATCCACAGGCCCCATTCGCGAGCCTTTTCCTCGTTCAAGCCATAGGCGACCGGGGTTTTTGCCAGGCCCCATTCCTCTTTGGCTTTGGTTGCCCGTTCCTCTTCATCCATTGAAATCGCAATCACCGGCACACCGGCGGCGGCGAAATCATCGACCATCGGCTCCAGCTCGCCAGCCAGGAAATCCTTGCAGACCGGGCAGTGATAGCCGCGATAGACGATGACCATTGTCACGGCCTCGGGCGTTTGATCCGCCAGGGTCCAGGTGCCGCCGCCCACCAGCGGTAGGGACAAGTCCGGGGCTTGCGTGCCCGGCATCAGTTTCATCGACATAAGCCTTGTTTCCTTTGATCTGATGGGCGCGCGGCCCTGGGTTAAAGGGGGGTTGTTGTCCAGTTTTCGGTCACGGTGATACCGCTGCCCCGAAACACTTTTGCGACCGGGCAATACTTGGCCAGATCGGTTTTGATCACGTCCATCTGTTCGGGCGTGGCGTTGGTGGCGACCTCGATATCTAGCACGACATTGGAAAAGGGGCTGTCGATCTCTTCCATCAAAAGCGTGCCGAGGCGGTTGAAATCGGCGCTGAGGTTGATCTTCATCTCGCCCATTTCGACGCCCATGCCATGGGCGATGCGCTTGGAAATCACATTGGTGCACCCGATGAGAGAGGCCATCAGCGTCTCGGTCGGTGCCAGGCCCAAATTGGTGCCGCCGCGAATTTCGGGCTCATCAATGATCGCGCTGACATCGCGCACCTGCACGGAACTGCGCGCATGCGTCTCTCCGGTGGCGGTCATGGCCATCTTTACGGTGGTCTTGGGTTTGATGTTGACCATCGTTCCCTCCCTTTTTCGCCCTTGTCACTTATTTATAGTGCGATAAATAACAACTATGATAAGCCTTGGTCGGGAGCAAGAGCCAACGCGATCATCCGGGGAGGGGAGGGATCATGAAAGCCGCTGAATTTGCCTATGAACGGCCAAAAACGGTGACGGAGGCCTTGGCGCTTCTGGCCGACCCGGAGCGCGAGGCGACGCCGCTGGCCGGTGGTCAAAGCCTGATGCCGATGATGAATTTCCGCATGGCGCAGCCAGAGTTGTTGGTCGATCTGGGTGGGTTGGACGAGCTGTGCGGAATTGTCGAAACCGATGGCGGACTGCGTATCGGCGCGATGACACGTTATGCGGATTTGGCGGCCTCCCCCCTGATTGCAACCCATGCCCCGCTGATCGCGCTGGCCCTGCCGCATATCGCCCATGCGGCCATCCGCAATCGCGGGACGATTGGTGGCAGTTGCGCCTTGGCCGACCCCGCGGCTGAGATGCCCGCATTGATGCTGGCGCTGGATGCTCAGATTACCCTGCTAGGGGCCGAGGGCGGACGCGTGATCCCGGCGCAGGAGTTCTTTTTGGGCATGTATGAAACCGCCCTGGAACCGGGCGAGTTGGTGGTGGCCATCAAGATCCCAAGCCCGGCACCCGACCGCAGATTTGGCTTTTACGAATTGGCCCGGCGCCATGGCGATTATGCGATGGCCGGTGTGGCTGTCGCGGCCTCCGGACAGCCAGGCACCGATTATCGCATCGCGTTTTTCAGCATTGGCGAACGCGCCATACGCGCCACCGCCGCCGAGGCGGCTTTGGACGGGCTTGACCCAGGCAGTGCCGGTACCGACGCGGTGATTGCCGACGCCTTGGCCGAGATCGAATTTGCGGCGGATCTGAATGCCTCGGCCGAAACCAAACGGCATCTGGCCGCCGTGGTTTTGAAACGCGCATTGAAGGGGATGTGAGCATGGAACAGACACGTGGCATCACCCTTACGGTGAATGGTGAACAGGTCAGCCAATCGGTGCCTGTGCGCCAGAACCTGGTGGATTTTCTGCGCAACACACTGGGCCTGACCGGCAGCCATGTGGGCTGCGAGCACGGCGTTTGCGGGGCCTGCACACTGGAGGTGGACGGCACCATGGTGCGCGGCTGTCTGATGCTGGCGGTGCAGGCGGACGGGGCCAAGGTGACGACCGTGGAAGGTCTGGCCGACACTGGGCGCGGTGACGATCTGCGCCAAGCGTTTCTGGACCGCAACGCGCTGCAATGCGGGTATTGCACGCCGGGCATGTTGGCGAGCGCCTTGGAATATATCGAAGGCGGCGGTGCGGCGGATCGGGGGGCGATCCGCGAACATATCTCGGGCAATTATTGCCGCTGCACCGGCTATCAGGCGGTGGTCGACGCGGTCTGCGATGTGATCGAGGGGAGGGCCCAGGCATGAGCGGCCCCCTGACTATTTTCGACAAGCCCAATTCATATATCGGGCGCTCGGTGCCCCGGCCCGATGCGCATCGTCTGTTGCAGGGCCGCGGTAAGTTTGTGGACGATCTGCAATTGCCCCGGATGTTGCATGCGGCTTTTGTCCGATCACCCTTTGCGCATGGGCGCATCGACAGCATTGATGTGGCCGAGGCCAAGGCCGTCCCCGGCGTGGTGGCGGTGTATACCGGCGCGGATTTTGTTGAGCATGTGGAGCCTTATGTCGGCGTATTGAGCCATTTGGCCGGTCTGCGTTCCGCGCCGCAAATGCCGATGGCGGTGGATGTGGCGCGCTGGTTGGGCGAGCCGGTGGCGATGGTTGTGGCTCAAAGCCGGGCCATTGCCGAAGACGCCGCCGCCCTGGTCGAGGTCGATATGGAGCCGCTGGATGTGGTGGCCGATATGGAACGCGCGCTCGACCCCGAAACGCCAGTGATCCACGATCAGTTCGACTCGAACCTGGCGTGGGAACGGTTGGTCGAAGCCGGCGACACCGAGGCCGCGTTTGCCCGTGAGGATGTCACATTGGTCGAACGCCGGTTCCGATTTGGGCGGCATACAGGCGTGACCTTGGAAACCCGCGCCTCGCTGGTGGAATATGACCCGTCCGAGGATATGCTGACCTATTGGTATTCCGGCCAGGCCCCGCACATGATGCAGTTCATCCTGTCGAAGCATCTTGGTCTGCCCGAGGAAAACGTGCGGGTAATCAGCCAGGATGTGGGCGGGTCGTTCGGCATTAAGATCCATACCTATGGCGATGATATTGCCACGGCCACGGCGGCAAAACTATTGGGCCGCCCGGTGAAATTCGTGGCGGATCGGATGGAAAGCTTTCTGACCGATATCCACGCGCGCGATCATGTGGTGGATGGCAAGATCGCGGTGACGGCGGAGGGGAAGATTGCGGCCCTCGCCTTTGAGGATATCACCGGGATCGGGCCTTATTCGATGTATCCCCGAACCTCGGCCATCGAGGCCAATCAGGTGCTCAATCTAACCGGTGCGCCCTATCAGATCGACAATTACCGCGCGCGGGCGCAGGTGGTGTTTCAGAACAAGAACCTGATGTGCCAATACCGCGCCGTGGGCCATCCGATTGCCATGGCGGTGGCCGATGGGCTTTTGGAGGATGCGGCGCGCGAAATCGGCATGGACCCGGTGGAAATGCGGCGGCGCAATCTGGTGCCCGATGACGCCTATCCCTGCACCTCGGCCACGGGGATGAAGTTCGATGACCTGTCACATCACAAGACCCTTGATCGCCTGGTTGAGGTGATGGGGTATGAGGCGCTGAAGGCCGAACATGCGCGCCTGCGCGAACAGGGTATCTATCGCGGTGTTGGGCTGATTTCGATGGTCGAGGTCACGAACCCAAGCCCGATGTTCTATGGCATCGGCGGGGCACCCATCGCCAGCCAGGACGGCGCGACGATCCGGCTGGAGGCGGGCGGGGCGATCCATGTGTCGTCGAGCGTGACGGAACAGGGGCAAGGCACGAACACGATCCTGGCCCAGATTGCGGCGGGTGTATTTGGCGTGTCGATGGATCGGGTCAAGGTTACGACGGGTGATACGAAAACCACGCCTTATGGCGGTGGCACCTGGGCCTCACGTGGGGCGGGGATCGGGGGGGAGGCAACCTTGCAAGCCGCCCATGCCTTGAAAGAACAGGTGCTGGAGGTGGCCGCCGTTATCCTGCAATCGACACCGGATAAGTTCGACATCGTGGATGGGTTTGTGGTGGATGCCGATGGCGGCGGCGAGCGGATGAGCCTGAGCGATTTGGCGCGCACGGTCTATTATCGCGGCAACGAGCTGCCTTCGGACCTGAAGCCCGAATTGGTGGCGACGCGGCATTACCGGGTGACGGATTTTCCCTTTGTTTTCACCAATGGCGCCATGGCCGCCGAGGTGGAGGTGGATGTTGAAACCGGGTTTGTCGCGGTCCTAAACTTCTGGGCGGTGGAGGATTGCGGCCGCGTCATCAACCCCAGGCTGGTGGATGAACAGGTGCGCGGCGGTGTGGTGCAAGGCATCGGTGGCGCGCTTTACGAGGAGTGTATCTATTCCGAGGATGGCCAGTTATTGAACGCGACCATGGCCGATTACCTGGTGCCCATGGCCTTTGAGATGCCTGATATCGTGGTGGAACATGTGGAAACGCCCACCAAAACCTCGGTCCTTGGAGCCAAGGGCGCGGGTGAGGCGGGCACGGGCGGTGCGCCGGGCGCGTTGATGAATGCGATCAATGATGCGATGGCCCCGCTTGGCGCGTCGATCCATCAGATGCCCATGACGCCGGAACGGATATTGAAAGCTTTGGGGGCGGTTTGAGCGATCCGCCCCTTGATTAGGTGGGCAGAAAGCCCGCCAACCCTATTTTGCCGTCGCACCGGATTGCCCGGACAAAGGCCCAAAGGAGACCCAAGTGACCACACTTTGCTATGCGAAAAAGACCTGTTCGATCGGCATCCATGTGCTGCTGGAAGAGGTTGGAATGCCTTACGACCTGCGCATTGTCGATTTCTCCAAGGGTGAGCAAAAGACACCAGAATACAAAGCCCTGAACCCCAAGGGCAAAGTCGCCGCCCTGGTTCGGGATGATGGCAGCGTGCTGACAGAGTATTCCGCGATTGCGATGTGGTTGGCGATGATGCACCCCGAAAAGAACCTGATGCCGACCGATCCCGAGGGCATGGCGCGCACCATGGAGTCGTTGGATTTCATCGTTGGCACGGTGCACATGCTGTCCTGGCGGATGTGGCGTCGGCCCGATGCTTATTCCGACATCCCCGAAGCGGTGGAGCAGTTGAAGGAACGCGGCCAGGCCGCGATGCTGGCGGCCTTGGATGTGGTTGATGCGCAGCTTGAGGGCAAAGAGTTCTTGATGGGCGATTTTACCATCGCGGACACCGCGCTTTACTACAATGAATACTGGGCGTCGGATGTGGCTGGATGGCCCTTGCCACCTAATGTGCAAGCGCATTTTGAGCGGATGAAAACGCGCCCCTCGGTGCAGGTTTCGCGCAAGCTGGAAGGCGTGGCCTAGGCCGAGGCGCGGGCGGGCGCGTTTGATCCGCGCCCGCCACCTATGCCGCTTTAGTTTTCTTCCAAATCGCCTTGGGCATTCACACGCAGGCCGGTGGCATGGCTTTGTTCGAGGATTTTGGGTGCCCAATCCACGCGCCCGCCATCGCCGGTGCTTTCTTTGGAGCCGATGATGGCCATCAGCATCGCGTGATCCTCACCGATATTGCGAAAACCGCGATAGACGCCGGGTGGGAAAGAGATCACGTCGAAAGGCTCGATCTCGATCTCTTTATCGCCATCCGCGCCCCAATAAGCGGCCCATTTCCCGGTCAGCGGGATGAACACTTCGATTGTTTCATGGGCGTGCAACGCGGCACCTTTGCCCGGATCGGCCCCAACATAGGTGATGCCGAAATACCGGGCATCGGTGATCGAGGGGGCGAGCGATTTATCCTCGGTCACACCGCGCCCGATGACATTGTAGATATCGCGCTCGTATTCGGGGATGCGTGTGTCGACAAAGGCCTGGGGCGAGGCGCGCAACGCGCGATAACGCGCCACGCGTGCCTGCATGTCTTCGACGCTGATATCGATAATTTCCATGTCTCAACCTCCGGTGTCAGGGGCGGGTTCGGGCCATTTCGGCCCGATACCAATCGCCGATTTCCGATGCGGTCATCCAAGCTGTGCCATCATGGCCTCCGACATAATCCAGCAGCTCTTCGAGATAGCGGATGCGATGCGGCACGCCGGTGATGTAGGGATGGATCGAGATTGCCATGACCCGCGCATTGTCGGCGCTTTCGGCATAAAGCCGATCAAATTGATCGCGCCCCCGGCGCAGGAACTCGTCCGAGCGATGGGTTTGCAGGGCGTAGACGGTGATGTCGTTGGTTTCGACCGTATAAGGGATGGTGGTGATCTGACCGAACGGTGTGTCGATATCCTGGGGCAGATCATCGATCACCCAATCGGCCAGATACTCGACCCCATGTTTGCGCAGCAGGTCCAATGTCTCTTCGGTTTCGGTCAGTCCGGGGCTTTCCCAGGATCGCGGGCGGGTGCCGCAAAACGCCTCGATCCCGTCCAGGGCGGCGACAATTGCGGCTTCCTGATCTTCGAGCTTGTGCATGGGGCCTTGTAGAAAGCCGTGGCCCATGAACTCCCACCCGGCGTCCAGTGCGGCCCCGGCAACGCGCGGATAACTGGTGCAGACATTGCCATTGATGGCGAGCGTCACGGGAATATCGCGGTCGGTCAGGGCCTTCCATTGTCGCCAAAAGCCTGCGCGCATCCCGTATTCATGCCAGGACCAGTTCGGCACATCGGGGATCAGGGGCTGGCCCATGGGCGGTGGCAGCACCGTGCGCGGCATCGGTTTTTCGATACGCCATTCTTCGACGTTCAGGATCACCCAGACCGCGATGCGCTTGCCACCCGGCAAGGTCAGCTTGGGGCGGTCGATCAGGGCTTGGTAAGGGATACGGTCCGACAGGGCCATGGGCGGCAACCTTTGAAAGCAAGGGCGCGAGGGGGCGAAGAAAAAGGGCGGCCCGAAGGCCGCCCCAATCGATCATTTGGCTCTAGTCGAGCGAGTATTCATACGGCCATTCGTAGCCGGTGGCGGCCACCGCTTCGAGATAGGCGGCCATTACCTCGGTCCCCGGCATGCCGCGGCCATCCGCGTCGGCGGCCTGCTGTCCGGGGAAGGCGGCGAGCGATTCCGCCCAACCCGAGCGGACCTCGGGCGCAAGCTCGGTCACGGTGGCACCAGCCTCGGTCAAGCCGGTCAGACCGCTGGCCTGACGCCCGTTCAGGGATTCGCCCGCTTGCGCCTCATAGGCGCGACCGACCTCAAGGATGATCTGCTGCACATCTTCGGGCAGGCGATCAAAGCTGCGCTGGTTCATGGTCAGCGCGTTCACGCCCATCGCGCCAAAGCCGATCAGCGTGTAGTAGGGGGCGGGTTCGTAGAAACGGAAGCCCAGATAGGCCGATGGGAACATCAGCCAGCCGTTATAAACGCCGGTTTGTAGCGACAGATAGCCGTCTGGCAGGGTCGATTGCACCGGGGTTGCGCCCGCGAATTCCAGCCAGGGCAGGTTCGGACCGGCCCCGCCGATTTTCACGCCTTGCAAATCTTCGACCGTTTCCCAGGGATCGGTGGTGCCAAGGTGGTAATTGTCCCACCCATGCAGGCCCAGAAGCAACTGGTCATATTCAGCCGTGAATTGCTCTTCGAGCCAGGGCACCGCGTCATAAACGGCGCGCGTCGCCTCCATCTGCTGTGCCGAATCCTGCGGGCCGAACGGCGCATAATAGGGGAAATTGTGCAAAAACAGCTTGGCCGGTTCAAAGCAGATGCAATAGGCGCCGATATCCAAGATGCCGTTCTGCACCGATTCCAGCGTTTCGGCCACGCCTGCGATAGCGCCGCCATAGCCTTCGACAAATTCAACGGTGTGTTCGGTTTCTTCGGCCACACGGCGTACCACTTCTGGTACAAAATAGTCTGCAACATCAGCCACATAGACGGCTGGTCCGTTTGGATGGCCGGAGCCGATCCGCAATGTGAAATTCTCGGCAAATGCCGCGCCTGCGCCCAGTGAGAGCGTCACGGCAGCCAGCGCGCTTGACCGCAAGAATGCCTTCGACATCATGGTCTTCTTCCTCCCTATGTCAGTCATGTCGAACAGTCCAACCTCTTGGCTTTGCGTGACAGATCGAAGCTTCCACCTGTCTCAGCCATTATTTATCGACTGCTAAATGACTGCGACATTTCCACACAGATTTTGCCATCGGTCAAGCGTGACGGCGCGAAGAGCTGCGTTATTTATCGTTTGCTAACTTATTCCTTGACGCCTCTTGCGTTTGAGTTAGCGTTGACCAAAATCGCGTGCGAGCGACAGGCAGGGGAGGGTCTGATGCGGGTTCCGATACGGATATCCAGGGGGATACATTTGATATCCGCCTTTTGGACGCTTCTATTGGGGTTGCTGATTTTCGGCGATGTCATGGGGCGGACGTTTCTCAACACGCCGATCCCCGGCACGAAAGAGATTTTGCAGAATTCGGTTGTCTCAATCGCGTTTCTGCAAATCCCGCTGGCGATTTATTCAGGCTCGATGCTGCGTACGTCGGTCTTTGCCGACTCGGTGCCGCCCCTGTTTCGGCGCATCCTGCGCACCATCGGCGCGCTGCTTGGTCTGCTGGTGTTTCTGGGCCTGGTATGGAGCACCTTTCCCGCCTTCACCGATGCCTACCGGATTGGCGAATACGAAGGCGAAGGGGCGCTACGCGTGCCGACCTGGCCGGTGCGCGGCGCAGTCTTGGTGATGTCGGTTTTTGCGGCTTTGGCCTACATCCAAATGATCATCCTGGATTGGCAGGGCAAACTGGTCGACGAACTTGAAGCCCCCGGCGCGCTTGCGCCCGTGCATTCCGAATAGGCGGGCGGCGCGATGGGAGGTGATATCGTACTTTGGATGCTGGGCCTGCTGATCCTGCTGATCTTGCTCGGCACACATATTGGCGTCGCGCTGGCGGTGTGTTCGGCCTTGGGCGTCTGGCTGATGCTTGGAAGTTTCGAGGCCGCGGTTTCGATCCTGGGCAACACCGCCTACGAGGCAGTGCGCAAGGATGTGTTCGCGGTGATCCCGCTATTTGTTTTGATGGGGGATTTCATATCCCGATCTGGGGCGGCGGCGGATCTCTACCGCATCTGCGACCGGACCTTGAAGCGCCTGCCAGGCCGTTTGGCCATTGCGACCATTGCGGGCAACACGGTGTTTGCCGCCGTCACGGGCGTGTCGATTGCGGCTGCGGCCGCGTTTTCGCGCATCGCCTACCCCGAGATGAAAAAGGTTGGCTATAAGCAAACCTTCGCGCTGGGGGCTGTGGCCGGGTCGTCCTGCCTGGGCATGTTGATCCCGCCCAGCGTGTTGCTGATCGTCTGGGCGATTCTGACCGAGATGAGCGTGGGGGCCCTGTTCATCGCGGGCATCATTCCTGGCATCTTATTGGCGCTGCTTTTCACCGGATATGTGGTGATTGCGGCGATCCGAAACCCCGATATCGCGCCCCCTTTCCAAGAGGATTTGGTGCCGCTGACCCCGGCGGAGCTTCGGTCGGAATTGATCGGGGGGCTGGGCATCCTGGGCCTAATCCTGCTGGTCATCGGGGGCATTTGGACCGGATTTTTTACCCCAACCGAGGCGGCTGGCTTTGGCGCTTTGGGGGCGTTCATCCTGGGCCTGATCAAGGGGATGCGCGGCAAAGAAATCTTGGATGCGATTTACCAGGCCGGGCGCACCACGGCGCCGATCATGTTCCTGCTGATCACTGCGCAGATGTATTCGCGCCTGCTGGCCATTGGTGGGGCGGTGCCCTTTATCCAAGGGTTGTTCTTCAGCATCGGGGCTGAGCCTTGGATGATCGTGGCGTTGATGATGGTGATCTGGATCATCCTGGGGATGCTGGTCGATTCGGTGTCGATCATCTTGCTGACGGTGCCGATTTTTGCGCCGATCGCCATGGTGTTGGGGCTGGATCCGATTGCCTTTGCGATCTTTGGGATTTTGGTGATCGAGGCCGGGTTGCTGACGCCGCCCTTTGGTCTTTTGGTCTATACGGTGAAAGGGGCCGTGCCGGATTCGACCGTGACACTTGGGCAGATCTTCTACGGCTCAACGCCCTATTTCATTCTGATCTTGGTGGCGGCGTTGATCGTGCTGTTTATCCCAAGCCTGGCGACCTGGTTGCCACAGATCATGTTATAGGCCGGGTTCATTGAGGCTATCGAGTTCGGCCCGAACCTCGTCCAGGAACAGATGGGCCTTGGGTTGCAGGGGGCTGCGGGCAGGTTCGATGATCACAAACTCGGAAAAAAGCGGCGGGTCGATGATCGGGCTGACCTGACGGTCGATGCCACCCCGATCTGCATCCACATGGCAGATCACCCAAGGCAGGATCGCCACCCAATCGCTGGAGGCGACCAGTTCCAGCGTGCCAAGCATGGCATCCATTTCCAGCACGCGGTTGATGCGCACACCGTGAATTTCGGCATATTCCTCGATCTTGGCGCGGCGCACATTGGCGCGGGCGGGCACGATGATTTTCAGCGGCGGCAGATCGCTGAGCCGGACAGGTTCCAAATGCGTCAGCCCCATCCGTGGTCCTGACACCAGCATCTCGCGGCTGCGGGTTAGGTGCGAGATTTTCAGGCCGGTTTCGCCGGGAAAGCCTGGCACCAGGGCAAAGTCCAACTCCTGCGCCCGCACCATGTCGGTTAGGGCGCCGCTATACCCTTCTAAAATCTCAAGATCGACGCTGGGATATCGGGCGGCAAAGCGTTCCAAGGCGGGCGCCAGGGCGGCGCGGGTGAAGGCGGGGATCAGGCCCGCGCGGATCTTGCCGCTCATGTCGCCGCTGGCCGCGCGCGCCTCGCCATTGGCGGTCTCCAGGCTGCGCAGCACCTCGATGCATCGGGCATAGTAACGCTCGCCCGCGGGGGTGGGCGTTACGCCATCGCTGCCCCGATCAAAGAGCGTGACGCCAAGCTCTTTCTCAACGGCGGAGATGTGTTGCGAGATGCCCGATTGCGTGGCGTTTTCGCGTTCGGCGGCGCGGGTGAATGACCGCTCTTCGACGACGGCGACGATGGATTGAATTTGGCGAATGGAAATCACAGCAGCACCATAAAATTTTCTAATGAGATTGGTTAATCATTATTATTTTCCTTGGGGACGTAACCGCCCTACCTTCGATTCTACCACAAGAAGGAAGAGGAACGCGTTATGGATCTTGGGTTTTTTACCATGCCCATCCACCCGGTCGATAAAGACTGGCGGACATCTTTGGCGGAAGATCGCGCGGCGTTCCTATTGGCCGATGAGCTTGGCTTTACCGAAGCCTATGTGGGCGAACACGTCACCGACGCGGCGGAAAACATCACCAGTTGCGTGACCTTCATCGCCTGGTTGGCGGCAGCGACAAAGAATATCCGCCTGGGCACCGGTACGGTGAACATGCCCAACAGCCATCCCGCCGCGGTGGCCAGCCAAATAGCGATGCTGGATCACATGCTGGACGGGCGGTTCAACTTTGGTATCTCGCCCGGCGGTCTGGCCTCGGACGCGGAGGTGTTTGGCAATCTGGATAATGACCGGGCCGAGATGTTCCTGGAAGGCATCAACATGGTGCTGAAAATCTGGGAAAGTGAAGCGCCTTACAATCTGGAAGGCAAATACTGGAATATCTCGACCGAGCGCACGCAGATGACCGATATCGGTCAGGGCATCATGCCCAAGCCTTTGCAGCGTCCGCATCCGCCGATTGTCGTGACCGCTGTGGCCCCGTTTTCCAAAGGCGTGACCGAAGCCGCCGCGCGGGGCTGGGATCCGATCAGCGCTAATTTCTTGATGCCGCAATGGGTCAAAAGCCATTGGCCGAAATATGTGGAAGGGTGTGAACGTGTGGGTCGCCCGGCTGATCTGGCCAATTGGCGCGTCGCAAAAAGCGTGTTTGTCGCCGATGACTTGGACACGGCCCGGCGCTATGCGACCGATCCCGACAGCCCCTATCGCTTCTACTACAGCCAGCTTTACACGAAGCTGAAGAAACACGGTCGGATAAACCTGTTCAAAGAATATCGCGATCAGCCCGATGAGGAGGTGACGCTGGATCACGTCTGCGAGCGGCTGATTATCTGGGGCACCCCGGATAAGGTCGCTGATGAGCTTTTGGCCTTCCGTGAAGAGGTGGGTGAGTTTGGCACGCTGCTATACGCAGGCAAGGATTGGGCGGATGTGGACCTTGGTCGCCGCTCGATGATCCTGCTGGCCGAGCAGGTGAAACCGGCGGTTGATGCGGCATCGCAACCGCTTCAGGCTGCCGAATGAGCCAACGGGTCGATCTGGGCGGCTTTGCGCTCAACTGCCAAATCGACGGTCCGGTGGATGCGCCTTGGCTGATCTTGTCGAACAGCCTGGGCGCAAACCTGGCAATGTGGGATGATCAAATCCCGTTTCTGACCCAGGGCTACCGCGTGTTGCGCTATGACACACGCGGCCATGGCGGCAGCGACAGCCCACCGGGCCCCTATAGCTTTGCGGATTTGACCGGGGATGTGATTGCGCTGATGGGTCATTTCGACGTCGCGCAGGCGGGTTTTATGGGCCTGTCGATGGGCGGCATGACCGGCATGGGCCTGGCTATCGACCATGCCGACCGGTTCACCCGCGTGATCTGCGCAGACGGCCGGGCCGACGCGCCACCGCCCTTTCGCGCCATGTGGGATGACCGGATCGGCAAGGTGGAAACCGGTGGGTTGGAGGCGATTGCCGATGGCACCGTGGCCAGTTGGTTGACCGAGCCCTGGCGGCAGGCCAATCCAGATCGCACGGCCCAGGTGCGTGCGATGGTGGTGGCCAATGACCCGGCTGGATACATCGCCTGCTGCCTGGCGTTGAAAGAGCTGGATTACCTGCGCCGGTTGGGCGAGGCCAAAGCGCCGATCCTTTATGTCGGCGGCACCGAAGACAAAGGCGCGGCACCCGAGGTGATGCAAGCCATGGCCGATGCTACACCGAGTGGCCGTTACATCCCAATTCCCGGGGCCGCCCATGTGGCCAATATCAACGCGCCCGCGGCATATAACGCCGCGATTGCCCCGTTCCTGTCGCTTTGATCAGAGCCTGGCCCGTTGGGCG
Organism: Paracoccaceae bacterium; assembly: GCA_965229695.1. Taxonomy (GTDB): domain Bacteria; phylum Pseudomonadota; class Alphaproteobacteria; order Rhodobacterales; family Rhodobacteraceae; genus JANSYL01. Next base: position 2,671,276 of record OZ245921.1, read on the forward strand.
ATGTTCCGACGCGGGGCTTATGCCGTGGCCCAATTGATCGGACGGTGAGGCGACGTTTTCCGCGCGGTCTTGTGAAGCCTGGGACGGTGGATTGCGGCGCTGCGTCACAAAACTGTGTGAACAGGAACGCCACGGTTTCGCTTGCCGGAATTCCTGCCTAGCGTCCGTGCATTTAAGACGGCCCCGATTTCCTGGTCATTCCCCATGTCCCTTTCCTTTGCTGGCTGGCGGCTCGACCCCGGCGCGCGCACGGCGCAGAAACACGGCAAGACCGAACGGCTTTCCCCCCGCGCTATGCGGTTTATCGAGGCGTTTGCCGAAGCGCCCGGTGCAACGCTGAGCCGGGCGGAGCTTTTGACACGCATTTGGCCCGACGTGTTCGTGGGTGACGAAAGCCTGACCCAGGTGGTGTCTGAACTGCGCCGCAAGCTGGGGGACCGGGGGCTGATCGAAACCGTTGCGCGCGGCGGTTATCGGCTGAGCGCGCCGGTCTTGCGCGCGGTCAGCACACCAAGCCCGCCGCCCCTGCGCGTGCCGCGCCCGAATGTCGATCTGGAAGCCTATACCCTATGCCTTGAGGCGCAGGCGGAACTTGTCCGCTGCGGGCCCGGCTCGATCCGGCGGGCCGAGCGGCTGACGGCGGAAGCCTTGGATTTGGCACCCGATTGCCCGGCGGTGCGGGCGGACCGGGCCATCGCCTTGGTGCGGCAGCATATGTACTGGTCCGAGGGCCAGGACAGCCTGGCCACCGCCATTGCCGAGGCGGAGAAGGCCGTGACGATGGACCCAAGCTGCGCCCGCGCACGGTCGGCGCTCGGTTATGCGCTTTGCGCCGGTGGCCACTGGCGCGCGGCGCAATCCGCCCATGAACAGGCCCTGGCCGCCGATCCGCGCGATCCGGGCTGCTATCACTATGCAGGCTGGCTGATGATGACCTGCCGCCGCCATCGCGCCGCAGTCGCGATGTTCGAGCAGGCAGGCGATTTGGATGGCCAGAACATTAAAGCTTACCTACAAGCGGCGCGCCTATCGCTGGAGCATGATCCGCAACGGGCGCGCCGGAATGCCGAACGCGCGTTGAAGCGGGCGCAGGATCGCTTGGCGATTGATCCCGCCGATCCCCGCGCGCTGACCGCAACCGGCGTGGTCTTGGCGATGCTGGGCGAACCCGCCGCCGCCTTTGCCACGATTGAGCAGATCGATGTCCAGGATAGCGCGCAGGCGATCTATCACGCCTCGACCTATGCGATGATTGGTGAGATGGACCGCGCGCTCGGCTGCTTTGAATGCCTGTGCGATCACGGCTGGCGGGATATCCATTGGTTGGATGGCGATCCCGGCTTTGCCAGCATCGCGGGGGATCGGCGGTTTTTGCGGATACGCCAGCGTCTGGCCGCGGCCTGATCGCCATTTTCAGGAGTCTTTCAGGTCTGTTTCAGGCCCTGCGCGGGGCGGGTCGCTAGATCGGCTTGCACGGAGCCGCCTGATCACGGGTGCCTCCAGCGACATCCCAAACCACAGGATACGTGCGATGCCCCTAGCCATTAATGCGACGGCCCCGGATTTCACCGCCGACAGCACCGAAGGGTTGATCTCCTTCCATGACTGGATCGGTGAGGCCTGGTGCCTGCTGTTTTCTCACCCCAAAGATTTTACACCCGTTTGCACCACGGAACTGGGCGTTGTGGCCCAGATGAAGCCCGAGTTTGACCGCCGTGGCGTTAAGCTGATTGGTCTGTCCATCGATCCGGTCGAAGACCATGATCGCTGGTCGCAGGATATTGAAACTGCGGTCGGCACCAAGCCGAACTATCCGTTGATCGGCGACACCGATCTGAGCATTGCCAAGCTTTACGACATGCTGCCTGCGGATGCGGGCGACAGCGCCGAAGGACGCACGGCGATGGACAATGCCACCGCGCGGACGCTGTTTGTGATCGGGCCGGATAAGAAGATCAAAATGACGATCTCTTACCCGATGACGACCGGCCGCGATTTCAACGAGGTCTTGCGCGCCATCGACAGTTTGCAACTGACCGCGCGCCAGCAATTGGCGACGCCTGCGAATTGGAAGCAGGGCGAAGATGTCGTGATCGTGCCGTCTGTGTCGAACGAGGAAGCGGCCAAACGTTTCCCCGAAGGCTGGGACGCGCCGCTTCCCTATCTGCGCTTGGTCAGCGCCTCTTAATCCCTCTGCCAGAAAGGACATCTGATTATGGCTTTCAAAGTTTCTCGTCGCCAATTCGGCCTGCTGAGCGTCGCTGGCGCGGTGGCAACCCTGCCCGGCCTGAGTTTTGCGCAGGACGCGGCTTACACCAACCCGCATCTTCTGATGGACCCGGCTGAGCTTATGGGCGCGGTGTCTCCCATCGTCGATGGCGGTGACACCGGCCTGGTTCTGATCGATATCCGTCCGCGCGACGAATTTGATGCGGGCCACATCCCCGGTGCCCGCCACATGGACCCGAACGCGGTTGTCGCCGCCCATAGCCCGATCAGCGGCGCGCTGCGTCCGCTGGATGAGATCGAAGCGTTGCTGGGATCACTTGGCATCGCTGCGGATCGGCGGGTGGTTTTCTATGATGATCGGGGTGGGTTCCATGCCGCGCGCATGTTCTGGCTGCTGGAATATCTGGGTCACCAGAATGTCGCCATCCTGAATGGTGGGTTAAGCGGTTGGACCGGCATCGAAGGCGCGTTGAGCACCGAGGCGGTGGCTTATGACGCGGCGATGTTCCAATCCGCGCCAAGTCCCCGCCGCCATGCCACGGCCGAGGACGTGTTGGACAATCAGCTGCGCGACAACCCCGTGCTGATCGATGTGCGCCCGCCCAATATGTATGCCGCCGGGCATATCCCCTGGGCGCAAAACATCCCCTGGGCCCAGAACCTAGATGACGACCGCCGCTTCCTATCGGCGCAAGATTTGCGCGCGCATTTCGAAGGTCACGGTGTGACCGAGGATGGCAATATCATCATCCATTGCCAAAACGGTTTGGCCTCGGCCCACAGCTATGTTGCGCTGCGTCTGCTGGGGTATCCGCGGGTCCGGGTTTACCACCGCTCCTGGGCGGAATGGGGCAATGATCCGTCCTTGCCCAAGGCGACCTCGTGACAATGTTTGCGGCGCGCCACCCCCCGGCGCGCCGCATCCCAAGCCTGGAAAGATTTGCCCCAATGGTCACTCTGATCCCTGTCGATCCTGCCAAACATGGCGCCCAAATCGGCGCTTGGCTGCACGCCCCGCATGTGTCGCGGTGGTGGGGCAATCCGGATATGCAGGTGGCGCAGTTTGATGAAACGGCTCCGGGCCAGCACGCGGTGATCTGCCAAAACGCAACCCCGGTGGGCTATCTACGCTGGCAACCGGTGGTGCCCGAAGACCTCATGGCTGTTGGGCTGCACGACATGCCGACCGACGCGATTGATATCGATTTGTTCATCGGGGCCCAATCGGCCCTAGGCCAAGGGATCGGGCCGCAGGCATTGGAAATTCTGTTTGGGCATCTGACGGCCAGTTCGGATGCGTCACTGGCGGGCCTGTGTAGTTCGGTCGAGAACACCCGTGCCCATGCCGCGTTTGAAAAGGCCGGGTGCCTCTGCATGGCCGAGTTCATCAGCCCGGTCTTTGGCCGTTGTTTCGTTCATGCGCGCCCACTGCGATTGGCGGCTTAGCCCGATTGCGTGCCGCGCCCGCCAAGAAAGGACCGACCATGCCCAGAGATGGCGCTTTCGACGAAGATATTGCCGCCCGGTATGACCGCGACCATGGCCGGGGTGACGCAGCGCTGATTTCGGAAACCGTGAATGTGTTATCCGAGTTCGCGGGTGAAGGCCCGGCGCTTGAATTTGCCGTGGGCACAGGCCGTGTGGCCCTGCCACTTTACCGGCGCGGTGTGCGCATGCACGGGATCGAACAATCGTGCGCGATGGTGGCGGAGATGCGTAAGAAGCCCGACGGCAACCGGATCGAGGTGACGGTTGGGGACATGGCGACCACCCAAGTCGGGATGCAGTTTCCGTTGGTGTTTCTGGTGTTCAACACGATCCAAAACTTGACCAGCCAGGCCGCTCAGGTCGCGTGTTTTCGCAATGCTGCGGCGCATTTGAAACCGGGCGGATTCTTTCTGGTGGAAACCGAGCTGCCGCCGCTTTGCCGTATGATGCCGGGCGAAAAGATCCATGAATACAGCCAAGCTGACAATCATTGGGGCCTGGATGAGATCGACCGGTCGACCCAGTGCTATAGCTCGAACCATGTCTGGGTCGATGGGGAGGAATGCACGCGCCTGACGATCCCGTTTCGCTATGTCTGGCCGTCGGAACTGGACCTGATGGCGCAGCTTGCCGGGCTGCGCTACGTGCAGCGTTGGGGCAGTTGGAAGCGCGAGGCGTTCACCGCCGACAGCATCGGCCATGTCTCGATCTGGCAGAAACCTCTGGATCCGCCGCGCAAGCGCTAGCTGGCCAGGTTGTCGCGCACAATCGCGATCAGCCGCCGCATCGCGTGTTCGTGGCGGTGGCGGATATGGATCGCAAAATAGATGGTCTGGGGGATCGGCGGGACGTCTTCGACCAGATGAAAGCCGTGGTTGCGCACCAGATCCTGGGCGTCATCCTCCAGCACAAAGCCCGACCCGCCCAGAGAAGTCAGCAGCCCCACCATCGCCGCCGATTGCCCGCAGGACAGAAGGCTAATCGACAAATCCGGCAAGAGACGGTTGTGATGCTTATCAAAGGCCAGCGAAAACGCGCCGCGAATGTAATCATCTGGCCGGATATCGGCGCGCTGCGGCCCATGGGCTGAAACCAGGCGATAGCGCAGCTCACCCACACTTTCGAAATGCAGGTCGGGCATTGCGCGGGGGGCATACATGACCGCTAGGTTTAAGCGCCCGGCCAGCAGATCGCTGCACATTTGGTTGGAGTAATCCAGCTCCACATAAAAGGCGGTTTCGGGTAGCAGGGCGCGAAAGCTGGTAACCCAATCGCCGATTTTTGGCCCGGCCAGGTCGATCTGCAATCCAACCCGCATGGACAGGGCGACATTGCCCGCATCGTGCAAATCGCGCAGCGCCTCGGTCCAGGCATGACGCAGGTCGCGGGCATGGGGTTCAAAGCTCAGCCCGGCGGTGGTCAACTCGGTGCCCGCCTTGGACCGAGCGAACAACCGGCGCCCAACTTTTTTCTCGAGCGCCGCAACGCGGGCCGAGACCGTGGACTGCGTCAGGCCAAGCCGGTCTGCGGTGCGGTTGAAACTGCGCGTTTCAACCAAATCCAGGAAGGTTTCCAGGTACTCGGGCTGCATAGCAGTCGGGCTAATCGAAAACTTCGATTAATTCCACCATGAAATGCGGATTGATGTGGTGGCGCTTTGCCTCGAAACCTGTTCGGGCAGGTCCGGGTTATCCGGCCTTCCCCGATGGTGGAACGGCAGGGCTGCCATCGGGGTGTGTTTCTGTTCTGATAGAAGAATGATCGTGCATAGACGATCCTGGAGGAGGGGATTGGAAATGGCAGAGGTCACCACAGATGCAGCGCCGAAAAAGGCCCGCCGATCTGGCGGACGCGCGGCGCGGCGCGCCCTTAGGGCGGCCCCCTTGGCCGAAGATATCCGCCCCGTACGCCCCGGCCTGCCTGGTGGCCAGTTCCGCCCGCTTTCCGAGATCGACATGGCCCGCATCCATGGCGCTGCGCTGGACGCGCTGGAGCAGATCGGGCTGTCGCAAGCCCCGCCTTCGGGGGTTGAAGCGATGGTCGCCGCCGGGGCGATCCTGGGTGATGATGGGCGACTGCGTTACCCCCGCGCCTTGGTCGAGGATATGCTGGCCAAAGCGGCGCGCAACATCACGCTTCATGCGCGCGATCCCAAGTATGATCTGCATCTAACAGGTACCAATGTGCATTTCGGGACGGCGGGCGCGGCGGTGCATATCGTTGATCCGGTGACCTTGGAATACCGGGATTCCACGGCGCAAGACCTCTATGACGCGGCCAAGATCGTGCAGCAGCTCGACAATGTGCATTTCTTCCAACGCGCGATGGTTTGCCGAGATGTCACAGACAATCTGGAGTTGGACCTGAACACCATCTACGCCTCCTGCGCGGGAACGAAGAAGCACATCGGCACCTCGTTTTCCGACCCCGCCTTTGTCGCGCCCTGTTTTGATCTGATCTATGAGATCGCGGGTGGCGAGCAAGCCTGGCTGGAACGCCCGTTTATCTCGAACACCAATTGCTTCGTCGTACCACCGATGAAGTTTGCCGAAGAAAGCTGCATGGCGATGGAAGAATGCATCCATCGCGGCATGCCGGTTTTGCTGCTGAGCGCCGGGCAGGCCGGGGCCACAGCGCCTGCGCCGATTGCCACGGCGATTGTGCAGGCGGTGGCAGAATGCCTAGCGGGCGTTGTCTATGTGAACGCGGTGCGGCCCGGCCATCCGGCGGTCTTTGGCACCTGGCCTTTTGTCAGCGATCTGCGCACGGGGGCCATGTCTGGCGGATCAGCGGAACAGGCGCTGCTGACGGCGGGCTGTGCGCAGATGCATCAGTTCTATGACCTGCCCGGAGGGGCGGCGGCGGGGATTTCCGACGCGAAATTGCCGGATATGCAAGCCGGGTGGGAGCAGGGGATCACCAATGTGCTGGCGGGGCTGGCCGGGCTGAATATGGTCTACGAGTCGGTTGGGATGCATGCCTCGCTTCTGGGGTTCTGTTTGGAATCTCTGGTTCTGGGCGATGACATTATCGGCCAGGCCCTGCGTGCCGTCCGCGGGATCGACGTGACCGAAGACAGCCTGTCGATTGACGTGATGAAATCGGTTTGTTTGGAGGGGCCGGGCCATTACCTCGGCAGCGATCAGACATTGCAACTGATGCAGACTGAATATGTCTATCCAACCATCGGCAATCGGATGAGCCCCAAGGAATGGGCCGAGGCCGATCAGCCGATCCTGCTGGACAAGGCGATTGAGCGGAAGAATGCGATCTTGGACGCGGCGCAGTTGCAGGTGTCGCCCGAGCTCGATCAAGCCATTCGCGCGCGATACAACATCTACTTTCAGTAAGGGTGTCGCGGGTGCGCCTGCGCGCGGGCCTTGAAAAGACCGGGTGGGGTGGGCGATCCCCGCCCGTGCCATCCACGTCCAAAGTTTGCCGCCGGTGTCCCATATGGGCGTCGGTCGCGCGCGACATTTCATGCCTGACTTTTTGCTTGGCGGGTGGCCGAGCCTCGTAGTATATTCGACCAAGTGGTCGGGAATACGGAAGGGGAGGTCCGAATGCCGGACGCATTCATCTGCGATGCGCAGCGCACGCCCATTGGGCGCTATGGCGGGGCTTTGTCATCTGTTCGGACTGATGATCTGGCCGCCCTGCCGATCCGGGCTTTGATGGATCGGAACCCTGGCGTGGATTGGGCCGCCTTGGATGAGGTTGTCTTGGGCGATGCCAATCAGGCCGGTGAAGACAACCGCAATGTCGCGCGCATGGCCGCGCTTTTGGCGGGTTTGCCGGTGGAGGTGCCGGGGGTCACGGTGAACCGGCTTTGTGCCAGCGGCATGGATGCGGTGGGCATGGCCGCACGCGGGATCAAGGCGGGCGATTATGACCTGACCATCGCGGGCGGCGTCGAAAGCATGAGCCGCGCGCCTTTTGTGATGCCGAAAGCCACCAATGCCTTTAGCCGCGCGAATGCGGTTTATGATACGACCATCGGCTGGCGTTTCGTGAACCCCAAGATGAAGGCCGAATACGGCATCGATTCCATGCCTGAGACAGCGGATAATGTGGCCGCCGAGTTCGACATCAGCCGCGCCGATCAAGATGCCTTTGCCGTGCGATCCCAGCAACGCTGGGCCGCTGCGCAGGCCGCAGGGCACTTTGCCGAGGAAATCGCGCCGGTCACGATCCCGCAGCGCCGGGGTGAGCCGATGGTGGTGACGGAGGATGAACACCCGCGCCCCGACGTGACGCTGGAAAAGCTCGCCAAGCTCAGGGGCGTGAATGGCCCCGATCTGTCGGTGACGGCGGGCAATGCCTCGGGCGTCAATGACGGGGCGGCAGCCTTGCTGATCGCCAGCGGCGACGCGGCCGAGGCCCAGGGCCTTAACCCAAAGGCGCGGATCGTCGCCATGGCCTCCGCCGGGGTGGCGCCGCGCATCATGGGGATTGGACCGGTCAATGCCAGCCGCAAGGTTTTGGAACGCACCGGCCTGAGCATCGGTGAGATGGATGTGATCGAATTGAATGAGGCTTTCGCGGCCCAGGCCCTGGCTACCACCCGCGCCCTGGGCCTTCCGGACGACGCGCCGCATGTGAACCCGAACGGTGGCGCCATTGCCCTGGGCCACCCGTTGGGCATGTCGGGCGCGCGATTGGTTCTGACGGCGGCTTTCGAGCTGCAACGCAGTGGCGGACGTTATGCGCTTTGCACCATGTGTGTCGGCGTGGGGCAGGGGGCGGCGATGATCATCGAGCGCGTTTAGAAGGAGGACACCCCATGTATGCACAAATGGTCAAATCGACCGGGGATGGCGTGAAATCCCGCGAGGAGATGAGCGATCAGGAACGCGCCTTTCAAGACCGCATCGATGCTGGCGAAAAGATTGAACCCAAGGATTGGATGCCTGAGGGCTATCGTAGGACTCTGATCCGGCAGATCGGCCAGCACGCCCATTCCGAGATTGTCGGCCAACTGCCCGAGGGCAACTGGATCACCCGCGCGCCGACCCTAGAGCGGAAGGCGATCCTGCTGGCCAAGGTTCAGGATGAGGCGGGGCATGGCCTTTACCTTTATTGTGCCGCCGAAACCCTGGGCGTTAGCCGCGACGAGCTGACCGAGGATTTGCTGTCGGGCAAGATGAAGTATTCCTCGATCTTCAATTACCCGACGCTCAACTGGGCCGATATGGGCGCGGTCGGCTGGCTGGTCGATGGGGCTGCGATCATGAACCAGGTGCCGCTGCAGCGCACCTCCTACGGGCCTTATAGCCGGGCGATGATCCGCATCTGTAAGGAGGAGAGCTTTCACCAGCGCCAGGGCTACGACATCATGATGAAGATGGCGAACGGGACTGAGGCGCAGAAGCGCATGGCCCAGGATGCGCTGAACCGGTTCTGGTATCCGTCACTGATGATGTTCGGGCCGTCCGACAAAGACAGCGTGCATTCGGCGCAATCCATGGCCTGGAAGATCAAGATCAACACCAATGACGAGCTGCGGCAGAAATTCGTCGACCAAACCGTGCCCCAGGCCGAGTTCCTGGGCCTGACCGTGCCCGATCCCGATCTGCGCTGGAACGAAGAGGCCGGGCATCACACCTTTACCGAACCCGACTGGTCCGAGTTTTTCGATGTCATCAAAGGCAATGGTCCCTGCAATGTCGAACGTTTGGCAGCGCGGAACAAAGCCTGGGATGACGGGAAATGGGTGCGGGATGGGCTGTTGGCTCATGCCGAGAAGAAAGCCGCACGGCGGGTGGCGGCGGAATGACTGGCCTGCGCGCGATGACGGTTCTGCAAGTGGCCGACGTGCGCGCCTCGGTGGCGTTTTACGAACGCCTGGGCTTCGCCCGCCATCACATTTGGGAACATGAGGGCCAGGCGCAGTTCTGCATCGTGCAATTCGGCCAAGTGACCATCGCATTGCAACGGGCCGATGGCGCGGTGCCGGTGAACTCACACTGGGCGGCCTATGTCTATGTGCCCGATATCGGCGCGCTTTATGGCACCGTTGCCAAGCTTGGCCTGCCCGGCCTGACCGAGCTTCGGCGTGGGAATTTTTATGGCTGCGATGATTTCGATATCCGCGACCCCGATGGGCATCTGATTTGCTTTGGGCAGGATATGAACCCGACCGACGGCCCCGGACTGGAAACTGCTACGGCAGAGGCCTGACCTGAGGATAGAGGAGAGAGAACAATGAGTGCCCCCAATGCCGCCTATCCCGATACGCCCGAGGCTGAGGCAACGCCGCCCAAGCGCCACGAATGGCCGCTGTGGGAGATTTTCATTCGCGGCCAGCATGGGTTGAACCACCGGCATGTCGGCTCGCTCCATGCGCCGGACGCCGAAATGGCGATCAAGAATGCGCGTGATGTCTATACCCGCCGCAATGAAGGGGTCAGCATTTGGGCGGTGGAGGCGCGGCATATCGCGGCCTCCTCCCCTTCGGACAAGGGACCGCTTTATGAGCCGTCGCAGTCCAAGGTCTATCGCCATCCAACCTTTTTCGACATCCCCGAGGAAGCGGGGCATATGTGATGCGGCAAGACCAGCTTTTCGAATACCTTCTGCGACTGGGCGACAACACCTTGGTGTTGGGGCATCGGGTCAGCGAATGGTGCGGTCATTCCCCGGTCTTGGAAGAAGACATCGCGCTGGCCAACACCGCGTTGGACCTGATCGGGCAGACGCAGATGTGGTTGGGCCTGGCGGGAGAGGTCGAAGGGCAGGGACGCAGCGCCGATGATCTGGCGATGCTGCGGGACGCTTGGGATTTCCGCAATGTGTTGCTCGTCGAACAACCCAATGGCGATTTTGGCCAGACCTTGCTGCGGCAGTTCCTGTTCGATCTGTGGCACGATCTGATGCTGGCCGAGCTTCAGAAAAGCAGCGAGGCGCGGATCGCTGAAATTGCCGCCAAAGCCGCGAAAGAGGTGCGCTATCACCTGGAACGCTCTCGCGATACGGTGATTGGGCTGGGCGATGGTACCGCAGAAAGCCATGGCCGGATGCAGGACGCGCTTGATCTGCTTTACCCTTATGTGGGTGAGATGAGCGCCCCGGATGAAATCGATGTCGCCGCGCTCAAGGCTGGGATCGGCCCCGATCTGGCCGAGCTCGACCGCCGGTATCGCGCCGCGCTGGCCGAGGTGATGGTCGAGGCCACCCTGACACTGCCGGGCGATGCCTTTGCCCATAAGGGCGGAAAATCCGGCCAGCGCCATAGCGAACATCTGGGCCATCTGCTGACGCAGATGCAGTGGTTGCAACGGGCCTATCCGGGGGCGCTATGGTAACGGTTCGCGCCCACATCGCTGATATCTGGGACTGGTTGGATCAAGTGCCCGACCCGGAAATCCCCGCGATCTCGATCGTGGATTTGGGGATCATCCGCGATGTATCTTACGACGATGACACGTTGGTGGTGGCGATCACGCCCACCTATTCCGGCTGCCCCGCAACCAGCGTGATTGCGATGGAGGTTGAGGCGGCTTTGCGCGCCAAAGGGGTCGATGACCTGCGGTTGGAGCGCAAAATCTCCCCCCCTTGGACCACGGATTGGCTATCGGAGAAGGGCCGCACCAAGCTGGAAACCTATGGCATCGCACCCCCCAACCCGGCCGGCGGCCCTGAGCGCTGTCCGCGCTGCGCGGCGACGGAGTTGGAGCGGATCAGCCAATTCGGCTCTACCCCCTGCAAGGCCCAATGGCGCTGCAAAAGCTGCCTGGAGCCTTTCGACTATTTCAAATGTATCTGAGAGGGGCGGCGCGATGGCGCGTTTCTATGATCTAACCGTGACCGATGTGCAGAAAACAATCCGCGATGCGGTGGTGGTGACGCTGGAACCGGCGCCTGAAGCGGCGGATGCGTTTGCCTTTAAGCAGGGGCAATACCTGACCTTTCGCCGTGATTTTGGCGGGCAGGAATTGCGCCGATCTTATTCGATCTGCGCGGGCCTGGATGATGGTGTTTTGCAGGTTGGGATCAAACGGGTCGAGGGCGGCGCCTTTTCCAGCTTTGCCAATGAGGATCTGAAGCCGGGTGACACGCTATCGGCCATGCCGCCCATGGGCAGCTTCACCGCCGAGATCGCACCAGGCCAAGCGCGCAATTATCTGGGCTTTGCCGGTGGCTCGGGCATCACGCCAGTTCTGTCGATCTTGAAAACCGTGCTTGCCCGCGAACCGCAGGCCAATTTCACCCTGATCTATGCCAATCGCGGGGTGAACACGATCATGTTCCGCGAAGAGATCGAGGATCTGAAGAACCTCTATATGGGGCGGCTGACGGTGATCCATGTGCTGGAGTCTGACGCACAAGAAATCGAGCTGTTCACCGGCCAGGTGACCGAAGAGAAATGCGGCGAGCTGTTCCGCCATTGGGTGGATGTGACCGAGGTGGACCTGGCCTTTATCTGTGGGCCAGAGCCGATGATGCTGGGCATCGCAAAGGCGCTAGAGGCGCATGGGTTGACGAAATCGCAGATCAAGTTCGAGCTATTTGCCTCGGGCCAGCCGGGCCGCGCGAAACAAGCCGCCAAAGCCAAGGTCAGCGCGAGTGGGGCCAAGACCAAGATCAGCATCACCATGGATGGGGCCACGCGGGTGGTGGAAGCGGATAAAGGCACCTCGATCCTTGATACGGCCTTAGCCAATGCGATGGATGCGCCTTTTGCCTGCCGCGCCGGGGTTTGTTCGACCTGCCGCTGCAGGGTGATCGAAGGAGAGGCCGAAATGGCCGCCAACCACGCGCTGGAGGATTACGAGGTGGCGCAGGGCTATATCCTGTCCTGCCAGGCGCATCCGATCACCGATGCCATCACCGTGGATTACGACCAATGACCGGGGGTGAGGCCGTGGAAGAGATGAGCGTTCAGGACTATCTGGCCCAGGGCGGTGTGCTGACCAGCCCGGCCAATGCCAGCCCGCGTTACCGGGCCGAGGTAATGAAGATCATGGCCAGTTTTGTGGATAGCGAACTGGCGGGGGCGGCGGGCTTTGCTGATGTGATCAACACCGCGCCGGGTCTGCGCGAACGCATCGCGGCGGCCAAAATCGTGCTGGAAAAGACACGCCATGCCGAAATGGTGCTGGCGTTGATGGGGGAGTTTGGCGCCAACACCGCGCGTTATGCCACCAGCCACCCCTGGACTGCACGCCTGCCGCGCGACGCTGCGCCCGACGCCGCGCGCCCCGATCACGATATGCGGCTTTCGGTGTTCAACTTCCCGCTCGAAGGGTGGGCGGATGCGGTCACAATGAACCTGGTCATGGGCCTGGCGGTGGGCGTGCAACTGGTCGAGCTGAGCCGCGTGTCCTACCAACCCCTGGCCGAAGCCTTGGCCAAGATCGGTCCGGTCGAGGCCAATCATGTGAAGCTGGCGCGCGAGGGCGTGTCGGCGTTGATCGCCGCCGGAGAGGCGGAGGCCGTCGCCGCCTCGGTTGCTTACTGGCGCCTGCGTGTGGCGCCGATCTTTGGCAGTGATGACCCCGACCGCTTTGCCGCGCTGCAAGCCTTGGGCCTTCGGTATCGCGACAGCGGCGTGCTGCGGGCCGAGTGGCAGCAGGCGCTGACGGTCACATTGGATGAATTGAAGCTGGGATAAGGCCGGTCGTCAGGCGTTTTGGGTCGGAAAAGGTTGCCTTGCCCGCATTGCTGAGGTCGCCTTTCAACAGATCGGTTTCGGATTCCGTCACGACCACCCCCTGTCGGTGCCGCAATCTGCCCGGCAAGGAGGCACCGCCATGGAACAAGCGACAGTAAGCAGCCGGCCAAAGGGCCGCTCTGGGGGCCGCGCATCACGCCGCGCGCTGCGCAGCGCGACCGATATTTCGATGCTGCCGGGGCTGACCAACCAACTGCCCGTCACCGAGGTTATGGATGGCGCGGCGGTGGAGCGCATCGATGCGGCCTCGATGGACATTCTGGAAAATGTGGGTGTTCAGTTCCGTGATCCCATTGCCTTGGAAGATTGGCGAAAAGCTGGCGCCAAGGTCGAGGGAGAGATGGTCTATCTCGACCGGGGCTTGGTGCGCGAGCTGATCGCCTCAATCCCGTCGAGCTTCACCTATCATGCCCGCGATCCAAAGAAGAATGTCGATCTGGGTGGTCGCAACTCGATCTTTGTGCCGATGACCGGCGCGCCCTATCTGCGCGACCTGGATGATGTGCGGCGCAACCCGACCCTGGCCGATCTGGCTATGTTCCATAAGCTCGGCCATATGCTGCCCGCGATCCATTCCAGCGCGCATCATATTGTGGAGCCTTACGATCATCCGATCAGTCAGCGGCATCTGCGCATCACCTACTCGTCGATGAAGCATTCTGACAAGACGTTCATGGGCATGACCACCAGCCCGAAAAACGCCGAAGATGTGATGGAGATGTGCGCCATCCTGTTTGGTGAGGATTTCATCGACAGCCATCCAGTGACGACCGGCAATTGCAACGGTAACTCGCCGCTTGTGTGGGATGAAACCATGCTGGGCGCGATGCGAGCCTTTTGCCGTCGGAACCAGCCGGTTTTGTGCTCGCCTTTTGTGCTGGGCGGTGCGAACACGCCCGCCTCGGTCCCCGCGACGGTCGCGCAGTTGAATGCCGAGGCGCTAAGCGCGCTGGCCTATACCCAGGTGATCCGCAAAGGCTGCCCGGCGATTTATGGCCATTACCTGTCGACGGTCAGCATGAAATCCGGCGCGCCCATGGCTGGCACGCCCGAGATCAGCCTGATGAATTTCATGATCGGCCAAATGGCGCGGTTTTATGAGGTGCCCTGGCGTACCTCGAACACGCTGGGTGGGGCGAAAACCTTTGATGCCCAGGCTGGCTATGAAAGCGCCACAACGCTGTCAGCGGTGATGCACGCGGGGGCGAATTACATCTGGCATTCGGCGGGCTGGAACGAGGCCGGGATGCATTGTTCGGTCGCCAAATTCGTCGTCGATGCGGAACAATGCGCGATGGCCTATCGCATGGCCGAAGGGCCGAAATGGGGCGACTTCGACCAAGCCCTGGCCGCCGTGCGCGATATCGGCCCCGGCGGCCATTACCTGGGCCATGACCACACGCAGGAAAACTTCCAAACCGCGTTTTTCATGCCCGAGCTGTTCGACAACAACTCCATCGAACAGTGGATGGCCGATGGTTCGAAGGAAATCACCGAGCGGGCGCTGAGTTATGCGCGCAAGCTTTTGGATGTGTACGAAGAGCCCAAGCTCGATCCCGGCGTGGATGAGGCTTTGCTGGATTACATCGCCCGGCGCGAGCGGGAAATTCCGGCGGCGGATGCGTTGAACCAAGAGAATTGAAGCGGCTTGAGGCCATATGGCCTCAAATGCACTATGATGCCGATTTCGGAAACCGGCTTAGAATCGTATCATGTTGCAATTGCTAGAAGTTTTGATCCGCGGGTTGTTCGAGTTTGGAGGCGAACTGATCGGCTCGACAGCCCGTGGCGCGGAACGTTTGCACGGCGCCCTGGAGCGCATGTTCAGCAGTCTCGAAAACGGCCTTGCGGAATGGCTTTTTGGCCAACCGATCGAGTGCTTTGATGGCGGATGCTGGCCCGGGACTCTGGCAACGGCGACAATGCTGGCCACAGCGGTCTTTTTTGTCATGGCTATGTTTGAGCGATTCCGTTGGTCTCGGGCTTTCTGGGGCTGGGTTGTTTTGTTTTTTCTCGTCGTTCTGGTTGGCCGGTTTGCGGCCCAAGCTTAGCGTTCGTGGGTCGGCGTAAAGATCACCTACTCAGCGGCGGCTTGCCGTTCTTTCCAACGCAGCACGGCATTGGCCCCTATATCGCGGATCGGGCGCGGGGGCAGGCGCTTGGCCGGGGCCTCGGCCCCGAAATGGCGGGTGATGTCGCTGGTTTCGCCCATCGCCATTTCCGCAGCCCCGATCCCCGTCAGCGTGCCGCGTGCGGTGCCAAGCCCGTTTTGCGCGCAGGCCGAATAGAGGCCCGGCTCCAGCTCTTGCAGGACCGCGACGCCGTTAAGCGTCAGGCACAGATGCCCGGCCCATTCATATTGCGGGGCCAGGCCCGCAAGCTGCGGGAACCTTTGATCAAACTTCTGCCGCTGGATGCGGGTCGCGCGGGCCAAATCCCCGGCGCGCGCCGCCATGCCCGAACGCAGCGTGGCGCAGGTGCGGGTCACGATCCGGTTGCCGCCCTGGCCGGTATCGATGCGCCGCATCGTGGTGCCCATTGGATCAGACGGCGTGATGCCCCACCGGTCGGCCCCACCTAGGCGGCCCAGCGCCTCGGCATCTAATTCCGGCGTCATGGAGGCGTAGAGGAAAAGATGCATCAACCGGCCCTTGGCAAAGCCGAAGCTTTCCAGATGCCCGTTATTGGCCAGGATGACCTTGGGCGCTTGCACCGTGCCGCCGGGTGTTTCGACGGACCAGTCAGGCCCGGTTCGATGCAGCGCGGTGACAGGGCTTTGATCATGGATCGCAACCTCAGATGACAAGCCCGCGGCCAGCCCGCGAATATAGCCTGCTGGTTGCAGCATCACCGTGCCCGGTGTGTAGAGCCCCGAGCGGTAGTGCTGGCTGCCGGTCAGGGCCTGCATCGATTGGGCGTCGAGCGTTTCATGCGCTTCGCCAAGGCTGTCGAGATGTTTGGCATAGCTGCGGTTATGGGTGTCCGCCTGGGCGCTGGTCGCCCCGTTCACCTTGCCCGCCGGATCGAAGAAATTCGGGTCGATCTGGTACTCGGCCACGGCCGCGCGGGCGAAGGCGATGGCGTGCCGGTTCAGCGCGATCAGGGCGCGATCATCGCCGGCACCGGCATAGTCTTCGCTGGTCAGTTCATGCGGTAGATCGATCATAAAGCCGGAATTGCGGCCCGAGGCGCCTTCGGCAATGCGGCTGGCCTCGAGCACGACCACGCGCAAGGCGGGGTCTAACTGGCGCAATCGCCGGGCCGCTGACAGGCCCGCGAACCCGGCCCCGATCACAACGACATCCGCCGTGCGGTTTTCAGCAAGCGGGTTCGATGGCGCCCCATCGCCCAAAATCGCCGACCAAGCTGCAGGCCCGCGATGTTTCGGCAATTGTCGGGCGTGGTGGGTGGTCAATCGACCGCCTCATCCGCGTCATCAGCCAGGTCAATCCAGATCGTTTTCAGTTGGGTGTACTGATCATGGGCGTGCAATGAGTTGTCCCGACCGCCAAAGCCAGACTGTTTGTACCCACCAAACGGGGTGGAGATATCACCCTCGCCAAAGCTGTTCACTGTGACGGTGCCCGCCCGCAGCATCCGCGCGCCACGAATGGCGCGTTTGGCATTGGCGGTGAAGATCGAGGCGCAAAGGCCGTAATCGGTGTCGTTGGCGATTTGGATCGCTTCGTCAAAACCCGACACTTCGATCACGCTCAGCACGGGGCCAAAGATTTCCTCACGCGCTTGTTTGGCCTCATTTCCACTGACATTGATGACCGTGGCTTCGACAAACCCGTCTTTTGCACCGCCGCCCAGCACGACATCGTAATCGCCATCCAGATAGCTACACACTTTGTCAAAATGCGCTTGTGACACCAGGGCGCCCAGGCGTGTTTCGGGGTCGAGCGGGTCGCCCACATTCCAATGCTCGGCATGGTGTTTGATGCGCGTCAGAAGCTCATCCTTGACGGCGCGATGCACAATCAAGCGAGAGGAGGCAGAGCAGTTTTCGCCCATGTTCCAGAACGCGCCATTGACCACATGATCCGCCACCCGGTCGAGGTTTTCGGCATCGTCCATCACGATGGCGGGGTTCTTGCCGCCCATTTCCAGCACAACCTCTTTGGCGTTCGATTCCGCCGAGTAGCTTAGGAATTTTTTGCCGGTCACGGTCGAACCGGTGAACGAGACCATATCGATATCCATATGCCGCCCGATCGGCTCGCCCACCTCGGGCCCGCTACCGGTGACCACGTTCAGCACGCCACGGGGCAGACCGGCCTCGGCGGCGAGTTCGGCCACCCGCAAAGCGGTGAGAGAGGTTTCTTCCGCCGGTTTCACCACCACCGAACAACCCGCCGCCAAGGCTGGGCCGATTTTCCAGGCCAGCATCAAAAGCGGGAAGTTCCAAGGCAGAACCAAGCCAACCACGCCGATCGGTTCGCGCACCACCATGGCGATGTGATCGTCAGAGGCGGGCGAGACCTGATCGTAAATCTTGTCTATCGCCTCGGCATGCCATTTCAGGCAGTGGATCGTTTCGGGGATGTCGACGGTTTCGCAATCATAGATCGTCTTGCCGCTGTCGAGGCTTTCCATCACCGCCAACTCACGCGCGTTGCGGGTCAAAAGCTTGCAAAGCCGGATCAGCACATCCTTGCGTTCAGATGGGTGCAGGCGCGACCAGCGACCATCGTCGAACGCCTCGCGCGCTTTTAGAACCGCGAAATCCACATCCTCGGCCCCACAAGCGGCGATATCGGCCAAGGGCGCGCCGGTGGCTGGGTTGACCGAGGCAAAGGTTTTGCCCGAGGCGGCCGGGCGATAGGCGCCATCGATATAGGCCGCGTTGGGCAAGGTCAGATCCGCCGCGATGGCCTCGTATTCCTGTTTGGTCAGCAATTCCATCGGCTCAGCCCTCCGCCTTGATATCGGCAATCGTACGTTTCAAGACGCGCACCACCTGTTCCAGCGCGCGTTTGTCGTCTTTGTTCAGACCCTTCAGGGGCGCACGGACCGCTTCGGCGGGGATGCCGTTTAGGGTCACGCCGTATTTGATGGTCTGGATGAATTTGCCACCCTGTTCCAAGACCCGCATCAGCGGCATCATCGCCGACATGATGCGGCGGCCTTTGTTGAAATCGCCCTGGAGAACGCAGGCGTCGTAAAGCGCGACATGTTCTTCGGGCAGGAAGTTCGAGCCGCCACAGACCCAGAAGGGTGACCCCCAGGCGAAGAACTCCAGTGCCTGATCATCCATGCCACAGCCCATTTGAATATGGGGGTAATCGCGGGCCAGCATATGGACCCGGTTGATGTCGCCCGAGCTTTCCTTGATCCCGCAGAAATTGCGCGAGCGCCCGACGCGATCCAGAAATTCCTCACCCATCATGGTGCCGGTGCGATGCGGGTAGTTGTAAAGCATGATCGGCAGACCGGCGGCCTTGTCGATGGCAAGCGCGTTTAGGGCATTTTCCCGATCCGTCGGCACCGCATAAGGAGGGGAAGCCAGCAGGATCGCTTCGGCTCCCATGGCTTTTGCGGCTTCGGCTAAGGCGATGCTGTCGGCGGTCAACATCGCGCCGGTTCCGACAACCAAGGGCACCCGGCCTTTGATCTGCTTAAAGGTGAACGCGGCGATTTCGATGCGCTCGGCCACGGTCTGGGCGTAGTTTTCGCCGGTCGACCCGCCCGAAATCAGGCCATGCACCCCGGCCCCAATCAGGTATTCGATGACATCGGCCAGGGCGGGCCAATTCACGCTGCCATCGCTGGCATATGGGGTGACGACGGGCGTGAAGATGCCGTCAAACCGAAAAATGGGGGTCATGCGGGTCTCTTTTGCGGAAGGGTTCCAAGCGGGGCATCAAGTGCGGATGGCAAGACAAATCGCTCAATCTCGCTGCGGGACAGGGCCCAATGGGCCTGGGCAAGCTCGGCGGCGGTGGCAGTGTCGCGGGCGCGGATGGCTTCGATGATGGCGTCGTGCTGCTGGCTGGCAATCACCAGTTTGTCCGAGGCATCGCGGCTTTGCGGATGGAAAAACGCCATCCCGATCCGGGCGTGATCGATCAGCAGGCGCCGGAAAGAGGGCAGCAGATAGATATTGCCCGCCATCTGACAGGTGATGTCATGAAACCGCACGTTGCTAAGCGCGCGATCGGCGATCGAACCGCCCCGCAGGGCTGCGCGGAAGGCGTCTTGCGCCGCTTCCAGCGCGTCTAGCTGTGCGTCCGAAGCCCCTTCGGCGGCCAGTCGCAGGATCGCCTCGTAAATCATCGGCGCGGCTTGGAAAAAGTCGCGCAAGGTGTGGTGCGACAGGTCGGACACGCGCGCGCCCCGGCCCGAGGTGACATCAACATATCCTTCGCCCGCCAGATCGCGCACAACCTCGCGCAGGGGAGTACGCGATAGTTCAAACGCGCCGCAAAGCGCGGCTTCGTCCAGCGGAGTGCCGGGCGCAAGTTCAACAGTCAGGATCGCCCGCCGCAGATGCGCCTTTAACGCGGATTTCTTGTCTGCCATCTGCATGCCCAGGGGTGATCCTTGTCTGATATCGCAGGCATTGTTTAAAAAATACAACTTGAATACAATCCGTATTCGGGGTTTCTTCCCTATCTGATTACGACATTGATGGCCCCATGTCCGACCCTGAGCATTTTGTCTTTCTGCTGTTAGAGGATTTCTCGCATCTGGCCTTTGCCAATGCGGTTGAACCGCTGCGCATTGCCAATCTGGTCAGCGAGCGAGAGCTTTATCGCTGGTCCTTTGCTGCGGCTGAGGGGAGCACGGTGCGATCATCGAACGGCACGGTCATGCAGGTCGAGCATGATCTGAGCAACCTGCCTGATTGCGACCGCGTGTTTGTGCTGTCTGGCGTGAATGTGAAAAAGCACACGACCCGAACGCTGGTGGCCGGATTGCGCCGCTTAAAGCGCCATGGCGTACCGTTGGGCGCGCTTTGTTCGGGGGCATTCGCGCTGGCCCAGGCTGGCTTGCTAGATGGACAACCGGCCGCAATCCATTGGGATTTCCACGACAGTTTCACCGAGGAGTTTCCCGATGTGTCGCTGTTGCCGAATGTCTTTGTGGCCGACGCGCCGATTGTCAGCGCCTCGGGCGGAACGGCGACGGCCGATTTGATTCTACACTTAATCACCCAAACCCATGGCGAGGATCTGTCGATCGCGGTGGCCGATCAGATGGTTTATACCGCTGTGCGCGATGACACCGCCCAGCAACGCGTATCGATCCAGTCTCGCGCGGGCGGGCGCAGCCCGCGGCTGTCGCAAGCGATCAAAATCATGCGCGGCGCGGTCGAGGAACGCATGCCGGTGGCCGAGGTTGCACGCCAGGCCGGTGTCTCCACCCGCCAGTTGGAGCGTCTGTTTGGCAAGCACCTCAACACTTCGCCCAAGCGCTACATGATGAATTTGCGCCTGGAACGGGCGCGGCATTTGCTGGTTCAAACCGAGATGTCGGTCGTCGAGGTGGCGATTGCCTGTGGGTTCGAAAACCCAGGCCATTTTTCCCGCATCTACCGTGCGAGCTATGGGGTAAGCCCGATGCAGCAGCGGCGCACCATCGCTTAGATCGGTGCTTGCACCAGGCTTCGGCCTCTTTGCCGGGGAAAAGCAATCGCGCCTTAGGTGAGCCGCTTGGTGGTTTCCGCCCCCAAATCTTCACGCGGCAAAACGCTTCGTTGTGGTCGGCTGCGGCTGCCGTTACGCATTGGGCGGGACAATAAAAGAACGGCAAGGCTAAACCATGAGCCACGGGGGGAACCTCCTTATTCTGATCGCAGTGCTGCCCTTTATCGGCGCGCTGTTGCCTGGGTTGATGATCCGGGCCGGGCGGAACGTCAGCGCTATTTCAACGGCGGTGCCGACCCTGCTGGCATTTACGATGCTTCTGATCCTGTCGCCCGCTGTGCTGCGGGGCGAGGTTATCCAGGCGCAGATTGAATGGTTGCCGCAGCTGGGCCTGTCAGCCTCGTTCTTTTTGGATGGTCTTGGGCTGCTTTTTGCCGGGATGATCCTGGGCGTAGGCCTGTTGATCACGCTTTACGCGCGTTTCTACCTGTCGGGTGACGATCCGATGGGGCAGTTTTATACCTATCTGTTGCTGTTCCAGGGCGCGATGCTGGGCATTGTCCTGTCGGATAACATACTGCTTTTGTTGATTTTCTGGGAACTCACCTCGCTCTCTTCCTTCTTGCTGATCGGGTATTGGAAACATCTGCCCGAAGGGCGGCAAGGCGCGCGGATGGCCTTGACTGTCACCGGGGCAGGCGGGCTGGCGATGATCGCGGGGATGCTGATCCTGGGCAATATCGTTGGCAGCTATAATCTGACCGATATCCTGGCGGCGGGCGATCTGATCCGGGCGTCGGATTGGTATCTGCCCGCGCTGATCCTGATCCTGCTGGGCGCGTTCACCAAGTCGGCGCAGTTCCCCTTCCATTTCTGGTTGCCCCACGCGATGGCCGCGCCAACGCCCGTGTCGGCCTATCTGCATTCGGCGACCATGGTGAAGGCTGGTGTGTTCCTGATGGCGCGCATGTGGCCCGCGCTGGCGGGCACGGATGCGTGGTTTTATATCGTCGCAACGACGGGTCTGGTGACGATGGTGTTGGGGGCGCTGATCGCGCTTTTCAAAGACGATCTGAAGGCGCTGCTGGCTTTTTCTACGGTCAGCCATCTGGGCCTTTTGACCATGCTTCTGGGTTTTGGCACCCAAGCCGCCGCCGTGGCGGCCGTCTTCCACATCATCAACCACCTGACCTTCAAAGCGGCGCTCTTTATGACCGCGGGCATTGTCGATCACGAGACCCATACCCGCGATATCAAGCGCCTGGGGGGGCTCAGGCATTTGATGCCGATCACTTTCCTGATCGGGACGGTTGCGGCCCTGTCGATGGCGGGCCTGCCGCTGCTAAACGGGTTCCTGTCGAAAGAGATGATGTTGGAGGAGGCCTCGCACACCGATTGGTTCGGTAGCCATTATGCCGTGCCCGTGCTGGCCACGATTGGGGCGCTCTTGTCGGTGGCTTATTCCTTCCGCTTCGTCAGCCACGTGTTCCTGGGACCGAAGCGCGACGACTATCCGCACGCACCCCATGACCCGCCATTTGGCATGTGGGCCGCGCCCGCGCTTTTGGCGGTGCTGGTGATTGTGATCGGCGTCGCCCCCTTCCTGGCCGAGGGCATTGTCACGGCGGCGGCGAATGCCGTCACTGGGGCCGATCTGCACCCGCATCTGAAAATCTGGCACGGGGTGACACCGGCGCTGTGGATGTCGGTGATCGCGATTGTTGGCGGCGCGGTGTTGTTGTCGATGCATCGCCCGCTGGATCGCGCCTGGATCGCCGCCCCCCGGCCTGAGGCTAAGGTGATCTTTGACTGGCTTATCGACCTGTTTGTCACCATCAGCCGCTGGATCACCGAGATCACCCATAACGGGGCCATCAGCCGCTACCTGGCGATCTTCACGATCACGGCGGTTATCATGGGTTTTGCCGCCTATTCCGGCAGTGGCCTTTCGGCGCCGACCCGTGGGCTTTTGGGGGTGCCGCCGGTGATTGCGGTGGGCTGGATCATGCTGATCGTCGCCACGGTTTTGGTGGTTGCCATGCATCACCGCCGGTTCCGTGCGCTGACGATCCTGGGCATGATCGGGCTGTCGATTTCGGCGGGTTTCGCCTATCTCTCGGCCCCGGACCTGGCGCTAACGCAAATCTCGGTTGAGACCGTCACCATTTTGCTGCTGCTGCTTGCGCTGCACTTCCTGCCCAAGGTCACGCCCAAGGAAAGCCCGGTCAGCCTGCGCATCCGCGACGCGATTATTGCGCTGACGGCGGGCACAGGGGTCGGCAGCCTGGCCTATGCCTTCATGCTGCGGGATATCGACACGATTTCCGATTACCACATCGACAACAGTTACGAGGGCGGCGGCGGCACCAATGTGGTCAATGTGATCCTGGTCGATTTCCGGGGTTATGACACCTATGGCGAGATCATCGTGCTGGGGATCGCAGGCTTTGTGATCTACGCCCTGATGCGCGCTTTGCTGGATGGCCCGGCGGCGGCGCGGTTGAAGAACGCTGACTACGCGCAGGACCGCTCGCGCGACCGGCACCCGCTGATGATGGTGGTGGTCACCCGCGTCCTGATGCCCATCGCGCTGGTTGTGGGCCTTTATATCTTCCTGCGCGGACATAATGAGCCGGGCGGTGGCTTTGTCGCCGGGCTGGTCGTGGCCATCGCGCTATTGATGCAATACATGGCCTCGGGCTTTGCCTGGACTCAGGAACGCAAGCGGATTGAATACCACACCATGATCGGCCTGGGCGTCGTGATCGCCGGGGCCACCGGGATCGGTTCTTGGCTGTCCGGCACACCATTTCTGACCAGCGCCTATACCTATATCCACCTGCCCCCGATTGAGGAGTTCGAACTGGCCACCGCGATGCTGTTCGATCTGGGCGTGTTCCTGACCGTGCTGGGGGCCGTTATGTTGATGCTCTACAGCCTCAGCCGCATCGCGCGCTTCGCGGGTGAGACCGTGAATGTCGATCCCATGGATTACGACCCTGGCGAACACGCCGACGAACCCGAGGAGGCGCGCTGAGATGGAAATCATTGTTGCCAGCAGCATCGGCGTTCTGACGGCGGGTGGGGTCTATCTGCTGCTGCGGCTTAGGACCTTTCCGGTGATCCTGGGCCTCACGCTTTTGTCTTACGCCGTGAATGTTTTTCTGTTTGCCAGCGGGCGCTTGGCCATCGACCAATCCCCGATCCTGGCCCGCTATGGCGAGGCGAGCTATACCGACCCGCTGCCGCAAGCGCTTGTGCTGACGGCCATCGTGATCTCATTCGGGATGACGGCGGTTTTGGTGATGATCGGGCTGGGCGCCTATCTGGAGGCGGAAAGCGACCGGATCGATATCGACCCCGAGGCCGATGATACGGCTGATGAGGGGGAGGGCGCGTAATGCATTGGATTATCCTGCCCGTCGTTCTGCCCGCCATGCTGGCCCCGCTGATCGGCTTTGTGATGCGCCATGACATTGTGCTTGCGCGCGTGGCCTCGGCCGTGGGAACCGGGCTGCTATTGGCGATTGCGCTTGTCCTGACCACGATGGCGGCCGATGGCACCACCCATGTCTACCGCCTGGGCGATTGGCCTGCGCCCTTTGGCATCGTCTTGGTGCTCGACCGTCTGTCAGCCTTGATGGTTCTGCTCACCTCGGTGTTGGCGCTGATTGTTTTGATCCATGCCATCGCCACCGGCTGGGATGCGCGCGGGCGGCATTTCCATGCGCTGTTCCAGTTCCAATTGATGGGGATTTGCGGCGCGTTTCTGACCGGCGATATCTTCAACCTCTTTGTTTTCTTTGAGGTTCTTCTGATCGCCTCCTACGGGTTGATGATCCACTCCGGCGGCAAGGACCGGATGCGCGCGGGGCTGCAATATGTGGTCATGAACCTGGCCGGATCGACGCTGTTTCTGTTTGCGCTTGGCACGCTTTATGCCTCGACCGGCACGCTCAACATCGCTGACCTGGCCGCCCGCATCCCCGAGATCCCGCCCGAGGAGGCCGCCCTGGTCCGCGTTGCGGCGATGCTGTTGATGATCGTCTTTGCGGTGAAGGCCGCGCTTTTCCCGGTGCAGTTCTGGCTGCCCGCGACCTATGCCAATGCGCCAGCACCGGTGGCGGCGCTGTTTGCGATTATGACCAAGGTTGGGGCCTATGCGATCCTGCGCATCCATACGACCGCCTTTGGCCCGGGCGTTGCCGGAACCGAAGACATTGGGGCCACATGGTTGTTCCCGGCGGCCATCATCACCATCGCTGTGGGGGCGGTTGGTGTCTTGGGCGCGCGCCGACTGTTGCCGCTGATCGCCTTTTCGGTGGTGGGCTCGATGGGCACTTTGCTGATCGCAGTGGCGGCGTTTTCGACGACTGCGACCTCGGCTGCGCTTTACTATATGGTGCATTCGACTTTTGCCGCCGCCAGCCTGTTCTTGATCGCTGATCTTGTCGTCACACGGCGCTCAGCCGACACGTTGCGCCCGGAACCGCCGACCGTGCAGAACGGGCTTTTCGCAGCACTGTTCTTTGCGGCGGCCATCGCCATGGCGGGTATGCCGCCCCTCAGCGGGTTTTTGGGCAAGCTTTTGGTCCTGGATGCGCTGCGCGAGCCGGGCGCCATGGCGTGGGCTTGGACGGCGATCCTGCTTGGCTCGCTCCTGACCATACTGGGGTTTGCGCGCGCTGGCAGCACGCTGTTCTGGAAATCCACAGCGATCCCGGTACCGGAGGCTGCGCCCGAGGCCGCGCCCCCATCGCCCGCGACCCCGGCCCAAGTGGCCCCGGTGATGCTGGCGCTGGCGACATTGGTGGCACTGGCGGTCTTCGCCGGGCCGGTTGCGGCCTATCTCGAAGACACCTCGGCCCAGCTATTCAACCGGGCGGGCTATGTTAACGCCGTGCTTGGCACGGGCGGGGAGGGGAATTGATCCGATGCTGATGCGCCTGATCCCACACCCGCTTCTGAGCCTCACACTGATCCTGGTCTGGATTGGTCTGGTGAACACCTTCACGCTTGGCAATCTGATCCTGGGTACGTTCTTTGGTTTGGTCATCCCGATGCTAACGGCGGCCTATTGGCCCGACCGGCCCGCCATTCGCCGCCCGCTGAAGGTGGCCGAGTATATGCTGATCGTGCTGTGGGATATCGTCATCGCAAATATCCAGGTGGCGATGATCATCCTGTTCAAACGCGAACGCTCGATCCATTCGCAATGGATACCGGTGCCGCTGGAACTGACCTCGGCCGAGGCGATTACGGTCCTAGCGAGCACCATCACCATGACCCCAGGCACCGTTTCGGCCACGCTGGCGGCCGATGGCAGCGCGATCCTTGTGCATTGTTTGCACACCGACGATCCCGATGCTGTGCGGGACGAGATCAAAACCCGCTATGAGCGGCGCTTGCTGGAGATCTTCCCATGATCGAATACGCCCTTTTCTTTGCCGCCGGATGTTACGGCGTGGCGCTATTGCTCGATCTCTGGCGCATCGCGGTGGGGCCGGATGCCGCCGACCGTATCCTGGCGCTCGATACCATGGTGATCAATGTGATC
This sequence comes from Paracoccaceae bacterium, assembly GCA_965229695.1. Classification (GTDB taxonomy): domain Bacteria; phylum Pseudomonadota; class Alphaproteobacteria; order Rhodobacterales; family Rhodobacteraceae; genus JANSYL01. The sequence goes on from OZ245921.1 coordinate 2,697,815, forward strand.
GCGCTTTTGGTGCTTTACGGCGTCTGGCGCGGCACCGCGATTTATTTCGAAGCTGCCATGCTTTTTGCCATGGTTGGGTTTGTCGCCACCGTCGCCTACTGCCGCTTTATCCTGCGCGGCGATATCATCGAATAGGGGTGACCTCATGAGCTTTATCGCAGAACTCCTTATCTCGATCGCCCTGGTCATCAGCGGCATCTTCGGCTTCGTCGGGTCCTACGGGCTGGTGAAGCTCAAAAACACGCTGCAACGGCTGCACGCCCCAACCAAAGCGACCACCTTGGGCGTCGGTGGTGTTCTAATTGCTTCGATGATTTTCTTTTACGCCAAGACCGGCCACATCTCGGTCCACGAGATGCTGATTACGCTGTTCTTGTTTCTGACCGCGCCGATCACGGCGAACTTCCTGGCCAAAGCTTATATGGCCCGAAACCTGCGTGAGGAGGATTTGCCCGACCGCACGGGTGAGTTCGGATGGTCGGTATATGACGACCCGCCAGAAAGGGATGCGGAGCGCTGAAAAGGCGGCCGGGGTATTTTGTCGTGAGGCGCAGATTTTGAGTCTCGGAGTGTCGTAGCTGAGATTGCTTTAACCCATGGCCATCCAGATTTCGAAATCATCAATGCCCTTCGAGACATGCTCCCAAAGGTAGATTGCGGCGCTGATCACGCCCGCAATCTACGGCTGGGGTTGTGTGCTCATCAGCGTAAAAAATGGAGCCGCCGAACCAAATTTCTGGTCTATTTCACGCGCCCGTTGCCAGATGCTGTCGCCAGAGTTTGAACTAAGACAGCGGGCGGTTTTGTGTGGGTGAATACTTGCCCTCGAAATATCCATGACGCGATGGCCTTTTGGCCCAATCGTGTTTTTTAGATGCTTTTGCGGCCTCTGAAGATACTGGCTTCCTAGTTTTGGGGAGCATGCTTGCCGGGCCTGGGATTTGCGCGTTTGCCGTCGCGCATCAACGTCGCCGATCCCATTGATCGACCGCGCAGTGTTTGACGGCCACGGCCCTAAATCCGGCCTGCCCGACATCCTGCCGAGGCCCCCGGAAGCTTTGCGCCAATCGGCTTTGACGATGACCCACCCAAGTAACAGATCGGTGATCGCCAATGCGGGTTTTCCCTGATTGGCAAACACCAAGCTGTGTTACGATCATAAGGCCCTTGGCGAACCACACTTGAGGCATGAGCATGCAGCCCTCGGCCGTGCTGAACCTGTCGAACTACCGCAATAGCGATCGCGCTGAAGTTTGGCGATCGTTCAACTCCGGCGTATTCGAGCTTGAGCCGTTGATGCGGCCCGCCCGCGAAATCAATGCCAATCTCTGCTGCTATCGCATCGGGCAATCAGTGATCGGTCGGTATGCCCATAGCGGCAACAGCATTCGAAGCGTGTCGACAACCAGTGCGATGCAGCGGGAAGAATTATTGGTTTTGCGCATGCATCTGTCGGGATCAAGCGAAGGTATTATCAACGATCAAGCCTACAGAACTTCCCGCTCTCACCTTCTGTTTTACGATTATAATCAATCGCTTGATGCAACAAACCATCCAACCGAATTCATCAGCTTCACCTTTCCTTACGCGGCCATCGGATATGATCCATCGCAGCACAACGGTTTGTTTCAAATCGATTTGAACTCACCCAGCGGGATCATGATCCGCAATAATTTGGAGATGATGCAGCAATTGGTTCCCAAGCTTTCGCTGCAAGATGCGGGGGCCTTGGCAGATGGGTTTACCGGGCTTTTGGCCGGGCTTTTGTGGAACGATCTGCGCGATGACACGCTTTACAGAAAGTTCCTGGCGGGGCGTGAGGTGGCGGTGCGGCGCTTTGTGAAAAACAATCTGAAGACCCCCGGCCTTGATGCCGACATGATTTGCAAATCGCTCAACCTGTCGCGCGCTGTACTCTACCGGATTTATCAGCCCGAAGGCGGTGTCAGCCATGCGATTACAACCCTTCGCTTGGAGGGGGCGTATCGCGACCTTGCCATATCCGAGCCGAAGCGCGGCGTGATTGCTCAGGTCGCACAGAGCTGGTGTTTTTTCGACGGCGCGCATTTTTCAAGACTGTTCCGACAGACCTTCGCCGTGACGCCGAGTGATGCCATCGGGTCCGCCCGTGGGGCTTGGCCGCAACCTTGCAATCTAGCCGAGCCGGTTGAGAGCCTGCCTGCTAAAGCGACGCGCCTGAGATCGCTTTACGAAGACGCCCCGGCATAGCTGGCGCAACGAAACCAAGGGCGCGGCACTAGTTATAGAAATCAACGAGATGGGACACCCCGCTTTGGGGAGCGATCTCGCCAGGGGCCTCGGCGGGGGGCGTCGGGTTCAGCGCGTGCAGGGCCGAGCCCAGGGCATCAATGGGTTTGAAGCCAAAGGCGTTGCGAAACAGCCGCGAAAAATGTGCCTGATCCGAAAACGCCCAATAGCGCGAGACCCGCAACACGGCCCCGCGTTCCGGCGCGGAGTGGGACAGGTCGTCAAGTGCGTGCTCCAGCCGCAGCTTGGTGATCATACGGTTCACGCCCCCTTCCGGCGCGAGCATCCGGTAAAGCACAGGCCGCGACAAACCGACGGCCGAACAGATCATGTCGGCGCTCAACGAAGGGTTTCGCAAATTATCGGCGATGAAGCGACGTACCGCGACCTCTTTCGCATAGGCGCTTTTTTGGATCACCGATTCCTCGCGCATCTCGCGCGTCACCAGCCCTTGCAGCAGGCCACAAAACCCATCCGCCAGCCGGTTGGCCTGTTCGATATCCGCCCTGGGCAGCAGCTCTAAAATGAGTTCCAGATTGCTTCGCAGAACCAGCCCAGTGGGCGAGTTCATCATGAACTGCACCAAATGCGGATGCTTTGACGGGTCATACCCAATCGCGCCGTAGGGCATTGTAAAGCTGATGTAATCGACATCCTCGGTTTCGGCATTCAGGTCTTGGTGAAAGTCAAACAGCGTGAAGCGATCAGACTGCATCTGAAAACCGGCATCGCTCATTAAGCCTTTGGTATGGCCGCGGCGGTGCATTCTCAGCACGAACAGGTCTTCACGCTCGACCTTCAGGCTCTGCTGGGTCCGCCTCACGTTGTTGCTTGTGACTGCGTATTGTCCAAGCACGGTCTGGCCAATCCGGTAGGATTTGGCACGGGCGGCAAAGGGTTTGCCGTTGATGTCGGGCATCGCCAGATCGAACAGGCCTGAATTATAGGCGCGCCATGCATCTTTCCGGTGCTCTGGCGCCAGCAGCGATGTGTCCAATGACATCGACGGCAGCGAAAACCGCGTGTTCATAGGTCTGCCAAAGAAAGGCGAAACAAGCCGCGCTCATCGACTTGCGCAACGCGGCCAGGCGTGGCGCAACGCGGTTCGGTATCGGCGCTTGACAGGGGTGCTGACAGATTACTTGGCACGCGGCTCACCATTTCCAACATATGGTCAGCTTCGTTTGGCTGACGCTTACTGCTTGTAGTTAATCTAGCGAAAATCTGCGTTCCCGTCTCGCGGGGCAGAGGCGATCAAGTGTTCTTGAGACGCTGAGACAACCAACGCAATGCGGGTTGGATTGGCTGGCTTGGTCCCCGTCTAGCCGGGCATTTGCCCAATCATAAAGGCCCGCAATAACGATCATATGGCAGGGTTTCGTGCGTTGGATTTGCGGGCAACCCCGGCCCAAGGCCGCTGGTCTGATTGCTCAAAACGCTAGTCAGGCGCGTAGGATGCCCGGCGATAAGCTCGACCATCGATTCGACGCTTTCGGGCTGATTGTACCGGCCCAGGCAACGATTATTGCGATGGCAAATGATCGTTTCCAATCCCTGATCGATCGGAAGATTTCGCCGCGAAATCGCCGCCAGAATGTACCGGCCTCAAGCTTCTCCGAGATTCTCATCCAAAGAAATGAACTGGCCCGCTCGGTAGATTGATTTTCGACCGACGGCACCAAATGGCTTAGCCCCAATCTGGCTTAAGCAGCAGGCGCACGCTCGCTGCCATGGCTAGGTGCGGCCCGGCTTTTGCGGCCCAAACCGGATCGAAACGAAGACACGGCTGAAGGGCCCGAACCACGGGCCCAAGGGTTCAGAGAGGCGTCAAACCCCTCTCGCCCAATGGAGATTGTGATGACCGATCAGGATGAAATGACCGCGCCGCAAGCCACCTCCGGGCAATCCGAGGTGACGATTGTTCTGTCTGCCGAGGTTCTAGCGCGACTGCGCAAACAGGTGAACTTTCGCACGGTGGGCGATGTGCAAGCCATCGTGGCGGACGCGCTCAACTCCTACCTGCAGCTCGGGCGGCTACGCGCCAACGGGGCCGAGTTCTTTGCCGGGCAAGATGAAAACGGCCCCTTGGTCCGCCTGCATTTCCCCTTCGATCCGGGCGCGCCGACCCCAGACACCAAAAGCGAGGGCTAAGCCATGGCGATACGGTCTTATACCTTTATCGGCGGCGCGAATGGCGATCTTGCTGGGAATTCGGTGGCCTCAGCAGGCGACGTTGATGGCGACGGCTTCGACGACATCCTCATTGGTGCCCCGAACGCGGATGCTGGCGGCACCAACACGGCACTCGGGTATCTGCTGACCGCGGCGGACCTCGAAGCCTTAGACGCAGCAGATGGCAGCCGCGACGGCATCATCGATCTTGAAAATGTCAACGGTCAAAGCAGTTCCTTTACGTTTCTGGGCATCGGCCTCCCAGCGGGCGTCGGATTCACAATGTCGTCCGCTGGTGATGTGGATGGCGACGGGCTGGCCGACCTTCTGATCGGGGATGCGTCGCTCGCTTCCGGAACCTCTGGGGAGGCGTTTCTGCTGACGGCTGCCGATCTGAGTTCGGCGGATATGGCGGATGGCACCGAAGACGGCGTTATCGACTTTACAAATGTCAGCAGCCAGGCCGGCTCCTATCGGATTGTTGGAGGAGCTAACGATAGCAGCTTGGGCTGGTCTGTGTCGTCCGCCGGGGATGTGGATGGAGACGGGTTGGACGATCTGCTGATCGGAGGCCCGGAAGACAACTCTCTGTACCCGTCCAGTTCTGAGGGCCAGGCGCATCTGCTGATGGCCAGTGATCTCGCGGCAGCCGATGCCGCCGACGGCACCGTCGATGGTGTGATCAATGCGGATTTCATTGCCGCGCAGCCCGGCTCGTACACTTTTGGTGGAGACGGGCTAAATTTCCAGGCTGGGCAGTCGGTTACGGCCCTTAGTGATATTGACGGGGATGGTTTGGGCGATTTCGCCATCGGATCGCCGTTTGACGATGACGCAGGCCTACGGTCCGGTGCCACCTATGTGATCAGCGGTGCAGATCTGGCAGCCGCAGACGCGGCAGATGGCCTGGTAGATGGCAATATCAATCTTGCCAATGTCGCAGGCCAGGCCGGATCCTATGAGTTTAGCGGCAACCACCTCGGCCAGAATTCGGGATACTCCATCGCCAATGCCGGGGATGTCGACAACGATGGCATCAATGACCTTCTCATCGGGTCGCAGGAAACCAACCCTGGGGAAGGGGCATCCGCCTATCTGATTGCGTCAGCTGATCTGGCGGCGGCGGATGCGGCTGACGGGACAGTCGATGGCGTGATTGACCTTGGCCTCGTGGCTGCCCAGTCGGGATCGTATCAGTTTAACGCCGCGCCAACCGATAACAGTGCGATCGGGATCTCAGTGTCATCCGCGGGCGATGTTGATGGGGATGGCCATGATGACCTTCTGATCGGGTCTCTAAACGGCGTCAGCTTTCTTGTGGCGGCCGCTGATTTGGAGGCCGCCGATGCCGCCGATGGAACGGTTGATGGCGTCATTGAGTTTGCCAACCTGGCTGGATTGGGCAACTCATACCAGTTTGACTCCGGGTCCGGATTGGACAGTGCCGGTTTTTCTGTCTCTGCCGCCGGGGATGTCGACGGCGATGGCCTCGCTGACCTGATTATCGGCGCGCCCGGCAGCGGCACCGGCGGGGGCTATCTGATCAGCGGGGCCGATCTGGCATCCGCAGACGATGATGGCACCGGCCAGGATGGGATCATCGATCTGGGCAGCCTGTTCTTTGACAACGTTGTCGAGGGCACGTCGGGCGATGATCTGATCGACAGGTTCTATCTGGGCGATCCCGAGCTTGACCAGGTTGACAACAACGACAACCTAGCAGGCACCAATGACGATGTGATCCAGGCCGGGGCGGGCAACGATACGATTGTCGCCAGTGCCGCAGATGACGAGATCGATGGTGGCACTGGCCGCGACACCTATGTCAGCGGCAATCTGGGGACCAGCTACACCTTCGTGGGCGCCGAAGCGGGCGATCGTTCGGGGACGTCGGTCTCCTCGGCGGGGGATGTCGATGGGGACGGTCTCGACGATGTGCTGATCGGGGCGACCGGTGCCGATGGCGGCGGCGGTTCTTCCGGTGAGAGCTATCTGATCACCGCCGCCGATCTGGCGGCCGCCGATGCGGCTGACGGGGTTGTGGACGGCGTTATTGATCTAGGCAACGTCAGCGCGCAATCCGGCTCTTATCAGTTTATCGGGGCCGATGGAGCGGATTTTGCCGGCACGGTCTCTTCGGCTGGTGATATCGATGGCGACGGTCTGGATGATCTGATCATCGGCGCACCGTTTGCCGACAGCCCCGGCAACTCAAGCGGCGAAAGCTATGTGATCACCGCAGCCGATCTGGCCGCTGCCGACGCGGCGGATGGCAGCGCCGATGGGGTGATCGACCTTGGCAATGTCGCGGCGCAGACCGGCTCCTACGTGTTCGGTGGCGCAAACGCAGCAGATTTGTCCGGGTGGGCCGTGTCCTCCGCCGGGGATATCGACGGCGATGGTCTGGATGATCTGATCATCGGGGCCCGTGGGCTAGGGCCCGGCACCACCGAGGGGACCGGCGGCGGCTACGTCATCTCGTCGGCTGATCTGGCTGCGGCCGATGCCGCTGATGGCAGTGCCGATGGGTTCATCGATCTGGCCAGTGTCGCGGCGCAGGGTGGTTCGTACGAATTCCAGGGTGGCGACAACTTCGATTCTGCCGGGTTCTCGGTCTCTTCCGTGGGCGATGTGGATGGGGACGGTCTGGATGATCTGATCATCGGTGCCCCTGAGGCCGGTGGCGGTGGGATCAGTGATTTCGGAAGTGCCTACCTGCTTACCGCCGCCGATTTGGCGGATGCCGATGCCGCTGACGGGACCACGGACGGCGTGATCAATTTGGATTTGGTGGCGGGGCAAGGCAGCTCGTATCAATTCAACGGCACCACAACGAGCGAGGTGGTCGGCGTTGCGGTCTCGTCCGCCGGCGACGTGGACGGGGATGGTCTGAACGATTTGATCATCGGGGCCCATACCGCCGATGGCGGTGGCACCGATTCTGGGGAAGCCTATCTTGTCACCGCCGCCGAAATGGCAAATCTCGATGCTGCGGACGGCACCGTTGACGGCATTATCAGCTTGTCGGCGGTCGCGGGGCATGGCGGTGGGGCTTATCAGTTCATCGGGACGGAAGCCTTCGATCTGGCGGGCACATCCATCAGTTCTGCGGGTGATGTGGATGGCGACGGTCTGGATGATCTGATCATTGGGGCCAGAAATGGCGATGGCGGCGGAGATAACTCGGGCGGGGCCTATCTGATCTCTGGCGCTGACCTGGCCGCCGCCGACGCCGCTGATGGCACCGTCGATGGCGTGATCGACCTCGACAATGTGAACGAACAGGCGAACTCCTACCAGTTCATCGGGGCCGAGCCATTTGATCTCGCCGGTGCCTCGAATTCTGTCACCTCCGTGGGCGATGTGGATGGCGACGGCCTGGCCGATCTTTTGATCGGGGCAGATGGCGCGGATGGCGGCGGCAACAACTCCGGCGAAACCTATCTGATCTCTGGCGGCGATCTGGCCGCGCTCGATGCGCTGGACGGCGCAACCGACGGTGCGATCGATCTCGGCCTGGTTTCGATCATCGACGACACCGTGACCGTAACGGTCAATCAAGATGGCGACGGCACGGTCCAGGGCACGTATGTTACGGGAACCGATACTGTCACCTCGGTCGAGGATTTCATCGCCGGTGAAAACCCCGATGAAGCCGATAGCATCACCATCACCCATGACGGCACCGGGTTCCTGACCAGTGACATCGCCGGGATCGACGACCAGGCCGTGGGTGTTTTCACCCCCGCAAATGGTGACCCGGCCGTCGCCTTTGGGCCAAGCACGGGTACCAGTTTCAGCGATATCGTCACCCAGATCGAGCACGGGCCCTATGTCTCTGGCGGCGCTTTCCAAATCTCGGATGGGGATGAGAGCGGCCAGATCGGCAATATCTCTTTCGAGAATTTTGAGACCATCAATTTCGATGTGGTTTGCTTCGCACGTGGCACAAAGATCGCGACCCTGTCGGGTACCACGGCCATCGAAGCCCTGTCCGAAGGGGACTTGGTGATGACCATGGATCATGGGTATCGCCCGATCCGCTGGATTGGCTCACGCAAACTGGATGCTGCGGCCCTAGCTCAGAAACCAAAGCTGCGCCCGATCCGCATCCGCAAAGGCGCGCTGGGCTTTGGCTTGCCAGAAAGCGATTTGGTGGTGTCGCCACAGCACAGGGTTCTGGTCCGCTCAAACGTCGCCAGGCGCATGTTCGGCCAAAGCGAAGTTCTGATCGCCGCGAATAAGCTTTTGGCCCTGGATGGGTTCGAGATCGACGAAACGGCGCAGGGCGTGGAGTACTTCCACATGCTGTTTGACCAACATGAGATCGTGTTTTCGAACGGCGCGCCGACCGAAAGCTTGTTCACCGGGCCTGAGGCGATCAAATCCGTGGCCCCCGAAGCGCGCGAAGAGATCCTGGCGCTGTTCCCCGATCTGCTTGATCCCGGATACGTGTCCCAACCAGCCCGCACGATCCCCAACCGCGGACGGCGTATGCGCCAATTGGCGGCCCGGCATGTCAGCAATGATAAACCGCTTTTGGCGGCCTTTGGATGAGGTGCCAGGTGCTCGAAAGATGCCAAATCGATCGTTTTGGCGCCGCACATCGCCCCAAGAGGTTGGATCAGCGTCTCAGCCTTCTTGGTCAAGGCGTCTCGCCAGGCTGTGTGCCCACCGGTTTGAGAGTCGCATATCGAAAGCGTCGGAGCGATTTTCGCTCATAAAAACAATATCCTGAGGCGGTTCAGGCCAAAGCAACAAAGACGACCGAGGGGGCTGCGCGCAGGCAAACCACGCAACCGCGCGGCCCCCCAATACCCCCTCGCCGGATAGGTCAAACCCCGTGGGTCTGTTACGATCCGCGGTGTCGGCCGCTGCCGCCACGGGGACCAAAAGGGCGATCATTCGCCCGTTTCTGAGTGCCGCAGTAGCTGGAGAAATCGATGAGTCTCAATTCCCTCCTCCCCTCGATCAAGCTTGACTTGGAAGACTTCGAAAAACGCGATCGCGTGGATATCTGGCAATCCTTCAACGCGGGGGTTTTTGCCGTCGATCCGCTTGAGGACCAAAGCGATGACATGCGCGCGCGGCTGGAATCCTACCGCCTCTCCAGCTCGGTGCTTGGGCATTACAAGCATGATGGGAACCACATCAAACGCAACAATCCCGGCCTTTCGATTTTTCGCGAAGAACTGCTGGTCTTGCGGATGCATATGGGCGGCTCGACCAAGGGCTTAATCAATGGCGACCCGTTCCAAATGTCTGCGTCGCATCTGACCCTTTTCGACTTTCACCAGCCCATCCAGGCCACAACCCGATCTGTGGAATATGTGAGCCTTGTGTTTCCCTATTCGGCGATTGGGTATGATCCGTCTTGCCATCCCCGTTTCCTGCAATTGGGCGCTGACACCCCGGTTGGGCGTCTTTTGAAAAGCAACCTGGCCTCCATGATGGAACTTGTTCCGCAATCCTCCACCCAGCAGGCGCTTTCCCTGGCAGCAGGTTTCATGGGCCTGCTGCGCGGCACGGTGATGCAGAACAATCGGGATGATCTGACCGTCCATCACCTGTCAAAAGCCCAGGAAATCGGCATTCGACATTATGTGAAAACCCATTTGCGCGATCTTGATCTGAGCGTTGAAAGGATATGCACCGCGATGGGGGTGACGCGGCAATCGCTTTACCAGGCGTTTCAGGCTGAGGGTGGGGTTTTAAGGGCCATCACGCGATTGCGTCTTGTCGAATGCTACAAAGAGATCGCCTTTTCCGAACCCATGCGCGGCGCGATTGTGCGCGTGGCCCAGAACTGGGGGTTCTCGGATCAAGCGCATTTTTCGCGCTTGTTTCGAGAGGCGTTTGGCATGCGGCCGGGCGATGTTTTGGGGTCGGCCCTGGCAATTGGGGGCACATCGGCGGCGGCGGATTTGCGCGCGCAACCTGGGACCAGTTCTGTTCATGGACGACTAGCCGATCTTTACGAGGATTTACCGCTCGACAAGGCGTGCTAATCCAACGCCAACAGGCGCTTTGGCGTTTTCTTTCCGGTGATGTGGGGGTCAGGGCAGCACCTTACAGCTTGAGCTGGTTACTGGAGACTACGGGCGCTGCCCTGACGGATATGACCGAAGAAGGATTGAGGCCTTTTGGCTCAAAACGCTCCCTTGGGCGGTCATGTCTTGGGAAGGCCGTGGCGCCCGGGCGACAGCATTCCGATTGCGAACCTTAATGCATGGTTTTCCGGACAAGATTGGGGGTCAGCCCAGGCGACCGCACCTTGTAATAGCGGCCAAGGCGCGGTTCTTCGGCAGCGGGCGCGTCGGCACCGCGTGCCCGTTGCGCCGCAAGCGCCGCCGCGTAACGTTTGGCTAAACGATCCGCGGTATCCGCCTCATCCTCCGCGATGCCGCGTAGCACGGCCATCGGGCTTGGGACGGCAGCCATGGTCCCATTGGCATAGACCACATCAAGGCAATCAAACCCCAGGGTCCAAAACTCTGCCCGATCCGTTTTTGCGTCGAGAAACTCGATGGTGTCGCCATTCACCAGATGCTTGGCGTAGACCAAGACCTTCTGATCGCCGAAAAACAGCTGCGCCATCGCATCCTGGATCAGTAACTGCTGGTCGGGCGCGACGATAAGATCGTGCCTGTTCATCAAGGCGCCCGCGCGGATCAAGACCGGAGACGCGTCATCATCTTCCTCCAAACGATGCACATCGATTTTCCGCAGTGTCAGCGCACCAACACCCCGCGCGATAATGCGATCACCGACCACAAGGCTTTCGACTGGGCGCTCGCCATTTAAGGTCAGGATTTGCGTTCCGTGCGCAAATCCGCCCAAACGCCTGCGGCGGCCCTTTTGATCATTGCTTGCGGCTTCGGCCGCATTTCGGTCATCTGGCATGGTTTTGATCCTCAACCGGACTGCAACAACGCCCCCCAAACACAACGCTTCGCCAGCGCGCGCTGACCCGTCTATGAGCCAGCCGATTGCCATCGCAACGCATGGTGAGAGACTAGCCGCCCGGGGAAGCAATGTCCTTGGATGGGCGTCTCAGAATGGGCTGTCTTGAGGTTTCGAGGGGGGGTGGTGTCCTAGACGGAGCAAGCGGAATGGCTTGCGCCGATCAAAGTACGGTTTGGGCCTACCCCGTGGACGGCCCAAGGCTTCAGATTTCAATGGCTTCCGCGATGGCGAGGGCACTTCAAGCTCGACGCCGAGATACCTTACGGTGCTGTCCACCTTGGTGTGCCCCAACAGGAGTTGAACTGCACGTAGGTTGCCTGTTTTCTTATGGTCTGTGTCACCTTCCTGCGCCACATCGAATGCGTGCCGTGTGCGCCCGCTTCTAGGCAAATAGAAGTAGCCCAGTCGCGAACGATCCGAGCATACTGGCGCGCCGAGATGTGCGGTCGCTCGTGAAGCCGACCGGGCCAGTGGTACTCGGAGCCAATCATCATCTCATCTTCCATCCATTTCGCGACCGGGCCCCGTGTGTCTTCGCAGATTTCGAAACGGACTGATTTATGGGTTTTGCTTTGCAGCACTGATGCCTGTGTCTGGGCCTCGTTGATCTGGAGCCGTTCTTTGGAATCGATCTCCAACGCCCCGATATTGGCGTGATAGGCCAGCTGATTAAGGTTGTTCGTGATCCGCGATTGCTCAAGCAGGGCCAGCGCTTGCGCAATTGCCTTCTTATCCGCGACGCTGTCCTTGGATCGTCTCTTGCGCCGCTTGGCTTCCTCGCCAAACACACGGGCCCGCACATAGGTGCTCAGCGTCATGCCCGCCGCCAGCTCTTCCAGTCGCGCCCGTTCCCCAGACGTCAGCCGCTAGGTTAAGGGAGAAATTGCTCGACGCGCACCGCGCTTATCCGCCTTTGGCGTGGTTGTGGGTTTTGCAAAGATTCTGTTCGCCTCCTCAGTAAGCTCGCCCGGTTGTCTCATGGCGAAGGCTCCGGCAAGTTGAGCGGCGAAACCGGATGTTCTTCTTCGTCGTGGTCATCAGCAGAGCCTTCACCGTCAACGCGCAACAGCGCTTCCAACCTGTGGATAACCTCAGGCTCCGCCTTGAGAATATCACTCCAGTTTTCTAACTCTGAGAGCAGGTGATCACCGTCAAAGGGTTCTAGGTTGTTCAGCTCAGGTGCACCAAAGGCTCTTTCGAAGAAAGATGCCGATTTAAGCGAAACAGCAGCACGCGACAGCCGCTCTGAAGGAGTGGTGAGAGCATTTGAAGGTCGTTGCCGCCCGTGCGAAACGCCCCCCCAATCAGAGGCCACGCATTCCCGCAACGAAAAACGCGCCCTGCAGAGCGGGCGCGTTTTTCAATTTTGGCAGCGATGTCGAACGAAGCGTATTAGGCCGCTTCTGCCTGGTTGCGGCGTTCACTTTCTTCGCGGCTCAACGCGACCGAGGTGCGGACGCCGTTGGCAACAAAAGCCATCAGGCCATTAACCACACGTTCGTTCGGGTCGATGCCCGCGCAGCTGAGAACCTCACGGCCATCGCGCGAGCGTGCCCAGCGAGCGATCTGCTCGGGCCCATTGCCATATTTCTTGTCATCGGCAATTGCGTCATCCAACGCAGCCAGAACCACCGCGGCAAACAATTTGCGCGCGCGGGTGCCCTGTTCGAAGTTGAAGGCGGTGCCATCAACGAAATCTCGCATTTCGTCGTCCTTTATTTTTGCTCTTGCAATTTCCGGCGTGGCGACCGTTATGCCCAGGTTTTAAGCGATTCTGTGATGCGATTATTGCAAGTATGGTATGCGTCCAGTGCATAGCTTTGTGCAAAACCCCACAGAGGCTCGTGTATTGCCACCCCTACAGACGCCAGATATAGGAAGCGTCAACGATTTCTCAAGAATTTGCCAAGGTTTTGCCCCATGCCCAAGATCAACGGGAATGAAATTCGCCCCGGAAATGTGCTGGAACATAACGGTGGTTTGTGGGCCGCCGTAAAGGTTGACCATGTGAAGCCCGGAAAAGGCGGCGCGTTCGCGCAGGTCGAATTGCGCAATTTGCGCAATGGCTCGAAGCTGAACGAACGCTTCCGCTCGGCTGATAAGGTCGAACGCGTCCGTTTGGAGCAGAAAGATCAGCAATTCCTGTATGAATCAGACGGGATGCTGGTGTTCATGGATGCGGAAACCTATGAGCAGATTGAACTATCCGCCGAGATCCTCGGCGACCGCCGCCCGTTTTTGCAGGACGGCATGACCATCGTCGTCGAGTTCTACGAAAGCGAAGCGCTAAACGCGACCTTGCCGCAAAAGGTGACCTGCAAAGTGGTTGAGACCGAGCCGGTGGTTAAAGGTCAGACGGCGGCCAACAGCTTCAAACCCGCGATCTTGGACAATGGCGTCAAGGTGATGGTGCCACCCTTTGTGGGCCAAGACGAAGATATCGTGGTGAACACCGAAACCATGGAATATTCCGAGCGCGCCTGACTCTCCGGGACGCCCAGACAGCCTTAATTAGTCGCGCCCACCAGACCAGGGAGAGCTTGGTCCACGCCTAGTACCGCTGCGTGGGATGCGGCTAAGATCACCAAGGGATTGATCCGGTCGGCGCACCGAACGCACGCGGTGCACTTTGGGGATGCGTGATCGCCCACGGGTGCCGATCACATATTCCACCTCGTCATGGGGCGGTTTGCCGTGGGTTTCCGACCAATAGCCGCGCCCACCGCGTCTGAGCCAAAGCGGCAGCACCAGCACCACGCCAGCCACAAAGCCGCCCGCATGGGCCCAATAGGCCACGCCCCCGGTGGCGGCGTCGGTCGCCACGCCACTGGCCAGTTGTAGCGCAAACCAAAGCCCCAGCATCAGCCAGGCGGGCACCGTGAAAATCTTGAAGATGATGATCAGGATCACCAGCACATCGATCCGCGCGCGCGGGAACATCAGCAAATAGCCCCCCATCACGCCGGCAATCGCGCCGGAGGCGCCCACCATCGGAATGCCCGATGCCGGATCGGCCAGGATTTGCCCCGCCGCAGCTGCGACGCCCGAAGCCAGGTAGAACAACAGAAACCCGACATGGCCAAGCAGGTCTTCCATATTGTCGCCAAAGATCCATAGAAACAGCATGTTGCCGATTAGATGCATCCAGCCCCCGTGCAGGAACATCGAGGTAACAACGGTATGGCCATCCTTGCCGCCCAGCACCTCACGCGGGACCATGGCCCAATCGCTGTAAAAGCCCATGAGCTGCGCATCGCTGCCCGAAAGCGCCGGGTAATAGCTAAGGAAAATGATCACATTCGCGATGATCAGTGCCCAAGTGACAAAGGGCGTGCGTTCAGAAGGGTTATGGTCGCGAATGGGAAACATGCTTTGCCGTCTTGCCGTCCTGTCTCAGGTGGCAATTTGCGGAAAATAATCAAGCGCGGGCAAGAAGCGCGACCCTATTCCAACTCTTCTGCGGCCAGGGCGAGCCGGATTTCACGACGCACCATTTTGCGGACATTTCGGGTGATGCGCTGGCCGAGCGCGCCTTGGAGTTCTTCGCGCACGATATCGACGATCAACTCGCGCAACGTGTCTTCGTCCAGCACGTCTTCTTCATCGTCATCAGGGAAGGTGAAGGGAGAGGCCGTGTCGCCCAAATCCTCAACCTCGGCCTCGACCGCCTCGGGTTCGGCAGCTGTCTCGGCCTCAGCACCGCTGGCATCGGCTTCCTCCGTCTCTGCCGGGTCGTCATGCGACCGCCGCGAAAAGACCGGGGTGAATTCAGCATCCACCTGGTCGACCGCGTCGTTGCTTGTGGTCTCGATTTCCTCGGCCTCAGCATCGCTCATATCGGTTTCCGGTCCTGCCACCTCAACCTCCTCAAATGCGGGGGACAGATCAATCGCGCCTTCCCCTTCGCTTTGCTCCATCTCTGAGCTGGGATCGTCGTCCACCGCCGCGCCACCACGCATGGCGGCCAGGTCACGCACAGCGCGATCAGCACTTGTATCGGGCCAATCATCATCGCCGGTTTCCGGCTCAAAAGCTGCGCTTTCTGGGATTTCACCGTCCAAAAGCGCAAGTTCAGCGAGTTCTTCGGCATCAAGCTCGGGTTCGTCCAAATCCGCGATCTCATCAGCTTGGGGTTCGGCACTGGACTTAAGCTCAGACACTTCGCCCTCATCGGCTAAAGCGGGTTCCACCTCAGCCGACGGAGCCTCATCACTGACCTCCACCTCGGACACATCGCCAAACTCCGACAACCGATTTTCCGGCGTGAAGCTTGGTGATGACGGTGCTGTCTCTTGCTCCTGAACCGCCACCGGGGCCCAAGGATCATCGGGGTCGGTCACGCGCAACGCTGCGGTCAAGACCAGTTTTTCATCTTTCTTTTCAGCCGCTTCTGGTGCCGAAGGCTGTGATGATGCGCCTGTGTCGCCCGGCTGATGCTCGGACACGAGCCGACGGATCGACGACAACACATCTTCGATCTCAGCCGGCGATTTCGCAGGATCGGACATCACCGCTCACTCCTCATAACCATCTGATCGCTTGGGTCACGCCCGCGATCTGCCCCAATTCAACACGGGGCATTTTCACGCCAAGATAGCGGGAAGTGCGGTTTCACACAACGTATTGCTAAATTCGCCCGTATTTTCGGGGCGTTGCGGTGACAGGTCTTTTGGTTCAGTCGCGCCCGATGCGCTGCAATAGGCTATCGAGCCGATCCCCCTGGGGCGAGGCGACACGCGGCGTGCCATCCGGGAACGCGTTGCTATAGGCCTCCATATCGTAACGTGGCACCGGCAGGTTTTGATGTTCCGCTGTCAACAGACCAGCAGCCGCCAAGACCGAATAGCCCGCCACAAACAGATCGGATTGGGCTTGGATACGGCTGATCCGCGCTTCAAGCAGGGTTTGCTCAGCGTCCAGCACATCCAGTGTGGTGCGCGCGCCTAGCGATGCTTCTTCCTGCACGCCTTCAAAGGCCAGCTGTGCTGCGCGAATACGCTGATCCGACGCTTGGATTTGTGCCGTCGCAATCCGCAGCCGCGCAAAAGCATTGCCGACCGCCTGGACATTCAACAGGGTCTGTTGGTTCAAGCCAAACCGCGCCGCTTCAACCTGTGCCAGGGCCGAACGTTCAAGCGAGGCGATCTGCCCGCCTCGGTAAATCGGCTGCGTCAGGCTTAGAGCGATGCTGGCCTGCCGCCCCTCAAACGCGCTGCCATTAGGATGTTCCAGGGTTTCACCCAGCCGCGCCTCAAGGTCGATGGTCGGTCGGGCCTGGCCGCGCGCCTGTTCGACCGCCAGCTCAGCTGCCGTGACCTGGTGTTGTAGCGCCAGGATCGCCGGGTGAATTTGCCGGGCCAGCCGTTCGGCTTCGGCCTCGGTTGGCAGCGAAGGCATCCCGTGCGGGCCGCCCAAACCATTAGGGTAGCGGCCGATCGCAAGCGCAAACAATTCGCGGCTGATTTCCAGCGCGCCTTGGGCACCCGCCAGATTGGATCGAGCTTCGGCCAATTGCGCCTCGGCCTGGGCCACATCTGTGCGGGTGTCTTCGCCCACCTCGAACCGGTCCCGCGCCGCGCGCAGTTGCTCGGTAATCACACGCACATTGCGTTCGCTCACGCCCACAACCTGCATGTCGCGCCAAACGCCAAGATAGGCTGTGGCGGCATCAAGCAGGACCTGCTGTTCCAAGCTAACCAATTGCTGACGCGTGGCCTGGACCGTTTCGCTTGCGGCCTCGATCCCCGCGCGGCGCTGCCCGCCCTGATAAAGCGAAAGCTGGCCCACCAGTGTCACCGTGCTTAGGAGCGTATCCGCCTCAAGATCGCGGGTCGTGCTTGCAACGAAATTCACCACCGGGAAAAGCTGCGACACCGCCTGGGTGACACCCTCATCCTGCACGCGCAAGAGATAGCGGTTTTGCTCGAGCAACTGCGAGTTGCGATAGGCATCGGCCAGAGCATCGCGCAACGTGTCGGCCTGGGCAGCCACGGCGAAAGTGGCCGAGAAAAACGCTGCCACCAGCAGCCCTGTCCCGCGTTTTTTCCTGCTCGTCATGCGCTGCCTCTTAAGTGGTCTGTTCGGCGGTGATTTAAGATCGCTCGTCGCAAAATCCATGGCTGAGACATGGACCTTAGCGGTCAGGTTTAAAGAGCAAAGCTTTCTTCTTTGGCAAAGCCCGGCAAAACCGGCGCGGTCGCGTTGAACGCCATGCGCCAGGAAAGTTTGCCATTCACCTTATGGCCAACCCGCGCCTCACCCAGCGCGCCATCCATGAAGATCGCCGCGATATGACCGCCGTCTTTCAACTGGTCCACCAGCGCGTCGGGCACGGTTTCGACACCGGCAAAGATCGCAATGGCGTCATAGGGCCCATGCTTGGGGCTGCCTTCGGTCAAGGGGCCCTGGATCACGGCAGCGTTGTCAACTTCCTGCGCGTTCAGCGCCGCCTCAGCCTCTCGCGCAAGATCGGCGTCTTCTTCAAGCGAAACGACCGCTTCGGCCAAACGCGCCAACAAAGCGGCGGTATAGCCCATGCCGGCCCCGATCTCGAGCACCAGATCATTGGGGGTCACGTCCAAAGCGTCGATCAGCTTGGCGATATCGCGCGCTTCCATCACTTGGCGACCATCGCCCAGGTCGATCGGGCCGCCCATATAAGCCAGGTCGCGAGCTGCGTCGGGCACGAATTCTTCGCGCGGAACCGCAAGCATCGCATCAATGATCGGGAACTTGGTCACATCATTGGGCCGAACCTGCGTATCGACCATTGTGATGCGGCGTTGAGTAAAGTCAGCCATGGAACTGAACCAATCCGTCTAGTTTCTGTTTTCGGTTCTGACATAGCTCTGGCCAAGGCGCAACATGTGCTTTGGTCGCTGCGTCAACTGCCGCCCAATCTTCGTTCCAAGTGGCTTGCACGCAACGCGCCGATCCATTAGGTCACGCGGCACCACATCTGACCCGAGGCGAGTTGGCGGAGTGGTGACGCAGCGGATTGCAAATCCGTGTACACCGGTTCGATTCCGGTACTCGCCTCCAAATCCCCTTTCCAACCGATCTCAATTCATCTCATGCGACCGCTAAGAAGATCGCAACGCACTGAAATGCTATTGTTTCAATCCGAGATGGCTTCTAAATCCGTATCAGTCCATCTCAAATCTTCTCACCCAATCTCATAGTTTTGTTGGTATATTCGTTGGGAATCGCCGACTTGGCGCAACCATATCGCGAAAGTACCAACATGACCCGACTGAGTGATACCAAACTCAGAAACCTAAAAAGATCGGAGAATATCCAGAAGCTGTCAGACGGCGATGGCTTGTCTTTCGTCCTTAAGCCGAACGGTGGACCATACTGGCATCTGAACTATCGCTTCGAGGGGAAGCAAAAGACGATATCTTTTGGCACCTACCCCGAGGTCAGCATCAAGGAGGCGAGAAGACGGCGAGATCTGGCCCGCGAACAGCTTGCGCGAGGGGTTGATCCATCTGCGGCCCGAAAAAAAGCAAAGGCAATGATTCGGCACGCGACCTCAGAAAGGGAAAAGTCGCGACTTTGGAGAGAGATCGCGTCTGAATATCTTGAGTTTCAAGAGCGTGCAGGCAAGGCGCCTAAGACGTTGTCGAAAATCCGCTCACAACTGCGACACACTTATGATCGCCTAGGAAACATGCGGATCGACGCCATAAAAGGACCCGATCTGATCGCTGCCCTCCGTGAAATCGAAGAGACCGGCAAACTGACAACCGCAAACCAAGTCCGCGAACTCTGCGGTCGGGTCTTCCGATTTGCTATGGCGAATGGAGTGGTCGATCACGATCCTACACCAGCGCTACGCGGCGCTCTGATCACGCCGCCGGTCCGGCATTATCCGGGGATCACTGACCCGATCGCGGTAGGTGGCTTGATAAAATCGATTTGGTCGTTGGGTGACGGGGAGCCAACTACACGCTGGGGCCTCCTATTGTTAGCCTACACGTTCCAGCGCCCGGGGGAAGTGCGTAACCTACGTTGGGTTGATGTGGACTGGAGCGCCCGCCGTATTAGCATTCCTGCCGAACGAATGAAGATGAAGCGCCCCCATGTCATTCCCTTGTCAAGACAGGTCGTAGAAATCCTGCAGTCGGCGCAGGGCTATACTGGCGACGCGCAATATGTGCTGCCAGGCTTGCGATCCAAGACAAGGCCCATCTCGGACGCAACGCTATCCGCTGCATTAGCGCGTCTTGGATACTCTCGGGAGGTCCACGTTCCGCATGGCTTCAGAACCACAGCCTCGACGCTACTAAACGAGGCGGGCTGGAATCGAGACTGGATCGAGCGGCAGCTCGCGCATGTCGAGAAAAGCGCCGTTCGGCGAGCTTACAATCGGGCTGAATTCATCGAAGGTCGAACGACAATGATGCAAGCCTATGCGGATATGCTGGACCAGTTGGCTCTAAAATCAGATGGTCCACGCGATCCTTAGTCGTCGGCCGAAGCGCCGGCGCGCTAGGTCGTTGCCTTGACACCTTTACCACTAGGTCACCTCGGAACTTAGCTCAAAGGTCGCAAAAGCCATCCATCAAACTTCTCGCCCCCTACCACTAGGGCGGGCCAGCCCTAATGAGAAGCCAACGCTTAAGTCGGCATCAGGTTTGCGACTGAGGCTCCACCGCTTTCGGCGGGCGGATTGTCCCACAGGTCAATTTCTTCTCTCACTTAACCAACGCGACGCCGAGGCAGATGACTGGGCGGAACCCAAACGGCTCACCCGACAATCGTCACCGACGCGGCGTTGCGGTACGTCAGTGAAGTCCTTCACTCTGTCCGCGCCTCCTACACGAACCAACTCAGCCAATGCAGGCGGGATTTCAACCATTCCACAAAATGCAAAGCGGTCCCGGCTTTGATGAAACGCAGAGCACAACGTGTGAGGCACTCCCCCGATTTCCTAGGCCACGTTGATTTCGGTTGATCGCTCGACGCTGCGGTCGAATGCAACTTTGCATCCGCTGGCCAATGTTATTCCCGGACCAGTGACTGCAACTCAGGGCAAAACTACAGAACCTTGCTAAACGCCAGGCTGCGTTTTGCCTGTGACGCCGCACCAAGCCGAAATAACCGCGTTCTTAGCTGATCTCCAACGGTCTAAAAAAGGTTTGGCGCGTTATGTGACCCACGTGGCGCGCAACGCCATGCTGAAGGGCCAAATCATTCTTTATGTTATGCCCAAGTTCCAACGAGGATAAAAATGCCAACAACTGATCGCATTAAGGTGCCAAACGCTCTCTGGAAAGCGCTTGAGCGTCTGCCGATCAAGCGCGTCGAACTTCTGCAAGCGGCAAACCTACCTCTCAGCGTTGCCATGTTGGAACGAAGGATGACCACCGCACAGTTGTTTGACCTATGGGATGCGCTTCACGACTTGGCGGGTCCAGACATTGGCTTAGAGCTGACGAAAGCGCTACAAATTCCAACCTTGCCGCCATCGTTTTTGGTGGCGTATCACGCCAAAAACGTGGGTGATGCGCTGCAGCGCGTGGCGCGCTTCATAGCCCTAACTACCTGCGTCGAAGTTGGGATTGAGTTGGGGGAAGAAAGCTGTGCCATCACAACGCATTGGCCCCATGCCAAGAGGCCAGAACCAACTGCGCTGACAGACTCAACATTCTCCTTCCTAGTGAACATGGTTCGCGTGGGTACAGGGCAAAAGATCGTGCCCAAAAGCATGGACTTATGCCGGAGTCGCGGGGCTGAAGTTCAGGCATGGTTCGGCTGTCCGATCACATGGAATGCGGCGACGGCGCGTCTGGTTTTCGACCGAAAAGATCTGACGGCATCGTTTATTAGCTATAACCGAGAACTGCTGGAAATGCTTGACGTAGCGCTCGATGCTGATCTGGAGCGCTCCGTGCAAAGAAAATCACTGACGGATCAAGTCAGGTGGCACCTAAGGCGTGCATTGGCCGGGGGGCAACCAGAGCTTCGAACTATCGCCCGCGATTTGGCCATTAGCGAGCGGTCCTTACAGCGGCACCTGAAAGAAGAAGGCCGGAGCTTCAAGTCGCTCCTGTCCGATACGCGCCACATGCTGGCTTGCGAGTACCTTTCAAAAAAAGGTCGTGATGTCAGCGAGGTCGCTTACCTGCTTGGCTATGACAATGAGCGTTCGTTTTTCCGAGCGTTCCAAAGGTGGGAGCGGAAAACACCCACCGAGTGGCGCGTCGCGCGAGCGAACGAGCGAGACCCATATGAAAGAGAAAGCAAATGACCCACGCCCGTGATCCCGGCGCCCTGCGTCGCGATTGGATGAAGACCTCCGAAATGAAGGGCAAGGTGGTCCTTGTCGCGGGCGGAGGTAGCGGGATCGGGGAGGCGATTGCTATCGCATTTGCCGCGAACGGGGCCCGCGTCGCCGTATCCGATCTACGTCACGATATGGCCGAGAAAGTAACGGCCGCGATTAAGGCCGATGGTGGCGACGCGATCGCGATTGCCATGGACGTTAGTCAGCAGGCGGATATCGACGCTGCGCTAGGTAAGACAATATCCGCCTTCGGCCAAATTGACATGCTGGTGAACTCCGCCGGGGTCATTTCCCCACAGCCTCTGATCAATGCAGACATTGACGTCTGGCGCAAATCCTTCGAGGTCAACGTCGAGGGCGCATTGCTTCTGGCCCGAAGCGCCCTGCCTCACCTCATGAAAAGTGACATTGCGTCGGTGGTAAACATCTCTTCATTGGCGGGGGTCAGTGCGTTTCCCAATGGTGGGTCTTACGGGACCAGTAAAGCGGCTTTGATCCATTTGTCGCAAACGATGGGTGCGGAATGGGCTGAACATGGCGTGCGCGTAAACGTCATCAATCCCGGAGCAATTCTGACGCCGTTGTTGGTTGAGGCGCTGCCGAAGACCACTCAGAAATCTCTGGCCGAGCGTATCCCGTTGAAACGCATGGGCGCTCCGCGCGAGATTGCCGATCTTGCGCTATTCCTGTGCTCGCCGGCGGCGTCATACATCACAGCCCAAGAGATTTGTTGCGATGGCGGGAGATCTCAAGCCCTGATGGTCGATATCAAATGACCTAGTGCCTCGCCGTTCCGGCCTACCATCTCGGTGGCCGGCAACGCCCCCCCTATCGATTTTGCGAATACGGCCCAGTTTGCAGAATTATTTGGAAAAACGGCCAGTTACGAACGACCAAGGTAGGAACCGACATGGCAGATAGAATACAGCATATCATTGACGAAATCGAAATTCGGCGCGTTGTCGAGGGCTACATGTATGCTGTCGACAGCAACGACTATGACGGGATCGCGGCATGCTTCACCGAAGATGCAGCTCTCACATATGCGATGGATCCGTTTCATTTCGTCGGCGGGAAAGCCGTCGCTGACTGGATGCGCGCGTTCGATGCGATCCCCACAACCCACTCGATCGCCAATTGTCGGATCGTCATTAACGGCGATACGGCATTTTCTGACATGTTTGCCACGGCGGTAATCGTGCTCGGCGCGTCGGGGTCAGGCTCGATCCAAACAGTCGGGGTCCGCTACACCGACAATCTAGTGCTAACGACTTCGGGTTGGAAAATCTCGGCGCGCAAACATGCGATCAATTGGCAGATTAACAATGAAGCGGTGCCCGTCGGGCTCGACATCGAAAACTGATGCCGTGTCGCTGAGTTCGCCGGGTCTCTAACCTGTGTCGAGCTGAAGGATATTTGGTAAATACCGGATGCTTTTTTCGCAAGCTTAAGTGGCAACAGCCGAAGAAATCTTCTTTTGGCCTGCCCTGTAAGACAGACGCAGCATCGCATGTGGCTGCAATCTCGAGAAGTTCGAGATTGGACGGCGCCCAACTACCGCTCGACAGCGCCCGCGAAGGCTGCAAAGGATATCCAAATGCAGAGATTGACAACCGTCCGCCTTGAACAGCCAATCGTGAACCCATTCTGACAGGTTCGGTCCTGCGCACGAGCGTCGATGACAAAGCGTATTGACGATTTCGATCCTGAATAACTTCACAAGGTTGGCCTATGAGATTTCTGAATCCGCTTCCGTTTGTTGGCGATATCGAGAAATCAAAAAGCTTTTACTCAGGTATCCTTGGTCTCTCGGTCGCCCACGACCACGGAAGTTTTGTTCAGTTCGAGAACGGGTTTGCGATACACGATGGAAAGTCGCTGTTCAAAACCGTCTTCGCTCAAGATGATACCGTCGCTACCCCTTATGGGCGTGGCAACCTGGTTCTCTATTTTGAGGACCCAGAGTTAGATGCTGCATTCGGTCGAATAGCTCCGCATGTGTCGCTTATACACGAGATAAGGCAAGAGCCTTGGGGTCAGCGTGTTTTTCGCTTCTTTGACCCCGATCAGCACATCGTGGAGATTGGCGAGGCGACAAAAAGATAACCGCCATTCGCTCGATGTGAGCAAGCGCCAGCTTAGTATCCGATTGCCGCCGCTGGGAACCTGCGTATGTGGCGAGTACTACAAGCCATCGTTTGCTGCACCGCTTCCAATTGTGTGCCGGTGATACTTAGAGCAGACGACGAGAACTCCGCTCGCTGAAGGTCATTATGGCGCGTGGTATGCGTGCAGCGGAATTCCCACAGAATGTGCCGCTTAAGTGACAACCAACCGAAACCCCATATGCGACGTTGAGCTTTCTGCGGTTGCGCCCGTTCGCGCCGCGATGCGGTAGCGGTAGCAATAAGATTTATGGCACAAGAAAGACCCGCCCTTGAGGAGCCGGAGGGTCCCTCCGTCGGTTGACTCGTCGGCTTGGAGGCCATTGGTTGACGGCCGCCGGTGAAACCGGTCGAAACACCATTCCCAGACATTGCCGGACATTTGATGGAGTCCAAAGTGGTTCGCGTCAAACGCATCGACCGGTGCTGTCCCGCGATAACCGTCGCGACCGGTATCTTCATGGGGAAATGGTCCCTGCCAGATATTGCAGAGGGGCGCGTCATCGGTCGGTTCTTTGTGCCCCCACGGATACTTCGCATCCGCCAAAGCCCCACGGGCGGCATGTTCCCATTCGGCTTCGCTGGCCAGCCGTCCCCCCGCCCAGGCAGCAAATGCCATCGCGTCATTCCATGAGATATGAACCACCGGATGATCCTCAAGCCCGTGAAAACCCGAATGCGGCCCGAACGGGTGGCACCAATCGGCACCTTTAACCTTACACCACCAGGGCGCTGCGGCGACACGCTGGTATGACCCCTCCGGGTCAGTGAAGTTCCAGAACACGAGCGACCAACCAAAGCGTTCGGCCTCGGTTATGTAGTCAGTTGCAGCAACAAATTCGGCAAACCAGCGGTTGGTGACGCAATAGGGATCCATTCGGAAGGGGGAAAGCTGCGTCGGGCGGCGCGGGGCCTCTCCGTCCTGTGGGATCACCGCCCGGTCGATACCAATGTGGCTTTCGCCGCCGGGAACCTCGACGGCGCGCTTTGTCCAGGACCGATCGCTCGCTCGCGCCGAGAGAAGTTCCTGCAACGATGGAGATTGCGGACGCCCGAGATTCGGTGCGCAGCAGGGCGATACCGAGCTGTCGACGTCGAGTATGGCCATCAGCGATGCGCAGCCATTCGGTCGCGGGTATGGTAGTTACTCTGGATCAGCCATTCGAGCAGGCGGTCTTTCATGTCGGATTTCACATCGGCATGTCCCGCGTCGTCCCAAAGGTTTTTGACCTCGTCAGGATCAGCTTCCAGGTCGAATAGCTGACCCTCGCTCGAGCCCATCAAATGCACAAGCTTGTATTTCTTGTCGCGCACCATGGTGATAAAATCAGCCCCCGTCAGGACCATATCACCGGCCTGTTCGCAATAGACAGTGTCGCGCGGTGTCCAATCGGATTGCTCCAATGCTGGCAGTAGGCTTCGTGCCTCGACCTCGGCCTGCGTTTCTACGCCTGCCAGATCCAAGATTGTGGGACCAAGATCGAAAAGCTGCACCAGCCCGTCCTCGGTGCGTCCGCCCTTGAACCGCCCCGGTGCCCAGATGATCATCGGCACCTTTGTCACGACATCATACATGCACCATTTCTGACTGATGCCGTGATCGCCGAGACAATCGCCATGGTCCGAGGTGAAGATCACCACGGTGTCGTCGTACCCGTTTCGATCGAGCGCATGCATGATCTTACCGACACAATCGTCGATCATGGTGACATTGGCATAATAGTAGGCGCGCATCCGATGTTCATCTTCTGCGGTCCGATCCGGGTTCCATAGAACCGAGTCATGGTCGACCAGGGCATCATGGCGACGCTTGCCTTCCAGGTAGGAAGGTTGACCTGCCAAATCATCCTCCCTCACGTCAGGAACGGGAACGTCTTCGCGGCCTAGATACATTTCGGCATATCTTGGGCTTGGGTCATAGGGCGGGTGTGGCCCCGGAAAACCGATCTGCAAAAACAACGGCTCCGCCTTCGGTTTCGTGTCCAACCACCAAGTTGCGAAGCGACCGGTAAATACGTCCGAGTGCAACTCTTCCGGCAGGTCCCATTCGAACGCGCCAAGGCGGTGATCGTAGTCATCGCGTTTCCGGTATTGCTCGCGCTGCTGCTTTACCAAACCACGGGCGGCCAGCGCCTTGTCCCACTCGTCGAAGTACCACCGGCCTTGAAGGTAGCGGTCCTTGTTCTCGACATTATAGCGCTCGGCAAACCCGGCATTCGCCGTGAACGGGTTTGTGTGCATCTTTCCGACATTGACGCAGGTATAGCCTGACGCCGCCAAATCCTCGACCCAGGTGCGCGACCAATCCTGCTCATTTTCCATCACGCCGGTGACATGCGGGTAGTAACCGGTGAAGAGGCTCGCCCGGCTTGGCACGCAACTTGCTGCGGTGACGTGACAGTCCGAAAACGAGACGCCTTCTTTGGCCAGCCGGTCAAGGTTTGGGGTGCGCATATGCGGATGCCCATGTGCCGCGATGGTATCGAAGCGTTGTTGGTCAGTTATGATAAGAACGATGTTCGGTCGCCCGCCGGTGTCACCTTTTGGCGTTCTTGTCTCTTTACCCATCCATTAATCCACCAGCTATCTGTCGCCGAGGTTACAGTAAATTGGTAGGTCCAATTTTTCAAGATATGAATTTTGGCCAGGTCAAATCACTAGCGGCATGTACTTAGACGTCTATTTTGGCTAGACCAGTTTGAACTGTCATCGCATATCGGGATCGAGACTTTGGCCACCAAGGTTTACCAACGGGTCGCTGCCCAGATCGAAGAAGAAATACTCAGCGGCAAACTGAAGCCTATGAGTCGGCTCCCTTCGGAACGGGAATTGTCAGTGACGTTCGAAGTCAGCCGCACCACCGTCCGCGAAGCGCTGTTGGCGCTGGAAGCGGCCAAGCGGATTCGCATCAAGGATCGCTCTGGTGCATATGTATTACCGCAGCCGGGTGGTGCGATGTCCGTGCTTTCGGATATCGAGCGGACCCCAGGCCCGCATGAAGTCTTGCAACTACGCCGCTTGATCGAAGGTGAGGCTTGCTTCCTTGTCGCCTTAAATGGATCTGCGAAATCCATCGAGGCGATTATCGCCGCCAACCTGGCCAATGCAGATGTGCCGCCGGACGACACGCCAGAGTTTCACGCCGCCACCCGCTCCTTTCACATGGCAATTGCCGAAGGCTCTGAGAACAGCCTGTTTGTTGAGCTTCTCGAATACCTCTGGGAACAGAAAAGCGGCCCCTTGTGGGAGAACTGGTATGCTGGAACCAAGTCGCGCCAAAACCGCATCACGGTGATCGCAAACAACCAATCGATCACCGACGCCATCGTCGCTCGGCGGCCCCAGGCTGCGCGGACAGCGATGCAACACCATATCGACTGGATGATCGGACGGTTCCTAAGCTACTGACCGGTCCAAAATGCACTTCTTGGTTTTTTGGCTGGACCAATTTAGGAGATTGGACTAGGACGGTGTGCAATTGACCCGGAACTGCCCCTTACGCGGTCCCGGTCTGCCACGGCTTCTGCCAGAAGGACCAAACCCTATGCCCCCGACCGGAGCCCATATCTTAGCCGATGTGATTGAACACCAAGAACAGCTCGACTGCGTGTTCTTTGTGGATGCGGTGCTGCGGCACACGCTGATCCAGTTAGAAGAGCGAGGCATCATCCGCGTTCTCGCTCATAGCGAAAAGGCTGCGGCCTATATGGCCGACGGCTATGCACGGGTTAGCGGCAAAACCGGGGTTTGCATGGCCCAAGCAGTGGGGGCCGCGAACCTCGCGGCGGGTTTGCAGGACGGTTACCTTGACCGCGTGCCGCTGCTTGCGATCACCGGGCGAAAAGCAGACACGCATCAGCATCGCAACGCGTACCAAGAAGTGCGCCACGCGCCAATGTTTGAAGCGGTGACAAAATTCACTGGTGAGGTGCGGACGGTTGAAGAACTGCCGCGTTTGCTTGGCCACGCGTTGCGCGCCACAAAGACCGGTACGCGCCGTCCCGCGCATTTGGACCTTGACGGGCTAAAGGGCGACCGGGTGGAAGAAGTTGCCTATTCGGGTGATCCAGCCCACTTGGCCTTTCCAGGCTCGGGCAGCTCCAGGCTGACGGAGCCCGACCCCGCCAGCCTGAATGCGGCCGCCGCACATTTGGCCGCCGCCAAACGCCCGATGTTGGTCTGCGGGGTGACCAGCCTCTATGAAAACGCAACCCAAGGCATCAAGGCCTTGGCGGAACGTGGCCGCATCCCCGTTGCCACCTCGGTTGGCGGGCGGTCGGTGATCGAGACCAGCCACCCAAACCATTTTGGCGTCGTTGGCACCTATTCCGCGCCTTACGCCAATGCGCTGCTCGCCCAGGCCGATCTGGTGATTTATGTCGGCTGTCACATGGGGGATCAGATCAGCTGCGACTGGACGATCCCCACGCCTGGCACACCAATCATTCAAATCGATGGAGATGCTTTGGAACTTGGGCGGACCTATCCCAATGTGATAGGCCTGGTCGGTGACCTGAACCAAACCTGCCTCGCCCTAGCCGATGCCTGCCCCAACGCCACGGACGATAGCTGGTTAGAGCGTTGTACGGCGACGGCACAAGCATGGTTGGCGCGATCCGTCGCGGCAGCAAAAGACCAGATTGGCCTGATACCCGCCCCACTGCTGGCCCATGAACTTGGTCAGGCCCTGCCTAAAAACGGCGTGGTCGTCGCGGACACCGGGTTCTCGGCCACATGGACCGCGCAGTACACCGCGTTCGACAACCCTGGGCAGACCTACCTACGCGCTGCCGGTTCTCTAGGATGGGCCTTCCCGGCGGCGATTGGCGCCCAGCTTGGCGCGGGCGAAAGGCCCGTGGTCTGTTTCACCGGAGACGGCGCGTTTTACTATCATATGGGCGAGTTAGAGACGATGCGCCGCTGGAACGTGCCACTCGTTACAGTGATCAATAACAACTCCGCCCTAGGTCAGGGCCTGCGCAGCGTGAAAAAGCTCTATCAAGATCGACCTGGCAACTTGGGTGATCTTGTGGAGTTCCAGCAGACAAATTTTGCCGATCTAGCGCAGGTGTTTGGGATCAAAGCCTTTCGCGTTGAGAAGGCCGAAGACATCCGGCCAACAATCGAAAAGGCGGTTGCGCTGCGCGAGCCGGTCGTTGTCGATGTGGTCACCGACCCCGACAGCAACCCTGAACCGGCTTGGATGCTCTGATGGCTGCGTATTCCAACGTCGCCGTCATAGGTGCGGGTGTCATGGGCCATGCGATTGCACTGGTTCACGCCATCGGCGGCTGCAATGTGATATTGCAAGACCGGTCGCCTGACGCGCTGTCCTGGGCCGAAGCACGCCTGCGAGATTTGATCCCGGAACTCGCCAGATTCGGCCTGATCTCACCGGATCAGGCTGACGTCGTCGCGGCACGGATCGCCTATGAAAATGATTTGGCGGCGGCCATTGCCGATGCAGACTTGGTGGTCGAGGCTATCATCGAAGATGTCGCGGCCAAGCGCGCGCTTTATGCGGAGCTTGCCAGTCTGATGAACTCGCGGACGACGCTGGCCAGCAACACCTCTTTCCTTGATGTCTTTCCCCTTCTGCCCGAGGCGCTGAAACCACGCAGTCTCATCGTGCATTGGTACACGCCACCTTATCTGATTGATCTGGTCGACGTGGTGCCGGCGCCCGACAGCCCGGCTGAGATCACTGAGCAGATGGTCACCTTCCTTCGGGACCTGGGAAAGAAGCCGGTAAAGCTGAAGAAGTTCGTGCCCGGGTACATCGCCAACAATGTCCAGATGGCCATCGAGTCAGAGATCTTCCGCCTCTTGGATACCGGCGTCGCCGATGTGGCCGAAATCGACGACGCGGTGCGGTTCGGCTTGGCGCAACGGCTCTGCCTGATGGGCCAGTTCAAGAAGATCGACTACACCGGACTCAAAGTCGTGCGCGACATCCATGCTGCTGGCATCTACGACCCGCCGAAGAAGCCAACCGGTACCAACACGTTGGATCAGTTGCTTGCACAAGGCGCGTCCGGCCTTTTGGCCGGGAAGGGGTTTTACGATTACGGCGACGAACCCGCCGCAAGCTACCTCACCCGCCGCGACATAAGGCTTTTGCGCCTTAAATCGGCCTTGGCAGGCGACGATGACACGCTCTGATACATCAGACTGGCCCATCGCCGTATTTGACTGGGGAACCACCAACCTACGCGTCCATGTGGTCGAGGCGAACGGAGAAATCCTCGCCACGCAATGCCACCGCGCTGGGATAAAGGCCCTGGCACCGCGAGACTTCCCGGCGACATTCGAGTTCATCAGCGCCGAGTTGCGGCAGCAGTTCGGCTGCAAATCCGCTCTGCTGGTAGGCATGGTGGGCAGCAATCTGGGTTGGCAAGAGGTAGCGATGCAGGTTGCTCCAGTCTCGCTCGCGGCGCTCGCTAGGAATCTTGAGCCAATAGCGAATTTCCAGATCCAAATTGTGCCCGGGATTTCAGGCACTTCGGCGGCGCACTTGCCAGATATGATGCGTGGCGAGGAAACTCAGGTTTTCGGCGCTGCTGCATTGCTTGAATCGGATAGCCTCCACATTTGTCTACCGGGGACCCATACCAAATGGGTGCGGCTCAATTCGGGACAGGTGAGCCAGATAAGTAGTGCGATGACGGGTGAGCTATTCCAACTTTTGACCACACAAAGCATCTTGGCAAGCCAGATGAAAGGCGCCACCGCCGTCGAAGATTTGGCTGGGTTCGATGACGGCGTCGCGGCGTCGGCCAGCGGCGCAGGGATCAGTCAATTGGCGTTTTCCGTGCGACCGCGCGCCATTCTAGGTAGCAAACGCGATGCGACAAACGCGCTTTCTTACCTTTCCGGCGCATTGATCGGCGCAGAGATCCGAGAGATGGAGAAGCTGGCGGGAATCACCGCGATCGCTCTGGTGGGGGATGCGGCCTTGACCCGCCTCTACGAGCGCGCGGCGCATCATATCGGAATCGATACCAATATGGTGGAAGGCGGCAAAGCGGTCGCAAAGGGGGCTGCGTTGATCCGGGCGGCTGCCCTGGCTTAGCCCGCCGGGTAGCCCAGGCGGTCCATGTGCCAGGCGCACATAGCGATCCGATCCTGGCCGAAAAACGTCTCACCCTCGAAAACCAGCGTCGGCGTGCCCCAATGCCCTGCGCGCTTCAGGTCTTCGGCGTTTCGCGCGGCTTCTGCGTCGCAAGCATCAGCTTTGCTCTGAGCGCGACGAAAAATGCGTGCGGCTTGACCGGTGGCCGCCTCAAGCGCATTACAAAGCACATCTTCTTCCGACCAAGACACGGCACCGGAAAAGAGTGCCTGACTGAGCGCGCGATAGGCAACAAAACCTTGCTCCTCCTGGCACGCGGCGACCGCGAGGCGCGTCAGGGTGCGAATGTGGGGCTGCTTATCAGCCACTTCCGAGGTTTCGAGATTCTGAACGACCGGGTCGGGCTGCGGCCAAGCGAAGGGTATGCCCTGCATCTTGGCGACCCGTTCCGCGTCACGACGAAGGTAGCTCAATAGAGCCGGATTGGCAGTGTGGAAGAAATCCGGTTCACGCAAGGCGATGGGATAGACCGGCTTGAAGGCGAGTGTGACCCCGGGCCGTGCTGCCAATTCGGCCACGCGATCTGCGGCGAGGTAAGAATAGGGCGACCTGAGCGTGACAAAGAAATCTAGTGTAGTCATGGTTCATGCCACAGCCACTCGTCGCGGCCCAGAATCGATCGTTCCCACCATCCTGTCCAGATGCCGCGCAATCAGCTCGGATTTCAGCGCTTGATAGTCCGGATCGTCCCAGCGGCAGTGGAACTCATTCGGATCGTCGTGAAGATCGAACAGTTCGCCCAAACCAGGATGGGAATGATAGACCACGAGCTTGTAGCGCCCGTCGCAGGTCATCGAGGCGCGCGTATCATGGGTCACCTCGGATGAACCAAGAGAATCGTTGAAATCGGTAACCACGGTTTCCTTGTGATGATCCACGCCCTTGAACACCGTTTCGGTGAAGCTCTGGCCTTGGATCTTGTCGCCGATCTCAAGTCCCGCCTGCCGAAGCAGGGTTGGAGCGATATCGATGGTCTCGACCATGGCTTGGCTTTGCATGCCCTTTGGAATCCCCGGCCCAGCCATGATCAGAGGCACCCGGACCAGCCCCTCAAAGAACCGCGCGCCTTTGTAGAGCAAGCCGTGATCGCCCAACATCTCGCCATGATCCGATGTGAAGATCACCACCGTTTTGTCGATCTTGCCCGTGGTTTCCAGATGATCAAGCAAACGGCCGAACTGCCGATCCAGGTTTTCGATCATTGCGTAGTAAGCGGCCTTTACGGCCAACCCATCGAAACGCTCAGGCGGCTTGGCACCACGTTCATCACCTTCGGGGATCACATAGACCGCCCGCTCCTCAGCGCTCAGCACCGGGTTCACGGCAACACGTTTCTGGGTCCGCACATCGAAGAATCGGGCCTGATGGGAGATGTCGCTTTCGCGAAAGAGGGGCGGCGTGAGATGTTGACCATCCCCAAAACGCGCCAGCGCCTCGGGCGGCGGATTGAAGGGCGGATGCGGGTCAAACGGGTTGAGGCTGAGCATCCAAGGCCCCTCACGCGCTTCGTTAATGAAATCGATGGCACGCTCCGTGATCCAGGCAGCTTGGTGCAACTCGGTCGGCACGCCTTCCGACAGATAAGGCGGTTTGCCTGGAAACATCTCCTCCGGTGTCTCGCCCTTTCCACGCAGCCATCGCCAATAAGCATTGCTGCCGGGCACGCGCTCCCACCCGGGGTTCTGGCACCAGTCGAACAGGCGATAGCCATCGTCCGGCCGGGCTTCTAGATGCACAGCGGTCGATAGGTGCAACTTGCCGATCAGCCCGCAATCATAGCCAGCCTCAGCCAGCGTTTTGGTCACTAGCCGCTCGGTTTCGGGGAAATAGGCGTTGCCGTTGCGATAGACCCGATGGGCCGCCGGATACCGCCCGGTCAGAAAACTGGCGCGGCTGGGGGTGCAGATCTGGTTCTGTACATAGCAGTTCTCAAAGGCGGTCCCACGCGCGATCAGCCGGTCAATATTTGGCGTTTCGATCTCGGCATTTCCAAGGGCAGAGATCGTGTCATACCGCATCTGATCGGCGCAGAACCAAAGAATGTTGGGGCGCTGCATATCGCTCACCCCTGCGCCGCCTTCTCAGCTGCCCGTTTCTTCAGCCAGCTATTGATCATCGGCCAGAAGAGCGACGCGATGGAAATCGCGAGGAAGGCCGCCGCAAAAGGCCGGGTGAACAAGGGCTCGATGCTGCCGCCTGTGGACATTAGCCCCGAGCGCAACTGCTCTTCAGCGATGGGGGCCAAAACAAATCCGATCACAAAGGGGCCAAGCGGCATTTTCGCCCGTTCCATAACAAAGCCCAGCACACCAAGCGCCAGCATGATCCAGACATCAAAGAAACTGTTCGCGACTGCAAAGATCCCCACGACGCAGAAAACCAAGATCGTGGTCAGTAGGTAGGAACGCGGCACATAGAGCACTTTGGCAACATGGCGCACGGCGACGAGCATCAGGCCAAACATTATGATGTTGCCTACGAAGTAAGCCGCGATCACGCCATAGGCGACTTCCGGCGCGTTAATGAACAGAAGCGGGCCAGGTTCCAGATTGTGGATGATCAGCGCGCCGATGAGGATGGCATCAACGACGGAACCGGGGATGCCAAGCGTGATCAACGGGATCAGCGCACCGCCCACGGCGGCGTTGTTGGCTGTCTCCGCGGCGACAACCCCGGGCTCATGGCCGGTCCCGAATTTCTCGGGTTCTTTTGAGGAGCTGCGCGCCGCGGAGTAGCTGAGCATCGAGGCAATGTTCGACCCGATGCCCGGGAGGATACCGATCCAAGTCCCGATCAGGCTGGAGCGAAAGAAGTTGCCAGAGTATTTGCGCCAATCCGCGAAGGATAGCACCAGGCCCTTGCCCTTTAGCTCGGCCTTGGGCGGGCGCATGTCGATATTGATGATGTCCTTCAAAATCTGGCTGATGGCGAAGGCACCAATCAGAACAGGTAAAAGGCTAAGCCCGCTTTCGAGCCCGCCAAACCCATAAGTCAGCCGTGTGGTGCCCGCCGAGGGGTCGATGCCCGGCATGTGGATTAACATGCCCAGACAGGCGGCGATCAGACCTTTCAGCAGCGAGCCGTGACTAAGGCTCGACAGCATGACCAGCGCCATCAGCACCATCGTGAAGTATTCCCAAGGGCCAAAGGTGATGGCGAGCCGGGAAAATGGCGGTGCCAGCAAGGCCAGCACCAGAAATGAGATCATGCCGCCGACGAAAGACGCGGTGATGCCCAGGCCAAGGGCCCGCGCCGCTTGGCCCTTTTGCGTCATGGGGAAGCCGTCAAAGGTTGTCATGATTGAGGCCGGCGTGCCCGGCATCCTGAGTAGTGTGGCCGAGATCTGGCTGCCCGAAATGCCGCCCACATACATGCCCACAAGCAGCATGATCGCGTTCACACTGTCCATGAAGAAAGTCAGGGGCAGGGTCAGTGTGATCAGCATCGTGGTGGTCAGGCCGGGGATCGAGCCTACGACGATACCAAGGGCCACGCCTAAAAAGACCAGGGCAAAGGGCAATGGTTGAAGCAGGTAGAAGAGGGCGTCAAAGAACGGCATCGGGCAGCCTCATTTGCTTCAGGGTAGATTGATGTAGAAGAACTCGGTGAAGATGTAGTTCACCGCGAAGACCAGGATGACCGCATAACCGACCACCCATGGTAGTTTTCGGATCGACCGATGGGTCAAAAAGAAACCGCAAACGACGACATATGGAATACCGGCCGCGACAAAGCCCAATAAACCCAGATCCATAACGGCTACAAAAATGATCGTCAGCACGAAGACCGCCAACGCCAGCAGCGGATAGCCTTGGGCCCCTGACGGTTCTAGCGTGTCCGGCGCAACCTTCGCCGTTTCTTGCCGCAATCTGCGAATGGACAATGCCAACCACACCGCAGACAGGGCTGCCATGATACCAGCAAGCATTCGTGGCACCGAGGCCGAACCGAGCGGTTCGAATCGGGGCGCAGGCAAACCTAGGGTGCCCCAATAGATCACGCCAGCAAAGGCGATCAGCACCAACGCGAAGGCAATTTCCAAGCGGGGATTGGGTGGGTCGGATTGCATGGAATCCATCCTCCAGGTCGGGAAACATCGGCCCCGCCTATGCGAGACCGATGGTGACGTTTGGGAGAGGTTAACGCCAGTTATTCGCGGGTGATGCCGTTTTCTTCGACAACCGTTCGCAAATTCTCGAGCACTTCTAGGGAAAAGGCCAAGGCCGCATCGCCGTCGGTCCAATAAGGATCAAGCGAGTTTTCGCGGAACCAGGTTTGCATTTCCTCGGATTCGATGGCGGTTTGCAGTGCCTCGGTGATCATCGCGCCCGCTTCAGGGTCGAGGTTGGGCGGCGCCAGCCAATAGGCTGGGTTGGCCCAAACGACATCATAGCCAAGCTCCGTCGCGGTAGGCACATCTGGCAACGTCGCCAGACGGCTCTCACCGAAATAAACCAGCGCGCGGATGCCGTTCGGTTCAAAATTCAGGTATTCGGCTCCCGCAAAGAGCGCAATATCTGCATTACCACCCAACAGGCGCGCCAAACGGTCAGCCCCGCCAGGGGCGCCGATCAGCCGGGTCTGAAAGCCCGCAGCCGAGCCGATCATGACGCCGATGATATGGGGCACGGTCCCGATACCAACCGCCTCGACCAGGCTTTCTGGTTCGGCGCGCAGCGCGTTGGCCAAGTCTTCAAATGTCTCGTAAGGTGCATCGTCGCGAACTGACCAAACCGGGCTGCCGCCGCCGGTAAACCCGAGCGAAGTGAAGTCTTCGGGATGGATGTCGTTCACGCCCATGGAGTTCGCCACCAGCATCCCATGCGACCAATGCATGATCGTGTGGCCATCAGGTTCCGCCGCCAAAACCTCGCGCGCCGCGTTGGCCGAGGCCGCCCCCGGCTGGTTTACGATCACCATCGGCTGCGGCAGTAGGTTGTTTTCGTTAATATAAGTCGAGATTTGCCGAGCGATTGTGTCTGTGCGTCCGCCCGGGCGGAACCCAACGAATACCCGGATCGGCTCTGACGGAAACTCCGCAAGTGCGGTGGTTGTCGAAACAGATAACGCGCCCGCTGAAAGCCCTGCAACAAGCGCTGTGGCGGTTAGGCCGCGGACCAGATTTTCAAACAGCCCCATGTCGTCCTCCCTGAACGTGGTTTGGTCGTTGGTCTCGCCTCCCACGATCCAACTGGACAGACCAATATTGAATAAACTAGATTTTGTCCAGTCCAATTCTGCTTCTGGCCTGTTGCGGGGCAAAGCTGATGAAGCCGACCGAGACTTCACGGCGGCACAGTCCTGTGGAAATTGATCAGGCGAACCGCGTTACGAAACCAGGAACCGGCCTCGGCGGAGGAAGCGCACGCAGCCTCGAACGTCCGGTGTTTCATACGGGTCCGTCAACTTGCAAGGAGCGGCACTAGACGCCCTGTTTCAGCTATCGCCAATGGCATTGCCGACACTTGGCGGCTTTCTAGTTTGGACCGAAGCCGCACGCCGACGGTTACGCATCCTACCTACACTACGGTTGACCTCTCGATGCTTTTGCGGCGAAGCCTTGGTGCCAATATAGCGTCGAGATAAAATCAGTCCTCAACCTCCAGCTCGGCAAGAATATTGCCAAAGGACGCACCATGCATATCCCGATCGAGCGGCGTCCCTTGAACGTGGGGGCGTGGAATGCTGATCTTGAGCACCTTTAGGTCCGGGATTTCAAAGCGTTTCAGCGTCGCCGGATCGGTGCCGAGAACGGCCGCACTCCGCTCTAAGCTAAGAACACGTTTGACTGTTTCGAACTCAGCTTCGCCCTCGCAAAAAATATCGAAGGTCAGCCAAAATGGCCCAGCATTCTTTGATCGAATCTTCTTGGTGATCTCGGAAAGCGTCGTCATACGCCCAACTCCCGCACTTCAAGGTCGAACGCATCCATAGGGTTCTCAAGCTCAATCACGTGGTTGAGACAGAAATCAAAAATCTCGCCTCGAAACATCTCTGCCGGAGAAAACGGAAAGGCGAAGGTGGGCATATCCTCGTCCTCGGGCAGCGCATAGTGGAGCAAATAGGGGTTCAGCATCTTGGCAATCTCGCGCGAAGTTGCTTCTGTCGCCGAGGTGACAATACCCATCACGCCGACTTCGCTGCCGATCTGAACGCCCCCGTCACGCGGCCCAAGCGTGGCGTTCTGCCCAATAATGCGGAGCTCGAGGGTGAAATCATCGCCAAATTTGGACCGGGCTTCGTTGGTGCACTCCTGTCGGATGCCGTCGACCCATTCTTCGATCCGGTCGACATATTTCTGCTCCCGTACCAAGGCGAGCGACACGGTTTGATAGCCAGCGCTTCTCGAGCCCTCGAGCTTGACCGTATAGGTGTCGTTATGAACCCATTCGCTCCCCGTTACACGCACACGACGATCATCTAGCGCATCATAGCGCGCATGCGTCACATCAAGATGCCCGCCGGGTTCGTAAAGCTGAAAGGGGTTTGAATTTTCATAGAGCATATGGGCCGAAACGGTGAAGGGGGTTGCGCGCGCTTTCGCGCCCATCGGGGTGATGGTGAACCCCTCTTCGTCGAACTCTACCAGGATGGTCCCGGAGCGGGGGTCTGTGGTGGCGAGCGCCCCACATTCGCCGATTTTGGCCCCGTGCCATGCCCCGCCCGGATGGCAGCCGCGCGCAAGCGGCAAGGCCGAGATAATCGCGGTGTCGGTTGTGCGTCCGGCGATGACGATATCTGCGCCGGTCTCCAACGCCGCCTGGATTTGCTCGGCACCCGCAAGGGCAACAATGTTCGAGCACGAGTGTAGCAAATCGGCGTCGATATCAATCGCAGGCTCTAACGGTAGAACCCGCCCCTTTTGCAGCGCATCGGCCAATGCGGCCGCGTCCTGCCCTGATTTTAGAACTGCGACCTTCAGTGAAAGGCCGTGTTCCACCGCGATTTCGTTAGTGATTTCGACAAGCCAATCAACTGCACTGTCGGCGCCACTGGTGCCCGCAGTGCCGACAACCAGCGGAACCTTGATCTTTTGGGCGGCCAACACCAATTCGCCCCACTCAGATTTTGTGGTGCTGCGAGAGTATTTCGATACGCCGTTGCCCAGGTAATGCGGCCCGCTATCGGTCGACCCCCCATCAACAGCGATGAGATCGGGCTTTTCTGCCAGCCCACGCGCAAGCGCATCGCGGGAATACCCAATACCCAAGGCACCGGTCGGAATAAGAATTTTTGTCATTTCCATCTCTCAGTTGCGTTGCTTCCAAGCCATCGCGTGTATTTTCAATCGCCGTCAGCCACCCCTTTAGCGCGATCCTTTGCACGGCGGGCACGGTAGCTCGGCAGAACGATCAGCAGGCCTGCGATGACCAATAGAGCAAGGGTCATCGGGCGCTCCCAGATGAAGCCCACCCCGTCATAAAGCTGCATGGCTCGGGAGAAATTGTTCTCCAGCATCGGCCCGAGGATGAACCCGATCAACAGCGGCGCGAGCGGGTAATCGGCAAAACGCAGAAGCGTCGCGCAGATGCCGAAGCCCACCAGGATCAGAAGCTCAGTCGAGTTGTTTTGCCCAATGTAAGCCCCCATCAATGTGAAAAAGAGGATGAAGGGGATCAGGAAGTTACGCGGCACCGCGAGGATCTTGGCGATATAGGGGATCAGCGGCAGGTTTAGGATCAGGAGCACCAGATTGCCCAGATACATCGAGATGATCACCGCCCAAAAGACCTGCGGCTCATCGACCATCAGCCGCGGCCCCGGTGAGACATTGAGCGCGATGAGCGCGCCCAAGAGGATAGCGGTGGTCCCCGAGCCTGGAATGCCCAAGGTCAGAAGCGGCACGAAGGAACCTGTCGCGGCGGCGTTATTGGCGCTTTCGGGCGCGGCGACGCCCTTGACCGAGCCCTTGCCGAACTTCTCGCGCTCCTCCGGCGACGCAATGTTGCGCTCTACCGCATAGCCCAGGAATGAGGCGATCGTGGCACCAGCGCCGGGCAGAACGCCGATGAAGAAGCCCTGGATCGACTGCCGCCCGATCACCGGGGTGATGGCGCGGGCCTCTTCGCGGGTCACGCGCAGTTCGGTGATCTTGCCGCTATCCTTTCCGTCGCCGGTTTTCGAGCGGTTCGGATCCAGCACCAGGTAGATCGCCTCGGGCAGCGCAAACATCGCCATGGCGATGGTGATGAAGCCAAAGCCTGTCTGCAGATCCATGATCCCCATGGTGAAGCGCGGAGCATTGAAGAGCACTCCTTCGCCCACGGTCGCCAGGATCAGGCCCAAAAGCGTCATCAGGACCGCCTTGCCGATCTGCCCGGTTCCGGCAAAGGCGGCAATCGCCGAGAGCCCCACCACCATCAGCGCAAAATATTCCGAGGAATGGAACAGAAGCGCCACGGAAGCGAGCGCCGGCGCAAAGACCATGAGCAGGACAGCCCCGATCGTGCCGCCGGCAAACGAGGAGATCGCAGCCACGGTCAGCGCCTTGCCCGCCTGGCCCTGCCGGGTCAGCGGATAGCCGTCGAAACTGGTGGCCACGGTGGAGGCGACCCCCGGCGCGTTGATCAGGATCGAGGACGTCGAGCCGCCGAAAACCGCCCCGTAATAGACCCCGGCCAAGAGGATCAGCGCGGTAGAGGGATCGCCCATGGTGATCGCGATCGGGATCATGATGGCGATGATCGACATCGGCCCCAGCCCCGGCAGCATGCCGATGAAGGTGCCGATGATGCAGCCGGCGATCACCACCATGATATTGGTGAAGGTGAATGCGGTGGCCAGGCCCGTCAGAAGTCCTTCAAGCATATCAAGTCCCTCTCAAGAACTCTGGCAGCGGCAACAGGAACACCCCAAGCACGCCGTCCACAAGATACCAAACCACCCCCGCCGCAACAGCCGCGACCACAATCATCAGGACATAGCGTCGCTCCCCGAGGATGAAGCTGCCCACCGCCAGGAAAAGGAACGTGGATGCGAGAAAGCCAAGCGGACGCAGCAGGAGCGCGTAAGACACCATCAGCACCAGAAGCGCGATGGCCTGACCGATATTATGACTGCCAAGCCTAGAAAGATTGATATCGGGGGCCTTGTCGGTATCAGCCGTCCTTTCGAACCCGGTCAGCACCCATAACGACACCAGAATGCCGCCAACGGCCAAGACTTTTGGGAAGGTCGACGGCCAGATCGGGCTCCGCTGCATGATCGGCGGCAGTGTCGCGTCCATGGTGAAGAATGCCGCGTACCCGTAAACCAGGCACAAAAGCAGTATGACAAAAGCAATCCAACGATCCAGCGCCACACCCGGCCCCCCCTGCAAATCCGGTACCGCACAGGCCCGCGCGCCGCCGCGGGGCGGGCCTGTCGATGGTTATGCCCCAGCCTCACGGCTGGGGACGATACGCTCAGAGAAAGCCGAGCTGACGCATTAGGTCGCCCAAGACTTCTTCCTGTGCCTCCAGGAAGGTCCGGAAATCATCACCCGAGTTGTGGATGTTGACCCAACCATTGCGCGAACGCACGTTTTCCCAAGCTTCGGTTTCGTACATCTGTTCCAACACTTGCTGATAGGTCGCCAACTGATCATCCGGCAAACCAGGTGCGGCGAAGAAGCCGCGCCAGTTCACGAAAACCGTATCATTGCCTTGTTCCGTAAAGGTTGGCGCATCAGGCAGCGTGTCTACACGTTCCGCCGAGGTAACGCCGATCACTCGGATTTCCCCGGCATTTGCCAGTTCCACAACCTCCGAGAAGCCGGTCGAGACCGCGTTGACCTCACCCGAGAGCAGCCCGGCCATTGTGGAGCCACCGCTGTCAAACGGCACATAGCTCATCGAAACGGGGTCCAATCCCGCACCCTGGTAAACCATTGCGGCCACCAGATGGTCCATGCCGCCTGGCACCGAACCACCGCCAACCGAGAAGCCGTTCGGATCTTCACTGATCGCCGCGACCATATCATCCAGGTTCATGATGTCGCTGTCGGCCGAAACGATCATCACTTGGAAGTCGCCGATGGTTCCGGCGACAAGTGTCAGATCACGGAAACTCTGCGGGAACACGCCCGTCAGAGACCGGATCACGATCGGCGTGGAGTTCACCATCAATGTGCCGTGATTGGACGCGGCGTTTTCGATCAGAAAACCAATGCCCCGACCGCCGCCGCCGCCGGACATATTCTCGTAGGATGCAGAGCCGATGAGGCCTGCTTCGACCAATGCCTCTCCGGTGCCGCGGGCTGTACCATCCCAGCCACCGCCGGCGCCACCTGGAATCAAGAAATGAATGCTGTCGACAAGCTGGTGACCATCAGCATGGGCTGGCATGCCAAAGCTTGCCGCTGCGATTGCACCGACCATCGCGGCGCGACGCGTGAAACGAATTAGTGTCATGTTGTGCTCCTCCCAGGCACTCGTAGGTCTCGTTAGGTGACCTGTATTTTTGAAACTGCATGGATGTAGTCTCGACGATTTCCATAGACAGTCGGCACCCTATGGGACAACAATTCGACCATCTAGTTTCGCCTGGTGAAACAAAAATGGCCGAGAACAGAACCGAGACAGTTGAACGCGCACTATCGATTTTGCTCGCGTTTTCAAGTGAGAATGCGAGGATGTCGCTCACAGAGCTGGCCAATGAGACGGGGCTCCACAAAACAACCGTTTTGCGACTGACCAACTCGTTGGCCCTCTACGGTTTCATTCAGCGAAACGCCAAAGGGCTCTTCAGTGTCGGCCCAAGCGTCTGGCAGCTGGGTCTGCTCTTTCGCAGGGATTACCTGAGCCGTGAGGCTGTCATGCCGGCACTCTTGAAGCTTGTGGAATTCTCGGGCGAATCTGCATCCTTCTATGTTAGGGCCGGGGAACAGAGAGTTTGCTTATACCGCGAAAACTCCCCTAATCGCGTCCGGGTGCATGTTGACGAGGGTATCCGCCTGAACCTCTCGACCGGGGCGTCCGGCCGCGTGCTACGCTACTTCTCGGGCGATGACTCGATATCCAAAGATGAGTTTAACCAGAACGGGTCGACGCACTCAGTGGCAGAGTCATTGCCGGATATCTCTTCGATCGCCACGCCGGTTTTCTCGAACTCAGGCGAACTGCTGGGTGCGCTGGTGGTCTCAGGCCTTCGGACAAGGTTCGATCGGGAAGCGCGCGAACGAACCATACCCGTTTTGGAAGAAGCAGCACGATCATTGCGCCAATAGAGGCTGCGGAAATGCCGCAAAGCTCGGCCACCGCTCCTACGCCGTTGGCTTTAGACCTGGTGCCCCAAGCACGCTTGGCGAATGGGCGTTCGCCAGCACACTATTTTGACCGCGACGAAGCTGCAATTCGGTGAGTTTGCGAAGCCGCAAATAGCGCCTCGGGCGATCTGCGCTAATTTTCAAACACATATGGGCCTTAATAGGAGACTGTCCGCTTCACTGCTTTCCGATCAGGTTCAATAAACCTTGAACGGTTGGTGCCCGAGAAGGGTCTGATAGAATGAACGCGATCTGTCCGCGCTGGTCGCCTTGCAGGCAGGTCGATGCATAGGTTTCAAACTTCGCCAGCAAATCCCCATCTGACAACGGGTCGTCAAAGTTGCCCCGTGCCTCAGCGCCTTCAAGTGTAACGCTCTGCCCATTATTCAACTTAAGCGTGACATCACATCGGCGTTCGGTTGGAAAAATCGCGTCGTAGGATTCTTTCGATGATACTTTCACGGCATCGACCAAACGCCATACCTCAGATCGGTCATAGACCGACGGATGAAGTGTTTCGGGGGTCAGGTTGTCTTCTAGCAGCGACAAGGCCGCTGCGAGTGGAAGAGGGTATTGTGCCGCGTCACTATCTGCGGGGCGACGCGTGTCTAGGCGCATGGCTTCGCGGAAAGAAGCAACATGAATTGACGCCACGTCTTTGCCTGTGATGCCATGCTTGGCCCTGAGTGAGCGGATCGCTTCGATCACCAGGCGGGACCAACGGCACACTGGAAAGACCTTGAAGTTGATTTCCAATATGCGCCAGGTCTCGCCCAGATCGCCCCAGATATCTGCCAACACAGGGTTTTCGCAGGTCAGCGCCGGAGCCTCCGTGAACCCGTCTTCCGCAAGATCGGCGGCCGAGACACCGGCGAGCGCGCCCCAGGCGCTGCTGCCTTTGACCATCGTGGGATGAGTGACAGTCGTCAGAACGCCCCA
This sequence comes from Paracoccaceae bacterium, assembly GCA_965229695.1. Taxonomy (GTDB): domain Bacteria; phylum Pseudomonadota; class Alphaproteobacteria; order Rhodobacterales; family Rhodobacteraceae; genus JANSYL01. Next base: position 2,740,993 of record OZ245921.1, read on the forward strand.
CAGCTTGGTTGCTTCGCTGTTTCCGAGGTCTGCTATGGGCCCGTCCATGAAGGTGTTTCATAATGGGTCAGTTCCGATGCTGCGTCGGCACCTAGGGCAAGAGTGAGCCAAACTATTTTATGCTGCGCGATACACGAATGTCAGAAGTGCGTTGTTGGCGCTACCTTTGCGGCTGAAAGTCTTTGCTTGCTAGCAAGGCCGCGGCGCCGATCATAAGTGCTCCGCAAATCTTGTTGACGATGCCGAAAGAGAAACGTTTAAGCGCCGTAGCTGCTCGAACACCAAGCCATCCCCAGACCAGCAAAATTGCTCCATCCACCACCAGATACGTAACGCCCAATATCAGAAGTTGCGGTAGCACTGGCATGGTCGGGTCGACAAACTGAGGGAACAGCGCACCGAAAAAGACAACTGCAAATGGGTTCGCCATCGAAGTCACGAAGCCTTGGCGGAACAGTCGAAACGATTGGCCGGACGCGTTAGCGACGACATCATCGGGTTGATCTTTCGAGAGAATGAGTTGGACACCAATCCACACCAAATAGGCAACGCCAAGCCATTTGATCCAGATGAACGCGCTCGCCGAGGTTGCGATGATAGCAGCGAGACCGAAAGCGGCCGCAGTCATTTGCAAGATGTTGGCAGTCAAGTCTCCGGCGATGGTGTATGCGCTACGCTTCAATCCATGCCTAACGCTGTTCGAAATTATGAGGAGCTGGCTGGTATCAGGCGGCGTCGCGAAAAATACCGCGACTGCTGCTAAATAAATCAAGTAGGTTTCCATCGCCATGATTGCGGACCTCCGATTCCACTGCGCCAGCCTAAGGCGGCATAGCCGAACCGGTCAAACTGGCATTGCGGCCATTCGTGGAAGCGCCGCGAATTGGTGCTTTGTCCCGCAAACCGACCGTCGGTGCATGGGGCTGTGCCGCCGGAGCGCCGCATGTCCGGTTTGAGCTCAAAGCACCGAATGCAGTGCTTTGTTCGAGTGTCAGCTTTTGCACTAATTTGCGCCGATTCCTGATAAGTTTTCGAGCTTGTTCCGAGTGTCCTCGGGCAGGACGCGTGCGTGAACAATAATCGACACAGTCGCATTCAAAGATTTCTTCAGCTCTCGTCTCGTGTTCGGTTGGACGGTTACTCCACCTCGATCGACCAAAGACTTGAGTTGAGATCGGGATAACTGCCATCCCTCGCACAATAGTCGATCTACACGTACCCCGGTTGGTACATTCGTTCGCAAAAATAGCCTGATTTCAGACCAATCATGCGCGTGGATGTTGAGAACTCTTTTTTTGATAGAGAACTCGGACTCGTAGTCAATTTGCGAAGAGTGGCGTTTCAGATCAGATACGTCGAATTCATATCGAGCGACGAGACTTGGCAAGCTGTGCTGCATTGCGTCCAGTTCTGCCGACTCTATGCGGCTCACAGGATGTCGATCTAGTATTGGCCGGTTCCATGTTTGATCGCAGACTTGGCATTTGTAGATCAGCCAAGCGTCCAGTTTCTTACCATTCGCGTTTAGGCGGATTTTTCCACTGGATACGAAAGGTTGTTGTTTGGCGCAGCCTGAGCAGTGGCGAATAGGTTTTGGAGTGGCTGTTGGGACAATCGTCCACTTAGCCATGATAATCTTGGTCACTTGATTGGCCTTCCGTTCGGAAGTTCGCAATGGCGACCGAAACGACCCCGTTGACCGAGGTGTAAAAACAGACAAGCAATAAAAGAGGCGCGTGGCGTGTCTGCCGTGCGTCTTGGGAGCGCTGGTCAGGTCTTTAAATGGCGACCACGCGAACAAAGAAACCTGACGCGCCGCAGCACATCAGGTGTTCGGGTGCATTCTGAAGACCTGGGTTAGTAAGGCAAAGTTGGCTCCCGTCAGACCAAGCGAGGCGCTGGATAGCCTATAGCCATGCGATAAAAAAGGGGGGTGATCGCGAGAAAGCTTAAGCTCTGGCCGTCTTGCGTCAGAGTGTCCGTCATCAAATGAATTTGTTCGATTGAGCTGAGAGCGTTCGGGTTCGTTTGGCTCTTCGATTATGATCTTACGCGGCGCGCCCGAGATTGAGCAAGCGTCGCTGTTTCAGAGTTATTTCCTTGGTTTTTCTCCTTTCTTTTAGAATGCCATCGCTGCGCCCGAAGTAGACCTCGGCCGGTGCCAGAATGGCGGGGGTCTCATGGTAGCGGCGGTGATTGTAGTGGCCGAAGAATTCGCCGATCACCTCCTCGAGCGCATCCGGAAGATAGGAGTTTTCCAGCAGGACGCGGTTCTTGAGCGTCTGGTGCCACCGCTCGGTCTTGCCCTGGGTCTGCCTGATGCACTGCAGCTGCGTAGTGCCAATCAGATCGCTCGCTGATCAAAGGGTTCTCCTAGATGAAACTATTGTTCTCTTAACTTGCTGAGCCGCCGGGGCGCTGCCTAGCTTGCGACCGGATGCGGCGGTTTTGACTTCCCGCGCAAGCATCTCAGGAGGAGGAGATTCCCATGAAGAAATCCACATTGGTGGCCAGCTTGGCAGCAGGACTCTGCGTTCTTTCGGCGAGTGGCGCTGCGGCAGACACGGTTCGGTTCACGCTTGGGTCGTCAAACTCGGCAAACGATTTCAGTATCCGGGCGATGGAACACTGGAAAGAGCTGCTGGAGGAGCGATCCGGGGGCGAGTTGCAGATGACCATCATCCCTGGCGCGGCCCTTGGAAGCGGCACCCAGATCCTGCAGCAATTGTCGACCAATGAGGTACAGGTCAGCATCGCCGGCCCTGCCATCATTCACCAGATGGCTCAGCAATATCAGTGTATGGAGGCGGAGTTCGTCTACGCCGACGCGGACCACGGGTATCGTGTCTGGACCGGACCCTTGGGTGAAGAATTGTCGGATTTCATGGAAACTGAGTTCGACATCACTATTACCGGCGTAGGTCTGCGCGGCGCGCGACAGCTGACGGCTGATCGAGCGGTTGTTGAACCCTCGGACCTTGAAGGCGTCAAGATTCGGGTCACCAATGCATTGCGCAGCGAGATCTTTGCAGCCTATGGCGCCTTGCCCGGACCAATGGCGTTCTCCGAACTGTATGGCGGCCTGCGCCAAGGCGTTTTTGACGCCCAGGAAAACCCCATCCCGGCGATCTATGGACAGCGGTTCTTCGAAGTTCAGAGCCATCTGAACATGACCGGGCATGTGCAAAGCTACTACATCCTGACGTCCAACAATTCGTTTGTCGAAGGCCTCTCGGCAGAGCATCGCACGATCTATGAAGAGACTGCCGCTGAAACGATGGAGTGGCTGAATGAGCTGGTCCGTACGGAAACCGACGTGCTGATCGCGGAAATGCAGGAAGCCGGGATCGAGGTTATCGAGCCCAACATCGACGCATTCCGCGAGGTTGCGGCGCCGATCGTGACGGCATTCGCCGAGGCCAATTGCCGCCCGGGCATTCTGGACGAGATCGCCGCCGCGGAGTGACGGCAAAGATCGTGACGCATCCCGGGCCGCCGGGGTGCGCACAGCCAGGGGAGGGGCAAAATGAAGACGAGAGAGAAAATGCTGCCGGAGCGGATTGTTTTCGGCGTGGCGCTCATCATGTTCGCCAGCATGCTGGTCGCCACTTTGGCCCAGGTCGTGTTTCGGTACTTCCTACAGATTTCAGTTCCCTGGACCGAAGAGATCGCACGGTCGTTTTTCGTACTGTCCATCCTGACCGGTATTGCGATTGCCTATGCCGAGCGCGAGCACATCATCATTGACTTCATCTTCCTGAAGTTTCCCAAGACCGTACAACGGTTCCTGACCATCCTGTTCGCGATTGCCATTCTTGTGTTCTTGGCCTTCTGGGCGCGGGGCACGCTGGAGATGGCCGGTCGCAACTGGGACGTTTTCCTGATCACCATGACCTGGTTCCGGGTTGGCTATTTCTATGTCTGGGAACTTTGCATGATCGCGCTTCTGGCGGTCTACGTTCTTCTGGACCTCCGGAGCCTGATCAAGGGCTCGATGACGTCGATGCTTCACCCCAGCAGTGAGGTCGACCAATGACAACTTTATTTGTCATCCTCGTCATTCTTTTCCTGTTCCTGCTTCTCATCGGCTTTCCGGTCGGGTTCGCAGCAGGTTTGACCTCGTTTCTGGGAGCCGGTTTCTTCTTCGGCGATCTCTTGGATCCCCGCGCCAGCACGATGATCGCGCGGCTGGCCCTCGACAAGATGGACAACTTTTTGCTGCTGGCCATTCCGTTCTTCATTCTTGCGGGACGATTGATGAATTTCGGCGGGATTACCGAGAAGCTCTTCGACTTCGTGTCGCTCCTGATGCGGCCCATCCGAGGTGGTCTCGGCCATGCCAACGTCATGGCCAGCGTGCTCTTTGCCGGGATGTCCGGCTCGGCCGCCGCCGACGCCGTCGGCCTTGGCCAGATCGAAATGAAGGCGATGATGAGCCAGGGCTACAAGCGCGAATTCAGCGCCGGCGTCACCGCCGCATCTGCGCTGATCGGCCCGATATTGCCACCTTCGATTGCACTCGTTGCCTATTCGGCGCAGGCCGAGGTTTCGGTAGCCCGCATGTTCTTTGCCGCCATCGTGCCGGCGATGATGATGGCTGCGGCCTTTATGTCCTATGTCGCCTACCGCGCCCGGAAAGAGGGGATGCCGAAGGGCACGCGTGCGACCCTGGCCGAGATCTGGCCGGTCTTTAAAGTGGCCATCCTGCCGATCCTGACGCCCTTTATCATCATGGGCGGGATCTATTCGGGGGTTTTCACCCCGACCGAGGCCGCGGCGGTCGCCGCGTTCTATGCCGGGTTCCTGGGCATCGTCATCTATCGGGCCTACGGGCTCAAACGGCTGGTCCACGAGATCCGCGGAACCTTGATCGACACATCGGTGATCATGCTGATCATCATCTTCACCTCAGCCTTCGGTGTGGTCATGATCCGAGCCGGTATCCCGGGTGCGATGGCGGATTTCTTTGCTGATCTGACAAGCAACGGCACGGTGCTTTTGCTCCTCTTCATGATCCTTTGGCTCGTGGTCGGGTGCTTTCTCGCGCCGACACCGGCCATTCTGATCCTGACCCCGATCATGTTGCCGATCGCGGTGGATTATGGCGTGGACGCCATTCATTTCGGCATCATCATGACGCTGGCCTTGACCCTCGGGCTGCTAACGCCTCCGGTCGGGATCGTGCTCTATGCGCTTACGCGGGTTGTCGGATTAAGCTTCGAGAGATTGGCGTGGCTTGCCGTGCCCTATCTTCTGGCCCTCTTGGTCATAATTGTCATCCTGATACTCGTGCCGACTTTGGTGACGATTGTCCCCGACACTTTGCTGTAGATACGGCCCTTTTGGGGCCGCGTTCAGAGCGTATCACCTTTGGCAAGGACCATTTGCAGATGATCTGCCGCGCGCTCCAGAAGTGGGATGGCCTCGGTACGTGTCTCATCATCGAAGCGTGTGTTTTCGCCCGAGATGGTCAGAGCCCCTTTCAGGCTGCCATCATAGGAGAACACCGGTGTCGAGATTGAGGCGACATGGGCGTTCCGCGTTTGGGACAAGTTTGAAGTTCCACGCGGCGTGAACTTAACGTCATTACCGATCTCCTCGCCGGTGAAGCGCCTAAGGACCAGACCCGACGCCCCGGTGTCAAGCCGCATCCGCATCCCCTCATCCGCGCCGAATTGCAGCAGGTTCTGGCTGTTCTCTCGGTAGAGGCAGACCCGGTCGCTGCCCGCGCGGACAAGGAAGGACGCGGTTTCGCCGGTCTTCTCTACAAGCATCCGCAGAACAGGGCGGATCTGCTCGCCATTTCCGAAGTCCTGCCTGAAGATGAGGCCAAGACGCCACACGCTGGCACCCAGAGAGTATCGACCATCCGGCCCGCGATCTATGAACCCATATAGGGCCATCGAGTTGGTAAGCCGGAGGATTGTGCTCTTGTGAAGGCCAGTCTCCTTCTCAAGATCGACCAGTCTCAGCTTCGGCCGTTGTGGTGTGAACACTTGCAGGATCGACATCGCTCTTTCGACGGAGGCCGTTCGAAGTGCGCCCATTTTGTTCTCCCAAGTGAAACATCGGTTCTCTTACATTGAACCATAAACTGCCACTGGTCTATTTCCAAGAAGGGCAAGACATGGTGGCGACAAACTCCCGTTGCGACATGGAAGAGCGCCCGCAGCCGCAAATTCACCTGCTACCGATTGTTGAGGGACGGAGACATGGCAACCAAATCAGCGACACTTCGCAAATACATCGAGAACAAGACGTTCCTCCACATGCCTGCGGTCTACGATCCGATGAGCGCCCGTATCGCGCAACAGGTTGGCTTCGAGGTGGCCTATGTCGGTGGCTATGTCACCGGTGGATCCCGCGCCATTTCCGAACCCTTGCTGTCGATGACCGAGCAGATCGACGTTGCAGCCGATGTGGCAGCCAGCATCGACATTCCCCTTATGGTGGATGGCGGTGCCGGGTTCGGCGAACCGCTCCACACGATGCGCACGGTCAAGGAGTTCATCCGCGCCGATGTGTCGAGCATCCATATCGAGGACCAGCTTTATCCCAAGCGCGCGCATTACCATCGTTACCAGGTCCACGTGATCCCCAAAGATGAGTTCGTGACCAAAATCAAGTTCGCCTGCCGCGCCCGCGACGAGGCCGACAAGGATTTTGTGATCATCGCGCGCACCGACATCTGCCGCGAAAAGGGGCTTGATGTGGCCGCCGACCGCCTGAATGCCGTTGCGGACACCGGCGCCGATCTTGGGCTGTTGTTCCCGACGTCTGTGGAAGAGCTTGAACGCGCGCCGCAGGTCTGCGAACTGCCGCTGATCTATGTCATGAGCCGTGGCAACCGCGATGGGCGCCCGGTTCCAAGTGCCAATGATATCAAAGACATGGGTTACGCGGGAATCATTGATGCTCAGGCGTCGATCCTGCCCGCCTTCGCCTCGATCCGGGCAGCCCTGAAGGAAATGCGCGAGGACGGTGTCTATACCGGCATGAGCACCGAAGAAACGGTAGAGGCCAGAAAAGCCATCGAGGACATCATCGGCCTGGAAGAGTTCTATGAGATCGAAGCGCAGACTGTGAAGGAATACTATTCGCAAGGCGACGGAAAGCCCGGGGAAAGCCTTTCGGGAACCTGAGCCGCCAAAATCAGTGTTTCAGGACCCTGTTCTTGGCGGTCATCACCTTCGCGAGCGTCTTGATTGGCGCTCGCAACGCCACTCCTTAGACTGGTTGAGGTCTCAATGCCCCTGTCCGCATACACATCCCCAACGGCTCTCATTCCACGCGGGGCCTGCGACTGCCATATGCATGTTTTCGGCCCTTTGGAAGATTTTCCGCCCGCCGCGGAGCGCACCTACACGCCGCAGCCCGCGCTGCTGGGCCAGTACAGGGCAATGGCCAGCGCCTTGGGTCTGGATCGGACCGTCTTTGTTCAAGCCAGCGCCTATGGTGCGGACAACCGATGTCTTCTCGATGCCATGGCCGGGTTCGGTCCCGGGGCCCGCGGCATTGCCGGGATCGACCACAGCGCCAGCGACGCCGAGCTGCAGCGGTTGAACGAAAAAGGCGTGCGTGGGATCCGACTCAATCCTGCAAGCAGGGGCCTGAGGGACCCCGACGAGATCAAAGCTCAGGTCAGGCAGGCGGTCGACCGGATCGCACCCCTGGGGTGGCATCTGCAGCTATTCGTTAGCCTCGACGTGATCCACAGCCTATCGGACTTCTTTACGAGCCTGCCACTCCCGGTTGTGTTCGATCACATGGGCCATGCGCGCTACGAGACGGACGTTCGATCTCCGAAGTTCCAGAGCTTCCTCAGGATGCTTGAAGGCGGCAAATGCTGGGTGAAGCTGGCCGGCGCTGACCGGATATCGCGCAGTGATTTGAGCGGCTTCTCGGGCGCATTGCCGAAAATGCGCGCCTTGATTGCCGCCAATCCGGACAATCTGGTTTGGGGCACCGATTGGCCACATACCGGGAAACACGGTCACGCCGTGGGAAGCGCACCACCGCCGATCGAATATAGAAACCTCCAAACGTCGGAACTGCTGGACCTTCTTGCGGAGGCCTGCGGCAGCCCGGACACACTAAAGAAGGTATTGGTGGACAACCCGGCACGGCTCTATGGATTTCCATAAGTGCTTATCGGAGTTGCGGAATATTTCTCAAGGTGCTCCGCAGTGGGGCCTCCTCGTTTCTCAAGACAGCTGTGACGCTTTGCACGCGCTCCGCACCGCGGGGCATTGCAAAAAGAAGTGGTTCGATTGGACCTCTTCGATCGGTTCCTTTCTACTATTCTACACTTCAGTAAAAAAGGTTCGCTTGATAGGACTTCAAGTGCAACTTAGTGCATCTCGTCAGAGATTTTGGGACAGATGGCTGTCTGGTTTGAGAGAGGACTTGGCTCATCTGTTTAGTTTGATTATGCGGCGGATTTTCGATGAGGCAAGCGCCTGTTTTCGATTGTCTTCCGTTAGATACTTTCTCGTTGTTTCAGGATGGTTTGTCCGCGTCCGAAGTAGACATCGGTTGGAGTGAGATTTTGTAGGCTCTCGTGAAAGAGCCTGTGGTTGTGGTGGTCGACGAGGGCGTCGATCTGATGTCGTAGGGCGCCTTTCAGGTAGTAGTTTTCCAGCAAGATGCGGTTCCTAAGGGTCTGGTGCCAGCGCTCAATCTTGCCCTGGGTCCGGGGGTGATACGCCGTGCGTCGGACATGATCCATCTGTTGATCTTCCAGCCAATCAGCCAATTCGTCCTAGGCGCAACTCGATCCATTTTCGTTGAGCAGGCGTGGCTTATGCAGGATCGTCGCCTGATCGCTAACCGAAGCCAGCAGCGCGAGGTCGAGCGTGTCGATCACATGCTCAGCCTTCATCGTGGCGCACAGCTTCCAGGCGACAATGTATCGGCTGTAGTCGTCCAAGATCGTCGACAGATAGAACCAACCCCAGCCGATGGCCTTCAGTAAGCGAAGTCGGTCTGCCAAAGCTGGTTTGGCCTCGTGGTTTTGTCGTGGAACTCGGCGGCCGCCGTTAGAACCACATAAGCTGGGTTGGTGATCGGGTCATAGGACTTCAACGTTTGGAGGCGCTGCAAGAAAACGGCGTTCCTAAGAAAACGCCCAGCGGCCCAAACAGCAAAAGATGATCTGCACCCTGAACGAAAAGGGGACGCGGGCTTTTCCCGATCATCATCATGGAAAAGGAGTCTGGCCTGCCCTTGAACCAGGTCCAGCTCACGGGTGGCGGCAAAGAAAGCCTAGGGATCGGTGATGTTGCGTTGATTTCGCGATCAGCCACCGGTTCGACGTGCGAATAGTTCACCGGTGGTTCATAGGTAATCTACCGAGGTTTCAGAAGCTCATCGGCGAAAGCGACGGCGGGATCGACTGAGCTTGGGTCACGCGGCCTAGGCAGCAGAAGCACTTCCCCCAGCCAATCTGCCAAAGACTGATCCATTGATCAGCCCGGTTCCGCCGGGATAGTTGAAGAAGAAAACGCCCCCCACCAGTTCCCCTGCCGCAAACAAGCCCGGGATCGGGCTTAGGTCGTTGTCTAAAACTTGAGCGCTTTCGGGGTCGATGCGTAGACCACCAAAGGTAAAGGTTATCCCGCAACCAACCTGATAGGCTTCGAACGGCCCTTCATCGATTGTATTAGCCCAATTCGATTTCGGCACAGACAGACCGATTGTACCACGACGGTCCTTAACGTTGGGATCGAAGGTGGTGCCCGTATCGACAGCGGCGTTATAGGTGCTGACCTCATCAAGGAAGCTTTGGGCATCAACACCTTCTAGCTTCTCAGCCAATGCCTCCAGCGTTGGGGCCGATACCTTGGTCGCGCGTTTGATCCGGTATTCATCGCGCAAAAGATGGGTGACCTTCGCATCGAAAATCTGCCAGGCGAACTGGTCCGGCTGCTCCAAAATGACCCGACCGTATTTGGCATAGGTGTAATTTCGGAAATCCGCCCCTTCATCGACGAAACGTCGGCCGGTGGCGTTCACCATGATGCCCCAAGGATAGGAATGCTTCTGAAACCCGTCACCGACATCCAGATCGCCAAACTCTGGCGCGTTGTAGTCCCAGCCGACCGCATGGCAGCCCGACCAATTGCCGTAGGTAGAGGCCCCAACCGCCATCGCCATTTTTATGCCCTCGCCGGTGTTGAAGCGAGAACCTCGGACGCGTGCCATCTCCCACCCGGGGCCCAGATAACGCGTACGCATCTCTGGGCTGGCCTGAAATCCACCTGCAGCCACGACCACGGATTTTGCGCCGATATCCTCGAGCTGCCCCTTATGTCGTACTTTCACGCCCGTAACTGCGTGGCCGTCGGTCAGGATTTCGACGGCCCGCGTCCCATAGCGGATCTCGATCCCCGACGCCTTTGCAATTTCGGTATGGGCATCGACCAAGCCCGGGCCACCGCCCCAGCTTTCAAGCGTCAAACCGCCCCAAAACTTGAAACGCCCATCCACCTTGAAGGCCTGCCGCCCATAGATCGGCATAAAGCGGATGCCCTTCGAGCGCATCCAATGCATCGTCTCACGCGATGATCGCACAATCCGCTCGCAAAGCGCAGGATCGGTGCGAAAGCGTGTGACCCGGAACATGTCATCGAAAAATTGCTCTTCGGTATAGGTGCCGAAATCTGTGATCGCGATTTGATCCTCTGACAGATCTGGACAAAGCGCGCGAATGTCATCCACCCCATCATAAGCAAAGCGGATCGCACCAGCCGTGTAGCGCGAATTGCCGCCGTTTTCAGCCTCGGGCGCGCATTCCAACATCAAGACCGTCGCGCCAGCCTCTCGCGCCGCATGGGCCGCACAAAAGGCCGCGTTCCCGGCGCCAATGACGATCGTATCCCAGGTCATGTCAATTATCCTTTCTGCGGCGCCTTGAACAAATCCTTGCGCAACGTCATCAGCGCGCCGGGGTCGATCTTTGCTTGGATGACGGTTGTCTGTCCCGACGCCAAAGCCTCCTGCAGGGCGGGTCCAAGGTCGCCGGGGCCCTCCACCCAGATGCCGTTGCCGCCGCAAAGCTCAGCGAATTTGTCAAATCGGGGAGATTGTATCTCCGCGCCCAGAAGTCGCCCGCCATAGAACTCCTGCTGATAGGCTTTCTCGGCTCCCCAGGCCTCATTGTCGAGGACGACAACGGTAATCGGCAGATTGTGCGAAATGGCGGTCTGAACTTCGATCATGGTATAGCCAATCGCCCCATCGCCCATAATGGCGACCACCGGCCTATCGGGCGCAGCGGCCTTGGCACCGATCGCGGCGCCTAGGCCAAAGCCCACCAAGCCAAAATCAAGCGGCGTGATCAGCGATAGCGGTGCGTAGAGGGCCAGCCGGTCAGCCGCCTGCAGACAGGTGTTTCCGGTGTCGAGCGTGACGACGGCATCCTCGGGCAGGGCGTCGCGGATTTCGGCCAAGGCCCGTCGTGGGTGCAAGGGCAGGGTTTCGATTGCAGCCTCTTCGGCGCGTTCGGCCCAGAGGCTTGCCATATCGACTCTGAACGCATCGCGCCAAGCATCACATGCTGGTTTGGTCACCGCTGCGACCAAGGCCTCAGCTGTCAGGCGGGCATCACCCTGCGCCGCAACCTCCACCGGGAAATACCGACCAACGGCAGCGGCTTCGATATCGACATGAGCGATGCGGGTATCTATCCCGACATAATCATTGCTGTGGAAAGTCGAGTTGAAGCCCAGCCGCCCCCCTAACACGATCATTACATCCGCATCCTTCGTCAATCGGCTGGCCACGCGATTGCCGCGCGGCCCGGCCTGGCCCGCGAACCAGGGGTGGCGGTGGCGCATCACATCGGCATGACCGGTTGAGGCGACGACGGGGATTTCGAGCTTTTCAGCCAACGTGGTGAGCGCATCGCGCCCATCACCCCATTTGAATCCGCCACCTGCAAAGATCACCGGGCGCTCAGCCGTCTGCAGCATCTCAGCAATGGCTTGGACATCTTGGGAGCTTGCGGGGCCGGGCCGAGCGATATTGAGCGGTTCGGGTGCAACCGCTGGAAGCTCGGCAGCAAAAAGGTCGCGCGGCACGTGCAAGACAACCGGGCCGCGACGCCCCGAGTTGGCCAGGCGGATTGCGTCTTCCAGCATTGGCACTAGTCGTGATCGGTCGGTGACCATCACCGAACGCTTCGAGATCGGCGCGAATAGCGCGACCTGATCGACCTCCTGAAACGTGTCTTTGGCCTGATCCGCGCGCGTGATGGCCCCAGCGATCACCACAAGCGGGGAATAGGCCAATTGTGCCTCGGCCACTGCTGTGACGATGTTCACCACACCTGGGCCCGCTTGCGCGCCCAGCACAACGCCGGGCTTTCCGGTCATGCGCGCCCAAGCGTCAGCCATGTGCCCGGCGGCTCGTTCATCTCGTGCACCAACATAGGCGATCTCACCGCCCTTATACATCGCGTCATAAAGCTCGAGCATCGAGCCGCCCAGCAGGCCAAAAACCGTATCGATGCCATTGGCGTTGAGAACGCGATAAAGCGCCTCACCGCCGGTGATAGTAGTCATAGCTGGCCTCCTGATAGCAAGCGAATGCGCTGCCCGACATTCTGAATGGAATCTGATCTCTGCACCGTTTGGCGAGCGTTTGATGGACGAAATACGCGGGCCCCTAGGTTCTCGCCCAAAAACTGCATTGCAATCGATTTGGGCTTGCCGCCGAGCTCGGTAGCACCATGCGAAACAGCCAATCTGAGCGATTGTTTGCGAGCCTTCATCATACCTCCGACCGCGGGCGCTGGTTTTCCGGATCGAAAAGCGGGGCATCGTGGATGGTGACGGCAAAGGTCTGGTTCAACAACTGCACCGTCAAGCCGTCGCGCGGTGTGCCCTTTTTCACGAACAGCCAACCCAGCGATTTGCCGATACGGTACCCATAGCCGCCCGATGTGGTCAGTCCAACGGGTGTACCGTTCCGCAAGACCGGCTCTCCGCCAAGGATGTCGATCCCCTCGGCATGAAGTTCCGCATAGAGCAACTCCCATTCCGGCCCGCGCGCCAATAGCGCGTCTTTGCCCAGGAAATCGCGCCCTTCGGTTACGACAAACCGCTCCAGCCCAACGTCGAAGGGCCCGATATCGGCGGTCAATTCTCCGCTGGCGCGGAAAGCTTTTTCCATTCGCATTCCGTTGAAGGCGTAAGAGCCCAGATCAACCAGCCCGCGTCCTGTGCCCGCCGCGAACAATGCATCATAAAGCGCGGCAATCTGGTCGAGCGGGGCGTGTAACTCCCACCCCAACTCGCCAACAAAAGACACCCGCAGGGCATAACACGGCACGTCTGCGACGGTGATCTCTCGTCCCGAAAGCCAAGGGAAGCTGCCGTTGGAAAGATCGGCATCTGTCAGAGCAGACAGGATCTGTCGTGACGCCGGGCCGGACATCGCCAACATCCCCCATTCGGCGCTACGATTGATCATGCGCACATCTTCCCCGTCGCGAATGTGGCTTTTGATCCAGGCGAAATCCGGGGTCGCGCGCGCGATGGGGGAACCGGTGAAATATCGATCTTCGGCAATGCGCCAGATCGTAATTTCAGTTTCGAACCGTCCTTTTTCGGTGAGCAGATGGTTGAGGCTGATCCGCCCGTCCTTGCGCGGAATGCGATTGGCCGATAGCCGGTCAAGCAATGCGCCCGCATCCTTGCCCCTGATTTCGAACTGAGCAAAGGCGCAAAGGTCGATCAAACCCGCCGCGTCGCGCGTCGCTTTCGCCTCGGCCAACGCATTTTCGTGCCAGTGCTGATGGCCCCAACCAATCTGTTCGACCTCACCGACCGCGCCGAAGTACCTCGGGCGCTCCCAACCGGCGATTTCGCCAAATACCGCGCCTTTTGCCGCCAGGCGGTCGTAAATCGGGTGCCGATTCAGCGGGCGCAAGCTTTCGAACTGCTTGCCAGGACACGGCGTATCATGGCGGCGCATGAACTCGTCTTTGGTGCGTTCGACGATAAAATGATCGTTGGTGAAATCGCCATAACGTCGCGGGTCAAGACCTCGTGTGTTGATCTCGGTCGCACCATGGACCATCCAGTCTGCCAGAACTTTGCCAGCGCCCCCGCCCCAAGCAAGGCCGATTGACGAGCCACAGGATAGCCAAACATTTGGCGCACCCGACGGCCCAACCAGCATACCACCGTCAGGCGTGTGTGTAATTGCCCCGCGCACCACACGTTTGATGCCAAGCTCCGCCAGGATCGGCATCTTGTCGAAGGCCACCATCAGGAAATCGCCAATGGAATCGTAATCGGCCTCGAACAGCTCATTCTCGGCGGCCCAGGGCGCGCCTTCGGGCATTTGCCAGACGGTGGGACAGACATGGCCTTCGTAGATGCCGATTAGGCCGGATCTCTGTTCCTGCCGGATATAGCCACCATAGGCGTTATCCCGCATCACAGGCAACTCGGGGCGCCCCTCAAACTCAGGCACGGTGTCGGTGACAAGATAATGATGCAAGCAGGAGACAGAAGGAACCTTCAGCCCGAACCATTCGCCCACTTGATTGGCGTAACTGCCTGCCGCAATCACCACATGTTCGGCCAGCACATCGCCCTTTTCGGTTCGAAGTAGCCACATATCGCCTTTGCGACTGGCCCCGGTCACTCGGTTATGGCGTTCGATCTTTGCTCCCCGCGCACGGGTGGCGGCAGCGAGTGCCATGCTCACGCCTGATGGGTCGATATGACCATCGGCATAGGTGCGGACTGCTGCTTTTACATCATCTACTTTATAGAACGGGTTGATCTGGGCGATCTCACCCGGTCCAACCAAATCCATCGGCAGGTCGAGCAGTTTGCCGACGCCCATAATGGACTTCATCCAGTCGACCTCATCATCGGTGGTGGCAATGCGAAACCCGCCCACCTCGTGCCAGCCGATGCTCTGGCCGGTTTCTGCTTCGACGCGCTTGTAGGTCTCAATCGAGGTCTTATTGATCCATCCCATGACCCGGCTGCCAACCGCATGAGCGATCTGGCCCGCCGCGTGCCACGTGGAGCCGCTTGTTAGCTCAGCCTTCTCGAACAAAATCGTGTCGGTCCAGCCGTTTTGGGCCAGTTGATATTGCACCGCGACACCCATGATCCCGCCACCGATGATGGCAACTTGCGTACTGCGCCGTGTGTCGGTCATGCGAAAGCTTCCTTGGCGGGCCTCAGCGAGGCGCGGGCAGCAAAGCGGGTGCAAGCGATTTCCACTTCGAAGCCAGTCACCACATCCTCCTTAGCCAACCGGTCGAGTGGGGCATTAATCATCGCCAGGGCCACCGAACGGCCAAAACGATAGCTCCAAGCCGATGAGGTGATTTGGCCAACAACCTGACCGCCCAGGTAGACGGGCTCATCATGGGTGGGGATCGCATCGGAGCTTTCGAAAAGAAGCGATACGATCCGGCGGGCGGAAACGTGATCCCGCACCGCGTTTTCGCCGACAAAGCCAGTGCCAAAGGCGCAGAACGCATCAAGACCTGCTTCGGCGGGCATCGACCCCGGCGTAAGCTCGTGCCCAAAGGCGCGGAACCCGCTTTCGATGCGTAGCGACCCGCTGGCATAAAGCCCGGCATGACAGGCACCGGCCGCCACCAGCGCTTCATGCGCAGCCATCGCCATATCGGCAGATATGTAAAGCTCAAAGCCCTCTTCGCCGGTGAAGCTCAACCTTCCGACCCAGCCGCGGGCGAGGCCGATCTCAAGCGGTGCGAATTGAAATCGCTTCAGATCTGGCACAGGCATGTTGGATGTAGCTTGCAGCACCTCACGGGCTTTGTCGCCGGCCAGCCCGATAATCGCATAACCGCTTGTCACATCGGTGAACTCGACACGGAAATCACCTTTGGTTTCGCGCATCCGCTTCATGTCGCGCACGATCTCGCCGGCGCCGACGATCATCAAATAGGTATTCGGCCCGTGGCGCTGAACCGTAAGATCGCTTTCGATCCCACCGCGCGCATTGAGGATTTGCGTGTACGCAATCCGGCCCGGCGCGATGTCCATCTGCGCGGTGCAAAGATGATTTAGAAAGGCGCAAGCATCGGGGCCTTGCACCATGATCTTACCGAAGGCGGATTGATCAAGAATGGCTGCGCCACTCCGGCAAGCTTCGACCTCGATGCCAACCTGATCGCGCCAGGCGGGCACACCGAAGCTGAGCGGCAGGTGTGCAGCCTCCCCGCCGAAATGCACCGGGCGTTCCCAGCCGCCGCGCGCCTCGAACCGCGCGCCCGCCGCGACCAACCCTGTGTGGATGGGCGATCGACGCTGGCTCCGCGCGGTCTCCATCAACCGGCCTGGATAGGGGTTGTCATAATGCCGACCTAACACTTCGGGGATGCGTGCCTCTAAAGCGCCCAAGACGTTCATCTCGGGGCTGAAGCGCCGGATATCGGCCTCACTAAGCTCCATTGTGGGTTCGCCCGCGATGATCCATTCGGCCATGGCCTTGCCTGCGCCCCCCGCCAGGGCAATCCCGGTGGAATTCATCCCTCCCATCAAGAACAATCCCGGTACTTCGGGGCTTTCGCCCAGCATGAACTGGCTGTCGAGCGTGAAGCTTTCTGGCCCGTTCAGTAGCATTCGCACCTCGGCCCGTTCCAACGCGGGAAGGCGGCGCAGCGCATTCTCCATCATCGGCATGAAATGATCCCAGTCTTCGTCGAGCAGATCGAAAGAGAAATCGGCCGGCAGGTCCTTCGTCGAGATTCCTTTGGCATGCGGTTCGAACGACCCGACCAAAAGACCCTCCACATCGTCGCGAGCGTAAAGGTATGCGTCCTGATCGTTCAGCGTCGGCAGATGCACACCTTTGCCCAGGGCCTGCACCTCGGCCAGTGGCTTGGTAAGGATGTAGAAATGCTCACAGGCATAAAGCGGCATATGCGCCCCTGCCATCGCGGCCACCTCGCGCGACCAAAGGCCGGATGCGATCACCACCTCTTCCGCTTCGATCAGATGGTCGCTGACCTCAACGCCCGAGATGCGCCCCGCCGTCTTCCGCAATCCGGTGACACATGCGTCCTCAAAGAATTTGACGTCCCGCGCCTTTGCCCCTTTGGCCAAGGCCAACGCCACATCCGAGGGGTTCACGCGGCCATCGGCGGGTGACCAGACAGCCCCAATTACGTCATCCACCTCGATCAGCGGCCACAACTCTTTGGCACGGGCCGCATCGACCACCTCGGCCTCCAGCCCAAAGGCGCGGCCTAATGAAACTTGCCGTTTGATGTTGGTCAGACGGTCGGGGTTGGTGGCCAGCGTTAGTGATCCGGTCTGGGCCCAGCCCGTGGCTTGGCCGGTTTCGGTCTCAAGCTCTCCATAAAGGTCGATGGAATAGTTGATGAGCTTGGTCAGCGTCGCCGAGGGGCGCAACCGGCGCACTAGACCAGCGGCGTGCCAGGTTGTCCCACTGGTCAGCTTGGAGCGTTCGAGCAAAACGATGTCTTTGCGCCCTTCGCGCGCCAGATGATAAGCGATAGAGCATCCGATCACGCCACCGCCGATAACAACTGTGCGGGCATGGCTTGGAAGGCTCATCCTAGAACCCCTTCTTTGACAAGCTCGGCAAAGACCCCATCGAAGGCCACCAGCGCTTCATCGATCAGGTTGGGGGTATGGGAGGCCGAGGTCACACAGGAGGTGTGCGACATTAGATCGACACCCTTTTGGAGCAACCCCCAGCGCAGACCTTTGACCAACGCGGGCGAGACGGAACGAACTTGCGCAGGGCTCAATGCCGATGGGTCTTGCGCGCCAAACAGCATGTGGCAGGTCGAGCTTTCACCATAGGCCCTGCCCGTGATCCCATGGCGGGCGATCAGGCCATTGATCCCATCGCGTAAGCGCGCTGCCATGGCATCGGCCTGTGCTTGTGCCTCACCACTGGCCAAGAGCGGCATTGCCGCCACCGCGCCCGCAGCAATCAAGGGGGAGGCGTTGAAGGTGCCTTTGTGGCTGACGGGCGGGGACAGTCCACCACGCATCTTGGCGTTGTTCATCAACTCCATGATCTCGGTCCGACCGCAAACAGCGCCACCCGGCAAGCCTCCGGTCACGATCTTCGCCAGCGTGGTCAGATCGGGCACAATTCCATCGCGCGCCTGACGCCCGCCAGGCGACCAGCGAAACCCTGTGATGATCTCGTCGAAAATCAGCACGATGCCCACTTTGCGCGCCACATCATGCAATGCGCGCAGTCGTTCGGTCGGCAATGGGACCGAGCCGTAATTCGCGCCCGAGGCTTCGATAAGCACGGTCCCGATGCGCTCATCCTGCAGCGCGCTTTCCATCGATTGCGGATCGGCAGCACAGACCTCAATCAGGTCCGAGATCGCCGGAGGCACACCCAGAGAGGTCGGCCTATCGCTCCCGGGTTTTGCCCCTTTCAGCGCGTGATCGTGCCAGCCGTGATAGTGGCCATCGATCCTGAGCACACGATCTCGCCCAGAAAACGCACGGCCCAAGCGGATCGCGAGCATCGTTGCCTCACTGCCCGAGGCCGTGAACCGCGTATGCTCCGCACTTGGGTAGAGTTGATTAATCCATTCGGCCCAAGCAATCTCAGCCTCATGACAATCGGCGCTAAAGATCGACCGTTCTGCCTGGGCAAGCAGCGCCTCAACAATCGCTGGGTGGCTATGGCCCAACATCTGGCTGGCGCTACCCATCTTGAAGTCGATGTATCGCCGACCCTCAACGTCCCATTTCTCTGCGCCCAGTGCGCGCTCGATGAAGATCGGATAGGGATCCCAGTAACGCAATTCATGGCTCACGCCACCTGGAAGTGCCGCTCGCGCGCGCTGACTTAGAGCCACGTTCTTCATTCGGGTCGCCCGGTTTGTGTGCGTGTCAAACGGATATCGAACGCCGCGCGCAAAGCGCGGTCCACCTGATCGGGGATGTGCGCGGGATAATGGGTTTCGAGGATCTCACGCGCCTTTGCGCGTGCAACATCGCCAATCCGTTGTGCCCCGCTATCTTGCCAGTCACGTGGGCTACGGCGGTCGCCAATCTCGGGATAGAAATAGTCGGACTTCATCCGGCTGAAGGTGTGTTGTTCGCCAAGATAGTGGCCCTCACCCCGACAGACTTGCGCGATCACATCAGCGGCAAGGTTCTCGGGCGTGGCCTCCACCCCCCGGATCGTCCGCAGGATATTGCCCAGCAGATCATTGTCGCTGACATAGGCTGCGTGGCTGACGCCCAACAGGCTCGACATCATGCCGGCCGCTTGGGTGACAATGTTCGAACCCGCATGGGCGGCCATGGTGACAGCAAGCGACTTCTCAGCCCCATATTGCGCATCAAGGCGCTTTGCGTCCGTAATCCCAGCGATGGAGCTGGTCGGCAAATCCCAATACCGCCCCATCTGCGCCGCCCCGGCCATCAAGATGGCTTGCTCACCACCGCCCCCGCTCATCGACCCGGTTCTCAGATCGGCAACCAAAGGTTTCGGCGCAAAGATCGCTTTCACCTCCTCGTTCACAAGGCGGGCAAAGACCAATCCCGCCAAGGTTTCCGCAACTGCCTGCACCAAAGAGCCAGCGATGGTGGCGGGGCTGGTTGCACCTGCCTGCCCGGCGCTGATCAATTGCACAGGAAACCCGGCCTGGATGGACAGTTCGAGGACTTCACAAGCCTCTTCAGCAAAGCGCATCGGCGGCACGACATGGCAGACCATCACGGTCAGGAACGGTCGGGCGCGAAAGGCTGCCTCGCCACCGGCAATGGCATAACAAAGCTCCGCGATGGCGGTGACATTGCGTGGTTCTGTGATCGAGACTGATACGTGTTTGGATGTGCCCGCCAGACACGCATAAGCAGTGTTCAGATCCATCAAAGCGTTGTCTTCGATATCACGCGCGACGACGGAGCGACTAAAATGATGGATGTTGTCCATCTGATCCACGATACGCGCGGCATCATAGAGATCTTGCAAAGTTGAGTCGCGATAAGCGTGGGTGTCGAGATCAAAGACACCGGGCGCGGCGCCGCCGGTCGACATATGGACCCGCGCTGCTTCGATTTTCAGATCGCGGTCGGGGGTTTGCCCGCAGAGCGTGAAACCACGCTGCGCGCCATTGATCGCCCAATCCACAAGCGATCGCGGGAACAGGAGCCGGCCGTCATCGGTCAACCCGCCTCCGGCGGCGGTGACCTTTTCGATCATCGAGGGGATCGCTTGGCTCAGTCCCAACGTTTCCAGTAGAGACAGCGCCGTTTCGGCAACGCGCTGAACCTCGTCTTCAGATAGCGGCTTCAGCCGTCCGCCAACGACGCCTGGCCAGACCGGCGGGTTGGCCTCGGGCTTTGCTGTCTGCGCAAGGCGATCTTTACGACCGCGACGTCTGCTGATCTGGGTCACTGATTCATGAGTTCATTTGCATCTCAGTCAGAATGCGCATCGCAAACGCTCTTTTACAAAGGCAGAATCTTCAGCTAAAGATGAATGAAACTCATCTTTGAGGTTTGGATGATCCCCTCTCTCCCGGCACTTCGCGCTTTCGACACCGCGGCGCGCCTTGGAAGCTTCCGAGCCGCCGCCGAGGCGCTTTCCGTCACCCCGACCGCGATCAGCCACCACATCCGCGGGCTGGAAGACCAGCTCGGTATCGCGCTTTTTGAGCGCTTCGGCCGTTCCGTCACCCTTACCGAAGACGGACGGCGCTTGGCCGACGCGACAACAGAAGCATTTGAAATATTGGACGACGCGATCCGAACGATGCGACGGCGCACGCGTGGAGTCGTCCGCCTTGTGGCTGGTCCGATCTTCACGGCGCGTTGGCTCATGCCGCGGATCACGGATTTCTGGACGGCGCACCCCCAGATCGAGCTTGAAGTCTTACCCTCTTTCAAACCCGAAACACGTGATGACCGGAACGTGGATATCGTGATCCGGTGGGGCCGCATGGCTGAGATGCACGAGCAATCTGTGAAGCTGCTTGAGTTGAGGCCCGCGGCGATAGCATCGCGTGGATTTCTGGCGCAACACGGCCCGATCAATGACCCCAAAGACCTGATCAATCTACCGCTTTTGCATCAACGCAATCATTGGGGTTGGCTGGATTGGTTTTCGGCTATGGGCTTGACGGTTGAGGAAGCGTTGCGCGGACCAATTTTTGAAGATGCCAACGTGCTGCTGCGCGGAGCTGCCGAAGGTCAGGGTTTGGTCGTAGGCTGGCTACCCTTGATCGATCAGGATTTGGCCGAGCAACGGGTCGTGCGGCTTTTCGATGAGGATATCGCACCCACGCACGGCTATTTCTTGGATGTTCGAGGCTTTGGCGCGTCCCGACGAGAAGTGCGGCGGGTCGTCGATTGGCTTGTGGGGGAGGCCGCTGCGGCGCGCACGAAGGATCAGCGGTGCTAGCGTTAGGCCACCAATGTCTGCCGCCCATTTGAGCTGATGGATTGCAAAGACCACGCGGGCAACTGCCTCTTACCCAACTTCGCCGCCAAGTGCCGGGTCTTGGAAGTGCTGGCGGTAGTCTGAGGGAGATACTTTTAGGGTTCTGAGGAAGGCGCGCCGCATGCGATCTTCTTCCTTAAAGCCGCAGAGTGCTGCGATTTGCTTCAGGCTTTTGGAGGTCGTTTCCAACAAATCTTGCGCGCGCTCGATCCGGATTGCCTCAATGCTTTTGGCAGGTGTCGTTCCCATGGTCTTTGCATAGGCACGGGCAAAGTTGCGGGCGCTCATGCCGACCTGCGCCGCCAGTCTTTCGACAGGGAGAGGCGCATCCAAATTCTCTTCAATCCAATTATGCAGCTCTTCAAAACGTCCGCTACCATCGTTCGCTTGGCGTCCCAAGGCCGGGCTGAACTGTGACTGTCCACCGGAACGCACCATTTGGGCCACCATCGACCGGGCCATGGTGAGGGCTGACCGCCGCCCAAAATCTTCAGAGACAATGGCGAGCGCCATATCGATGCCTGCGCTAATGCCAGCCGAGGTCCAGATGGGACCGTCATTGATATAGATCGGGTCAATCTCGACCTGCACGCGGGGAAATTCTGTCGCCAACATATCACAATCATCCCAATGCGTGACCGCGCGACGTCCATCCAATAAGCCGGTTGCCGCCAAAATCAGCGCTCCTGAGCAGACGGAACATACCCTGCGGGCGCCCTCACCGAGCGATTTGACCGCCTCAACCAATCGCCTATTACGCATTTCGGGAATGGCGCCGTCGCCGCCTACAATAACCAGGGTGTGGATCACACGCTTCTGGACCGAGGAAATCGCGTCACTTTGAATTGGCACAACCGTGTTCGTCGGGATCAGACCACCATCCAACGACACCACCACACAATCATAGCCATTGCGCTGCGTGACAGGATTGGGCGCGTGCGAAAACACCTGGAGCGGCCCAACCAGATCCAACAACACGATGTCGGGATAAACTACAAAGACGACCAGCTTGGGGCCGTTGCTTGCCAGGTGTGATTTGGCAGCTTTTGAGGTCATATTGTCATTTCTGCCAAAGGTAGCACGCGTAGTCTAGAGGCACATGACCTGGAGGCGACGACATGATGATTATGAAGCCAAATTGCGAATGCTGCGACAAAGACCTGCCGCCTGCCTCAACAATGGCGCGGATCTGTTCCTTCGAATGCACCTTCTGCGCGGATTGCGCCAAGAACCGATTTGCCAACACATGTCCCAATTGCGGCGGCAACTTCGTTGAGCGCCCTTTGCGTCCGCAGCACAAACTGCTGCGGTTTCCGGCCTCGGCCAAACGGTTCACTAAAGCGCACACCGCTTGCGCCGAGTTTAACGCCTAATGCGGGGTTTGCCATGAATGACTTAACCCATATTTTCCACTGGCGCCGGATCAACGCGCAGCTCACAACCTCAGGGCAGCCGGACGAAAAACAGCTCTCCGATATCCGAGACCTGGGGGTGACCCATATCGTCAACCTGGGACTTGGCCAGGGTGAGGGTGCCCTGGAAGGGGAGGCTGAAAAGGTCGCCCAGCTGGGCATGATATACATCCATATCCCCGTCGATTTTGAAGCGCCTACTAATCAAGATTTTGAAGCCTTCAGGGCTGCGCTTGAAAGCAACCCAGGGCAGCGTATGCATGTGCATTGTATCTACAATGCCAGGGTTAGCGCCTTCTTCTATCGCTATGCTAAGACCAGCGACGCGGTACCTGAGGAGTTGGCCTTTGCCATCATGGAAAGCATTTGGCGACCTGGCGATGACTGGGCCGATTTCATCGATGATCTGGCGGCAAAAGGTCAGCCAAATCGATACGCTGGGCAAGACTACTGAAGGTCTCCCTGCGTTAGCCAACTAGATTGATCCCGACTTTGAGTGGCGATGCTCCCCCAATGCTGTCGAGCATTGGGGGAGGCGTCCATGTTTCAGTTCCACCCGATTTAAGCCTCCTTTGCTGGCCTTCCACATGCTTCGACGATCAGCGGTGTCCGGCGACCGTCGCATAGCGATCGATTGGGTGTCGCTGCCGGGCAGCGCGCCGGTCAAAATCTGAAAATTTTTCTGATTGAGGCTTGAACGCAATTGCTACTGCGTTAAATCTGAAAAAACGTCACGTTTGAACCGATGGATTCGCCAATGGCTTTGGAGCAAAAAACACTCGACCTAGCCGCTAATCAGACCACCCGCCTTGTGGCACGCAGAAGGATCGTGACATTTGAGGCGAGTGACGACGCGCTAGCCGGCTTGAAAATCAAAGAGGAACCAGTGCCGACACTTGGCTTCGGGCAAGCGCGCATCGAGGTTTTGCGCGCGCCGATCAATCCAACTGATCTGGCAATGATCCTCAGCGGAGCGGGCGTGTCATCGCAGCGTCCGGCGCGCGTCGGGACCGAGGGCCTGGGCCGGATCATCGAAACCCGTGGCCCCGGTCTAGCGCAGGGGCAACTGGTTCTGTTGCCGCCGATCCGTGGGACTTGGGCCACCGAAGTGACCGGTGAAACCGCCGATCTTGTTCGCTTGCCCGATGCCACACTTGATCAATTGTCGATGCTAGCCGTGAACCCGGTCGCTGCTCATTTGATGCTGACGAAATTCGTCGCCTTGCAGCCCGGCGATTGGGTAATCCAGTCCGCTGCGAACTCGGCGGTAGGCGGTTTTGTGAATCAGCTCGCCAAAGCGCGCGGTATTCATGTCGTGAATGTCGTGCGCCGCAAGCAGGCTTCGGTCGCGGTCGCGTCGGCTGGAGGCGCCCATATCTACCTTGATGGCCCTGATTTAGCAGCGCGCATCGACACGGATATCGGTCAAAAAATGGCACTGGCGCTAGATCCGGTGGCTGGCAAAACCTTTGGAAATCTGGCCGAAACGCTCGCCGAGGGGGGCACGCTTGTCCTTTATGGCGCGATGGCCGGGGAAACCGTCAGGCTGGGCCATCGCCCGCTGATCTATACCGGGATTCGCATTCGCGGCTTCTGGCTGACTGCTTGGTTTGCCCAAGCCAGTAAAGCGGAACAGGCAAGCGTCTATCGCGAACTTGCCGATGCGGTTGCGGCCGGGTGGCTCAAAGCACCAATCGCGGGTCGTTACAGCCTGGACCAAGTTCATGAGGCCGTACGAGCGGCTTTGAAACGAGAGCGGGAGGGCAAAATCCTGCTGCTTCCCAATGGAGCTTAGCCTAGCACGCTGCGCCCAAATCCCAACGAGGAGCGTTCCAATGACCATGCATTCACCTTTTTTCGTTGTTTTGGCTACTGCCTTTCTGTTCACGATGTCGGCCACCGCTCAGGAACAGGACACGCCAAGCCCAGTTCGCCCGGCCCTCGTCGCAACCGCAGAAACCATCGCCGAAAGTGCTGCGCGCGGATATCCGGCGGTGGTTTACCCCTCGCATGAGACCGAGGTTTCTTTTCGCGTTTCAGGGCAGATGATCGAGCTGCCCATTCGCGCCTCGATGGAGGTGGCCGAAGGCGACATTCTCGCCCGGCTCGATCCACGCGATTTTGAGAATGCTGTGGTCCAGCTTGAAAGCCAGATTGATCAAGCCGTTGCACAATTGTCAGCCCTGCGATCGGGTGCGCGGTCGGAAGAAATTGCTGCGCTGGAGGCAAGTGTCGCCGCCGCCGAAGCGCAGGTGGTGCAATTGACCGAGCAGCTACGCCGCTCGCAAGAGTTGGCGACGCGCGGTGTGGTCTCAACCGCCCGGGTGGAACAGGATCAAGCCGCACTTAGCGTGGCCGAGGCCGATCTGCGTTCGCGGCAAGAACAGTTGAGCATCGGGCTGGCGGGCGGCCGCGCCGAAGAAATCGACGCCGCCGAAGCCGCTATTCGCGGCTTGCGCGCCCAGTTACAGGTTGCCGAGGATAATCTGGCCGACACGGTGCTGCGTGCACCCTTCGACGGATTTATTGCCCTGCGACATGTCGAGAACTTTACCAATATCCAGGCCGGTCAGCCCATTGCATTGGTACAGGGCCTGTCGGTTGTCGATCTGGTGTTCGATATTCCGGGACCAGATGTGGTGCATTTTGCCGGGGTCGACGATTTTTCAATCACGGTGAGTTTCGATGCCTTGCCGGGCCGCAGCTATGACGCTGAGCTAATCGAACTGGCCACCCAGGCCGAACGGTCAACCCAGACCTATCGCGGTCGGGTCGCCGTGGCAGTACCCGACACAGACTTTGTATTGCCAGGCATGATCGGGCGGGTCGAAGCCTATGCCAACGGCGGCCAGGCCGAGACCGTGACCATCCCGCTCACGGCTTTAGGGGCCGACCCACAGGGCCAGCCTGTCGTGTGGTTGCATGATCCGGCCACCAATACCGTCGCCCGCCGATCCGTAACCGCAGGCGCTGTAACAGGCACTCGGATCGTCATCCTAGAGGGTGTGCCAGCCGGTGCGAGCGTTGTCACTGCGGGCCTCAGCGCCTTGCAGGAGGGGATGGAAATCCGCCCCATTACCGAGATTGAAGGCTAATCCCATGGACCTCGCCCGTTTTGCCATAGAAAAGCGCGTGATCTCAGTGATCGCGACGCTCTTAATCTTGCTTTTGGGCTTTGCCGCCTATCAAAGCCTGCCACGCTTCGAGGACCCAGAGTTCGTCATTCGTGAGGCGCAGATCATCACGCCTTACCCTGGCGCCAGCGCTGAGGAGGTCGAGATCGAGGTGACAGATCTGATCGAAAACACCTTGCAACAGCTCGACGGGATCGACGAGATCACCTCGGTCTCATCGCCGGGGCTCAGCCAGGTCACCGTCGCTTTCACGCGGCAAGCGGCGCCGGGCTATCCCGAGCTGAACCAGCTTTTCACCCAGATGCGCGCGAAGATCGCGGATGTGCAGGCAAGCCTACCGCCCAATGCGCTGCCGACCCAGGTCTATGATGATTTCGGCGACGTTTTCGCGCTCTACTTCGCGCTGGTGGGGGACGGCTACGATCTCGCGCAGTTGCACGCATATGCGGAAACCCTTCAGCGCGAGCTGGTGCTGGTCGATGGGGTCGCCACAGTGATCCTGACCGGCGTGCAGCAGGAGGTGATTTATGTCGAATCCGATCCCGCACGGTTGATCGAGCTGGGGTTGTCCCCCGACCAGCTCAGCCAGGTTCTGGAGGGTCAGAACCTGGTCACCCCCTCAGGGTCATTGGTGGCTGGCGAGAGGCGCATTCCGATCCGACCGCAGGGCGGTGTGGCTTCGGTTGAAGCGATTGAAAACCTTGTGCTGTCGAACCCACAAACCGGCGCCTCCTTCCGGCTCTCCGATATCGCCACGATCAGCCGCGGGTTCGCGGAACCGGCCACTGAATTGCTGTTCCATGACGGGCAGCCTGCCATCGGCATCGGCATCTCCAACGTGCTGGGCGGCAATGTTGTCGAGATGGGGGCCGCCGTGCGCGACCGGATTGCGGCGCTGGAGGCGCAACGCCCCATCGGGATGGAATTGATCCCGATGTCGGATCAGTCGCTGAGTGTCGAGACGGCGGTCAGCGATTTTGTGATGAATGTGCTTTTGGCGCTCGGCATCGTGGTGGGCACGCTTCTGATCTTCATGGGTTTGCGGTCCGGCCTCTTGATGGGCGGCATCCTGATCGTGACAGTGGCTGGCACGCTGGTCGGCATGGCGCTTTATGGTATTGACCTGCAACGGGTTTCCCTTGGTGCGATGATTATCGCGCTCGGCATGCTGGTCGACAACGCCATCGTCGTGGTCGAAGGCACGCTGGTGCGGGTGCAAAGGGGCCAAAACGCGGCTGAGGCCTCGCAGGCCGTTGTGCGCCAGACCAAATGGCCGCTATTGGGTGGCACAATCGTGGGCTTTCTGGCCTTCGCCCCCATCGGGTTTTCACCCGATGATACCGGCGAATACACCGGCAGCTTGTTTTTCACGATTACCATCGCGCTCCTGTTTTCCTGGATTGTGGCGATCTGGCTGACACCGTTTTTCTGCACGGTCGCTCTGAAGGCGAAGCCAGGTGCCGAGGGCGAGGAGAAGCCGGAATCGCGCTTCCTGCGGGCCTATCGTGGGTTCCTGGCGTGGGCGATCCGCTGGCGCTATGCCACGATCGGGTTTGTGGTGCTGCTGTTCGCCTCGATCTTTGTCGGGGGCAGCTATGTGCCGCCGGGCTTCTTCCCGCCCTCGACCCGCACGCAATTTGTGATCGATTATTACCTGCCCCAGGGCACCGATATCGCCACGACCGAGGCGGATCTGATGGAGATCGAGGCGCATCTGCGCACGCTCGACCGGGTCACCGGCACCAATGCCGTGGTCGGCGCGGGCCATGCGCGCTTCATGCTGACCTATATCACACCGGACGCCAACAGTGCCTTTGGTCAGATCATCGTCGATGTCGATGAATTCGAAGCCATCGCCGAACTGCGGGTCGAGGTGCAGGACTGGCTGAACGAAACCTATCCGCAGGCCAGCGCGCAGGTGTTCCAATTCGAGCTTGGGCCGGCCGGCGGTGCCAAGATCGAGGCGCGGTTCTACGGCCCCGATCCCAACGTCCTGCGCGACCTCTCGGCTCAAGCCGAAGCGATCCTGGCGGCCAACGGCGCTGTGGGCGTGCGCAATGATTGGCGCGAACAGATCCAGGTGCTGCGACCGGTGATCAACACGGAAAACGCCCGCCGTCTGGGCCTGACCCAGGGAGAGATTTCCGCCGCGATCAACACCTATCTCAACGGCGCGAGCATCGGGATTTACCGTGAGGGCAATGACCTGCTCGACATCGTGCTGCGGCCCTATAGCCAGTCGCGCGACGGGGCGGCCGACCTGTGGGATATTCAGGTCTTCAGCACCCTCAGCGGTGGGTATATCCCCATCGCGCAGGTGGTCGATGACTTCGAACTGGTCTTCGAATCCGGCAATCTGCGCCGCATCGACCGGGCCCTGGCGATCACGGCTCAGGCCGACAACCCGGCCCATATCCTGACCGGCGATTTCTTTGCCCAGGTGCGCGGACCCATCGAGGCCATCGATCTGCCGCCGGGCTATTCCATGAGTTGGGAGGGTGAATACGGCAGCAGCGAAGAAGCCAATGCCGCGCTGGCCTCGACCATGCCGATTGGGTTCGGCGCGATGATCTTGGTGGTGTTCCTGTTGTTCAACGCCGTGCGCCAACCGGTAATCATCTGGTTGACCGTGCCGCTCGCACTGATCGGGGTGATTTGGGGCCTGGCGGTGACGGGCACGCCATTTGAGTTCATGGCGATCCTGGCCACGCTGTCGCTGACCGGGATGCTGATCAAAAATGCGATCGTGTTGATAGACGAAACGGATTTGCAGATCCGAGAGGGCAAACCGCGGCTTGATGCGGTGATCGACGCGGCGGTCAGCCGGGTTCGGCCCGTGATCCTGGGTGTGGTGACGACCGTTCTTGGGGTGGTGCCTCTGCTCTGGGATCCGTTCTTTGCCTCGCTCTCTGTTGTGATCATTTTCGGTCTGACCTTTGCGACGGTGCTGACGCTGATCATTGTGCCGACGCTTTACACCGTCTTCTTCCGGGTCCGCCCGGAGGAACGTCTTGTGCAAAAGCCAGCGCCGGAGGCCCAGACCGCCGAAGCAACGCCAGCATAGCCTAAACCAAGCCCAGTTTGGATGGTTTCCTGAAGCAAACCCCAAGTGCGGGGATGGTACAAGCCGTCCCCGCATTCGTCGATTTTGATGTGCTTACGCGCTGATGCCAAATAGTAAAAATAAAATCTGAAAAATCATCACATTTTTCTTGAAGGCGCGAGAGACTCATGTAATTTTAACTGAAAGTTTTTCAGGTTAAGCGTGCAAACAGGAGGTAAGAACCATGAAAGCCATCATATTCGGGTCGCTAAACGCGCTTTGCGACCTGTCAGACATTGAACGGCGTGCGTTTAATATCGCGTTTTCGCAATCGGGCCTGCCATGGAAATGGGATGCCCAGACTTATCGCGAGATGTCTTGTCGGTTGATGGAAGCGTATGAGCCCAGCAGCCCCGACCGCGCCACGGCGCGCGATGTCAATTTCGACGATGTGCTGTCGATGAAGGACGAGATCCTCTTCGAACTGATCGAAGATATGCGATTTCCCGAAGACCCGGTCATCCAGGATGCCTTTGATTTTTGCCGGAGGAAGGGCATCTACCGAGGTCTGATCTCGCAACAGGCCAGGCTGATTGTAAATAGCGTCCGCGCGGGCATGCCCGGCGTCATGGCCCATGATTTCAGCGCGGTCACCTGTCGTTGCGATGAAGATCGGCCCAGGACGCGGCAGCATATCTATTCCAACCTGGCGGAAAAGATGCGGGTCGACCTGTCACGCTGCCTGGCCGTCGAAACCACTCATCGCGGGATCGAAACAGCGCTTCTCGCTGGTGTGGGGCGGGTCGTCGCCCATCGGGTGAAGGCCACGCCCGAACAGGAAGCGCGCGGCGTGATCGACGCAAGCGAAGATCTTGTGGGCATCTTCAAGCTCGAGCGTCTGAGCTGGAACGCGCCACGCAAGCCAACCGGACGCCGGAACCCCAGCAAACCGCGTCGGCTAACTGCGACGCCGTCACGACCCCTTAGGCAATCGGCATAACCAGCGCCGCAATGGGAGCGCGTCATGACCCCGCAGCCACCAAGCTGCGGGGCTTCTCATCTGTGAAACAGGCGATTGTCGGGCCCAGCTTTGGATTAACGATAGTGTTGGGTTTGCGACCGGCGGTTCAGCGTCCAAGCAGCACTTCGGAAAGGTCGTCGCGCCACGCGCCCCGGTCCAGCCCGAACTCATAACCGACCTGAAACAAGCCGGACATGTAAACAGGGTCGAAAAACTGTGCGGGTTCCTCGCGAAACTCAACAGGGATTGCGAGACCGCGCAGTTCTAGGCCGTCGCGCTCGGCAAGGGCTGCGATATGGGCGACATCCCCCAAACCTTGCGAACGCAGAAGCGCATCATAGGTCCACTCGGCCAAAGGTCGGAACCGATCACTTTGATGCTCAAACCGTGACTCCAAGCGATCATTTTGGATAAGCCAAATCGTGTTTTGATGATGGGCAAGCCCCAGATCGTTGAGCACTTCCCCCATGCGCAACCCTTGCGGATAGACAAAAACGTGCTGCGAGACCGCGCCATCCACATGCAGCTCCGACCGGACCTCTTCGCCATTGGTGACTTCGATCACCACCGGGTCAAACACCAGCGGGATGGAGGCCGAAGCAAGGATGATCTGGCGTACCAGGTCCGCGGCATCCGGTGTGCCGACACTGGCAATCGCACCAAGATCCCAAAGCACCGGACGCTCGGCGTCAACATATGTCGTTCCAACGATCAAACGCCGGCCGCGCGCATGTTCCGCGGCAATTTGCGCGATCATTTCATCGGTTAGCTCGCGTTCAATCGCTGCGCGAAGCGGTCGGTTATTGGCAAGGCTGCGCCCTGACAACACGGTGCCCACGACGCGAAATCGCGCCACATCGCGCGTGCTGGTTTCGGTGTAAAAACGTTCAAGGGCGGAGTCATAGCTTTGCCCAAGAAAGGCAAAGGGTGCGATGATGGCACCTGTCGAGATGCCCGTTACAATGTCGAATTCGGGTCGCGTGCCACTTGCACTCCAGCCCGACAAAACCCCGGCGCCGAAGGCCCCGTTGGCGCCACCGCCAGATAAAGCCAGGATGTTGACGCCGCTACCAGGGCGGTGGTGATCCAGGACATTGCGGAACTCTTCGACCACAAGGCTAGTGTCGAAATCCACCAAATCTCCGAAGAAGCGCACCTCTTCTGGCATACCAACGGGTACAAAGCTTTCGTAGGTTTCTGCTTCGGGCGGCGGCAAATCGCGGACCGATGCGCAGCCGGCAAGAAATGTCAAAGCCACCGCTCCCGCAAAGCCAATGCGGCGGCGTTTGATGCCGGTTTTCGCAGGGCTTTGGGGGTTTGTGCGTTCAGGCATCTGTTGCGCCATTTGCTTTGTCTCGGCCATCATCGAGTATGCCTCAGCTTGGGGCTTGCGAAATCTCTGCCACGTTCTGTCGGGGAGGCGCACCGGGCGGGCTGATAACAGCACCAAGCAGGCTGGCACCCGAAAGGTTGGTTCCGGTCAGATCGGCGCCTCGCAGATCCGCCCCGTCAAGCAACGCCGCGCCAAGGTTTGCATCACGTAAATCCGCGCCGCGAAAATCCGTGCGGCGCAGATCCAACCGAAACGCGGCCGCCCCCTGCGCGCCGCGCCGTTCAAAGTCGAGGTCCAGCGCGCTGCGCCGTCCCAGGATTTGAATGGCCATGGCCACATCGGGGCGCAGCGTCCGCTCGGGCATCATGGATCGGCGCGGCGCGTTTTGGCGCAAGTAAGCGCAGATTAGCTCGATGACCGTCAGGTAGTGGGCCCGATTAGCGCGCGCGAGCTTCTCCAAAAATAGCAGTGCAGCGACGCGCGCTTCGACATTAGGAATGTCGATCTGCACGCCGTTTTGTGCCGAACTGCGCACAGCCCCGAGCTGATCCACCGCCTTCTGGAACCGATCCCCCAAAATCCCAAGCTCAGTTGCCTGGGTGGTGCGCTCTCCAAGCCAAATTCGAATGAAGGTAAAGGGGATCGCAAAGGTCAGCGCCATCACCGCCAATAAGGTGCCGATGGCATAGGCGATGCCCCGAATAGCCGATTTTTGCTCAAGGCTGCCGTCCGAGGCGGCAACCGTGTCGTTCAATAGCTGGAACAGATCGGTCAGCAACTGAGGCAATCGGCTGACAAATGGCAGGGTACTTGTGAAGAAATAGACAGCGGCCGCAGCAACCAGCAGCAACAGGTAATTTGCGATCAACCAAGACTGAAACCGTTCGAGATAAAGCGCCAACCGCGGCGGCAAGATCCGCCGCGAGAACAAGATCATAACCAAAACCATAGCGACTAGGATTATTGGCCAGGTCGCCGAGAGCAACGTGGCGAGCGTGCCAAAGTCGCCTGATGAGGAAGTTTGGCCCATCACTTCAGCGCCCCCGGCGGCTGTCGCCGACATTAATGTGGGTCTGCGCATGCGCCACTGGCCGAAGGACCGCCTGAACCAGCGGCTGAGCGAGGTCGGTAGACGAGGCGGTAGTCGTACTTGGCGTGCTTTTCGTTGTCGGACTAAAGGGCAAGCAGATTGCAAGCAGGATCATCAAAACAATCGCTTTTCTCTCATCTTTTGCTGGCCATCGGGCTGGGTGACCCCACGGCGCCTCGATGGGTTGGCCAGTGTCTGCTTGGCTCGGTCTTGGGGCGGTCTGCATCATCGCATCACTCCAATATCTGAAAAGCTTTCAGCTTATCTAGCAGCAGATTCCCCTAGCGTCAATATAATCTGAAAAACTTTCAGTTCACATTGTGATCACTAATAAGAAAGCTCGATTTGACGTGGCGGAATCCAAGCAGCGTCAAATGTGCCGCGTTGAATATTGGGGCGCACCTGACTTATATCTGAAAAAGGGTCAGATTGGTGTGTTATGAGAACAACAGAACCGCGCAGCGAACCCATTCGCCAGCCGACGCAGGTGCGCAGCCAAAAACGCGTGGAGCAAATCTTGCTCTCTGCCAAAGAGGTGTTGGCCGAGACTGGGAGTAGCAACCTCAAGATGTCCCAGATCGCTTCGGTGGCGGGGATCTCGGTCAGTTCTATCTATCAGTACTTCCCGAACAAGTCTGCCATCCTTGCCGCGCTTTGCGACGAGTATCTTGAAGCCTTTCGCGACGTGGTGCGACAAGCGTTCGAAGACAAACCGAAAACCGTCACCGATATGGTGAACCGAACGATCGAGCTTTTGGATGGGTATTACGAGTTCATCCGCTCAGAACCGGTTTGGAAAGATGTTTGGTCCGGCGCAGGGTCCGACAAAAACATCGAAGCGGTCGCCGATGCTGACACCCTGCAAAACGTTGAAGTGATCTTTGATGGGTCAAAGCACCTGTTTCCCGAGGCCGAACATCCGGACTATCGGCGCATGCTTTTCTTGATCATCACATGGGGCGGGAAAGCCGCCGATGCAGGTATTGAGTTGAGCGAGGAAGAGGGTAAGCGCCTACTGGATCAAGCTAAGATCATGCTCATGGATAGTTGGCGCGACCACGTGTTCCCCTTGGCGCGCCCTGAGGCGCTGGGTGATTTCTCTGGGCCGCTGTCACGCATCCCGATTGTGCGAAGAGGATGAGTGATGAACGGCCTGTCGGTATAATCTGGCCAGCAGCGATCCTCGAAGAATGGCAAACGTATCATTGATACACTCGCTTCTCTGGCACTAGGTTTTCGGGCAGGGACAGACCCTTAATTGCCGACCAAATGCTACTTGGTTTTTAGACATTCTAGCTGGTTCTCTCGATGTCCTGATCAGAGCCGCACGGAAACCGCGGCAAGAGTACGAGTCGGATATGCAAAGCGATCATGTTGGCAACGGCGACCAAAGACCAAGTGCAACTCAATTGCCCTTTGACTTGGCGATGCGTCAACGCGTGGGACCTAGCCTCCACGCTCGTCTAGCTTGCGGCCGAAAATCCACTCATTGCGCGACACCTAATGCGCCAAGCCGCCAACCTGGGTCCTTGTCGCCGAAGCTCCCGAATGCGGGGGGCGCAGAGCGCATAATTCGACAGTTTCGCACAGAACCTAGGGGGCATATGCCCCCACCCCCCAACCAACGTAAGACAACCGGGGGCAAATGCCCCTAAACGACCAAATCTCATGGCTTTTCTCGCGTGACCCGGTGCGTTTGCGCACAACTCGGATCGCACCCCCACGGCATCCGGTCGTCCAGGCGCTAGGGATCACGGACTGGGACTTCAAGTTTTTCCGCAGCGCAGCATGACCGCATATGCCCTTCTGCCGGGGTGATCCAGTGATCCAGCGTGATCCAGTGAATGATTCAAATCGCTGGATCACCTTAACCCTTTGACCTAAAGTATTTTTTCGGATTCTGATCTAGTGATCTAGTGATCTAGTGATCTAGTGATCTAGTGATCTAGTGATCTAGTGATCTAGTGATCTAGTGAATTTGGAGTAAATAGAAGTATAAAAAAGATGATGATAAGTGGTTCAGAGATTGAACTACTTTGTGACATCATCTTTTTCCGGGCGGCCTTCCTAGGAGATTCACTGGATCACCCCCCGGAAATCAGCCACAAGCCACGGAAAGCATTACCGTTTTCCTGATTCAGCGATTTTTGACAACCGCTGGATCACCCTTCCATTTTTCGGCAGCTTTTCGGATTCCGCGATGCAGCACCGGGCAGATCGGTCACCGGGCGTCCGCGAGCGATGCGAGCCGGTTTGCACGCCGGGCTGCCGACAGCCGCTCACCCCCACCCCGAAAAAGCGAAAACCCGACCTGATGGACCGGGTTTCAACTCATCGTTGTGGCGTTCGGACTCGGACTCAGTCTAGCAGGTCATCGACCTCACCTCGGGCGACTTCCGGCTCCTCTGACGCAGGCACCCACAAAGGTCCGTCGCCCTCCCGGCAGAACCACACCTGTTGGCCGGAGCCGTGACGGCGGACTTTGCCGAGTCGCGTCCACCCCTCCAGCTTTTCGAGCGCCTGGCCGAAGTGGCTGGTCCGCACGTTTCGGAAGCGGCGAAAGATCGGCGTATCGGCCAACGCCTCGAACGCTATCTGTGCGGTGACCATGTTGCGGACCATCGGTGTCTCGTCGCCCAGGTATTCGTCCACCGCCAGGCCCTTCTCGTCGGTGATCTCCTCGGCGACCACGGGCGTATCCACCCAATCCCTGATCGCGTCTGCGATCTCCTCGGCGACCGTCTGCTTACGGTTGCTCTCGGCGATCTGCGTCTGCTCCTCAATCGCCTCGGGATCACGCAGATCGAGCCACAGATCACCGCGAGGCTGGTCCTCCCGCATCTCCAGGTATACCTGGTATGCCTCACCCCAGAGTGCCCATAGGCGGCTCTTGAGCCGGTCGGTGTCGATGGGATCGAACCGCGTCTTGGTCGTCTCCCACACGAGGAAGCGACGGACAGAGGTCGGGTCAGACAAGAAGTCCTTGTTGTTCGAGGTGCCGACAAACACGTTGCGGCGATACCAGAAGGTCTCACGCCTGGCGTAGGCCAGCCGGTGCTGATCCCCAGAGGAGGACAGCTCGCCCTTGAGCGTTTCGCTGTCGGCTCGCTTGGCCTGGATCATCTCGGCCATCTCCAAGCACCACCAGCCGCGCAGGGCTTCGATCAGTCTGCCGGTCTCTTTCAGTTCGACCTTCAACTCGGTGCAATAGTTCGGGTAGAGGGTTTGCCAGAAGGTCGATTTCCGCGTGCCGGTCTCACCTTGGATCACGGCCATCACGTCGAACTTGCAGCCCGGTTCGAAGATGCGGGCGATGGACCCGACCAGGAACACGACCGCGGACTCCCGGTGGAACTTGGTATCCGGGCAGCCCAGATAGTCGATAGCCAGGCGCTCCAGTTCACCCCTGGGGCTGCCTTTGCCCGTCCAGGTGCTGTGCCAGTCGTAGATCAGTTCCTTGACCGGGTTCACGCGGTTCAGGTCCGCAGCGCCCACAACGCCCGCCTGGATATTATCCTTGGAGAAGTTCGCCTCCAGGCCGCCCAGATCGAGCGGCGAGGAGCAGAGCAGTTTGATCGAGGTGTCGTGTTCGTCGGCCCACTTGATCCCGGATTTGCCGAGGCGACGGATCACGGTGGGCTGCGGCAGCCCGACTTTGCGCCATACCAGCGGAGCCAGTGCGATAGGGTCCTTGGTGAACTCGTTGTAGCCGATCTTGCCTTTGAAGGCCGGATGGTTCCGGCAGATCGTCATGGCGTTGAAGGACGACGTGGAGTCGATCTCGCCGTTGGCCTTTCTCAGCAGTAGGGACAGCCATTCGCTATCGGCCTTCTGCTTCTTCTTTTTCTTCGGCTTCCCCTCGCCCAGGAGCGCGTCGATCTCGTCGTCGTCCTCCGGCGGCAGGTCGTCATCATCCAGGCGGTCGCCCAGGTCGGACGTGTCACGATTTTCCGATTCCTTTGACACGTTCTGCCGGTCGTGTTCAGAATCCGGCGTTTCTTCATCATCTTCCGGCGGCAGATCGTCGTCGTCCAGCATTGCGTCATTGCGGTCGAACTCCTCGGCCACGACCTTCGGGTCTTTGCGGCAGAACTCGACCATCGCCTTGTAGGATCGCTGGTTGCCAGGGAGGGTGTCCGCCCGTTGGCCTTCGTCCAGGTGTCCGAACTTGTGCAACCGCACCATGTCGAAGGCGTTGTGCATCCCGGACGCCGGGTCCGAGTAGTGCATGGAATAGACGAACAGGCCGTCATCGTAGACGACCACACCGTTGTTGGCGCTCCCGGAGTGGAGGTTGTATCGAACGTCGCTCGCGTTCGGGCTGCGGGTGTAGATGTCGGGCAAAAACGTGTCGATGGCGTCTTCGATGTTGTAGACCCGGCAGAAGGCACCGATGGGTTCGGGCTTCGTCGTCGGGTCCTCCATCTTGACGCTGGGGTCTTTTAGGCCGTTCTTCTTCTCGTCCGTTCGGTAGGGCAGGTTGAGGTAGTCGTCCCAGCCAGGGTGGCGGGATAGGAACTCATCCACGTCCAGGATGTCGCCAGACAGGTTTTCTTCCCACCAATAGTCCTGCCCTTTGGAGATCGACGGCCAGAACATCGTCTGGTTGGGGCGGAAACTCACGCCGTCCACCATCTCGATGGACTCATCAGGGTCGTCTAGCAGGTAGGTCGAGACCAGGCGGATGACCGCGTTGGCCTCCTCCGGCGTCATCTCCCGATTGACGGGGATTGCCAGACGGAACTTGGGCTTCTCGGGGTAGTGTGATCGCGAGGTGTGCGCGAGCCAGTAGAACTCCGAGATCAGCGTAAAGCCGTTTCGAACATCCATCACCTGGTCTGGGTTCGCGTGGTCGATGTCGAAGACGGCCATCGTCTTGGCCCAGATGTCCGTCACCTTGCGGCTTTTGCCCTCGTATCGCGCAGCGGTCCAGTTCCCCGCGCTGATCTTCATAACCAGGGCTTACCCACGGGTGTACGCGTCTCTCGAGCGAAAGGCTGACACGGCCAGCTTAGTTCAAAGCGTCTTATGGACAGAATTGGCCGTAAGCTGGTTGCGAACCATCCGGGTGCTGTCGCCCTATTGGACCTCTAGAAACATGCTACCGCGGTCTAAAACAAACGACCCGCTGGTTCCGCTTCTCTCATCCACCCATCAATGCCCTCAGTGGCTGCTGCTTGGCCCTGGGGCCAAGCGCTGGGCGTGTGTCACGCCAGCTAGCACGACCATCAAAATGCGCTCCACGCAAGACCGCCGCGTCGTCGCGGCAAAACCCATCCTCCGTGTACCAGAAACTCTATTTCATTTGGCGTGTTCGACCGTTGTCGGAGGCGGCAGTGGAGAAAGAGCCTTAGATGATGGTATGATTTGTGGTACTATCCAAATATAGTCTCATAAAACCCTGAAAAGTAAATAATATCGATTCCGGTGCTCGCCTCCACGCAGTCTTGTTGGTGTTTGCCACAAAAGCTCCAAAATCACCTCGATATCTATCTGCGGCCTGCATTCGCGTCTCTTTTACGATCCGCATGCGGCTTGACTGGTAGTGGCTCGTCAGGCTCAGACCGGAACCTGAAATCATCCTTGGTCGCCCATCGATACAATCAAAAGCATCATCAGACGCGACGGGGCAGTATTGGTGTTCCCAACATGCGAAATATGCCCTTTCGTCAAAAGCCTTCTGATCGGATCGAACCGACGAAACGCACCGACGGAAAACTAGCGCCGGTCCGGACATTCGTCGCAAGCCTCCGGAGATTTTGGGAAATGGGCTGAATCGATTTGCGTCGGATGACGCCGAAAGCGTCGGCATCTTTGCTCTGCAAAGAGCCTTTGGTGCGGGCGGTGGGACTCGAACCCACACGGCCATACGGCCCACGGATTTTAAGTCCGATATGTCTACCATTCCATCACGCCCGCAGATGCGCGAATTGGCGGCATCTTGGTACCGGGTCCAATCGGGGAAGGCAAACAATCGACAGGGGGTGGCCACGCATCCGGGCCGGATGGGCCAAGATGCGTGGCTAGGGGGTACGACAAGCAACAAAAGATCCCGAACGACACATGCTCGAGACGGGAAAACCCTGCCCCAAAAGCGTTAATCAAGGGTTTATGGCTCCAAATTCGTTATTTGCGACAGATCAAGGTGCGCCCATTGGGTCGCTGGCACTCTATCCTTGCGCGGACGTTGTGACTTGGATGGCAAAGGAGTGCCCTCGTGCCCCAACGCGACCGAGATATTGTAACTGTTTCCCCACCGACATTTGATCGGACAGATTTCGCGGGTGTCGATCAGGCTTTGGCCGCTGGCGCACCCACCTATGACCGGGCTTGGCTGATGGGCCGG
Source organism: Paracoccaceae bacterium (assembly GCA_965229695.1). Taxonomy (GTDB): domain Bacteria; phylum Pseudomonadota; class Alphaproteobacteria; order Rhodobacterales; family Rhodobacteraceae; genus JANSYL01. The sequence goes on from OZ245921.1 coordinate 2,779,822, forward strand.
TTCGATGAGGGGCTGCAGATACGCCTGCGCCGTGGTCCCTCGGACGGATTTATCATGTTTCAACCGGGCCGCTTGGCCTGGCGTGCCATTCAGGGCGCCGAACGGGCCGTTGTTGTCCATGATCTACGCGTGGCCGATGGGGCAGAAGCCGCCCCGACCGTGCGCCGTTTGTGGAGCACGGTGGAAAGCTTTGCGCGCTATTACGGCTATGCTGCCATCCTTGCGATGGGCGGCGAGGCTGATGGCCTGATCGCACCGTCGCGGCGGCCTGACCGGGGTTGGGTGCAGTTTGACGATGATGGCAAGGGCGCGAAGCTTTGGGGCCGCATTCTACAAGGGCCCGTCAGCTTGCCAAGCCTGCCAAGGGATTGGGTGGCGCGGGCCGCCAGCTTGGGGGCGGGGTTGGTGTTGCAGTCAACCGGCGAACTGGCTGGGTCCGAGGCGCGCGCGATACGGCTAGAGGCTTTGCTGGCCGCCCATGGTATGTGCCTGCGCCATGATCGGCTGCGCGATGGGCGGGATGTGCGCCACCGCGCGGTCGCGCCGGCACCGTGTTTTTCAATTGTCTTGGATGGGGTGCGGTTGGGCGGCCCAGAACTGACCGACGCGCAGATCCTGGCCGCGGCGCTGGCAGCCAGGGCGCAGGCGCGGGGTTAGGCGCCAGGGTAGCTCGCGATCGCGTGCACTGACATGCCCATCGCCTCGAGCTTTGCGCGCCCGCCCAGATCGGGCAGGTCGATGACAAAGGCACAGCCCACAACCTCGGCGCCTAAGCGTTCGATCAATTTGATACCGGCCTCGGCTGTGCCGCCGGTGGCCAACAGATCATCCACCAGCAAGACGTGCTGACCGGGTGCAATAGCGTCCTGGTGCACCTCCATCGTGGCCGAGCCATATTCAAGCTCGTAATCTTGTTCAAACGTGGCCCCTGGCAGCTTGCCCTTTTTGCGGATCGGCACAAACCCCAGCGACAATTGATGCGCCACCGCCCCGCCTAGGATAAAGCCGCGTGCCTCGAGCCCCGCGACAACATCGATGTCTTCCCCAACGAAGGGTGACAAAAGCTGGTCAATGGCCAGGCGAAAGCCACGCGGGTCGGAAAACAGGGTGGTCACATCGCGAAACAAAATCCCCTCATGCGGGAAATCGGGGATCGTGCGGATGTAATCGCTCACATCTTTTTGGCTGAGCATCGTGGGCAGCTCCTTATGGGCAGCGCGAATGGGCTAAAGGCGCGGATAGTGTTGGCGTAGGGCAGCGGCGTCTTGGCCGCGCAGCCATACGGTTGAGTTGGCGTTTTCCGCGAAAATCGAGCGGTCATAGGCGGGGGAGGCGATGTCGGTGGGCAGGCCCAGAGCCTGGACCAACTCCTCCAACACCACCGATGCAATCTCACGTCGGCGGATGTCTTGGCTGATGGCAATGGCGGCGGTTTGGATGACACCCGCGCGCGACCGGATGGCCACCCGTGCAATTGCGATTTCCGATCCGTCAAGCTCTGGCACACCGGTGCCGCTGAGCCGCCCACCCTGGGGCGTTTCGACCAGGTAAAGGGGGATGTCGATATCACCCTCACCCTCATAGGCGCGTTCCAAAAATAGGGCCGCGCCCGCGCCGTTGATCTCTTCAATCGCCTCATCAATTGCGGCGTCGACCAGATCGAGCTTGTAGTCGGGGAAGGTCAGGGCTGTGCCCATGATACCGACCCGCAGCGACAGGCGGCGCTGTTCCGGCCAGCGAATGAACGGTTTGGCGCAAGCCCCGCCTGGGGGGGCGGCACAGGCGACCAGCCGATAAAACGCCTCGTCCGAGATGATATGGGGGACGGCGATGTATTCCTGCGCCGCGCTAGGCACGGGGCCAAAACAGGCCAAAAAGCAGAGGAGAAAGCATCGCCGCAACATGAGCCTTGTGATGGCAAGCTGCGGGCCGGGGATCAAGCGGGTGGGCGCGCATCGCGCCGCCGGTGTTGCGGCGGGGGCGCGGGTTTTGGGCCTAAGCGCTCAGCCTTGGTCTGGCCGCAGGTTGTGCGAGAGGAATTCGAACACCTGAGCCCGCATTTCAGGCGTTTCCTCATGCCCGGCCTTGGGCTCGGTCAGGATCGTCAGCGCCTCGGATGCGCCATACGCGGCCCGCAACCGGGCCAGGGCCGGCGTCAGCGCCTGCGGCGGGGTGAGGGGGTCTTTGCCACCGGAACAGATCAATTGCGGGCGCGGCGCGATCAGGGCCGCAACATCAGCCATGTCACCATGGGCCAACAGGCCGGGCACTGTCATATAGGGGCCATGCAGGTCATGCGCCCCGGTGTCGATCAGGGGGCCAATTTGCGAAAACGCGCAGAGATGGGCGGCGGCGGCGATGTCCAGCGCAAGTGCAGCAAGCCAATAGGCATGGGTCGCCCCCATCGACAGGCCCAGCGTGGCGATGCGGGCTGCGTCGACCTCCGGCCGGTCGGAGAGCCAGCGGAAAGCGGCATGCAATTCCGCCAACATCTGTCCCATCAGCGGGCGGCCCCGCCAGAGCGCGACCTTGGCCAAAGCAGCCTCTGGCCCCTGGGACTGCCGACCACCGAAGGGTGCGAGATCGATGGCCAACACGGCTATGCCCCGTTCCACCAAATCGGGACCAAACGGGCGTTGAAGCGCCGGGCGGCCGATCAAAAGCTCGTCTGCGCCAATCGTGTAGTTGTTGCCGTGGGCGTGGCAATAAAGAACGCCCGGATGCGGGCCAGAGCCCGGCGGTAACAGCAGATGGCCTTGGCTAAAGCCCGTCACAAAATCAAAACGGAGTTGTTGTTGCCGGAAGCTTTCCGCGGCTGTTTCGCCCACCACGTCCACGCCGCGCAAAGGCGGTGGCCCCTCGGGCCAGCCCAATAGCGCCCATAGCTGGTCGCGCGTCAGCGCCATCGCTCAGGCGCTGGCCCGCCGCAAGCTGGCGGTCAAAACCCCCATGGCAATCAGTGTCGCGCCGCCCATCCGGGTCAACCAGGTGATCACGCGCGGGCGCTTGAGCCGGGCGCGCAATTGATCGGCCAAAAGCGCGTAGGCCAAGGCGTTGATTGCAGCCAGGGTCACGAAGCTGGCGATCAGAATGGCGAATTGCGGCAGCAGCGGCGCGGTTGGGGTCAAGAACTGCGGCACAAAGGCGATGAAAAACGCGATGGATTTTGGGTTCAGCGCCGTGACGATGGTGGCCTGACCAAAGCTTTGCCGCGCGCTTACGGTGCCGCCGCTTGGCAGATCAAGTGGCCGGTCGGCAGCGTTGCGGATCATCTGAATGCCCAAATAGACCAGATAAATCGCACCGACCCATTTCAACGCCGTGAACAGCGTGGCCGAGGCCAAAACCAGCGCGCCAAGCCCGGCAAGTGAGGCTGTCATTGCAATCAAATCCCCAAGCGCCACCCCGGCAGCGGTTGAAACAGCAACCCTGCGCCCCTGGCTCAGCGCGTAGGACAGCACCAGCAGAACGGTCGGTCCAGGGATCAGCAACAGCGCGGTGGATGCGGCGACAAAGGCGAGCCAGGTTTCGAATGCCATAGGGGAACTCCGCGATCAGAACACGGCGCCACTCAACCCCAAAGCGGGGGCTTTGTCACCATCAGCCAGAACACGATCAGCAGCGCGCCAAATGCAGGCCAGCCGAGCGCGAACCAAATGCGATAGGCGCGATGGGCGGACTCGGGCAGGGCTTTGCCGGCACGTTCGGCCTCGGCTGCCAGGTCGCGTATGCGGATTTGCAGGCGCACGACCGGGGCCCAGCACAAAAACGCCAACAGGTAGAGCGCGTAGGTTAGCAAAAGCCACGGTTCGGTCAGCGGAAGTCCCAAAAGCCAAACCAGCCAAAGCCCCGTTGCGGGTTGGATAATCCCGGCAGGCGTCGTAAAAACCCAATCCGCCAGAACCACGCCGCTGGCCACGCCCCGAACCTGCGTCGGCTCGGCCCGTCTCATCACCCAAACCATCTGAAAGGCCGTGCCGATGCCGGTGCCGAATAGGACGGTGCTGGAAAGGATATGGAGCCATTTCGCGACGAAATAGGGATCCATCAGCGTTCCTCCTCCAACAGCATCCAGACTAGGATCAAGACAAGGATCGGCAGGTTTTTGAGCAGGCCGCCAAGTGGGAGTAGCCAAAGTGCCGGGTCGAGGAGAGTAAAGGCCAAAGTATACCCCCCAACCAATGCAAGCTGCACGAGGCCTGTTATTTTGGGGCGCCAATTCCGCGCCAAGGCCAAAGCGATTAGCAGGTCAAACAGGCCGAAACCGCGCGCCAGGGCGATCCACATAGTATCGGGCCAGCCCAAATGCGCGGTGATCGGTAGAAAGACCTCGGCTGGCAGCAACAGGCCAAGACAGCCCGAGGCCAGCCACAAGAGCATTAATGTCAAGCGCAACAGCGGGCGCAGCAGGAAGAGGCGGGCGTGCCAAAGGTCTTGCGTGCCTGCAGGGCGGGCCGCAAGAAACGCATCAACGCCGCGCGGCTGCAAACCAAGCTCTTTGATGAGCGCGGCTTCCTGAGCTTCTACACCGTGTGCCAATTGCGCCACCGAACTGCGCGAGATCGGCCCCATACGAAACACATCCCCGATTGTGCCAAGTGCCTGTGCCACCGGCATCCCAAGGCGTAGGTGGCCCACCTGCGGCAAGCCCATCCAAGCGCGCAAACCTTCAAGTAAATCGGCCTGCGTGACGCGGGTCGGACCGCCGATATCCCAGGCTCCGGGCGCTGGCGGGGTGATCAAGCAGGCTGAGATCGCTGCGGCCAGGTCTTCTGCGTGGATGGGATTGAAGACCTGATCGCCATTGCCGACCACAGGGGTCACGATTGGGCAGGCCGCAAGGGCGCGCGCCAGGGATGTGCCGCCGTAAGACGTATCGGCCATCACCAGCCCCGGGCGCAGGATGGTAAGGCCTGCCTCGGCCGCTGTGGCCTCACCCGCACGGCGCCAATAGGCAAAGGGGGTATTGGCCTCAATACCAATGGCCGAGATCAGAAGGCCCGGCGCATCCGCATCTTTTGCGGCATAGGCAGCGGCAGGCGCTTTCACATGCACGGCTTCAAAGACTGCATCTGATGCGTTGAGCAGGCCCGCAGCGTTTACAATCGCGCATCCTTGGGTCAGCGTCGGGTGCCAGAACTCCGGGTCATGGCTGGATGGATCCGTCAGATCGGCGCGTAGGCAGCGAAACCCCATCCGTTCGAGCCGGGCCGTGCGGCGGGCTGAGGCCAATACGTCCCATCCCTGGGCGCGCAGATGAAAAGCGATGTGCCGCCCGATGAAGCCATCTGCGCCCAAGATCAAGACAGAGCGTGGCCCGCTCACCCCAACACACGCCCGGCGACGGTGCTCAGCTTTTCGATCATCGCTGCGTCGCGCTTTTCCGGTGCCGTAAGAATAGCGTAATCCAGCGCGCGGTCGCAGCCATGGGGGCAGGGCGCGCGGTCTGTCCCAAGAAGCTTGGGCAGGCGCGCGATCAAGGCGCGGGCTTTGTCGGCATTGCCAGTGAGGGTCGCGATGATGTCGGTGATATCGACGGCGCCGTGGTCAGGGTGCCAGCTGTCGTAATCGGTGATCATCGCGACCGAGGCGTAGCAAAGCTCGGCCTCGCGGGCCAATTTCGCCTCGGGCATATTGGTCATGCCGATCACGTCGCAACCCCAGACCTCTCGATAAAGCTTGGATTCGGCGAGAGAGGAAAACTGCGGGCCTTCCATGGCCAGATAGGTGCCGCCCTCATGCACATTGATGCCTTCGGCTTTGGCCGCTTCGGCGCAAGCGGCGCTGAGGCGGGGGCAGGTGGGGTGGGCGACCGAAACATGGGCGACCAGGCCGGGGCCGAAGAAGCTTTTCTCGCGGGCAAAGGTGCGGTCGATAAACTGATCGACGATGACAAAATCACCCGGCGCCATTTCCTCACGGAACGACCCGCAGGCCGAGACCGAGATCACATCCGTCACGCCCAAACGTTTCAGCGCGTCGATATTGGCGCGGTAGGGCACGGTCGTGGGCGTGTGCACATGCCCGCGCCCGTGGCGGGGCAGAAAGGCCATTTGCACACCATCCAAACGCCCGGTCAGGATCTGGTCCGAGGGGGTGCCAAACGGGCTGTCGACGCTTTGCCAGCGCGCGTCCTCTAGACCCGCGATCTCATAAACGCCGGACCCACCGATGATGCCAATGATTGTGTCCATGCCTTTGCCCCTGTGCTTCTGTCCCAGGCAATTTGCACGGCAGGGGCGGGACATGAAAGCGTCGAAACGGCGCGGGGGCGGCGGTGTTACTCACCCTAGGGTTGCGTCCAGCGCATAGCAGCGTCCCACTTGCTGGGGTTCCGCGATACCGGGCGCACCGGTATTTCAGCGCGCAAACCCGCGACAGCCTGTGTCTGCGGTCAAGTTCCGTGTGACGCGCGTTGGATGTCCGTACCCGACGCCTTCCAAACTGAAAAACTGGAGTCTTTGATGACCCGCACCCTTTTGGCGGCCGTGACGGGCCGTTTGTCGACCTCGGATCGTGTGATCCTGCGCGATGGCGTGACGGTGGATCGACTGCGTATCGAGCTGTTGTCGGGCCTGACCGTCGCTCTGGCCCTGGTGCCCGAAGCGGTGGCTTTTGCCTTTGTCGCGGGCGTGCACCCGCTGGTCGGGCTTTACGCGGCCTTTATCGTCGGGTTGATCACCGCCCTGATTGGCGGTCGGCCTGGCATGATTTCGGGCGCGACCGGGGCTCTGGCCGTGGTCATGGTCAGCTTGGTGGCACAACATGGGGTGGAATATCTGTTTGCCGCCGTGGTGCTGATGGGGGCGATCCAAATTGCGGCGGGGGTGTTTCGCCTGGGCAAGTTCATTCGCTTGGTGCCGCATCCGGTGATGCTGGGCTTTGTGAACGGCTTGGCGATAGTGATTTTCCTGGCGCAATTGGGCCAATTTCAGGTGCCAGGCACGGCGGAGGTGTCGGGCCATGGGATCGCGCATGGCGAATGGCTAAGCGGCGCGCCCTTAGCGATTATGTTGGCTCTGGTGGCGTTGACCATGGCGGTGATTTGGATCCTGCCACGTTTCACCAATGTGGTGCCTGCACCTTTGGCGGGCATCGCGATCACGGCGGCCATTGTGATCGGCTTTGGCCTAGATGTGCCGCGTGTGGGGGATATGGCCTCGATCGAGGGTGGGTTTCCTACCCTGCACATTCCGATGGTGCCGCTGACGCTTGAGACGTTGTGGATCATTCTGCCTTATGCCCTGATCCTGGCCGCAATTGGCCTGATCGAAAGCCTGTTGACGCTGAATCTGGTGGGCGAGATCACGGGCGAGCGCGGTGGGGCCAGCCAAGAATGTGTGGCCCAAGGGGTCGCCAATACCGTGACCGGGTTCTTTGGCGGCATGGGCGGTTGCGCGATGATCGGGCAATCGATGATCAATGTGAAATCCGGCGGGCGCACGCGGATCGCGGGTGTCGCAGCAGCCCTATTCTTGCTGAGCTTCATTCTGTTCGCGGCACCATTGATCGAGCAGATCCCGCTGGCCGCGTTGGTGGGTGTGATGTTCATGGTGGTGATCGGCACCTTCGCTTGGAATTCGCTGAAGATCCTGACCAAGGTGCCGCTGACCGATGCCGTGGTGATCGTGCTGGTCACGGTTGTGACGGTTCTGACCGACCTGGCCACGGCGGTGGTTGTAGGGGTCGTCGTCTCGGCCCTGGCCTATGCCTGGCAGAACGCGACGCGCATTCACGCACGGACCTATGAGACGCCGGAAGGGGCCAAGGTGTATCAGGTGCAGGGGCCGTTGTTCTTTGGTTCGGCCGAAGGGTTTTCGGAACTGTTTTCTCCCGCTTCAGACCCGTCGCGCGTGGTGGTGGATTTTGCCGACAGCCGCGTGGCGGATCAATCGGCGCTGCAAGCCATTGAGAAGATCGCGGCACGCTATCAAGCGGCGGGCAAAAGCATCGAGTTGCGGCATTTGTCGCGGGACTGCCACAAGCTTTTGACCAAGGCGGGGCATTTGGTGGTCGATAGTGATGATGATCCTGATTACCAGGTGGCGACCGATTATTCCGTACGCACCGGGATTTTGGGCGGGCATTAAAGCCGGGCCGCGGTTGCGCCACGCTGCGCGTGTCGCCCGGATGCTTTTACCAAGGGGAAAAGCGGGCCTTGCGGGACCATTGAGAACTTAAACGCAGGTCGTGCGGCTTGGCTTTGTCCTACATTTTGGGGCGCTGCCCCCGGCGCCAACGGCGCCTCCCCCGGAGTTGTATTTGCCAAGATGAAGGGGGAGGTCTGGCGGGCTATTCGCCGGGCCGTGCGAGACTGAATTTTTCACGGATCACGGAATAGTCTCGATAACCCATGCGGGTCAGCGGGTTGAAGCTGAGCACGTCGAATATGCCATCGATCAGGCAATCATCGCGCAAATGCACGCCAATGACCTCGCCAAAAACAGCGAAGTTGGCCTCGCCCGGTAATTGCACGATTTGGGTCAGCTTGCATTCCAGATTGGCCGGCGCGCCCACAACGCGAGAGCAGGCGATCGTTTCGCAAGCCGCGCGGTCAATGCCGGCCAGCGTGAACTCATCGGTGTCCTTATCCCAGGGGCCGGAGGTTTGGTTCATCACATCCTTCATCGCGTATTCGACGACATTGACGCAGAAGACGCCGGTGTCACGGATATTGGCGACGCTATCCTTCGTGTCGCCCCGATCCGGTTTGGCGGCGGTGGAGGCGAACATGACCTGGGGCGGCACATAAGCCACGGCGTTGAAGAAGGAATACGGTGCTAAGTTTTCCGACCCGTCGCTGCCGCGCGTGGAAATCCAGCCGATGGGACGAGGCGTCACGATCGCGTTGAACGGGTTGTGCGGCAGGCCATGGCCATCCTGCGGGCGATAGAACATTGGCGAAACTCCCTTGGTTTGGCAAAGGGGTAGCGCCGTGTTAGGCGGGATGCCAGGGGCAATCGGGCGACGGGCGCGATGTACGATTTACGGGATGAGACGCCCGATGACCGGTGGGAGGTCGAGGCGCTTTACGATTTATGCTTCGCGCCGGGGCGCGAGGCGCTTTCGAGCTATCGCCTGCGCGATGGCGTGCCGCCGGTGTCTGGGCTGTGCCTGGTGGCGCGGGATGAGGGCGGCATCTTGGCGGGCGCGATCCGGTTTTGGCCCGTGCGCGTGGGTGTGGCCGAGGCGCTGTTACTGGGACCAATTGCCGTGCATCCGACCCGTCAGGGCGAAGGGTTGGGTGGTTTGCTGATACGCGATGGTTTGGCCCGAGCCGAGGCTGCGCGCTGGCCGCGCGTGATGCTGGTGGGGGATGCGCCCTATTACGGAAAGTTTGGGTTCGAGCGCCTGATAGGCGTTGAGATGCCACCGCCAACCAACCCCGAGCGCGTCCTGGGTCGGGGCGATTGGGCGGCGGTATCGGGGCGCGTGACGCCCTGGGCGCATTAGGCGGATAGCCTGCGCCTTTCGCCAAACAAACGCGGTTTGAACGCGCCCAGGATCAGCTCCAACGCCAGGGGCAGGGCGTTGGACGCACCGATTAGCGCCTCGCGCCCCTCGAGCGCATGAAACGCATCCCAGGCGGCGGGGTCGGTCTTGGCGGCCTCCGCCAGGCCGCGCAGTTCGGGCATCATCGGCACAAGGAAGACAAAGGCGTTGATGGTCAGAAATGCCATCATCGCGAGTTTCACCTTGAACCAATTCGCGCGCAGGCCATAGCCGAACCAAAGCGTGGCGTCGCATAGGAGCTTGAGCGCCAAGCCCGGCAGGATCAGGATATAGGCACTGAGCTCCTTATAGGCATAGACCGTGGCGGCGGTGTCCGGGTAGGGGGAGCCGACCACCGCCCCAATCACGATATGGCTGGCGATGCCACCTACGTAAAGAATGCCCGCGATTTCGTTGACGAAGTGCAGCGTCTTTGGCGCGGCCTGTGCCTCAGCCATTGCGGCGACCAAACCACATGCGGGACAAAAGCCCATCGCGGCGCACGAACTGGTGGTACAGCGCCGCCGCGACATGAGCCGCAATCAAGAGCCCCAGGATGGTCGCCAAAGCGCCGTGGGCCATGCGCGGCGGGAACACGAAGAAATCAGCGGGGAGCGGGTCGCCCGAGCCACCGAAGACAATCGCAGGCAGGCCCGCCATATTGGCGAGCGCGAGGCCCGAGGCGCAGAGCGCGATCACGGTTAGGTAAAACAGCCAATGCGCCGCGTGGGCGCCGCGATTGAGCAGTGCGTTACCGATATCGGCATGGGGCGGTTTCGCCGTGACCAACCGCACAACCAAGCGGATCAGCATCAAAGCCAAGATTGCGATGCCCGCGCCCATATGCATCCGCAGCGCGGTCAGCTTGAACGGATCGTCATTGGCGGTTTCGGACAGGACAAACCCGCCCATGAACAGCCCCATGATAATCATGATTGCCAGGAGCCAATGCAAAACGACAAGAGCGGGGTGGTAACGGGTCATAACAGCCTCATACGCGAAACAGGTGAGTCTGGCTTTCTGTATCATGCGTGTGCTATTGATGCAATCGCAACAGTAGCGCAAGCACCAAATACCAGCTAAGCCTATGGCATGGATGTCAAAACCAACACGCGTGAGGTACGGCAGGGCTCGGTTGGATGGATGATGAAACGTCTATCCTCTCGGCTGGATGCCCAAATGAATGCGCGGTTGCGCCCGCATGGGCTGGATCTGTCGAGTTTTGCGGTTTTGATGACGATCCTTGAGCACAACCCGATTGGCCAAGTGGGTGTGGCCGCGCAAATTCAGATCCCGGCTTACCAAGTCAGCCGCTCGGTCGATCAGTTGGAAAAGCTGGGCTTTGTTGAACGCCTGCCTGATCCGCACTCGCGCCGCTCGGTGATCTTACGTCCGACCGAGGCGGGGCGATCCCTGGCGCCGGTGCTTTATGGTATTGTGAAACGCGTGAACGCGCAGCTTCTGGGCCCGTTGAGCGAAGCCGAGCGCGATCAGATGGTCGATATGTTGCAGCGGATGCTGTTGGCAGAGCGCGCGTGGACGACCGAAGACTAAAGGGCCGGACTAGCCTTGCCGTCGCAGCCACTCCATCACCGGCGCGCGCACAGATTGCGCGCCATCAGCGCGGGCTTCGTTGATCACGGCGCGCGCCTCGCGCAGGTCGACCCGGCGCAGAAGCGATTTGACCGGCCCGATCGAGGCCGGGCGCATCGACAGGCTGCGCAGGCCCATGGCGGCAAAACACACCGCTTCGATCGGGCGGCCTGCGTCTTCGCCACAGAAGCTTAGCGGTGTGTCAGCATCGCCGCAGCGGTGCACGATCTGTTCCAAAAAGGTCAGGAAAGACACGTTCAGCGTATCATAGCGCCGCCGCACACGTTCGTTTTCGCGGTCAGCGGCGAAGAAGAATTGCTTTAGGTCATTGCCGCCGATGGAGACAAAATCGGCAATCTCAAAGAATTGCCGCGGCGCAAAGGCCAGGCTGGGCGTTTCCAGCATCGCGCCGATTTCCAAGCTTTCGGGCAACTTATGGCCAAGTGCGGCCTCACGATCCATTTCGCGCAGCATGTGGTCGCGCGCGTTGGTGAACTCGTCAAACTGGGCCACAAATGGGAACATGATCGACAAGGGCCGACCATTGGCCGCGCGGATCAGGGCCTGTAACTGCATCCGCATGACGCCGGGTTTGTCCAGACCGACGCGGATCGCCCGCCAACCGAGCGCCGGGTTCGGCTCATCCTGCGGTTTCATATAGGGCAGCACCTTGTCCGACCCGATATCAAGCGTGCGGAACACCACGCGCTTGCCGCCCGAGGCATCCATGACCCGCGCATAAAGCGCCGCCAACTCGCCCCGGCGCGGCACCTTGTTGCGGGTCAGAAATTGAAGCTCGGTCCGGAACAACCCAACACCTTCCGCGCCCGAGGAGGACAGGGAGGGCAGATCAGCCATCAGCCCTGCATTCATCTGCAGCGAGACCACCGTGCCGCAAAGCGTTTCGGCTTTCTTTTCGCGGATCGAGGCATAGCGTTCCTGCGCCGCCGCCTGCATCGCCAGCTTATCGCGAAAGGCGCTTGAAACCGTGTCTTCGGGGCGCAGATGCACGATGCCCTGATCGCCGTCGACCAAGATCGGATCGCCGTTCAGCGCCTCGGTTGTGATCCGCCCGGCATTGATCACCAGCGGAATGGCCAGCGCGCGCGCAACGATGGTGGCGTGGCTACCGACGGAGCCTTCTTCCAGCACGACCCCTTTGAGGCCGCGACCGTAATCCAACAGTTCCGCTGGCCCGATATTGCGGGCAACCAGGATCGGATCGTCCGGCAAATCCGCGCCGGTATCGCTGCCCTGGCCGGTCAAAAGCCGCAGCAGCCGGTTCGACAGATCATCCAGATCGTGCAACCGGTCGCGCAGATAGGCATCGGGCACGGTTTCCATGCGGGCGCGGGCGGTGGATTGTTCTTTCTCGACAGCGGCCTCGGCGCTGAGGCCCAGGCCGATGTCTTCTTCCATCCGCCGCATCCAACCGCGGGATCGTGCGAACATGCGATAGGCCTCGATCACCTCGCGCTGTTCGGTGTCGGCGGCGGGTGCGCGTGTCAGCATCTTGTCGATATCGGTGCGTAGCTGATCGACGGCCTTGTGCAGGCGATCTAACTCCTCAGCCGGGTCATCGGCCACGGGGCGTGTCACGACCACGCGCGGCTCATGCAACCAGACATGGCCCATGGCCGCGCCCTCTTGGGCGCAACCGCCCCGGATCATGACCTGGTTCTGATGACGCGCGCTCAGCGCCGCGCCTTCGCCGACAAAGGCGCCCAATTCGGTCATCTCAGCAATGACCATGGCCACGACTTCAAGCGCGTAAACCTCATCATCGGAAAACTCGCGCGCTTCCTTGGATTGCACGACCAAAACGCCCAGACGTTCGCCCAAACGTTGGATCGGCACCCCTAGAAAGCTGGAAAAGCGTTCCTCGCCGGTTTCGGGCATGTAGCGAAAGCCGCGCTCATTCGGGGCGTTCGCGGTGTTGATCGCGCGGGATTTGAGCGCAACGCGCCCCACCAACCCCTCGCCAATCCGCATCCGCGTAACGTGCACGGATTCGGGCGCCAGGCCCTGGGTCGCGCATAACTCCAGCGTATCGCTGTCGCGCAGAAGGTAGATGGAACAGACCTCGGTCCCGATGGAATCGGCAATCAGATGGGTGATCCGATCCAGCCGTTCCTGCCCTTCGGCAGCCTCAGCCATCACCGCCTGCAAACGGCTTAGCAGTTTGCGGCTCTCGGTTTCAGTGCCCTGGGCCATGTCCCTCGCTCGTCCGGGTGGTGCGTGTTGCGTCCGAACCCCGGGGGCAAGCCATACCGCGCCAGCGGGGCAGGGCGCAATGGGGCAGGCGTCTGCCGTGACGACAAGAACGCGATCTGCGCCAACGATTTGCTTGGCTTAAGCCCGAAATCCCGAAATATGATCAGGCCTGGAAGCTTGGGCTTAGGCGGCGCGTTCCAACCCAAACGCGTCATGCAATGCCTGCACGGCCAGTTCCATATACTTGCGGTCAACCAGCACGCTGACTTTGATCTCGGAGGTGGTGATCACTTTGATATTGATCCCCTCATCCCGCAGCGTTTGGAACATTTTCGACGCGACCCCGGCATGGGATCGCATCCCGATCCCCACGATCGAAACCTTGCAAACATCGGTATCGGCCACGAGACCTTTGAAATCGACCTCACCCGCCGCTTTGGCATCGGCCAGCGCCTTTTCCGCCCGCGCCACCTCATTGGTGGGGCAGGAGAAAGTCATGTCGGTGGTGCCACCTTCCGAGATGTTCTGCACGATCATATCCACATTGACCCCAGCCTCGGCCAAGGGGCCAAAGATCGCGGCGGCAATGCCGGGGCGGTCTTCGACATGCTGCAGGGTCATTTTGGCCTCATCGCGCGAATAGGCCACGCCAGCGACAACATTGCTTTCCACGATATCCTCCTCGGCGCAGACCAATGTGCCCGCATTATCCGACATTTCCTCAAAGCTCGACAGCACGCGCAGGCGCACATTGTAGCGCATCGCCAACTCGACCGACCGTGTTTGCAACACCTTCGCGCCTAGGCTGGCCAGTTCCAGCATTTCCTCAAAGGCGATTTTTTCCAGCTTGCGCGCCTTCGACGTGATGCGCGGGTCGGTGGTGTAAACGCCATCGACATCGGTGTAGATATCGCAGCGCTCGGCCCCGAAAGCCGCCGCAAAGGCCACTGCCGTCGTGTCCGACCCGCCGCGCCCCAGCGTCGTGATCCGCCCCTCGGGACTAATCCCTTGGAAGCCTGCGACCACGGCCACGCGCATGCCTTCATCGAACTTGGCATTGATGTTGTCGGTCGGGATCTCTTCGATCCTCGCGCTGGCATGGGCCGAGGTCGTTTTCAACGGCACCTGCCAGCCTTGCCAACTGCGCGCTGGCACATCCATCTCTTGCAGCGTCAGTGCCATCAGACCGGCGGTCACGTTCTCGCCCGAACTGACCACCGCATCATATTCCCTTGCATCAAAAAGCGGCGAGGTCTCTTCCACCCAGCCAACCAACTCATTGGTCTTGCCCGACATGGCCGAGACAATGACGATCACATCGTAACCATTGGCGACCTCGCGCCCAACACGCTTGGCCGCGCGGCGAATGCGATCCAGCGTGGCGACCGAGGTGCCACCGAATTTCATCACAAGAATGGGCATTAAACTGCGCTCTCTAACCTTCCGCGCGCGTCTTACGGGGGCGACCGGCGGGCCGCAAGGGTGCTCATGTCGCGCGCGTACTTCTTCATCTGGCTCAAAATACCCCGGGGGTCCGGGGGCAGCGCCCCCGGCGGGTCGATGCCGAAGGCAGCGAAGCCACTCTCAATAGGGATGCGTCTGACCATCCCAGGTCTCAAAACAGCCGGTACGTGCCAGGTCCAAATCCGCAAAGCGATCCATCAGCCCCGACACCGATGCCGCAATATCGATATCTGCCGCCTCCCCACCCATATCGGTTTGCACCCACCCCGGGTGATAAATCCCAACCGCGATGGCCTCCGGCGCAAGATCGGTGGCCAGGTTGCGCCCCAGGTTCAAAACGGCGGCTTTCGATGCTCGATAAATATAGCTGCCCCCCGGCGCGCGCGTGTGGGATGCCATCTGGCTGGAGATAATGGCGATCTTCGCGCCCTGGCTGCGCCGCAAATGCGGCAGCAGGGTTTGGATGGTCAGAAACACGCCGGTGACATTTGTGGCAAACGCCTCGGCCCACATCTCGGGCGGATACCCAGTGTCGAGCTGTGCGCCGCGGTCGAGGTAAACACCGGCATTGCAGATCAACAGATCGATGCTCTGCCCCGCCAAAGCCTCGGCAAATGCGCTGTGAGAGCCTGGATCGGTCACATCCAACCGCGCCCCGGTTGATCCATCGCGCGCGGTTCCCGTGACCTGATGACCTGCCGCGCGATAGGCTTTGGTCAGCCCCGCACCAATCCCGCGATTGGCACCTGTGATGACAATATGCATGTAATCCAGCCCCTTTTGGTTTGCGCCAGCTTTCCGCCTCGGACCCGGCTCTTGCAACCCAAACGCGCTGCCATAGAGTGTCGCGGCAAAGGGGGATCGACGATGCAGTTCAGCCTGGAAGACCTTGAAGCCGCCCATCATTTGGTGCGCCAGCATATGACCCCGACGCCACAATATGCCTGGCCGCAACTGGCCGCGCGGGTGGGGGCAGAGGTTTGGGTGAAACACGAAAACCACAGCCCGACCGGCGCCTTCAAAATCCGTGGCGCGATCACCTTCATCGATTGGCTGACCCGCGCCCATCCAGAGGCCAAAGGCATCTGCACGGCCACGCGCGGCAATCATGGCCAAGGCCAGGCCCGCCAGGCGTTGGCCGCAGGATTGATCGCAAAGGTTTATGTGCCCTTTGGCAATTCGGTCGAAAAGAACGCGGCCATGCGGGCCTTTGGCGCGGAGCTGATTGAATTCGGCGCGGATTTCGACACCGCCAAGACCGAAGCCTTCCGCGTCGCCGAAGAAGAAGGGCTGATGATTGTGCCGCCTTTCCACCGCGAATTGGTGCGTGGGGTGGCAACCTATGGGCTGGAGTTGCTGACGGCTGTGCCTGATCTTGATGCGATCTATGTGCCGATTGGCTGCGGCTCGGGCATCTGCGGTACGATCTTGGCGCGCGATGCCCTCGGGCTGAAGACCGATATCATCGGCGTGGTTTCGGAAAATGCGCAAACCGCGAAACTCTCGGTTGACGCAGGTCATCCGGTTGAAACCGAAAGCGCCGATACCTTTGCTGATGGCATGGCCGTGCGCGTGCCGGTGCCCGAAGCGCTAGAAATCTACGGGTCAAAAGCCGCGCGGATCGTAACCGTTTCGGACGCCGAGGTGGCTGAGGCCATACGGATTTACTACGCCGACACGCATAATCTGGCTGAGGGTGCGGGGGCCGCGCCTTTGGCGGCATTGATGCAAGAACGTGACCGGATGCGCGGCAAGAAAGTTGGGGTCATTCTTTGCGGCGGCAATATCGACCGGGAGTGGTTTCTGACCGTTCTGAGCGGCGGCGTGCCTGTCGTGTGAGCGCCGTCTTGGGGGCGCTGCCCCCAAACCCCCAGGGGTATTTTGGGCCAGATGAAGAGGGAGCGCTCAATCGGGCAGGTATTTGGAGGCTTCTTTTCGCGCAAAGGGTTTGAGCGTCGCGCCATTTGCTTGCAGCCATTCTGCCACCGTGTCCGGGTCGCGCTTCGATAGGTCGCGCAGCCACCAGGCGATGGCTTTTTGGATGAACCATTCAGGGTCATGGGCCAGTGCGCTGCACCAAGTCAGGATTTGCGCGCGTGCGGCTTGTTCCGTGGTGTTTGGGTGCCGTGATTTACAAAAGGGCAGGGCAAAGACAAAAGCGGCGCGCCGGGTCCAGAGGTGATCGGATTGCGTCCAAGATTGCAGCGTGTCCAGGCGGCCGGGGTCTTGCACCAGCCGCCTCTGGCCGCCCATCGCAACGGCATCGGCGATGGCCCAGGAATCAAACTCGGGCACAACACTGGTGATCCAAGCCCAGGCGACGTGATCATCGGGCCGCATCCGTGCTTGTATGAAAAGCTTTCCGGCGGCGATGCGTGCCTCGAAAATATCGCTGCGCCAAAGCCCCTCGGCCAAGCGCGCCAACCCGCCTTGATCCAGCGCCTTGCGCCATTCCGTGGCAAGCGCGCCCGAGGTTGCATTCGATAGGCCCAGATATTCCCGGTCGAATTTGTGATAGGCGCGCATTTGCGCAGCGCGGTCCGGATCGGCTTGGGCCCGCAGCGCGGCAATGGCGGTCTGCGGCGTCACTCGACGGTCACGGATTTGGCTAGGTTGCGCGGTTGATCGACATCGGTGCCTTTGTGGAGAGCGGTATGATAGGCGATCATCTGCGCGGGCACCGCGTAAAGCAGCGGGGCCAGGATCGGGTCAACCGTCGGCATGACAAGGGTTTGCCACACACCTTCCCCAGCTTCGGCCGCGCCCTTGGCATCGGTGATCAGCCAAACGCGCCCTTCGCGCGCCAAAACCTCCTGCATGTTCGACACGGTTTTGTCGAAAAGCGCGTCGCGCGGGGCCATCACGACCACGGGCACGGATTTGTCGACCAGGGCGATGGGGCCGTGTTTTAGCTCGCCACTGGCATAGCCTTCGGCGTGTATATAGCTGATTTCTTTCAGTTTTAGCGCGCCTTCAAGCGCCATGGGGAACATCGCGCCCCGGCCTAGGAATAGAACCGATTGCGCCTCGGCCAGTTTGCTGGTGCGTTTGGCTATTTTTGGCTCTAGCGCCAGGGCTTGATTGATCAGACCGGGCAATGTGTTGAGCGTCGCCAAAAGCTCCGCCTCGCGCGCGGCGTCGATCTTGCCACGCTGGCGTGCGGCCAGGATCGCCAGATGTGCCAGAACCCCCAATTGGTTCATGAAGGCTTTGGTCGAGGCCACGCCGACCTCAACCCCTGCCATGATCGGCAGCGCCTGATGCGATTCCCGCGCGATGGAGCTTTCGGGCACATTCACAACCGACAGGATGCGCGCGGCCTTATCAGCCGCATAGCGCAGGGCAGCGAGCGTATCGGCAGTTTCGCCGGATTGGCTGACAAACAGCGCGGTGGAACGATCTGAAACCGGCGGTTCGCGATAGCGATATTCCGACGCGATATCGGTATCGCAGGGCAGGCCTGCCAATTGCTCGAACCAGTATTTCGCAACGCAGCAGGCGTAATAAGCCGTCCCGCAGGCCACCAGAACCAGGCGATCAGTCTTGGCAAAGTCGATCTCGCCACCCGGCAGTTGCACCTGCGTGCCATCGGAATAGGCGCCCAGGCAATCGGACAGCACCACAGGTTGTTCAAAGATTTCCTTGGCCATGAAATGCTTATGGCCGGCCTTGTCGATTTGCGCGGCTTGGGCGGCGATCTCGCGTGCTTCGCGATTGGCCAACTGCCCATCAGCATTGTAGATCTCGACGCCCGCGCGGGTCACGAAGGCATAGTCGCCTTCTTCAAGATAGGTGATCTTGCTGGTCAGCGGGCCAAGCGCGATGGCGTCGGAGCCGACAAACATCTCACCCTCACCATGGCCAATGGCCAGGGGTGAGCCACGCCGGGCTGCGACAATCAGATCGTCTTCCCCGTCAAAGAGGAAGGCGAGGGCAAAGGCCCCTTCGAGCGCTTTTAGCGTTTCGGCTGCCGCTTCGCGCGGGGTTAACCCGGCCTCCAGATGATGTTCGCAAAGCTGGGCGACGGTTTCGGTATCGGTTTCGCTTTCGAATACGCGACCGGACAATTGCGCCCGCAGATCGCGGAAGTTTTCGATGATCCCGTTATGCACCACCGCCACGCGCCCCGCACGATGCGGGTGGGCGTTCTTTTCCGTAGGCGCGCCATGGGTGGCCCAGCGTGTATGGCCGATCCCGGCTTTGCCCGCCAAAGGGTTATGGACCAACAGGTCGGACAGGTTCACCAGCTTGCCAACCGCCCGACGGCGATCCAAATGCCCATCCTTCAACGTGGCGATGCCGGCGCTGTCATAGCCCCGGTATTCCAGACGCTTCAGTGCCTCCACCAGGATGGGGGCAACCTCGTGTTTGCCCAATACACCGACGATACCGCACATAAGATTACCCTTTCTTGCCGGTTTTCTGGGCTTTGATCGCGCGCAATCGCGCCATCAATTTGGTGGCGAGGCCCGGTTTGTTAACTTGTTTGGAACGGCCCAGGGCCAAGGCCCCATCAGGCACGTTTTCTGTCACAACAGAGCCCGAGGCGGTCATCGCGTTGTCGCCCACAGTCACCGGCGCAACCAGCATGGTGTCCGAGCCGATAAATGCGTTTTTCCCAACAACGGTTTTGTGTTTCATCACGCCGTCATAATTGCAGGTGACGGTCCCCGCGCCGATATTGGTGCCATCCCCGATTTCAGCGTCGCCGATATAGGTCAGATGGTTGACCTTGGCCCCTTCGCCGATCTGGGCGGCTTTGATCTCGACGAAATTGCCGATGCGGCTGCTATTGCCAAGCTCAGCGCCTGGCCGCAGGCGCGCGTAAGGGCCAACAATTGCGCCGCCGCTCACATGGCAACCTTCCAAATGGGAAAAGGCACGGATACGCGCGCCGGATTCGACCGTGACCCCTGGCCCGAAGACCACGTTTTGCTCTATCACCGCGTCGCGTCCGATCACCGTATCAAGTGATAGGAACACGGTTTCTGGGGCCAAAAGAGTGACCCCATCTTCCAAAAGCGCGCTGCGTCGGTTGGTTTGAAACGCAGCTTCGGCTGCGGCCAGTTCGGCCCGCGAATTGATACCCAGTGTCTCGGCCTCATCGCAGAGGATCGCGGTCGCGCTCAGACCGTCGGCCCGAGCCAGACCCGGAACGTCGGTCAAATAAAACTCACCCGCGGCATTGTCATCGGTGACCTGACCAAGCAGCCGCATCAAGACCTGGGCATCTGCCGCCAAGAGGCCCGAGTTGCAGGTGGACACGGCCAGTTCAGCCGGGCTCGCATCCTTGGCCTCAACGATTTTGACCAGCTCGTCGCCCTCTAGGATCAATCGCCCATAACGCCCGGGTTCGGCGGCGTCGAAGCCAAGCACAACAACGTCATGCTTGACGCGTGCCGCGCGCATTTCTTGCAGCGTGGTGGCTGAGATAAAGGGCGTGTCGGCGTATAACACCAGCGCATCGCCACCGAAGCCTTCTAAGGCCTGAGCCGCTTGCAACACGGCGTGGCCGGTGCCCAATTGCTCGGTCTGGCGCACACAAATCGCTTCGGGCGCGTGGGCTGTAACTGCGGCCTCGACCGCCTCGGCCCCATGCCCGGTGACCACGACGATGCGCGACGGCTCCAATGCGCGCCCTGCCTCCAACGCATGCGCCACAAGTGGCACGCCCCCCAAAGGATGCAGCGGCTTAGGCAGATCGGAGTTCATACGCGTGCCTGCGCCGGCTGCCAGCACAATCAATGCAATGGCGCGCGGGGCCTGTTTGCTGGTCATTGTCGGTCTGCTTTCCCTCGTTTTGCCCTGGTTTTACCCAAGGGCGGCTTTGGCGCAAGCGGGCGACTGGTCACTTTGCCCAACGGCCTGTAACAGCAATGGGCGGAAATCTGCCCAGGGGGATATGTCATGCGCTGCGTTATTTTCGATTTGGATGGCACCTTGGCGGATACCAGCGGCGATCTAATTGCCGCCGCCAATGTCGCGTTGGACGCTTTGGGCCTTGGCGAAAGACTGGTGCCGGGTGCCGATGATGCGACCGCCTTTCGCGGCGGGCGTGCGATGCTAGGCCTGGCTTGCGCGCGCGCGGGGCTAGCCGGGGCTGAGCAAGAGGCGATGATCGACGCCGGTTTTCCTATTTTGCTTGAGGCCTATGGCGCAGCGATCGACCGGTACACCTCGCTTTATCCCGGTGCGATCGAGGCGGTGGATCGGTTGCGGGCGGATGGGGTGGCGGTGGGCATTTGCACCAACAAGCCCGAAGGGTTGGCTGAAACCCTGTTGCAGCGGCTTGGCATTCGGGATCGCTTCGCGTCGATGATCGGGGCTGACAGTTTGCCGACCCGTAAACCGGATGCCGCGCCTGTTTTGGCGGCGATCGACCGCGCCGGTGGGGTGGTGGGCCGCGCTTGTTTGATCGGAGACACTGTGACGGACCGCGAAGCCGCGCGCGCGGCTGGCATTGCTTCGGTTCTGGTTACGTTTGGGCCAACCGGCCGCGCCGTGGCCGATTTACAGCCCGAAGCTTTGCTGGATCATTTCGACGATCTCGAAGCGACCGTGGCCGCCCTGCTGCAATAGACCTTTGCCGCGTCATTGCCATTGACCTTGCTGGTGGGCCGCCTAATCCTCGGCGATATGAAAAGCGTATTCACAGGCAGCTTCACGCAACAAGAACCCATCCCAGACGCTGGGATTGAGGCCGCAATGGCCGTTCTGCGCCATGGCCGGTTGCACCGCTACAACCTGGCCGAGGGGGAGGCAGGTGAAACCGCGCTGTTAGAGGAGGAGTTTGCCGCCTTCACCGGGGCGAAATACGCGATTGCCGTGGCCTCCGGCGGCTATGCGATGGGCTGCGCCCTGCGCGCGCTTGGTATCGGGGCAGGTGATAAGGTATTGTCGAACGGGTTCACACTTGCGCCCGTGCCCGGCGCGATTGCGAGTGTCGGGGCAGAGCCGGTTTTTGTTGAAACCACCGAAGCGCTGACCATCGACCTGGATGACCTGGAAGAAAAGCTAGAAACAACCGGGGCGGCGGCCCTGCTGCTTAGCCATATGCGCGGCCATATCTGCGACATGGATCGGCTGATGGATATGTGTAACGCGGCTGAGGTGCCGGTGATCGAAGACTGCGCCCATACGATGGGCGCGTTCTGGCGCGATGTGCCGTCGGGCCGCCATGGGGTGTTCGGATGCTACTCCACCCAGACCTATAAGCACCTGAACTCGGGCGAAGGTGGGTTTTTGATCTCGGACGATCCCGATGCCATGGCGCGCGCGGTCGTTTTGTCGGGAAGTTACATGCTTTTTGGGCGGCATAAGGCGGTTCCGCCTGTGGATAGGTTCGAAAAGATCAAGTACCTGACGCCTAATGTCTCGGGTAGGATGGACAATTTGCGGGCGGCAATCCTGCGTCCGCAGCTTTCGGATCTGCCCGCCCAGGTGGCGCGCTGGAATGCGCTTTATGCAGCGGTAGAGGATGGGTTGCGCAACACCCCCGGGCTGCAAGTTATTGAGCGTGCGCCCGAGGAACGCATCGTCGGATCTTCGATCCAGTTCCTGCTACCTCGGTTTGCTCCGGATCAGATCAATGCGTTCTTGAGCGCGACGGGTGCCCGCGGGGTTGAGTTGAAGTGGTTCGGCGCAGAGGTGCCGGTGGCCTTCACCTCGCGCTATGACAGCTGGCGCTACGCGCCCGAACAACGCCTGCCCAAAACAGACGCGATCTTGTCGGGCCTGATTGATATGCGCCTGCCGCTGACCTTCTCGGTCGATGATTGCAAACTGATCGCCGAAATCATCCGTGATGAGGTGATCGCCACCCAACCCGCCGGGGCGTGAGGCGGTCCTGATACTCCTCAGACCAAGCGAGAGTTGTCTTTCGCGGCCCGCACAAAATCGCGGAACAGCGGGTGCGGCGCGAAAGGTTTTGATTTCAACTCTGGGTGGAACTGTACGCCGATGAACCAGGGATGGTCTTTCACCTCGACAATCTCGGGCAAACGCCCATCCGGCGACATGCCTGAAAACACCAGGCCCTGGTTTTCCAAAGCCTCGCGGTATTTGATGTCGACCTCATAACGATGGCGATGGCGTTCTTCGATTGTGGTGTTGCCGTACACCTCGGCCACTTTCGACCCATCGGCCAAAACCGCATCATAGGCACCCAGGCGCATGGTGCCACCCTTGTCATCGGTCACTTTACGTTCGACCTTGTGATTGCCCTGCACCCATTCCTTCAGGTGGTAAACCACTGGTGTGAAACGCTTTTTCCCAGCCTCATGGTCGAATTCTTCTGATCCGGCATCGCCCAAATCAGCTAGGTTTCTGGCCGCTTCGATCACGGCCATCTGCATGCCCAAGCAAATGCCCAAATAAGGCACACCGCGCGTACGTGCGAATTCAGCGGCTTTGATTTTGCCCTCAGTGCCGCGCTCGCCAAATCCGCCGGGCACAAGGATGGCGTCAAAATCCTCTAGATGCGGGGCAGCATCTTGGCCTTCGAAAATCTCCGCATCGATCCATTCGGCCTTCACCTTGACCCGATTGGCCATGCCGCCATGAGTCAGCGCCTCGGCAATGCTTTTATAGGCATCTTCCAACTGCGTATATTTGCCGACGATGGCGACGCGCACCTCGCCCTCGGGGTTGTTGATGCGGTCGGCGACGTCTTCCCAAACGCTCAGATCCGGGCGCGGGGCCGGGTTGATCTGAAAGGCATCCAGCACGGCCTGATCCAGACCTTCGCGGTGATAGGCCAAGGGGGCTTCGTAGATCGATTTCAGATCTTGCGCGGCGATCACTGAATCCGGGCGCACATTGCAGAACAGAGCCAGCTTCTCACGTTCCTTGGCGGGGATTGGCCCCTCAGACCGGCAGACCAGAATATCCGGTGCGATCCCGATCGAGCGTAGCTCTTTCACGCTGTGCTGGGTGGGTTTGGTTTTCAACTCGCCCGAGGCTTTGATGTAGGGCAGCAGCGTCAGATGCATGAACATGCACTGGCCGCGCGGCTTATCTTGGGCGAACTGGCGGATGGCTTCGAAAAACGGCAAGCCTTCGATATCGCCAACGGTGCCGCCGATTTCGCAGAGCATGAAATCAACCTCATCCTCGCCAATGGCGATGAAATCTTTGATCTCATTCGTCACATGGGGAATCACCTGGATCGTTTTGCCCAGGTAATCGCCGCGCCGTTCGCGTTCGAGCACGTTGGAATAGATTCGACCCGAACTGACGCTATCGGTTTTGCGTGCCGCGACGCCCGTGAAGCGTTCATAATGACCCAGATCCAAATCGGTTTCGGCCCCGTCATCGGTGACAAACACCTCACCATGTTCAAATGGGCTCATCGTGCCGGGGTCGACGTTGAGATAAGGGTCAAGCTTGCGCAGTCTGACGGTGAACCCGCGCGCTTGCAGCAAGGCCCCCAAGGCCGCCGAGGCCAGGCCCTTGCCAAGCGAAGACACAACACCGCCGGTGATGAAAATAAAGCGCGCCATACTGCCCGATCTCTCCCGTGTTGGCGTGTCAAACGCATGTCGCGTCAGCCGCCAGTTATCCAACTATCACGGGGTTTAAGGATAACAGGATTCGCGGTTAGACCGCAAGCAGCCGCGCTAGATGGTGTTGGACAACCGGGCCGAAACCCAAGATATTCTGAAAAATCCGATTAGTCCGTGCGCGGGGGCAGGGCTGGTGCATCGCTGGAAATCGGCGGCAACAGGTCGGACGCGGGCGGCAACGCGGGGCCATCGGTTTCTTCGACCGGCGCGGGGCTGACGCCCAAACGATCCAAGACCGAATCGTTGGCCGAGTTCTGCGCCGCGATGATCGTCAGCGTGATCGAGGTGGCCAGAAACGCGATTGCAAAGGCCCAGGTCAATTTGCCCAACGCGGTCGCCGCCTGACGCCCGGTGACAACGCCACCGCCGCCGCCCATGCCCAATCCGCCGCCTTCCGAACGCTGCAAAAGCACAACGCCAATCAGACAAATTGCAAGGATCAGATGGACGACGAGGATTACGTTTTCCATGGGCGGGCCCTTCGTGTCGCCAGGGGTGCCGCCCCCGGATCAAATTTGCGCCTACTTATGAGATGCGACAGCGCGCCGCAAGAGGTGCAGCACAACCATAAGATGAAATACGGATGTTTGCGCAAGCATTTTTCATATTCGCAGTAAAAAGAGATTGAACGGTTCTGCGCTGCAGCAAGCCTTGAAAAAGCAAATGCGTCAGTTTCTGGTTCCCGTGCTGCGCGCATCCCGGTATAGCGGCCCCTGTTTGCGCAATACCGGCGAAAAGGGGATCCTCTGGAATGGCCAATGTTGTGGTTGTCGGCGCCCAATGGGGCGATGAGGGCAAAGGTAAGATCGTTGATTGGCTGAGTGAGCGGGCCGACGTGATCGCGCGGTTTCAAGGCGGTCACAATGCCGGGCATACGCTGGTCATCGACGGCAATGTCTACAAGCTTCACGCCTTGCCATCGGGGATTGTGCGGCCGGGCAAGCTTAGCGTGATTGGCAATGGTGTCGTGCTGGACCCCTGGCATCTGATCGACGAGATCGCGACGGTGCGGGCGCAAGGCATCGACTTGACGCCCGATACGCTGATGATCGCCGAAAACACGCCCCTGATCCTGCCGATCCATGGCGAGTTAGATCGCGCCCGGGAATCGCAGAACTCGGTCGCCAAAATCGGTACAACGGGGCGGGGCATTGGCCCGGCCTACGAGGATAAGGTTGGCCGCCGTTCTGTGCGGGTCGCTGATCTAGCGGATGATGCAACGCTTGAGGCGCGTGTCGACCGCGCCCTGGTCCACCACGACGCGCTGCGCCGGGGGCTGGGCTTGCAGCCGGTCGATCGCGACGGGTTGCTTGAAAAACTGCGCGCGATCGCACCCGAGATTCTGCGCTATGCCGCCCCGGTGTGGAAAGTCATGACCGATGCGCGCCGCGCGGGGCGGCGCATTCTGTTTGAAGGTGCCCAGGGCGCGCTTTTGGATATCGATTTTGGCACCTATCCTTTTGTCACCTCGTCCAACGTGATTGCCGGACAGGCGGCCACGGGTGTTGGCTTGGGGCCCGGGGCCATCGATTTTGTGCTGGGCATTGTGAAAGCCTACACCACCCGCGTCGGCGAAGGCCCGTTCCCGACTGAATTGGAAGATGCCGATGGGCAGCGTTTGGGCGAACGCGGGCATGAATTTGGCACCACCACCGGGCGCAAGCGCCGCTGCGGCTGGTTCGATGCGGTTCTGGTGCGCCAGACTTGTGCGACCTCGGGCGTTAGCGGCATTGCCCTAACCAAGCTCGACGTGTTGGACGGGTTTGATGAGCTTAAGATTTGCGTCGGCTATGAATTGGATGGTGAACGGGTTGATTACCTGCCCATCGCCGCCGATCAGCAGGCGCGCGTCACCCCGATTTACGAGACCATGCCGGGCTGGCAGGCGTCGACCGAAGGGGCGCGATCTTGGGCCGATTTGCCAGCAGAAGCGATCAAATATGTGCGCCGGATCGAAGAATTGATCCAATGCCCGGTCGCGCTACTGTCTACGTCACCCGAACGGGATGATACGATCCTGGTCACGGACCCATTCGCGGATTGATCCAGACGAAACGGAGATGCACATGGCGCTGAGCTACAAAACCCGTCGCCGTTTGTCGCTTTTGTTTCTGGTGGTTGGGCTGCCCGTCTATATCGGGCTGGCCTGGTGGATCATGAGCCTGTTTGAGCGCCCATCGATCTGGTTGGAGCTGATCATATACATCGCGCTCGGCGTGCTTTGGGCCTTTCCGCTCAAGGCGATCTTTATCGGGGTGGGCCAGGCCGACCCTGATGCCGCCGTATCAGACACGCAAAAAGACCCCGATCAAACCTGATCGGGCGTTGCCTTTGGTGCTTGGCTGAAATCGCCGAGGTGTGGTCAGTGCGCCGCGAGGCGGAAACCACCATTGCCCGAGGCCTCGATCGTGCCCGCATTCACCAGATGATCCAACGCCGCCTGGCTTTCCGCCGGGGCAATGCTGTCATCGGTGGCGTCGCTGATCACGCCAAACAGCGCATCGCGGCTGAAATCGGGTTGGCCCAGATCGGTGGCAAAGAAGCGGGCGGCCAGCACCACAACATCTTCGATTTCCACCGCGTCGCTGGCTTCTAAAGCCTGGGCGAAGCGTTGGCCGGCGTCGGCAGCCAGGGGGGGCGGAGCCGTTGGTGCGGCTTCGGGGTCATTGGCCGGTTCCGCATTACGGTTCGACCGCATGAGAGAGGCCGCGCGCTGTGCCAAGATGGCCAAGCTGTTGGGCATGCGGCGCTGGTTCGGCTCTGCATCATCGACCGGGGCCACTTCCGGGCTTTCCGGCACGGCAGCCAGCGGGGGCACTTGGCGTTCGGTCGTGGCCTCCGGCGCGCTGACGCGGCGGGGGCGGACGGGCGAGGCGGGTTCGCCCGCGTTGTCTTCTTCATCGATGCGCTGTTCTGATACCAGGACCAGCGGGGTCTGGCGGGTTTCCGAGCGACGGCGGCGCGTCACATCCACCCGCACACGGCGCGGGCGCATGACTTGGGCCAAATCCTCGCGGTAATCTGCAGTGCTATCGGCGCTGGCCTCGGTCGGCATGGGCTCAAGCTGCGCTTCGGCTTGGCGAGCGGCGACGGCGGCTTTCAGATGCTCGATATTCGCCCGGCGGCGCGAGGTTTCCTGGGTCGACATGCGGCTGTCGGTGGCTTCGAACAGCCGATCGGTTTCAGCGCTGCGGCTGTTGACGGCGTCTTGAAGCGCCTCGCGGGGCGAGTTTTCGGCCTCATCTGCTTGGCTTGTTGCGTCGTCGGCTTCGGGGGTGGCCGCCTCCGGGTCCGATTTGCTTTCGGCTGCGATGGCGGCCAGTTCGGCTTGCAAAGCGGCCTCTTCGCTGGGGTCGAGCGTCGCTTCCTCGGGGGTTGCGGCTTCCTCTTCGGCCTCGCTTGCGGCGTCTTCGGTCTCGGCGGGTTCCTCTGCCTCGGCCTCGGATGCATCCGCGCCCTCGTCGGAGGGTGGCAGGGCACCGATGGCGCGCAGGGTATCGCCCAAGGCACCAATCGAATCCTCGGCGTTGTCCTCTTCGGCGGCGTCGGATGTTGCCACAGCGTCGTCACCCGGCTGGTTGGCATCCAGATCAATCGCGCCTGCATCAACGCTGGCCTGAACCGCGGCAGCAACGGTGGCTTCGGCGCTTTCTTGGGCTTCTTCTTCGGCAGCGGCGCGGCGCAGGCGGGCGAGGCGCTCGGCAACCGTGGCACCCGCAATCGCGGTACCAGCAGCCGCAGCGGCCCCGAAGAACACGTCTTCGCCGCTGTCATCATCGTCTTCCGTGCCATCGGCGACATCGGCAAAGGCGTTTTCGTCGGCCTCTTCGCTGTCGGCGGTGAACGTGGCTGCGGGCGTTTCACCCTCGTTC
This sequence comes from Paracoccaceae bacterium, assembly GCA_965229695.1. GTDB lineage: Bacteria > Pseudomonadota > Alphaproteobacteria > Rhodobacterales > Rhodobacteraceae > JANSYL01. Next base: position 2,808,020 of record OZ245921.1, read on the forward strand.
TCGGCGGCCACAGGCTCTTCGGCGTCAACATCGACCGTCTCGGCGTCTGCCTCAGCTGCTTCTGGCCCATCCGCCTCATGCTCAGCGACCGGCGCGGGTTCCGCGTCTGCCTCAGGTGCGGCATCTGCCGGGATGTCTTCCGCGTCTGCCTCGGCGGCAATCACCTCCTCCGCATCGCCTTCTGCGACGGGGGCGTCGGCCATATCCGCGACTGAGCCTGCCTCGTCGGCTTCGGGGGCGTCAGCAAGGGGTTCCTCGGCTTCCTCAGCCAAGGCCGCTGCGATGGCATCTTGCGCATCGTCGTCGCCTTGAATTTCCTCAGCCTCAGCCTCAGCCTCAGCCTCAGCCTCAGCCTCAGCCTCAGCCTCAGCCTCAGCCTCAGCCTCAGCCTCAGCCTCAGCCTCAGCCGCCATCTCGTCGGTTGCAGCGTTGTCATCGTCCTCCGCCAGGGCGGCGGTTACGGCGGCAATGGTGTCGTCGCCGGGTGCCTCGGCCTCGAAAGGCTCAGCGCTATCATCGGCGTTTTCGCCATCCGCATCCTCGGCCAGATCGGCCTTAGGGGCGTCAGCACTTTTTTCTTCGATTGCGGTGTCGCGATCCTCGGTCACAGGCTCGACTGCGTCGGGCGCTTCCTCGACGGTCTCTTCCGAGATTTCGGCAGGTGCCGCCTCATCCGCTGTCTCAGCGGTCATTTCGGCGGGCTCGGCTTCGGTTTCTCCGGTCTCAACGGCTGCGTCTTCGCCTTCCGGCGCGTCATTGGCGGCAGCTTGGCTCAGCGCGCCACCCGCCAAGATCGCGGCACCAGCAGCCAGCAGCGTGCCAGCTGACCCGGCCTGTGCCTCCGGCTCAGGCGCTTCTTCCTCGGCTTCGGGCTGATCAACCTCAGGTTCGTCGTCCGACTCGTCCACCGTGGCAGCTTCTACAGGTGTGTCTGCGGGTGCTGCATCCGCCTCGGGCGAGACATCAGGGGCTGCCTCGGCCAGCTCGCCAGCTTGCGCAGGCGTGGCGGGCAGGGCGGTTTCGCCCTCGCTCGGGCGCATGATCAGGCCTTGTTCGCTGATGCGCGCCTCAACCCGGCGCTGGATTGCGGCTTCGGTGATGCGGTGAAGGGCTTCGGCATCCGGGGTCGGGGGCTCAGCGCCAAAGTAACGGTCCTCAGCAGCGAGGTCGCGGAAGTATTCCGCAATCGCTTTCATCGCCGAAAATGGCTCATCAAAGCCTTCCAGCGTACAAGAGAAGGTGCCATAGGACACCGTGAGGATTTTGTTCGCGTCACTCATTGATCTGCTTCACTCTGTTCACCCGGGACGAACCAGGCATTTTTACCATCTCGGGCTTTGGTGTAGCAAATTGATTGCTGACAAAGGCGTCGGGAATTGGGCCATTCCAAGGAGTTTGCTCTGAAAAACGGCGAGAATGCGACCGCTCTGGTTCAGAGCGATGGGGGCGTAACGCTGCTTGGCGGTGGGGCGCTGGGTGCGGGCGACCTGCAAGAGGCTTTGGCCCTTGCGCCGCTATTGGTTGCGGCCGATGGGGGCGCGGTGCCCGCCTTGGCAGCGGGCCATGTGCCGCAAGCCGTGATCGGCGATATGGATTCGCTGACACCGGATCAAATTGCGGCAATCCCCCAAAACCGGCTGCACCGAATCCCGGAACAAGACAGCACCGACTTCGATAAAGCCCTGCGCCATATCCAAGCGCCTTTTGTGCTGGCCGTTGGGTTCACCGGCGCGCGCATCGACCATGAGCTGGCGGTTTACCACACGCTCGTGAAACGGTCGGATTGGCGCTGTGTCATCGTCGGGGCCGAAGATATTGTCTTGCACGTACCGGACGCGATTGATCTGCGCTTGCCCATCGGAACGCGCGTTTCGCTGTTTCCGATGGGGGAGGTGGCGGGGCGGTCGAAAGGGCTGCGTTGGCCCATCCATGGTTTGGCGTTTCGACCCACCCAGCGCATCGGTACGTCGAACATCGCGGCCGAGGCCGAGGTTGGGCTGCAGTTCGACGGCCCGGGCATGTTGCTGATCCTGCCGCGTGCGCAGTTAGGCGCTGTGCTAGCGGCCTGGGGCACCGGTTAGGCGGCGCAGGCGCTTTTTATCTCGCGCGCGCGGGCCAGCTTGGATAAGAAAAAGGAAAGCTCAAGAAACGCAGACAGGACGGGGTGCCCATGACGGCCGAGTTGTCGCCCATCGACAAAGCCAAATACGTGGCCGCCCGGCGCGCGGTCGAGTTTGTCGAAGATGGCATGCGCGTGGGCCTGGGCACCGGATCGACGGCGGCCTGGATGGTGCGCTGCCTGGGGGAGCTTGTGCGCGACGAGGGCATGAAGATCACCGGTGTTGCAACCTCGACCCGGACCGCGGACCTGGCGGCGCAAGTGGGGGTGCCGATCAAATCCCTGGATGAGGTGCGCTGGCTGGACCTGACCATTGATGGGGCGGATGAATACGACCCAGGCCTGAACCTGATCAAAGGCGGCGGCGGCGCGCTGCTTCAGGAAAAGATCGTCGCCACCGCATCCGATCAGATGGTGGTGATCGCGGATCTGTCGAAGCAGGTCGATACGCTCGGCTCATTTCCTTTGCCGGTCGAGGTGATCCCCTTTGGCTGGCAGACCACCAAGGCCCTGATCGAAGAAATGCTGTCGAATGTTGACGTGATGGGGCGCTCAGCCTCGCTCAGGTTAAGCGGGGCCGAGCCCTTTCGCACGGATGAAGGGAACTTCATTCTCGATCTGCATTTGCGGCGCATCGCCAATCCGGCGCAGGTCAGCTTGGTGCTGAACCAAATCCCCGGCGTGGTCGAAAACGGCCTATTCCTGGATATTTGTGACGTGCTGGTAATCGGCAATGCCGATGGCACGGTCGAAGTGCGTGATATCAACAACGGCACTGTGGAACACGAACGCATCGATATCGTCGATACCGAAAACCTGTTTGTCGACGTGGCCGATTGATCTGCTGTTCTGTGCATCTCTAAACGATTGGGCGGGTATCGCTGTTGATGTGTGCACTGGCCTCCCCTGTGAACTTATGGGATAGGGGGCTCAACGCTGCTGCAACCAAAGGACCAAAGCTATGGCATTCGACTATGACCTGTTCGTCATTGGGGGTGGGTCCGGTGGCGTGCGCGCGGCACGCGTGGCGGCGGCGGAAGGGGCCAAGGTGGCGCTTGCGGAAAACAGCCGCATGGGCGGCACCTGCGTGATCCGTGGCTGCGTGCCGAAAAAGCTGATGGTTTTCGCTTCGGGCTATCGTGAAAGCATTGCTGATGCGCGCGCCTATGGCTGGGATGTCGAAGACGGTGCGTTCAACTGGCCGCAGTTTTCCAGCAAGCTGAATGTCGAACTGGACCGGTTAGAGGGTGTATATCGCAATCTGTTGGAAGGCTCGAAGGTCGAGATTTTCGACACGCGCGCGCAGCTGGCCGACCCGCACACGGTTCAGCTGTCCGATGGCACCACAAAAACCGCCAAGCATATCTTGGTTGCCACCGGCGGCCATCCGGTGCGCCCGAATATGCCGAACGCGCATCTGGGCATGGTCTCGGACGATATTTTCAACATGAAAAAGCTTCCGAAGACGATCCTGATCGTTGGCGGCGGCTATATTGCCTGCGAATTTGCCTGCATCCTGAATGGGTTGGGCGTTGAGGTGACGCAATTCTATCGTGGCGCGCAAATCTTGCGCGGCTTTGACGAAGAAGCGCGTGGGTTGATTGCCGAAATGATGCGCGAAAAGGGCATCGACCTGTCGCTAGGCACCAACATTCTGGAAATGGCGCCCGCGTCGCAGGACCACACGGCCTCTTGGACCGGCACGTCGACCGATGCTGCCATGGGGGCGCCGGTTGGCGAAAGCGCGGTGGCAGATGGTGATGCCAAGGGTGGGCCGATTTGGGTTAAGGCCACCAATGGCGAAGAGCATGTGTTTGACGCGGTGTTGTTTGCCACTGGCCGCGCCCCGAACTCGAGCAATATGGGGCTGGAAGAAATAGGCATCCAGATCGGACGCCGGGGCGAAGTTGTCGTGGATGAATACTCTCAAACGGCGGTGCCCTCGGTCTATGCGATTGGGGATGTCACAAACCGGGTAAACCTGACACCGGTCGCCATCCGCGAAGGCATGGCATTTGTGGAAACCGTGTTCAAAGGCAACCCAACGCCGGTGGATCATGATCTGATCCCCTCGGCTGTTTTCACTCAGCCTGAGTTCGGTACCATTGGGTTGAGCGAGGAAGACGCGCGCGACCAAGAACCGGTCGAGATTTACTGCACCTCCTTCCGGCCCATGCAAACGGCCGCCGCAGGCCGCCCTGACCGGGTTTTGATGAAGCTTGTGGTTTCACAGGCCACGCGCAAGGTTTTGGGCTGTCATATCGTGGCCCCGCAAGCGGGCGAGTTGATCCAACTGGCGGGGATCGCAGTGAAAATGGGGGCCACCAAAGAAGACTTTGATCGGACGGTTGCGGTGCACCCAACCATGTCCGAAGAGCTGGTGACAATGAAAACACCCATCCGCACCGCTTGAATCATGTGGAAAAACGCACAGTTTTCGGTGCAATCGGGTGCGTCAGCCCCATATAGACAAGATAGAACAGTATTCGACAGTCGAGAGGATCAATAGGCGATGGCGGGTAACAGTGGCGGACCCTGGGGCGGTGGAGGCGGCTCTGGCGGCGGAAACCGCGGCAATAACGGCGATGGAGGCCGCGGGCCGCGACGCCCAAGCGGTGGTGATCAGCAAATCCCCGAAATCGACGAGATCGTTCGCAAGGGCCAGGAACAGCTGCGCGTCCTGATGGGCGGTCGCGGTGGCGGCGGCACCAGTAATGGCGGCGGCGGTGACGGCCCGGGCATCAGCGGTCGAACGGTTTGGCTGGGTGCCGCAGTGTTGGCGATCCTGTTCTGGGCGTTCAATTCCATCTATACCGTCCGGCCTGAAGAGCAGTCGGTTGAGCTTTTCCTGGGTGAGTTTTCCTCGATCGGGAATCCCGGTCTGAACTTTGCCCCTTGGCCGGTCGTGACCTACGAGGTTTTGGCGGTGACGCGGGAAAACACGGAATCGATTGGCACCAATCGGCCCGGCGTTTCCTCGGACGGCCTGATGCTGACCACTGATGAAAACATCGTCGATATCGACTTTGAGGTGGTGTGGAACATCAACGATCCGGCGCTTTACTTGTTCAACCTGCGCGATCCCGAAGCCACGATCCGCGCGGTATCGGAAGCAGCCATGCGCGAAGTGATCTCGCGCAGCCAATTGGCGCCGATCTTGAACCGGGATCGTGGCGTCATTGCTGATACCGTTCAGCAGCTGATCCAAGACACGCTTGATAGCTACGACAGCGGCGTAAACATCGTGCGTCTGAACCTTGACCGGGCCGACCCGCCCGCCGAGGTGATCGACGCCTTCCGCGAGGTTCAGGCCGCTGAACAGGAACGCGACCGACTTGAGCGTCAGGCAGATGCCTATGCCAACCGCGTTTTGGCAGGGGCCCGCGGTGAAGCCGCCCAACTGTTGGAAGAGGCTGAAGCCTATCGCGCCCAAGTGGTCAACGAAGCCCAGGGTGAGGCAAGCCGCTTCCTGGCCGTTTTGACCGAATATGAACAAGCGCCCGAGGTCACACGGCGTCGTCTTTATCTGGAAACATTGGAACGTGTCCTGGGTGATGTCGATCTGGTGATCCTGGACAGCGGCGGTGAAGGGGCGGGCGGCAATGGCGTTGTGCCCTATCTGCCGCTCAACGAACTGCGCCGCGGCGCAACCACCACCACGGGGAGCAGCAACTGATGCGACGCATTACCTTTCTTTTGCCGGTCCTGGTTGTCGGGGTCGCGCTTATCCTAAGTTCGATCTTTGTGGTCGATGAACGTCAACGCGCGCTGGTGCTGCAATTTGGCCAAATCCGGGCTGTCATCAATGAACCGGGTCTGAACTTCAAAATCCCGTTCATTCAAGAGGTTGTCTATTATGATGACCGTATCCTGTCCTTGGATACTGCGCCGATCGAGGTGACGCCTTCGGATGACCGGCGTCTGGTCGTCGATGCCTTCGCGCGTTATCGGATCAACGATGTGGAACAGTTCCGCCAAGCGGTGGGTGTGGGTGGTCTGCGCGCCGGTGAAGACCGGCTTGAGGGCATCATCAACCCGCGTATCCGCGAGGTTTTGGGTTCAGACGGTGTGACCTCAAACACCATCCTGTCCGAAGAACGTGCGGGCTTGATGGCGCAGATCACGCAACTGGCCCGGGCCGAGGCCGCGGCGCTTGGCTTGCAGGTGCTGGACGTGCGTCTGAAGCAAACCAACCTGCCGGCGCAGAACCTGGATGCAACCTTTGCCCGGATGCGCGCCGAACGTGAACGTGAAGCGACCGATGAGATCGCCCGCGGGAACGAGGCGGCACAGCGGGTGCGCGCCCAGGCCGACCGGACGGTGGTCGAACTGGTGTCGGAATCGCAGCGTGAGGCCGAGATCACCCGCGGTGAAGCGGATGCGGAACGCAACCGGATCTTTGCCGAAGCCTTTGGTCAAGACCCTGAGTTCTTTGAGTTCTACCGCTCGATGACCGCTTATGAACGGGCACTGCGTCGGCAAAACTCGACCATGGTCATCAGCCCCGATAGCGAGTTCTTCGAGTATCTCGACAATTCGGGCCTGCCGACATTGGCGCAGTAATCAGGGGCCGAAATGGGTCTGACTGTTTTGCTTTTAGGGCTTGGTATGGTCCTGGTTTTCGAGGGGCTGGTGTTCGCACTGGCCCCTTCGCGTTTGGAGGATTTGCTGCGCCTCTTGTCGCAAATCCCGCTTGAGACCCGCAGGCTGATTGGCCTTGCGGCTGTCGTTCTTGGGGCGGTGATCGTGTCCTGGGCGATGAGTTTGGGTGGTTATTGATTGCCCGCCCAGTTTAGACGCACAATCGTCCGCGGCGCCTATTGCTGAAGCTTTTGCGTCACTTGCCCAAGAATGTAGGTCAGCGCTTTGTTGACGCGGCGGGCTTTGAAATCTCCGAAATTGCAGATCGAACGACCACAGCCCTTGCAGGCAACGGTGGAGGTATCGGTCGGCTTGTCCTCAACGGTCAGAACCGTTCCACCGCATGTGTCACATTCGAACGCGATCCGGGGTAAGTCTGGCATATGATGGTGTTAATTGAGATTTACAGTGTAACTGTCACATAGATTTGTCACACGGCGACTGCAACCCGAAAGCGACTGATTTGGCGGCCTGACAACCGGATATGGTCTGACCGCATGGCTGGACCGACGCGACCGGTGCGACTTGCCGTGATTTAAAGGCCTTTGCGGTTACGGGATTCCCGCTTTGCCTCTTGCCGATAGTCATGTCAGGCTCACCTTAATGACCAGGCGCGCTCACGCAGCTTGTCACGCGCATGTGACAGATGTGACAGTGCCCAGGCGCCGCAAAGGCATTGATCCGCAGCCCATGCGGCCAAATATCAAAAGCCAGGAGACCGCAGGGCAACGCGGTCGAGATGGCACAGGAGGTAAACTCGTGACGACCCAACAGGCCCAGACACCCCCCTGCAAGACCGTGCGCGTGGCCGTCGCTGCCCGGTCGGAAACCGGACCGGCGCTTTATCGTATGACCACGGGCGTGATGATCGCCGTCATGGTGATGCTGGCGCTGGCGTTGAGCGCGATACAGGCACGCGCGCAATCCGCGCCGCCGGCGACCTTTGCAGATCTGGTGGATCAGGTGGGCGACTCGGTTGTGAACATCACCACCTCGGCCATCGTCGCAGGGCGGCAGGGTCCACAGCCGATGGTGCCCGAAGGCTCCCCTTTAGAAGACTTCTTTAACGATTTCCTGGATCGTCAGAACCCCGAAGGCACACCGCGCCGCAGTCAGGCGTTGGGCTCGGGCTTTGTGATTTCGGAAGACGGTTACATCGTCACCAATAACCACGTGATCGAAGGCGCCGATGAGATCATCATCGAGTTCCGCGAAGGGTTCGAGCTTGAGGCCGAAATCGTCGGCACCGATCCCAACACCGATATCGCGCTGTTGAAGGTCGAGGCGGATAATCCGCTGCAATTCGTGCCCTTCGGCGATAGCCAAGGCATGCGCGTGGGCGATTGGGTCATGGCCATGGGCAACCCGCTGGGCCAGGGCTTTTCGGTGTCGGTTGGCGTCGTTTCGGCCCAGGGCCGCGCGCTGAGCGGAACATATGACGATTACATCCAGACCGACGCCGCCATTAACCGCGGCAACTCTGGCGGGCCGCTCTTCAATCTTGAGGGTGAAGTGATTGGCGTGAACACCGCCATCCTGTCGCCCACCGGTGGTTCGATCGGGATCGGCTTTGCCATGGCCTCTGAGGTTGTGACGAATGTCGTCGATCAATTGCAGGAATTTGGCGAAACCCGCCGTGGTTGGCTGGGCGTGCGTATTCAAGATGTGAATGACGGCACCGCCGAGGCGCTTGGCCTAGCCGAAGCGCGCGGCGCGATTGTCACCGATGTGCCGCCGGGCCCAGCCCTCGATGGAGGGATCGAGGTTGGCGACGTGATCCTTAGCTTTGATGGGGAAGAGGTGCAGGATACGCGCGAGCTGGTTCGGATCGTGGGTGAAAGCGCTGTGGGCGAAACCGTGCGCGTGCTCGTCTTCCGCGAAGGCGAAACCCAAACCCTGCGTGTCACCCTGGGCCGCCGCGAAACGGCTGAGGGCGTTCAGCCCACCACGCCCGATGGCGCGCCAGTGCCCGTGCCCAGCAGCGAGGTTTTGGGCATGGATTTGGTGCCGCTGACCGATGAAATGCGGGATCGACTGGGTGCGCAAAACGTGACCGGTGGGCTGGTGGTTGAAGCCATTGATCCCGCCAGCGATGCGGCCGCCAAAGGGCTTCAAGTCGGTGACGTGATTGCCGAGGTGGCGCAGCAGCCCATCACCGGGGTCGATGGCTTTCGGGAGCGCATCCAGGCGGCCCAAGATGCAGGTCAACAAAGCATCCTGTTGTTGATCCGCCGCGCCGGCAATCCACGCTTCGTTGCGTTGAGCTTGGTCGAATAAGGCACCACCAGAACAAAAGAAAGCCCCCGCCATGACGACATGCCGGGGGCTTTTCTTTGCCTCAGCCGCCGGCCTCGCCCCCAGCGGCTAGGGTGGGATCCCAAATCGCCAAGCCTAGTTGGCGCGCAGCGGCCAGTGATAGCACAGCACTATCCAACCCTTGTGGCGCCTGGTAGTCGCGGATCGCCCGGCGCGTGCGCCGATCCATCACCCCGTTTGGCGTGCCGCGATAAAGCCCGCGCGCCATCAAGGCACGCTGCAGCGAGGCAATGAACTCCGGATCGCGCTCTGCCTGACAGGGGGTTTCAAACCACAACACCCGCCGCTCTTCGACAATGCGCTGCTGCGTCTCGGTCACAAAAACGCCCGGCTCCAGCACCCGCCCATCGCTTGCGATTTGCGGCGGCTGCAGCATCACTTGCTCGGTCACAGTCTCGATCACCGCCGGCGTCACCTCGCGCCCATAACACGCATTGGGATCAGCGTCGGGTGGGCCGACACCGCGGCTCACCTCCACATCGGTGCTCAGCGGTTCGATCACGGCGCTAAACACATCATCGCCGCCCATGGATGTGCAGGCACCCACGGCCAAAAGCCCTGCTATGGCATAGATCTGTCGCATGATGACTGCTCGATGCGGCTTGTTTTCTTTGGGGCAGTTTACTGGGTTTTGCAGATTTGGAAAAGCGGGCCGAAAAACACAGGCACCTGCCTGTTGCACAGTCGATCCTGAGCGCGCGCCGCCCACCTGCGAGGAACAAAACCACCCGTGTCGCAAACGCACCTTTTGCCCGCGCATTTGTCACTGGAAAGCTTTCGCGCGGCGTACTACCTAATCTCGAACAAATTCTACTTGGCGCGGGGATCCCATGGCGAAAATCACTTACATCGAACACAGCGGCACCGAACATGTGGTGGATGTGGCGAACGGCCTGACCGTCATGGAAGGCGCGCGTGACAACAACATCCCCGGGATCGAGGCCGATTGCGGCGGCGCCTGCGCCTGTTCGACCTGCCATGTCTATGTCCATCCCGATTGGGTGTCGAAACTGCCCGAGATCGACCCGATGGAAGAAGATATGTTGGAATTCGCCTATGAACCCGACACCACCCGGTCGCGCCTGACTTGCCAACTCAAGGTCACCGATGCGCTTGACGGGTTGATTGTGCAGATGCCCGAAAAGCAAATCTAATGCGGCTGATCGCGGCCCTGTTGGCTGCGCTTGCGGTGGCCGGGCCTGCATCGGCCTGCGAAACCCCGCCGCACCAAACAACCGCGATGCCCGAAAGCGTGGGTGAGGTTTGGGGTGGCGATGCGCGCCTCAGAGCTTGGTATGACGGGCCCACGACACGCTATGCCCATGGCGTGCTGGGGGATGCCATCGAGGCGACGGAACTGCACGCCTATACCCCGGAACCCGCCGCGCCCTGCGCCACGCAATCCCTCACCTTGCCACCAGAGCTGGTCTTCGAAGACACCGCGCCGCGCCTGGCGGATTTGGACGGCGATGGACGCCTCGAAATCATCACAGTGCAAAGCCACCAACGGCTTGGGGCGCAATTGGCGATCTACGGTTTTGCGGATGATGGCCAAACCCTACGTCAAATTGCAGCCACACCCTTTATCGGCCGTTCAAACCGCTGGCTCGCCCCACTCGGGGCCGCGGATCTCGACGGCGATGGCGCAATGGAAATCGCCTATATCGACCGCCCGCACCTGGCCCGCACCTTGCGCGTTTGGCGCTATCTGCCGGGCAACGCAGGGCAGGCGGCGCACTTGGTCGAGGTTGCAAACGCCCAGGGCCTAACCAACCACCGCATCGGCGACCCCAGCATCCCCGGCGGCCTGCGCGATTGCACGGATGGCTTGGAAATGATCACCGCCAACGCCAATTGGTCCCGCGTGATGGCAACCCGCCTCACGCCTGCGGGCAACCTGGAAAGCCGCGATATCGGCCCTTGGCAGCCCGGTGCGCTCAACCGCGCTCTGGTCTGCCCAAACTAAATCGCTGCTCCCTTCATCTTGGCCAATACAACTCCCGCCGGAGGCATAGCCCCCTCAACCACACCTCCGATGGCCTGCCGGGGTTGACTTCGCCGCCTGCCCAAGGTGTATCGGCGCGACGCCTAATCGCCCCATCAAGACCCGACAAAGGGACAAGAAATGCACGCTTTTCGCAGCCATACCTGCGCCGACCTGACCGCCGCCAATGTGGGTGAGACCATCCGCCTGTCGGGCTGGGTCCACCGCCGCCGCGACCATGGCGGCGTGATCTTCATCGACCTGCGCGACCACTATGGGATCACCCAAGTGCTCTGTGACCCCGACAGCCCGGTTTTCTCCGAGGTAGAAAAGCTGCGCTCGGAATACTGCGTGCGGATCGATGGCACAGTGAAGGCGCGCGATGCTGATCTGGTGAACCCGAAACTGCCCACCGGCGAGATCGAGGTGTTCATCCGCGATATGGAAGTGCTGGGCGGGGTGAATGGCGACCTGCCGCTGCAAGTGTTTGGCGATCAGGATTACCCGGAAGAAACCCGGCTGACTTATCGCTATCTCGACCTGCGCCGCGACAAGATGCAGGAGGCGATGAAGCTGCGCTCAGATGTGGTGGCCTCTCTCCGCCGTCGCATGTGGGATATCGATTTCCGCGAGTACCAAACCCCGATCATCACCGCCTCTAGCCCCGAAGGCGCGCGGGATTTCCTAGTGCCCTCGCGCCTGCACCCGGGCAAGTTCTACGCGCTGCCGCAGGCCCCGCAGCAGTTTAAACAGCTTTTGATGGTCTCAGGTTTCGACAAATACTTCCAAATCGCGCCTTGTTTCCGCGATGAAGACCCGCGCGCCGACCGCTCTCCCACCGATTTCTACCAGCTTGACCTCGAGATGAGCTTTGTTGAGCAAGAGGATGTGTTTGGCACGGTGGAGCCGGTTCTAAAGGGCCTGTTTGAAGAGTTTGGCGGTGGCAAAACGGTCGATCAGGATTGGCCGCGCATCTCTTACAAAGATGCCGCGCTTTGGTACGGCACCGATAAGCCTGATCTGCGTATCCCGATGAAGATGGCGCAGGTGTCGGAGCATTTTGCCGGTGGCGGTTTCGCGATTTTCGCCAAAATCCTGGAACAAGACGGCACTGAGGTGCGCGCCATTCCCGCGCCCACCGGCGGGTCGCGGAAGTTCTGTGACCGGATGAACGCCTGGGCCCAGAAAGAGGGTCTGCCCGGCATGGGTTATATTTTCTGGCGCGAGGTTGATCAGGGTGTGGTCGAGGCCGCAGGGCCGCTGGCCAAAAACATCGGCCCCGAGCGGACCGAGGCGATCCGGCAGCAATTGGGCCTTAGCGCGGGTGATGCCGCCTTCTTCCTGGCTGGCAAACCGTCGGAATTTGAAGCCATTGCTGGCCGTGGGCGGGTCGAGATTGGGCAGCAATTGGGGCTGGTCGATGAAAGCCGCTTTGCTTTTGCCTGGATCGTCGATTTTCCGATGTACGAAGCTGACGAGGCCACGGGCAAGGTCGATTTCTCGCATAACCCGTTTTCGATGCCGCAAGGGGGTGTCGCCGCGCTTGATGGCGACCCGCTGGAAGTGTTGGGGTATCAGTACGATCTGGCCTGCAACGGGTATGAAATCGTCTCGGGCGCCATTCGGAACCACAAACCCGAGATCATGTTCAAAGCCTTTGAACTGGCAGGCTATGGTGAGGATGAGGTGCGCAAACGGTTTGGCGGTATGGTCAATGCGTTCCAATACGGGGCTCCACCCCATGGCGGTTGCGCGGCCGGTATCGACCGGATTGTGATGATCCTGGCGGATACCGCGAATATCCGCGAGGTGATTTTGTTCCCGATGAACCAGCGTGCTGAAGACCTGATGATGGCTGCCCCGTCCGAGCCGACCTCGGATCAGCTGATGGAGCTGGGTCTGCGGGTCATTCCACAGGAGTAATCCACGGATTATCCACAGGAGGTTCGATAAACGTAAGATATGAGCGCTTTTTGCTGACGCTATAGTGAATCTCTTGCATTAAAATGGAAACCTCAATGTCAGAGCTCGATGATAGATTGGGCGTGCAAGTGCCCGATTTCACGTCGCCGATACGCCCAGATGGCCTTCGCTTGGAAGGGCAACACGTGCAGGTTGTCCCGTTGCAAGCGCGGCGACATGCAGAATCCCTTTTTGCGGCGTATCGCGGGCACAACGCGCTTTGGGATTACATGGCCTACGGCCCCTTTGAGACACTGCCTGAGTTTGAAGCCTGGCTTGCGGAATTGGAATCTCAAACCGATCCAGTGTTTTTCGCCTTCACCACGCCCGAAGGAAAGGCGATTGGCATCGGCAGCTACCTGCGGATCGCGCCCGAGGCGGGATCGATTGAGGTGGGGCATCTGAATTTCTCACCGCTGATGCAAGGCACTCGCGCGGCGACCGAGGCGATGGCGCTGATGATGGGATGGGCGTTTTCGAACGGGTATCGCCGCTATGAATGGAAATGCAACGCGCTAAACATGGCTTCTCGTCGGGCGGCACAGCGTTTGGGCCTATCCTACGAGGGCATTTTCCGCCAAGCCGCCGTCCTTAAAGGTCGCAACCGCGATACCGCTTGGTTTGCCGCAATCGACGCGGAATGGCCGCGTCTGTCGGCGGCATTCCAGGATTGGTTGTCGCCCGAGAACTTCGGTGCCGAGGGGCAGCAGCACAAGCGCCTGTCGGACCTGACGCATGACATCCTGCATAAGACGGACCCTGCGCTGGATTAATTCCCGCCGAAGGTTTCAAACCTGTTGGGCGGCAACCCATGGGTCGCCGCCCCGTCAGGACTGCATTGCCTGTTCTTCCACCTTGCCTGCCCTGGCACTGCAACCCCGTTGCGCGCCCATCGGACCTTGGGTACCTGGGGCCTAAACGGCCAAAGGCATATCTTGAATGCGTGAGGAAATATAAGCCCTTAGCTCTGCCTGCTCGCCCCGGCGAAAGGCGCCGGTAAGCCCCTTTGCTTCGGCCTCAAGCCCGGTGTCATGGGCTAAGCGCGCCACGCCGATCAGAAATCGCCGGAGATACCCAACCGGTGGCTGATCAAGCGCTAGAAGATCCATCGCATGGGTCAGATCCTCTCGAAACGCGATTGGGTCGGGTTCGACCGGGTCGATTGCTGCAGCACGGGGTTTTGCAGGGCGCAGATCAGCTGGCATAGGGCCAATATCGCGGCCTGAAACGCGCCGACGGACTCAATGGGTTTGGGCAAAAACCCATCTGCGCCGGCCGCAAGGCACTCCGCCCCGGCCTGGTCCGCTTCGGCCCCGGATGTGCCCAGAATGATGGGCACACGCGGCTGCATCCCATCCATCCGCTCGATGATTTCCAGCCCCGAGCCATCGGGCAGCCCCAAATCGACGATCCCAACCGATGGCCGGTAGACATTCAGATGTCGTTCCGCCGATGCGATACAATCCGCCCGCCGAATGCGCGCGCCGGATCGCAGACACAAAAGTCGCATCGCTTCGGATGCATAGCGGCTGTCTTCCACCACCAGGATGGTCAGGCCCAAAAGCGGCCTATCGGCGGTTGGCTTTGGACGAAAATCCAAATCGGCCAAGTGATCGTCCATTTCGGTCCCCAGTTCCGGTCGATGAATCGGATCGTGGGCCAATTAGAGGGCGGCAAGGTTGACCAATGGTTAAGCCCGCTGCGGCGAAGCGGCGCTTGGCAAGCCAGGGGCACCGCGCCATATGTCTGCGAAGCCTTTTTGCACAGGAGCAATCCCATGATCGGTCGCCTGAACCATGTTGCTATCGCCGTCCCTGACCTTGAGGCTGCGGCAGCGCAGTACCGCGACACGCTGGGTGCCCAGGTCGGCCCACCCCAGGATGAGCCTGATCACGGCGTGACGGTGATCTTCATCGAACTGCCCAATACCAAGGTCGAGCTGCTATACCCGCTGGGCGAAAACTCTCCGATCCAAGGGTTTCTCGACAAAAACCCCTCGGGCGGCATCCATCACATTTGCTACGAGGTTGATGATATCCTGGCCGCGCGCGATCAGCTTCAGGCCTCGGGCGCCCGCGTCCTTGGCACCGGTGAGCCCAAAATCGGCGCCCATGGCAAGCCCGTTTTGTTCCTACACCCCAAGGATTTCACCGGCACATTGGTTGAGTTGGAGCAGGTCTGATGAACGTCGTCACCGGCCTGGTCCTCTACGCAATCATCTGGTTCATGACGCTGTTCCTCATTCTGCCGCTGCGCATGCAGAGCCAGGATGAGGCGGGCGAACGTGTGGCAGGCACGCCGGGCTCGGCGCCGCAAAACCCGCATCTGCGGCGGCGCTTCCTGATCACCTCGGGCGTGGCGGCGGTGATTTGGGCGGTGGTGGCTTGGGTCATCCTCTCTGGGTCGGTCAGCATCGAGGATATTGATCTATTTAGCTATTTTGGCCTCGGGCAGCCGGGCTAAGCGCGATCCAAACAGTGATATAGGTGGGTGAAGGTCGCCGCACCAAGGATCGGAACCAACAGGTTCAGGACCGGGATCGTCAGCGGAACCGCCATCAGGACACCGGCGGCAAATAGGGTCAGCCGATGTCGTTTGCGAAAGGCGGCGGCCCCGGCGGCATCGTTGCGGCGCAGCGCAACCATCTGGCCGTATTCCCGGCCCAAAAGCACACCATTCACCAACCAGAACAAAAGCGGCGCGATGGGTGCAAAAGCCAGATAGGCCACCAGCGCGATCAGGTTGACGCCGATAATCACGCCCAGAAACCGCAGCCCATCTCCCAAGCCTTCGACAATCCCGATCTGGCGCGCCGGCGAAAGATGGGGGAAATGCCGATCTTCGACAGCATCCGCAATCCGGTCCAGGAAAATACCGGTAAAGGCCGACGCCACGGGCACCATCAGAAAGATCGACAGAAGCAGCATCAGCGGGATGCCCGCCCAGGTCAGCGCGTTATCGACCCAGGTGATTTCGCCGATCCAAGGCAGGGTAAAGGCGTCGGGCAAAAGCCACCCGACTGCGGTCACAAACAGTGCATAGAAACCCACGAGCAATCCGATGGTCAGCCCAAGCCCCAGGCCAAGCACACCCAGAAAGCGACGGTCGCTTAACTGCCCGAGGGCTTTGAAAAATGCTTCGAATATCATGTGTTTAGCCAGGTCGTGATTATATCTAGATCCGGGCGCGGGCGTTCTGGTGGGGCGGCGCGCGCTTTGCCAATATGAATGAACCCGGCGATCGTGGCAGGCGGCTCCAAATCGAAGGATTGCTTCAGATAGGTCGCGTCATGGGCGATCCAGCCGGTCAGCCAATTGGCCCCATAGCCCATCGCCAGCGCGGCATTGACCAGACTTAGACAGGCCGCCCCAGCGCTCAGCTGCTGTTCCAGCAGCGGGATCGAGGCGTCAGGGTCGGGCGTCGACAAAACCGCGACCATGCTGGGCGCGGTGTCGAACCCATTGGCCAGTTTTTCCAGCTTGTCAGGATCCACCCCACGCTCGACCCCAAGCTTGCGCGCCAGATTGCCCAGGCGCGTCGCGGCGGCGCGGGCCAGGACGACAAAGCGCCAAGGTTCCAGCTTGCCATGATCCGGCACGCGCGCGGCCGCCGTCAGCATCTGCCGCAACTCGGGCTCGGACGGGGCGGGGGCGGTCAGCAGTTTCGCGGGCACCGACCGGCGGGTCAGCATGAAATCGATGGGGGTGTCGAGCTTATTCATGCCCCCCATGTCTGGCCTGTACCGGCTTGCGTCAAGGGGCGCGCGGCAGATGATCTGATGGGGCCGGAAAACACGTGTTTTCCGCCCCGTTCTTCGCGCGAAAAACGGGGCGACGGGGTTAGGTTTTCTTTTTGGTGGTCCGGCGTTTGCCCGTGCCTTTGCCGCCCTTGGCCTGTTTTTCGGCAATCAGGCTGACGGCGATCTCCATCGTCACATCTTCGGGCTCAGTGCCTTTGGGAAGCGTTGCGTTGATCTTTTCCCATTTCACATAAGGACCATAGCGCCCTTTCATGACATTGACCGCGCCACCATGTTCCGGGTGATCGCCCAGCGCCTTCAACGGTTCGGCCGCCGCGCCACGCCCACCGCGCCCGGCGGCTTTGGCTGCCAGCAATTCGACCGCCCGGTTCATGCCGACTGTAAAAACCTCCTCGACATCGGGCAGGTTGGCATAAATCTTACGGCCCCCTTCTTTGGGCGTGTGGGTCACAAAGGGGCCATAGCGCCCAATGCCAGCCTCAACCGGTTCGCCATCTTCGGGATGCGGCCCGACCAAACGCGGCAGGTTCAGCAGAATCAGGGCTTTTTCCAGATCGATGCTATCGGGCGACCAGCCCTTGGGCAGCGAGGCGCGTGGTGGTTTTTTCACCTCTTCGGTCGCCTCGCCCAACTGCACATAAGGGCCAAAGCGACCATCGCGCAGCGATACCTTTTCCGAGGTGTCGGGATCGACCCCCAACATCTTGCCATCCGGCCCGATGGCGGACCCTTCGCCCTCCGCACCCGGCGGGCCAAAGGGGCGGGTGTAACGGCATTCAGGGTAGTTCGAGCAGCCGATAAACGCCCCGCCCGAACGCGCCGTGCGCATCGACAGACGGCCCACGCCGCAATTGGGGCAAAGGCGCGGATCGGTTCCGTCTTCCTTGGCGGGGAAAAGATGTGGCTCTAGCACCTCGTTGATCTTTTCTAGCACATCGGTGATGCGCAGTTCCGAGGTTTCCGAAATTGCCGCCGAAAAATCCCGCCAGAAGGCATCAAGCACATCTTTATAGGCCCGGTCCCCGGCGCTGACCTCATCCAACTGGTTTTCCAGGTCAGCAGTGAAATCATATTCCACATAACGGCGGAAGTAATTGGCCAAAAAGGCGATTACCAACCGCCCCTTATCCTCTGGGATCAAGCGGTTTTTCTCTTTCACCACATAGCCGCGGTTCTGGATCGTATCGAGGATCGAGGCATAGGTGGATGGCCGCCCAATACCCAGTTCCTCCATCCGTTTGACCAGGGTCGCCTCGGTATAACGGGGCGGGGGTTGGGTGAAATGCTGCTGACCCAGAACCGCCCCGTCCGGTGACATCAAGGCCCCGTCCGTGCGGCGCAAATCGCCATTGGGTTCATCCTCAATCACGCTGCTATCGCTGGCGGTTGCCTTGGCAAACTCTGCCTCAAGCCCGCCCTGCGAAAGCTTCAGCGTATCGCCTTGCCCGACCTGGGGCAGGCGGCGGCTATCTTCGTCTTCGACATCGTCGCGGCCTTCTTCATAGACCTTCAAGAACCCGTCAAACGTCACCACTTGGCCGGTGGCCCGCAGCTCGACCTGGGCATCGGCGCTGGCCACGGTTACGGTGGTGCGCTCCATCCGCGCGGCTTCCATTTGGCTGGCAATCGTGCGCTTCCAGATCAGCTCGTAAAGCTTGCGTTGATCGTCTTCGCTCAGCTTCAGATCGGCTGGCCCTTTGGACAGATCGGTCGGGCGGATACATTCGTGCGCTTCCTGCGCATTTTTCGCCTTGTTCTTGTAGATGCGTGGCTTGCCGGGGACGTAATCGGCCCCATACCGGTCCGAGATCGCATCGCGCGCAGCCGTAACAGCCTCGGGCGCCATGTCGATGCCATCGGTCCGCATATAGGTGATGTGCCCCGCTTCATAGAGCCGCTGGGCGGTCGACATGGTTTGCCGGGCACCAAAGCCGAACTTGCGGCTGGCTTCCTGCTGTAGGGTCGATGTCATGAAGGGCGGTGCGGGGTTGCGCGAGGTTGGCTTGGCTTCGACGCTTGTGACCGACAAGGCGCGGGAGGAAACCGCCTGAACCGCCAAACCAGCCTCGGCCGCGGTGGCCAGATCGTAGCGTTCCAGCTTTTTGCCGCCCATGGCCACCAGGCGCGCTTCAAAGCTTTGACCGCGCGGGGTGTCCAACATCGCGCGGACCGACCAGTATTCGCGGGGCCGGAAAGCCTCAATCTCCATCTCGCGGTCGGTGATCAGACGCAGACAGACCGATTGCACCCGACCAGCCGATTTTGCGCCCGGCAGTTTGCGCCACAGCACGGGCGACAGATTGAAGCCCACCAGATAATCCAGCGCCCGGCGGGCCAGATAAGCCTCGACCAGCTCCATATCGACCTGGCGCGGGTTCTGCATCGCCTCGGTCACGGCGGTTTTGGTGATCGCATTAAAGACCACGCGGCTTACCTCGGTGCCTTTCTTGATCGCACGGCGCTTGGTCAGCGCCTCTTGTAGGTGCCAAGAAATCGCCTCGCCCTCACGATCGGGGTCGGTGGCGAGGATCAGGGTTTGGTCGTCTTTCAGCGCGTCCGCGATGGCTTTGACGTGCTTTTTGCTGTCGCTTCCAACCTCCCATTCCATGGCGAAACCTTCATCGGGGTTTACCGAGCCGTCTTTGGATGGCAGGTCGCGCACATGGCCGTAGGAGGCGAGAACGGTATAATCGTTCCCGAGATATTTGTTGATTGTCTTGGCCTTAGCAGGCGATTCGACGACGACAACAGGCATATGGTCTTTCCATTGCTGGGCGGGGTGCTGGCGTTTGCGCAGGATCGAAACCCCCGTGGCGGCGGACCATGTGGGGTCCGACCGAAGATTGTCAATGCGGCATCAAATAAGGCCGCATCCACGCGGGGCATTTGGCCCAGGACGATCCGACTTGCAACCTTTGCGGGAAAATTTGCTTGGGATAATTCTGCGGCTTTGGTTGGAAATCGACCCTTTCCTGGCGCAAACGGGGTCGCTTTGACCGATCAGGCGGCCTAAGCCTGGGGCAGATTAAGGCCAAGGGTTTATGCGCGTCCTCCTTTCCTTTGCGGCCCTGTTTTTGTCAGTGGTCCTATTGCAGCTTTCCTCGGGCGGGGTGGGGCCGCTTGATGTTTTGTCGGGCACGGCCTTGGGCTTTACGCCTGCGCAGATCGGTCTTTTGGGCTCGGCCCATTTCTTGGGCTTTTTTATCGGGTGCTGGTGGGCCCCGCGCCTAATGGGATCGGTCGGACATTCGCGAGCCTTCGCCGCGTTCACCGCGACCGGGGCCATCGGGTTGTTGGCGCATATGCTGGTGATCGACCCTTATGCCTGGGCGGGGATGCGCGTGGCCTCGGGTCTGTGCATTGCCGGGTGTTACACGGTGATCGAGGCCTGGCTGCAAGCCAAGGTGACCAATGAAAACCGGGGTCGCGCCATGGGCACCTACCGGATGGTCGATACTGGCGGATCGCTGGTGGCGCAGCTGATGATCGGGTTTTTGGCACCCGCGTCCTACGTCTCCTACAACCTATTGGCGCTGCTTTGCGTCGCCGCCCTGTTGCCTCTGACGCTGTCCCGCTTGAAGCAGCCCGAAACGCCCAGCGCGCCGCGCTTGCGCCCCGCGATGGCCTGGCGGCTGTCGCCCCTGGCTGTGGGAGGCGTGATTGTGGCCGGTGTCTCAGGCGCCTCCTTCCGCATGGTCGGCCCGCTCTACGGGACCGAGGTGGGGTTAAGCCCCGATCAAATCGGCCTGTTCTTGGCCGCCTTCGTGCTTGGCGGCGCACTGGCGCAATGGCCTGCCGGGTGGTGGGCGGACCGCTATGACCGCAGATGGGTGTTGATCTGGTTCTCGGTCGCCTCAATCCTGGCCTGCGCGGCAACGGTGGCCATGTCCGAACTGGGAACGCTGGGTGTGTTTACGGGCGCGTTTCTGTTCGGGGCCACGAGTTTTCCGATTTATTCGGTTTCCGCCGCCCATGCCCATGACTGGGCCGATGATGACAAACGGGTCGAGCTCTCTGCCGCGTTGATGTTTTTCTACGCGCTTGGGGCCATCAGCGCGCCCCTGGCAACGTCCACGTTGATTTCCGCCTTCGGCCCTGCGGCGCTCTTTGCCTTCATCTCCATCGCCCATATCGGGTTGGTTCTGTTTGGCCTCTGGCGCATGCGCCGCCGCGGCTCCGCCGAAATGCGGCAGCCGTATGTTTGGATCCCCCGCACCTCGTTCCAGGTTGGCCGTATCTTCCGGCGCGGCAAGTAGGGCCCGGTGGGGCTGACGCGCCTTAGCGGACCCATGATGTACCGATCTCGCGCGGCTACCAGCATCGCGGGGGCCTAGCCGCTCCCGCCCGGATCGGTTACAGCCTGTCCCAAAGAACAACCAGGGCGCCCGGCATGGCACGCATCCTCATCACCTCTGCGATCCCCTATATCAATGGGATCAAGCATTTAGGAAACCTTGTGGGCAGCCAACTGCCTGCCGATCTCTATGCCCGGTATCAGCGCGCGCGGGGGCATGAGGTGCTGTTTCTCTGCGCCACCGACGAACATGGCACCCCGGCGGAATTGGCTGCGGCCAAAGCGGGCAAGCCGGTCGCAGATTACTGCGCCGAGATGTGGGCCGTGCAAGACGAGCTGGGCAAAGGCTTTCGCCTAAGCTTCGATCATTTCGGCCGCTCCTCCAGCCCGCAGAACCACAAGCTCACCCAACATTTTGCCGGGCGTCTGGCCGAGGCCGATTTGATCCGCGAAGTCTCGGAAAAGCAGGTCTATTCCAATGCTGATGGTCGGTTTTTGCCGGATCGGTACATCGAAGGCACCTGCCCCAATTGCGGCTATAACAAAGCCCGCGGCGACCAATGTGAAAACTGTACCAAACAGCTTGACCCCACCGATCTGATCAACCCGCGCAGCGCGATTTCCGGCTCCACCGATTTGGAGGTGCGCGAGACCAAACACCTCTTCCTGCGCCAATCCCAAATGCGCGATAAGTTGAATAGCTGGATCGACAGCAAAGCTGACTGGCCGGTCCTGACCACCTCGATCGCCAAGAAATGGCTCAATGACGGGGACGGGCTGCAAGACCGCGGCATCACGCGCGATCTCGATTGGGGTATCCCCGTGAAGAAGGGCGAGGCTGATTGGCCCGGCATGGAAGGCAAGGTTTTCTATGTCTGGTTCGATGCACCCATCGAATACATTGCCTGCGCCGCCGAATGGGTCGATACGGGCAAAGGCACGGATTGGGAACGCTGGTGGCGCACCGATAAAGGCGCCGAGGATGTGCGCTATGTCCAGTTCATGGGCAAAGACAATGTGCCCTTCCACACGCTGAGTTTCCCAGCCACGATTCTAGGTTCGGGCGAGCCGTGGAAGCTGGTGGATTACATCAAATCTTTCAACTACTTGAACTATGATGGCGGCCAGTTCTCCACCAGCCAAGGGCGCGGCGTTTTCATGGATCAGGCGCTTGAGATCCTGCCCTCTGATTACTGGCGTTGGTGGCTCCTGAGCCATGCGCCCGAGACCTCGGACAGCGAGTTCACTTGGGAGGGATTCCAGCAGGATGTGAACAAGGATCTGGCCGATGTCTTGGGCAATTTCGTCAGTCGGATCACCAAATTCTGCCGTTCCAAATTTGGCGAGGCCGTGCCGCAGGGCGGCAGCTATGGCGCGCAAGAAGGGGCGCTGATCGCCGATCTCGAGGCCCGACTGGCCCGCTATCAGGCCCATATGGATGCCATCGATATCCGCAAAGCCGCCGCCGAGTTGCGGGCAATCTGGGTGGCCGGAAACGAATATCTGCAATCGGCCGCCCCCTGGACCGCGTTCAAATCCGACCCCGACCGCGCCGCTGCGATCACGCGATTTGGCCTCAACCTGATCCCGTTTTATGCAGGTCTTTCCTCCCCTTTCATCCCCGATGCCGCCGCCGCGATGGCTGAAGCGATGGGGGTTGAGTTGACCTGGCCCGAAAGCGCCGGCGCGGCCTTGAGCCGCTTGCCAGAAGGGCATGCGTTCACGGTGCCCGATGTCTTGTTCGCCAAGATCGCAGATGAGCAGCGGGAAGAATGGCAAGCGCGATTTGCAGGTCAGCGCGCCTAAATCCTCCGGCTTATCTGGGGCTCTGCCCCCGACGCCATTGGCGTCTCCCCCGGAGTTGTATTGACCAAGATGAAGGGGGCAGCGGGCGCGCCAATGTTCCACCCCGGGGCTGGCCTTAACGGATTGGCTACCGCCGTTTCCAAGCCCCGGGGCTTCACCTTGGACGCCGCCTCACTCTCCAGCTAGCGGCGCAGCCTTAGGTTGCCCTCTATTGCTTAACGAACCCTTTCCGTTCCTCTTCTTCATCTTGGAAAATACAACTCGCGCCGGAGGCATCCGAACCCTCGAACCAGCGCCGCCATCTGATCTACCGTGCGCCCGATCCAAAAGCGCGCAAAGCGATTGACCGAGCGGCCCTGAAGGGCCCGAGCTCGATCGCCGCCCGGGTCGGGGCCGCAGGCCGCGACATCCCCCTAGGCGCGCAGCACCGCCCCTGGGTTCATGATGCCTTTGGGGTCAAGTGCCGCCTTGATCGCGCGCATGGCAGCCAATTTGCCCGGATCGCCATAACGTTCCAAATCCTCGACTTTCAGCCGCCCGATCCCATGCTCCGCCGAAACCGATCCACCCATCTCGACCACCAGATCATGCACCGCGCGTTTGATTGCGCCGCGCTGATCTTCATGCTGCTGACGTGTTTCGCCCGGCATTGGAAAGACGTTGTAATGCAGATTTCCATCCCCCAAATGCCCGAAGCAGTTGATCCGGAACGCGCCGATCTCGGCGATCCGGCCTGGCGCCACAGCGATGAAATCCGGAATGGCGGCCACGGGGACCGAGATATCGTGGGAGGAGACCGCGCCGATGCGCCGATTGGCGGCTGGGATGTTTTCCCGCAGGGTCCAAAACGACGCCCGCTGCGCATCCGATTGCGCGATCACACCGTCGCTGACCAGGCCCGCGTCAAAAGCCTCTGCAAACAGGGCCTCCAACGCCGCCTCTGGGGCGCCGCCCTGACCCATGCCAAGATCGATCAGGCAGACCCAATCCGGCCGATCCGTGAACGGTTGCCGTGTCTCGGGCCCGACCTCATCAAGAAACAGCAACCCTTGTTGCCCGATCAATTCAAAGGCCGAAATCGAGCCGCCAATCCGCTGCTGCGCCATGCGCAAAAGCGCCAAAGCCGATTGCGGGTCGGGCACCACCATCATCGCGGCCCCGGTCGCGGCGGGCTGGGGGTAAAGGCGCAAAGACGCCGCCGTGATCACCCCAAGTGTGCCTTCAGCGCCGATCAGCAAATGCCGCAGATCGTAGCCGGTGTTGTTCTTGCGCAGCGGCGAGAGCGTGTGCATCACCGTGCCATCCGGTAGCACCGCCTCGATCCCCAAACACAGATCGCGCGCATTGCCGTAGCGGATCACATTCACCCCACCCGCATTGGTCGCCAGCAATCCCCCAATCCGGGCCGAGCCTTGGCTGGCCAGCGTCAGGGGGAAAATCCACCCCTGCGCCTCGGCGTTGGCATGAATATCGGCCAGGATTGCGCCCGCTTCGACGGTCATGGTGCCCGCCGTGATGTCGAACTCACGGACCCGCCGCATTCGTTCCAAGGACAGGATCACCGGGGCAGGCCCGCTTTCCGACAATTGCCCTCCGACCAGCCCGGTGCCACCACCAAAAGGGATCACTGGCGTTGCCGTCTCATTGCAAAAGCGCAGGGCGGTTGCGACCTCTTCGGTGTTGCCGGGGGCGATGACCGCTGCGGCTTGACCCTGCCACCGGCCCCTCGGTTCCTCCAAATAGGTGGGGTCGGGCGCGCGGATCGCAGCGTCGGGTAGGCGTTTTTTCAGGCGGTCTTCGATGCTGGGCATGACGGATAGTTTAGGCTGCCACCGGCGCAATGGAAGCGCCCCGATGCCCGCGCCTATCCAACATCGGTGCGCCCGCGCCGGTCATGGCGCAAATTGGCGTAAAGCACATGGTTGCGCCAGCGCGCATTGATCTGAAGATAGCTTTGCGCCACGCCTTCGTATTTAAAGCCGGTTTTCTCCAACACCCCGCGAGAGGCCGCGTTTTCCGGCAAACAAGCGGCTTCCAAGCGGCTGAGATCAAGGGTGCGAAAGCTGTAATGTACAACGGCCTCGATCGCCTCTTTCATATACCCTTGGCGGGCATGGGTTTCGCCGACCCAATAGCCCAATGTGGCTGATTGCGCCGGGCCGCGGCGGATATTGTCCAAGGTGATCGCGCCCAAAAGCGCCTCATCCACGCGGCGAAAAATGAACAAAGGTACCGCTGTGCCCTGGCCCAAAGCGCGCTGGGCCCAATAGACCCGCCCGGTAAAGCTTTTGCGCGTCAGATGATCTGCGGCCCAGCTTGGCTCCCAAGGTTTCAGGAAAGCTTGGGAGTTCGACCGTAGGGCCACCCAAGGCCGGAAATCGGCATGGCGCGGCAAGCGCAGGGTTAATCGATCCGTATCCAGGCGAACGTTCCGCTTGCGGGTCAACATCAGGCGGCCAAACGCTCCGTGATTTGGGTCAGGGTGGGCGCGTGGTCCACCGGGCCATAAAGCGCCAGGGCGGCGCGGCCAGCTTGGGCCAAGCCGGTGCCATGGGCACGGATGGCCTCTAGCGTCACGGCGTCGATCCGGGCGACGGTTTCCTCTAGGGGTGGCACGCGGTTCCAGATGGCAACCAGCCGAGCCAGGCGTTCGGCCCGGGCCGAGGGGCTTTCCAGCCCCATCAAAAGCCCCGCTTTCATCTGCGCGCGCGCCCGGTCCAACTCGGCCGCGCTGAAATCCTCGGCACTGCGGCGCAGTTCATCAACCGTCAAACCGATCAGATCGGGCAGGTCTTCGCGGCTGGTGCCCGCATAGATCGTCAACAGCCCGGTATCATCGAAACTGCCGACTTGGGCATAGATTGTGTAACACAGCCCGCGCTTTTCACGGATTTCCTGGAACAGGCGCGAAGACATGCCACCACCCAACCCGGTGGAAAAAATCTGCGCGGTATAGATATCTTCCGAGCGATAGCCGGGCGCTTCCAAGGCTAGGGTGAAATGCGCTTGTTCAAGGTCTTTGACCTCATGCCGTTCACCACCGGCAAAATGCCCCGGTTCGGCCTTCACGGCGTCTGAGGCGGGCAGGTGACCAAAGGCCGCTTCGGCGAGTTTCACGATTTGGTCGTGATCAACACCGCCCGCCGCCGAAAGGATCAACTGGCCGGGCCCGTAATGCTCGGCCACGAACCCGTCGAAATCCGCGCGGCCAAAACCCTTCACCCGGTCGGCAGGACCCAGAATGGTGCGGCCCAGGGGTTGCTCGGGATAGGCCGCTTCCTGCAACCAATCAAAGATAATGTCATCGGGCGTATCTGCGGCCTGACCAATCTCTTGCAGGATCACGCCACGCTCAATTTCGATCTCCGCCGGGTCGAAAGCGGGGTTCAACACGATGTCGGAGATGAGATCGATTGCCAGCGGCACATCGTCTTTCAAGACGCGCGCGTAATAGGCCGTGACCTCTCGGCTGGTATAGGCGTTGATGAAGCCGCCCACGTCTTCGATCTCTTCCGCGATTTGGAGCGCGCTGCGCCGCGCCGTGCCTTTAAAGGCCATATGCTCCAGAAAATGGGCGATGCCGTTTTGCTCGGCCCGCTCATGCCGCCCACCGGCGCTGACCCAAATGCCAATTGCAGCGGATTGCAGACCGGGCATATGCTCGGTCACGACCCGCAGCCCATTCGACAAAGTGTGAAGTTGGACGGTCAAGCGGCGATTTCCTTTCGGATCAAAGCTTCAATATCCGCCAGGTCGTTTTCAACCCGCGTCATCCGTTCCGCCCGATCGAACAGGTCTGCCATCCGCGCGGGCAGGGCCGGGCGCTGGCCGGTTGCGGCTTCGACCGCATCGGGGAACTTGGCCGGATGCGCGGTGGCCAGGGTGATCAAAGGGGTGGTGCCCAAGTGGTCTTGCGCCACATGCACACCCACGGCGGAATGCGGGCAGAGAAGTTCCCCCATCTCGGGCAGGGCGCGGGCGATCATGGCCGAGGTTTCAGCCTCGGACGCGCGGCCGCTGGCGAAATCCTCGTGCAGCCGATCCAATGCGCCTTGGCTGATATGGAAACCGCCCGATTTCAGCTCCTCCATCAACTGTGCCACAGCCCCGCCATCGCGGTCATAAGCGTCAAAGAGCGCACGTTCGAAGTTCGAGCTAACTTGGATGTCCATCGACGGGCTGATCGATGGGGTCACGCCATCGGTGACGTAATCGCCCGAGCTGATTGCCCGGTGCAGAATGTCGTTCTGGTTCGTGGCGATCACCAGCTTTTCGATGGGCAGGCCCATGCGTTTGGCCAGATAGCCCGCGAAGATGTCGCCAAAATTGCCAGTTGGCACGCAGAAGCTGACCTTGCGATGCGGCGCGCCAAGCGCGACGGCGGCCGTGAAGTAATAGACGATCTGCGCCAGCACACGGGCGAAGTTGATCGAGTTCACACCGGCCAGCTTCACCCCATCGCGGAAGGGGAAATCGTTGAACATATCCTTCAGTCGTGCCTGGCAATCGTCGAAATCGCCGGTCAGGGCGAGCGCGTGGGCATTGGCCTCGGCCACCGTCGTCATCTGCCGCCGCTGCACATCGCTGACACGGCCGTGCGGGTACATGATGAACACATCCACATTGTCGAGGCCGCGAAACGCCTCCATCGCCGCTGAACCCGTATCGCCGCTGGTGGCCCCCACGATGGTCACGCGGTCGCCGCGCCGCGCCAGGGCGGTTTGGAACATTTGCCCAATCAACTGCATCGCAAAGTCTTTGAAGGCCAGGGTGGGCCCGTGGAACAGTTCCAGCAGGAAATGGTTGTCTTGAAGCTGTTTCAACGGCGCGCGGGCGGCATGGCCGAACCCGCCATAGGCGCGCGCGATGATGTCCTGGAACTCGCTATCGCTAAAGGTGTCGCCGACAAAGGGGCGCATGATGCGAAACGCAGCCTCTTCATAGCTGAGGCCCGCCAGTGCCGCGATGTCACCTTGTGCCATCACCGGCACCTCGGCGGGTACATAAAGGCCGCCATCACGGGCTAGGCCCGTCAACATCGCCTCTTCAAAGCTCAAATCCGGGGCCTGGCCTCGGGTCGAAACGTAGCGCATCTTGCTGTTGTCCTCAGACTGGTCTGCGCGTGATACGCCAGACAAGAAAGGCTGTCATCCCCAACCAGACCACGGCCAGCCCGAACCATTGAATGGCATAGCCCAGATGATTGTTCGGAATGCCCTCGACCGTCACGGGCAAGGGCGTCACCGCAGGGTCTGCTGGCGACATGGAGCGTGCGATCAACAAGATCGGCTCGGCCCCCAAATGCGCGGCCAGGCTTGGCACGTCGCGGGCGAACCAGGTGTTGCCGACGATATCGTCTGCGGGGGTGAAGCCATCGCGTTCATCGGGCCAATGCAGATTGCCGATGACCGACACCGGCCCCTCGGGCGCGGGCGGCAGGTCGTCTGCGACGGGCAGGATGCCACGGTCCACCAGGATCGTGCGCCCCTCGGTCTCAAAAGGTGAGATGATCCGGTAGCCGGCCCCAACGCCGCGCTGGCTGACCAAGACCCGCACGAAGGGTTCTGCGATGGTGCCGCTGGCGGTTACAGGCAAATAGCGATGCGTTTCAACGGTTGCATCGGCGGGGATGGCCACAGGCGCGGCCGCGATCCTTGCGTCGATCTCGTCAAGGATCGCGGTTTTCCATTCCAGCCGCTGCAATTGCCAAACCCCGAGCGATGCCAAGATGGCCGCCCCGATAAGCCCAAACAGGATTGGCAAGATCGCGCGTCTGATCACACTCATCTCCGACGAAAAAGGGCCCACCGCAGCAGGCCCTTGATACATGTCACGCTCCGGCCCCGGTTTGGGGCGGCTGGTCCGTGTCGTTACAGAACGACCGCTTGGCCCCAGATGTACACGGCCAGGAACAGGAACAGCCAGACCACATCCACGAAGTGCCAGTACCAGGCTGCGGCTTCAAACCCGACGTGCTTTTCGGCGGTGAAGTGGCCCGAGCGCACGCGCAGCCAGCACACAAACAGGAAGATCGTGCCGATGATCACGTGGAAGCCGTGAAAGCCGGTGGCCAGGAAGAAGGTCGAGAAGAACTTGTCGCCGCCGAAGGACCAACCGTAATGGGCCAGCAGTTCATAGTATTCGAATGCCTGCAATCCGGTGAAGGCCACGCCCAGAACCACCGCGATGATCAGGCCCCACTCAACCTCTTTCCGGTCGCCGTTGTGGACCAGCGCATGGTGCGCCCAGGTGACCGCACAGCCCGACAGCAGCAGCACCAAGGTGTTGATCAGGGGCAGGTGGAACGGGTCAACCGCGTAGATTTCCGGCGGCACATAGGTCGATGCCTCATAGGTGTTCATCGGGTAGATGGCGTGTTTGAAGAACGCCCAGAACCAAGCGACGAAGAACATCACCTCGGACATGATGAACATGATGAAGCCGTATTTCAGGCCGATCCGCACCACCGGGGTGTGGTCGCCCGCATGGCTTTCGGCCACCACATCGGCCCACCAGCCATACATGACGTAAAGCACCGCAACAAAGCCCATCAGGAACAGCCACGGGCCCGAGCCGTGCATCCAGTTCACTGCGCCAAACAGCATCGCAAAGGCGCCAGCGGCCGCGATCAATGGCCAGATCGAAGGGTTAATGATGTGGTAGTCGTGGTTCTTTACATGGGCCATGGCTCTGGTCCTCTGGTCGGTCTTATTGGGTCACGCTTAGCGCGGCGTATTCTTCGGGCATGTCCGTCACATGGAATGTGTAGGACAGGGTGATGGCGGGTGTGTTCCGGCTTTCAGGGTCATTGACGATTTCAGGATCGACAAAGAAGGTCACCGGCATTTCCACCCGTTCACCGGGCATCAAAATCTGTTCTTCGAAACAGAAACACGCGATCTTCACAAAATAAAGCCCCGCATCGAAAGGCGCGACGTTAAAGCTGGCCGTCCCGGCGACGGGTTCATCGGTCGGGTTATAGGCTTCATAGAAGATCAGGCCGGTTTCCCCGATCCGCATATCGACCGAATGGGTCATGGGGCGGAATTCCCAGGGCATGTCATGGGCCAGCGATGCGTCAAAGCGGATGGTGATGGTTTCATCCAGGATCGTATCGCTTTCGGCTTCGGCCGTGTTGGTCGTGCCGCCATAGCCGGTCACGCGGCAGAACCAATCGTAAAGCGGCACCGCAGCCCAGGCCAAACCGCCCATCAGCACAATCACACCGATCAGGCGAGTGACGACCTTTTGGTTTTGCGTCAGGGTCATTGGCTTTCCTCGACAATCGGGGTGATCGAGACACGGGGCTGATGATCAAAGCCTTCCATCGATGCGCCTTCACGGATCTTCGCAACCGTCAGGCCAAAGACCACAATGATGAAGGCGACCAGGGTCAGGGCCACGCCCAGATTGCGGCCAAAGCGGCGTTTATGCAGCTCATGCGTTTGCGTGATCGGCATCAGAACACCCCCACCGCGCGCAGCGCCGCATCGGTCAGCAGCGCGCCGAAATGCAGGAACAGGTAGTAAAGCGAGAAGCGGAAAACCTTTTTCTCGACCGCATAGTCATCGGCTTCGGCCTGGGTTTCATCGCGCCGCCAGATATCCCATGCGCCTTTCAAGAAAATAGCGTTCAGTATCAAAGACGCGGCCAGATAAACCGGCCCCGCGATTTGCGTCAGTGCCAGGCCCAGCGCGACCGGCCCCAAAAGCACCGTGTAGATCAGCACCTGTCGCCGGGTTTCCTTGCGGCCATGGGTGACCGTCAGCATCGGCACATTGGCCTTGTGGTAATCCGATTTCATGAACAGCGCGAGCGCCCAGAAATGCGGCGGCGTCCACATGAAGATCAGGCCGAACATCAACACCGCTTCAAGCGAAACCGAGCCTGTGGCGGCAACCCAGCCGATCATTGGGGGGAACGCCCCCGCCGCGCCACCAATCACGATGTTCTGCGGCGTCGCCCGCTTCAGCCACATGGTGTAGATCACGGCATAGAAAAAGATGGTGAAGGCGAGTAGCGCTGCGGCCAGCCAGTTGGTCGCCAGGCCCAGCATCGCCACCGAAATCGCACTCAGCCATAGCCCCAGCGACAGCGCTTCGCCCGCCGCGACCTTGCCCGCAGGCACCGGGCGCTTGGCGGTGCGCTTCATCACCCGGTCGATATCGGCGTCATACCACATATTCAGCGCGCCCGAGGCGCCCGCGCCAAGTGCGATGAACAAGATCGCGGTAAATCCGACAATCGGGTCAATCGACACCGGGGCCACAAGCAAGCCCACCAACGCGGTAAACACCACCAGCGACATCACCCGCGGCTTAAGCAGCATGACGTAATCGCCGAATTGGGCCTCGCCCTCGGCCGTTTGCGCGCTGGAATTGGTGGTTACATCGGTCATTTCGGTCCGCTCGAATGACGGGGCGGGGCTGCCCCCGCCCGATGCTTATTCAGCCGAAGCCAGTTCCAGGATGCGCGGCGCGCGCGTCCCGGTCGAGGCAAATTCCTGCGCCTCGCCATTGATCCAGGCTTCGTATTCCTCGGGCGTCACAGCGAAAACCGTGATCGGCATATAGGCGTGGTTCACGCCACAAAGCTCGGAACACTGGCCGAAATAGACGCCTTCTTGGCCAGGCTCGACCTCGAACCACAGTTCGGCCAGGCGGCCCGGCACGCCATCTTGCTTCACGCCAAAGGCGGGGATGGTCCAGGAATGGATCACGTCAGCGGCGGTCACTTGCACGACAATGGTTTGACCGGTGGGCACCACAACGGCGGTGTCGGTCGCCAGCAGGTATTCGTCGCGGCCATAGCCGAACTCTTCCAGCTCATCCTCGGCCAGCATGTAGCTTTCATACGAGATGCCATGCTCGGGATATTCATAACCCCAGTACCACTGATAGCCGGTTGCTTTCACAACCACGTCGGCTTCGGGGATGGTTTGCTGCTTGAACAGAACGGGCAGAGAGAACGCGCCAATCACCACCAGGATGACCAAAGGCACCACGGTCCAGGTCACTTCGATCTTGGTGTTGTGGGTAAAGGTCGCCGGTTCGGGGTTGGCCTTGGCGTTGTGCTTGATGATGGCCCAGGCCAGCAGCGCGGTCACAAACAGGACGATCACCGTCATGATCACCAAAAGCAGGTTGTCCAGCGCGCGGATGTCATGGGCCAACTCGGTCACGCCGGGCTGAAAGCCGGTGCCGCCCGGTACCGGGGCGCCGATGATATCAAGCCCGTCGCGCATCCCAGCCGTCTGAGCAAAAGCTGCCCCAGTTGCAAAGGTTGCGCCAATACCGGCCCAGAGGCCGCTCATCTTCGTCCGAAGTCGCATCTGTCTGTCCTGTAGTTCAGCATGCCGCCCAGGTCGCTCCCCCAATCGGCACACCGTTGCGTTCCATTTCGCAAAAACCATATAGCCGTAAGACGGGCAAGGCATTTAGTCTAAATGTCTCACCCTGCGATGGTGAAAGTGACCCGATCACCGCTCATTTCAATGCCCAAATTGGCAAGGAACATGCAATGGCCGATGAAACCGCCTTCCGCCCTTTCGAAAGCCTCCTGGATGAAGGGGCAGCTTTGGGCGTTCTGCGCGCCGCCACCGATGGCGCCGATGATGGCGAGCTGTTTCTGGAACGCCGCCGGTCGGAAATGCTGGTTTTCGACGATGGGCGCGTGAAAACCGCCAGCTACGATGCCGCTGAAGGGTTCGGGCTGCGCGCCGTAAAGGGGGAGGTTGCGGGCTACGCCCATTCCACCGAAATCTCCGAGGCCGCGTTGCGCCGCGCCGCGGATACTGCGCGGCTTGCGGTTGGCGATGGCGGCGGCACCTGGGCTGAGGCGCCGCGTGGCACAAATGTGCGCCTTTACACCGATACAAACCCCATGTCGGGCGCGGAATTCGGCGTAAAACTTGATGTTTTGCGCGAAATCGACGCGTTTGCCCGCAGCCTTGATCCCCGCGTGGTGCAGGTTTCGGCCTCCATGGCGGCCTCGCATCAGGAGGTTGAAATTCTGCGCCCCGAAGGCGCGCGGGTGGCCGATACCCGGCCCATGGTGCGGTTGAATATCTCGGTCATTGTCGAAGAAAACGGGCGACGCGAAAGTGGTTCGGCCGGTGGCGGCGGGCGCGTGGGCCTGATCGGTTTGATGGAGGCCGAGCATTGGCAAAGGGTCGCGCGCGAAGCGCTACGGGTCGCCGTTGTGAACCTTGGTGCCGAACCCGCACCTGCGGGCGTCATGGATGTGGTGCTTGGCCCCGGCTGGCCGGGCATCTTGCTGCACGAAGCGGTGGGCCACGGGCTTGAGGGCGATTTTAATCGGAAAAAA
This sequence comes from Paracoccaceae bacterium, assembly GCA_965229695.1. GTDB lineage: Bacteria > Pseudomonadota > Alphaproteobacteria > Rhodobacterales > Rhodobacteraceae > JANSYL01. Next base: position 2,841,228 of record OZ245921.1, read on the forward strand.
CAATCGGCATTTGCGGGTTTGATGGGCCAGCGGGTGGCCGCGCCCGGTGTCACGGTGCTGGATGATGGCACGATTCCCGACCGGCGCGGCTCGATCTCCGTCGATGATGAGGGCACGCCATCGGGCAAAACCACCCTGATCGAAGACGGCATTCTGGTGGGTTACATGCAGGATCGGCAATCGGCCCGCCTGATGGGGGTGGACCCGACGGGCAATGGCCGCCGCGAAAGCTATGCCCATGCGCCGATGACGCGCATGACCAACACCTATATGCTGGGCGGGGACGCTGACCCGAAAGATATTGTCGCCGATCTGAAGGACGGGATTTACGCCGTGGGTTTTGGCGGCGGTCAGGTCGATATCACCAATGGGAAGTTCGTGTTCTCTTGCACCGAAGCTTATCGCGTGAAGGATGGCGTGGTTGGAGCCCCCGTCAAAGGCGCCACGCTGATCGGCGATGGCGCCACGGCTTTGAAGCAAATTCGCGCCATCGGAAACGACATGGCGCTTGATCCTGGCATGGGGAATTGCGGCAAGAACGGTCAATGGGTGCCGGTGGGCGTGGGTCAGCCGACGCTTTTGATCGGTGGTCTGACCGTAGGTGGCTCGGCGGCTTGATCCGGCGCAGGTAACACCCCGTTAACCAATCTTAGCTTAAGCCTTGGGTCATGTCTGTCTGGCCTGATCTGGGATTCGCTGAATCCGCGCCCGCCTTCACGCCGCCGCCCGCGCGCGACGATGGGGATCGGTTCGCGCGGCTGCGCCTGATCCGCTCACGCCGGGTCGGGCCCGCCACCTATTTGCGGCTGATGGCCGAGCATGGGGATGCGACCGGCGCCTTGGCGGCGCTGCCGGATGTGGCCCAAGCGGCGGGCGTTCGCGATTACAGCATTTGCCCAGAACCCGTGGTGCAGGCCGAATTACGCGCCGCCGCGCGGATCGGCGCGCGCATGTTGTGCCTGGGCGAACCCGACTATCCCACCCGATTGGCGCAGATCACCGATGCGCCGCCCATTCTTTGGGTCTTGGGCCGTGTCTCGATGCTGAACCGTCCGATCCTGGCCATGGTCGGCACACGCAACGCTTCCTCGCTCGGGGGGCGCATGGCGCGCCGTCTGGCCAAGGATTTGGGGGCTGCGGGGTTTGTCATTGTCTCAGGTCTTGCGCGAGGCATTGATGCTTTGGCCCATCGCGCCGCGTTGGAAACGGGGACAATCGCGGTGCAGGCCGGGGGGCTTGATGCCATTTATCCGGCTGAAAACACCGAACTGGCCCAAGAAATCGCGGCCAAAGGCGTGCGGCTCAGCGAACAGCCCTTTGGGCAGGAGGCGCGCGCCCAGCATTTTCCGCGCCGCAATCGGATTGTCTCGGGTCTGGCCGATGCTGTGATCGTGGTCGAAGCCGCCGCGCGCTCAGGCTCGCTAATCACAGCGCGATTGGCACTGGATCAAGGTCGGGAGGCTTTGGCGGTGCCGGGACATCCAATGGATAGCCGCGCCTCGGGTGGTAACCTTTTGATCCGCGATGGTGCAGTTTTGGTGCGCAGCGCCGAAGATGTGATTGAGGCGCTTGGCCCGGCACAAAAGCCAGCGCCTCAGAAGGAATTGGCACTGTCAGACCCCGTGTCCAAACCCGCCCCCAGCAGCGGTGGCACAGAAGCGGCGATCTTGGCGCTTTTGGGCCCGCAGCCTGTGGCCGAGGATCAACTGATCCGAGATATCGGGCGCAGCGCGCGCGAGATCGGCCAGGCCTTGGCGATCTTGGAATTGGCGGGGCGGGTAGAGCGCGGTGCGGGCGGAATGGTTCGGCGCATCTGACGCGAACGGGTTCGGTTTGACGGACGAAATCCGAGCAGTGCGTACCGGCACCAAGTCCATCGCTTTCCTCTTGCCCCCCAGGCCGGTCCCGCTAGGGTCCAACGCGCCAGACCAGGACCAAGGGACACAATATGCGCCAAATACCGCTCGGCCAGACCGGCACGACCGTGACCGATTATTGCCTCGGCACCATGACTTGGGGCACGCAAACGCCCGAGGCCGACGCCCACCGCCAAATGGATATGGCGCTGGATGCAGGCATCGATATCGTCGACACCGCCGAGATGTATCCGGTCAACCCGATCAGCCCAGACACCGTTGGCAATACCGAGGCGATCCTGGGCCGCTGGATTGCCGCCAACCCGGGCCGCCGCGATCAGTTCACACTGGCAACCAAAGTCAGCGGCAAAAACGGTGGCTTTGTGCGGCCCGGGCAAGACATCACCGGCGCGACCTTTGCCGAAGCCTTGGAGGGGTCGCTAAGGCGCCTACAAACCGATCATATCGAGATTTACCAACTGCACTGGCCCAATCGGGGCAGCTTTCACTTCCGCCAGAACTGGACCTATGACCCCTCGGGCCAGGACAAAGCCGCCACCCTGGCCAATATGCGCGATGTATTGGAGGCGGCGCGCATGGCACAAAAGGCGGGCAAAATCGGCCATATCGCCCTGTCGAATGAAAGCGCATGGGGCACAGCGCAATGGCTGCGGCTGGCCGAAGATCATGGCCTGCCGCGCGTGCAGACGATCCAAAACGAATACTCCCTGATGTGCCGCCATTTCGACACCGACCTGGCCGAGCTGGCGGTGAACGAACAGGTGACCCTGCTGGCCTTTTCGCCTTTGGCCACGGGCCTTCTGACCGGCAAATACCAGGGCGGTGCGGTGCCGCCGGGCAGTCGCATGGATATCAACGGCGCGCTGGGCGGTCGCAAGACCGACCGCGCCTTTGCCGCCGTCGATGCGTATCTGTCGCTGGCGCAAAATCACGGGCTGAACCCGGTGCATATGGCCATGGCGTTCACCGTCTCGCGCCCCTTTGCGGTTTCCAGCATCTTTGGCGCCACCACATCCGAGCAATTGCAGGTCATTATCGACGGGCTGGACGTGACGCTTTCGGATGAGATCAAGGCGGATATTGACGAGATTCATCGCGCCCATCCGATGCCATATTAACCGGATGCGCGGCACTGAACTCGACCCATGCAGCGCGGATCGGAGACGGCATGCCCACCATCTTGTGTTACGGCGATAGCAACACGCATGGCACCGCCCCGCTGGAGGTGTTGGGCGAGTTCCACCGCTATCCAAAGGGCGAACGCTGGCCGGATGTGATGGCGGCGGCCTTGGGCGCGGATTTCGATGTGGTGGCCGAAGGGTTGAACGGGCGCACGACCGTGCATGAGGATTTGGTCGAAGGGGGTGCCAGATCGGGTATCGCGGTTTTGCCTGCCATTGTGCACAGCCACGCGCCCGTCGATCTGATGATCATCCTGCTTGGAACCAATGATCTAAAACCGCGCTTTGGTGTATCCGCTTTTGAGATCGCGCGCTCGGTCGAACGCTTGGGGCGCGAGGCGCTGGCAAGCGGCGCGGTTGCCGATCTGATGCTGGTTGCGCCTGCGCTTGTGCAGGAAACCGGTGTCCTGATCGACAGTTTCGCTGGGGCCGAAGCGCGGCAAGTCGGCTTACCCGGTCATATCCGCCAGGCCGCCGAGCGCCTAGGCGCAGGTTTTCTTGAGGCGGGGCTGCATATTTCGGTCAGTCCGCGCGATGGCGTCCATTGGGAGGCCGCAACCCACAACACCTTCGGAACACTCATGGCGGATCTCGTTCGCGCGCGACTGGAAAGGGCAACAACATGACATCGCAAACAGCGGCGATTTTGGGCGCAGGCGTCATCGGGGCCGGTTGGGCGGCACGCTTTGCCTTGATGGGCTGGAATGTGCGCGTCTTCGACCCTTCGGACCGGGCTGAGGCCATCATGGCAGATGCCTTGGAGCGCGCCCGCGCCAGCCTGCCGACGCTATATGACGTGGCGCTGCCAATGGAAGGCGCGGTCAGCTTCCATGACACCGTGGCCGAGGCGGTTGCAGGCGCGGTCTGGATACAAGAAAGCGTGCCGGAACGCCTGGAACTGAAGCAAAAGCTTTATCAGCAGGTGCAAGATGCTTGCGATCCGGCGGCGATCTTGGCCTCCTCAACCTCTGGTTTTACGCCGACCGAACTACAGGGCGGGGCGACGCGGCCCGAGCAGATCCTGGTCGCCCATCCGTTCAACCCGGTCTACCTGCTGCCTTTGGTCGAACTTGTGGGCAGCGACCAAACCACATCCGATCATATGGAGCGCGCGAAGACCCTGCTGACACAGATTGGTATGTCACCCTTGCCCGTGCGCGGGGAAATCCCCGCCCATATCGCCGACAGGTTCCTCGAAGCTGTCTGGCGCGAGGCGTTGTGGCTCGTCAAAGACGATATCGCGACCACCGAGGAGATTGATGACGCCATTCGCCTGGGTTTTGGGTTGCGATGGGCGCAGATGGGGCTGTTCGAAACCTACCGCATCGCCGGCGGGGAGGGTGGTATGGCGCATTTCCTGGCGCAGTTTGGCCCGGCCCTGTCCTGGCCCTGGACCAAGCTGATGGATGTGCCCGATCTGGATGATGCGCTGGTTGACAAGATCGCCGCGCAATCCGATGCGCAATCGGGCGGGCGCACCATTGCCGAGTTGGAAACCGCGCGGGATGGCAACCTGGTGGCGATTTTGCGCGCGCTCAAAGCCCGCGGCGAAGGGGCGGGGGAAAAGATTGCGGCGCATGAAGCGGCCTTGGCGCCGAGAGCGCCCGACCCTGATCTGCCCCGGCCGCCGTTGACCTTGGATCGTCAGGTGCCGGTGACTTGGGTCGATTACAACGGGCATATGAACGAATCCCATTACCTGACCGCCTTTTCCGATGCTTGTGATCAGCTGCTGCTTTGGGCTGGAATGGATGCCGATTGCGTGGCCCAGGGCCACAGCGTCTTTACCGTCGAGACGCATATCCGCCATTTGGATGAGGTGAATATTGGTGACCACATCCAGGTCCGCACCCGCGTGCTAGAGGGCGGCGGCAAAAAGTTGACGATTTGGCATGAATTGACGGTTGGCGAGCGGCTGTGCGCCACCGGCGAACAGCTATTGCTGCATGTCGACCTCAGCACACGCCGTTCGGCCCTGCCGCGGGCCGATGTGGGCGATTGGTTCGGTCGCGCCGCCGCCGCGCACGCCGATTTGCCCATGCCCGAAGGTATCGGGCGGTTCGTTGGGCAGAAGGCTTAGGACGCAGGCTTATCGCACCAAAGCGCGCAGATCTTTCAAATGCTGCGGGATGGCGCGGGCCGAGATGCTGGCCTCTCGCACCAGCCAATCAAAATGGCGGCTAACGGTGCGCACCCGCTCTCGGTCGCGGAAGGCGATATAGTGTTGGCCCATGTAAAGTACCGCCATCATCGGCCCAAACACTGTAACGGGTGAGGAATAGACCCGGCGCGCATCGAACAGGAAAATCCGCAGGCCTGGATAGAACTGATCGTATAGCTCGGCCAGCCAATCCAACTGCGCCGCGCGTAAGCTGGGCTCCAACCCCGCATAGTAACCTTCTCCGCGCGCAAAACTGTCCAGCTCATGCACTGCCATTGCCATTTCGTAGTCGCTTTCGGTCAGGCGCATCCAATCCAGCCGTTCGGCGGCGGCCTCAATCGCCTCATTGGGACGTCGATGGGTGATGGGCGCGTATTCCCACTGTAAGACATCATTGGTCTTCAGCATGTCGGGCAAGGTCGCGGGTACATGGCGGATTTTGTAACCCTCGGCCTCGTGGTGCCATTTAAAGATCTGATCGTCCAAACCCGTGGCGCGCCCGGTCTCTGAAATAGACAGCGAACTGTCCACCAAAGCGCCCGATTGTTCAGGCCGGTCGGTCAGACCCAACAGCCAATCCGCCGAGACATCCAGCGCCTGGGCCGAGGCCGCGACCACATGCCCGCCGGGCATCCGGGTTTCGCCTTCGGCCAGCATTTGGGTGACGGTCGAACGATCCACCCCAATTTGCCGTGCCAGCCCCGCCCGGCTCAGGGGCGAAGCCGCCAGCGCCGCATTCACCCGCTCGCGGAAGGTCTGCGCGCAGCTGCGTTTGTCGATTTTTAGCACCATCGTTGGATTTTCTAAACATTGTTGAGTTTTATGTGGAGAAAATCCCGACTGCATCAAAATTGCAAGCCCGCATAAAGTGTTCGCTGGCGCGGGGACTCGCCTGAATAGAGAAAAAGGGGATGTTATGCGGATCGAGTGGCCGACACTCGCCCTAATCGGTTTGTGTTACGCGGTTTGGGCGCTTGCGCTGTTTTGGTTGCCAACAATCAGTCTGTTTTTGGCGGTGATACTGGCGATTTTGGCCATCGCGCTGCATTCCTCGTTGCAACATGAAGTAACCCACGGCCACCCGTTTGGCGAACGCCGTTTGGGCGAAATGCTGGTCTTCCCAACCCTGAACCTGTCGATCCCCTATATCCGGTTTCGCGACACCCATCTGGAACACCACATGGATGCAACGCTGACAGACCCCTATGAGGATCCGGAATCGAACTACCTGGACCCGGCGGTTTGGCAGCGCCTGCCGCGATGGGTTCAAGCCATCCTGAATATCAACAACACGCTCTTCGGGCGCATTATGATTGGCCCCGCCGTCGGCCAAGTCGCCTTCATGCATAGCGAATGGCGGTTAATCTGTGCGGGCAATGGCCATGTGGCGCGCGCTTGGATCGGCCATGTCTTGGTCGCGGGCCTGACGGTTTGGGTGGTTTTGCAATCGCAGATGCCGCTTTGGGCCTATCTGATTGCTTGCTATTTTGGCTTGTCGATCTTGAAAATCCGCACGTTCTTAGAGCATCAGGCCCATGAACGCGCGCGGGGCCGCACGGTGATTATCGAAGATCGCGGGATTCTGGCCTTTCTATTCCTCAACAACAACTTGCATGTCGTGCATCACATGCACCCCAAGCTGCCCTGGTATCGCTTGCCGCAAATCTATTTCAACAACCGCGAGAAATACCTTAGCCGCAATGATGGCTATCGATACGCCAATTACGCCGAGATCTTTCGTCGCCATTTCTTCCGCGCCAAAGATCCGGTGCCGCACCCGATCTATCCACCGAAGTAACATAAAAATCGCTTGTCGTCAGGGCGGGTAGGGCGCAGGAACGCGCCATGCCCCTTTGGATACCCGCCACGATTTTTGCCGCGTTCATGCAGAACCTTCGGTTTCTGCTACAGCGCCACCTTAAGGTCACCACGCTTTCCACCGCGGGCGCGACCTGGGCGCGGTTTTTATTCGCCACGCCTTTCGTGGCGATTGTGCTGGCGGGCTATATCGGGCTCAGCAGTCAGGCCCTGCCGGGGGTAACCGGCCCCTTTTGGGTCTATGTCGTGATCGGCGCGCAGGCGCAGATGTTGGCCACGGCTTGCGTCGTGGCCCTGTTTGCGCGGCGCAACTTTGCGGTTGGGATCACTTTGAAGAAGACCGAGGTCATTTTGACCGCCCTGGTTGGATTGATCGTATTGGGGGAGGCGGTCTCCGGCCCGGTTTTGCTGGCCATTGGCGTCGGATTTTTCGGCGTCCTATTCCTGTCGGACCCGCCAAAAACCGATGTCATCCTGCCTTGGCGCGAACGGGTATTTAACGCCGCCTCTGGCTATGGGCTCGCCTCTGGTCTGCTTTTTGGCATCTCGGCGGTCTGCTATCGCGGCGCGACCCTGTCGCTGGAGGGTGGTGATGAAATTCTGCGCGCGGCCACCGCCTTGGTCACCGCCACCTCAGTTCAAACCGTAACCCTTGGCGCCTGGCTTTTCTGGCGTGATCGGGCCGAAATTGGCCGCGTAGCCGCCAGTTGGCGCGTCTCAGTTCCGATGGGGCTGACCTCGATGCTGGGATCGCTGGGTTGGTTCACCGCCTTTGCCTTGCAAACCGCCGCTTATGTCAAAGCGCTGGGCCAGATCGAACTGGTCTTCACCTTCCTCTTCTCGGCCTTTTGGCTGAAAGAGAAATCAAGCTGGAAAGAGATTTTGGGCATCCTGCTGATCGTTGCTTCATTGATCTTGATCTTCTGGGGGAGCCTCTAGGATGGCCGCCATTGCGCTTTCTATCGCACCGATCTTTCTGCTGATCTGTTTGGGATACGGGTTGCGCCGGGGCGGCATCCCCTCAACCGAGTTTTGGAACCTCAATGATCGATTGGTGTTCTTTGTCCTGATGCCGGCGCTGTTTTTCGTGCGCATTTCCGAGGCCGACCTGTCCGACCCCGTCTTGGTGCCTTTCACCACGACGCTTTATGCCGGTTTTTTCGCCGCCACCCTGGCAGGCATTGCCATCGCGATCTGGCTCAAGCGCGGCGCGGCGACCGGCACCACGATTGTTCAGGGGGCGAACCGGTTTAACACCTTTGTGGCCCTAGCCGTGGCCGAGGCGCTTTATGGGCTGTCCGGTTTGCAGATGGCGGTTTTGGGGGCGGCGGTTTTGGTGCCGTTGGCTAATTTGGCGGGTGTGGGGATGTTTGCCATCGCCTTGCCACGCCCCGGCACGGGCGTCGTCTTGGGCGCGCTGCGCAACTTGATCACCAATCCGCTGATCCTGGCCATCCTTTTGGCTGTTGCCGTGAATGCGACGGGCCTCGCTCCGATCCCGGTTTTGACCGAAACCCTATCGGTTTTGGGGCAAGCCGCGCTGCCGATCATGCTGCTGAGCGTCGGGGCCAATCTGCATGTGCGCGGGCTGCGCGCCGAAACCCAGCCCATGGCATTGTCAGCCTTGGCGAAGCTTGGTGTGTTTCCTCTGGTGATCATGGGGGTGGCCTTGCTGCTGGGCCTTGACCCGCTCGCCGCACAGGTGGCGTTGATCTACGGTGCGCTGCCAACCGGCGTGGCGGCCTATACCCTGGCCCGACAATTGGGGGGCAATGCGCCTCTGATGGCGGCGATGGTCACGGTTCAGACGCTTTTGGCCTTTGCCCTGATGCCGCTTTGGCTGACCCTGGGCACGCGGGTCTTCGGCCTATAGACGGGAAAACCGGCTGACCTCGGTCCGGTTGTCGAAGAAGGGCACACCGGGATGGGCGGTGCCCGCAAGCTTGGCCGATAGCTCGGCCAGCACAACCTCGGTGATAAAGGGCATGTCAAAGCCGCGCGCCTGGTCCAGCGGCACCCATTGTAGATGGCTCAACTCATCCTCGGCGCCGGAAAAATCATCGGGGTCTGAGGCGAGGGCGCCAGCATCGACCAGAAAGAACCGCGCATCGAACCGGCGCGGGCGACCGGGGGGCGTGATGGCGCGAAAGAAAAACTCCATCGCGCGGCCATCGGGCAGCACCCCGCGCCGCAGATAGCCGCGCCAACCCGGCTGAGCGTCGATCTGTTGGGTGCGGGCATCGGGTACGCCCAGCAAAAGGCCGGTTTCCTCCCACAGCTCTCGCGTTGCCGCCGCCAATAGGGCCGAGGCCGGGCGCGCACTGTCGCGATCCAGCGCGGCTTGGCAGGTGGAAGATGGGGATTGCGCAAGGGGGATCGTGCTGTCAGCGGCGTCAACGGCGCCACCGGGGAACACGAACTTGGACGGCATAAAGGCCGCGCCTTGCCCGCGCTGACCCATCAAAACCTTGGGTGTGCTAGCCGCGTCGCGCAGAACAATGATCGTCGCGGCATCGCGCAACGCGGATTTGTCGGTCAAAACCCGTGCATCCGTTTCGCCCATTGTACCCCCACGATCATGCCCTTGAACCTGGGCAAGAGGTAAAGCGCCATCGCCACGACGCCAACCGTAAAGACCGAGGCCAGAACCCAGGGGCTGGGCAGATAGGTTTCGTAAACCATCAGCATCAGCGTGCCCATGACCTTGGCTGTAACCAGGATCGAAAGGTAGGCGGGGCCATCGTCAGCGCGCGCATGGCTCAGGTCTTCGCCGCAGCTTGGGCAGGTCGATTTCAGGGTCAGATAGCCGTCAAACAGATGCCCTTCACCGCAATTGGGGCAGCGGCGGCGCAATCCACGGCGCATGGCAGGCCAGGCCGGGCGCTCATCCGGTCCGGGCTGATATTCGGGGCGCAAGGCAGTGTCGTCATAGGTCATAAATCCCATCTGGGGCAGGGCGGTGGGTTCGTCCAGGGGAACGGGCTTGGCAGCGGCGTCAGGCCGCGCCCCGAAAAAAATCAAAAAAGATGCGACGGAAATCTGCGCCCCACCCGTGAGACCCATCAGACAGCAAGCAAAAAGGAAGATGCACATGTCCACTTGGAAAGCCGCAGCACTTGGTCTGATGATCCCCCTGGCCCTCGCCGCGCCTTTGATGGCGCAAGATCAGGGCGGTCGCGATGGCGGGCCGCGCATGATCTTTGAAGAGGTCGACCTGAACGGCGACGGGGCCGTGACCCTCGAAGAGCTGCAAGGCGCAGGCGAAGCCCGCTTTGCCAATGCCGATACCGATGGTGATGGTGTCCTGAGCCGTGATGAACTGATTGCCGGGGCCGCCGAGCGGTTCGAGGCGCGCATTGATCGCATGATTGAACGCGCCGATAGCGACGGCGATGGGGCGATTAGCCAGGAAGAAATGGCCGAAGCCCGCGACGGTCGCCGTGGCCCCAACCCCGAGCGCATTTTTGAGCGCATGGATGCTGATGAAGATGGGCAAGTGACCCAGGAAGAGTTCCAGGCCGCCGTTGAGCGGTTTATGGAACGCCGCGGCCATGGCGGCCCGCGCGATCGCGGTTAAAACTCCCCCAACCGCCATGGCCTTGGGCGGCGCGACCTCCAGCGTGCCGCCCTTGGCGTTGAACACCCCCCAAGGGTATGGAGACACATGGAGCCGCAAGATGTCGATTTGGACGCATTGGAAGACGGGGCGCTGATGGTGCTCTTTGCCAATGGCGATCCCGCAGCGGCGCGGGTGTTGACGGGGCGGCTTTTGCCACGCGCCTATCGCCACGCAGCCCGGGTGGTTGGCGACAAGGCCGAGGCGGAAGATATCGCGCAAGAGGCGATGTTGCGCTTGTGGCGCGCGGCCGATGGTTGGCAGGCGGCAGGGCCTGCGCGTGTTTCGACCTGGCTGCACAAGGTGGTGGCCAATCTGAGTGTTGACCGCCTGCGTCGATCAGGGCGCGCCGTGGGTTTGGATGAAACCGATGAGCCGCCCGACAACGCGCCGGGGGCCGAAGCGCGAATGACACAAAGCGCGCGCATGGCGGCCTTGGATGCAGCCCTTGCAAGATTGCCCGAGCGGCAACGCCAGGCGGTGGTGCTGCGCCATATCGAAGGGTTTTCGAACCCTGAAATCGCAGAGATGCTAGGCATTGGTGTCGAAGCTGTGGAAAGTCTGACGGCGCGCGGCAAGCGCGCCCTGGCCGCAGCTTTGGCAGGACAGAAGGAGGCTTTGGGCTATGCAGAGTGAACCACAGGAAACCGATTTAGATCGGCTGTTCGCGGATGCGGCGGATGACATGCCCAGCGATCAACTTATGGCGCGGGTACTGGCCGACGCCAGCGCCGTCCAGGCCAAGGCCCGCCCCGCTGTCGCCGCCACGCCGCCTACGCCTTGGTGGCGCGAGGTTTTGGATGCCATTGGCGGTTGGCCCACGCTTTCGGGGGCTACGGCGGCCGGCGTCATGGGGGTGATGATTGGAATTTACGCCCCCGATTTGGTCGATGGGTTAAGCGGCGGGCAATTATTGGATTTCTCTGATAGCTACTCGGTCGCGCCCGATCTGGGTGGCCTGGCTTGGGAGGATGGCAATGTCTGATCCGACACCCGCCAGCACAGCAAAACCCAAGACCAGCAAATGGGTCAAAATCGCCCTGGGGGTGTCGTTGTCGCTTAACCTTCTGATCATTGGCCTAGTCGCGGGTGCAAGCGTCGGGATTAAGCGGAATTTCGGCCCGAGCGAGGACGGGCCGGGTTTACGTACCTTGGGCCTTGGGCCCTTTGCTTTTGCGATCAGCCGCGAAGATCGGGACGCCTTGCGCGGACGCATTGACCACGGCGCGCTTCGCGAAGATGGCCGCGTCTTGCATATCGCGCTGCGCGATGTGCAACGCGCTTTGCGGGCCGACCCCTTCGATCGTGCCCTGGCTGAAGACGCACTGTCGCGGTCGCGCGCCGCCACCACCCAAATGCAGGGCATTGGCCATGGGGCGCTCTTGGATCAACTGGAGGCAATGCCGCTTGAAGCCCGGGAAACCGTCGCCGACCGCGTGGCGCAGGCGATGCGGCGCAGCTCAGGGCGCGGCGGGCCGCAAGACGGCGACCGTTAAGGCGGCGCTCAGGCGGCGGGCTGATTGGCCAATGTGACCTGATCGCGGCCATGGGATTTCGCGCCGTAAAGCGCCCGATCGGCCCGGTCGATCAAGCTTTGGGCGGTTTCCCCCGCTGCATCGCGACCGATCAAGGCCAACCCCGCGCTTAAGGTCACGTGCAAAGGCGCTATCTGGTCGGAAACCCGGAATGGCGTGGTGCCAATCGCCCGCCGCAGGCGTTCGGCACAGTCCAAAGCATCGGCTTCACCGGCGTCCGGCAGGGCGACCAAAAACTCCTCCCCACCGATGCGCGCGAGCAGGTCGCGACCCCGTAGCTGTGAGCGCAAGCGGCGGGCGACTTGGCTCAAAATCCGGTCACCCGCCGCATGGCCATGGCTGTCATTGACCGCTTTGAAATGGTCCAGATCCAGCATCATCACCGCGAGCCCCTTGCCTGGGCGGGATAACATGCGGTCAAGCTCGAACAGGGCAAAGCGCCGATTGTGTAACCCGGTCAGGCTGTCGGTCACGGCAAGTTCCAAACCCGCCCGCACGCTCGCGCGCAACCGGTCGGATTGCTTTTTGCGGCTGATCTGCGTGCGAATGCGCAGGGCCAGTTCTTCGGGGTCGAAGGGATCGTGGAGAATGTCGGATGCACCCAGATCCAAGGCGATGGCCGCGCGTTCGGTGTCACCCTCGGGCAGGATCACAACGGTGGCGGCATGGCGCGTATGGGGCCGCGATTTCAGCTCGGACAATAATCGCAAACCTTCGTTGCGGTGGGTCAAATCAGCGGCGATGACAAAAACATCCGCTGCGGTTTCATGCCCATCCCCTTCGATCCCTGTCAGCGCATCTTCGCGCGGCAGGATTGACACATCACCGCCCACCCGATCATCAAGCGCGGTTTTCCAAACGATGGCCCCCTTGGGCCCCGGCGCGACCAGGGCGATCCGACCGGCCTGTGTCTCCGCCACAAATCGGCTTGCTGGTTCGGCAAAGCCACCGGTCACACATTCCTGCCCACGGTGGCGCAGCTCTCGCTCGGTATTGCGGGCGCGCAGCAGCGACCGGACCCGGGCCAGCAAGGTGCCTTCGTCCACGGGCTTGGTCAGAAAATCATCCGCGCCAGCCTCAAGCCCCGCCATCTTTGACGGTTGATCGCTGAGCGCGGTGATCAGAATGATCGGAATTTCTGCGGTTGCCGGATCGGCTTTGAGCTTGCGGCAAACATCCAGCCCGCTCATATCCGGCATCATCACATCAAGCAGGATCAGATCGGGGGCGTCGTCGCGCGCCGCACGCAGGGCGGCCTTGCCGCAATCGGCCTGCGACACCGAATAGCAGGCGGCGCCGAGCTTGACCTTCATCACGATGCGGTTCGTGGCCACATCGTCGACGACTAGAATTCGCCCCGTCATACGCGCCTCTCACCTTTTTTGCCGTCGGTCATTCGTTGATAGATGTTTTCCCCGCTAATGGTTAACAAACTCTTTAGTTCGAAGGATAAGTTTTCGATGAATTCGACCATTGCCGAGACCGAAGCGCTTACCGCCCTGGCCTGGCTGGCCGCACAGGATGAGCTTTTTCCGGTGTTTCTTGGGGCCAGCGGCGCGTCGGAGGCGGATTTGCGCGCGCGGGCAGGCGACCCGGTTTTTCTGGCCAGCGTCGTGGATTTCATCATGATGGATGATGCTTGGGTCTTGGATTGGGCCGGGGCAACCGGGCACCGGCCCGAAGAACTGGCCCAGATTCGCGCACATTTGCCGGGTGGCGATCTCCCGAATTGGACTTAGAAGCCGGCCCGGTTGCGAGGATCAAGCTCGGCCAAACGCCCAAGCAATTGCCGCAACGCGTCAACCTCATCCTCGGACAGGCGATCATGCACCTGCGCCAGAACCGCGTGGCAAAGCGGTGTGCTGGCCAGCAACACGTCGCGCCCTTTTTCGGTCACGCTAACCTCGGTCATGCGGCGGTCTTCGCGGCCCATTTCGCGCGCGATGAGGCCTTCGGCCTCAAGCTGACGCAGCGCGCGCGAGGTGGCGGTGCGATCAATGCCGACAAAATCGGCGATATCGGACGGGTTGGTCCGCGCTTCTTCCTCAACCGCCAGAAGAATGCTCCAACTGATGCGGGTCAGGCCGTGGCGACGCAAAGCTTCGTCCATGCGCCGCTCGACAAAGCGGGCGGTGCGCGAAATATGGTGGCATATGCTGTCGCGAAGGCCGAATTTGGCTTGGGTACCGTCCATGATAGACCCGGCGTATAGAGGATCGGACGGGGCCTGTCACCCATTCCAGGCCAGAATGAGAGCGTTCCGACAGGATTGTGAGCGAGAAATCCAATTATTATACAAGAACAGGCAGATCACTTGAAAACATTAGCTGGAATTCTGTTCGACAAGGACGGTACGCTGTTCAATTTTTCAGCAAGTTGGAGTCGATGGACCGAAATTGTTGTAGAAGAACTTGCCGATGGCAATGCGGATAAAATGCGGCACATGGCCGATGCGATTGGTTATGATCTGACCGATCGGATTTTCCTGCCGCACTCGATCTTAATCGCTGGCACGGTTGCCCAACAGGTGGAGCGGCTGCTGCCCACGTTACCCCATATGTCCGAGGGGCAGTTGCTAAGCCACCTGCGCAAAGCCGCAGCGGAAGCCGAGATGGTGCCGGCGGCACCCTTGCCCGAGCTTTTGGCCGATCTGCGGGATCGCAACCTGCGCCTTGGGGTGGCCACCAATGATGCCGAAAGCGCCGCCCGCGCCCATCTTGAACGCGCGGGGATCGCAGACGCGCTGGATTTCGTTGCCGGGTTCGACAGCGGCTTTGGTGCCAAGCCGGACCCGGGTATGTGTCTAGCCTTTGCCCAGACCTTTGATCTGGACCCGGCAACCGTTCTAATGGTCGGTGACAGTTTGCACGATCTGAATGCCGGGCGCGCCGCAGGCATGGTCACGGTCGGCGTTCTGACCGGTGGCGCGGATCGGGCGACGCTGGCGCCCCATGCCGATATTGTCTTGGCCTCGGTCGCAGATTTGCCCGGCTGGTTGGACAGCCATCGGACGTAATCCGACCGTTCCTGGTCAAAAGCGACGCGATCCGTCGCTATCTGCAAACCCATGTCGCGGCGGATGCGAAACTCTGGGGCCCAACCTTTGAATGGCCCGACACCGCGCCAGCGCGACGGGCGAAATGATCGGATCGGAGATCAGCGCCATGAACGAAGCCACGCCACAACGCCGCCGCCGGGCAGGCGGGCGCCGCGCCCATGCGGAACGCGCAGGCACAGCCGCCATCGAGCAGACGCCCTGGCGCATTCCCGTCAATAACGACGCCCCGACCGAGCCGCTTTCCCCCGAAGGTGTGCAAGCCATCCATGATGGTGCGATGCGCATTCTGTCCGAGATTGGCATCGAATTTCTAAACGATGATGCCTTGGCGTATCTTAAGAAAGCGGGCTGCATCATCGAAGGGCAGAACGTGCGGTTCGACCCAGAATTCGTGACCGAGATGATCGCCAAGGCGCCGTCGCAATTCACCCTGACGCCGCGCAATCCCGACCGGAAACTAACCGTTGGCGGAAATCACATTTTGTTCGGCAATGTCTCTTCACCGCCCAATGCGTGGGATTTGCAGCGCGGCAAACGGCCCGGCGATTTCGAAACCTATAAAGAATTCATCAAGCTGACCCAGTATTTCAACTGCATCCACTTCGCAGGTGGGTATCCGGTTGAGCCGATTGATGTGCATGCCAGTGTGCGGCACCTGGATTGCCTTTACGAGAAGCTAACGCTGACCGACAAAGTGGCCCATGCCTATTCGCTTGGGGCCGAACGGGTCGAAGACGTGATGGAGATGGTGCGCATCGCCGGGCAGTTGACCCATGAAGAGTTCGACGCCACGCCGCGCATGTACACCAACATCAACTCGGTCTCGCCGCTTAAGCATGACTTCCCGATGCTGGATGGCGCGATGCGTTTGGCAAAACGCGGCCAGCCGGTGGTGGTGACACCCTTCACCCTCGCGGGCGCCATGGCGCCCGTCACCTTGGCGGGCGCTGTCGCGCTGAGCTTGGCCGAAGGGTTGGCCGCCATCGCGCTTTTGCAATATGTGGCACCGGGCTGCCCCGTGGCCATCGGTACATTTACCTCAAACGTCGACATGAAATCCGGCGCTCCGGCCTTTGGCACCCCCGAATACATGCGCGCGACCCAGATGACCGGCCAGATGGCCCGTTTTTACGATTTGCCGATGCGATCTTCGGGCGTTTGCGCGGCGAATGTGCCCGATGGACAGGCGATGTGGGAAACCACGGCCAGCCTCTGGGCGTCGGTCCAGTCGGGAACCAACATCGTCTATCACGCGGCCGGTTGGCTGGAAGGCGGGCTGATCGCCAGCCCCGAAAAATTCATCATGGATTGCGAGGTTCTTCAGCAGATCCAACGCTATTTCGAGCCCGAAATTCTTGGCACCGGTCCCGATGATCTGGCCATCGATGCGATTGCCGAAGTTGGACCCGGCGGGCATTTCTTTGGCTGCGATCACACGCAGGAACGCTATCAGCACGCCTTTTATGGCCCCTTCCTGTCGGATTGGCGGAACTACGAAAGCTGGCGTTTGGATGGGGCGGTGTGGACCGCCGAACGCGCGCATGGAATCTACAAAAAGATCATCGCCGAGTTCGAAGCCCCGCCGATGGACCCAGGCACGCGCGAAGAATTGCAAGCCTTTGTGGCAAAACGCAAAGAAGAAGGTGGCGCACCAACCGATTTCTAAACCAATTGAAGCTTCCTTGATGGCCGCCCGAAACGGTTTCTTTACGGCTGCCCCCTAAACCCCCCGCAATGGCGGAGCGATGCGGTTCCGCAATCGCGCGAGGAAGGGGCGTTTTGATGCATGGCATGGTCAACCGTGCGCTTCAGGGGTTTTTGACGGTCACCTATGGGCCGGACATCTGGGATGAGATCCGCAGCCAGGCGGCGCTACCTGTCGAAGACTTTGAAGCGATGCTGCACTACGATGACCGGCTGACCTTGGCCTGTTTTGAGGCCGCCTGTCAGGTGCTGCACAAGCCACCCAATGCGCTGTTGGAAGATATTGGCATTTGGCTGGTCACCGATAGTCGGCTGGAACCCCTGCGGCGCTTGTTGCGGTTTTCCGGTCCAACCTTCGGCGATTTCTTGAACTCCTTGGAAGAATTGGGGGATCGGGGCCGCCTGGCGATGCCAAATCTGGAAATGCCCGACATCGTGTTGGAACGGCAGGATCCCTCAAGCTACCGATTGCGCGCAACCTGGGTGCTGCCCGGCATCGCACCGATTTTGCTGGGCTGCTTGCGGGCGATGGCCGACGACTACGGCGCCCTGGCTTTCCTGAAACTCGATGGGTTCGAAGACGGGGCGGAATGCCTGCATATCCAACTGCTCGACACCGCCTTTTCCGAAGGGCGGCGGTTTGCGCTGGGCGGGGTGAACGCGTGACAGGGATGGCGGGCAATTTGGCCGGTTTGATCGGGCAATCCGGCGCGGCTTTGGACATGCTGATGCCCATGCATCTTTGGGTAGACCCAAAGGGCTGTGTGGTACAGGCGGGGCCGACCATTTGCAAAATGGCTGGGCGCGCTGCGCTCGACGGTGAAAACCTGTTCGATTTGATCGAGTTTCGCCGCCCGGTTGCCGCAAGCGATATGGCCCAGCTGCGCACCCATGCCGGGCATCGTCTGGCTATTGCCTTGCGCAGCGCCGATCATCTTTTGCTGCGCGCGACATTCACAGAGCTGCCGGATCAGGCTGGGGCAATTTTGAACCTTTCGTTGGGTCTATCCTTTGCCAAGGCGGTGGCGGAATTTGACCTGACCCTGACCGATTTCTCGCCCTGCGACCAAACCGTTGAACTGATGTACTTGCATGAGGCGAATGCCAGCACGGCGCATCTTTCGCGCATCCTGTCCGAACGCTTGGAAGCCGCCCGCGCGGCCGCCGAAGAACAGGCGCTGACCGATGCATTGACCGGGTTGGCCAATCGACGCGCGATGGATCAGCACATGGCGCGTAGCTTGGCTGACCCGATGGCCGAATTCGCATTGCTCCATATCGACCTTGATCTGTTCAAGACTGTGAATGACACATTTGGCCACGCTGCGGGTGATCAGGTGCTGTCGCATGTCGGTAAAATCCTACGAGACGAGTTGCGCCATAGCGATCTGGCCGCACGGGTCGGGGGCGATGAGTTTCTGGTGATGATCCATGAATGCAGTGACCGCGACGCCCTGGGCGCGATTGCGACCCGTCTGATCGCAGAACTGGAGCGACCCATCCCGTTTGAGGATACGACCTGCCAAATCTCGGCCAGTATCGGTATCGCCACGGTCGCGGATTACCCAAGCACGCCCAGCATCGATGACATGCTCGCCGACACTGATATGGCGCTTTACAAGGCCAAGCGCACCGGGCGCGGGCGCTATTGCGTCCATGGGCGCGACAGCGCGTCGATGCCTTTGGGCCGGCGGGTCACGGACCCGAAGCCAGTGCCCGTCACCGCGACGCGTGACGAGGGGGCGGATGGCATCCAACCGCCAGACAAGCTGCCGCTTAAACCGGTCTAACGCCGTCGCTCTGCCGTCAGCAGGATGGGCACCAATACTGTTAGAAATATCAGGCGAAACACATGATGGGCGGCGACAAAGGCGGGCTCCAACCCTGTTTCGACAGCAATCGCGGCCATCACCTCTACGCCACCGGGCGCGAAGGCCAATAGCACCGCTGCGGTCGGTACATCGACCAGATATCCGGCCAGAACAGCGGCCACCGCCGCTATGGCACAGGCCAGAACCGCCGCCGCCAGCCCCGCCCCAAGGGCTGACAAAACCTCGGCCCGGCTGATGCCGTTGAACCGCGTGCCAATCAAGGTGCCCATCACGACAAAGGCCGCCATGGTCAACCAGCTTGGCATCACCCCGGGCGTCAAACTGCTGCCATGGCCAATGGCCGAGATCACGATGCCGCCCAACAACAGCGGCGCGGGAATGCGGAGCCGTTTGAACACCAGGCCCAACGCCAAGGAGACGGCCATGATCCCCACCAGCGTGACAGCACCAATCGGGGCGCGATCACCCAGATAGCTGTCACCCTCCGCCCCCCAAGCGGCGATCAGCAGGGGCACCATCAGCGTCAGGACCAAGACGCGCACCGATTGCACGAGCGCGACCCGAGGAACATCCGCATCCACATCGGTGGAAAGGCCAAGCACATAGCTCAAATGGCCGGGCGTCGAGGCCAAAAGCGCGGTCATCCGGTTAAAGCCAAACCCTTTGCTCAGCAGCAGGCGCGCCGCGAAGATCGACAGCGCCAGGCTCAGACCAAGACCCGCCAGGCTCAGCGGCCAGGTGGCAGCGGTTTGGATCACCTCGGGCGTGACGGTGCTGCCGATGCTGACACCGAGGGCCAGGAAACAGGCGTCACGCAAGAGCGGTGGCACATGCGCGGGCAGGCCCCAAATCGTGGCGATGGAAACCGCCGCGGCAGGCCCCGTCAAAACCGCCGCCGGAAACCCGATCAGCCAAAAGAACAGCGCCCCGCCAACACCAATCGCCAGGGTCAGAGCGGTGTCTTTTGCGCGCCAGTCAGTCGCCGTCATAGGTCCAGCGATAGCTCGGCGGGGTGGGGCCCTTGTTGCGTCCGCCCTGTTCGGTTTGCTCCCAAACATGGGCCAAAATCCCAACGTTGCGCGACAAGCAGAAGAATCCGCGCGCCAAGGGCGGGGGGCATCCCAACTCGGCATAAATCACGGCGGTTGCTCCGTCGATATTCAGCGGTACAGGCTTGCCGCGCTCCTGGGCCAGATGTGCTTCGATGCTGCGGGCGATCTGTGCGTAGGAACCTGGAACCGCGCCAGTTTCGGCGGTCTCGTCTACCAGCGCCAGCAACCTTGGCGCGCGTGGATCGGTTGGTTTGTGAAACCGATGGCCAAAGCCTGGCAAGAACCGCCCATGTTCCGCGCGCCAGCGATCTAACGCTGCGCCCAATCCATCGGGGCCGCCACGCTCAACCGCGCGGTAAAGCTCGATGGCTTGTTCGCCCGCGCCGCCATGGACATCGCCCAACATATTGAGGCCTGTCGCCATCGCGCCCTGGATGCCGATGCCACAGGTTGCCGCCATGCGCGCCGCCGCGATCGAGGGCGCTTGCGGTCCGTGATCGACGGCGGCGACCAGGGCGGCCTCGAACAGTTTCGCGCGGGCGCCTTTGATCTCTTGGCCCGTCACCATCAGCCAGATCATTTCGGCAAAACCTGTCGTGCCAATCAGCCCTTCAATCGGGCGGCCGCGCAGCGCGATGCGCCCCGGCTCCATGTCGATAATGCGGGTGCGCCACCAATCCGATACGTCAGAGTTTCCGGTCATATCACTCCCTCGCGCCGCAGCGTTTCCACCTGCGCATCGTCATAACCCAGATCGCCCAGAACCGCGTCCGTATCTGCCCCCAGCGTCGGCGGCGGCGTGGCGACCGAGGGCCGTAGCCCATCCATCATGGCCCCGATGCGCACCAAATCGATGGGTTTGTCCAACCCCGGCGTGTCGGTGAACTGGCCGAAAAAGCCCCGGTCGCGAATCTGGGGGTGCGCCAAAACCTCAGGCACGCTCAAAACCGCCCCGGTGGGCACGCCGATGGCGTTCAGCTCACGCGCCCAGTCGCGGGCCGGGCGGGTTGTCAGCACGGTTTCCAGCTCAGCCTTCAGGCGCAGCCGATTGGTTTTGCGGTCTTCACGTGTCGCGAAAGCGGCGGTTTCCAACAGGTCTTCGCGGCCCAAATGCTGCGCCAACAGCACCCATTGCTCATCTTTGTTGGCGGCGATGTTGATCAAGCCGTCGGCGCATTGAAACGCGCCCGAGGGGGCCGAGGTTGGGTTTTCATTGCCGTTTGGCGTCGGGTCGACTCCGCCGATCAGGTGGTTCGATACGACCCAGCCCATGGTCGCCAAGACCGATTCCAACATCGATACGTCGATCACGCAGCCGCGGGGCGAGGCATTCAAGGCCGCCGTGATGGCCATCGCTGCGGTCAGTCCTCCGACGGTATCGGCCAAAGGGTATCCGACGCGCAGCGGGGCGCTGTCGCCATCCCCGGTGATCGACATGACCCCAGATGCGCCCTGAACGATCTGGTCGTAAGCCGGGCGATGCGCCCAAGGGCCTGTTTGGCCGAAACCGGAAATCGCACAATAGATCAGGTTTGAGTTTTCAGCCCGCAGGCTGTCAGGGCCCAAATCCAGCCGGTCCATCACACCGGGGCGAAAGTTTTCAACCAACACATCGGCGCCCCGAACAAGATCGCGCAGGATGTCTTTGCCGCGCGGGTCTTTCAGGTTCAGCGTCAGGGATCGCTTGCCCGCATTTTGCGCAAGAAAACTGATGCCCATGCCCTTGGCCGATAGGGCCGGGTCCGCGCCCAGATTGCGCGCCAGATCACCCCGCCCCACGGTTTCGACTTTCAAGACATCGGCGCCCAGATGGGCCAGTTGATGGCAGGCAAAGGGGCCAGCCAAAACATTGGTCAGGTCGAGAACCTTGATGCCGGAAAGGGGCTGTGTCGTTTGCATGGATACTCAGCACATGAATGACTTGCGCCGCCCGCCAGGGTCCGGCGGGCGGTAATCTTTGACCAAGGCGCTTGGCTCAATCGCCGTCAGCAACACCTTCGGCCCGTTTGCGCGCGCGACGGGCGCGGTAGCTGGGCAGCAACACAAGCAGCACCGCCAGCACCAGCAAACCTGCGGTCATCGGGCGTTCCCAGATGAAATCCAACCCGCGATAAAGCTGCATCGAGCGCGCGAAGTTATCCTCCAACATCGTGCCCAGGATGAACCCGATCAAAAGCGGCGCCAGGGGGTAATCGGCAAAGCGGAAGATGGTTGCCATCACCCCAAGCCCAACCAGCATCAAAAGCTCGGTCGCGTTGTTCTGACCGATATAGGCCCCCATCAGCGTGAAGAACAAAATGAACGGGATCAGATAGTTGCGCGGAATGGCCAGGATTTTCGCGATATATGGGATCAGCGGCAAGTTCAGCACCAAAAGCACCAGGTTGCCGATGAACATCGAAATGATCACGGCCCAGAAAATCTCGGGCGTGTCGACCATCAGACGCGGCCCCGGCGTCACGTTCAACGCGATCAGGGCCCCCAGCAAGATGGCCGTGGTGCCCGAGCCCGGAATGCCGAGCGTCAGAAGCGGCACGAAAGACCCGGTACAGGCAGCGTTATTCGCGGTTTCCGGGGCGGCCAGACCTTTGACCGAACCTTTGCCGAACTCGGCCTGTTCGTCACCTTTGGCGATGTTGCGTTCCACGGCATAGCCCAGGAAGGAGGCGATGGTTGCCCCCGCGCCGGGTAGCACGCCAATGAAGAAGCCTTGCACCGATTGGCGCCCGATCACCGGGACCATGGCTTTGCCCTCTTCGCGGGAAAACCGCAGGCCGGTGATTTTGCCGCTTGAACCGCCTTCACCGCTCGCGCCACGGGCCGGGTTCAGGACCAGGAACATGGCTTCGGGCAGGGCGAACATCGCCATGGCGAGGGTGATGAAGCTGATGCCCGATTGCAGATCCATCAGCCCCATTGTGAAGCGCGGCATGTTGAACAGCGCGCCTTCGCCGACCGTGGCCAGGATCAGACCCAGAATGGTCATCATCAGCGCCTTGGCGACCTGACCGGTTCCGGCAAAGGCCGCGATGGCTGACAGGCCCACCACCATCAGCGCAAAGTATTCCGCCGAATGGAACAAAAGCGCGACTGAACTGAGCGCGGGGGCAAAGATCATCAGTAAGATCGCCCCGATCGTGCCGCCCGCAAAACTGGCCACAGCAGCGATGGTCAGGGCTTTGCCCGCCATGCCTTTGCGCGCCATCGGATAGCCGTCAAAGCTGGTGGCAACCGTTCCCGCGACCCCCGGCGCGTTGAGAAGGATCGAGGAGGTCGAGCCACCAAAAATCGCGCCATAGTAAACACCCGCGAGCAGGATGAGTGCTGCCGCCGGATCACCAAGCGTGATGGCAACCGGGATCATGATCGCAATGATCGACATCGGGCCCAGGCCCGGCAACATGCCGATAAAGGTGCCGATCAAGCAGCCCGCGATTACCATAAGCAGGTTCTGCAGCGAGAACGCCGCTGTCAAACCGATGAGGATACCTTCAAGCATTGATCAGACCCCCAAGAAGAACGGAAAGGGACGCAGGAAGATGCCCAGCAGCTCTTGCACCAGATACCAGACGCAGCCGGTGGCCAGCATCGCAACTGGGATCATGATATGCCATTTGCGCTCGCCCAGAATCGCGCTGCCTGCCACTAGAAAGACGGTTGTCGAAATCAGAAAGCCCGCCGGGCGCAGCATCAGCGCATAGATAACCATCAGACCCAGCAGCATCAGCGCCTGGCCCAGTTTGTAATCCTGTAAGCGGCGGTAATTGATGTCGGTGGCGCTTGGTTCACCATCATCGCTGTCGGATTTCTCAATCCCCAGCAGAACGATAAGCCCGACGATCACGCCCAGGATGGCCAGCACCTTGGGGAAGGTCGACGGCCAAACCGGGTTCCGCTGCATGAAGGGGGGTAGCAGCTGATCCATCGTGAAAAAGGCGGCATATCCGTAGATGCAGCAGAACGTCACGAAAATCAGCGCGATCCAGCGATCCAGCGCCATGGTGTCCCCTCCCTTTGAAACCTTGCGCCGCCCGGATGTTTCCGTGGAGGCGCGAAAAATGTGTGGCGGGGATCAGCCCCGCCACACAAATGAGACTTACAAGAAGCCCAAGGTGCGCATCAGATCGCCGATCACCTGCTCCTGCTCTTCCAGGAAGGCGCGGAAATCATCGCCATTGTTGTGGATGTTGACCCAACCGTTACGGGCCCGAACCTCTTCCCAGGCGTCGGTTTCGTACATGTTGGTCAATGCGGTCTGGAAGGCCGCAAGCTGCGCGTCATCCAGGCCCGGGGCAGCGAAGAAGCCACGCCAGTTGACGAAGGTGGTGTCCAAACCCTGCTCCATCATGGTGGGCGCGTCTTCAAAGGCGGCGACGCGTTCGTCAGCCGTGACACCCAGAATACGAACCTCACCCTGCTGAGCCAGGGCAACAGCTTCCGAGAAGCCGGTCGACAGGGCCTGGATTTCACCAGACAGCAGACCGGCCATCGCCGCGCCACCGGCGTCATAGGGGATGTAGTTGAAGGCGGTCGGGTCTTCGCCCGCCGACTGCATCACCATCGCGGCGACCAGGTGGTCCATCCCGCCGGGAACCGAGCCGCCGCCGATGGCAAAGCTCATCCCATCTGCGCGGTAAGCGCCAAGCAGATCATCCATCGACTGAATATCGCTATCGGTGTTCACGACCAGGGCCGCATAGTCGCCGATCGTGCCCGCCACCAGGGTGAGGTCACGGAAGCTTTGCGGGAAAACCCCAGTTAGCGACCGGATCACGATGGGGGTGGAATTCACCATCATCGTGTTGCCCATCGAATCTGCGTTTTCGATCAGGTGCGCAATGGCAACGCCACCGCCGCCACCGGACATGTTTTCGTAGCTTGCGGTGCCCGCCAGGCCCGAGTTCACCAGCGCCTCGCCGGTGCCGCGTGCGGTGCCATCCCAACCGCCACCGGCGCCGCCGGGGATCAGGAAATGCACTTCGTCCAGAACCTGATGGCCATCGGCATGCGCCGCGCCACCAAAGGCCAAGGTTGCGGTTGCCGCGGCGATCAACGCGCGACGTGTCCACCCAAAGGTGTTCATGATTGTCCTCCCATTTGACAGGCGGTCGTCCGCCGCCCATTCTTTGAACCGATCACATGAAGCTGACATGGGCCTGACACGGAAGAGCGGACCCTCGCGCGCCGATCAATCGGGCATGTGGTGCATTGGAAGGGGGGGCAATGCGCTATCTTTTGGTCGAAGATAATGCCGAGTTGGCCGAAGCCGTGGTGAAGCGCTTGGAAATCGATGGCCATGCCGTCGATCACGCCGACACACTGGCCGCCGCCGAAGATTGCCTGGCCGTGGCGGAGTATGACCTGATCCTATTGGATGTGATGTTGCCCGACGGGGACGGGCGCGAGTTTCTGGCAGCAAGCCGCCCGAAAATGGAAACGCCGGTCATCGTATTGACCGCGCGCAGCCAGGTATCAGACCGGGTCGGCGCGTTGGATCAAGGGGCGGATGATTACATCACCAAACCCTTCGATTTTTCCGAGTTAGAGGCGCGCTGCCGCGCCGTGTTACGCCGCCGGGGCGGATCGGCGCGGAACGAAATCGCTTTGGGCGCGGCCCTGTTCGACCCGACCGCTGGCACGCTGCGCCATGACGGCGCGACGGTCGAGTTGCGCAACCGCGAAATTCGGCTGCTTGAAGTGTTTGCCCGTCATCCGGGCCAAATCCTCTCGAAATCGCATCTCATGGACCGGCTGTTTTCGTATGACGATGATGTCACCGAAAACGCGATCGAGGTGTATGTCGGACGTTTGCGCAAAAAGCTGGATGGGATGGGCGTGCGGATCGAAACTGTGCGCGGCCTGGGTTACCGGATCGCAGCGGCGTGACGGGTACGGGGTCGATTGGTCGCCGATTAACGCTGTTATTGGCGGGGGTGGCGGCGTTGCTGTCGATCTTATCCTGGTCGATGGTCTCCAGCTTTGCCCGCCAAGCGGCTGAACGCACGCAGGACAATATCCTTGCGGCCTCGGCCACGATCATCGCCGAAACCCTGCGCACCGAGCAGGGAGAGGTTCGGCTGGAACTGCCCTATGCCGCGTTTTCGATGCTGGGCGCGGTTAGCGAAGATCGCGTGTTCTATCATGTCGAGGCCGGTGGCGAGACGCTGACAGGCTACGAAAACCTCACCCGCGGTAGCACACCGGCTGTGCCTGGGCAGGTGGTGTTTGACACCGTGGTCTACCGCCAGGCCACGTTGCGCATGGCCAGCATCACGCGCTTGGTTCTGGCGGGGCCGGAACCTGTGCCAGTTACGGTCTCGGTGGCGCAAACCCGCAATGGGGTTGGCGTAATTTCCAACGATCTATCGCAGACCGCCGCCGCGCTGTCGGTGGCGTTTTTTGTCTTGGCTGTGGCCCTTTCGGCCTTTGCGGCTGGCACGTCGCTCAGGCCGCTGAATGAAATTGCCGAGGCCGTGGCGCGCCGGGGGCCAAGCGATCTGCGCCCATTGCGCCGATCCGCGCCGACCGAGTTGGCGCCACTGCTACAATCGCTCAATCGGCTGATCGACCGGTTAGGGCAATCGCAGCGGCGGTCGGAGGATTTTATCACCGAAGCCGCCCATCGCGTCCGCACGCCTTTGGCCACCGTACGCGCGCAGGCGGAACTGGCGCTTCATTCTGCGACCGAGACCGAGGAAAAGCGCCGCCTGCGCCAGATGATCCGGGCGGTTGATGAAAGCTCACGCTCAGCAGGGCAACTTTTGGATCATGCGACCGTAGCCTACCGCGCCGAGGACTTGGCGCGCGATCAGATTGATTTGGCCGATATCGCCGTGACCGTGGCGGCGGCATTGCAACCGACGGCGGGGATGCGCGATATCGATATCGAACTGCACACCGAACCGGCTTTGGTTCTGGGTGACAAGGTTCTGCTGGAAAACGCGCTGCGCAATGTTCTGGACAACGCGATCAAGTATTCGCCGGACGAAACCACGATTTCGTTGGCGGTGACCCCGCAGGATCAGACCGCCAAGATCGAGGTTTGTGACCAGGGGCCGGGTCTGGGCGACGGACCGGTCGAACATCTGACCCGCCGTTTTCGGCGTGGCGCGAATGTCGAGGGCATCGTGGGCTCGGGTCTGGGCCTGACGATTGCGAATGACGTGTTGATGGCCCATGGCGGGCGCTTGCATCTGGAAAGCCGATCAGAGGGGGGCGGTACATGCGTTTCGTTGGTCTTACCCTTGGCGTGATCCTTGGGCTATGGGCCGACCAAGCCCTGACCCAGGAGATCGAGGCGCACAGGCATTATCCCGGCACCGGCCCCGAGATTGTGCATGTGCTCTCCACCGCAGATCTGGGTGTCTTCGAACCTTTTATTCTGCGGTTTCAGGTAGATCGCCCCGAAATCGGCATTGATTACACCGTCGCCTCCAGCGCCGAGGTGCACCGCGCGATCCGCGATGGGGCCGAGTTTGATCTGGTGATTTCCTCAGCGATGGATTTGCAATTTCAACTGGCCAATGACGGGCACGCGCAAAGCTACAGTTCCGATGCGACCGAAGCCTTGCCCGATTGGGCGCGGTGGCGCGATCTGGTGTTCGCTTTCACAGCCGAACCGGCGGTGGTGGTGATTTCGACGGAGTATTTTGAAGGGCTGCCGGTGCCTGCAACGCGGCAGGATCTGATCACCATTCTGCGCGATCATCCTGAACGGTTTCAGGGCGCGGTTGGCACCTATGACGTTCGGGTCAGCGGCTTGGGTTATCTATTCGCCACGCAGGAGGCGCGCAGTTCCGACGCCTATTGGCGGTTGTCCGAGGTGATGGGGCGGCTCGATCCGCAGCTTTACTGTTGCTCGGCCCAGATGATCGATGATGTGGCCAGCGGTGCCTTGGCCGTCGCCTATAATGTGCTGGGCAGCTATGCCGAGGAACGCCTGGCGCGCGATGACGTGGCGGGGATGGAAATTCTGAGGTTGGAGGATTTCACCAACGTCATGCTGCGCACCGCGCTGATCCCAGAAGCCGCATCCGAGACCGAAGCCGCCGGCGCGTTTCTGGATGCGCTTTTGACCGAAGGGATGCGCGATGCCTCGGACGGATGGGTGCTGCCCCCGCTTGGTCAGGTGTCGGATGTTGAACGGCTTAGCTTCGGGCCGATCCGGCTGGGGCCTGCACTGATGGTCTATCTCGACCCGCTCAATCGCCGCGCTTTTTTGGAAAGCTGGGAAAACGCGCTTGAGCAGCCATAGGGCGGCTGCCACTTCGGGTACGGAAACGAGTGGAAAACCCCGCCAAAACCGCGAACACTAAGACAAAGATCAGATGAAGGCCGCGAAGATGTCTGCTCGTTCCCCTGTCACTGTTTCGTTCGAAGGCGATATCGCCTGGGTCGAAATCGACAACCCACCGGTCAATGCCACCAGCACGGCGGTTCGTGTGGGGCTTTTGCAGGCGGTCGATGCAGTGGCCCAGGCCCGCGCCGCCATTTTGATCTGCGCCGGGCGCAGCTTTGTGGCCGGGGGCGATATGTCAGAGTTTGACGCCCCACCGGCCCTGCCGCATCTGCCCGATGTGGTTGAAGCCATCGAAGACAGCCCAGCGCCCTTTCTGGCGGTGATGCATGGTATGGTTTTGGGTGGCGGGTTTGAGATTGCGATGGGCTGCGCATGGCGGATCGCGGCGCACGGCACCAAATTTG
This sequence comes from Paracoccaceae bacterium, assembly GCA_965229695.1. GTDB lineage: Bacteria > Pseudomonadota > Alphaproteobacteria > Rhodobacterales > Rhodobacteraceae > JANSYL01. The sequence goes on from OZ245921.1 coordinate 2,869,765, forward strand.
GCCTGCCCGAGGTTAATGTCGGCTTGGTCCCCGGTGCGGGCGGCACACAGCGCGCGCCACGGCTGCTGGGGATGGAGATGGCCATCGACATGGCCGCGTCTGGCAAATTCTTCGGGGCCGAAGCCATGGCCGCCGCAGGCGGTCTCGATCTGGTCTTCGATGGTGACGCCAAGGTCGCTGCCCGCGCGTTTCTAGGCGATCACCCCGCCAGGCCCCAACCGGTCCGCCACCGCACGGCCAGGGCTATGCCCAAGGCCGCCTTGCAGGCCAAACGCGACCAAATTGCCAAACGCGCCCGTGGCCAAGCCGCCCCCCTCGAAAACATCGAGGCATTGCAATGGGCGCTGTTGCCCTTTGCTGAAGGGCAAAAAAAGGAACGCACGCGCCATCTTGAGTTGCGCCAAAGCCCAGAAAGCCGCGCCTTGCGGCACGCGTTTTTCGCCGAACGACAGGTGGCCAAACCCAAAGCGGTTGAAGCGATGGAGGCCAGACCGCTTTCCGAGATCGCTGTGATTGGCGGCGGTCTGATGGGGGCTGGGATCGCGGTTGCGGCGCTCAAGGCTGGGTTTGATGTCAAATTAATCGAACGCGAAGAAGATGCTGCCCAAGCCGCGCAGGAGCGCGTGTTTGGTCTGATCGACGGGGCGGTGAAACGCGGCAAGACCCCGGCGGAGGTCGCGGCCGCGCAGAAGGCTCGGTTCGGCGCGAGTGCGAGCTACGAGGCTGCGGCGGGTGCCGATCTGGCCATTGAAGCGGTGTTCGAAGACCTTGGGGTCAAACGCGCGGTTTTTGCCGAGTTGGCCAAGGTGGTCGCCCCGCAGGCGATCCTGGCCACCAACACCTCATACCTCGATCCGCGTGACATTTTTGCGGGTACCCCAAACCAAGACCGTTGCATCGGCCTGCATTTCTTTTCCCCTGCGCATGTCATGAAACTGCTGGAAATCGTGCCGCTGCCGGACAGCTCGGGCACGGTTCTGGCCACTGGGTTCGCCTTTGGCAAACGCCTGGGCAAGGTGCCAGTGCTGGCGGGTATTTGTGACGGCTTTATTGGCAATCGCATGTTGGCGGAATACCGGCGCGCGGCAGAGTATCTGCTGGCTGACGGGGCCCTCCCCGTTGAGGTGGACGCTGCCGCCCACGCGATTGGTTTCCCGATGGGGCCGTTTGAACTGCAAGACCTGACCGGTTTGCAAATCGCTTGGGCCAATCGCAAACGCCTGGCCGCCGCGCGCGATCCGAACCAGCGCTATGTCACCATCGCGGATCAAATTTGCGAAAGCGGTCGCCTGGGCCAGCGCAGCGGCAAAGGCTGGTATGACTATGCCGAGGGTGACCGCAAGCCCATCCCATCGCCGGAGGTGGAGCAGTTGATCCTCGACCACGCAGCCGGGCAGGGGATCGCACGGCGACGGTTTTCCCTTGATGAAATCCAGGAGCGAATCCTGGCCGTGCTGGCCAATGAAGGCGCCCGAATTGTTGAAGAGGGCGTCGCCGAGACCGATGCCGCAGTGGATATGGTGCAAATCCACGGCTATGCCTTTCCGCGCTGGCGGGGTGGGCCGATGCATCTCGCCGACCAGATCGGATGGGGCCAAATCGCAGGCACAATGCGCCTGCTGGCAGCGGAAAGCCCCAATAGTTGGGTGCTGTCCCAGCGCGTCTTGCAGGCTGAGTGACGAAAGGGGGAGGGGATGGTTTTGGACATCAAAAGCTATGCGTGCGGCGAATGGATCGCCCCCGGGGCGGGCGCGCGAACCATTGCGGATGCCGTCACCGGAGAGCCCTTTGCCACGGCAGGAAACGCTGCGCTTGATGTGGCTGAGATGCGCGCGTTCGCCCGCGCCACCGGCGGACCCGCGCTGCGCGCCATGGGGTTTCACGACCGAGCCAAAATGCTCAAGACGCTCGCCACCCATCTGAACACCGTCAAAGAAGAGCTATATCAGCTTTCCTACCGCACCGGCGCGACGCTTGCAGACAGTAAGATCGACATTGATGGCGGCATCGGGACGATGTTCGTGTTCGCCTCCAAAGGGCGTCGCGAAATGCCGGATGGGCAGGTTTATCTGGATGGGGATGTCGAACAGCTTTCCCGCTCGGGCAGCTTTCTAGGGCAGCATATCTACACACCGCTGCACGGGGTCGCGGTGCATATCAATGCCTTCAATTTTCCGGTGTGGGGCATGTTGGAAAAGCTGGCCCCAACGCTGCTTGCCGGTGTGCCCGCGATCGTGAAGCCCGCGACCGACACCTGCTATGTCACCGAAGCTTGCGTCCGCGCGATGATCGATAGCGGCATCCTGCCAGCAGGCGCGGTGCAGTTGATCACAGGCGGCACTGGCAACCTGCTGGACCTGCTTGATTGCCAGGATGTGGTCAGTTTCACCGGTTCCGCCGACACAGCTTATCGCCTGCGCTCATCGGAACATCTGCTGCGCAACTCCGTGCGTTTCGTGGCCGAGCAGGACAGTCTCAACGCCTCAATCCTTGGCCCGGATGCGGGGTCGGGTACGCCCGAATTTGACCTCTTCGTGAAAGAGGTTCAGCGCGAGATGACGACAAAGGCGGGCCAGAAATGTACCGCGATCCGCCGCATCATCGCGCCCAACAGCCATGTCGAGGCCGTGATCGAAGCGGTCTCTGCCCGGCTGGCGCAAACAACAATCGGTGATCCGTCACTTGAAACGACCCGCATGGGGGCGCTGGTTTCGGCCAGCCAAAGGCATGATGTGCTGGACAAGGCCCGCATACTGGAGGCTGAGGCAGAGCGGGTCTTTGGCGATCCTTCGGATTTCTCCGTCACTGGGGCCGATGCCAAGGTCGGCGCCTTCCTTCCGCCGATGCTGTTTCATTGCGCCGATCCCGACGGCGCGGAACGTGTGCATGACACCGAAGCTTTCGGCCCGGTTGCGACGGTCATGGGCTATGGTGATCTGGACCATGCCATTGCGCTCGCCAATCGAGGCGGCGGCAGTCTTGTGGCCTCGGTCATCACCGGCGATCCGACCGTGGCGCGCAAGGTGGCGCTTGGCGCGGGCCCGTTCCATGGCAGGCTCTATTTCAACAACCGCGCCTCCATGGCGGAAAGCACCGGCCATGGCTCCCCCTTGCCGCATATGGTCCATGGCGGCCCGGGCCGCGCTGGCGGCGGGGAAGAGATGGGCGGCATTCGCGGCGTCAAACATTACATGCAGCGCACCGCGATCCAGGGCAGCCCCGATATCCTCAGCGGCATTGGTGGCATCTGGGTGCCCGGCAGCGCCGAGGTTAAGGGGCCAGCCCACCCTTTCACGCGCCGCTTCGACGATCTGATCATCGGCGAAACGCTGCATACGGGCGAGCGCGAGATCACGCTTGACGATATTGAGCTTTTCGCGCGCTTCACCGGCGATACCTTCTATGCCCACATGGATCAGGCAGCGGCCGAGCGGAACCCGTTCTTCCCCGGCCGCGTCGCCCATGGATACCTGCTGCTATCCTTCGCCGCGGGCCTCTTTGTCGACCCAAATGAAGGGCCGGTTTTGGCAAATACCGGCCTTGACCACTTGCGTTTCATGAAACCCGTCGCAGCCGGTGCCCGCATCAAGGTGCGCCTCACGGTCAAAAAGAAAACCCGCCGTACCGACACTTATGGAGAGGTGCGCTGGCACGTAACCCTGACCGATCACGAGGATGATTTGGTCGGAGAATATGAGCTTTTGACGATGAACGCATATTGAGGTTAGCGTGGCGCGCCGGGCTCCAACCCACGGCAAAGGCGTCGTCGCTCACCCCTGCGCCACAAAGACCTCGGTTCCCCATTTACCGCAAGCTTCCTTGAGCCTCGGGGGGAATGGCGCGTCGGAAAAAACGGCTTTGACATCGGCCAACGAACAGATCCGCGCCGGCGCGGAGCGGTGGAGTTTGGAATGGTCTGCGACCAATAGGGGCGCGCGCGCTTGGGCGATGATCGCTTGGCTCACGCCAACCTCTTGAATGTCATAATCCAGCACGTCGCCATCTTCGTCCAAGGCCGAGCAGCCGATGACGGCATAGTCAAACTTGAAACTCCGGATGGCTTTGACCGTCATTGTGCCGATCAAACCGCCATCACCGCGCCGCACCGTGCCGCCGGTCACGACAACCTCGCAATCAGAATTGCTGGCCAGGGTATTTGCGATGTTCATATTGTTGGTGATCACCAGCAGGTTCTTGTGATGCCGCAATTCGCGCGCGACCGATTCAGTGCTGGTGCCGATGTTCAGGAAGACCGAGCAGTCATTCGGAATGGTCGAAGCGCATAGCCGCGCGATCGCGCGTTTCTCGTCGGCCAGGTGGCGCTTGCGTTCGTCATAAGCGACGTTCGAGGTGCCCGAAGCCACAACAGCCCCCCGTGCACCCGATCAAGCTGCCCCGCCGTGTCAAGCTCCGTCAAATCCCGACGAATGGTCTGCACCGTGACGCCGAACCGATCTGCAAGCTCATCGACACTGACCTTCCCCTCCCGACGTGCGATATCGAGAATCTCGATCTGCCTTACACTGATTTTCATGTCGGCCCTTCCTGCTTTGAGACCTTGCCGTCGCCGCGCTAGGCTGCGTCAAACAGGCACGATCAATTTTCGTTTTTGTGGTTTGATGTTCGTATTTCAGTTCATCGCACATGTACACAAAAAATAAAATGCAATGAAAACAACAATTCAAAGCGCTTCAATTATTCGGGGCGCTCAAAATCTCAAGAAAATGGTTTCCTTTTTGCTCCTTTCGTAGCAGCCTTATCGAGCGGCGCTGAGATGCGTCAGCAAGGGAGGAGCTGCTGTGAAGCTTGGCCACTACAAAGTGGAACCGGTCGATCTTTTTGTGATCGGCGGCGGGATCAACGGATGTGGGATCGCACGGGATGCGGTTGGCCGCGGCTACTCAGTCGCTTTGGCCGAGATGGGCGATCTCGGATCGGCCACATCCAGTGGCTCGACCAAGCTGTTTCACGGCGGGTTGCGCTATCTTAGTATTTTGAGTTTCGCCTGGTGCGGGAGTCGCTGATCGAGCGCGAGGTGTTGCTGCGCGCGATGCCGCATATCGCTTGGCCGATGCGGTTTGTCCTGCCCTACCACCCAGATATGCGGTTCGAGGGTGACACGCCGACCTCACGGGTCTTGGGATGGACGATGCCATGGATGAAGGGCCGCCGCCCGGCTTGGCTGATCCGCCTTGGGCTTTTCCTGTACGACAATATGGGCGGGCGCGAGATCCTTCCCGGCACAAACTCGATCAAGCTGAAAAGCGCGCCCGAGGGGCGTGGTCTTAACCCAAAGTTCGAACGGGCCTTTGAATATTCGGATTGTTGGGTCGAGGATTCGCGGCTGGTGGTTTTGAACGCGCGCGACGCCTGTGAACGGGGCGCGCAAATCTGCCCCCGCACCAAAGTTATGCATGCTGAACGTGCAGACGGCCTTTGGCAGATCGAAACCGAAGATATGGCAACCGGGGCGCGCCACACCTGGTTTGCGCGCGGGTTGGTCAACGCCGCGGGGCCTTGGGTCAGTGATGTGGTCAACAATGTCACCGGCTCGAACCTGCCCAAACAGACCCGTTTGGTGCGCGGGTCGCATATCGTGACCCGTCGGCTTTTCGACCATGACAAATGCTATTTCTTCCAGGGCACAGATGGTCGGATCATCTTCGCAATCCCTTATGAGACGGACTTCACGCTGATCGGCACGACAGATGCCGAACACGCCGAGGCCTCCGACCCGCCGGTCTGCACCCCCGAAGAGCAAACCTATCTGCTGAACTTCATCAACCAATACCTGGCGGACCCGATTGGGGCTGATGACATCGTTTGGACCTATTCCGGTGTGCGGCCGCTGTTCGATGACGGCGCCTCCAGCGCCAGTGCGGCAACCCGCGACTACGTGCTGAAATTGGAAAGCGACGGTGGCTTGGCGCCGTTGTTGAATGTCTTTGGTGGCAAGATCACCACCTATCGCAAATTGGCCGAGGCGGCGATGGCCCAGCTTGCCAGCTATTTCCCGGATAAAAGCGGCGGTTGGACAGCCGACGCGCCGCTGCCCGGCGGAGATTTCGCCGTGGCGGATGCGGGCAATTTGATCGGGCGGCTTCAGGCAGAATACGCATTTCTCACCCCCGCCTGGGCGCAGCGATTGATCCGGGCTTATGGCTTGGACGCATGGGCTGTGCTGGGCGGTGCGACGTCGCCCGAGGGCCTGGGCCAAAGCTTTGGCAGCACGTTGCACGCGGCCGAGGTCCGGTGGTTGATGGAACATGAATTCGCACAAGACGCCGAAGACGTTTTGTGGCGGCGAAGCAAACTGGGATTGCGGTTGTCGCCGGAGCAAGCTGAGCAGTTAGACAACTGGATGAAAGCACAATCCCAGAGTACCGAAGCCAATGTGCTTCCCCGAGCTGTTGCGGGAGTTCACTAATGTCCTTGAAACTCGAAGGCGCCTCAAAGCTTGTCGGCGCTGAGACGCATATCTACCCCACCGATCTAGAGCTTTCGGGCGGCACGATGAACGTGCTTTTGGGCCCCACGCTTTCGGGCAAGACCTCGCTGATGCGGCTGATGGCCGGGCTCGACAAACCAAGCACGGGCAAAGTGTTCTGGAACGGCGAAGACGTGACCGGCATGCGGGTGCAAGACCGCAAGGTAGCGATGGTTTACCAGCAGTTCATCAACTACCCCTCGATGAGCGTTTACGAAAACATCGCCTCGCCCCTGCGCATCGTCGGCGCGGACAAGGCCGAGATCGACAAAGCCGTGCGCGAAACGGCTGAGATGCTGAAACTGACGCCGATGCTAGAGCGCAAGCCGCTGGAGCTTTCGGGTGGGCAGCAGCAGCGCTGCGCCCTAGCGCGGGCGCTTGTGAAAAAGGCGGGCCTGGTGCTGTTGGATGAGCCGCTGGCGAACCTTGACTACAAGCTGCGCGAAGAGTTGCGGGTCGAGATACCGCGCATTTTCGAGGAATCGGGCGCGGTTTTTGTCTACGCCACGACCGAACCCGAAGAGGCGCTGCTTTTGGGCGGCAACACCGCGACGCTTTGGGAAGGGCGTGTCACCCAGTTCGGCCCAACCCCGCAGGTCTATCGCTCTCCCGTCGATGTCACCACGGCGCGCGTTTTCTCAGACCCACCGATGAATTTCTTGAACATTCGCAAGGCTGGCGCGCAGATCCACTTTGGCGACGGTCAGGCGGCGGCGGCTGGCGGCAGCCTGACCGCGCTTTCGGATGGCGAATACATCGCCGGATTCCGCCCCAACCACCTGGAACTGGAGCGTCACGCCGCGGCGGCGATGGAATTCCGCGCCAGACTGATCGTGACTGAGCTGACCGGTTCGGAAACCTTTGTCCATCTCGACCACCATGGTGAGCGTTGGGTCGGCCTGGTCCACGGCATCCGCGAGCTTGAGATCGGGGCGATGCTGACCACCTATCTCGACCCGTCCCACGTCTACATTTTTTCCAAGGATGGCCAGCTTGTCGCGCCGGCCACCTATGCAATGGCCAACGCGGCTTAAGGGGCAGATCATGGCACAGATCACACTCAGCAATCTGGCGCATTCCTATCTCCCCAATCCTGGCGGCGAAGATGATTACGCGCTGAAACAGCTGGATCACGTCTGGAACGATGGCGAGGCTTACGCCCTTCTGGGCGCGTCGGGATGTGGGAAATCCACGCTTCTCAACATTATCTCGGGGCTTTTGATCCCATCGCGGGGCCGCATTTTGTTCGGCGACCGCGACGTGACCGATGCCCCCACGGCCGAGCGGAACATTGCCCAGGTGTTCCAGTTCCCGGTCGTCTACGACACGATGACCGTGCACGATAATCTGGCCTTCCCGCTGCGCAATCGTGGTGCTGATCCAAACTATGTCGCCCAGCGCGTGCAGGACATCGCCCGCATGATTGGCATGGAGGGTGAGTTGAAGCGCCGGGCCCGTGGTCTGACCGCCGATGCGAAACAAAAGATTTCGCTCGGGCGTGGGATGGTGCGCGAGGATGTGAACGCGCTTTTGTTCGATGAGCCGCTGACGGTGATCGATCCGCATATGAAATGGGAGCTGCGCACCCAACTCAAAAGCCTGCATCACGAGTTTGGTCACACGATGATCTATGTGACCCATGACCAGACCGAAGCACTGACCTTCGCCGACAAGGTTGTGGTGATGCACGACGGCCGCGTCGTTCAGATCGGCACGCCGGAAGAGTTGTTCCAGCGGCCCGAGCATACGTTCGTAGGCTATTTCATCGGATCGCCGGGCATGAATCTTTTGCCCGCAACCGTCGATGGCACGACGGCCAAGGTTGCGGGGCACGAGGTGTTTCTGGGCAAGGGCTATGGCCCAGTCAGCGGCAAGGTCGAAATCGGCGTGCGCCCCGAATTCGTGCGTCTGGCCCAGGAGGGCGCCGGTCTGCCCGCACGCATCCGCCGTGTGGAAGACGTCGGTCGACACAAGATCGCCCGGGTCGAGGTCGAGGGCGAAAAGCTCGATGCGATCCTGGCCGAGGAAGAACAGATCCCGTCGGAAAACGTTGTCGTGCGTTTCGATCCGGCCGGCATCAACGTTTATTCAGATGACTGGCGCGTGGCGCCCGCGGGGGAGGAAGCGGCATGAACAAGACGGTTAATCATAAGGCTTGGTTCCTGGTGCTGCCGGTGGTGATCTTGGTGGCCTTTTCGGCCGTCATCCCGCTGATGACGGTGGTGAATTACTCGGTGCAGGACACCTTTGGCGGCAACCAGTTTTTCCCCGTTGGGCTAGAGTGGTTCAAAGAAACGCTAAGCTCTGAACGGCTTTGGGGGTCTTTCCAGCGCCAGATCATCTTCTCGGCGATCATTTTGGCGATTCAGGTGCCGTTGGGCATCGTCATCGCGCTGAACATGCCGAAACAGGGCATTTGGGTGCCGGTCTGTCTGGTGTTGATGTCTCTGCCGCTTTTGATCCCGTGGAACGTGGTTGGCACGATCTGGCAGATCTTTGGCCGTGTCGATATTGGCTTGCTCGGCCACACGCTTAGCAATCTGGGCATTGATTACAACTATACCCAAGACGCGGTGGATGCGTGGATCACGTTGATCGTGATGGATGTCTGGCATTGGACCTCGTTGGTCGCGTTGTTGGCCTATGCCGGGCTGCAATCGATCCCCGAAGCTTATTACCAGGCGGCCAAGATCGACCAAGCAAGCCGTTGGAAGGTGTTCCGCTATATCGAACTGCCCAAAATGCAGGGCGTTCTGATGATCGCCATTCTGCTGCGGTTCATGGACAGTTTCATGATCTATACCGAGCCTTTTGTGGTCACCGGCGGCGGGCCCGGCAGCTCGACCAACTTCCTGTCGATTGACTTGGTGAACATGGCAATCAACCAGTTCAACCTGGGCCCGGCAGCCGCCTATTCGATCATGTACTACCTGGTCATCCTATTGATTTGTTACGTGTTCTACACCGTGATGACCAATCTCGACAAAAGGGATGGCGTCTGATGTCTACTGCCTCCGTGAATGCTGCCAGCCGCCCGAGCGTCGGCATCAAGGTCAACAAGAAGGCCATCGTCATGGTCCTCTATCTGATCTTCCTGCTGCTGCCGATCTACTGGCTTTTGAACATGAGCCTGAAGACCAATGCCGAGATTCTGGGCGATTTCAGCCTCTGGCCTCGGGATTTGACCTTCGAGAATTACCGCACGATCCTGACCGACCCGAGCTGGTACTCAGGCTATATCAACTCGATCATCTATGTGACCTTGAACACCGTGATCTCGGTCACGGTTGCGCTGCCCGCGGCCTATGCCTTCAGCCGGTATAGCTTCATGGGAGACAAGCATTTGTTCTTCTGGCTGCTGACGAATCGGATGGCCCCGCCGGCGGTCTTCGCTCTGCCGTTCTTCCAGCTTTATTCCTCGGTCGGGTTGTTTGACACCCATATCGCCGTGGCGCTGGCCCACTGCCTGTTCAACGTGCCGCTTGCGGTTTGGATCTTGGAGGGGTTCATGCGCGGCGTTCCCAAAGAGATCGACGAGACCGCCTATATCGACGGCTATAGCTTTGGCCGCTTCTTCACCAAAATCTTCATGCCCTTGATCGCCTCGGGCATCGGTGTGGCGGCGTTCTTCTGCTTCATGTTCTCATGGGTGGAGCTGCTTCTGTCGCGTACGCTGACGGCAACCGAGGCCAAGCCGATCGCCGCCACGATGACGCGGACGGTCGGGGCCTCGGGCATCGATTGGGGCGTCTTGGCCGCTGCGGGGGTGCTGACGCTGATCCCCGGCGCTTTGGTCATCTATTTCGTCCGCAACTACATCGCCAAGGGCTTTGCCCTGGGCCGCGTTTGATCAACTGCAACAGGAAGGAGCGTACACATGGCATGGATGGCATGGACATTAGAAACCGCGATCTTCTTCGGCGTGATCGCCGCAATCCTGAGTGTCATGACATTCTTGGCAATCAAATACCCGGAGACGCCGCGCACCGGCATTCTTCGGATCGAAACGACCCGTGGTGACCGGTTGTTCATCACGCTTCTGGGCTCTGCTTTTATCAACCTGATCTGGTTGGGCCTGGAGGTCGGACCGCAGCCCTATGCGCTGCTTGTCTGTCTTGCTTACGGTGTGGCGGTGTTCCGCTGGGTCTAGCAAGTCGCTTAGGAGCGGCGGCCTGCCACTCTGCAAAACAACAGGCCGCCTAAGACAGAAACCGTTTTTTCTATCCAAGGGAGGAATTAATGAAACGGACCTTAACTTCAACCTCTGCGCTCGCGGTGGCCCTGTCACTTTCCGTGACACCCGTGTTCGCAGATATGGATGCCGCAACGGCCTTTCTGGACGAACATATCGAGTATTCGGTTCTGAGCCGCGAGGAACAGGAAGCCGAGATGCAGTGGTTCATCGACGCCGCTGCGCCGTTCCAAGGCATGGAAATCCAGGTGGTGTCCGAGACGATCACCACCCATGAATGGGAAGCCAACGTGCTCGCGCCCGCCTTCACGGCGATCACGGGCATCCAGGTGACCCACGATCTGATCGGCGAAGGCGATGTTGTGGAGCGTCTGCAAACGCAAATGCAGACCGGGCAGAACATCTATGATGCTTATGTCAACGACTCCGACCTGATCGGCACGCATTGGCGCTATCAGCAGGTGCGCAACCTGACCGATTGGATGGCGGGCGAAGGTGCCTCGGTGACCAACCCGAACCTGAACCTCGATGATTTCATCGGGCTTCAGTTCACCACCGGTCCCGATGGGTTGCTTTACCAGCTGCCCGACCAGCAGTTCGCGAACCTCTACTGGTTCCGCTATGACTGGTTCACCGATCCCGACATCATGGCCGAGTTCGAAGCAGAATACGGTTATCCGCTGGGTGTTCCGGTCAACTGGTCCGCCTATGAGGATATCGCCGAGTTCTTCACCGGTCGCGAGATCGATGGTCAGACCGTCTATGGCCATATGGATTACGGACGTCGCGATCCGTCGCTTGGCTGGCGCTTCACCGACGCCTGGATGTCGATGGCCGGCATGGGTGACATTGGCGAGCCCAACGGCCTGCCGGTCGATGAATGGGGCATTCGCGTCAACGAAAACAGCCAGCCCGTCGGCTCCTGCGTTGCCCGTGGTGGCGCCACCAACGGCCCGGCTGCGGTTTATGCGATCGAAAGCTACGTCAACTGGCTCAACAACTTCGCGCCGCCTGAAGCTGCTGGCATGAACTTCTCCGAAGCGGGCCCGATCCCGGCCCAGGGCGGGATTGCACAGCAGATGTTCTGGTACACCGCCTTTACCGCCGACATGGTGGGTGAAGGGGCTTCGGCTGTCCTGAACGACGATGGTACCCCGCGCTGGCGCATGGCGCCCAGCCCGCATGGTGTCTATTGGCGCGAAGGTCAGAAGATTGGCTATCAGGATGCAGGTTCCTGGACGCTGATGCAGTCGACCCCGGTCGACCGTGCCCAGGCCGCATGGCTCTATGCACAGTTCGTGACCTCGATGACCGTCGATTTGCAGAAGTCCCATGTGGGTCTGACCTTCATCCGTGAATCGTCGATCAACCACGAAAGCTTCACCGAGCGTGCGCCGCTTCTGGGTGGTCTGGTCGAGTTCTACCGCTCGCCCGCACGGGTTCAGTGGTCACCGACCGGCACCAATGTTCCGGACTATCCGCGCCTGGCACCGCTTTGGTGGCAGAACATTGGGGATGCATCCTCGGGTGCGCTGTCGGCACAAGAAGCGCTCGACAACCTCTGCGCCCAGCAAGAAGCCGTTCTGGCCCGGCTTGAGCGTGCAGGCGTCCAAGGCGATATCGGCCCGGTCCTGAATGATGAGATGGACCCCGAGTTCTGGCTGTCTCAGCCGGGCTCGCCCCAGGCCGCGCTGGAGAACGAGGACGAAGAGCCGATCACGATCAGCTATGACGAACTGATCCAGTCCTGGCAGTAAGTCTACTCCCTGTCAGCATTTTTGCTGATCCCTGCCGGAGCCCACGCGGCTCCGGCTTTTTTTGCACTTAAGGGTATGGGGCGCTGACCGCCCTTCCGCTGACCGTGAAATCTGATGTATGGCTTGGTTCCGATGACACCGTTTTCCATCCAATGCCCAACCGCGATCCATTTCGGATCTGGTACCCTGCCGAACCTACCTGCTTTGATCGGCGGGCGCGTCGGCACAATCGCCTTTCTGCGCGGGGCAAGTGGCACGGCCAGCGCACCGGCGGTTCAAGCGCTTGGTGAGATCGCCGCGCCCGTGCTGCAGATCCCTGTTGTGGGCGAACCCTCGATCACCTCGGTCAACGACGCCTTTGCCGCCTGTGAAGGCCACGACATCACCCATGTGGTGGCCTGTGGGGGTGGCTCGGTCCTCGACACCGCCAAAGCGCTCGCCATTTGCCTTTCGCGGCAAGCTGCGCTGCCCGAGCGCTTTGCGGAGATCCCAAGTGACCATCTTGCACATCGCACCACACCGCAGCTTATCGCTCTGCCAACAACCGCAGGCACCGGGGCCGAGGTGACATCAAACGCGGTCCTCTCGGTCGAGGTTGACCGATCCAAAACCAGTCTGCGGGGGCGCGCGCTCTTCCCGGATATTGCCCTTGTCGACCCGGACCTGCTGGCCTCGGCGCCCAAAGCGGTCCTGTTGCACTCCGGGCTCGACGCGGTGGTGCAAACCGTCGAAGCCTACACCTCTCGCATGGCAACACCGTTTTCCGATGCACTGACCGAGCCGAATATCCGCAGGGGGCTCACGGCGCTCAAACGGGTCGTCGAAGGGCCGACAATCGAGGATCTGACCCAAATCGCTTGGGTCAGCCTGTCAAGCGGGCTGGCGCTGGCCAATTCCGGGCTGGGCGCGGCCCATGGGCTGGCCGCTGTCCTTGGGGCCGAGCTTGGTGCCCCCCATGGCGCGCTCTGCGGGCGGTTGATCGGCCCGGTGCTTGAACAAAACCGCGCGCGCGCCGGGGAGGGCACCCAGATCGCGATCAAACTTGACACGTGCCTCCATGCCATTTCAGCCCAGTTTCCAAGCCGCGCACCCAACGCCCCATTGCAGGGCTTTTATGAATGGACCGACACACACGGCTTGCCGCGTTTGGGGGCCTTTGGTGCAATCGAGGCTGATCTGCCTGGCCTCGCCCAGCGCGGCCTAAAGGCCTCATCAACGCAGAAAAACGCAATCCCGGCGCGCGAAGACGACCTGCTGGCCGTGCTGCGCAAAGCGCTTTAACCTCTTCGAAACAAGCGCTTAATGCAGCCGCCTGGCTGGGTGGTTGCCCGTCAGCCCTTTAGCCCGACCAAAGTTCGGTCTCAGGATAGAACTGCGACCAGGCGAACCAGAACGCCTGATGGCTGCCCAGATCGCTGCCATCAGCGCCCACGGCCCGCACGCCACCTGCATCGAGTTCCAGGCGTACGTTTTCGAACGCAATCTCGGCCCCTGCGGTCAAGGCAGCAATGGCTGTGCTGCGCTGGAACGCCACCGGCGTGCCCGAAGCCGTGATCACACCGATCACATCCTCATGCACCGCAAGCCTTGGGTCGACATCGCCAACCGGGAAGATCGGGCCATTGGCATCACGCCCGTTGCGAAAATCGAAATCCCGCCCAAGGGCCAGCGCCTCGACCAAGACCGTCGTCTCGGGATGCGCGTTCCGCCAGCTGGCCCAATCGGTGGTCACAACCGTTGCCTGTTCCAGTTCCAGCCCGATCTCGGCCAGGGGGCCGGTGACAGCGTGCCCCAGGAATGTGTCAAAGACAGAATAGGTGGTGATATCATACATCACCTTGTTCGACCGGATCAGCAGGCCCGATGTACGCAGCACGGGCCGCTCCACCCCGTCAGGCATCCGGTCGGTGAAATAGGCCTGGGCCGCGCCGCAAAGCGTGCAATAGGGAATGCCCAGATCGCGCCCGCCAAGTGTGTCATTGACCATCTCGCGCACTTCCATGATCTGGCGCGGATAGGCGCGGTATTCGCCATTCACCTCGACCCCGAAAACGATATCTTCATCCTCCAACCAGGTCGCATCCTCGGCACTGGACACGGCTGGGTTGTCCGCGGCGGGGATACACTGGTTGCACCAGCCATCGGTCGCGTCATAGGGCCGATCATCGATCAGCACCCCACCCCAAGAGACCAGGCGCCAGTCGATGTCGCCTTCGACAAAGATGCGATCCCATCCCGGCACAAACCCCGTGAAGATCGCGCGTTTGGTGTCCAAGTACCCGGGGTAGGCGGGGATATCCCAAGCAATCAGATGATCGGTCACCTGGTGCCAACGGCGGTTTGCCTCCAGCTCGATCTGCAGCAAATCAGCCGCTGCCAAGGCAATCAGTCGTTCATATCGCGGGTTCCAGGCAAAGCGCAGCAAATCGCTCAACACCCAGCCCAAACGGGGGTCGCCCGAGGCGATAATCGTATCCAGACCATCTTGCGCCTCCTGGCTCCAAAGCGATTGTTGGATGCTACCAGCCATCACCTGGGCCAAAGCGGTGTGGAGGTCTTCCGACAAAGGGCCGGAGGGGATCTCGGGCGGATGCCCAAACTGCTCGATCACGTAATCGGGCAAGGGCGCGGGTTCTTCGGCGCTCAAGGGGGCGCTGAAAAGCGCATGAAAGGCCAGAAATGCGGCGCCCGATAGGCGGAGCAAGGAACCTGAAGCTGACATTGTGATGGACCCTTCTATGCGTGCATCCAATTACAAACGACACGTCCAACCGGGCGGAATAGGGCCGCAGGGTTGAGGGCAGATGTGCCATATACCAAATCAGTTTCGGATCAATCTTCCGGCACAGCCAATCACATCAGATCAGCAATCGGTGATCGGGTTGTTTAGGCGGCGCCGTGGTATGCTGTTTTGGAAGTATCGGCGGCCAGTGGTTTGCGGACAAAAATGCAACCCGACCATTCAGTATTGAGGGGTGCGCGAGGTTCGCCGCGTCACTTCTGCGCCCAAGTCATTGGTTTATCAGAAAAGCCGGGCGTATGGGTTCTTAGAGAGATGACTGGTTCCTCGTCCGCCTTTGGGTTCGCGGGGTGCTGTCCGCGCACTTCGATCGCAGCCTAAAGCCGTCGCAAAAATTCGGATTTTCAACTGGAAGGGTATGCGTGGCAGCCCGTAGGGGAATCGAACCCCTCTTTCCAGGTTGAAAACCTGGCGTCCTAACCGATAGACGAACGGGCCGTGCTGGCGTGGGGTGCTGTCTAGAAAAAGCTTTCGGGGGGTTCAAGCAGATTCTGCGCTGCCGGATGCGAAAAAATCAGGGGCTTCAAGGGGCCCAGGCGGCATCGTCCAGCCGCAGTTGCACCTGGGCGCGGCCGTTCCAATGGTTCAACTCGATCCGACCGGCTGCGTGCAGGGGGCGCCCGATCTCTTGCGTTAGGGGCGTCATCAGCCCTTTGCCCTCTGCATCAAAGCAAATTGCATCGAGTGTCGTCGCCCCATCCCCCAGGCTCAGCTTGAGGTGCCCGGTGCCGACCGGGCGGGCATGGCGTATGCGCAGGCTTGGCAATGCAAAGCGCGGGGCAGGGGCGGCGGCGCCGAACGGGCCTGCCGCCTCGATCCGGCTGATCAGGTCTGGCGTGGCGGCGGCGGGCATGAGCATACCGTCGATGCGCAACTCGGCCGCCCCGCTTTGACCTGCGCCCTGGCGTGCCAAAAGCTCGGACAGGCGGGCCATCGCCGCCTCCAATTGTGATCGTTGCAGCGACAGGCCCGCCGCCATCTGGTGCCCGCCGCCTTTTTCGATCAGCCCTTCGGCAGCCACGCGTTGTACGGCTGCGCCAAGATCGACGCCCCGGACCGACCGCCCCGAGCCTTTGCCCGCGTCCCCATCAAAACCGATCACCACGGCGGGCCGGTGGGCGCTGTCTTTCAGGCGGCTGGCGACAATGCCCACAACGCCAGGGTGCCAGCCGTCTTCTGCGGCCCAGACCAATGGCTCGTCCATCCCCCGAGCCTCGGCCTGCGCCAAGGCTGCGTCGCGCACGCGCGCCTCGATCTCGCGCCGGTCGGTGTTTAGATCGTCAAGGCGTTTGGCGAGCTCTTCGGCCTCGGCCCGGTTCTGGGTGCTCAGCAATCTTGCACCCAAGTCGGCCGCACCGATCCGGCCACCGGCATTTACGCGCGGCCCCAGGACAAAGCCCAAATGATAGCTTTCCGGTGGGCGATCCAGCCGCGCCACATCGCTAAGCGCGACTAGGCCTGGGCGCAGCCGCCGCCCCATCACCACCAACCCTTGCCGGACAAAGGCGCGGTTTACCCCGATCAGCGGTGCGACATCGGCCACCGTGGCCAAGGCCACCAGATCCAGCATCGCCATCAGATCAGGGCCGGTGCGCCCGTCACCGCGCAGTCGGCGGTTCAACTCCACCAGCAGCAAAAACACCACGCCCGCGGCGCAAAGATGGCCCAAATCGCCCGGCTCGTCCTGACGGTTGGGGTTCACCACCGCCACGCAATCGGGCAGATCAGCCTGCGCCAAATGGTGATCCAGAACAATCACATCGGCCCCTTCGGCGGCTGTGATCGGCCCGCGGCTGAGCGTGCCGCAATCGACGCAAATGATCAGATCATGCGTATCCGCCAGCGCGGCCATGGCGGCGTCATTCGGCCCATAACCTTCGTCGATCCGGTCGGGGATATAGAGCGTCGCGCTCTGACCCATTTGGCGCAACCAATCGATCAGAAGCGCGGCCGACGCGCCGCCATCGACATCGTAATCGGCGAAAATCGCGATGCGCTCCTGCCCTGCCAACGCGGCCAAGACACGCTCGGCCGCGGGCGCCATATCTTTCAACACCATCGGGTCGGGCAGCAGATCGCGCAGGGCCGGTGCCAAGAAGTTTGCCGCTTGATCGGGTGTGACGCCGCGCCGGGCTAGGATTTGGGCGACCGAGGGCGGCAGATCGGCCTGCTGTGCCAGCGCGTCGGCCAGGCGTGTTTCGTCCAGGCTGGGGCCAACCCACAGCCGGTCGGTCAGCGATTGGTCTACCCCCAAAAAGGCGGCATCCCCCGCGATATGTTGTGGGTCGGGCATTGCCCGCACCCTACAGGCGGTGGGGGTGAGTCGTCACCCCGCCTTGACGGGGTTGCGATAGCTCATTCGCCGAACCGATCCGGTTTTCGAGCGCATCAGGATCGTTTCGGCGGTCAGGTAATCAACCTCGCGCCGGATGCCGGGCAGGATCGAGCCGTCAGTGACGCCGGTGGCGGCAAAGATCACATCCTGGGTCACCATATCATCGCGGGTATAGACGCGGTTGAGATTGGTGATCCCGGCCTTTTTGGCGCGCGCAATTTCGTCATCGTTGCGGAACTGCAGCTTGCCGAACATCTGCCCGCCCATGCATTTCAGTGCAGCAGCGGCCAACACACCTTCGGGCGCTCCGCCGGAGCCCATATACATGTCGATACCGGTCGTCGCCTCGGCGCAATGCATCACGCCCGCCACATCGCCATCGGTGATCAGGCGAATGGCGCAGCCGGTGGTGCGCAGCTCCTTGATCATCTCTTCGTGGCGGGGGCGTTCCAAAACGCAGACGGTGATGTTCGAGGTTGAACAACCCTTGGCCGAGGCCAGGGCCGACACGCGTTCGGCGGGCGACATATCCAGCGTCACCACGCCGGTGCGGTAACCGGGGCCGATGGCGAGCTTGTCCATATAGACATCCGGCGCATGCAGCATTGATCCGCGCGGACCCATGGCGATCACGGTCAACGCGTTGGGCATATCCTTGGCGGTCAGGGTTGTGCCCTCAAGCGGGTCAAGCGCGATATCGACCTCGGGCCCTTCGCCATTGCCGACCTCTTCCCCGATATAGAGCATGGGGGCTTCGTCGCGTTCACCTTCCCGATCACCACGACACCTTTGATGTCGAGCTTGTTCAACTGGTTCCGCATCGCGTTCACGGCGGCCTGATCCGCCGCCTTTTCGTCGCCCCGTCCGATCAGCTCTGCCGATGCCATCGCCGCGGCCTCGGACACGCGGGCCAGGCCCAAAGACAACATACGGTCGTTAAAATCGGTGGGGTGGGACATCGGTAAGGCCTTTCGTCATGCGATTGCGCCCCCTGTAACAGGCCCAGATAGCGGGCGGCAACATGGGGGCGCTAACGTGTGTTGGTTTATTTGCCGACCGGTGCAGCGGGTTTGACGCGTCAAACGTCTTCGATGCGCAGGGCAACGGGCGCGCCGACAACCACATCGGTTGTGGGCAGGGCAGCCAGTGCCGCATCCAGCGACGGGCGCGCGGTTTTGTGGGTTACGATCAGAACGGGGGCGTTTGAGCCGGGGTGATCGTATTGGCGCATCCGGTCGATCGAGATGCCGGATTCCCCCAGCACCGTCGCCACCTTGGCCAGGGCGCCCGGTTTGTCGGCCAGTTCCATACGCAGGTAATAGCGCGCGGGGCTGGAGGCGCTGGCCGGTGGTGCAGCCTCAAGCGCAGTGGCGGGCACACCAAAGGTCGGCACGCGAATGCCACGGGCGATGTCGCAGACATCCGACATCACCGCGCTGGCGGTTGGCCCTTCCCCCGCGCCCGCACCGCGCAACACGATCTGGCCGACGCTATCGCCTTCCAGCACAACCATATTGGTGCCGCCCTCAAGCTGCCCCAGCGGCGAGGAGGTGGGGACAAGGCAAGGCGACATACGCTGTTCCAAACCACGCCCGGTCATCTGAGCGACGCCCAAAAGCTTAATCTTATAGCCCATATCCCCCGCGCGCCGGATGTCTTCGATGGTGATCGCGCCGATCCCTTCCAGCGCGATCGCGTCGAAATCGACC
This sequence comes from Paracoccaceae bacterium, assembly GCA_965229695.1. Classification (GTDB taxonomy): domain Bacteria; phylum Pseudomonadota; class Alphaproteobacteria; order Rhodobacterales; family Rhodobacteraceae; genus JANSYL01. Next base: position 2,889,045 of record OZ245921.1, read on the forward strand.
CGCGTGCCATAAGAAATCGCGGCCAGCAGGGTCAGCTTATGCGCCGCGTCGATGCCGCCCACATCCAGGTTTGGGTCAGCTTCCAGGTACCCAAGCCCGTCAGCCTCATCAAAGGCTTCCTGATAGGTCAGACCGGCGCTGTCCATGCGGGTTAGGATATAGTTACAGGTGCCGTTCATCACGCCCATCACGCGGTCGACCGCATTGCCTGCCAACCCTTCGGTCAACGCTTTGATAACCGGGATGCCGCCCGCAACCGCCGCTTCAAATCGCAAAACGCGGCCCGCAGCTTCGGCGGTTTCGGCCAGTTCCTGACCATAAAGCGCCAGCATGGCTTTGTTGGCGGTCACAACGTCCTTACCCGCCGCGATGGCCGCTTCGGTGGCGGCCTTGGCCGGACCGTCGGACCCGCCCATAAGTTCGACAAACACATCGACATCATCGCGCTTGGCCAAGGCAACCGGATCATCTTCCCACGCGAAATGTGACAGTGAGACACCACGATCCTTGTCGCGGCTACGGGCAGATACGGCCGTGATTTCAATCGGGCGTCCGCAGCGCGCGGCCAGCAAATTGGCCTGGCGCTGTACGATTTTGACAACCCCAACGCCGACCGTCCCAAGCCCGGCAATCCCAAGGCGCAGCGCTTCCGTCATATTCGATCTCCAGGGGTCAGGCGTGACAAATCGGGGAAGTGTTAGCCGCTTCGCGCGCGGGCCGCAACGCGCGGAATCTACAAGGGCATGCGCCGCAGCCGGTCGGCCCGGCGGCGTAGATCGGCAGCACGTGCCTCCAAACTGCGGCCTTCGTCCGCAGCGCTGCGCGGAAGCAACTCGTCCGCGCGGATCAAAAGCGGGCCAAGCGGCTGCAATTCAGGTGGGTTGGCGTTGCGGGCCGCTTCGCTTGTCCGGGCGTCAAAATCCGGCAGATGCGCCCCGCAGGCCGCCAGGATGACACAGAGAATGGGAATGAAGCGCCACATGGGTCTAGCTAGCGCAAAGCAACAGGCCGCGTCCAGCGCAGTTGAATTGAACGTGTGTTCAGATAATCTAACGCCATGGCACGAAAGCAAGGCAGTCACGCTGATATCACTGGCCCCAAGCTGCGCGCGGCTGCGCTGCGGCTTTTTGCACGCCACGGGTTTGCCGCCGTGTCGATGCGCCAAATCGCGTCTGAGGTCGGTGTGCAGGCGGGCGCGCTGTACCTTTATACCGCTGACAAACAGGCGCTGCTGTTTGATCTGATGCGCGACCATCTGGAACATCTATTGGCGGATTGGGCCCCGCCCGAGGGGCCAGCCGAAGACGCGCTAGAGGATTTTGTGCGCCATCATATCGGCTACCACTTGGAACGCCCCGACCTGGTTTTCATCGCCTATATGGAACTGCGGAACCTGACGCCGGAAAACTTCGCCATCATCGAAACCCTGCGCCGACAATACGAAGATCAACTCGAGCAAATTCTCAAGCGCGGGTTGGCCGAGGGGGTGTTTGCCGTGCCCGACACCAAATTGGCCACACTTGCCCTGATCGCCATGTTGACCGGCGTGACCACTTGGTACCGCGAAGGCGGGCGGTTGGATCGAAAGGCGATTGAAACCGCCTATTGGCAGATGACGCGCAAAGCGGTTGGGCTGGGATGACCCGCTGACGTTACGCCTGTGGCGCCATCGGGGCTGTGCGCGTTTCACTGGGGAAGGGCACCAAACGCTCTTGATCCTCATCCCAAAGCTTCAGCGTGAACGAACGCAACGCCTCGGGCCAGCGAATGGTTTGCACCTCGTATTTCTCACGCAGCGCCTGATGGCATTTCCGCAACCGGTAGGACGGGATATTGGCGTTGAAATGGTGGATATCGTGATAGGCGATATTGCCGGTGCCCAGATCCCACCACCAGCCCAGATCAAGCGCGGATGACCCCTGCAAGGCGGCGCGGGCCGGGTTCAGATCGGGTTTCCGATCCCACCAGGTATCCTCAAAATTATGCTGCAAATAGACCAGGAACACGCCAATGCAGCCTGCCACAAAGATCGTGCCAAGATAGATGATCAGCCCCGGAACGCCTGCCACCCACCAGATGAAGGCCACCCAGGCCGCCAGGCCCAGATTATGCGCCAGCACCATCATCCCACCGGTCTTGCCGGAGTTCTTGGGCCAGCGATAGGCAAAGATATAGGTGAAAAGGCCGCCAATCGGCACCAAGATCCAGGGCGTGCGATAGAGCCGATACCAAAGCCGCTGCCAAAACCCGGCCTCTCCCCATTCGCGCAGCGTCATGGTGAAAATCTCGGTGGTTTCGCGCTCTTCTAGATTGCCCAGATGGCTGTGGTGTTCGTTATGGTTGAACTGCATCACGCGATAAGGCGTCAGGGTGAAAACCGACAGCCCATGACCGGCAAGGTCGTTGCGCGATTTCGAGGTGAAAAGCGAGGCATGACCGCAATCATGCTGAAGCACGTAAAGACGCACGCCCGCAAACGCATTCACCACAATGAGCGGCACGACCAAATACCAAACCGGCCAGGCCTGAATGGTCAGCCAAAGCGTGAAGAAATAGGTCGCGAAGGTGCCGAAATAGCTTATGGCCGCAATGCGATCATCGCGGCTTGTCCAATCGCGGGTAAAGGCCCGAATTTCGCGTTCTGCCTCGGCTCGGTAGCCTGGGGTGATCTCGGGGCGGGAAGATGGTGCAGCGTGCATCGTACCGGTCTCGATCAAATTCACTCGGCGCAGGGGCGCGCCATACCGTTCAACACGTAAATCCCCCAACGCGGTTTGCAAACTGCCATGCGACAATTTCTACGGCAACAATAGCTTTTGCCAATCGATCAATGCGCCGGGTTTCGCTGATCCGATGGGCTGCGATTGCGCAAGGGTTGTGCGTTTTGTCGATTTTGCACTAATTGAACGTTGTTCAGGTCGATTGCAGGGAAGGGGGCGGAACAATGGAATCCAAAGCAGCGGTGCGCAAAGCCGCGCTGAGAGAGCGGCTGATCGATCTGGCAGAGGCTCAGATCGAGGCGGAGGGCGTTCGATCCTTGCGAGCCCGCACCTTGGCAAAGGAGGCCGGTTGCGCCTTGGGCGCGATCTATACCCATTTTGACGATCTGAACGCCCTGGTTCTGGAGGTGAACGGGCGAACCTTCACCCGTCTTGGCGCCGAGGTCGCGGAGGCGGTCGCCAAAGCGCAAGGGCAATCGCCGAACGACCGGCTGATCGCCATGTCGAAAGCCTATCTCAGCTTTGCCAGCACCCATCCGCTTTTGTGGCGCGCGCTTTTTGATATCGAAATGCGTGCCGACGGCCCGGTGCCCGGCTGGTACATCTCGGCCTTGGAGGCGTTGTTCTCTTACATCACCGAGCCTTTGGCCGAGATTTTTCCACATATGTCCCAAGGCGAATTGGACCTGCTGACGCGCACCCTGTTTTCGTCGGTGCATGGGGTTGTGCTTTTGGGCCTTGAAAACCGCATCTCGGCTGTGCCGCTCGAGAATCTGGAAAAGATGATCGAGATGTTGCTGAACCAGATAGGGTAAGGAAAACCTGAACATCGTTCATTTGTGCTTGAACGGTGTTCATTTTGATATTTATACCCTCCTCATGAACGATGTTCATTTTGGAGGATGAAATGTTTAGAACTCTTGCGACCCTTATCGAAGGCTCAAACGCCAGGGCGGATCAGCGGCTGCGGGATCATTTTTGTATCGAGTTGATCGACCAAAAGATCCGTGAGGCTGAGACCAGCCTGAAATCGGCCAAGTTTGCGTTGGCCTCGTTGATCCAGCGCGAACGGTCAGAAACCCGGCAGCTTGAACAATTGACCGGTCGTATTGACGACCTGATGGCGCGGGCCGGGCTGGCTTTGCAGGATGGGCGTGATGATCTCGCGACCGAGGCCGCAACGGCCATTGCGCAGCTTGAAAACGAAGCCAGCTTGCGCCGCGGCACCATCGAACGGCTCGAAACGCGCATTCTGAAGCTGCGCCAATCGGTCGAGGCCGCCAATCGCCGCCTGATTGATCTGCGGCAGGGGGCCATCGCCGCCCGCGCTGCCAAGCGCGAAGCAGATATTCAGAAGCGCTTGGGCGCGCATGTATCCCAAGACACCGCGTTTGAAGAGGCCGAGGCGCTGATCCAGCGTGTGCTCAGCCGCGATGACCCGTTCGAGCAGTCGCAAATCCTGCGCGAAATCGACACTGGCCTGGACCATTCCAACATGTCCGACCGGCTGGCCGAAGAAGGCTTTGGTGACCCAACCAAATCAACCGCCGCTGATGTGCTTATGCGCCTTCGCGGGCAGCAAGCGACGACCTAACCCACTGCAAAACAACTGAAACAACAAACTTGATTTCTAGGAGACTTAAGATGACCACTCAAAACGATAACGGCTTGATCCTGTTCCTGAACTTCATGGGCGTGGCCGCGGCCTATGTTCTGCTTGGGATCTCTCTGTGGCTGTCGCCTGACGTGCCGCTTTCGACCAAGGGCTATTGGGGCATGGGCATCGTTCTTTTGACCCTAAGCCTGATCAATGTGGTGAAATACCGGTTCGATGCCCGCGCTGGCGAAGACCGCATTCGCAAGATCGAAGATGCCAAGAACGAAAAACTGTTGGAGGATGTGCTGCTCGACGAAAAGGTCTAAGCATTCGCCAGAAAAAAGCGGCGCCCGAAACCTGTTCGGGCGCCGCTTTCGCATTCTTAAAGCGCGTCAAAGGTCGGGATAGACCGGGAAACGCCCGCAAAGCTCCAGCACCTCGGCGGCCACTTTCGCCTCCACCGCGGCGTTCCCCTCGGCGCCATTGGCTGCCAAGCCATCAACCACCTCGACAATCCAATCGGCGATCTGGCGGAACTCAGGCTCTCCAAAGCCGCGCGTCGTGCCGGCGGGCGAGCCCAAGCGGATGCCGCTGGTAACGGTGGGTTTCTCGGTATCGAAGGGGATGCCGTTCTTGTTGCAGGTGATATGCGCCCGGCCCAGGGCCTTTTCGGTGTCGTTGCCTTTTACCGCCTTGGGCCGCAGATCGACCAGCATGACATGGGTGTCGGTGCCGCCGGTGACGATATCAAGGCCACCTTTCATCAGCTGATCGGCCAGGGCTTGGGCATTTTTGATCACCTGCGCCTGGTATTCCTTGAACTCGGGCCGCAGCGCTTCGCCAAAGGCCACAGCCTTGCCTGCGATCACATGCATCAACGGCCCGCCCTGGATGCCGGGGAAGATTGCCGAATTGATCTTTTTCGAAAGTGCCTCGTCATTGGTCAGGATCATGCCGCCGCGCGGCCCGCGCAGGGTTTTGTGGGTGGTGGTGGTCGCCACATGTGCATGCGGGAAGGGCGAGGGGTAATGGCCCGAAGCGACCAGCCCCGCAAAATGCGCCATATCGACCAGCAGATAGGCCCCGACCGTATCCGCAATCTCGCGCATTTTGGCGAAATCGATGATGCGCGGAATGGCCGAGCCACCGGCGATGATCATTTTCGGCTGATGTTCGGCGGTCAGTTCGGCGATCTGATCATAGTCGATCTGCATATCCTGCTGGCGCACACCGTATTGGATCGCGTTGAACCACTTGCCCGATTGGTTCGGTCTGGCGCCATGGGTCAAATGCCCGCCAGCATCCAAGCTCATGCCCAGGATCGTGTCACCCGGCTGCAGCAGGGCCTGGAACACGCCTTGGTTGGCCTGGCTGCCCGAATTGGCCTGCACATTGGCAAATTCCACGCCGAACAGCGCCTTGGCGCGGTCAATCGCCAGGTTTTCGGCGATATCCACATACTCGCAACCGCCATAATAGCGCCGACCCGGATAGCCTTCGGCGTATTTGTTGGTCATCACGCCGCCCTGGGCCTCCATCACGGCCGAGGAGACGATGTTTTCCGAGGCGATCAATTCGATCTCATCGCGCTGACGACCAAGTTCCTGGCGCATGGCGGCGAAAATCTCGGGGTCGCGGGTTTCCAGCTTTTCGGTGAAAAATCCAGCGTCGCGGTGGGGGGCGTTCATAGGGCCTCTCCTTATGGGCAGCGGTGCAGCGGGTCACGCAATGGACGGGGGTTTAGGGCACATGCCCGTCCGGGGAAAGGGTGCAAAGCGGCAAGTTTCTATGCAGAAACGCCCTAATCGGGCCATGACCGGGGACAGATCGCCTCCGATCAAGGATTGTGTTTCCGATACGCGCGGGCGAGTGTTGCCCCAGACGGCAGCAGGAGACGCCAATGCCCGCGGCGCGCAACATCGCCTTTTTGGCCTCGGATACCGATGACGCCCAGGCGGCGAAGGCCCGGCTCGAAGCCCAATATGGCGCGTTTGAGGTTGATGATGCCGATGTGATCGTGGCGCTTGGAGGCGATGGGTTCATGCTCTCAACCCTGCATTCCACCCAAAGCCTCGAGGTGCCGGTTTATGGCATGAACCGCGGCACGGTGGGTTTTTTGATGAATGGCTACCGCGAAGACGATCTGATTGCGCGCCTTGAAACCGCGGAAGAGGCGGTGATCAACCCCCTGCAAATGCACACTGAGACCGTTGATGGGAAGGTGGTCGAGGCGCTGGCGATCAACGAGGTCAGCTTGCTGCGCGCGGGGCCGCAGGCGGCAAAGTTGAAAATCTATGTCGATGGGCGGCTGCGGATGGATGAACTGGTCTGCGATGGGGCCTTGGTTTGCACGCCCGCCGGGTCCACGGCCTATAATTACTCGGCCCATGGTCCGATCCTGCCCATCGGCGCGGATGTGTTGGCCGTGACGGCGGTGGCCGCGTTCCGCCCCCGGCGTTGGCGGGGGGCGTTGCTGCCCAAAACGGCGGTGGTGCGGTTTGTGGTGACCGATCCAGGCAAGCGCCCCGTGATGGCCGATGCCGATAGCCGGTCGGTGGCCAATGTCGCTTCGGTCGAGATCCGGTCGAACCCCGAGATTGCGCATCGGATCTTGTTCGATCCCGGTCACGGTTTGGAAGAACGGCTGATCCAGGAGCAGTTCGTGTGATCCCAGCTTGCGGCGCTGCGCCGCGTCCAACCCGGCTGGGAAAAATGGTTTAAGGCTAAACTATCTGGAATGGGAGGGTGTCATGTCGGTCGATAAATCCGAAAGCCTGCGCGAAGCGGCGCTGTTCTATCATGAAAACCCCCGGCCCGGTAAGCTGGAGGTGCGAGCGACCAAGCCGCTGGCCAATGGTCGCGATCTTAGCCGCGCCTACAGCCCTGGCGTGGCCGAGGCCAGCCTTGAAATTAAGGCCGATCCAGCCAACGCGGCGCGCTACACTGCGCGCGGAAATCTGGTGGCGGTTGTCTCCAACGGCTCGGCAGTTTTGGGGCTTGGCAATATCGGTGCCTTGGCCTCGAAACCTGTGATGGAGGGCAAGGCGGTCCTGTTCAAGAAATTCGCCAATATCGACTGTTTCGATTTGGAAGTCGACGAACCCGATCCCGAAAAACTGGCTGATATCGTTTGCGCGCTTGAACCATCTTTTGGAGCGATCAATCTCGAAGACATCAAAGCACCCGATTGTTTTATCGTTGAACAATTGTGCCGCGAACGCATGAACATCCCCGTTTTCCATGACGACCAGCACGGCACCGCCATTGTGGTTGGGGCCGCCGCGACCAATGCGCTGCATGTCGTCGGCAAGAAGTTCGAAGATATCAAAGTGGTTTCGACAGGTGGCGGGGCCGCTGGCATCGCTTGTCTGAACATGCTGCTGAAACTGGGTGTGAAACGCGAAAACGTGTGGCTCTGCGATCTTGACGGTCTGGTCTATGCCGGGCGTGCCGAAAGTATGACGCCGCAAAAGGCCGATTATGCCCAAGGCGATGCCCCTATGGGCTTGGAACAAGCCATTGAGGGGGCCGATCTGTTTCTGGGCCTCTCCGGGCCGGGCGTTTTGACCCAGGACATGGTGCGCAAGATGGCCGAAAAGCCGGTGATTTTTGCGCTGGCCAACCCGACGCCAGAAATCCTCCCCGATCTGGCGCGTGAGGTCGCGCCGGACGCCATCATCGCCACCGGGCGCTCGGATTTTCCGAACCAGGTCAATAATGTCTTGTGCTTCCCCTTTATCTTCCGCGGCGCGTTGGATGTCGGTGCGACCGAGATCAATGATGCAATGCAACTGGCTTGTATTGACGGGATCGCGGCCCTGGCGCGCGCGACCACCAGTGCCGAGGCTGCTGCCGCCTATAAAAGCGAACAACTGACCTTTGGCCCAGACTATCTGATCCCCAAACCTTTCGATCCGCGTCTGATGGCGGTGGTCGCCAGCGCGGTGGCCCAAGCGGCCATGGACTCCGGCGTCGCGACCCGCCCGCTGGAGGATATCGAGGCTTACAAAGCCAAGCTGAACCAATCGGTCTTCCGCTCCGCCCTGATCATGCGCCCGGTTTTCGAGGCTGCGGCCACAACCTCGCGCCGCATCGTCTTTGCCGAGGGCGAAGATGAACGCGTCTTGCGCGCGGCGCAGGCGATGTTGGAGGAAACCACCGAAACCCCGATCCTGATCGGCCGCCCCGAAGTGATCGAGGCCCGCGCCGAGCGCGCGGGGCTGACGATCCGCCCCACCCGCGATTTCGCCATTGTGAACCCCGAAAACGATCCGCGCTATCGGGATTATTGGGGCACTTATCACGAGCTTATGGCCCGGCGCGGCGTCACGCCCGATCTGGCCCGCGCCATTATGCGCACCAACACCACCGCCATCGGCGCCGTCATGGTGCATCGGGATGAGGCGGATTCTCTGATCTGCGGGACGTTCGGCCAATATCTGTGGCACTTGAACTATGTGCACCAGCTTCTGGGCAGTGACACGCTGCACCCGGTCGGCGCGCTCAGCCTGATGATCATGGAAGACGGCCCGCTTTTCGTGGCCGATACCCAGATCCACCCGATCCCCACGCCCGAACAAATCGCCGAAACCGCCATTGGCGCCGCGCGGCATGTGCGGCGCTTCGGCCTGGTGCCGCAAATCGCGCTGTGTTCCAGCAGCCAGTTCGGCAATCTCGACAGCGAAAGCGGCTGTCGGATGCGAGATGCCGTCGATATTCTGGACAAAGCCGGCGTCGATTTCACCTATGAGGGCGAAATGCATGTCGATAGCGCGCTCGACCCCGAATTGCGCCAACGCATCTTTCCCGCCAGCCGACTGGATGGCGCGGCCAACGTGCTGATCTTTTCTTCCACCGATGCCGCCAGCGCGGTGCGCAACACGCTGAAGATGCGCGCCAGCGGGTTAGAGGTTGGGCCGATCCTGATGGGCATGGGCAATCAGGCGCATATCGTGACGCCATCCATCACGGCGCGCGGATTGTTGAACATCGCAGCCCTCGCCGGCACGCCGGTCAGCCATTACGGCTGACGGCCCCGCGCCCACACAAATATTGAACTCACGCTTCGCGCCTTGAGCGTGTTCTACCTGGGCCTGCGCCGCACGTGCCCGAAAGGCGTGCGCTTGCTTAGTTTCAGACCTCTTTCAGCAGTCTTTCAGGTTTCGCCCCCGGCGCGCCGTTAGGTCGATCCGTAACGTGCCAAGGCCGGTGGCTGCCATGCCGGAGCGGTTCTGACCGGATCGCCCCATCCGTCGCCTTTGCACGTCTGACGATAGTTCGAAGGAAAGGCGAAAATGGGCGCGTTTGATGTCACATCGCACCCCGGTCTGCGGGCCGGATCAGTGGTTTTGGGTCGGGCGGTATTTTGCGCCGGCCCCGCAAGCCGCCGCTTCGACCTTCCGTGTCGACACGGGCCTGATGACGGTGCCTCCCCGCCGTCGCCGGGCCAAGGGGCAGGGGGCGGCTCTCGTTAAACCCACCCCCTGCCAGTCCCTCAAATATTTGATCTTGGAGACTTAAATGCAGATGACCCTACCTATGCGCCGCCCTGTGCGCGCGCGCTTTGGGTTGACGGCGCTTGCTGCCGTGACCCTGCTGGCCGCTTGTGATGGCGATAGCTTTGGCTGGACGGCCAATCGTATCGATTATTCCTTTGCCTTTCAGGTGACGCCGTTTGGGCGCAACTCGATGGGCCGGTGCCATGTGATGACTCAGGCGCCATCGACCAGCCCCGATCAGACGACCGAAGAACGTCTGATCGCGTGCCACATGATGCATGGCGGAAAGCGCTATAACTGCAGCTTCTTCCGGGCAGATGCGGCTGATTTCCCAAGCGGGCGCACCAGCGGTGATGAACGGATTGCCGAGGCCTGCTATGAGGCGCTTTACGATGCCTATTTCGGCCTGCCGGAAGAGAACCCGGATGCGCGGCCCGCAGACGATGGTGGCTACACACCGCCCCCTGTCTGACCCAGATCCCCATCGGGTTGGGGTCAGGGCAGTTCCGGTTCTTCGCCCTGGCCCCGTGATCCCAGGTGTCATTTGGCGCTCGGCCAAATGGTGTCTTGCCCGATGGGGGTCCCCCTTTCGCCTGCGGTCCTACCCCTTCACCCAGGCGAAAGGGGCCATTTGATTGGCAGGCGCTAACAGTGACGCCCTGTCGCTTTGCGGTTGAGTGCGCGGATCGGCTATCCCTCAAGCCGACCCAGGCGGAGGGGTCTTACGGAGGGACAATCAGATGGGCTATTCCGAGGTTTTCCAGGCGGCGCAGGACGATCCAAACGGGTTTTGGATGCAGGCCGCTGATGCGATTGATTGGGATCAGGCCCCGTCCAAAGCGCTGTTTGGTGAAAACGCGCCGCTTTACGAATGGTTCGCGGATGGGCAGGTCAACACCTGCTGGAACGCGGTCGACCGCCATGTCGAAGCCGGCCATGGCGATCGCATCGCCATCATCCATGACAGCCCGCTGACCGGCACGACCCACAAAATCACCTATGCCGAGTTGCAAACACGGGTCGCAAGCCTGGCCGGTGCCCTGCGCGCGAAAGGTGTCGAAAAGGGCGACCGGGTGATCATCTACATGCCGATGGTGCCCGAGGCGCTGGAGGCGATGCTGGCCTGCGCCCGCTTGGGTGCGATCCATTCCGTGGTTTTCGGCGGGTTTGCCGCCAATGAGCTGGCCGTGCGCATCGATGATTGCGCACCCAAATGCATCATCGCCGCCTCCTGCGGGATCGAGCCGGGGCGCGTGGTGCATTACAAACCGCTATTGGACGGCGCCATCGACCTGGCCAGCCACAAGCCCGAATTCTGCGTGATCTTCCAGCGCGAACAAGAGGTCGCGCACCTGGAAGAGGGTCGAGATGTCGATTGGCACGCCTTCCAATATGGCGTCGAACCGGCGGACTGTGTGCCGGTCGAAGGCAACCACCCCGCTTATATCCTTTATACCTCAGGCACCACGGGGCAGCCCAAGGGTGTCGTGCGCCATACCGGCGGGCATCTGGTCGCCCTGAACTGGACGATGCGCCATCTCTACGACATGCAACCGGGCGAGGTGTTTTGGGCCGCTTCCGACGTGGGTTGGGTCGTGGGGCATTCCTATATTTGTTATGGGCCGCTGATTTACGGCTGCACCACGATTGTTTTCGAAGGCAAACCGGTCGGCACGCCCGATGCTGGCACGTTCTGGCGCGTGATTTCCGATCACAAGGTGAAATGCCTATTCACTGCGCCCACCGCCTTCCGCGCCATCAAGCGCGATGATCCGGGCGGGGCCTTGGTGGGCGATTACGATATGTCCACGCTGGAAAGCCTGTTCCTGGCGGGCGAACGCGCTGATCCTGACACGATTGAATGGGCGCAAGACAAGCTTGGCGTGCCGGTGATCGACCATTGGTGGCAGACCGAAACTGGCTGGGCGATTGCGGGCAATCCGATTGGGATTGAGCAATTGCCGATCCGCATCGGCTCTCCGGCCAAGGCGATGCCAGGCTATAACGTGCAAATCTTGGATGAGGGTGGGCACCCGATGCCAGCTGGCGAATTGGGGGCGATTGCGGTGAAACTGCCGCTGCCGCCCGGCACCTTGCCGACGCTTTGGAACGCCGAAGATCGCTATCGCAAAAGCTATCTACAGCAGTTTCCCGGTTATTACGAAACCGGGGATGCGGGCATGATTGATGAAGATGGATACCTCTACATCATGGCGCGCACCGATGACGTGATTAACGTGGCCGGCCACCGCCTGAGCACGGGCGCGATGGAGGAGGTTTTGGCCGCCCATCCCGACGTGGCCGAATGCGCCGTGATCGGTGTTGCCGATACGCTCAAAGGTCAGTTGCCCATGGGGTTCTTGTGCCTCAACAAGGGCGCGGCCACGGCCCCGGAACAGGTGGTGAAGGATTGCGTGAAACTGGTGCGCGAAAAGATCGGACCGGTTGCGGCCTTCAAGCTAGCGCTGGTGGTCGAACGTCTGCCCAAGACCCGCTCTGGCAAGATTTTGCGCGGCACCATGGTGAAGATCGCCGATGGCGAAAGCTATAAGATGCCCGCAACCATCGACGATCCAGCCATCCTAGATGAGATCGCCGAGGCCGTGACCGAGCTTGGCTACGGCACGCGTTAACCCTTTCGTCCTTTCAGCTGAAAGGGTTTCCTGCTAGCCTTCGTCCAAGGGACGTCGGCGCAGGGGACGCGCATTGAAAAACGTCAAGGACGGTGCCGAACGCGGTTCGTCGCAACCGCAGATTTCCTCGGCAACCGAAACATTGCAGCTTTTCAGCCATGACATCCGGTCAGCCATGTCGGATGTCGTGGGCGGTTTGCGTCTGATCGACCTGGATGATCTGGCACCTGAAACCCGCATGCAGTTCGACCGCGTGCGCGCCGCCGGAGACGAGCTGGCCGCGCTGGTCGATGCCGCGCTGATGGCGGCCGCAGGCGAAACCCGCATTCAGCAGGCTGAAAGCGATGTCGATGTCCAGGCCTGGCTCAACGCGTTGACCAAGCGCTGGTTTGGCCGCGCGCGGGAGGCCGGGCGGGTCTTTTCGATGGAGATCGAGCATCCGATGCCGGATCGGTTGCGCTTGCCGCAGATGACCCTGGACCGGATCGTGGGCAATCTGATCAGCAACGCGTTGGAACATGCGGGTGGGGATGAGGTGAAGCTCAAACTGCGGGGCGAACCCAAATCCGGCCTGACGATTTCCGTGACCGATAGCGGTCTCGGCTATCCCGACCACGTGCTGGCACAAATCGGCGCCGACAGCTGGGTCAGGACCAGCCGGTCAAAACCGGGTGGCGGTTTGGGCCTAAAGATTGTGGCCGAGCTAACGCGGCAGTTTGGCGGTCAGTTTGATCTGTCCAATGCCGAGGCCGGTGGCGGGGTAGCGACCGTTGAGGTGCCCGAGGGGTTCTTGATCTGGCATAGCGGCCCGTCCAAACCCAGCCCGCCGCCCGATCTCAGCGGGCTGCGCCTGCTGGTGGCCGAAGACAACCTGACCAACCAAACCATCCTGCGCCAACTCCTGGGTAAAATGCGGGCTGAGGTGGTGATCGTGGATGATGGCGTTGCCGCCTTGGATATGCTCGACCGCCAAAGCTTTGACTTGGCACTGATCGATATCGAAATGCCACGGCTTTCGGGGTTGGAGGTTATGCGGGCCGTGCGGGCGCGGGAGGACGCGGTGGCGCAGATGCCGCTGGTCGCGCTGACGGCTTACGTTTTGCGCGATAATCGAGAGGCGATCTTTGCCGCCGGGGCCGATGGCATCATCGGTAAACCGATCCTGTCCGGCGCCGAATTCGGTCAGGCCATTCTACGCCATTCCGGCAAAGCTAACGCGATCGCGCCTGCCCCAAAACGCGCTGAGCCATCCCATGTGCAAAACATGGACCACACCCGATTTGCCGAGTTGTTGCAGGTCGCTGGCCCCTCGGGTCGGGAAGAGTTGCTCGCCCGACTGGCCGAGGATTTGGAGGGGTTGAGCATCGCTTTGGATGCGGCGGTCACGGCACGGGATGTGATCGCCATTCGCGCGCAGACCCATATCCTGGTTGCCGTCGCAGGCGCGGTTGGTGCCGATCGTTTGCTACATCTTGCTGAAGCCTTGAATGTCGCCGCCAACCGCGGCCGTTTGGCAGAGCTGGACGGGCTTTATGCGCCATGCCGTGCGCATCTAGAAGAACTGCGGGCCTTTGTCGGGGCCAAGATTTCGGCGGTCGCCCACTCAGAGGCGATCTAGCCACCGCTCTGGCCTTGCGCTTGGCGGCGGGCCGGATCAGACTGTTGCAAAGCCAAATGACGATCCGAAAGGGCCTGCCTGATGTCCTTGTTAGACGCCGCCGCAGCGGTTCGCCTGAACGCCCATGCGCCCTATTCAGGCTTCAAGGTTGGGGCGGCGCTGATCAGCGTCGAAGGCCGCGAGCATCGCGGGTGCAATGTTGAAAATGTGGCTTATCCCGAAGGCACTTGCGCCGAAGCGGGGGCCATCGCGGCCATGATCGCGGCGGGTGATACCCGGATTGCCGAGATCGCCGTGATCGCCGACAGCCCGAACCCCGTGCCCCCTTGCGGCGGGTGCCGTCAGAAGCTGGCCGAATTTGCCGATGGCGATGTGCCTGTCACGCTGGCAACAACCTCGGGCAAAGCGCTGACGACCACGGTGGCCGAGCTGCTGCCGGGGGCGTTTGACGCGGGCTATATGGCGGGATCGGAATGATCGACGCGCGCACCATCCTGGCCAAGCTGCGCGATGGCGTTGACGTGACCGAGGCCGAGTTGTTTTGGTTCGCCGAGGGGCTTGCAACCGGTGCGGTGACCGACGCCCAAGCCGGGGCGTTTGCCATGGCGGTCTGCACCAAAGGCGTGTCGCCCGCCGCACGCGTGCAACTGACCATGGCCATGCGCGAAAGCGGCCAGGTTTTGAAATGGAACTTGGATGGCCCGGTTCTGGACAAGCATTCCACCGGTGGGGTGGGGGATTGCGCCTCACTGATCCTGGCACCGGCATTGGCCGCTTGCGGGGCGTTTGTGCCCATGATCTCGGGCCGGGGGTTGGGCCATACCGGCGGCACGCTTGATAAGCTTGAGGCGATCCCAGGCTATCGCACGCAAGTGTCGGTCGAGGAGTTGCAGGATTTGGTCGGTGACATTGGCTGCGCCATCGTTGGCGCCTCGGGCGATATCGCGCCCGCTGACCGTCGGCTTTACGCCACGCGTGATGTGACGGGCACCGTCGAATCCATCGACTTGATCACCGCCTCGATCCTGTCGAAAAAGCTCGCCGCTGGTCTGGAATCGCTGATCCTGGACGTTAAGGTCGGCTCGGGCGCCTTCATGGCCAAGCCCGAAGATGCCTTGGCCCTGGCGCAATCGCTGGTCGACACGGCGCAAGGGGCGGGCTGCATGACCTCGGCGCTGGTCACAGATATGAACCAGCCCCTTGTGCCCTCGGCCGGCAATGCGCTGGAGGTGATTGAGGTGATGGCGGCCCTGACCGATAGCGATCTGGGCGCGCCTTTGGTCAAGCTGACCATGGCCCTAGGGGGGGAGGTTCTGGCCCTTGGTGGGCTGGCTGCCGATGCGGCGGATGGCGAGGGGCGCATCGCGCGGGCCATCACCAGAGGCCAAGCGGCGGATATCTTTGGAGAGATGGTCGCCGCCTTGGGTGGCCCGGTCGATTTCATCGAACGCTGGCGCGACCGTCTTCCAGCGGCGCGTGTGATGGTGGATGTCCACCCGGCCGAACCTGGCCATATCCGCGCCATCAACACCCGCGCCTTGGGCGAAGCGGTGGTGCGCCTTGGTGGTGGTCGTTTGAAAGAAACCGATAAGCTCGATCTGGCCGTGGGCCTTAGCGATATCGCGCGGCTTGGGGATCGGGTCGATACCGCGCGGCCCTTGCTGCGCATCCATGCCGCCAGCGAGGACGCCGCGCGCGGCATCGCAGGCATGGTGCGGTCGGCCTTTGAGATCGGGGATGCCCCGGCGGAAACGCCCGCGCTGATCCATGAAAGGATCGGCTGATGCCGCGCGCGTTTCTGGTGGTTTTGGATAGTGTCGGTATTGGCGGCGCGCCCGATGCGGATCGGTTTTTCAACGGTGATCTGCCCGATACAGGGTCCAACACGCTTGGCCATATCGCCGAAATCTGCGCCGCTGGTGGCGCGGAAGAGGGGCGCAGCGGCCCCTTGCGCTTGCCGCATCTGGACGCGCTTGGCCTGGGCGCGTCCCTGCGCCTGGCGTCCGGCGCGCGCGGGGAAGGCTTGGATGCCGATCCCAACGGGCTTTGGGGCGCCGCGGAGGAGGTCAGCCCCGGCAAGGACACGCCTTCGGGCCATTGGGAACTGGCCGGTCTGCCGGTGCCCTGGGATTGGGCCTATTTCCCTGACACCAAGCCCAGCTTCCCCGACGATATCGTGGCCGAGGCGCAGCGATTGGCTGGCACCGATGGCATCCTTGGCAATGAACATGCCAGCGGAACCGAAATCATCGCCCGCCTGGGGGAGGAGCATCAGCGCACCGGTTGGCCGATTTGCTACACCTCTGCCGATAGTGTGTTCCAGATCGCGGCGCATGAGGACAGCTTTGGCCTCGACCGGCTTCTGACGCTTTGCAAGGCGCTGGCACCGATGCTGCACGCCCGCAAAATCGGGCGCGTGATCGCGCGCCCCTTTGTGGGGGAGCCGGGAAATTATGCCCGTACCGGCAACCGGCGCGATTATGCCATCACGCCGCCATCACCCACTTTGTTGGATTGGGTGCAAGGGGCCGGGCGGCGCACCTATGCGATTGGCAAGATTAAGGATATCTTCGCGGGCCAAGGCGTCGATCAGGTGATCAAGGGCCCAGATCGAGAGCTGATGCAGCATCTGGCCAACCATGTGGCCGAGGCCGAAGATGGCAGCCTGACCTTCGCCAATTTCGTTGAATTCGACAGCCTTTATGGCCATCGCCGCGACGTGTCGGGTTATGCGCGGCATCTGGAATGGTTTGACGCGGCGATCACGCCGATCCTGACCGTGTTGAAGCCCGATGATCTGATGATCTTCACCGCCGATCACGGCAATGACCCAAGCTGGAGCGGCACCGACCACACCCGCGAACGGGTGCCGGTCCTTGCCAAGGGGCCATATTCGGGGCAGATCGGCCTGTGCAGCTTTGCCGATGTGGGCGCATCGGTGGCAGCACATCTTGGCGTGCCAAGCCAAGGCCCGGGGCGGTCATTCCTCTGACCCTTGGGCACAGAAAACACTGGGGCGGATGCCATGCGCGACATGAAGAAAATCGAACTGCATCTGCACCTCGAAGGGGGCGCGCCGCCCGCGTTCATTCGCGGCCTGGCGGCTGAGAAAAGCGTCGATCTCAGCCAGATTTTCAACCCCGATGGCAGCTATTCCTACCGCGATTTCTGGCATTTCCTGTCGGTCTATGAGGCCGCGACCAGCGTCTTGACCAGCCCGGAGGATTTTGCCCGCCTGACCCGGGCGGTGCTGGAAGAAAGCGCGAGCCATGGCGTGATCTACTCCGAAACCTTCCTAAGCCCCGATTTCTGCGGTGGCGGTGATTTGGGCGCGTGGCGCGAGTACCTGGCCGCGATGGAAGAGGCCGCAGATGAAGCAGAGCGTGACCTGGGTATCACCCTGCGTGGGGTGATCACCTGCATCCGTCATTTCGGCCCGGAAAAATCCAAACCCATCGCGGTTTGCGCCGCCGAAACCAAAGGGCGTTTCATTCGCGGCTTTGGCATCGCGGGTGACGAAAAGGTCGGCAAACCAGCCGATTATACTTGGGCGTTTGATTGCGCGCGCGAGGCGGGGCTGCATCTGACTGCCCATGCGGGCGAATGGGGTGGCGCGCAATCGGTGCGCGATGCGCTCGACGCGTTCAAACCCGCACGCATCGGCCACGGGGTGGAGGCGATCTCGGACCCCGCGCTGGTCGATCACCTGGCCGAAACCGGCGTGGTGCTGGAGGTTTGCCCGGGCTCGAACGTGTTCCTCGGCGTCTTTCCAAGCTGGGCGGAACATCCGATTGAAACCCTGCGTGCGCGGGGCGTGAAGGTCACGGTTTCCACCGATGACCCGCCGTTTTTTCACACCACCATGACGGCCGAATACGAAAACCTGGCCCGGACCTTTGACTGGGACGAAGGCATTATCGCCGAGATTACCGACACCGCGCTTGCCGCCGCGTTTTGTGATGAAGACACCCGCGCGGCCATCCGCAAACAATTGGGGGACCCATGACCGAGCATCTGACCATCGTTGAGCACCCGCTGGTGCAGCACAAACTGACCTTGATGCGTGAGGCCGAAACCTCGACCAAATCCTTCCGCCAGTTGCTGCACGAGATCAGCCATCTTTTGGCTTATGAGATCACGCGCAATTTGCCGATGACGACGACCCGGATCGACACCCCGCTAGAGCCGATGGATGCGCCCACGATCCAAGGCAAGAAGCTGGCGTTGATCTCGATCCTACGGGCGGGCAATGGGTTGTTGGATGGCATCCTGGATCTGATCCCGAACGCGCGCGTGGGGTTTGTTGGGCTTTATCGTGACCCCGAAACCCTGCAACCGGTGCAGTATTACTTCAAAGTGCCCGACGCGTTGGAGGATCGGCTGACCATCGTTGTTGATCCGATGCTTGCCACCGGCAATTCTTCGGCCGCGGCCATTGATCTGTTGAAGGAGGCAGGCGCCAAGAACATCCGGTTCCTTTGCTTGTTGGCCGCGCCAGAAGGGGTGGCCCGCATGAAAGAGGTGCATCCCGATGTGCCCATCGTCACCGCCGCTTTGGACAGCCATCTCAATGATCACGGATATATCGTCCCAGGGCTAGGGGATGCGGGTGATCGGATGTTTGGCACAAAATAATCCGTTATTGCGCGCCGCTTGGCCTTTACTTGGCCAAGCCCATCGGCCAAGCTTTGGCAAAGCAAACATGGGGGGTTTGCATGGACCTGAAGCGATTGCTCCATGCCACAGCCCTGAGCGCGGCCACTGCCATGGCAAGCTCGGGAATAGTCTTGGCCCAAGGCGTGCCAGCCGAAACACCGCCGGCCAGCTACCAGGGCGACCAATATGTGGACAGCCGCGGCTGTATCTTCATACGCGCCGGGTTCGGCGGTGCGGTGGAGTGGATCCCCCGTGTGGGGCGTGACCGGCAGCAGCTTTGTGGCTATCAACCGACGCTTGGTGCGGGGCAGACAGCCGCGGCCCCGTCACGGCCCGCGCAAAGCGATGATGTGGTGATCATCGGCGGCACCCCGTCGCGGCCTGCCACAACCGCGCCCACGACCACCGCAACCCGGCCCGCAACAACGACCCGTCCGGCGGCAACCACAACGCGCCCGGCGACGACGACCGTGCGCGCGCCCACCACAGCGACGCGGCCCGCAACCACCACCGGCGGGGTCACCATCATTGGCGGCACCGGCACGGCCACGCGCCCCAGTGCGACGCCGACCGCGCCTGCTGCGGGCACCCCGGCGATCCGGCGGGAACCGGCAAATGCTTCGGCCGCGGCGGTGATTATCCCGATGTCGCTGTCCACCGGTGCGGCCTGTCCGGGAGCCACGGGCATGACCGGGCAATACCTGCGCGGTCGCTGTGGCCCGCAGCCGGTGCATCCCGGCGCCGCCGCGCGCGGTGTGTTCCAAGGCGGGCCTGCGACCGGGACAACCGCCTTTACGACCCGCGTGCCCGAGGGCTATCGCATGGCCTTTGAAGACGGGCGGCTGAACCCCCAGCGCGGTCCGCAAACCGCAGCGGGTGATGCGCAAATGGCCCGGATTTGGAGCGATACCGTCCCGCGCCGCTTGCTGACGGCCGATGAGCGTCAGGCGCTGGTCACGGTGTCGACCCGCTCGCGCGCGCCTTTGGCCCAAGACCTGCGCAACAGCGCCCCGGCCCAGGCCGGAACCGCGCCCGCGCCGACCATTCGCATTCCCGCCAACCACCGCCATGTGCTGGCGGGCACCTATCCGGATCGGGGGCAGGCGGATCGGGCTTATGCCCAACTTGCGGCCAGCGGGCAGCCCGCGCGGCTTGGCGTGATCCAGCGCGCCAGCGGGCAGGTTTTTGCCGTGGTGGCCGGCCCCTATGCCTCGCCCCAAGCGTTGGCGCGTGGCTTGCAAGCGACGCAATCGGCCGGGTTTTCGGGCGCAACCACGCGGCAGTAAGCCGTTCTAACGGCTGCAGATTTCCTGCAAACTGACCCAATCCGCATCGCTGAGGAGCGGAGCTGGTTGGCTGTTGCGCATCGGGTCGGCCTCGATCAAACCCAGCACCGTTTCGCCCGACACATCGCGGGCGAAGGCATAGGGTTGCGAAGAAATCTCAGCCGTCGCAAAGCGCGCGATCATGGCGGCGTCTTCGACCGCCGGGCGCGGTTGGCTAAGCAAGGTCGCGGCATGATTATGGGCGACCTCTTGCGGCAATTGCCCGGTTGTCAGCAATCGGAATGTGGCCCTAAGCCCGGCGCTTTCCAAAAGCTGCAACATCGGATCTTCGGTGCGGCTGCGCAGGTCTTCGGCCAGTAGAAACCCGGCCAAAACCTCGGGCGTCTCATAATCTTCAACTAGGGCGGCATTCGCGATCAGCGTGCCGCCGGGCAGGGCCAGGGTTTCGGGGATGCTCGAGGGCAGGATCACGACCCTGGGGGCGCTGTCAAAGCTGCGCGCGGCCAGGCGATCCAGCGCGCTGCGCCCGCTCGGCGCGGTGCAGGGGCGACCGGCCAGCCGTGTGATCTCGGTCAACAGGGTTTGGCCAATGGCGCTGCGGCTGGCATCGGGCAGCATCGCAACGGTCTGGCGTGTGAGCGCTGAGGGCAGCCAGAACGCGAGCAAGGCCAAGGCAATCACGCCCAAACCCAGGCCGGTCATGAGCCGCAATCGGCCCGGATGAGGCCTGCGCCGTTCAATGGCGCTGCGCAGCTTCTCGATGGCCTCGATCATGTTGGGGTCGTCGATTTCCAGACGCTCATCCCCATCGGGGCCCGGGGCATAGATCGCGGGGCGCTTGCCTGGGTTCAGACGCAACACGGCAGGCAGGGACCAATGGGTCAATGCCGTGTCGGACAGGGTGGAAATCATCAGGGTCGCATCGCCCAGGGCGACCACCACCTCGCGGCGCTGATCTTCGGGGCTTTCATGCCAGAGGCCGGTGGCCTCGAGCCTGCGATACTGATCCAGGGCGGTCATTGATGACCTTTGTCTGCTCGGGCTTTTATGCCGGGCAAGATACCCTGTTCGCGGCGTTCAAACAACGGGCGCTGGGGATCAGAGATCGGCGGCGGTTTTGCGCAGTTCGAATTTCTGGATCTTGCCGGTGGAGGTTTTAGGAAGCTCTTGAAACACCACATGTTTTGGCGTTTTGAAGCCAGCCAATCGCTGCCGGGCAAAGGCGATGATCTCGGCCTCATCGGCCTGTTGCCCCTCCTTCAATTCGATGAAGGCGCAGGGTACTTCGCCCCATTTTTCGTCGGGCTTTGCCACCACCGCGCAGAGCAGGACCGAGGGGTGATGCATCAACGCGCCCTCAACCTCGACCGAGCTGACATTTTCGCCGCCCGAGATGATGATATCCTTCGCCCGGTCGGCAATTTGTACATAGGTATCAGGGTGTTGCAGGGCGATGTCGCCGGTGTGGAAATAGCCGCCGCGAAACGCCTCATTGGTGGCGCGGGGATTCTTGTAATAGCCCTTCATGGTGGAATTGCCGCGCATCATGATCTCACCCAAAGCCGCGCCATCCATGGGGATTTGTTCCATGGTTTCGGGGTCCATCACGGTGATGTGGTCCATATTGGGCATGGCCACGCCCTGGCGGGCTTTGATGGCGGCGCGGTCATCGCCGGTCGTGTCGCCCCAAAGGTCTTCTTGCCAGGTGCATTCGGTGGCAGGCCCGTAAACCTCGGTCAGCCCATAGACCTGGGTGATGTTGAACCCCATGGTTTCAATCGCCGAAAGCGTGGCGGGGGCCGGGGGGGCACCTGCGGTGAAAACCTCCACCACATGGTCGAAATCGCGTTTCTCATCATCTTTGGCGTTGACGATCATGTTCAACACGATGGGCGCGCCGCCGAAATGGGTCACCCCCTCATCCGCGATGGCGTCATAGATCGCCTTGGCGGTGATGTCGCGGCAGCAAACGGTGGTGCCGCCCACGGCGGGCATCGTCCAAACGTGGCACCAGTTGTTACAGTGGAAAAGTGGAACAATCGTTAAATAGGTCGGATAAAGCGTCATCCGCCAGGAAATCGGCGTGCCCATGGTGATCAGATAGGCGCCGCGATGGTGGTAGACCACGCCTTTGGGCCGCCCGGTGGTGCCCGAGGTGTAGTTCAGCGCCAGGCTTTCCCATTCATCGACCGGCATGATCCAGTCGAAATCGGGATCACCCTGGGCCAGCAACGCGTCATAGGTCAGATGGCGGCCCGAGGCGTGATAACCCGCTGTTTCGTCGGGCACTTCTACGATCAGGGGAAGGTCGTCGGCCTCCATCTCTTTCAACGCTTCTTCGACAACGCCCAGAAATTGCGTATCGACCAGGACCACTTTGGCCTCGCCATGGTCCAGGATGTAGGAAATCGTGCCGATATCGAGGCGGATATTGATCGCGTTCAGCACCGCGCCGCAGGCGGGCACGGCCCAGTGCGCCTCGACCGCGGGGGCGGTGTTGGGCAGCACGCAGGCCACGACATCTCCGGGGTGAACCCCTTGTTTTTGCAAGGCGGAAGCCAGTTGCGTGACGCGCGTGAAGAGTTGCGCATAGGTCAGGCGGGTGGTGCGGTCGATCAGGGCGTTGCGCTGGGGGAAGACGCTGTTGGCGCGGATCAAATGGCTGAGCGGGGTGAGCGGCACATAATTGGCCGCGCGCTTTTCCAGCCCGGTTTCATCTTTCA
The DNA here is from genome assembly GCA_965229695.1 of Paracoccaceae bacterium. GTDB lineage: Bacteria > Pseudomonadota > Alphaproteobacteria > Rhodobacterales > Rhodobacteraceae > JANSYL01. The sequence continues at coordinate 2,911,776 of OZ245921.1, forward strand.
TCCAACCCATGGCGTAACCCCCTCCTGATACGACAGAATCTTTCGTGAGACATGGCAGAGGGCGCAAGAAAAAGAAAGGTTTCTGCGCGCTTGGGCGGGTCAAGTTTGGCGTTAACCTTTGGGTCGGATGGGGAGGAGGGCGATTTCAGCGCCGTACAGAGGCGGTGCACCACCCATACACAGCCTGTGCATACGCAACAAGCGCACAGCGCACTGGGCGATCATGGTTAATCTGTGCGCAGGTGCAAAGGGGTGCTCACGGGATGGTGCCTGGCCCAGCGCCGCCGGGCCGCCTAGGGCAGGGGGCAAAGCGGCAGGAGATGACATGACGGATCAGCTTGAGCGCGTCGTGGCGGCGTTGGCGCGGCGGTTCTTGCAACCGGTGGAGCGCGCCCGCGAGATGGCAGGCGGGTTGGACCGGCTGACCAAGGACCAAGCGGCGGGTCTGACTGGGATGATCGGGCGCGGGTCGTGCCGCCATTTCGTGGAAGATGCGGTGCCGGACGATCTGATCCAGCTTATCTGCGCGGCGGCGCTGTCGTCGCCCAGTAAAAGCGACCTTCAGCAACGTGACATCATCCTGGTGCAAGACCCTGGGCAGCGGGCAGCCCTGCTGGCGCTGATCGATGGAGAGGGTTGGGCCAAGGACGCGCCGGTTTTGATGGTGTTTTGCGGCAATAACCGGCGGCAGCGGCTGCTACATGACTGGCAAGGTTTGGCGTTTGCCAATGACCACTTGGACACGCTGTTCAACGCCATCGCGGATGCCGCGATTGTGATGCAGGCGGCCGTGACGGCGGCGGAGGCATTGGGGTTGGGCTGCTGCCCAATCAGCGCGGTGCGGAACGAGGCGGAGCGGGTGGCCGAGTTGTTAGCCCTGCCGGATCATGTGTTTCCGGCGATGGGTTTGGCATTGGGCTGGCCCGCGAGCCCGGCCCCGATCAGCCCGCGCTTGCCTTACGCGGTGACGGTGCATGTCGACCGTTATGGAGAGGATGATTTGCGCGGGGCGGTGCAGGCCTATGACGCCAAGCGGGCCGAGATGCAGCCCTATGTGCGGGAACGTTATGCGGCAGACCATGCCGGGCGGGCCGTGCGGCTATATGGCTGGAGCGAGGATAAGGCGCGCCAATACGCCCGCCCTGAACGGGCCGGGTTTGGTGCGTATCTGCGGCGGATCGGTTTCGAGTTGCGATAGCGCGCCTGCCATGTTCCGATGAGTGGGGCCGCACGCAGCCCCCCGCCAACCGGGCATCATCAGGAGAGAGGGCCATGGCAATCAGCGATCCAGTGTCACGGGCGGGTCTGGCGGCTTTGGGCGTCGAGCGACGCGCTGTTGGCAGCAGCAAGAGGGCATCCGGTGGGCGTTGAGATTGTCGAGGCGCGGTCTGGGGCGGAGTTTGATGCCGTTCGGGAATTGTGCTGGGCGTATCGGGATTTCCTGGTCTCGCAAGGCGGGCGGGATGCCGAGGCGGTTTTGCATTTTTATGGCGATGATGTGTATCGCGACCTGATGCAGGATTTGCCCCGGCTGCATGCGCGGCCCGGTGGCAGTATGAAACTGGCGATGAAGGATGGCGCGGCGGTGGGCTGTGGCATGAGCTATGGCTTTGCCCCCGGCGTGACCGAGATCAAACGCGTCTATCTGCGGCCCGAGGCGCGTGGTCTGGGGGCCGGAGAGATGATGATGCGCGCGCTGATCGACCAGGCGCGGGCCGATGGGTATGAGCGGATTTACATGGATACCGGTCGCAAGCTGGAGGCCGCCTGCGCGCTGTATGATCGGTTGGGGTTTCAGCGGCGCGGGCCTTATCAGGACATTCCCGAAGACCTGTTGGACCTGTTGGTGTTTTACGAAATGGCGTTGTGATCCGCGTGGCGCCGATCAATCGGTCACGCGGCTGAGCAGAAGGCAGCTTTCGCTGTTCAGCACGCCGGGGATGCGGCGGATTTCACGCAAAATCTGATCGAAGCGGACCAGGCTATCGGTGCGAATTTCGACGACCAAATCCCAGGCGCCATTGGTGGAATAGACGGTCGAGACCTCGGGGATGCGGGTGAGGGTGCGCACGACATTGCGCGACATGCTGCCCTGAAGCTCGACCATGGAAATTGCGCGCACCTCTCCTTCGACATCGACATCGGTTTCAATGGTGAAGCGGCGAATGCGCCCGGTATGGACCAGGGTTTCCAGCCGCGATTTCGCCGTGGCGCGCGAGGTGCCGACGGTTGCCGCCAGTTCGGTGATCGACATGCGCGCGTCATTGCGCAACGCAGCCAGGATGGCGCGATCGGTTTGGTTAAGGGGTGTGTTTTGCATTTTGATCAATTTGCTTGTCAATTTGGACATATTTTATCCCGAAAATCTCAATAAGGCGACTCAAACCGATCAGCGCGGCCTGCGACAAGACCGGCAAACGCGTGAGAGGATCAATGACCAAAACTTGCCGCTTAATCGGCGCGCCCATTGAGACGGGCGCGAGCCAGCCCGGTTGCATGATGGGGCCCGCCAGCCTGCGCACGGCAGGGTTGGGCCGCGCTGTGGCGGGCCTGGGCTGGACCGTGATCGATGAGGGCGACCTTGCGATCCCGCCCCAAAGCCCGCGCCCACACCCGAACCGAGCGCTGCACCATCTGTCCGAAACCATCGCCTGGACCGAGGCGCTGCAAGCGGCAGCGGTCGCGGCGGCGCAAGCCTGCGATCTGCCGATCTTTCTAGGGGGCGATCATTCCATGTCGGCGGGCACGGTCAGCGGCATGGCGCACCATGCGGCGGGGCTGGGGCGGCCGATCTTTGTGCTGTGGCTGGATGCGCATTCGGATTTCCACACGCTTGAGACCACCGAAAGCGGCAATATCCACGGCACGCCTGCGGCCTATTTCACCGGGCAGCCGGGGTTTGAGGGGTTTCCGGCGCTGGCCCAGGCCGTCCCGGCTGAGAATATCTGCATGATGGGCATCCGGTCGGTCGATATGGCCGAGCATGACCGGCTGCTGGGCCTTGGGGTGGGGTTGGCGGATATGCGCGCCATTGATGAACTGGGCGTGCTGCCCCCCTTGCGCGCGTTCCTGGAGCGGGTGCGGGCGGCGGAGGGGCTGTTGCATGTGAGCTTTGATGTCGATTTCCTTGACCCCGCCATCGCCCCTGCCGTGGGCACGACTGTGCCGGGCGGCGCGACCTTTCGCGAGGCGCATCTGATCATGGAAACGCTGTGCGACAGTGGCCTGGTCACATCATTGGATTTGGCCGAGCTGAACCCGTTTTTGGATGAACGCGGGCGCACGGCGTCTTTGTTGGTCGATCTGGTCGCCTCGCTTTTGGGCAAACGCGTGTTGGATCGCAAAACCCGCAGCTTCGCGGCCTAGGGCCCCGTTACCGGAAAGGATTTCAAATGACCGCCTCTGATCCGTCCCATCTGGCCCTGGTGCCGTTTGTCTCGGTCGAAAACATGATGCGTTTGGTCAATGCGATGGGCCCGGCGCGCTTCATGCGCGCGTTGGCGGGCTATATCGAAGCGGATTTCAAACGCTGGCCCGAGTTCGACAAAACCCCGCGCGTTGCCTCGCACAGCCATGACGGGGTGATCGAGTTGATGCCAACGGCGGATGCCGAGAATTACGGGTTCAAATACGTCAACGGCCACCCCAAGAACCAGCGCGAGGGGTATCAGACGGTCACGGCCTTTGGCGTGTTGTCGTCGGTGTCGAACGGCTATCCGATCCTGTTGTCGGAGATGACGGTTTTGACGGCGCTGCGCACGGCGGCGACCTCGGCCCTGGTGGCGTCTTACTTGGCGCCGAAGGATGCGGGTGTCATGGCGATGATTGGCAATGGTGCACAGTGCGAGTTTCAGGCGCTGGCCTTTCGCGAGTTGTGCGGGATCAATGCGCTGCGGCTTTACGATATTGATGGGGAGGCGACCGAAAAGGCCGCGCGCAATCTGGCCGCGCAGGGGTTTGAGGTGGTCAGCTGCGCCAGCGCGCAGGACGCGGTGGAAGGGGCAGGGGTGATCACGACCTGCACCGCGGACAAGCAATATGCGACGGTTCTGACCGATAACATGGTCGGCCCCGGCATCCACATCAACGCCATTGGCGGCGACTGCCCCGGCAAGACCGAGCTGCACCGCGATATCCTGCTGCGGTCGGATATTTTTGTGGAATACCCTGAGCAGACCCGCATCGAGGGCGAGATCCAGCAACTGGCCCCCGATCATCCGGTGACCGAGCTGTGGCAGGTGATGCGGGGTGAGGCCGAGGGTCGGCGCGACGCGCGCCAGATCACGCTGTTTGATTCCGTGGGCTTTGCGATCGAGGATTTTTCGGCCCTGCGCTTTGTGCATTCCCAGGTGGTTGGCAGCGATTTTGCCGAGGATTTGGATATGCTGGCCGACCCCGACGATCCGCGCGATCTGTTTGGGATGTTGATGCGCGCCGACTGACCCGCGCCGCCGCCAAGGCCCGGCCATCGGGCACGTGCGGGCCGAGCAGGGTGGAAATCGTGCCGCATGCCCTTGGGGTTGTGTGCGTGCAACCGCCGGGATAATTCCACTTGAAAGCAAGCTGTCAGGACGTTGCGCATGGCCGATCAGGCCCAATCGAACACGGAGCAGAAACCGGCGGCGCACGCTACCGAAGAGCGTGAAAAATCGCGCAATATTGGTAGCTTGCGGGCGCTGTTGCCGTTTTTGCTGCGCTATCGCGGGCTGATCTTTGGGGCCGGTGCCGCGCTGGTTTTAACGGCGGTGGTGTCGCTGACCCTGCCTTTGGCGGTGCGCCGGGTGGTCGATGGGTTCGAGACCGAAAGCGTCGCGCTTTTGGATCAATACTTCACCGCGGCGCTGGGGATTGCGGCGCTTTTGGCGCTGGGCACGGGGCTGCGTTATTACCTGGTGACGCGGCTGGGCGAACGGGTGATCGCCGATATTCGGATGGCCGTTTTCGACCGGATGATCGGGATGAGCCCGGCCTTTTACGAACGCGTCATGACCGGTGAGGTGCTGAGCCGGATCACCACCGACACAACCCTGCTGCTGAGTGTGATTTCATCCTCGGTTTCGGTCGCGCTGCGCAATGTGCTGATCCTGCTGGGCGGGATGGTGTTGATGTTCGTCACCTCGCCCAAGCTGACGGGATTGGTGCTGCTGATCGTGCCCGCGATCATTGTGCCGATCATCATCCTGGGGCGGCGGCTGCGGCAACTGTCCAAGGAAAACCAGGATTGGATTGCCGAAAGCTCGGGCAATGCCTCCGAAGCGTTGTTGTCGGTGCAAACGGTGCAGGCCTTCACCCATGAGCGCCCGTCGGCCGATGCCTTTGATCATGTGACCGAGCGCAGTTTTGACAGCGCGAAAAAGCGGATCGCGACGCGGGCGGTGATGACGGTGATTGTGATCGCGCTGGTCTTTGCCGGGGTGGTCGGAGTGCTTTGGATCGGGGCGCGCGATGTGCGGGCCGATGTGATGACGGTGGGGGAACTCATCCAGTTTCTGATCTACGCGATCATGGTGGCGGGATCGGTGGGCGCGCTGTCGGAGATTTGGGGCGAATTGCAGCGCGCGGCTGGCGCGACCGAGCGCTTGGTCGAGCTGCTGCAGACCGATGACACGGTGGAACCGCCCGCCGTGGCGCAGCCCTTGGCGCAAGGCGGGCGCGGTGCGATCCGGTTTGAAGATGTGCAGTTTTCCTATCCGACCCGGCCCGAGGATCGGGCCCTGGATGGTGTTAGTTTCACCATCAAACCGGGGGAAACCGTGGCCTTGGTGGGCCCATCTGGGGCGGGGAAAACCACAATCTTCCAATTACTTCTGCGGTTTTACGATCCGCATACGGGCCGCGTGACGCTGGATGGCACCGACCTGCGCGATATGGATCGAGAGGCGTTTCGGGGCGCGATGGCTTTGGTGCCGCAAGACCCGGTGATTTTCGCGGCCTCGGCCCTGGAAAACATCCGCTTTGGGCGGCCCGATGCCAGTGACGCCGAGGTCGAGGCCGCGGCCAAAGCCGCCGCCGCGCATGGGTTTTTGACCGCGCTGCCCGATGGCTACAACACCTATGTGGGCGAGCGTGGCTTGATGCTGTCGGGCGGTCAGAAACAGCGCATCGCCATTGCGCGGGCGATTTTGCGCGATGCGCCGATCCTGCTTTTGGATGAGGCAACCAGCGCCTTGGATGCGGAATCCGAGCGCGCGGTGCAGGATGCGGTATCGGCGCTGAGCCAGGATCGCACGACCCTGATTGTGGCGCACCGTTTGGCGACGGTGAAACAGGCCGACCGCATTCTGGTGTTTGATCAGGGGCAGATTGTGGCCGAAGGCACCCATGACAGTCTGGTGGCCCAAGGCGGGCTTTACGCGCGGCTGGCGCGGCTGCAATTCACCGCCGGTCTGGCTGCGGAATAGCCGCTTTTCCCAGCGTTATGCTTGCGCAAGGGCCGGACTGGGCGCATCCTGCCCGTTACCGGTAGAAGCGCGCCGCCAAGTCGCGCCCCGGATTTAGGAGGGGAGGACGACACCATGGTGACATTCGCCACGCCCGAGGACGTGCGCCAGATCGAGCGCGACAATCCCTGGCCCGCAAGCCAGCCTGCGGCCACGCTGTATGAGCAGTTGAGCCAGCGCAAGGCGCAGCATGGCAGCCTGAACGCGGTGACGTTTCAGATGTTTTCGGGGCCAAAAGACCCCGCCGAAACCCTCAGCTGGTCGGACCTGCACGGGCGGGTGACGCAGGCGGCCAATATGTTCCGTGCATTGGGGGTGGGGCCGAGCGATACGGTCGCCTTTGTCCTGCCGAACTGCAACGAAACGGTCACCACGATCCTGGGCGGTGCGGTTGCGGGGATCGTGGCCCCGGTGAACCCGCTTTTAGAACCTGAACAGATCGGCTCGATCCTGCGGGAGACCAAGGCCAAGGTTGTGGTCACGCTGAAAGCCTTTCCCAAAAGCGATGTCGCCCAAAAAGTGGCTGAAGCGGTCAGCCATGCGCCCAATGTGAAGACGGTGCTTGAGGTTGATCTGCTGCGCTATCTAACCGGGCTGAAAAAGTTGATCGTGCCGCTGATCCGGCCCAAGAACCCAACGCGCCATCACGCCAAGGTTTTGGATTTCAACGCGGAATGCGCCAAACACTCGGCCCAGGCCCTGAGCTTTGAAGACCCGTTGGAAGATCGCGTAGCTGCCTATTTCCACACCGGGGGCACCACGGGCATGCCCAAGGTGGCGCAGCATAAATATTCGGGCATGATCTATAACGGTTGGATCGGGCACACGCTGCTTTTCACCGAAGAAGACAACGTGATTTGCCCCCTGCCGCTGTTCCATGTGTTTGCCTGCCACGTGATCCTGATGGCGATGCTTTCTTCGGGCGGGCATGTGATTTTCCCGACGCCGCAGGGCTATCGCGGTGATGGGGTGTTTGACAATTTCTGGAAGCTGGTGGAGCGCTGGAAGGTCACTTTCATCATCACCGTGCCGACTGCGATTGCTGCGATGATGCAGCGGCCGGTGGATGCGGATGTGTCGAGTGTGAAGACGGCCTTTTCGGGCTCGGCCCCTTTGCCGGTGGAGCTTTTCAACCGCTTTGAACGCGCCACCGGCGTGACGCTGGTGGAGGGCTACGGTCTGACCGAGGCGACCTGTCTGGTGTCGTGCAACCCGGTAGATGGGGAAAAGAAAATCGGCTCGGTCGGAGTGCCGTTTCCGCATTGTCAGGTGAAAATCCTGAAAGAAGGCAAAGAGGATTTCGAAGAATGTGCCGTGGATGAGGTGGGGGAGATTTGCATCGACAACCCCGGCGTGTTCGAAGGATCGACCTATACCGAAAGCGATAAGAATATCGATCTGTTCTGGGGTGATATCTTTCTGCGGACGGGGGATTTGGGTCGCATTGATCCCGATGGGTATTTGTGGATCACGGGCCGCGCGAAGGATCTGATCATTCGCGGGGGCCATAATATCGACCCCGCTGAGATTGAGGAGGCGCTGGCCGGCCATGAGGCGGTGGCCTTTGCCGGGGCCATTGGCCAGCCCGACAGTTTTGCGGGCGAATTGCCCTGTGCCTATGTGGAGCTGGTTGAGGGGGCGACGGTTTCCACCGATGAGCTGATGGATTGGTGCCGCGATCACATTCACGAACGCGCCGCGATCCCCAAGCACTTGGAAGTGTTGGATGAATTGCCGAAAACAGCCGTCGGCAAAGTGTTCAAACCTGACCTTCGGCGCCTGGCGATCACGCGGATTTACAACGCGGCCCTGGCCGATGCCGATCTTGCGGTCGAGGTTGTGTCGGTGCGCGAGGACAAAAAGCTGGGTCTGGTTGCCGAGTTGAAGAAAACCGGCGAGGTGGATGAGGAAAAGCTGACCCATGTGTTGGGGGAATACACCCGGCCTTGGGCCTGGGCGGCCTAAGCCCCGCTGCGCGCATGGCAGGAGGCTGCTTGCCCTAAGAAACCGGGCGGGTCAGGATCGGAGGCGAAGGAGACGATCATGGCCTGTTCCCATCTGGATCAAATCACCCTGGCGGTGCCAGGCGACGCCGCCAAAGCCGGTGCGGTTTGCGAGGATTGCGTGAAATCGGGCGGCACTTGGGTGCATCTGCGCCAATGCCGTAGCTGCGGGCATGTGGGCTGTTGCGACAGTTCCCCCAACCGCCATGCGCGGGCGCATTGGCAGGCCAGCGATCATGCCATCATGACCTCTTTCGAACCGGGAGAGCGGTGGTCGTTCTGTTTTGTGGATGGGGCTTTTGTCGACAAACGCGGGGCGCTTGGGGGCTAGGTCATGACGCGCCCGGTGATCGACAACGCAACCGCGCGGCGGGTGTTTTTGGATCGGCATTTGCTGCTTGGGGCGCCAAGCGGGCCCGCCAAAGGTGACGGGCTGCTGTCGCTGATCACCCAGCTTGGCTTTGTGCAGGTCGACAGTGTGAACACGCTGGCCCGCGCGCATGACCTGATCCTCTGGTCGCGGCGGCAGGCGTATCGGCCCGAAAGCCTGCGCTGGTTGAATGACCGGGCGCGCGGCACGTTTGAGCATTGGACGCATGATGCCTCGAAAATACCGGTCGCGTTTTTTCCCTATTGGAGGTTGAAATTTGAACGCGATGCCAAGCGCTTACGGGCGAAATGGCAGGAGTGGCCCGGGGCCGAGTTCTTCGATGAGCTGGACCGGGTGCGCCAGCATATCGTGGAAAACGGAGCGGTTTGCAGTGCCGAGATGGCGGGGGATCAACCGGCGGCTTCGGGCGGGTGGTGGGAATGGCACCCGTCGAAAACCGCGTTGGAATATTTGTGGCGCACGGGCGAATTGTCAGTCACGCGCCGGGTTGGGTTTCGCAAACATTACGATCTGGTGGAACGGGTCATCCCGCCCGAGGCGTTGAACGCGCGGTTCGACGACGCGCAGGTGGTCGATTGGGCCTGCGGGGCGGCGTTGGGTCGGCTGGGCTTTGCAACCTCGGGCGAATTGGCGGCGTTTTGGGCCCTGATCACCCCGGCGGAGGCCAAGGCATGGGTGGCCGATGGCGTCGCCTCGGGCCGGTTGGTGGAGGTGGATATCACCTGTGCGGGTGGCGCGTTGCGGCGCAGCGTGATGTGGCCCGACACGCTTAAGGCCTTGGCCGATCTGCCCGATCCCGGGCAACGGTTGCGCGTGCTCAGCCCATTTGACCCGGCTTTGCGCGATCGCAACCGGGCCGAGCGGCTGTTTGGATTTCACTATCGGATCGAGATTTTTGTGCCCGAGCCGCAGCGCGTGTTTGGCTATTACGTGTTTCCGATCATGCAGGGGGATCGGCTGGTCGGCCGGGTCGATATGCAGGCGGATCGGCAGGCTGGCACGCTGCATATCCGCGCGCTTTGGCCCGAGAAAAGCGTGCGCTGGGGCCGTGGCCGCCAGGCGAAATTCGAGGCGGAACTGGATCGCATCACCCGGCTGGCCTGCGTTGATCGGGTCACATTCGCCGATAATTGGCTGCGCGCGCCGGTTGCGCGTTTCTGAAATTTACCCTGTTGGGTTAATCTAAACCGGTTCATTTTGAATGGGTTGGATCATGACTTTAAAGTCATACATCAAGAAGCTTTCGGCACTCAGCCTGCTGGCCCTGGCCGCCTGTACGCCCAGCGACAGCTCTGGCCCCGGCAGCTGCGCGGTGCGCGGTGATCTGGGGGTGTTTTCGCCGCGTGCGGCCACAGTGGCTGTGACGGGCGATGTGTTGCTGCATCGGCTGATCCAATCCGATGCCGCCGCGCGTGACGATCATTTTATCCCCGCGCTTGCGCCCATGGCCCCGTTTTTGTCGCGGCCAGATGTGAGCATCGTCAATCTCGAAGGCCCCGCCGCACGCAATGTTCTGCCCGGCGGACGTGACGCAGGGGCCGATCCGCCACGGCGCTTTGATGACCGAATTTATGCGGGATACCCGGCGTTTAACTTCCACCCGACCATTGTGGAGGCTTTGGATCAAGTGGGTGTGGATGTGGCCCAAACCGCCAATAACCACGCGCTGGATCGCGGGCCTTTGGGTGTGGACCGCACGCTTGAGGCGCTGGCTGCGCGCGGCATTCAAGCCACCGGCACCGTGCCACGCGGACAAAGCGGCCCCTGGCACACAGTGGTTGACCTATCGATGGGCGGTGGGCGTGCCCGTGTGGCGCTTTTGGCCTGTACATATAGCGTCAACGGGTTGCCCGACCCGGCGCGCCAGGCGCTGCGCTGTTACGGCGATGCGCCCGCGATCCCCTCGCTCATCGCCAGTTTGCGGGCCGATCCTGGGATCGACGCGGTGGTTCTGTTGCCGCATTGGGGGCAGGAATACACGCCCGTGCCCGATAGCCGCCAGCGCGGGCTGGCGCGTGCGGCGATTGAGGCGGGCGCGGCGGCGGTGATTGGCAGCCATCCGCATGTCTTGCAGCCGATCGAACAAATCACCGCCTCGGACGGGCGGGTTGGGTTTGTGGCCTATTCGCTGGGTAATTTCATTTCGTCGCAATGGGCGCTGCCACGGCGAACCGGCGCGGTGCTTTACTTCGACATGCGCCGTGATGCGCAGGGCCGCGTGGTGGCGATGCCGCCGCGCGCCTTGCCGACGCGGGTGAACCGTTATCAAGGGCGCGGCGTGACGGTGGCGCCCGCCGCGTTCGCGCTGGATGGCGCGGCCAGCATCCGCCATGCTGGGTCGATCCTGGGACAGAGCGTTTTGCTGACGCCCGAGGATCTGGGCTTTGCCGCCGACGGATCGGGCTGCGTGCGGTAGGTGGGGGTGGTGTTTTCGCCGGTGCGTAGGGCAGGTGCTGTCGCCTAAGGGGCAAAGCTAGAAACAGATGCTCTCACCGTTCTTTCAGGGTGACCGCTGCAGGAGATGGTTTCGAGAGTGTCGGCATCTTTCGTCGAAAGAGCCAGTGGTGCTGCTGGAGAGAATTGAACTCTCGACCTCTCCCTTACCAAGGGAGTGCTCTACCTCTGAGCTACAGCAGCATCCGGTTTGTGAGGGCGGCTCTTAGACCCTTCAAACCGGTCGCGCAAGCGCAATCTGGACGCTTTCGCGCTGCCCATGTAAACCGGCCACCATGGCAGATCAGGCATCCCCCAATGGCAAAGCGCCCGATACGCAAAAACCCGCCGAGGATGCGCGGGCCAAGCGGTTGAAGGCAGCCTTGAAGGCCAATATGGCCAAGCGTAAGGCCCAAGCCCGCGCACGCGCTGCGGGCGAAACGGGTGCGGCGGGCGACGAAACCAAGAACGATTGAGCGAGGGCAGGCCAGGTGGATAGAATTGTGGTGACGGGCAATGGCCCGCTGAGCGGGCAAATCCCTATCGCAGGGGCCAAGAACGCGTGTCTGACCCTGATGCCCGCGACCTTGCTAAGCGATGAGCCGCTGACGCTGACCAATGCGCCGCGCCTGTCGGATATCCGCACGATGAGCACGCTGTTGCAGTCGCTGGGCGCCGAGGTGACCGCGCTGAACGAGGGTAAGGTGCTGGCGATGTCGTCCCACGGGCTCGACAATCACACGGCTGATTATGACATCGTGCGCAAGATGCGCGCCTCGATCCTGGTGCTGGGGCCGATGCTGGCGCGGGAGGGGCGGGCGGTTGTCTCGCTGCCCGGCGGCTGCGCGATTGGCGCGCGCCCGGTGGATCTGCACCTAAAAGCGCTGGAGGCCATGGGCGCGACGCTGGAGTTGCGTGATGGCTATGTGCACGCGGATGCCAATGGGGGCCTGAAAGGGGCGGTGGTTGAATTTCCCTTTGTCTCGGTCGGGGCCACGGAAAACGCGCTGATGGCGGCCACGTTGGCCAAGGGCACCACGGTTCTAAAAAACGCCGCGCGCGAGCCTGAGATTGTCGATCTGGCCGAGTGTTTGCGGGCGATGGGCGCGCAGATCACCGGGGATGGCACCGCAGAGATCACGATTGAGGGCGTGGATCGCTTGCATGGTGCGACCCATCCGGTGGTGCCGGATCGGATCGAGCTGGGCACCTATATGCTGGCCCCGGCCATTGCTGGCGGTGAAGTGGAACTGCTGGGCGGGCGCCTGTCGCTGGTCAAAGCGTTTGTCGAAAAGCTTGAGGCGGCTGGCGTGTCGGTCACGGAAACCGAAAACGGGTTGATGGTGGCGCGCAAGAACGGGCGGGTCAAAGCGGTGGATGTCGTTACGGAACCTTTCCCCGGCTTTCCGACCGATTTGCAGGCGCAGATGATGGCGCTGCTTTGCTTTGCGGAGGGCACAAGCGTGCTGGAAGAGCGGATTTTCGAAAACCGCTTCATGCATGCGCCGGAACTGCTGCGCATGGGGGCGCAGATCGATGTGCATGGCGGGACGGCCACGGTGACAGGTGTTGAGCGGCTGAAGGGCGCGCCGGTGATGGCTACCGATTTGCGCGCCTCGGTCAGTTTGATCCTGGCCGGTCTGGCGGCAGAGGGTGAAACTGTGGTCAGCCGCGTGTATCATCTGGATCGCGGTTATGAGCGGGTCGAAGAAAAGCTGTCGAATGTCGGCGCGAAAATCGAACGGGTTCAGGGGGATGACTGAAGACGCACGGTTCGAAGATGGGGGAGAGGCCCCGGTGGCGCTGCGGGCGCTGGATGCCGATGATTTGCGGGTCATCTCGACTCTGACGCAGGATGCGATTTTCCCAGCTTCGGAAATGACCTGGGATCGGCGACGGCGGCGCTTTGCGCTTTTGCTGAACCGGTTTCGTTGGGAAGATCGCGGCACGCGGCGGGCACCGGAGCGGGTGCAATCGGTCCTGACGATTGAGGATGTGAAATCGGTGGCGAGCCAAGGCATCGATCGCACAGACGCCGATCTGATCCTGTCGCTTTTGGCGTTGGAATGGACCCCAAGCGAGGATGGCATGGGCCGCATCGCTTTGGTTCTGGCGGGCGATGGCGGTGTTGCGGTTGAGGTCGAAGCGCTTGAAGTGACGCTAAAAGACGTGACCAAGCCCTATGTTGCGCCATCGCGCCAGGCCCCGCAGCACCCCGAATGACCCTGCGGGCCTTAACCGCGGATGATTGGCGGGCCTTTGACGATATCCGATCCGAGATGCTGGCCGAACACCCCAGCGCCTTTGGTTCGACCCTGGCGGATTGGCAGGCGCGGTCAGCGGCGGAAAAGCGCGACTGGATGGGCAAAATGCGGATCTTCGCGATTTTGGCTGGCGCGCGTTGCCTGTCGGTGGCGGCCTATTATGGGCTGCCGGGGCGGCGGGCGGGGCATCGGGCCACGGTTATCTCGGTCTATTCGCGGCCCGAAGCGCGCCGCCAGGGCCATGTCGGGCGTTTGCTAGAGGCTTTGTCGGAAGACGCGCGTGCCAATGGGTTCCTGCAATTGGAACTGGAAACACCCAGTTGGAACGCCGGCGCCCTGACCGCCTATCGACGGGCTGGGTTTCAGCAAACTGGCATTGTCCCGCGCGCCATGCGCAGCGGTGAGGGGTTTGATGATGATGTGTTGATGGTCAAAGCCTTGGATGGTGCCGACCTGAGGCATGGCGACGCTTGAGGCGCTGGCCCAGGCGGGCTACATCCGCGCGGAATGACGGGGGACGTGGCCCATGCCGCAGTTTTTAGACAGCACCGATCCAGGCTTTGAGGCGCAGTTTCAGGCGCTTTTGGCCATGAAGCGCGAAGATGCGCCGGATGTGGACGCGACCGTGGCCGCGATCATCGCCGATGTCCGCGCGCGGGGGGATGCGGCAGTCTTGGAATTGACCGAGCGCTTTGATCGCTTGGCCCTAACGCCCGAGACCATGGCCTTTTCCGCAGCCGAGATGGATGCTGCCATCGCCCAGGTGCCGGTGGCTGAGCGGGAGGCGCTGGAACAGGCCGCAGACCGCATCCGCGCCTATCACGAACGCCAACTGCCCGAGGACGCGCAATGGACCGACGCTCAGGGCGCGACGCTGGGCTGGCGCTGGACCCCGGTGGAGGCGGCGGGCTTGTATGTGCCGGGCGGCTTGGCGTCCTACCCATCCTCGGTTCTGATGAACGCGATCCCGGCGCAGGTTGCCGGGGTGGAGCGGCTGGTGATCACGGCCCCGACGCCCGATGGGGTGGCCAACCCCCTGGTGCTTTTGGCGGCGCGTCTTTCAGGGGTGGAAACGGTTTATCGCATTGGCGGTGCGCAGGCGGTGGCAGCACTGGCCTTTGGCACGGAAACCATTGATCCGGTGGATAAAATCACCGGACCGGGCAATGCGTTTGTGGCTGCCGCCAAACGTCGTGTGTTTGGCAAGGTCGGGATCGATATGATCGCGGGCCCCTCGGAAATTCTGGTCATTGCGGATGGGCAGAACGACCCGGATTGGATCGCCGTTGATCTGCTGAGCCAGGCAGAACATGACGAAAGCGCGCAATCGATCCTGATCACCGATGATGCCGGTTTTGGCCAAGCGGTGGCCGAGGCGGTGGAAGCGCGGCTTGAGACATTGGAACGCCGCGTGATCGCGGGCGCCTCCTGGCGCGATTTTGGGGCGGTGATCACGGTGCGAGATTTGGACGAGGCCGCGCGGCTGAGTGACCGGATTGCACCGGAGCATCTGGAGCTGTGCGTCGCCGACCCCCAAGCGCTTTCCGCCAAAATTCGCCATGCGGGGGCAATTTTCCTAGGCGCTTGGACGCCCGAGGCGATTGGCGATTATGTGGGCGGGCCGAACCATGTGCTGCCCACCGCACGCTCGGCCCGGTTTTCATCTGGCCTAAGCGTGTTGGATTTCATGAAACGCACAACCTTGGCGGAAATGACCCCTGCGGCGCTTGGCGCCATAGGCCCCGCGGCAGAGGTTTTGGCACGTTCGGAAAGCTTGGAGGCGCATGGCCTATCGGTGCGTGCGCGTCTTGACCGATTGAACGCAAGAACCGAGGGTGAAGGGGACGGGGAATGACGATGCACATCACCCATATTGATATCGACACAAGCGGGATGCCCGCGCCAACGCCCGAAATCGAACAAGAACGCCGGGTGGCGATCTTTGATCTGTTGGAGGAAAACAGCTTTGCCTTGCCCGCCGCGGAAGAGGCATTGGCAGGCCCCTATCACCTGGGCTTGAGCATTCGCGACAAGCGTTTGGTCTTTGATGTTGATACCGAAGACGGGCAAGAGGCGGCTGAATTCCACCTATCGCTCAGCCCGTTTCGGCAGGTGGTCAAGGATTACTGGCAGATTTGCGAAAGCTATTATAATGCAGTGAAAAAGCTGCCGCCCAGCCAGATCGAGGCCATCGATATGGCGCGACGGGGTATTCACAACGAAGGTGCGCGGGTTCTGCAAGAGCGGCTGGAGGGCAAGGCGGATGTCGACACCGACACCGCCCGGCGCCTGTTTACCTTGATCTGCGTGCTGCATTTCGGCGGATGATCCGTGGCGCAGGACTTTCCCCAATCGGTCCTTTTTTGCTGCGATTACAACGCCACCCGTTCGCCCATGGCCGAAGGGGTGATGAAGAAATTCTATGGTCATCGGGCTTATGTGCAATCGGCAGGCGTGAAGCACGACCTGGAGATTGATGGGTTTGCCGTCACCGTCTGTGGTGAGCTTGGCGTGGCGCTGGAACGCCACCGGGTGCGCAGCTTTGACGAGATGGAAGAATGGGGGGATGATCTGTCGGGGTTTGACTTGATTGTGGCCCTGTCGCCTGCCAGCCAGCGTCGGGCGTTGGATTTGACCCGGCATTACCATCTGGATGTCGAGTATTGGCAGATCTTGGACCCGACCGGTTTGGGCGAAACGCGCGAGGATAAATTGGCGGCCTATCGACAAACCCGCGATCAGATCGTTGGACGGATCGTGGCGCGGTTCGGCCCCCCGTCAGAAGGTGATGTGGAGCTTTAGCTTTGTCCGCCAAAGAATTGATCCATAAGTATTATGCAGCGTTTAATGCGACTGATGTGGAGGGTATGCTCGCCTGCCTGTCGGAGGATGTGGCCCACCATGTAAACGAAGGTGAAATCCGTACTGGCAAGGCGGCCTTTGCCGCGTTTTGCGCCCATATGGATCACTGTTATGCCGAGCGCTTGGAAGATATCACCGTCATGGTTGATGACACCGGCACCCGCGTGGCGGCGGAGTTCACGGTGCATGGCACCTATCTGGAAACCGATGCGGGTCTGCCCGAGGCCAAAGGGCAGACTTATTGCCTGCCAGCGGGCGGGTTTTTCAGTGTGGAAAATGGTCAGATCACCCGCGTGGTGACCTATTACAATCTGGCGGATTGGGTGCGTCAGGTTTCGACATGAGCCTGCGGTTTCAAGATTTCAAAGGTCCTGAGATCGAGCCCATTCTGGACGCTTTCGCGCATCTGCGCATCGCAATCTTTCGCGATTGGCCATATCTTTATGACGGCGATTTTGAGTATGAGCGCCGCTATTTGGCCGATTATGCCCAAGGCGACGCGATCCTGGTGGGCGCCTTTGACGGCGACCGTTTGGTGGGCGCCGCGACGGGTATGCCTTTGACCGCCCATGCCGATGATTTTGCCAAAGCGTTCGAGGGGCATAAGATCGATTTCAGCACGGTCTTTTACTGCGCGGAATCGGTGCTTTTGCCGACTTATCGCGGGCAAGGCGCAGGCCACGCCTTTTTTGATCGGCGCGAGGCACATGCCCGCGCGCTGGGCTATGAGGCAAGCTGCTTTTGTGGCGTGTTGCGGCCCGCCGATCACCCGGCAAGGCCCGCTGATTACCGCCCGCTTGATCCGTTTTGGCGCGCCAAAGGCTATGCCCCGCTGCCGGATGTGATCGCGCGGTTCAAATGGCGCGATATCGGCGACAGCGGGGAAACCGAGAAACCGCTGCAATTCTGGATGAGACGCTTATGAGAATCGCGGCGCTTCCCTATGCCTGCACGCGCCAAAGCGGCTGGGTTGCCCATGAGGCCAAGCTATCGGCGCTGCTGAAACAATGCGACGCGGATCTGGTGGTGTTGCCGGAATATGCGGCGATGGAGGCGGCGTTGATGTCCGACCCGCCCAGCGGCACGGCCCTGGAATGGCGGGATCGGACCGCCCATCGCGCACCGGAATGGGTCGCCCAATTTCAGATGCTGGCGGAGACCCATCGCTGTCACATTCTGGCGGGCTCGGGGCCCGTGGCGACCGAGCAGGGGGTTGTGAACCGATCCTGGTTGATCAGCCCCTCAGGCGCTGTGGCGCATCAAGATAAGATGATCCTGACCCCGTATGAGCGTGAGGTCTTGGGGATGGTGCCGGGTACGGCACTGACCCTGATTGACACCGCGCTGGGGCGCATCGGCATCCTGATTTGTTACGATTGTGAATTTCCGCTGCTGGCGCGCAGCCTGGTGGCACATGGGGCCGAGATGCTGCTCGTGCCGTCTTGCACCGATTTTCCGGCGGGCCAAACCCGCGTTCGGCAATCGGCACGGGCACGCGCGATTGAAAACCAATGCTTGGTGGTGCAGGTGCCCCTGATCGGGGCGGTGCCGGGTTGCGATATCATTGACCAAAGCACTGGGTGCGCAGGGATTTTTGCGCCACCCGACCATGGTATGCCGCCCGATGGCATCCTGGCCCAAGGCGACACTGACAGCCCTGTGCCCGTCATTTGGGAGGGAGATCCAAGTGCCGTTGCCGCCCCGCGCCGGTCGGGTCAGGTGGGTAATTTTGCCCATTGGGCGGAACAAAACCGCGTCAGTTCCCCGCCCATCGTGATCCAATTGACCTGATTTCGCTTGAAAATCGGGGCGCTCGGGCGCATTTAGCGCACACCCGCAACTTGGCGGGGAAACATCTAAGGAGAGACCATGGCCAAGGAAGAAATGCTCGAATTTCCCGGCGTCGTGAAGGAACTCCTGCCAAATGCGACATTCCGGGTCGAGCTTGAGAACGGCCATGAGATCATCGCACATACGGCAGGCAAGATGCGCAAGAACCGCATCCGGGTTCTGGCAGGCGACAAGGTGCAAGTCGAAATGACGCCTTATGACCTGACCAAGGGGCGCATCAATTACCGGTTTAAATAACGCGAAACCAATAGGTTCGCGGCCGTGCGGGTAAGTGTTTTGCGCAGCAAAACGTGGCCAGCATCCGGTTGCAGAGATCGGCGCTGACATGACCAAGGCCCGCCCACAGCTTATTCTCGGTTCCGGCAGCCCAAGGCGGCGGGAGCTTTTGGCCGTGCTGGGCATCACGCCTGACGCGATCACGCCCCCGGACATCGACGAAGACCCGCATCCGGGCGAGTTGCCCCGGCCTTATGTGGCGCGCATTGCGGCCGATAAGGCGGCGGCGGTGGTGGCTGGCCCCGATGATATCGTGCTGTGCGCGGACACAACCGTGGCTTTGGGCCGCCGCATCCTGGGCAAACCCGCTGATGCGGGCGAGGCGGCGGCATTTTTGACCGCGCTTTCGGGGCGGCGGCACCGTGTCTTTACTGCCCTGGCGGTCCGGCGCGGCGATCAGGCCTGGGCGCGGGTGGTCGAAAGCCGGGTTAAGATGAAGCAACTGTCGAATGTTGAGTTGAACGGCTACCTGGACACGGGCGATTGGCAGGGCAAGGC
This sequence comes from Paracoccaceae bacterium, assembly GCA_965229695.1. Lineage (GTDB taxonomy): Bacteria > Pseudomonadota > Alphaproteobacteria > Rhodobacterales > Rhodobacteraceae > JANSYL01. The sequence continues at coordinate 2,930,794 of OZ245921.1, forward strand.
GGGCGGTTATTCGATCCAAGGGCCGGGTGGCGCGCTGATCCCGTGGATATCGGGCAGCCATTCGGCCATCGTGGGTCTGCCTCTGGCTGAGACCGCGCAGCTATTGGCGGCGGCGGGCTATCCTGTCTGGGAGGCGCGATGAAAGGCCGGGTGGTTTTGCTGGATCATGTGGCGGGCCGCGCGGCGGCGGCGCTGATGGTCGATGGCCAGCTAGAAGACGTTTTGATCGACCCGCCCGAGGGCAGCGCGCCGGCCCCCGGTGCGGTTTACCGCGCCATCGCGGACCGCCCGATGAAGGGGCAGGGCGGTGTGACCCTGCGCTTGCCCGAAGGTCGCGCCTATCTGCGCCAGGCCAAGGGGGTCGCGCCAGGTGACAGGTTGCTGGTGCAGGTGTCTGGCGTGGCCGAGCCGAGCAAGGCTGTGCCCGTGACCACCCGGCTGCTTTTCAAAAGCCGGTATGCGATTGTCACGCCGGACGCGCCGGGGCTGAACATTTCGCGCAGCATCAAAGATGAGGCTGAGCGCGACCGGCTGCTGGAAATTGCCCATGGCGCGATGGCAGGCGCGGATAAATCCCACGGGCTGATCCTGCGCAGTGCAGCGGATGGGGTTGAGGAGGCGGCGCTGTCCGATGACATCACCGCGATGCGCGATCTTGCGGCGGCAGTGACGGCGGATACCCAGGGCGAGGCCGAATGCCTGCTGGATGCGCCCAGCGCCCATGACAGTGCTTGGCGCGAATGGGCGGTGCCCGACCCCGATGAGGTGATTGCCGAGGACGGATGTTTCGAAAACCTTGGCGTTTTGGATGCTGTCGATGCCGCTTTGGCGGCGGCGGCGCCCCTGGCGGGCGGAGCCTCGGCCTTTGTTGAGCCGACGCGGGCTTTGGTGGCTGTGGATGTGAACACAGGCGGTGACACGTCTTTGGCGGCTGGGTTCAAGGCCAACCTTGCCCTGGCCCGCGTCTTGCCGCGCCTGTTGCGGATCAAAGGCTTGGGCGGGCAGATCGTTTTGGACCTCGCCCCGATGCCCAAGAAAGACCGTAAGGTTTTGGAGCAGGCGGTCCGCAAAGCGTTTCGCGCCGATGGGGCGGATGTGGTCTTTGCTGGCTGGACGCCACTGGGCCATGTGGAGTTACAGAAAAAACGCGATCGCGCGCCGCTGGCCGCGATTTGGCCGCGTTAGGGTTTAGCGCAAGGCGGCCAGCAGGCTGGGCGACGGTTGCCCTGTGATGGGCAGGCCGCGTGCGCGCTGGAACGCTTCAATCGCGGCTTCGGTGCGGGTCCCGACAACCCCGTCGGCTGTGCCCGCGTCAAAGCCCGCTCGGTTCAAAAGCTGCTGCAACTCGCGCCGTTCGGCCTGGGTCAACCCGGTTTCATCGGGGCCAAAGCTGCCGCGCATGGGGCCTGCGCCTGCGATCCGGTCGGATAGGTAGCCAACGCCAATCCCGTAATTGGTGGAGGCATTGTAGCGCAGGATCACGTTGAAGTTTTGGAACAGCAAAAAGCCGGGACCAGCAGCGCCAACAGGTGCGTGGATGGCCGCAGGCCCGTGATCGGGCAAGGGCCCGCCCGTGGCGTTGCGCACGCCCATCGCTGACCAATCTGACACGGCGCGGCGATTGCTGCGACCGGCCAGCCCGGTATCGAAGCCATCGGGCAATTGCACCTCCATCCCCCAGGGCTGCCCGCGTTGCCAACCAAAGCGCGCGAGGTAATTCGCGGTGGAGGCCAAACCGTCGGTGGGATCATCGCTCCAGATATCGCGGCGGCCATCGCCCCGGAAATCGACGGCGTATTCTTCGTAAGTGGTGGGGATCAACTGTGTATGGCCCATGGCCCCGGCCCAGGAGCCGACCATGCGGTCGGTCGTGGTGTCACCGTTTTGCACAATCTTCAGCGCAGCGATCAATTGCGCCTCGAAAAACCGACCGCGACGCCCTTCATAGGCCAGTGTCGAGACCGCCGAGATCACCGGAATATCGCCCAGCCTTGTGCCATAGCGGCTTTCGACACCCCAAATCGCGGCCATGATTTGCGGCGGCACGCCATAGCGCGCCTCGATCTCCTGCAGGATGGCGCGGCGCGGGCCATAACGCGATCGGCCAAGCGCGACATCTTCCTCCGAGGCGACGATGGCCAGGTAATCTTCGGTTGAGCGGCGGAACTCGGTCTGGTTGCGGTCGCGTTCGATCACACCGGGCAGAAAGCCCGTGCCGCGCAGCCCGCGCTCCAGCGTGGATTGCGTGATGCCCTGGGCCAGCGCCCGCCCACGAAAGGCGGCCATCCAAGCGTCGTAATCGGGGTTTGGATTGGGGCGAAACGCGGGGTCATTGGTGACCCCGCCGCTGCCGCCGCCCAAGGACGGAACGCAGCCGCCCAGTGCCGCTGCCGTGGCGCCCAATACCGCTGCGCGTCGCGTCACCTGCATTTTGGTTCCTTTCCCTTGCTTAACACCGAGCTAGGCGCAGTTTGCCGCCCGTCGCAAGCCCGATACGCAGGCAATTGCGGTTGGGCGGAGGACGGCCCATATTGAGACCGCTATCGACCCGCCCGTTTTGGATACCCGCCATGGCCTGCCCCATCTGTGACAAAGACAGCGTTGCCAGCTATCGCCCGTTTTGCTCGAAACGCTGCGCCGATGTGGATTTGGGCCGTTGGTTAAGCGGGTCTTATGCCGTGCCCTCGGACGATCCCGAGGATATTGAGGCCGCGGCCGACGCAATGGATCAGGCGACCCGCAAACCGCATTAACCCCTGCGCGGGGTCTGGTGGGCGGCGATTGCGTCGAAATAGGCCGAGACAATCGCTTGTTTTGAAAAGGATTTTGCGGCCTTTGCCGCGCCTGCTTTGACCATTCGGGCGCGCAGGGCGGCATCATTTTTTGCCCGTTCGATGCCCCTCGCGAGGGTTTCTGGGGTGAAATCGTCCAGCAGGATCCCCGTCTCGCCATCTTTGATCAACCAGGATGGGCCTGGGGTCGGGGTGGAAATAACAGGCACACCGCATTGCCAAGCCTCCAACACCACATTGCCGAGCGTTTCATGGGTCGAGGTGATGCAGGCCAAATCCGCCCGGGCGAGCCAGTCGGTGGGGTTCGATACCCAGCCGGTGATCATCAACCGATCCATGACGCCAAGATCTGCTGCCAAACGCTCCAAGGCAGCGCGTTCTTCGCCATCACCAACAAGGCAGAGACTGACACCATCGACCATCGAGATGGCGTTGATCAGGCTATCGAACCCTTTGAGCCCAACAAAACGCCCTGCGGCACATAGCTTAAAGCTTCCTTCGGGCAGGGTCATTTTTGGCGGATTTTCAGCGGCCACATAAGGCCGCGGAAAGTTCGAAATTACTCGCACCGCCCCCGTCCAGCCTAGTTCGGTCAGCCTATTGGGGATGTCGGGCGTGTTGGTCACGATGCAGTCAGCCGGTGCGAAATGCTTGATATGCCTGGGGTAATCCCCAAGCCTGACCAAACGGGCCGGGCCGGGTTGGCGCGGCAGAAGCGTGGCGGCCTTTGGCATCCAGGCGATCACAGCGTCGGCCTGCCAGTCTTTGGCCTGCCGCGCGACCCAGGATTGTAGCAGGTGCCGGAAGGGCCAGATGCGCGGGTAGTTGACCTGTTTCACCTCGCCCAGTGCGGCAACCTCGGGCAACCAGGTGCGCCCAGGGCGGATCAGGAATTTTTGCGCCACGCCCTGTTCGCTAAAACCCTGACAAAGCGACACGAAGAACCGCTCTGCGCCACCTTCTTTTCCGAAATGGAGGTGCAGGATGCGTGCGGTTGGGTTGGTGTCGACGATCATAGGGGTCAGAGCCTCAGATCGCTGTCAGAGGCAGGAAAGAGATGCTTGAGGTCGAACAGCACATGCTTGTCGCTCCCAAAAGCGCGTAGCGCATCGGCGCCCAAATCGCGAAACTGATCATGGGCCACCGCCAAGATCACGCCGTCATAGGCCCCGGTCTCGGGCTGGGTGATGGGACGCAGCCCATATTCGGCCTCGGCCTCATCCGGGTTGACCCAGGGGTCATAGACATCGGCTTGGATGCCGTATTCGTCCAACTCATGCACCACATCGACCACCCGTGTGTTCCGCAGGTCGGGGCAGTTTTCTTTGAAGGCCAGCCCCATGATCAGCACACGCGCGCCATTCACATGGATGCGGCGGGCAAGCATCGCCTTGACCAACCGGCTGGCGACAAACCCCGCCATGCCGTCATTGATGCGTCGACCAGCCAAGATCACCTGGGGGTGGTAGCCAATCGCCTCGGCCTTATGGGTCAGGTAATAGGGGTCGACACCGATGCAATGCCCGCCCACCAAACCGGGGCGGAACCGCATGAAGTTCCATTTGGTTTCCGCAGCTTTCAGCACCGCCTCGGTATCGATATCGAGCTTGTCGAAGATCATCGACAGCTCGTTGATCAGGGCGATATTGAGGTCGCGCTGCGTGTTTTCGATCACCTTCGCGGCCTCGGCCACCTGAATGCTTTCGGCGCGATAGGTTCCCGCCGAAACGATCGAGGCATACAGATCGTCGATCAAAGCGGCGGCCGCAGGCGTTGAGCCTGCGGTGACCTTGGTGATGGTGGTCAGCCGGTGTTTGCGATCACCAGGATTGATCCGTTCCGGGCTGTAACCCACGAAAAAATCCTTGTTGAATATCAGGCCCGATACCTCTTCGAGGATGGGCACACATTCGTCTTCGGTCGCGCCGGGGAAAACTGTGGATTCATAAATCACGATATCCCCTGGCTTCAGCACCTGCCCGACCGTGCGCGAGGCGCTTTGCAGGGGGCCAAGATCAGGGCGCTTTGCCGCGTCGATGGGGGTGGGCACGGTGACGATGAACGTGTTGCAGTCCCGCAAGTCATCGATGCTGTGCGAAAAAGCCAGATGCGTGGCCCTGGTCAGGTCGGTTGCTTCAACCTCGCGCGTCACATCATTGCCTGCTTTGAGCTCGGCAATGCGCTCGGCCCGGATATCGAAGCCGATGACCGGACGCTGCGCCCCAAAGGTGACCGCCAGCGGCAGACCGACATACCCCAAGCCAACAATCGCAAGTTTCAAGTCTTCAAGCTGGTGCATTTGCGGATAGGCCCCTTACTTTGCGCGCCACGAAGGTCGATCAGCGCGCGTTTCGGGGCTCTATACACAGTCATGCCTTGGGATGCACATACGCAATCAATGCAGGTCCGGGGGACGGTGCAAATTCTAGGCGGCTACGCAGCCGGATCAAGGCATGTTTGCGGGTGGGGTTGAGATGTATGGTCTCTAATAGCCTGTTTTCAAAACACTATTATCGCCTTGACACCGATGCGCCCATCTTTAAAACGCAGGGATCAGCAACGGCGTTTGCCCTTGCTGGCACGTATGTCACCCAATCAGGCGACAATGCGTGGGCCCGGGTAGCTCAGGGGTAGAGCAGTGGATTGAAAATCCTCGTGTCGGTGGTTCGATTCCGCCCCCGGGCACCATTCACACCCAAAATCGACAGGTTGCAGATGCGATCCAGCGCTGGACCCGAATCGATGCGTCTTGAAAAAACTGCGCAGCACGCAGTGGCCAATCAGTCGAAGGCCCTAGCCGACCTCCACCCATTTAGGACCGGCCCGTCAGCCGTTTGAGACCTTCAAGGGCCCAACACCGAGCCAATGCAAGCTTGATCGAACAGCCGTTTCCGACCAGAACGCTAAATTGCGGCGGATACTCTCAAAGGAAAAGCTTCGCATGGATGATACGGTTGAACGTATCCGAACCTCATGGTCGATCGCAGCGGTTGATCCCGGTCGGACCGCGCAGATTTTCTATGCCAATCTGTTTCGCTTGGACCCGACCACCAAACCGCTTTTTGTTGGGAACCTCTCGCTTCAGGGCCGCAAGCTGACCCAAACGCTCAGCTTCATTGTCGATAACCTGGAGAACCCCGACACGCTCATGCCGGCTGCTGTCGATTTGGCGAAGCGGCATGTGGGGTATGGGGTTGTGCCCGAGCAATATGCCTCGGTCGGGGCGGCGTTGATCGAAACCTTCAAGCAATTGCTCGGCCCCGCTTTCACGCCCGAGGATGAAGCGGCTTGGGGCGAGGTTTATCAGGGCCTTTCGGGCGCGATGATCGCAGCGGCTTATCCCGCCTGACTATCCTTTCGTATAGGGTGCTATGCGCCTGCACCGCTGCGCGAGCCGCGCGAACACGCTATCGCCCCCTTGTGAAGCGATGGAGCATTGCGTGGATATTGTTGTTGAGGTGGATGGGGATGTCGCGGGCCTAGAGGCCAAGCTGGCTGGACGTGAGTTCGAGTTTGTGGCGCTGCATGGCAATTGCGCTGTTTTGAATGGGCAAGACCTGCAGATCGTGGGCGCGGCCAATCTACATGGCGCGACCTCTTGCTTGGGGGCGATGACCCAAGCGGGGGCCACCCCCGGCGTCGCGGCGTTTGCCATTTCAGACCCCAAGGGCGCCTATGGCACAGCGCTGCAAGCCTTTGGGGGTGATCCGCGCGGCGCGGCGCGGGCCGCGACCCTTGCGGCGTTGAAAGCCGCTGACCGGATGGGCGAGCAGCCCGATCTGGTCTGGGTATCCGCCACGCCCGGCACTGAGGAAGAGGTGCTGGCGGGGATTGAAGCCGTCATCGGACCCGAAGTGCCGATCATTGGCGGCAGCGCGGCGGATAACTCGGTTTCTGGGGATTGGTTTGTCTTTGACCAAAATGACCAGGCGGCGGAGGGTGTTGTGGTCTCGGTGCTGTTCCCCTCGCGCCCGATCTCATTCGCGTATCAAAACGGGTATTCCCCAACGGCCAAGCGCGGGATCGTGACCCAATCCAACGGGCGAACGATCACAACCATCGACGGGCGCGCGGCCTTGGATGTCTATAGCGACTGGACCCACGGCGCGATTGCCAAACTGGCGCCTGGCGCGCCTGACCACGCGATCCTGTCGGAAAGCACGTTTTGGCCATTGGGGCGTGAGGTGACGCAGCTGGGCGAAGTGCCGTTCTACCTGCTGGCCCACCCGGCGGTCGCCCATGGCGATGGTTCCATCGATCTGTTTGCGACGGTGCAAACCGGGGAAGAGATCACCTTGATGACCGGCACCAAAGAAAGCCTGACCGCGCGGGCAGGGCGGGTTGCGGGCCTGGCGCGGGCGGCGGGCCGGATGGATGAAACCCCGATCAGCGGGGCGCTGATGATCTATTGCGGCGGCTGCATGTTGTCGGTGCAAGATCAGCTTTCGGATGTGGTGGGCGGCGTGAATGACGCCCTGGGTGGCGCGCCGTTCCTGGGGGCCTTTACCTTTGGGGAGCAAGGTTCCTTGATCCGGGCCGGAAACCGCCATGGAAATCTCATGATTTCCTGCATAGTCTTCGGATAGCCCAACCAAAGATCGCGATATGGCAGAAGATGAGCGGTTGCGCGAAGCCCTGCTTGAACTGCAAATGTTGCGAGATCGGGAGGCGCGCGTTCTTGAAGACACGAAGACGCTGCTCGACTGTCTCGAGTCCTATACGACTGCGCAAAGCCCGGGCGATGCCTTGGCCTCGATCTTCATGTCGCTGCGGCAAAAGATTGGCGCGGTGCATGGGCTGATCGTTGCCAAAACCGATGCGGGCGGGGTCGAGATTGTGGCCTGCGACGATCCTGATGTGATCGGCATGTCGCTGACCACCCCGGTTGATTTGTTCGCGCGCTCTCGCAACGTATCGGACCTTGCGGTTTTGGGCGATTGGTCGGCCCCCATCGACCCCGAGCGATTTGGCGGCATGATCATTGCTGTCATAAATGAGGTCACGGCCCTGGTGGCCCTACGCGATCAGGGGGAGCTGTTTCGCAAGGGCGACCTGGATTTGGTGCAGCGCCTGTCTGGCTTGGCGTTGCAAGCGTTGAAAAACGGGGAAATCGCGGCTGAGAATGAGCTTTTGGCGGCCACGATTTCGGGGTCATCTTCGGGCTTTGCGATTTCCGATGCAACGCGATCTGACCAGCCATTGGTTTATGTAAATAAGGCGTTTGAGAGCCTATCTGGATACTCAGCGGCGGATGTCTTGGGGCAGAATTGCCGATTTTTGACCGCCGAGATGCCCGATGCGCCCGAGCGCACGCGCCTGCGCCAGGCCGTGGCGGACCGGACCGGTGGCAAGTTCCTGCTGCGCAACCGGCGCAAATCGGGGGAGCTGTTTTGGAATGAGCTGACACTTTACCCCGTGCGGTCGAAATCGGGGGAGGTGCGCAATCTGGTGGCGACACAGACCGACGTGACCCCCCGCGTTGCGGCGGCAGAGGAACGGGATTTGGTGCGCGCGCGCATGGAACGCGCCCTAGCCGCAACCGAAGATGCGTATTTGGTGTTGGAACCGGACGGGCAGGTCGCCTTCGCCAATGCCGCCGTCACCGCGTTGTTTCCCGCGCCCGGCTTGACCTGGGCCGTTGGCACCGCGTTTTCCGACAATTGGCAGGCCTATCTGGATGATTGCGCCGATCTGCCGGGCCGGGTGACACGGCTATTGTCCGAGCCGGATGTGCAGGCGCTGTCCGATCTGCCCTCTGGTCGGGAGGCTGACCTGCCCGATGGGCGTAGCGTACTGCTGCGCGCGGTCAGGTTGGACGATGGCGGCTTGGTCCTATCCGCGACCGATATCACCGCGATGAAATCGGCCCAGCATCTGCTGTCACAACGTTTGGCCGCGATTGAAGCCGCACCTGATGGCATCGCCGTCACGGATGAGGCTGGGCGGATTGTCTATCTCAACTCCGCCGCGGCGACCCTACTGGGGTTTGGCGGCGCGGCGCGCGGGCTCGGGAAGCGGTGGCAGGGGTGTTACACGCGGCCCTCATTGCGTGACACAAGCGGCCATTTCGAAGCCACACTGGACCGCCAAGATGCCGACAACAGCCAAACCCATGAAATTACCGGTTCGCCGCTTGCCGGTGGCGGCTCGATCCTTGTGATCCGCGATGTGACGGAAAGCTTGGCCAACGAGGCGCGCGAAGCCGAACTGATGCGAGAGCTATCGCGGCTTCAGCGGCAGGAGGCGATTGCACAGCTAACCGCCGGTATCGCACATGATTTCAACAATTTGCTATCTGCCATCAATGGATCAGCCACACTGATTGGCATGTCGGATGATCTGCCCGATGCGGTGCGCCCACATCTTGACCGGATCACAGCGGCGGGCGCGCAATCGGCCAAGCTGATCTCGCGCCTACTGGATGTTGGCACAAGCTCAGAGACCGAGGGTGTGTTTGATCTGGCCTCGGTCTTGCGGGCCTTGCCCAATCTTTTGGGGGCAAACCTGCCCACCGGGATTGAGTTTGCCGTTGAGGGGGCCGAGCAAACGAGCGTTCTAAAGGGAACCTCCGGCACGTTGAGCCAAATACTGGTGAACTTGATCCTGAATGCGCGCGATGCCATTGGTGACGGGGTAGGGCGCATCGATCTTCAAGCCAGCGAGTGCACCGGCGCAGAGGCCGAAGCGCTTGCTTTCGGACGGCTTGATGGGGTCAGCCGCTATGCTTGCCTTAGGTTGACCGATACCGGGATGGGCATGACATCCGATGTGGCCGCCAACGCCTTCCGGCCCTTTTTCACCACCAAAGGGCGGCAGGGCACTGGCCTGGGCCTGGCGACGGCCGCGCTGCAAATTCAATCGGTTGGGGGGGCTGTGGCGTTGCAGACGGCACCTGGAGAGGGGACCAGCTTTTCCGTCTATTGGCCCATCGCCACAACGGGGCCGCAGCTTGATCTGCTGGGCGCGGATGTGCCGACCGACCTGCGCGGTTTGACGGTGATCGTCGTCGACGACGACCCGAATGTTGCAGCCGTGATTTCCACCTATTTGGAGGCTTTGGGCGTGGAAATCGCGGTTTGTGAAGACCCGCGCGACGCGATTGAGGCGGTGGCTGAAGACCCCGAAAGCTGGTCGGCGCTGATCACCGATTATGACATGCCGATCATGAATGGCGGGGCGTTGACCGAAGAGATCAAGGCCCGTGCGCCCGATTTGCCGGTCTTTGTGGTGACCGCCTTGGCCAAACGATTGTCAGATCCGCGCCTTACTCAGGGCCAAACCGCCGGTATCTTTGCAAAGCCCGTGGATTTGGAGGCACTGGCGCGTGCGCTGGCCGTGGCTGCCCTTAGACGTTAGAGATTGACCCATGCGGATTTTGCTTGCTGACGATCATGACCTGGTGCTGGAAACGCTAAGCGCGTTTCTTTCCACCCAAGGCGGGTTCGAGGTGGAAACCTGCGGCTCGCTGGATGTGGCCTGTGACAAGATCGCCAATGACGTCGCCTATGATCTGGTTTTGCTGGATTATTCCATGCCCGGCATGGACGGGTTGGAGGGGTTGGCCAAGGCTCTGGCTGTCTCGTACGGGCGCCCGGTTGCTTTGATGTCGGGCACGGCCAACAAAGTGGTGGCGCAAGAGGCCATCGATAACGGGGCCATCGGGTTTTTGCCGAAAACCATGGCCGCCAAATCTTTGGTGAACGCGATCCGCTTCATGGCGATGGGTGAAACCTATGTGCCGCTTGATTTCATGAATGCCGAAGAGGAAGAGGTGGAAACACCCCTGTCCAAGCTTTTGTCCGAACGCGAGATGCAAGTGCTAAACGGGCTTTGCCGGGGCCTCGCCAATAAGGAAATCGCGCGTGAGTTGGACCTGCAGGAAGTAACGATCAAGCTGCATGTGAAAACGCTTTGCCGTAAGCTGGATGCCAAGAACCGCACCCATGCCGCGATGATCGGGAAAGAGGCCGGGATCGTCTGACCCCGGCCCCTCCAAGAGCATCAGAACAACAACCCTCCCATGACATCGTCGTAAAGATCCTCTTGATCCTCGGGCTCGTCCGAGCGGGCGAGGAACCGGATTGACGTACCGTCGCCCAAATCCAGCACAAGGTCGCCATTGTCCTGGGCATTCAACTGCCCCATGACCCATTGGTAGATGTCGTCATGCTGATCGCCCAAGTTCAGGCCGCGCAGGTCGAGGCTGTCGGATTGCTGATCATCGCGGTTGAAGTCGGTGATCCGGTTTTCCGATCCGTCCAAATCGGTTTGCTTCATCCCGAACCGATCATCGCCGGTGCCGCCGGTGGCCTGATCCTGGCCCTTGCCAAAGAAGATTTTGTCATTGCCAGCGCCACCAACCAGCGTGTCATCGCCGTGATAGCCGTGCAGGTAATCATTGCCATCTTCGCCATAGATCAGATCGTCATTCGACCCGCCATTCAGCTTGTCGCGCCCATCGCCGCCAAAGAGGGTATCGTTATGCTGACCGCCTTTGAGGTTGTCGTCGCCCGCGCCACCCGCAAGGATGTCGTCGCCCGAACCGCCCTCCAACACGTCTTGACCGAGCCCGCCGCGCAGGTCGTCGTCGCCCGATCCACCCACAAGCGCGTCTTCGCCTTCACCGCCTTCGAGCAGGTCATCATGGGAGCCTCCGTTTAACGTGTCATTGCCGAGCCCGCCGAAAAGCGTGTCATTGTCAGAGCCGCCAGACAGATCATCCGCGCCCGCGTCGCCGTGCAGGATGTCTTCGCCCGAGCTGCCCTGCAATGTGTCAGCCCCGTCGCCACCGGACAGAAAATCATCCTCGCGCCCGGCATTCAGCAGGTCGTCACCGTCATCGCCAAATAGGTTGTCATGGCCCGTGCCGCCATCCAGCGTGTCATTGCCCGCCCCGCCATGCAGCGTGTCATGCCCGGCGGAGCCGTCCAGCAAATCATCACCCAGATCGGCAAAGATGTTGTCATCATCTTCGGGCAGCAGGTTGCCGTATTGGTCATAGCGTAGCCCGTCACCGTCATAGACCGAGATCAGATCGGTTTCGTAATCGGGCCCGGCCCCGCCATAAAGCGAATCCGATCCCGTGCCGCCGAAAAGCTTGTCACCCAAGGAACTGCCGATGACCTGATCATCGCCGTAACCCGCGATCACTTCATCCTGTCCGGAACCTGCATGGATGCTGTCATCATAGCTGTCTGCGGGGTCTTCAACCTCATAAAGCTCGGGCTCGCGGATCAGCACGATGGCTGAAGGGTCAAACTCGCTGAAGGGGTCCATGGCCCGCGGATCGACCGCACCATCATTGCTGTAGGATTTTGGCGCATCGCTGACCAGTTCCAGATAGGCGGTGCCCTCATCGGTCATGTCGATCCGGTAGATGCCGCCGCTGGTGGCGGTGGCGTCATTCATATCATGATCGCCACCATTGCCGCCGGCGTAAAGATTGCCGTCGCCATCAATGACAAAGGCGCCAAAGGTGATGGCGGGCACGCCATCTAGCATCGTGCCGTCGACCATGGTGTTGGTGACGGGGATGCTTGTGACCTCAGGATCGCCGCCCGCCGCTACATCGGAAATGTCGATTTGGATCAGACGAGTGGTTTCGCCCTCGGCATCGGGGCGGACCAAGCCAAAGAAGCTTTTGGTTTCCAGGTCATAGGCCACATCCCAAAGCTGGTCCTGTTCGAATTCTTTGGGAAATTTGAAAGTGGTTGAGATCGGATTGCCATTCGCATCCTTCTGATCGACATCGATCATCGTGATCCGGTCGAGGCTGGATTGAAACGCCCAAAGGTTGCCGTCTTCGTCAAAGTCCCCGGTCCACGACCGATAAGGGGTTTCGCCAACCAAATAGGCATGGCCTTCGGCGTCATACATCACCAGATCGCTTTTGGAGACTTGGTTGCCCAGCGCATCCTGGCCATCTTTCACGGCGATGCCATAGATCAGGTCATCTTCCTGATTAAAGCCGATGCTGTTCACGACCACGGTCGCCTCGGCGCCCGCCTGGGTGTAGGTTTCGGTTGCGGGGTCAAAGACGTTTAACTCGCCATTCAGCACTTGGTAGATATTGGCCTGACCTTCGGCAAAGGCTTTCACCGTGACGTCTTCGCCCTGCAGCTCCACGGTTTTTTCGTACCAAAAGACCGGGCCGTCTGTGTTGATCGCCGGGCCGTCGGAATCTTCGCTGGGCAGGGCGCGAAAGGTCAGATCGCCGGGTTCGCCGGTGCCGACAAAGCTTAGCACCGCATCGGCAAAGATGCCGCTGGAGGTGTCGATCGTGCCGACAATCTCATCATTCCACAGCACCTCAACCTGGCCCGAGACCATGCCAGCCGCGTGGTTGGCCGCGACCTCGAACGCGATCTCGTACTGCGCGCCTTCCATGGTCATCACCGATTGCGACATCTGGGTGTTGCCATTGGGATCTTGGCTGACGGTCCAGGCACCGCTGGCGCCATATTGATCAAAACTGATGGCGTTTTCGGTGTCTTCCAACAGGTTTTCGCCGATGAAATCGCCGTAAATCTTGTCAGTCCCATCGCCGCTGTTGATGGTATCGTCACCGGCTAGGCCGATCACCAGATCGGGTTGGCCGAAGCTGTCAAGCTGGTCATGTTGGCCGGTTCCGACCAACAGATCGCGTTCTGCTGCGTCTAACATAGTATCACCTTTTCAATGTGTTGGAGTGTCGGGGCGGCCTACCAGCCGATCCCCGCATAGGTTTTGGCTTGGGGCAGGTCGGCAAAGCTGCGCACCACGTCGACAACCGGCAGCGCCCCGGTTTCGAGCACGGGGGTCAGTGCTGCGCGGTAGGTGTCATTGCTTTGCGTCACGATCAGCGCATCGGATTGCGCGATCACCTCATCGACGGTCTCGGCCATCATCTGGGGCAAGGCATCCGCCAGATCGCCCAGGCCCGAGCTGCCGTGTTTCACATAGCCAAGTTGGGCTTGGATATTGGTTTCCGCCGTGATCGCCGGGTCATGGGCCACAACCTCGATCCCTTCGGAGCGCAGCGCGGCGATGACCTCTAGGATCGGGCTTTCGCGCAGATCGTCGGTGCCAGGTTTGAAGGCCAGGCCCAGAACGCCGACCCGTTTGGCCCCGGTGTCGCGGATCATTTGCGTGGCGGTGTCGATCTGCGCGCGGTTCGACGCGCCAAGGTTTTCGATCATCGGCAAGGACACGCCCGCCGCCGCCGCGATATGAGCGACCGCGCGCACCTCTTTCGGCAAGCAGGAGCCGCCATAAGCAAAGCCCGGCTTCAGGTAATAGGGGGACAGGTTCAGCTTTTGATCCTGGCAGAAGATGTCCATCACCGCATGGCCATCGACCCCTTGGGATTTGGCCAGACGCCCGACTTCATTGGCAAAACAGACCTTGGTCGCGTGCCAAACATTGTCGACATATTTCACCATCTCCGCGGTTTCGATGCTGGTGACGATGGGGTCGTGATCGACCGGCGCAAAGATCTGGCGGAGGATGTTGCCGGTGCGCGCGCAGGTGGCGCCGATCACGGTTTTGGGCGGGGCATAGAAATCTTCGACGGCCACGCCTTCGCGCAGGAATTCGGGGTTGAAGGCAACGCCAAAATCCTCGCCCAGGCGTTTGCCCGACATGTTTTCGAGGATCGGGGTCATCACCTTCATCGTCGTTCCCGGTGGGATCGAGCAGCGCATGACAAACACGTGGAATTCAGATTTCTGCGCTAGACCCACGGCCATGGATCGCGCGGCGGCTTCGATGAAGCGGTAATCACAGCCGCCATCGGGCGCGGTCGGCGTGCCGACGGAGACAAAGGTCACATCGGTGTCGCGCACAGCATAAGCCAGATCATCGGTGGCCGAGACCAGCCCATCTTCCAGCCCACGGGCCAGCAATTTGCCAAGGTCTTTTTCATGGATCGGTGAGCGGCCCATGGAGATATCGCGCACTTTCGCCGCGTCGATATCCACACCGACCACGCGGTGCCCAAGGCTGGCCAAACAAGCGGTCGATACCGCGCCGACATAGCCCAAACCAACCACGGAAATCGCCGGTTTGGTTTCGATTGCGTAAAGCGGAACAGCGGTTGCCGTGGCCGCGTGAAAGGGGGTCATATCCATCATTGTCGTTCCCTCCAGGAAAGAATTCGATTTGCCTGGAAATGTGATAACGCGTTGAATTTGATGAAAGACTCGCGCGGAGGGGTAGGGGGACAAGCAAAGGGGCAGGCGCGCTCTACCAAAGGATAGGTGAGGTCATTCGGGGCCTGAAAACGCGAAAACCCGCGAAGCACTGGGGCGCTTCGCGGGCGGGCCGCGTCAACCTTGGGGAAGGTTGCCTGGAGCTATGCGGCCTTGGCTTCGGGCGCTTCGGCACGGGCATAGATATCTTCGTATCGGACGATATCGTCTTCGCCGAGGTAGGGGCCGGATTGCACCTCGATCAGGGTGAGCGGCACCTTGCCGTTGTTCTCCAACCGGTGCACCGCGCCCAGCGGGATGTAGACCGATTGATTTTCCGACAGCAGGTCCACCCGGTCATCGACGGTGACCGTGGCGGTGCCCGCGACCACGACCCAATGTTCCGAGCGGTGGACATGGGATTGCAGGCTCAACCGACCGCCGGGTTTGACCATGATCCGTTTGACCTGGAACCGGTCACCCAGTGCGATGGTTTCGTAATGGCCCCAGGGACGGTGGCATTGTTGGAAGCTTTCGGCCTGCGGTGCCTCCTGCTTTTTCAACTCGGCGACCACGGTTTTCACATGCTCGCTGTCATCCATATTGGCGATCAGAATGGCGTCACCCGTTGCGATGGCCGCGATGTTTTCGAGGCCCAGGCCCACCAATTTGGTGTCTGCCCGGTCCGAGCGCAGCAGTGTGCTGGAACAGCCGATTTGTGTGGCAGAACCGGACAGCGCGTTGCCGTTGGCGTCCTGATCGGCGGCGGCATGGACCGACCGCCAGGAGCCGAGATCGGACCAATCGCAATCGACCGGCACCACCTCCAGCGCGTCTGCGGCTTCCATGATCGCATAGTCGATGGAGATGTCTTCGCAGCGACCATAGGGTTCGGCACCCAGGCGGAAAAAGCACAGATCCTCCACACCCGTCGCCAGCGCGCCACGGCAGGGCATCACCAGCCGCGGGGCCAACACCTCGAAGGCTTCGATGATGGTAGACACGCGGAACATGAAAATCCCCGCATTCCAAAGGTGGCGCCCACCGGACACCATGTCTTCGGCGATCTTGTGGGTCGGTTTTTCGACAAAGGATTTCAGCGGTTGCGGCTGGGCCAGAACGGCGTCCTGCGACAGTTCCAGATAGCCATATCCGGTTTCAGGGCCCGTGGGGGTGATGCCGAAGGTGACGATTTTGCCGTCCATTGCCGCCTCGGCCCCGGCGGCGAGCGCGGCGCCAAAGGCCGGCAGATTGCCAATGCGGTGGTCCGAGGGGGCGACCAGCAGGATTGCCTCGGGCGTGGCCTCATGCCGCAGGGCGGCCGCCAGGATTGCAGGCGCGGTGTTCCGACCCGCGGGTTCGAGCAAGACGGTGGCCCCATCGCAGCCGATCTGATCCAACTGTTCGGCCGCAATGAAACGGTAATCGGTGCCCGTCACAACGGTCGGGGCCTCGAACATCGGACCGGTCAGACGCTGCACCGTGTCTTGAAACAGGCTCAGCTCCCCAGTCAGATTGGTGAATTGCTTAGGATAGTCTTTGCGCGAGGCGGGCCATAGGCGGGTGCCGGACCCACCGGCGAGGATAACGGGAATGATCATCGGTTTTGCTCCAGAAGATGTGTCACTGGAGCCGGTCTACGCGTCGGGCGTGTTTGATTCTTCTGTCCGAGAGGAGAGGTTCGGGGTCTGAAGGGTCAGAAGGCTATGCGGAAGGATAGGAATAGCGCGTAGCTTTGAAGGTGGAGAAAATGGCGGCTTTGAGCCCAAAGTTACACATGCTGCACTCTGCCCGAATGTCGGCTATCGATCCTTCGGCGCCTGTGTGTTTTGCAAACCTCGATAAGCGCCCGCAGCTTCGGCATCACTTGATGGCGATGCGGATAGTAGAGGAAAAAGCCCTCTGAAGTCTGCGTATATGAGGTCAGGACCGGCACTAGACGGCCTGCGCTGACGTCTTCCGCAAATGTCGTTTCCAAATCGTAGGCCAACCCAAGCCCTTGCCGTGCGGCGATGGGCTTGCTGGCGTAGTCATTCACAATCACCGGGCCTTGGACGTTGAAAGGCGTGAGGCGGCCATTTTTCAGAAGCTCCCACTGATAGAGGTGCGGTGAGGATGTGTAGCGATAGCCGATGCAGGAATGGTCAACGAGATCATCGGGGGATTCGGGTGTTCCATGCTTTGCAAGATAATCCGGTGACGCGACGATCTGCCAAGGGAGCGCCCCGGTCAGGTTCAGGCCCACCAGATCGGCATCCACCTGATCGCCGAGACGTATGCCAGCATCGAAGCCGTCGCGGGCGAGGTCCACGAGGCCGTCGTTCGCCACAATCTCCAACGTCACACGGGGTGCGGCGTTGGCAAAGTCGGCCAGGATAGGTTCGATCACCAGCGGGACGGCAATGCGCGGGACGGTGAGCCTCAGAGTGCCTGCCGGACCTTTCCCCAGATCGGCTGCTTCAGAGAGCCCCGTGTCGAGATCGGCGAGCAGCGGGCTAGCGTGATCAAAAAGCCGCTGCCCCGCTTCGGTAAGACCCACGCTGCGCGTTGTGCGCGAGAAGAGCGTGACGCCAAGGCGTTCTTCCAAACGCCGAACGGCAAGACTGACGGCAGAGCGCGACAGGCCAAGGCGCTGACCTGCGGCGGCAAAGTTGCCGCTTTCCGCAACGGCGATGAATACTGTCAGACCTTCGAGACGGTTCAGATCCATACATTGATTGTAGAGCATGGCGCGACAGTGCGTCGAGTCTGTTGCGCCTACTGACCGATCAGATGATCGTCCATCATCGGGTCATGACGGACGAACCGCTTCAATCTGCCCAACGAAATGACCTGCTGCGCCTGGGCGGGGCCACAATCGTCTATCTGATCCCATATGCCATGCTCACTCCGCAGGCCGTGGTGCGGCTTGGCGAAGCCGGAGCTTCGGCAACGGCTGTTTCTGTCTACGGATTAGCGCCTTTCGTTCTGATCCTGGCGATGTCGTCGGTCACACCAAAGGTCATGCAAGGCTTCGGTTTGAAGGCCACGCACCTCTTAGGTCTGACCGTTGCTGCGCTCGCTCTCATGGCCACAGCCCTCTTGTTACTGGCCGGGTCAGTTTCTCTCACGGCTTACGTCGCTCTTTCCGCCTTGCTCGGGATCGCCGCTGCGTTCACATGGACCGCGACCGAGGCCAGCATAGCAACGCGCGCGCCTACCGACCGGATCGGGTCTTATACTGCGATCTATCAGACGGGGCTTAGCGTCTCACTTGCCGCTGGCCCTTTTCTTCCGGCGTTGTTCCAAATGACGGACAGAAGCCTTGTGGTCACGACCGCCGTTCTGATGGGGCTGGCGCTTGCACTGGCTCTGGCATCACTTCCGCGACAATCAAAGCCTTCCACCGTTTCAACCCATGCGCCTGCTGGTCGGGTTTTATGGAGCGCTGCTGTGATGATCCTTGCGGTTGCTCTGGTGGGGGGATGGTTTGAAGTCGGCCTCAATGCCATGCTTCCCTACGTCGCCCTGGATACAGGCCTGTCGTCACAGAATGCCGCCATGCTGGTTGGGGTTCTGGCAACGGGCGCTCTTTTGAGCCAGCTTCCGATCTTCTTTTTTTCCGACAGGTTCTCGACGAACGCACTTTATCGCATCTGTGCGATCGCGCTCCTCTCAGGGGCCCTCGTGCTCGCCGCTGCAAACCTATCCTCCCACCTATTGTGGATTTCCGCGTTCGCCTTTGGTGCCGGCGGAGGTGCGCTTTACACCTTCGCGATGATTGAAGTCGCACGATCCCGCAACGGCCAGCCTGTTGCCACTATGACCACTTTGGCTGTGTCTGCGTACACGCTTGGCGGGATTGTCGGGCCGTTCTCAGCAGGTGTCGTTCTCGATCTGACAGGGTCTCAGCATCTGTGGATCGTCCTTGGGGCCGTCCCAGTCATCATCCTGCTCATGACATTCACTTCCCTCTCCAACCAACGAAAGGAACACTGACCATGCCAACGTACCTGATCATCGGAGCGAGCAGGGGCATCGGTGGCGCGACCGCCGAACATCTCGCTGACCAGGGTGCGGAGATACTTGGCGTATCCCGCAGCCCGGCAGCTGTAGGCCATTGGATTGAGGCCGACATCGGAACCGTGGACGGCGTCTCGAAAGTGGTGAAGGCCGTGGAGGACCGACCCCTCGACGGGCTCCTTTACCTTGGCGGGGTTTGGGAAAAGGGCGCGTTCACGGATGAATATGACTTTCTCAGCAGCCCGGTCGAAGAGACCCTTCAACTGATCGCGGTCAATCTCACTGCACCGATCCTTTTGGCACAGGGCTTGGCACAAAACCTTGCGAAGGCTGAAAACTGCAAGATCATCCTGATGGGGTCCATGTCTGGTGTGCAGAACACGGCCTCTCGTGAAGTTGCGAACACGGCTTCGAAGTTCGGGCTTCAGGGTGTCGGCGAGGCGTTGAACCTGTCTTTGCGGGAACAGGGGATCGCCACGACTGTGATCAACCCCGACAATGTGACCACGCCTGAAGTCGTAGAGGACATCGCAAGCGGAGCGTTCGGGGATCAGGTGCCAATCCCGATGGCCGAAATGACGGCGACAATCGACTACGTCCTTCGCGTAAGTGCAGACGCTGTGCCTTCAGTGATAAATCTGCGTCAGACGAAGCCTGAAGAGTGAGTTTCGCAAGCTGCCGTTTGCGCAGTGATTTCGAACGGCAGCTTGGTCCCGCAAAACCCACGTATCATGCCGCGCGTCGCCCATCGACCTAGGCACCGCCCTCGGCTCAAAAGGGGTTCGGCAGCGCCCCGATATAGACGGCCAAGAGCGTCACGAACCCCGCCACTGCGACGACCAATTGGGCCTTGGCGGTTCCGTTCTGCACCCGGGCGCGCCAGCCCTCGCCGCCACCGGCGGTTTGGTTGCCCCGGTTCGACCATTTCTGCTTCGACAGATGGAAGATCATAAAGATTTTCACCGAGGCGTTGATCACCTGGTTCAGGTACAGAATGAACGGCCAGCTCAGATCGACGCTGCGGCTGTAGCCATACAGAAACACACACAACACGATCCGGCTGAATAAGACCCAGATCAGGCAGGACCAGAGGTATAGCGGGTCGAACAGCGCGGCCAACACGGCCAGGGTGGGGCTGACCATCATCGTCCACATCGCGATCCGCTGATCAACCACGCACCACCAGATGAAGGGTTTGACCTTGCGCGGGCCTAACGCAATCGCGCGGCTGCCATTCCTGAGCATATTGCCCGACCAGCGGCGGAAGTTTTGGATCATCCGCTCCAGCCCGTTTTCCTTAATCACCTCAATGGTGTAGACGGTCGCATCTGGCACGTAGGTCATTTTCGCATCACAGGTCAGCATGTGATACCAAGTGGATTTGTCATCGCCCGACAGAAACCGGAACCGCCCCCACAGCCAGTGATCCAAATGGTCGGCCTCGATGGTGCGAATGAACCGCTCTGAGCGCATGTGTTGCGCGCGAAAGACGCTCATCCGACCGGTCAATGTCAGAACCTTGTCCGACATCGCGTGGCTTTGCATCGCCAGCCGCCGCTGCGCAAAGCGCATGTTCAGCCAGGATTCGATCCATTTCGGGCCGTAGCAGATCACCTCTTCATCAGTGGTCAGGGCCTGCAATTCTGGGTCTGCGCCAAACATCGACAAGGTTTTTTCCAGCACATCCTGCCCATAAAGCGCATCCCCATCCATGAAGATCACAAGATCATCGGAATCAACGCCATTGCGGTTGATCGCGCGCAGGATCATCCCAATCGCCATGCGTTTGCCCGGCTGGTTTTGGCGCAGAAACACCAGTTCAGCCAGATCGTCGGGAATGTCCTGGGCGTGGGTTTCGACAAAGGACCGGATGATCATTTCATCATAGGCCGACCCAGTGCCGATATAGATCGTGGTTGGGATGCCTTCGCGCCGGATCTGCGCCAGGATCGAGCCGATCACACGTTTGGTGATGGCCGGTTCCTCGTAATAGGTCGTCATTTGAATATGCAGACGGCGAGGCCGCCAGCCGCTTTGCCAGACGGCGCTGGCGCGCGCGCGCAAGCCCGGCCATTTCAGCCGCCGATAGATCTCGGCCCGCACGGCATGGGTGAACCACCAGCCAAAGCGCCAACAGCCCAACGCCCCCAAAACCAGGGTCACATGCAAGGTGTCGGGCTCAAAGAAACGGTTATGGGTATGGACCAACAGCCACCCGAGCCCACCGAACAGCATGGCAAGCCAGAAAAGCTGGCCCAAACGCCATTTGCGCAATCCGCGTTTTGTCGGCCGTTTGAAGGTCGACAACCGCGCCGTCAGGTCTTTGTCAAAGGCGTATTCGGTTTCGGGTGCGCGCATCGATCAATCCCCCAGACCTGCCGTGGTGCCTTCGATCCGATCCGAAAGCCGAACCGCCCAAGCGCGCTGCGCCTGCAATTGGACCGGCATCAGATGGGGCAGGGTGGCGCGGCTATCGGTGACGCTGAGCTCAGGGAAGCCGACGGTGACGATCATACCAAATTCTGGCGACAGCTCTGGGTCGATCCCGGCTTCCAAGCCCGCAACCTGGCCAACCAACCGCTCGCGCCCATTGCCTGTATTGGTGGTGACCGTCACCTCCATGCCCAGATGCACCGAGGCGGCCATGCTTTGATCGAGCCAGCCGCGGGCCTGACGGGCCTGGGTGCCCTCGACGGTGGCGGCCAGGGTGCCGCGCCCGGCAAATTGCCCCAGCAAAACGCCAATATCGCGGACAATGCCGTCTTCGGTTGCCATGATATGCAACGCCTCTCGCGCATCGCCGATGCGGCCACGTTCGCGCCGCAGCCGCCGCAGTTCGTCTTCGATACTGTCCAACTCACGTAAGGTGGCGCTATGGGCCTCGAAAAGGTCCATATGCGGGGCAGACCAGCGGCCATCAAAGGCTTCGAGCGCGTCACGCGCGCGGGCAAGCGTTTCAGCGGATGTGTCCGCAAGCGCATCCGCCAAGCGGCTGCGCTCAAGCTCTAGCCTTGCGGCAAGCCTTGTTTCGCGCGCCACCGTTTCCTCCAACCGGCGTTCCAGGGCGTTGATCCGCGCCCGCACATCGGCCATCGCGGCCTCGCCCTCGGGCGTGGTGATACGCACAAGGATATCGCCGGCCGAGACGGGATCGCCGATGGCGACTGGGATTTCGGTGACAAACCCAGCTTGCGCCACGGCATGATCGATCAGAGGGGCTTCGATCCGGGCATTGCGAATGTCGACACTGGAAACCTTGTTGTAAATGCCCGATCCCAAGGTCCAGAAAACCACGACCGCCAGGCAGGCATAGATGGCAACCGAAATGGCCGCGCGTAGCCCACGCGGCGCTTTGCCAGCGGTGCCCGCGCTGCGCTCCTCCTCGGTTTCTTCCATGGGAACGAGGTCGACAGGCGTGTCCAGGCTGGTGATCACATCCTCGGTCGAGGCCATTTTTCCCGAAAGGATGGAGCGATAAAACACCGCGAGCGTTTCGCGTTGTCGTCCGGTCAGGCCTTCAAAACGAAGAAAGCGGCCCTTGTCACGGCGCCCCAGATGCACGGGAAATCGGATGTCGACGCCTTGGAAGGGGATCGACAGCACGGCCTCCTTCGGCAGCACGTCGCTGTCGCCCGGAAACTCGAACCCCTCAAGCGACCAATTGGCAATCGTCACCACCTCACCCGTGGCCAGTTCTAGGCCAAGCGGGGCGCGCACCTGAAACGACAGGTCGGACATGGGACGTTCGTGGCGAATTTTCACAACGGGGCTCCAGATAAGCTGCGCCCGGTCTAACCCAGTCCACCTTCTCGCATGCGGCGGCATGGGTATAGCTATGGTCTCGAAAGTATAGGTCGCCGTCGGATCCGACGTAGGAATTTGAATTTTCTAAATAAATTTCCAACCGTAATTCCGCCGTTTGGGTTCGCGCGGTGGCAGCCAGTCGTTGCGTGGCGGTTGGGGTAGCTCGGTTTAGATGGGGCGACTGCGCAGCGCCGCGCCTTTCGACGAGCGTCCGCGCGGTGTTGTTGTGAGATTTCCGCCGTTCATCCAAGACTTGACGGCTCTCGCTGCATCAGCATCCCCGCCTAAAACTGACATCTTTCTCGTCCCATTGTGATTTGTCCGTGTGCCAGGTGTTCCGTCAGGCTTAGGCTCAAGCAAGGATCGGTACAAACTGGGACACCGGCATGATGGGGTATTTGGCAATCGCCATGTTCCTTTCTGCGTTTTGCATGATCGCAAAGCGCCTGTCGGCCACGGTGGTGACCGCTCCGATGGTGTTTTTGGCTGTTGGGGTGCTGGTCTCGCAGGTTGGGATGGTGCCGGCGGAGATTTCGGAATCCGCCCTGCATGTGGTGGCCGAGATCGCGCTGATCGTGCTCTTGTTTCTGGATGCAGCGCAGATTGATCAGCGCGCCCTGCTAAAGCGGCGGGTCTGGCCGTTTCGCATGTTGGCCATCGGGGTGCCCTTGGCCTTTGGGCTCGGGGTCGGGCTCGGGTGGGCTTTGATGCCGGGCTGGTCCTTGGCCATGGTTGCGTTGATGGCGGCGATTTTGGTGCCCACCGATGCGGCCCTTGGCCAGCCCGTGGTGACGAACACCGCGATCCCGGAACGGCCGCGACGGGCTTTGATTGTCGAAAGCGGGCTGAATGATGGATTGGCGCTGCCGTTGGTCCTGGCGATGGCGGCGGTGGCCGCGCCTTTGGCGATGGCTCCACCCGAAGGTTGGTGGCTGTTCGCGGCCAAGCAGATCGTGCTGGGACCCTTGGTCGGGGTGGTGATCGGGCTTTTGGGCGGGATCGTGTTGTTATGGGCCAAGCGCCACCAAACCACATCGGATATCTATGAAGGGATCGGGGCGCTGGCCCTGGCGGCCGCAGCTTATCTCGCGGCGCTTCAGGTCGGCGGAAATGGCTTCATTTCAGCTTTCGCGGCAGGGCTTGGCTTTGGCGCGGTGGTGCGGGGGCAATGTGCCTTTGTCTATGAATTCACGGAAAGCGAGGGGCAGCTTTTGTCCTGGGCGGCCTTTCTGCTCCTGGGGGCTGTTCTGGTGCCGGAGGCCATCGTGCATCTAACACTGAACGGGTTGCTCTTGATCTTGGGCAGCCTGTTCCTGGTCCGCCCTTTGGCCATTTGGCTGTCGTTGATCGGCACGGACGCGCCCCCGATCACCCGGCTTTTCTTTGGCTGGTTTGGGCCCAGGGGCCTCGCCACCGCCCTTTTTGCGCTATTGGTGGTGGAGCAATTGGATCACGCAACCGGTGAGGCGATCCTGCATTTGGCAGTGAATGCGGTTTGGATCAGCGCCCTGTTACATGGGATCACCGCCGCCCCGGGCGCGCGTTGGTATGCGCAAAAATTGGCAGCGTCTTCCGTCGCCATCGACACAAAACCGGATCACACAAGGGCAAATCTATGATTTGGTTCATCAAGAAACTGGCAGGGACATGGATATGAAGAAGATTTCCGTCGCAAAATGGAGCACATTGGCCGACCGCAAACCGGAATACGCCTTGGTGGCCGAGGTCGATTTGGTCGTAGTGCGGTTCGATGATGATGTTTCCGTCTTTTATGGCCGCTGCCTGCATCGCGGCGCTCTGATGTCGGATGGGTTTGTGCGGGGGCGCAACCTGATCTGCGGGGTGCATGATTGGGATTATCGGCTTGATACCGGCGTGTCCGAATATGCCAATGATGAGAAGCTGCCCAAATTCACGGCCTGGGTCGAAGACGATGCGGTTTATGTCGATGAGGAAGAAATCGCGACCTGGGGCCAGGCCAACCCGCAGCCTTTCAACCGTGACGCCTATCTGGGGCTGTACGCCGATACCTCCCACGGGACCGAGGAGGAGCCGCATACAGGCCTGATCCAGCATTATGCGCGCTCGGGCCTGAAACAGACCGGCCATCATGGCAAGGTGGAATCGATGGGCGTGCCCCGCGATCAATTGCCGAGTTGGGATGATCTGCAAATCTTGACCGCTCAGCTACACAAGCCGCCGCTATTGGACGACGATCCGGTGGGCACCGATGTGGTGATTGGCCCAAATGCGCAAAAGCCTTTGCGGCTGAAGATCCCGCTTTTTGTTTCGGACATGTCCTTTGGAGCTTTGTCCGAACCCGCAAAGCTGGCGCTCGCCCAAGGGGCGGAGATGTCGGGGACGGGCATTTGCTCGGGCGAGGGCGGGATGCTGCCCGAGGAGCAAGAGGCCAATTCGCGCTATTTCTACGAGCTTGCCTCGGCCCGGTTCGGGTTCGATTGGGACAAGCTGGCCCAGGTTCAGGCGTTCCATTTCAAAGGCGGGCAGGGGGCCAAGACCGGTACGGGTGGGCATCTGCCGGGGGCCAAGAACAAAGACAAGATCGCCGAGGTGCGCGGCATCCCCGCTGGCACCGATGCCATTTCGCCGTCGCGTTTTCCGGATTGGACAGAGCCCGCGCAGATCAAAGAGTTTGCGGATGAGGTGCGGGATCGCACCGGCGGCATTCCCATCGGCTATAAGCTGTCAGCGCAGCATATCGAAAAGGATATCGATGCCGCGCTGGAGGTTGGGGTAGATTACATCATCTTGGATGGTCGCGGCGGCGGCACAGGGGCAGCCCCGATCCTGTTCCGCGACAATATCTCGGTCCCAACGATCCCGGCGCTTGCCCGTGCGCGTCGGCATCTCGACACGCTAGATCGCCGCGATGTGACGCTGGTGATCACCGGCGGGCTGCGCAAACCAGCCGATTTCATCAAGGC
Organism: Paracoccaceae bacterium; assembly: GCA_965229695.1. GTDB lineage: Bacteria > Pseudomonadota > Alphaproteobacteria > Rhodobacterales > Rhodobacteraceae > JANSYL01. The sequence goes on from OZ245921.1 coordinate 2,956,504, forward strand.
CATGGCGTTGGGGGCTGATGCGATTGCGGTGTCGAACGCGGCCATGCAGGCCATCGGCTGCATCGCCATGCGCGCCTGCCATACCAACAACTGCCCGGTTGGCATCGCCACGCAGAAACCGGGCCTGGCGAGCCGCATTGTGGTCGAAAAATCCGCCAAGCAGTTGGCCAATTTCTTCAACGCCTCGGCGGAGTTGATGCAGGTGATGGCCCGCGCCTGCGGCCACAGCCATCTGTCGCAGTTCCGATCGGACGATCTGACCACCTGGAAGCGGGAAGTGGCCGACCTGTCGGGCGTGGCTTATGGGGGGATCGCATGACAACCGCTGCGGCCCTGATCGCATTTGCGCAGACCTATTGCCTGATCGGGGCGCTGGTCGCCTTGGTCTTTCTGACCATTGGGATTGATCGCATCGATGAAGACGCCCGCGGGGCCTACGCGTTTCGCCCGCTGCTGATCCCGGCGGTTCTGCTGATCTGGCCCATCGTCCTTTGGCGTTGGCTGCGCGAAGAAACCGGGCGCGCCAAATGGACCGGGCGCTATAGCCCGCCACGCCGCGCCCATGGGCTGGCCGCCGGGGTGGTGGCCTTGGCCATTGTTTTGACCTTGGCCACCAGTTTCACCATCCGCCAAACCTGGCCCGCAGACACCGCCCCGGTGCGCCTGGCTGCCCCGCAGGAGGCCACGCAATGAGTGTCAAATACATCCCCGTGCAGTGGAACCGCTCGAAATGGGGGTATGACGCGGTGATGCTGGCGGGTGTCGCGGCGTTCCTTTGGCTCTTTATCTATGTCGCGCCCGAGGCGCTGAACCATGAACGCCCGATCAGCCCACCGATCCGCAACGCCCGCGCCTTTGGGGCCTGCGCCTTTGTCATGCTGACAGTGATCCTATGCATCGGCCCGATGGCGCGGTTGGATCGGCGCTGGCTGCCGTTGCTTTACAACCGGCGGCATTTCGGGGTGATGACGGCGGCGGTGGCGCTGACCCATGCCTATTTCGTCCTGGGCTGGTATTTTGCCTTTTACCGAGGCGCATCGCGCTGGGAAACGGTGCTTTTTTCCAACACAAGCTATAGCCAGGCTCTGGGCTTTCCTTTTGAAACGCTTGGTATTTTCGCCCTGATCTGTCTGCTGATCCTTGCTGCGACCAGCCATGATTTCTGGCTCAAATTCCTGACCCCACCGGTTTGGAAAGCGATCCATTTCCTGATTTATCCGGCTTATGTCGCGGTGGTGGGCCATGTTGCCCTTGGGGCATTCCAGACACGCGAAAACTTTGCCCTGGCCGCTCTGTTTTCGGCGGGCGCGTTGCTGGTTGCGGGGCTGCACGTCGCTGCTGCGCTCAAAGAGCGACGGGAGGGGGCAGGGGATTTACACCCGAGCGATTGGGTGCGTGTCGGTCGCGTGGATGCCATCGCCGAAGGTCGCGCTTTGGTGGCGCATTTGCCGTCGGGCGACCGGGTGGCTGTGTTCCGGCACGAAGGGGCGCTTAGCGCCATTTCCAACGCCTGTGCCCATCAAAACGGGCCGTTGGGTGAGGGGCGCATCATTGATTGCTTTGCGACCTGCCCCTGGCATGGATTCCAATACGATGTGCGCACGGGCCGCTCGCCCGCACCCTTCACCGAGAAGATCCCGACCTATCGCCTGATGCTGGATGGCGACGACATCCTGGTCGATCCTGCGCCCAACCCGCCCGGCACACCGGTCGATCCTGTCCCAATCCCAAACACCCGAAACCCGCAGGAGGCCCCGGCATGAGCCGCAAAGAAGACGATCCGTTTTTCGTGGGTTACCTGCCCGTTCCCGTGGGCTTGCGGCTTTATCTTTTCTCGGCCTGTCTGCTGTTTTTGGTGGGGGCCGGGGCGCTGGGCTATAGCCTGGCGGCCACCCAGGACGACCCCGGTGATGGGCGTCTGCGCTTTGATTACGGGGCACAGACGGTGATTGGGGTGCTGGAACTGACCCCAAGCCCGATCCTGCATGTCACCGAAGGCAGTGAACGCATCCCGGCGGGCCACACGCTGATGCTGGCGGGCCAGGGCAAGAACGGAGCGGTGGAGCGGGCCGAAGGGTTGGCGGGGCAATTGGTGCGCGCGACCGGCGTTCTGCTGGAACGCGGTGATCTGGATATGATGCAGTTGAACGGCGGCAACAATGCCTTCCGCGCGGCTGAGGATCAAAGCGCCATTCCAGATATCCCCGAGGCTGAACCGTTGGGCCGTTGGCAAATTACGGGTGAGATTTGTGATGGCAAATGCACCGCCGGTGCCATGCGCCCGGGGCGCGGCATCGCCCATCGCGCCTGCGCCAACCTGTGCATCCTGGGCGGCATCCCGGCGGTGTTTGTGTCGACCCAACCCGTGGAAGGCGAAGAATTCCTGTTGATCTCTGGCGTCGGGGAGGAGGTCATCCCACCCGCGCTTTACGATTATGTGGGTCTTTATGTGACGCTTGAAGGCGATGTCAGCCGCCATGGCGATTTGCTGGTTCTGACCGTCGACACCGACAGCGTGGAGTTGATCCAATGATCCGGCGCGTGATGCTGATGGCCATCGTCGCGACCTTTACCGCGGTCGCCTATTACCTGTCCCGCTTTTGGGATTTCCGGCTTTGGGGGCGCGAGGGGCTTTTTGGCATTGAAGAGCTGCGCCCCCAGGGCGGGCTTTTGGCGCGCTGGCTACGCGGCACGGATTTTGCGCCATTTGAGTTGTTGATCTGGGTGGTCGGCGTCTTCTTGGCGCTCACCCTTTTGCAGAAACTGTTTGATCTTATCGCGCCCGCCCAGGCCGACACCCCCACCCATGAGGAGAGTGACAATGACGGATGAAACGCTGGATTGGATTCCGGTTGGCCATGTCGAAGACCTGGCGGAGGGGCGGGTCAAAACCGTCTCGGCGCGCAATGTCTATCTATGTCTGTCCCATTTCGATGGGCATTGGGCGGCGATGGACAATCACTGCCCGCATCAGGGCGGCCCTTTGGGTGAAGGGACCATCGAACGCGGCGTGGATGACAAATGCTGGATTCGCTGCCCCTGGCATGGCTGGGATTTCGACCCGCTGACCGGTGCGCCTCCGGGCGGGCATGAGGATACCGGCCAAAAGACCTATCCGGTGGAGGTGCGCGATGGTCAGGTGTTTGTCGGGCTGGAGCCCGAGCCGGACCATACCCGTACCGTGACCGATATGATGGCCGAGACCATGGTGAACTGGGGTGTGAAGCGCGTCTTCGGCATGGTGGGACATTCCAATCTGGGCTTGGCTGATGCGATCCGGCGGCGCACCGTGGATGGCGAGATGGGCTATATCGGCATCCGTCACGAAGGCGCGGCGGCTTTTGCGGCGTCAGCCTACGGGAAGCTTACCGGTAAACCCGCAGCCTGTCTGGCGATTGCGGGGCCGGGGGCCACGAACCTCTTGACCGGCATGTGGGATGCGAAGGTTGATCGCGCGCCGGTTCTGGCGCTGACCGGGCAGGTTCAGACGCAGGTTTTTGGCCCCGGCGCGTTTCAAGACATTGATCTGCAATCGGCTTTCCAAGCGGTTAGCAAGTTTTCGCAGCCGGTTCTGTCCACGTCGAAACATGCGGAACTGGCGTCACTGGCGATCAAGAACGCTTTGGTCGAACGCGATGTGGCGCATCTGATCTTCCCCGATGATGTGCAGACCTTGCCCAGTGACGCGCCCGCCGGGCGGCCCGATGGGCGGATGAGCGGGCCGGTGGTCAAACCTTCGGATGCTGATGTGGCGGCGGCGCTGGATCTGATCCAGAACGCCAAACGCCCGCTGATCATCATGGGCCATGGCGCGTGGGAGGCGCGGGATCAGATCATCGCCCTTGCCGAGGCGCTGGGCGCGCCGGTGGTCACGACCTTCAAAGGCAAGGGCCTGATCCCTGACAGCCACCCGAACGCGGCGGGGGTTTTGGGGCGCTCGGGCACACCAATTGCCAGCTGGTTCATGAACGAATGCGATCTGCAAATCGTGCTGGGGGCGAGTTTTTCGAACCATACCGGCATCGATCGGGGTAAGCCCACGATCCAGGTTGATTTCGAACGGATGCAGTTGGGCAAGTTCCACCCTGTCAGTTTGCCCGTTTGGGGGGAGATCGGGGCGTTTTGTGATGCGGTTGCACCGACGGCCAAACCGCCCGCTGATGCCGATGACCAGATCAGCGAACTGGCTGAACGTTGGCAGATGTGGCGCGCGGAAAAGGCGAACCGCATGGCGGAGGAGGGCCCGCGCGGCGTGCATTCCGTGGCGATTTTCGAAGCGCTGTCGCGGGTCGCGCCCGAAGATGCGCTGATCGCGGTTGATGTGGGCAACAACACCTATTCCTTCGGCCGATATTTCGAGACCAAAGGTCAGAGGGTGATGATGTCGGGCTATCTGGGCTCCATCGGCTTTGCCTTGCCCGCTGCGATGGGCGCTTGGGCGGCGACCCAGGATTTTGCGGAATTCCGGGGTCGCAAGGTGATCTCGATTTCGGGCGATGGTGGCTTTGGCCAATACGCGATGGAACTGACCACGGCGGTGAAATACGGGATGGATATCACCCATGTGCTGCTCCACAACGACGAGCTGGGGAAGATTTCCAAGGAACAGCGCTCGGGCGAATGGCCGGTCTGGGAAACGTCGCTGGTGAACCCGTCTTTCGCGGCCTTCGCGCGACTATGCGGGGCACATGGGGCCAAGGTGACCAGCAGCGCCGAGGCGGAGGCCGCTTTGGCCGAGGCCCTAGCCGTCAATGGCCCCGCCCTGGTCGAGGTGATGAGCGACGCGGAACTGGTTTAAGCCCGTGGCCTAACCCAGATCGAAGCTGCGGTTCGACAGGCGCAGCCCTGGCATGGGCGCGCCTTCGTTCAGCCGCCAGGCTTGCACGGTGAAGTCGCGAATGCCCGCCTGATGCATCGGGTCATCTGCGGCCAGGGCGTTGGCCTCGGCCATGTCAGCGGCGGCGAAGATGATCATGCCCGCGCCGCTCATATGCGTGCCTTCGGGATTTGACAGCGGACCGGCCAGGAACACTTTGCCCGTGGTTTCGAGGCCCGCGATATAGGCTTTGTGCTGGGCCAAGACATCCGGCGGCGGTGGGCCGGGGCGCACGGGCGTGGTCATGCAGGCAAAAACCTGCATCGCCAGGTTCCCGTTTTCGCGACAAATCTTGCCGTACTCATCCCATTTCATCGGTCCTGCCATGTCTCTCCCCTTTTTGGTTTCAGGTCTCAGCGGCCTCTGCCGCTGCGCGCCGTAATTCGTTCTTTTGTACTTTGCCCATCGCGTTGCGGGGCAACTCGTCCAGCACCCGAATGCTGCGCGGGATTTTGAACCGAGCCAGCCGGTCGGAAAGCTCCGCCAGGATGCCATCGGCATCAATTTGGCCGCCGGGCTGCAAGACCACGGCGGCGGCCACAGCCTCCCCCAAATCGGGATGGGGCACACCATAGACGGCGCTTTCCAGCACGCCGGGCAGATCATCGATCTGCACTTCAATCTCTTTAGGATAGATGTTGAACCCGCCCGAGATCACCAGATCCTTCTGGCGCCCTACGATGGACAGGTATCCGTCCTTATCAATTTGCCCCAGATCGCCGGTGATGAACCACCCATCCTGCGTAAAGCTTTCCGCCGTCTTCTCGGTATTGCGCCAGTAGCCGGGTGTGACATTGGGCCCTTTCACCTCGATCCCACCGATGCCCTTGTCATCGGGGCAGGCGATGCGGATCTCCACCCCCGGTAGCGGGTGACCAACGGTGCCCGCGCGCCGTGCGCCGTCATAGGGGTTGGAGGTGATCATGTTGGTTTCGGTCATGCCGTAGCGCTCCAAGATCGCGTGTCCGGTGTGCGCCTCAAAACTGGCATGGCTTTCAGCCAAAAGCGGGGCGGAGCCCGAGATGACCAAGCGCAGATGTGCCAACGCGGCCCGGTCAAACCGGTCGTCGGCCAGCATCCGTGTGTAAAAGGTTGGCACCCCCATCATCGTCGTGACCTGGGGCAGATGCATGGCGATGGCATCGAGGTCAAAGGCGGGCAGGAACAACAGGCTCGACCCCGCCGCGAGCGTCACATTGGTGGCGACAAAAAGCCCATGAGTGTGAAAGATCGGCAGCGCGTGCAGCAAAACGTCATCAGCCGTGTAGCGCCAGCAGGATTGTAGCGCTTGGGCATTGGACAGCAGATTGCCATGGGTCAGCATCGCCCCTTTGGACCGCCCCGTAGTGCCGGAGGTATAGAGGATGGCGGCCAGATCATCGTTGCCACGCGCGACCGCGGGCAGCGGTGGGCCGTCCTTTATCAACGCCTCCGGCGTGGCGACAGCGACGTCGCGCTTGGCCGCAACCTCGCGCGCGGATGCGGTGGATGCATCCAGGATCAGCAGCGCGGGGGCGGCATCCTCTAGGAAATAGTCCAGTTCCGCCGCCGTATAGGCCGTGTTGAGCGGCACAAACACGGCACCCGCCGCCACGGTGGCGAGATACAAGATCAAGCCATCAACCGATTTCGCGATTTGGCACAAAACCCGATCGCCTGGGCTCACGCCACGCGTCTGAAGATGCCCGGCGGTTTGCGCGACTTTCGCACGCAACGCGCCATAGCTGAGCGTCGGGCCGTCAGGTGTCGACAAGAACGGGGCGGCGTCCGGCTGGTGGGTCAAAAGCGCTGCGTGGAGGGTGTTGGGGGACATCTTGGTGCTTTCGCTTAGCTGGCCATCGGTCCGCGCGACCGCGGCTTGGGCAGCAGGGTTCGGACCTGTCGCGCCACAGCAACCTCGCCACTGGCAGCAAAGGCTTCGTGGCGGGTTTCGACGCGATCAAGCTCGTACAGATAGTTGACCATTACGCCATGGCTTTGGGCCAAGCCCTTTTCAGACAGATCGGCTTCGGCGTTGATACGGTGAAGCTCGGCCCCGTTGCCCAGATGAAACTTGGCCACCGGGTCCAGCGGTCGCCCTGCGGCGTCTTTGGCTTGGGTCAAGTATTCCGCAGCCCAGGGCAGCAGCGCCTCGGGCGGATCGGTTTCGATCCCTTCTTGGGCCATCCACTTGGCGAAACCCGGCATGGGCGACAGCGTGGCAAATGTCTTGAGGTTCGGCAGCTCGGCGCGCAGGTCGGCGGCCACCTGTTTGATCAGAAACGCGCCAAATGAGATCCCGGCCAACCCGGCCTGACAGTTTGAGATCGAATAGAAAATCGCCGTATCCGCCTGATCGGCCTCCAACGCCTCGCGCGGGGTTTGCAGGATGTCTTGGATCGAACCGGACAGGCCCCGCGTCAGCGCCACTTCGACAAAGATCAGCGGTTCATTCGGCATGGTCGGGTGGAAAAAAGCGAAACAGCGTCGGTCGGGCGGGGCCAGGCGCAGGCGCAGCTGATCCCAATCGTCGATGGCATGCACCGCCTCATAAGCAATGATCTTTTCCAACACTGTGGCCGAGCTGTTCCAATCGATCCGCACCGGCATCAGGAAGCCGCGATTGAACCAGCTTCTAAGCAAATGCCGCAGGTCTGAATCGATCGGGGCCAGGCTGGGCTCGTCGCGCAGCGCGGTCAGGAGTTTGCGCCGCATATCAACCAGGCGTGCGGTTCCGTTGCGGGCCGCATTTAGACGCCGGAACAGTTCTTGTCGCGGCGGTTCGGCGGCCAATTGCAGTGCTTTCCAGGCGGACGGGGCGCCGGATTTGGCCTCGGTCGCTGCGGTTAGGATGGCGTCGATATCAACGTCAAACTCATCGCGCAAGGCGGTGAAATAGGCGCTTAGCGTTTCAGCATCCGCCGCCTCGATCAGGCTGAGAACCTGTTCGGCGATGGCCGCGCCTGAGGCCTGGCCGCGGGCCGACATCAGCGTATGGCTAAGCTGCACTGGGTCGTTTTGCGCCGATTGCAAACCGTCGCCCCAAAGCCGGGGCATCAGGTTTGGCCCCACCAATTGGCGTAAACGGCCCGCAAGGGATGTGTCGTTTGGCATCGGTTTTTAAGCCCTCCGTCGGTGTAATCATAAAAAATCGACTTTTTGTTGACAACTCGTTTTTTCGACGCGAGGGTAAGGCAACGAATGAGGGAGGAAGAGTCGATGAAGTTGCTGACCGGAACCGTGGGCGGACAGTCAACGCCATCGGTGTTTGTGGTGTCGGGCGATCGTGCGACCTTGCTGCAAGACGGCGTGGCCGACCTTGGCAACCTGATCGAGCGGGCTGCCGATGGTGTCGCGATGCCCAGCCCAGCGGCGGATGCCCCAAGCTATCCCATTGATGAGATCACACCGGCCCTGCCGGTCGCGCGACCCGGTAAGATCGTTTGCTTGGGCCTGAACTATGCCGAGCATGCCCGCGAAGGCGGGTATGACGTGCCGGATTACCCCGCGATGTTCATGCGCGCTGCGACCTCCATGATCGCAGCCGGCGCGCCCATGGTGCTGCCCAGCGCATCGCACACCTTTGACTATGAGACCGAATTGATGGTGATCATCGGCAAGGGCGGGCGACACATTGCCGAAGCTGACGCTCTGGATCACGTCTTTGGTTACACGACCTTCAATGATGGTTCGATCCGCGAATATCAGCGCAAGACGCATCAATGGACGGCGGGCAAAAACTTTGATGGCACCGGGGCGGTTGGTCCTGTTGTGGTGACACCTGATGAGCTGCCCGAAGGGGCCAGCGGATTGACGATCCAGACCCGTTTGAACGGGCGCGTTCTGCAAAACTCTAACACGTCCGACATGATTTTTACCGTGCGGCGCACGATCGCCATCGTTTCTGAGATCATGACGCTAGAGCCCGGCGATATGATCGCCTTTGGCACCCCGCCCGGGGTGGGTCATGCCCGCACGCCGCAACTTTGGATGAAAGCGGGCGATGTGGTCGAGGTTGAGATCGAGGGCATCGGCATTTGCCGCAACCCCATCCTGGCCGAGGCGGATTTGGCCGCCAATGAGGCCGCAGAATGACGCTGGCGCCAGATATTCTGGCCGATCCCCGGCAGGCGGCGCAGGACGATATCCGCGCGATGCGCGCCAAGCTGACGGAACTGGATGAGGCGGGGTTGGACCTGATCCTGACAAAGGCGCGGTCGCATTATGCCTGGACCGACCGCCCTGTCAGCGAAGATCAATTGCGTCGACTTTACGAAATTACCAAGCAGGGCGCGACCAGCATGAATAGCTCGCCCGCGCGGTTCATCTTTGTCACCTCACCCGAAGGCAAAAAGCAGCTTGAACCGGCGCTAAAGCCGAAAAACGTGCCCAAGGTATTGAGTGCGCCGGTCACCGTGATCATCGCCCATGATCTGAGCTTTTGGGAGCGGTTGGATGACCTGTTCCCGCATGAGGATCGCAAGCCGATGTTTCGCGGCAAGCAAGCCTATATCGAAGATACCGCCTATCGGAATGCGACGCTGCAAGGCGCCTATATGATGATCGCGGCGCGGGCCATGGGGCTGGATTGCGGCCCGATCTCGGGTTTTGACAACCAGGTGGTCGATGCCACGATCCTGGCTGCTACCACGTTGAAATCAAACTTTCTTTTGAACCTGGGATATGCCGATGAAAGTGCGGTGTTTCCCAAGCTTCCAAGGCTGCCGTTTGAGGAGGCGTGCAGCTTTTTGTGAGGGGCGGGTATCGGCCCACGTGTCGGGCTGATCCCAAAGATCAGGGTCAAAAGGCCCACGGATACCACTGGAATGGGAGGTCCAGACCATGACGATGAAACTTAACCGCCGCACCCTTCTGGCAAGCTCTGCCGCCGCCGCTGGCCTTGCTGGGTTTGGCCTGCCCGCCGCCGCGCAGGGCCGCACCGTGACCGTCATCGACGGCTACCCGGAACGCGCGATGTGGGTGCAGGAACTGTCAAACTTCTACCTGCCCGAGGTGAACCGGCGTCTGGCCGAGATGGGGCTGGACGAGATGAACTTCCAGGAATCCTACGGAGGCTCGATTGTGCGCCCGCGCGGTGTGCTGGAGGGGATGCGTTTGGGTTTGGGCGATATCGGGGTTGTTACCACGATTTTCCATAACTCGACCTTGCCCAGTCAGGCGCTCTCGGCGGTAACACCCTTTATCTCGGCGGATGCGGGTCTGGTGGCTCGGTCGGTCGATGAAATCGCCATCGAATATGACGCGATGCGTCAGGAGTTTGAGGCACAGGATCAGGTCTATCTGGCCACCGGCGTGGTGCTGGACAGCTATCAGATGTTCTCGAGCCAGCCGGTTAGCGGTTTGGCGGATCTGGCCAATCTGCGGGTGGCCGGGGCGGGGTATAACCTGCGCTATCTCGAAGGTCTGGACGGGGCCGTAGGCGTCCGAGGCGGCCTGACTGACTTCTACAACATGATGCAAACCGGCGTGACCGATGCCGCGATGCTTTGGCCCGAAGCCGCGAACACCTTCGCCATCGCGGAAGTCGCGCCTTATATGCTCAAAGCCAACCTTGGTGCGGTGAATTCCAAGACGCTAACGGTGAACAAGAGCTTCTGGGATAGCCTAGACCCAGCCGTGCAAGGGGTGCTGCGTGAGGTCGGCATCGCTTATCGCGACCGATTGGCCGAAGTGGCCATGGGCCGCGCGGCGGATAGTGAGGCCGCATATGTCGCCGCCGGTGGCAGCATCATCGAGTTGCCGCAGGACGAGCGGATTGCTTGGGCCAACGCCATGCCCAATATCGCCCAGGAATGGGCGGCCGGGTTGGATGCCGAGGGCAAGGATGGTTCTGCCATGTTGGCGACCTATATCGACAAGCTGATCGCGGGTGGGGAAACCCCGGCGCGCAATTGGGCCCTGTCGGCGTAAGCGCCCGATGTCCGATCCCAACACAAACACAGAGCCCCCAGGGGGCTCTGCCTTGGCGCGGCTGGCCAATGGCGCAGCCCGGCTGATGTCGGGCGTGGCCCAGGCCGCCAATGCGGCAGGCACGCTGGTGGTTCTGGGGCTTGTGGTTCTGATCAACAGCGATGTGGTATCTCGCAACGCGTTCAACGCGCCGTTTCGCGGCACCTATGAAATGGTGCAGTTCCTGATGGTGATGATCGTGTTCCTGCAGTTGCCCGATGTGGTGCGGATCAACCGATTGACCCGTTCGGACGGGTTTTTGGGCTTATTGGCCGACCGTCGCCCCGGCATCGCGCGGTTTTTTGCACGCATCATCGACACCGCGGCCGCGATTTTCATGGGGTTGATCACCTGGGCGATGTGGCCCGAATTTCAGCGTTCCTGGGCCGAGGGCAACTACTTCGGCACGCCGGGTATCTTCACCGCGCCTTACTGGCCGATCCACCTGGCCATCTGTTTTTCCGCCGCGCTTTGCACCCTGATTTTTGCCACCAAGGCGATCTCGGGCAAGCGCCGCCCCGAGCTGCTGCATCTTGAGGAGTCCGGTGCATGAGCCCCTTTGAGATCGGCATGATGTCGGTCGTGGCGATGGTCGCCATGATCTATCTGGGCGTCTACATCCCCATCGCGCTTGGCGTGGTGTCTTTCGTTACGATCTGGATATTGCGCGACAGCTTTGAATTGCCCCTGGCGCTGTTGAAAATCGCCGTGGGCGATAGCGTGACCGAGTATTCCTTTGCCACGATCCCGCTATTCACCTTCATGGGGTTGATCGTGTCCAAGGCCGGTTTGGGCGAAGATGTTTACCGGGTGATGAACACGTTGTTCCATAAAATCATGGGCGGTGTGGGCATGGCGACGGTCGGGGCCAATGCGATGTTTGCCGCGGTCACCGGCAGTTCCATCGCCTCGGCCTCGGTCTTTACCAAGGTGGCCGTGCCCGAAATGATGAAGCTGAACTATAACAAACGCTTCGCCGTTGGTGTCGTGGCGGGATCGTCGGTTTTGGGCATGATCATTCCGCCCTCGGCCATGCTGATCATCTATGCCATCGTGGCCGAACAATCCGTGGGCCATATGTTCTTGGCCGGGGTGATACCCGGCATCATGCTGGCCATCGCCTACATCCTGGCGATCTGGGGCATGTCGAAAATCAGCCCGAGCTTTGTGGTCAATGAAGGGGCTGGCCAATGGGATGGGGCCGAACTTTTGACCATGCAGCAAATGGCGCTGCTCTGCCTGCCTCTGATCGGCTTGGTTCTGATGGTTCTGGGCGGCATCTATACCGGCTGGCTGACCCCGGTCGAGGCTGGGGCGGCAGGCGCCGCTTTGGGCCTGATCCTTGCCGTCGCCCGCAGGCGCATCACGCTCAAGGGGTTTTGGAACGCGCTTTTGGAAACCGGCCATATCACGGCGGCCATTCTGTTCCTGATCACAGCCGCCTCGATCTATAGCCGAATGCTGGGCATCGCGGGCATCCCCAACGCTTTGGGTGATTTCCTCGATACCTATCAGCTTGGCTTTACTGCGGTCATGGTGATGCTCGTGGTGCTGATGCTGTTTCTCGGCACGCTTTTGGACACCGCCTCGATCATTCTGATCGTTGTGCCTTTGTTCTTGCCCATCGTCGAACCCTTGGGCGTCAGCCTGGTCTGGTTCGGCATCATCGTTGTGATCGGGGCCGAGATCGGGTTGCTCACACCGCCATTGGGTATTTCCTGTTTCGTGATCAAAAGCACGATCAACGATCCGCGTGTGTCCTTGAAGGATGTCTTCATGGGCGCCTTGCCCTTCGCCGCCGTGATGCTGGTGGTGTTGATCATTCTGATCGAGTTCCCGATCCTATCCACGGCATTGCTGCCCTAAGCATTCAGTCACGAGGTTCCTTATGCGCAACGTCTCGCCCGAAACCCTGACCCAAACCTTGCTGGGTCTGTCCGGCCCCGACACCGATCCGCGTTTGCAAGAGGTTTTGACATCGCTGGTCACCCACCTGCACGCCTTCGCCAAAGAGGTTGGTCTGACCCACGAGGAATGGCGCAAGGGCTTGGACCTTCTGACGCGTGCGGGTGAGATCACCGATGATGAGCGGAATGAGTTTGTGCTGTTTTCCGACGTGCTTGGGCTGAGTTCCTTGGTTGATATGATCAACTCGCCCGAGGGATGCACCAATTCATCGGTCCTTGGGCCGTTCCACATCCTGGGCGCGCCGGAACTGCCGGTGGGTGGGGATATGATCGGTGACAATGACGGTCCGCAGGTGGTGGTTGAGGGGCGGGTGATGGATCAATCCGACGACCCGATCGAAGGCGCGGTGATCGAGCTTTGGCAGACAGCCGATAACGGGCTCTACTCAAACCAAGACCCGGAACAGAGCGACTATAACCTGCGCATTTCCATGACCACCGGGGCCGACGGACGCTATGCGGTCTCGACCATCCGCCCCGCGCCTTATCTGGTGCCCACCGATGGGCCCGTGGGTGATTTGTTGAATGCCACCGGGCGCCATGCCTGGCGGCCCTCGCATCTGCATTTCATTGTGCAGGCCGATGGCTTCCGCACCCTGGTCACCGAGGTTTTCCCTAGCGATGACCCCTATCTGGATGAAGATGCCGTCTTTGGCGTGCGCGGCGATTTGGTGATGGAATACCGCGCCGGTGACCGCGCCGCGATTGCCGATGACATCGAAGCCAAGCCGCGCTTGGCCGATGGGTTCAGCAAGGTCGATTTCGACTTCATCCTGCCGCCGGCCTAAGCCGGGCTCGACGCGTCACTCAGCGGCGGAGATCACCCCGTCGCTTTCACGCTCGGCCAGCCGTTGATACAGGAAATCGCCGGTTTTACGGTAATGATCGACCAGCAAATCGACGGCTCGGTCGGTATCACGCGCAAGGGCCGCTTCGGCGATTTGGCTATGCTCATCGGTGATCTTCCGCTCGGGGTAAGCGATCAGGCTAGCGACGTTGCGATACCGCACGGCAAGGTCGTACAGCTGGGCACAGAAGTTCAGCAAATAGGTCGACGGGCAGGCGGCGATCAGTGCGGTGTGAAATTCGCGATGCGCGTTTTCCCAAGCCTCTTTGTTCTGGCTGCGGTCGAGCGCATTCAGACGATACTGTAACAGCACAATCCGCTCTTCCCATTCCGCGCCACCGTCGCGGATCGCATCGGCAAAGGCCAAAGCTTCGACCCGACAGCGCGTATCCAAAAGCACGCCAAAATCCTCGGCGCTGATTTCGGGGGCCCAAAAGCCGCGCTGTTCATTGCGGACCACAAGCTGCTCTGACGACAGAATGCTCAACGCTTCGCGCACCGGGCTGGCCCCAATATCCAGCTTTTTGCGCAGCGCATCGATTTGAATGCGCGCGCCGGGGGGCAATTCGCCCGAAAGCACCATCTCGCGAATTTTGTGATGGGCAAGCGAGGTCAGCGACCGGTGTGAATCCATAATGGGCCTCCTGATGGAACATTAGGTTGCAAATGATAGGATTTCAACGAAAATCGATTTTTTAATCTGGTTTATGAACTAGAGGCGACCACACTCTAAACCACGCTGTTTCCGTCGCTTTCCACACGCCGGTTTGACGCAAATCGACGGTGCCGCTGCTTTGGAAGCCGCCTATGCTACCTCCAGACCCGAACCATTGGGGGATCATGATGGACGCCTCAGCGCCCGATCAGCTTGAAAACGCAACCCTTAGATCGGTTGTTGATTTCACCCTGCGCCAATCGCCCGCCGCTATCCCCGCGCCTACGATGCGCATGGCGGCGCTATTGCTGTTGGACACGCTTGGCGTTTGCATCGCAGCCACCCCGATGGAAGCCGGTCGCCTGGCGCGCGAAACCGCGATCCGCCTTTACAACACCGTTGAACCGGCGGCAGCGGCGCGGCTGCTATTTGATGGGCGCCGTGCCAGCCGGGCGGGGGCTGTTTTTGCCGCCGCCAGTCAGATCGATAATCTTGACGCCCATGACGGCTATAATCCCACCAAGGGCCATATCGGCGTGGCCGCCGTGCCCGCGCTGGTTGCGCTGGCCGAAGCGCGCCCGGCGCTGACAGCGGCCGAGGCTCTGGCGACATTGGTCATCGGCTATGAGGTGGCGGGCCGGGCAGGCATCGCTTTGCACGCGACGGTGTCAGATTATCACACTTCCGGCGCTTGGAATGCGCTGGGCGTGGCGGCTATGGCAGCCCGTCTGCAAGGCCTGACGCCAGACATGCTGCGACAGGCGCTGGGGATCGCCGAATATCACGGCCCACGTAGCCAGATGATGCGCGAGATCGCCAACCCCACGATGCTACATGATGGGTCGGGGCAGGGCGGTCTGGTTGGGATCAGTGCCGCCGAAATGGCCGCGATGGGCTTCACCGGCGCGCCTGCGATCACGGTTGAGGCACCCGAAGCCGCCCCTTACTGGGCCGATCTGGCGACGCTTTGGCAGACCGATCTGCAATATATCAAACCCTATCCAATCTGCCGCTGGGCCCATGCCCCCATCGACGCAGCCCGAGAGCTTTGTTTGGCCAACCCGATCGCGCCGGGTCAGATCGAGCGCGTCGAAATCCGCAGCTTTCACAACGCGGTCCAGCTGTTTCCAGGCCTGCCAAGCTCAACATCCGAGGCGCAGTATTCGCTGCCTTTCGCGGTCGCTACGATGATTGTGCACGGAACGATCGGGGTGGAGCACATTTCGGGCGATGGGTTGAAAGACCCGCAAGTGGCGGCCTTGGTTCAACGCACCGATTTGATCGAAGAGGCGCGCCACGAAGCACGCTATCCCGAGGCTCGCTGGGCGGACGTGACGCTGAAGATGCGGGATGGGCGCGTGCTGCAATCGGGCGATACCCACGCGCGCGGCGGGCCGGAACGCCCGTTTTCCGAAGCCGATATACTGGATAAGTACCGCGCCCTTGCGACGCCCGTTTTGGGTACGGAGCGGACCGAAGCTATTCTTGATGCCGCGCTGCGTCTCACCGATGCGCCCGAGCGACCGTTCGCGGAACTCACCCAACATCTCTTTGCCGCACCCTAATTGTCATGACCAATCAGGCCCCGATCATTCTGCACAGCGATGAGGTCGAAGCGGCGCTTGATTTAGCGCGGTCTCGACACCCCGATGAGACGTTTCTGGGCTGCGACAGCTATGAGGGGTTGCCCGATCTAATCCGCAACAGCAGGGCCGAGATTGTCTATTCCGTGCGTTTCGCGGGCACGCAAGATTTCCCGCGCGCTGCGCTTCTAGAAAGCGAGACGGTGAAATGGGTTTCGGTCGGCGGGTCCGGCACGGATCATTTGCGCGATTGGCAAACCGACCGCGTGACGGTGACCAACTCCGCCGGTGTCGCCGCGGATATGATGGCTGAATATGCGCTTGGGGCGCTGCTCTATTTCAACCTGGATTTCCCAGGCTTTCGCGCCGGGCAAAGCCGCAAAACCTGGATCGCGGGGCAGGTCACCCCGATCGAGGGTCAGAGGGTTTTGATCCTTGGTCTGGGCCAAACCGGGCTGGCAGTGGCGCGGCGCGCCAAGGCGATGGGGATGCAGACCATCGGGGTGCGCGCGCGCCCACAACCGACCGAGGCGGTTGATCAGGTTTATGGGATGGAAGCGTTGCCGCAGCTTTGGCCCCAAGCAGATGCCATCGTGATCTGCGTGCCGCTTTTGTCCAGCACGCGCGGCCTGGTGGATCGCGGTGCGATTGCGGCGCTCAAGCCAGGCGCGGTGTTGGTTGATGTGTCGCGCGGCGGCGTTGTCGATCAGGTCGCTTTGGCCGAGGCGCTGGGCTCAGGCGCATTAAAGGGCGCGGCGCTGGATGTGTTTGAGACCGAGCCCCTGCCTGAGAGCAGCCCGTTTTGGACCATGGAAAACGTGATTGTCACGCCGCATTGTTCCTCGGTCTATGAGGGCTGGGCCCTGAAATCAGTCGCGATGTTTTGTGACAACCTGCGCCGTTATCGGGCGGGCGCGCCGCTGGTCAATGTGGTCGATCCGGCGCGCGGGTACTAGGCTGGAACCGGCGTTTCGAGCCGGTCGAATAGCTGCCCGAAAGGCCCGTCCGGTCGGGGTAGGCCAAGCGCCCGGCAAAGCGCGAACACCATGGCTTGGTTGGAAGTCACAACCGGTTTCCCGGTTACCGCTTCGATCCGCGAAATCGCCTCGACCGCGCGCATGTCGGTGCAGGAAAGGACAAGGGCGTCGGCCTCGGCGCCATCGGCTTTCAGGGCCAATGCCATCACCTCCTCGGGCGTTAGCTCGCCCTGACCGTAATTGCCAAGTGCCCGCCCAATATCAGCACGATGTGCGGTGCGAATACCGGCATCGGCTAGGAAGGTCACGGCCTGATCGTTAACCTCCCCCAAATAGGGCGAGGCGAAGCCGACCGCTGAAACATCAAGCGCCTTCAAGGCTGCGACCAAGGCCCCCGCCGCCGTGATCGACACCGCCCCTGATCCCGCCTCAATCCTTGCTGCGAGATCTTGGTCAAACTCTGTCCCATGGGTCAGCGTTGCCGAGGTGCAGCCATAGAGCACCGCTGCCGGTCGAACGCCCGAGATCAGCCGCAAGGTTTCGCTGATATCCGATGCCCCAAGCCCCGCCATCTGGTCCGAGCCGGGGATTTCATCGACCTCATAACCGCCCATTCGTTCGAAATGCATCGTGGCCCCGCCGGGACAAAGCAACCCCATATCTGGTTCCAAATTGCAATTGGTGTAAGGCACAAGAACGCCGATCTTATGCCCCGCGCGTGGGTCAGCCATGGGCCATCCTTTCTAAAATATCGGCAACTGCCGCCATCGCGTGGTCTGAGCCGATGGTGGCCCGCAGGCAATCGGGCAGGTCGTAGCCCGCCATGCCCCGCAGGATATAACCCGCCTTGCGCAAGGCCCTGTCAGCGGCCTGGGTGCGGGTCGCGTCGGCCAGGCGGATTAGCACGAAATTGGTGGCGCTGGGCGGTACCTCATACCCCGCTGCGCGTAGTCGCGCAGAAAACGCCTCTCGCAGATTGGTGGTGCGGGATACGATATCGGCCATATGGGCCTGGTCGCGCATGGCGGCCTCGGCCATCGCCTGTGAGGCGGTCGAGATGTTGTTCGGGTTCAAAAGCTTCCGGATTTCGCCCGCTATTGCAGGCGGGAAAACACCCCACCCGACCCGTGCCCCGGCCAAACCATAGGCTTTCGACAAGGTGCGGGTCACAACCGTGTCACCGCGCTGGACCAGATCGAAAATCGGCTTGGGGTCTTGGCGGTCGAGCTCAGCGTAGGCTTGATCGACGACCAGAAGCACGTTGTCGGGCAGGGCGCGGCGCAGCCCCAGGATTTCGGTGTTGGGGATCACCGTTCCGGTCGGGTTACCGGGGTTGCAGATGAAGACAATGCGCGTCTCGGCCGTCAAGTTGGCCAAGACCTTATCAGTATCAACGCGCAAATCCGGCTCGGGCGCGGTGCGGTATGCGGCTCCGGCTTGGGCGGTCGCGCTCGCCACAAAGGCGTATCCGTATTGCGTGCCTAAAACCGTATCACCCGCTGCCGCATAGGCGCGGATCAGGCAGCCGATCAGTTCCATCGAACCGGCCCCGCAAAGAATTGCGGCTGGGTCGAGCCCATGAACTTCAGCAATCGCGGCGCGCAGCCCATGCCAGTCCGGGTCGGGGTAGAGTGTCGATTGCGCCAGCGCTGCTGCACCCGCCGCTAGGGCCTGGGGGCTGGGCGGAAAGGCGCTTTCGTTTTGTGCGAGTGACGTTGCGCGCGCATCCCCCAGATCGGCCAAGGCGTAAGGCGCCATGCTTTGCAGGTTGGCGACCGAGCGGATCATGGTGTGACCCCATAGATCGTTTGCGCCGTTTCCAAATCGATGAGGCCTGCCGCCAAATCATCTAGAACCGCCTGTCGATCCCGCGTTTTGGGGTGGCCAAACCCGCCACCGCCGGGCGTGTCGAGAATCAGGCGTTCATCCGGGGCCACGCGCAGCTCGCATTTGCCGGGGATATCCTGCTGCCGACCACTCACCTGGATGCGACCGGGTGCGCCTGGCAGGCCACCGGCTCGACCAATCGCGGGATTGTCGATCCGTTCGACGGACAGGAATACCAGGAACGGCTCCTCAATGGCCGAACTCACCTCGACCCGTTGCCCAAGTCCGCCGCGAAACTTCCCCGCGCCGCCGCTGCCCGGCAAAAGCTCGCGCCGCCAGATGATCACCGGGGCGGCGGCCTCGGTCATCTCAACCTGGCTTCCGAACACGCCCGAGGGATAAGCCGTGGCCGAAAGCCCGTCAGAGGCAGGGCGCGCGCCGGTGCCGCCATTATGGACCAGCTCAATCGCGAATTCCTGACTGCCCGCCAAGGCCGCATCGGCCGTGTGGCGCATCGGTAGATCATACATGCAAGAGGCGCCCTCGGCGGGCACACGGTCGGGCAGGGCTTGGTGCAGGCAGCCCAGAACCAAATCGGGCGTCATCTGCCCCAGCGTATGGCGCATGGCGACGGGGGCCGGGCGCTGGGCATTTAGGATGCAACCGGGCGGCCCTGTGACCTCAAACGCACCAAGCGAGCCTGCATTGTTCGGGATATCCGGCCCGATGATGCAGCGCAGGGCGAAGACGGTATAGGCGGTGGCATAGTTCAACGGCACGTTGATGCCCTTATCCGAACAGCCCGAGGTGCCCGCGAAATCGACCTGCACCCGATCCGGCGTAATCGTAAGCGTGGCCTTCAGCGTCAGTGGCGTGCCATAGCCGTCGATCCGCATCTCGTTTTCATAGACGCCCGACGGCACCTGGGCGATGGCCTCCAGCGTGCCCTTCCGTGAGGTGTCGATGATGTAGCGCGACAGCGGGGCAAGGTCGTCCAACCCGTAATCGGCCATCATCTCGACCAACCGCGCGGCCCCGGCTTCGCAACAAGCGATCAGGGCGTAAATATCGCCTTCATTGGCAATCGGTTCCCGCGAATTGGCTTTGACGATCTCTAGCAGCAGCGCATTAACGGTGCCCGCCTCGACCAGCTTACAGGGCGGCAGAAGCAACCCTTCGTCATAGATATCCGAGCCCTCGGGGCCCATGCCTTGCCCACCCAGATCCACCAAATGCGAGGTGCAGGAGGTGAAGCCGATGACGCGCCCCTGGTAGAAGACCGGCATCATCAGCAGAAAATCGTTTAGATGCCCCGAGGCAAGCCAGGGATCATTGGTCATATAGATATCGCCCGGCTGCATCTCGGCCACGGGGAAGCGGGCGCGCAGATGCTGCACGGCCTCGGCCATGGTGTTGATATGGCCCGGCGTGCCGGTGACAGCTTGGGCCAGCATCCGCCCCTCGATATCGAAGACACCGGCGGAGATATCACCGCATTCCCGCACAATGGGCGAAAACGCGGCTCGGATGAGGGTTTGACCCTGTTCTTCGACCAGGGCGAGCAGGCGATTCCACATCACTTGCAGGCGGGCGGGGGAAAGGCTTTGGGTCATGGGTGGGCCTCACGCGTCATCAGGATGTTGCCCAACGCGTCGATCTGGGCTGAGAAATCTGCGCCGACAAAGCTGGTGGTTTGCGGCTCGACAATGAGGGCCGGGCCGGACAAATGGTCTCCGGGCTGTAGCAAGGCGCGTTGATAGATCGCCGCCTGGACGGTTTGGCCGACGACATCGCAAAGGATATCGCAGGTGCTGTATGGCTCTGCCTGTTCTAGCTTGTGGAGTGGCGCTGCTTCGGGGGGCGGGTCGGCATGGGTCGACACGCGGGCGGACCAGTTCAGGATCTCGATCTGCATCCCCGGAACTGGGCGCGAGAACTGTTGGGCATAGGCGGTCTCAAAGGCTTGAACCAAAGCCGGTACATCTCCGGGCGCAAGGTCTCGGTCGGGCAGATCGATTTCGATCTCATGGCCCTGACCGCGATAGCGCATGAAGGCAGCGCGGCGTGTGGTCAGGGGCGCATCTGCCGCGCCTTGCCGGACGACCGAAACCGCCTCGTCGCACATACCTTTGAATAGGGTGTTGATTGCGTCCAGATCGATGGCTTCCAGCAGCGTGTAGCGGCTGCGAACGATCTCAAAGGATACCGGCGCAAAAAGGAACCCGACCGCCGATCCAACGCCAGGGCTGGGTGGCACCAGAACCCGCGACACCCCGGCGGCGCGCGCCACGCGACAGGCATGCAAGGGGCCATTCCCGCCAAAGGCGATCATGCAACGGGGGCCCAGGTCTTTGCCCGATTCCACCGCATGGGCGCGCCCCGCGCTAGCCATGCTTTCATCGACGATGCGACTGATCCCATCCGCGGCCTCTGGCCCGGTCGACCCAAGCGGCGCGCCGATATCTTTGGCGATGGCCGCCTGCGCAGCGCCGGGGCTCAAAGTGAACTGACCCTCGGCAAAGAACTCGGGCCGGATATAGCCCAGCGCAACATCGGCATCGGTCACCGTCGGGGCCTGACCACCACGCCCAAAGGCCACCGGACCGGGATCGGAGCCCGCGCTTTGCGGGCCGACCGTCAGCCGCCCCAACCGATCGACAGCGGCAATCGACCCGCCCCCGGCGCCGATTTCAATCATTTCGATCACTGGGATGCGCACCGGCATGCCTGAGCCTTTGATGAACCGTGCGGCGCGCCCAATCTCGAACTGGCGCGAGGTTTGGGGCTGGGCGTGATCGATCAGGCACAGCTTGGCTGTGGTGCCACCCATATCGAAGGACAGAACCTGATCCAGCCCCGCCTGCGCGGCGATGCGCGCGGCTAGGATCGCGCCACCTGCGGGGCCGGATTCGACCAGCCGGATCGGCAGACGCGCTGCGGTGGCCAGCGTGGTCATGCCACCACCGGCGGTCATCATCAAGATCGGGCAGCGCAACCCTTGTGCCGCGAAGCTTTCGCCGAAGCGCGCCAGATACCCGGCCATGAGCGGCTGGATATAGGCATTGGCAACGGTGGTGCAGAGCCGATCAAACTCCCGCGCTTCGGGGCTCACCTCGGAAGAGAGTGAGATGACCAGATCGGGCCGTGCCGCCGCGATCCAGTCGCGCAGGCGCTGTTCATGGCTTGGATTGGCGTAAGAATGCAGTAGGCAGATCGCCAGCGCCTCGGCCCCGGTCTCATCGATGTGTTGTAAGAGCGCGGGCAGCGCCGCTTCGTCGAGCGGGATCAGCACCTCGCCCGCGACGGACATTCGTTCTTTGATGGTCAGCGACCGGGTGCGCGGCACCAGCAGGTCGGGCTTTGCCAGATCGATATCATATTGGCTGTAGCGCCGCTCATAGGCGATTTCCAAGATATCCCGGAAACCCTCGGTTGTAACCGTCGCCACCCGTGCGCCACGCTTTTCCAAAAGCGCGTTGGTCGCAAGGGTCGTGCCATGGATAAAGCCACCAATATCTCGCATATCCGTGCCAAGCTCAGCCAAGGCACGGGCGGCGCCGTCCATAGCCGCAACGGCGGGATTTTCATGGGTTGTCAGGGTTTTGGTTGAGGCGGCGATCTGGCCGCAGGCATCCATTAGAACCGTGTCGGTAAAGGTTCCGCCAACATCAATGGCAAGGCGCAGGTCTTGAGGCATGGGCGTAGGGGCGATCCGAAAGGGCAAGGGCAGGGTGGGTCAAGATATCCCGCCCGCGTATCGGCACCAGATCACAGCCCGTCGCCCGCCGCCCGGTTGCCTGACCCGGTGCGGACAGCGATTGAAATGGGCGTCTGGTGACCTGATCCATATCGGTCCAATTGCTGCTATCGGGCGAAGCATGGCAGAGGTTTTGCAACTGGCCTAGCCCATTTGCGTGCTCTGACCGCTTGCCCTGTGTGGTAAGCCTGCCGTGTTTTTGGGGCCGAGAAACCGACAATTTGCGACGGGCGGGCGTCGGGCATGGGCCAGATTGCGGGTTTCGCATCACGGAAAGCTATAGCAAACCCGACGCAAGCGCCTGGAAGATGCCACCCGGCCGCGAAACCAAAGACAGGAGCATTAGAATGATCGCCGACAAACCAGGCTTGATGCAGGCTGTCCGCGACCGCTTTGCCCATGTCGAGGCTTGCCCATTCGAAGGTCCGCGCGTGTTTTTCGAAAATGCGGGTGGGGCGCTGCGCTTGAAATCGGTGATCGAGACCAGCGCGGCCCATGCCGGGTTTCCCGACAATCAGGGCCGGGCCAATCCAGCCTCTGAGGCGCTGATGGGGATGATCGCCAAGGGTAAGGCCGACATGCGCCTGTTTTTCAACGCGGGCGATGCTGGCCAGGTATTTGTCGGCGAAAGCGGAACCGAGGTGTTGTTCCGCTTGATCCGCACCGCCGCCTTGGCCGCGCCCGAAGATGGGGTGATGCTTGGCTCGACCCTAGAACATCCGGCCTCGGTCAGCGCGATGACCCGCTGGGCCGAGGTGACGGGCCGCCCTTTGATCCGCGTGCCCCATGATGATGCGACCGGTACCGTCAGCTTGGCGGCGTATCAGGCGGCGCTACGGCCGGATATGCGGGTGGTGTCGATTGTGCATACCTCGCCCGTGACGGGCATGGCGGTGGATGTTCCGGCAATTGCGGCTGCCGTGCGCGCGGTTGCGCCCGAAGCGTTCATCATCGTCGATGGCATTCAACACGCCAGCCATGGGGCGGTGGATGTGATGGAGTGCCTGGCTGATGGCTACGCAGTGTCGCCCTACAAGATGTTTGCGCGGCATGGCTATGGCGTCGGCTGGGCCTCGGACCGGTTGACCGCTGCGACGAAGGAACAGATTGTGGGTGGCCCCGAGGCGAATTGGGAGTTGGGCACCCGCGATTCCGGCAGCTACGCGACGTTTTCCGATGTGGTTGCCTATTTGGATTGGCTCGGAGCCGAAGTTTCCGCCGCCTCATCCCCGCGCGGGCGCGTTGAGGCGGCCGCCGCCGCCATCGCCGCGCAGGAGGCCCAGCTGCTGGACGCGATGCTGCATGGCACTGGGAACCTTGCCGGGTTGGCCGACATGCCGGCCGTCACCTTGATCGGCGGGGATCGGATCAATGGGCGCGAGGGCGTGGTATCACTCTGGCTGGAAACGATGGCATCGGTTGATCTGGTCGAGCATCTGCGCCAGCGGGGCATCCGTGTGCATATCCGCAAGAACGATCATTATTGCGGGAACGTTCTGGGGCCTTTGGGGATGGAGGACTGCATCCGCGTATCAGTGAGCCACTACAACACGCTTGCAGAAGTCAGCCAGTTTCTGACCGCCATGGCCGAGGTGGCGCGGGTGGACCCCTAGAGGCGCTGTGGGTGAACGGACGTTATGCCTTGTCCCAGACAATGAAGATCGAACAGCGCGCGGTGTAGCCGCCAGTATCATGGCGTTGCTAAAACACGTCTACTCGGGCAAACTTATCTTCACATGGCGCATCAAGACGCCTAGTTGGGATAAGGGCAGCCGATGACCTCTATTACCTTGTTTTTCATCGTCGAGCCGCCGGTTTACCAAAACCTCGCCTGTTACCTGGCCGCCTCGATCCGGCGGCATATGCCCTCTGACGTGAAATTGGTTGGCTATTGCCCCTCTCACCGGCGGACCGAGATCGATCCGGCTGTGGAGGAATGCTTGCGCCGGATGGATGTTGATTTGCGCGTTTTCGATAGCCAAGGCCGGTTTGAGCCGGACTATCCCCATGGCAATAAGATTTTGGCCTGCCTAGAGCCGCGAGACACCGAGTTTTCGGGCTTTATGGATTCTGACATCCTGCTCATCCGTGACACCGACCCTGCGATTTTGGTGCGCAAGGGTCATGTCTCAGCTTCTGTTGCCGCCTCGATGTTATGGGCACCTCAGGCGGTTTGGGAACAGATCTATGGGGCATTTGATTGGCCGCTTCCCGAGGAGCGCGTGATGCTGATGCGCGATAAGCGCCGCTCGGTCATTCCCTACTTTTCCTCTGGCTTTGTGTTGTTTCCCGAGCATCACAGAAACGAAGATGGTCAGAGCTTTCCCGAAGCCTGGATGGATGTGGCACAAACCGTGGATCGCTTACCCGATCTCGATCACAAACGCCCTTATTTGGACCAGATGACCCTACCTTTGGCGATGCGGAAGGCGGGGTTGGACGCCCATATCCTACCTGAAGAGCAGCATTTTATCTTAGGCGGTCGGTTGCGCGGCAAGCCTATGCCCGAAGATCGGCATATCCACCTGGTGCATTACCGGAAATGGCACGTGTTGGCCGAGGTCGGATTGGCCGAGCATGGATTGCGTTTGCTCAAACAGGCTGTTGGTTACCGGTATATATCCAAAGTTCTGCAAGATGCCGAGACGACTGATGTGGGCTAGTTCCATCGCTGAGGCTTGATCCAGCAAGCGGCGTCTAGTCACGGGAGTAGTAGCCCGACGAATATCCGTCATAGCCATATTGGCCACCATAGCCATAGCCCTTCATGCGCCGCTGGTCGACTTGGGTCATAACCAAACCTTCCACATCAACACCGACGCTGGTCAGCATATCGATCCCCTGGCGCACCTGGGTCTTGGTGGTCGAAGACCATTTCACCGCGAAGACCACGGCATCAGCATGGGGCGCCAAAACACGCGCATCGGGCACAGCCAGCACGGGGGGTGTATCCATCACGATGTAATCAAAGGTTTGCTTGAGATCGCCAATCAGATCTTGGAACCGCCGAGACGAGAAAAGGTCTGCTGCGTTGCCGCCGCCGCTTTCCGACCCGGACAGCACTTCGATCCCCAACTCTTCGTTGTAGAGGTCGATCTCACCGCCCTGATGCTTGCCAAGCAGCAGATCAAGCATCGATGTGGTCGGCTCGGCATCGACATAAGACCTTAACGTCTTGCGGCGAATATCGGCTTCGACCAAAAGCGCGCGTTTGCCCTCCATCGAAGCCAAATATCGCGTCAGCGCGATCGAGAGCGTCGTTTTGCCTTCGCCGGGGATCGAGGAGGTGATCAGGATAACCGATGGCTCTTTGTCTATATTCGACATTAAGATTGAGGTCCGAAGATTGCGGACGGCTTCTGCAAAGACCGAATTTGGGTTGGCCTGCATATGCGCCAGCGCTTTGCGGCGATCGTTATCGCCTAGGCTCGGGATGGAGCCGAGTACGCCCTGTCCGGTTTCGCGGCGCAGATCGTCAACGGTGCGGAAGCCAGAAAATAGCCATTCGCGCACGAGAACAATCCCGCATCCCAAAAGCAGGCCCAACACACTAGCGATCATGGCAATGCGCGTTTTTCTTGGGCTTGAGGCACCGCGTGGAACGGCATGCGACAAGATTCGCGCGTCGGCTGTCTCGAGCCCTTGTTGGACGCTTGCCTCTTGGAGGCGGTTGAAAAAGGTCTCGTAGAGCAGTTGAGCAGACTCAACTTCTCGCGACAGTTGCTGAAGCGCGATGAGATCATCGGTCTGAGTCCGAATTTGCTGCGCCAAATTCTGTTCGGACGCGACCAAAGACGTGAGCTGCTGCGTTAGGCGTCGGGTCGATTGGATGATTTCCTCGCGGGTGTCCGCGACGCCTTCGCGAAGTTCTTCTTCGCTGAGGCGATTGGCAATGAACCGTTGGCGCAATGCATCGAGGCGCCCATCATCGCTTTCGGCCAAGGTGACCAACAACGCGTCAATTGTCAGATCGGGGGAAAGCTCGGCGGTCTGTCGTTCTGTGCTCGCGATCCGCACTTGCAGTTCGGTAATCGTTTCACGTAGCTCGCGCAGCTGCAAGTTTCGCGCCTGCAACAAATCGGCCGTCAGAACGTCCGCCTGCTCTGTCCGAATTGCCAGATCTTGCTCCAACCGCTCGGCATTCGCTTGCAACTCGATCGTTCGGGTCGACAAAAACTCAATAGCTTGCGCGGTACCTTCCAATTTTTGTCGGATCTGGTTTTCTATATAAAGCTCGGCGAGCGTATTGACGATCAGCGTTGATTTGTTTGGGTCGGTGGTCTCGATCCGAATGTTGAAAGCCAGCGAATTGCGGATGCTAGAGAGCCCGACGCGAGCGACGACGACGTCGATAACGCGGCTGCGTACGACTTCGGGTGCCGGAGCCTGTACATCGGGTGCGCCAAATAATACTGCTCTGATCCGCTGGCGCATTGAGGGCGCGGCGAGCGCGCCGTTGAACTCAGGGTCTGCTGTCAAATTCAGCTGGTCTACCAGATCGCCAATCAACCTGCGCGAACGAATAACCTCAAACTCGGTGTTGATCATGCGCGGGTCGGTGCCACCATTGGCAAAAACCGCATCGATATCGGTGATCACCTGCTGCTGTTGGCCAATGAGCGAAACCGTCGCCACAGCGGGGTATTGAGGCACCGCAATCCGATAAGCGTAAAAAGCTGCAGCTAAGAAGGCGATCAGAATGCAGGTGGCGACAACCCAACGGCCCCCATAAATGGTCTGTGCGATCCGAAGGAGGTCAATCTCATCGCCATCTTGAGGCGCGTCAGTAGCGGAAGAACTCGACAATCCAAAACCTTTGGTGCCTGAAACGGTTCCTGGGCAGCTATCCTGTCACCGTCACGATTTCAAGAACGCACGCTAGTTAGTTTGCAGACACCTGATCGGCCAAGGAGATGCTTGGAAGTATTTGGCTGATGACACGATTCCAGCGCGTGATTGGTTGTTCGGCGACAAAGACGACATCCGAAGGGCGCAATTCCATACGCGTGGCCAGCACGAAATTGGCGGCATTGGTCGTGTCGAGACGATAGGCGATGATGTCGCCCAGGCTTGTGCCGGACCCGCTTGCCCGCAGCAGATAGATCTCGCTGGGGTCGCCAGAAAGCTCCGCAACACCGCCGCGTTCGAACAAGGCATCCGCCAGCGAGGCTCGATTTTCAAATGGCAGCGGGAAACGACCGGGCTCACCGACCTCGCCAACCACATAGACGTAGTCCCGGTCTGCGGCGCCAAACTCGAGCCGATCGCGGAAGTTTTGCCGACTTTCATCAAGCGCGTCGCGGCGGATGCTAACCTCGGCCTGTAACTCGGCCACAGCGTCGGCACGAGCCTGCCTCGTGTAGTTGGCGCGCGAAATCTGCTCTTCGTAATAGGCCATCGCGCGGTCAAGATCATAGGCTGTGTCGACAAAGATGCTGTCGCCATCAAGCATTCGGATGCGCAGCAACCCATCGTCGGAGAACAACCGCTCAACCGGAATCTGATACAGCGTGCCTGCCCGGTAAATTCGGATCAAACCAAAGTCGTCTTCTGAAATCGACAATCCGCCGGTCGCCGCCAAAACCTCATCCAGATAAAGCGGGGCCATGGTCACGGGCACAAGACCAGGCGTATTGACCGCGCCGCCAATGGATACACGCTGCGAGTTAAACTCGGCTACCTCCAGGCTGAAGCTGGGATCGATACGGGCTTCGATCAAACGCTCGAAAATCGCATCTTCTGCACCACCAAGCGTCAGGCCGCCAACATTGATCCGACCCACATCCGGGATCGAGATCGAGCCATCGCCTTGGACCGTATAGCCCTGGCGCTGGTTTTGTGCTGCGACAAGCCCAGCAAGTTCTTCAATGGTGCTTCCAGCGGCCGGTGTGGCCAAGATCAACACATCACCGGTGCCGATCCTATACGGGCCAGGATCAGCCTCGGGCGGCAGCCGTGTTTCCAAAACGCTGGGGCGAATTTCGGGTTCTAGAACCGGGTTGGGAAGCCGTCCGGCGGACCGTGGCTGATTTCCCCCCGCGACAACCGAAAACGCGGCGGGCAGCGCACGTGGCGCGTAGTGATCGCTATTGGCTTGGGCCACTGTGGCAAGGGTCAGGTCGATGATCTGCAAATCGTCATCGCCAGCGACATTGCGCACATCCGATGAATGATACGCGACACCGCAACCTGATAGGCCAATTAGAAGTGCTGCAATACCAATGGCTCTCTTCATGTTTCTGCCCATTCCTCGCTGACGCCGCCGATCCAGGTCGATTCTTCTGGAAGCTTTTGGTGCATCCGACACCTGTTGGTGCAGCGGATGCCCTGGACAAAGGCTGGATTGCAAGGCTTTGTCCCCCCCCTGCGACATCGGCTCAGCGTATTAGACATTCTTCTGTCCTTTTCGATTGCCTACTGATAGCCAGCCCGACCGTGTTCGCGTAGGGCAGGCAGCCTCGTCGAGGGGCATTTTCGCCGTGACGATGCAAATGGGTCACGCTATTTAGCCATGGCTTGCCCAGGCAGATTCTGGACGTAAACGGAAAACCGATGCCCAATTGGACGAACCCAACCCCCGAGGTTGTCACCTACGTTGTTGGCGATATTCACGGATGTTCCGGTAAGCTTCAGACTTTATTGAATAATATCGACATTGACGTGGCACAGAACCAGTTCGCCGCACCGCATTTGGTTTTCGTCGGCGATTATGTCGACCGTGGCGAACACAGCGCCGATGTCATGACATTTGTATATGAACTTTCAGCGGCATACCCCGAACAGGTGGCCTGCCTGATGGGCAATCACGAACAGATGATGTTGGATTTTTTGGATGATCCGATTGGGCCTGCCAAGCGCTGGCTGCGGCATGGTGGTTTGCAGACCCTGCGCAGCTTTGGCGTGCAACTCAGCACATCAGGCGGGCAGATGGCACCGGGCGCCATGCTTGATGCCGCCGCCGATTTGCGCGCCGCGCTTGGGCGATCGATGCTGGATTGGCTGCGCGCGCTGCCTTTGATGTGGAACTCGAATGATCTTTGGGTG
Source organism: Paracoccaceae bacterium (assembly GCA_965229695.1). Taxonomy (GTDB): domain Bacteria; phylum Pseudomonadota; class Alphaproteobacteria; order Rhodobacterales; family Rhodobacteraceae; genus JANSYL01. The sequence continues at coordinate 2,985,986 of OZ245921.1, forward strand.
GTCCATGCGGGGGCAGACCCTGCCGTCCCGATGGAAGCGCAAAAGGACGAGGTGCTGATCTGGGGCACGGATCGCTTCACGGCCTCGGATCGTACCGATGGGCAATGGGTTGTTGTCGGGCATAAATCCGTGCCCGAGGCCGTGGCGCAAGATGGTCGCATCTTCATCGACACCGGTGCTGTCTATGGCCGTGCGCTGACGGCCCTTCGTGTCGACCCAACGGGCGGGCTAAGCTTTATTTCGTCGTGACCTCAGGGGCGACGGCGCCTGCGATCCGGACGCCTGGGCGCAAGTGTTTGAACTGGGCGTGGCTTAGCTCACATGGGAACAGCCCCGGCGCTGCAACCGTTAGGACATGGCTGGCAATCGGTTCAAAATCCGCGCGAAAATGCGCTGTGCTTTTGACGCAGATGACCTGGGCCGCCTTAGGGTCGAGGCCGAGATGGGTGAAATGGGCCAAATCCAGGCACTGATTGCGAATGCTCGTGACGACCACCTGAATGTCGGCGCCCTGATCGTTGATTCCCAACACAGCCGTCGGCCCTAGGGTCGCGACACCGCCACCATACATTTCACCCGAATAGCGGCATTGCCCGTCGCCGATCCGATCTACGGTGAAAGCAGCATTCAGCGGCGCCTCTTGGCCAACGCCGCTTCGGCCGCCCATGTCCCCTGTGAATTCAGCCCCCTCGCCAGCGGCAATAGCCTGCTCCACCAAAGCGGGATCATGCATCAGGCCCATGATCACACCGCGCGCGCCCACTGCGATCAAAGCACGCAAAAGACCCACCGTATCCGAGGACGCACCGGCCCCGGGGTTGTCCTGCACATCCGCAAGAATCAAGGGTTTGTCGCCCCTGTGATTGGTGGCCTGGGTGGCTGCTGCCTCGGGCGTTAGCAGCGGAAGTTCAAAGGCGTCTTCGGCCTCGGCGAGTTCGGCGGCGTGTAGATCGGCCAAAGCCTCGGCTTCGCTCTGCGTCTCGGCATAGGCCACCAGGGCCGGGCCGGTATCGGGCGTGTCGCCTGCGGTGAAGCCCAAGGCAAGTTCCACATGATGCCCGGGACGGTCGGGCAAAGCGGCATAAAGCTGTCGCGCCGGGCCGGGGCCCGTGTGTTGCGCATGGGTGGGGATCAGGAAATCGGCCTGCCGAAAGGCTTTGGCCCGTCGCCCATGCAGCAGGGTATGTTGCAATTGGTCCCAGGCGCGCGCCCCGGTTTCGGCCATGTCCAGATGCGGATAGTTTTTGAACAGGCAAATCACGTCACAGGCATCGACCATCGCCTGGGTCAGGTTCGCGTGCAGATCAAGACTGATCGCAATTGGCAGCTCGGGGCCGACCGCGTTGCGGATCAATCGCAACAAGGCCCCCTCGCCATCCAGATGCGCTTCGGTGATCATGGCGCCGTGCAGATCAAGATAGACAGCGTCGATCTCACCCGCTGTGCGGATGCCGGTCAGGATATCGCCGGCAATCTTGTCAAAGGCTTCGGTTGTCGCCAAGCCCGACGGTTCTGCCGAACACCACAGGATCGGGTGCAGCGTGGCCTTGTCTTTTGCCGCTGCCGCAAAGCCCGCCAGAGGCAGGTTCATACCTTGGGTGTGATCAATCACATCGGCGCCGCGTAGCATGGCCGGCCAAGAATCAGCCATCTCAAACTCAGCAAGCCCGGCCTTGGTGATCCCAAAGCTGTTGGTTTCATGCTGAAACCCGGCAATGGCGATCTTGGTCATGGCGCGGGCCCCGGTCGATCAAACATCGATCACGCGCAGGTCACGGGGCAGGCCGGACAGAATTTCCGGCCCATCGGCGCGCAGCACGACAATCTCTTCCAGACGGATGCCGAAGCGGCCCGGCAGATAAATGCCCGGCTCGATGGAAAACACCATGCCTTCGCGCAGCACGCTGTCTGAACTGGCGGTCACATAGGGCGGTTCGTGGACCTCAACGCCCATGCCATGGCCCGTGCGGTGGGTGAAATACGCGCCATAGCCCGCAGCCTCGATCACCCCGCGCGCGGCGGCATCGACGGCGCTGGCCAGGGCGCCGGGTCTGGCGGCCTGCATCGCGGCCTCGACGGCGGCCTCGACGATGGCGTGGATTTCGACATAGCCCTCGGGCGGTGCGCCGAGAACAGCCATACGTGTGATGTCTGAGGAATAGCCACCCATGGCCGCCCCCATATCCATCACCACGGCCTGGCCTTCTTCCAGACGCGCCTCACCGGTCTGGTGGTGGGGAAAGGCACCGTTCACCCCGCTGCCGATGATTGTAAAAAGCGGTCGGGCCCCCTGATCGGCAAAGCTTTGGCGCGTCAGCTTGGCAACCTCGCGTTCGGTCATGCCGGGGCGCATCGCGGCCCATGTCGCCAGCATCGCCCGATCCGCGATGGCGGCATTGGCTTTCAGGCACGCAATCTCGTCGTCATCTTTCTGCATGCGCAGCGCGCCAATGGTCGTGGCGGTGAACTGTCGTTTGGTCCCAGGCAGGGCATCTTGGATCAAGGCCGCATGATCGGCGCGCATGGTTTCATCCAAGACCAGCGCCTTGGCACTTGTCACATCAAGCGCGTGCAAAAGCTTGGCCAGAGCGGCCTCAGGCCCATCGGCATCATCCCATGTGTAAAAGGGCAGATCGGTTTGGGTGCGCGCGCTTTCGGCCTCCAAGGCAGGCATCAAAAACCCGATGCCGCTTTGTGAAATGCAGGCCAGCAAGGGGCGTTCGTCGCCATGGGGGCGCGTGTCCAAAAGCCAGGCCATGTGGGCGCCGGGGCCAAGGGCCACAAGGTCCACACCTTCGGCGGCCATGACGCTTCGCAATCGTTCAATCCGGTCCATGACGCGCCCCCAATTCCTCGGTCGATCCCGACCCTTCTATCCCAATGGTGTCAAGGGTCTAGCCATCAAATATGCCACCCGGAAACCTAAGTGCCCCGGCCCATAAGCATCGTGCAGCGCTTCGGCTAAATATCCAGAAACACGGTTTCCGAGGGGCCTTGCAAATGAATGTCAAACACATAGCGCCCGGCATCGACTTTTCTTGCAAGCAAGGTTGCGGCGCGTCCGGTTGCATCGGCGGCCTGCAACAAAGGGTCGTCTACGTTGGCGTCGGGTTCATCATCAAAATAGGCGCGGGTGTGTAGGCCGATATTGATCCCCCGCGCCACGATCCACAGGCTAACATGGGGCGCTTGCATCCGACCGTCGGGCATCGGAATGGCCCCGGGTTTCACAGTATCAAAGCTGTAGGCCCCGCTGGCGCCATCGGTCGCAGTGCGACCAAAGCCAGTGAAGTTCGGATCGGCCACGCCGCGCCGGTCGGATGGGCCGCGAAAGATGCCATGGCCATCGGCCTGCCAGATCTCGATCACTGCATCGCACACGGGCGACCCATCGCCATCAAAGACCGCGCCGCTGAGCGTTATGTCCTCACCCCGCGATGGCCCTGTCTTCAGTTCTGTCCCCAGATCGTCGGGATAAAGCGCGATCCCGGTTTCTGACGGGGTGCAGCCGATATGCACATAAGGACCAGCGGTTTGGCTGGGCGTTTCTTTCAGCAGGTTTTCCCGATCCGCCATGCTCTACGCCCCCTCTGGCCGGTTTTCGAAAAGCGTCTGGTGCCGACCGCGCAGAACGATGTCAAAGCGATAGGCACGCATATCCATGGGCACCGTGCGGTCGATATCGAAGGGTGCGATCAATCGCTCAACCGCCTCTTTCGACGGGATCGCATTGACGATTGGGCAGCGCCAAATCAGCGGATCGCCCTCGAAATAAAGCTGGGTGATCAGACGTTGGGCAAAGGAATGCCCCATCAGGCTGAGGTGGACATGCGCAGGCCGCCAGTCATTCGGGCCGTTAGGCCAAGGATAGGGGCCTGGCTGCACGCTGAGAAATTCATACCGTCCGTCTTCATCGGTGATGACCCGTCCACATCCGCCGAAATTTTCGTCCAGGGGCGCGATATAACCTTCGTTCTTGTGCCGATACCGTCCACCGGCATTGGCCTGCCAAACCTCGATCAACGCGCCGGGCACGGGGCGGCCCATTTCATCTTGAACGCGGCCATGGACCAAGATGCGCGGGCCAATCGCGCTTTGGCCCGGGGCGGCGAAATTGTGGATCAGGTCGTGATCCAGCGGCCCCAAGATGTCATGGCCAAAAACCGGGCCGGTTTCTTCGGCCAGGGTTGAGGGCATTTTCAGCAGCGCGTGCTCGGGCGCGCGTTTATGCGAGGATTTATAGGCCGGGGCCAGCGCGGGCGGTTGCCAGGCGCGATCCCGGGGCAGATACCCCCGCTGCGTGTTTGCACCGCTCATAAAGCCACCCCCATCTCGGCATAGGTTTCTTTGGCCAGTTTGATGGCGCGATTGGCCTTGGGCACGCCAGCATAAACCGCCACATGCAAAAGCGCTTGCATCACATCCTGCGGTGACGCCCCGGTATTGGCCGTGGCGCGAATATGCATTGGGATTTCGTCGAAACTGCCCGTGGCCGCGAGGATGGCGAGCGTCATCATCGAGCGTTCGCGCTGGGGGATCGTGTCATCGGCCCACAGCGTGCCCCATGCGCTTTCGGTGATCATTTGCTGAAACGGCGCGTCAAAGCCGGCGGTGCCCGCTTCGGCACGGTCAACATGGACATCCCCCAAAACCGCGCGGCGCGTGGCCATTCCTGTCTTGTGACGGTCGGGCATAGGCGATCCTCCTCCTACGGGGGAGGATGCCCTTTGCTTGGCGGGATGTAAAACACCTGTGTTGGGCAAACGCCCCAAGCGGCCCGCCGGTTTAGACTAGCGCGGCCAAGCTGGCGTTAGGCGTCGGCCTTCAACACGCCGCGCTGGATCTGATCTTCTTCGATCGACTCGAAGAGCGCTTTGAAATTGCCCTCACCAAAGCCATCATCGCCTTTGCGCTGGATGAACTCGAAAAAGATCGGGCCGATCACGGTTTGCGAGAAAATTTGCAGCAAAATCCGCGTCACGCCACCATCAACCACGCCTTCGCCATCGATCAGAATGCCGTGGCGCTTCATCCGCTCGATGGGCTCTTCATGCCCGTGCACGCGCTTATGGCTCATCGCGTAATAGGTCGCTGGTGGGGCGGGCATAAAGGCGATGCCGTCGTCCGAGATCTGATCGGTCGCGGCATAGATATCATCGGTGCCAACCGCGATATGCTGAATGCCTTCGCCTTTGTATTCTTTCAGATATTCCTCGATCTGGCTGTTTTCATCCGCGCTTTCATTGATCGGGATGCGGATCTTGCCATCGGGGCTGGTCAGGGCGCGTGAAAACAGGCCGGTTTGCTTGCCTTTGATGTCAAAGAAGCGGATCTCGCGGAAATTGAAGGCCTGGGCGTAGAAATCATACCAGGTCGACATATTGCCCCGCGCCACATTGTGGGTCAGGTGGTCGATGTAATAGAAGCCCGCGCCGCCCGGGGCCGGATCAACCTCGCCCAGCCAGTCATATTCCTCGGCATAACACGACCCGTCCTCACCATAAGTGTCGACGAAATAAAGAAGCGACCCACCGATGCCGATCACTGCGGGCACATCCAGGGATTTGTCGTCACCGGTGTATTCCTCGGCCCCGTAATCCAAGGCACATTTCAGCGCGTGCTGGGCATCGACTACGCGCCAGGCCATGGCCGGTGCGCAAGGCCCATGGGCCTCGACAAACCGGGCCGCGTGGCTGTTTTTCTCGCGATTGATCAGATAGTTCACGCCGCCCTGCCGGTAGAGCGAGATATCTTTGGTCTTATGGCGGGCCACTTCGACATAGCCCATGTTCTGGAACAGGGTTTCCAAGACGCCCGGATCAGGGTGGGCGAATTCGACAAATTCGAACCCGTCGGTTCCGGCTTTGTTAATGGCGTCGATTTTAGCTTTCGGGGCGTCATGGGGGAATGGTCCCATCGCGGTCTCCTCCTCTGATGATGCTCGCGTGTACGTGCCCTCCACGCGAAAATCTCAGTCCCGGCCCGCGGGGTTGGCAGCATGGGCAAAGCCATTCGTTGCCAACGCAACGAAATATAACCCATCCTCGGGGTCGGTCAATGGGGCAGGGCGCGTTGGTCTCTAACGAGGCTGTGTTTTTGAAAGCGCCTCTGCGGCGGCCCGCACCAGATCCGCGATCTTGATTAACTCATCGGCAAGGGGGCTTGATTTGCGCCAGATTATACCCACGGTGCGGCTCGGCTGCGCGCCCTTGAAGGCTGACACCGTGACATCGGTCGACCTGGTTTCGACCGCGACCGCCATATCCGGGATCAACGTGACACCAATGCCCGCGCTGACCATTTGCACCAGTGTGGAAAGGGAACTGCCATCCAACCCATCACGCGTGGGCGCGGCGGGCAGGTTGCAAAAGGCCAGCGCCTGATCGCGGAAACAGTGCCCTTCTTCCAGCAGCAGCAGACGCATGTCGCGCAGGGCGTCGGCATCGGGCGCTGGTATCTCAGGCGCGTCACTGGGCCGGACCAGCAGGAAGTTTTCGTCAAAAAGCGGTAGTTCTTCAAAGCTTGGCTCGGACACGGGCAGGGCCACGATCGCGGTATCGATGCGGCTGTCCGAAAGCTCCTGCACCAGGCGCGGGGTCAGCGTCTCGCGCACTTGGATATCAAGATCGGGGTATGCCTGGGTCAGCTGCCCAATTAGGCGGGGCAGCAGATAGGGGGCGATGGTGGGGATCACCCCGATCCGCAATCGCCCGACCAACCCCGACTGCGCCGCGCGGGCCAGATCGCCCAACTCGTCAACAGCGCGCAAAATCTCGCGCACGCGGCTTTGAAACTCTTCACCAAACTGGGTCAGTTGCACCTGCCGCGTGCCGCGTTCGAAAAGCGGCGCACCCAAGCTTTGCTCAAGCTCTTTGATCTGCATCGACAGCGCGGGTTGTGAAATTGCGCAGACTGTGGCGGCTTGGCCAAAATGCCCGTGATGGGCCAGGGCCTGGAAATACCGAAACTGCTTGAGCGTGAGATTTTTCATAAGCTGAAATTATCACGCCGATCAGAAAATCCAACTTAAACTAATTGCCGGTCTCTGTTAGAACGATTCTAGAGGATGATGGAGGGAGGCCCGAGGGGGTCGGCTACTCCTTCCGGAATCGTCGCTGCTTGTAACACATACCCAAGATCGGAGATCGTAATGGACGGAGCTTCCAACACCGGCGGAAAGTGCCCGGTGATCCATGGTGCCACCGGCAATGTCGCCAACTCTCACTGGTGGCCGAATAAGCTGAACCTAAACATCCTGCGCCAGAACACCGAGAAATCCGATCCGATGGGCAAGGATTTCGACTATGCCGAGGCGTTCAAATCGCTCGATCTGGAGGCGGTGAAATCCGATCTGCACGCGCTGATGACCGACAGCCAGGATTGGTGGCCCGCCGATTACGGCCATTACGGTCCGCTGTTCATCCGCATGGCGTGGCATTCCGCAGGCACCTACCGCACCTTTGACGGCCGAGGCGGTGGCTCGACCGGGACGCAGCGCTTTGCGCCGCTGAACTCTTGGCCCGACAATGGCAACCTGGATAAGGCACGCCGTCTGCTTTGGCCGATCAAACAGAAATACGGCGCGGCCCTGTCTTGGGCTGACCTGATGATCCTGGCGGGCAACATCGCGCTGGAATCCATGGGGTTCAAAACCTATGGATTCGCCGGTGGCCGCGCCGATGTCTGGCACCCAGAAGAAGACATCTACTGGGGCCCCGAGGCCGAATGGCTGGGCGACGAACGCTATTCCGGTGACCGGGAACTTGCGAACCCCTTGGGTGCGGTTCAGATGGGTCTGATCTATGTGAACCCCGAAGGGCCCAATGGCACGCCCGACCCGGTCGCCTCGGGCCGTGACGTGCGCGATACCTTCGCGCGCATGGCGATGAATGACTATGAAACCGTGGCTCTGGTCGCAGGCGGCCACACCTTTGGTAAGGCCCACGGGGCTGGCGATGCGGGCCTGGTCGGGGCCGAACCCGAAGGCGCGCCGATTGAAGAAATGGGCCTGGGGTGGATCAGCACCCACGGCTCGGGCAAGGCCGGGGATGCGATCACCAGCGGCATCGAAGGGGCGTGGAAACCCAACCCGACGACCTGGGACATGGGCTATTTCAAAGTGCTCTTCAAATATGATTGGGAGTTGAGCCAATCGCCCGCAGGCGCAAACCAGTGGCACCCGATTGATTGCGAAGACGAAGACATGGTTGTGGATGCCCATGACCCGTCGATCAAGCACCGCCCGATGATGACCACCGCGGATATGTCGCTGAAGATGGACCCGGCCTATGAAAAGGTCTCGCGCCATTTCATGGAAAACCCCGATGAGTTCGCCGAAGCTTTCGCCAAAGCTTGGTACAAACTGACCCACCGCGACATGGGCCCCCATGTGCGCGGCTTGGGGGCGGATGTCCCGGCAGAGCCGGAGCTGTGGCAAGACCCGGTGCCAGCGGTTGATCACGCGCTGGTCGATGCGGCGGATATCACCGGTTTGAAAGAGGCGATCCTGGGCTCGGGCCTAAGCGTGCAGGCGCTGGTGCGCGTTGCTTGGGGTTCGGCTGCCAGCTATCGCGGCACCGATATGCGCGGTGGCGCAAATGGTGCGCGTATCCGGCTGGCACCTGCCAAGGATTGGGCGGTCAACGATCCGACCGAACTGGCGCAGGTGCTGGGCGTGTATGAAACGCTCAAAGCCGATTTCGACGCCGCGGCTGCCGGTGGCAAGAAGGTTTCGATCGCGGATCTGATCGTGCTTGGCGGTACGGTAGCGGTGGAAAAAGCCGCCGCAGACGCGGGCACACCGGTCGAGCTTGAGTTCACCCCAGGCCGCACCGATGCGACCGAAGAGATGACGGATGCCGATTCCTACGCCGTGCTTGAGCCCAAGGCCGATGGCTTCCGCAACTACGCCGCCCCCGGCCTGCCATTCCGGCCTGCCGAAATGCTGCTTGATCGCGCGCATATGCTGGATCTGACCGCGCCCGAAATGACCGTTCTGGTCGGCGGGATGCGGGCGATTGGCGCCAATGCAGGCGGCAGCGCCCACGGGCTCTTTAGCGGCGAGGCCGGAAAGCTCGACACATCCTTCTTCGACACGCTGTTGGATATGTCGATCAAATGGACCCCGACCGAGGCTGCCAATGTCTTGGAAGGTCGCGACCGCGCCACCGGTGAGGTCAAGCACACCGCGACCGAGGTTGATCTGGTCTTCGGCTCGAACTCGGAACTGCGGGCGCTGGTCGAGGTTTACGCCGCCGCCGATGCCAAAGAGAAATTCGTTCAGGATTTTGCAGCGGCTTGGACCAAAGTGATGATGTTGGATCGGTTCGAATTGGCCTGATCGACCGCAGCACGAACTTAGGGAAACGGCGGCGCAAATGCGCCGCCGTTTTCATAGGCAGGTCTGAATGGCCTGATCCAATTGCGTGGCAATGGCGCGATGGCTGAACATATCGCGCAGGGCCCTGACACGCTCCTGCGCCAGCAGCCATTCCGGCCCTCCAAACCCCGCTTGCAGCCGCTCCAACCCCGCATCAATGGAAGCTGGTTCGCCATCCGGGGTCAAAAACGGGTAATCCGCCCCCAAAAGCCGTTCCACATCCAGGCTTTTGCGATCTGTCAAAATCACTGCATCGCTAACCGCTGCCGTCACCAGCTTCGTCACGGGCTTTGCCACCCACGCGCCATCTGCTTTTTCGCCGATGCGGATGCACATTTGTGCATGGTATTTGCCGATTTTCGTTAGGTTTTCCTGAAACGCTTCGGGCATGCCGCCGTCCAGAAAATCGACCCGTTGATCGGCCAGCGGGCTGTGCGGGAACAGATGGCGCGACCCGAAATAGGCGATGTTTAGATCATCTGGTCGCGCGCCCGGCGCAATCGCGTCGAGCGCGGTGTCGTAATTGTGCAGCACGGCCATATGTTGCCCGCTTATCACCCGCCCGGCCTGCGTCTGCTGCGCGACCCATTCGCGCTGCATATCGACCCCGCCAAAGGACGAGGCGATATGGCAATCAACCCCATCGGCAATCATCTCACTGATCGGCATATCGACATAATCAACCAGAATCCCACGCGCGCAGGCTTGCAACGCTTGCATATCCTGGGGCCGCCACCCCCAGGCGGCGTATTTGGAAAACACGTAGACCGTATCGCGATTGCGTAGATTTAACAGCGCACGCTGCAGCGGTTTTACCTTGTTCGATACATATTGGATCGACACATCATAGCGGTCTCCGAAATACCGGCTCAGATGTTGTGAAAGCTGATCCACCCGCATCACGCTGGAGCCCATATCGCGCCGCGAGTGGCGATTTAGAAACACAACCTTGATGCGGGATGCCATGGGGTTTTCCGGTTCACGATGTTGACCGTCCATACTGGATCGCATCCAGCCGCGCCAGATCGCGAAACGGGTCTGGCGGAGGAAGCGATGATTTGTCAGAACGCCAAGATCATTGGCGCATCGTTGGGAGGGAGCGATGAAGATCACGATTTTGGATGGCGGTATGGGCCAGGAACTGATTGCCCGTGGCCAGTCCGAGCCGACACCGCTTTGGGCGACGCAGGTGATGCGGACAGAGCCTGATCTGGTGCAGGAAATACATGCTGATTACTTCGCCGTCGGGGCCGAAATCGCGACGGTGAACTCCTACGCCATTCACCGCGACCGCCTCGCCCCGCATGGGATCGAAGATCAATTCGAAGAGCTGCACATGCGCGCCGTCTCGCTTGCTAAGGCTGCGCGTGATGCCCATGGCAGCGGTCGCCTGGCGGGGTCGCTGGGGCCCTTAGGTTGGTCTTACACCACCGACACGCCCCCCGAAGATGCGGCGGAGCGATTTGCTGAGGTCGCGGCGCTGCAAGCGCCCCATGTCGATCTGTTCCTGATCGAAACCGCGGCGTCTCTCGCACAGGCCATGGCCGCTTTGACGGGAGGCAAGACCGCTGGAAAGCCAGTTTGGCTGGCGGTGTCGGTTGACGATGCCGATGGCACCAAGCTGCGGTCTGGTGAACCTGTTGACGCGGCGCTTGATCTGGCGCTGGCGGGCGGCGCGGATGCGTTTCTGATCAATTGCTCCACGCCCGAGGCGGTGAGCCAAGCTTTGGAAGTCGTCTCCGGCGCGGATATCCCCCTTGGGGCTTATGCCAATGGGTTCACCGGTATTGTGCAAAGCTTCGCCAAAGCGGGGACCACGGTCAAAGAACTGACCGCGCGGCAAGATTTGTCGCCCGAGCGCTACGCCGATTTTGCCGAGGCTTGGGTCGCGCTCGGCGCCACCATCATCGGTGGCTGTTGCGAGGTTGGTCCGGCCCATATCGCCGAGCTGTCGCGCCGTTTTGCCAAGGCCGACGCGTCCGTGGCCTAGCCCAGCAGGGCCAGCCGCGCGGTTTGCCGCGCAATCAGAGCATCGACCTCGGCCATCGCGGCTTTGGATAGGGCGGGGGCCGGGCGTCGCGCGGTGGCATGCGCAATCGCCCCGCGTTTGGCCAATGTGTATTTGCGAATGGGCAGGCCCAGGCCCGGCTGCGCCTCGTACCGGATCAGCGGCATATAGGCATCGAAAAGATCACGCGCCCGCGCTTCATCCCCAGCGTTCATCAGCGCCACCACCTGCGCCATCATTTCGGGATAGGCAAAGCCGGTCATCGCGCCATCGGCCCCGCGCAGCATCTCTTCCAACAGATAAAGCCCGCCATTACCGCAAAGGATCGAGACGCGCCGCGCGCCCGTGGCCTCTGCCGCGCGCAGCGTGGAAATCTTTTCCAGCCCCGGCCAATCCTCATGTTTAAGCATCACGCAAGTGGGGCAGGTTTCAAAGATTTTCAAGCAAACGCTGGGCGCGATCTGCACGCCGGTGGCCAGTGGGAAATCCTGCAACACCCAAGGGATTGGCCCCAGCATATCGGCCACGGTTTGGAAATAGCCGGTGATCTGATCATCGGTTTTCAACCCGCCGGGCGGGGCCACCATCACGCCGGCTGTGCCGCGCGCCATGGCCTCTTCTGCCAGCGCTTTGATGGCCGCCAGACCGGGGGCCGAGACACCCACCACCACAGGCAGGTCGGTGCGTGCGGTCACGCGGTCGATCACGGCGACGGATTCGGCGGCGGTCAGCTTGCCCGCTTCGCCCATCATGCCCAAGATCGTCAGGCCCGTGGCCCCTTGTTCGGTATAGAAATCCACCATCCGGTCGATACTTTCGAAATCGACCGCGCCATCGGGCAGGAAAGGGGTGACAGCAATGGTGAAAACGCCCGTCGCGGTTTCATCAAGCAAAGCCATATTGCAGTCCTTTCACCAATTGAGCGCGATACGGCCAAGTGCCATCGCGGCGGCGGCTTGGCAGGGTTCGACCACCGGCAGGCCCGTGGCGTGGGCCAGGGCGGCGCGGTATCCGGCCATGCCCGCACATCCCATGATTAGCACATCTGCCCCATCCTGATCGCGCAGGGTTTGGCCCACGGCAATCATCCGGTCGCGCGTGACATCGGGGTCGGCCAAATCTGCCACGCCCAGGTTCAAGGCGCGATCCCCAGCCAGTCGGTCCGTGACACCCATCGCCCCAAAAGCGCGCAGATGCCGTGGGATCGATCCGGGCAAAATCGCTATCACTCCAAAGCGCTGGCCTAAGGTCAGCGCGGTCATCACCGCCGATTCCTGGATGCCAAGAACGGGCAGGGCCGTGCGGTCGCGCAAGGCGTGCATCCCAGGGTCGCCGAAGCAGGCGATCACGAAACCCGCGGCCTGATCTTCAAGCGATGCGGCCAGGCGTAGCATTGGCGCGATAGTTTCATCGGCTTGAGCCTGGCTTTCGATCCCCGTCGGGCCCTCGGCCAAAGTCACGCATCGGATCGGCGTGCCCAGACCGCGCAAAGGGTCCATTGCAGCATCGATCCCAGCGGTCACGGCCTCCGAGGAGTTTGGGTTGATGACAATCAGCGCGCGGTCGGTCATACGCCCGCCCGCGTCGCCGATTGGATTTCGACCTGATACCCCTCAGGGTCATCAAAAACAAAGGCGCGGATGCCGATGGCGTCATTGACGAACATCTCACTTAAGCCGTCGACCCCATACCCCTCGATATACCCGTACCAAGCATCCACATCGGGCACGCGGATACAGACCTGCACGCATTTTTTGGCCTGCCATTTGTTCATGCCCTGGCTTTCATCGACCAGTCCAATATGCGCGCCATCGGCCATGCGCAGAATCTTGGCCAAGCCCCCTTGATCAATGACCAGCGGAAAGCCCAGGACATCTTGGTAAAAGGCCAGGGCACGGGGCAGGTCTTTGTAATAGAGAAAGGTGATGGCAAGGCTTGCACCCTCGGGGCGGTTGGTCATGCGGGATCTCCTGTCAAATCGCGGGTTTGGGTGCCGATGGCGGGGCGTTCGATCCAGTGCCCTGCGCCGGGCGTGCCCAGGTAGTCGCCGTCGCGCATGATGGCAGTGCCGCGCAGATAGGTGGCGACGGGCCAGCCGGTGACCTCTGTGCCCTCCCAGGGGTTGTAGCCCACATTGTCATGTAGATCATTGGCGCCGTAGGTGTGGGACTTGTCTGGATCCCATAGCACCAGATCGGCATCCATGCCGATGGCGATATCTCCTTTTCCCGGCAAGCCATAGAGCTTGGCAGGGGCCTTGGCTGTCAGGTGCACGAAGGCTTCGGGCGGCAGATGGCCGCGCCCCAGAATGGCATCGAACATCAGCGGCAGACGCGGCTCTAACCCCGGCAGGCCATTGGCGATGGCGGGAAAGGGGGCATCTGCGCCGTTCGAAAGTTTCCCCGTCTCATCAAAGCGGTAGGGCGCATGGTCAGAAGAAATCAGATGCAGATGCCCCAGCGCCAGGCCCCGCCATAGCGCGGCTTGATCGGCTTTGGTCCGCTGTGGCGGCGAACACATCCATTTCGCCCCCTCAATGCCGGGCTTGTCCAAAACCTCTTCCGTCATGAACAGGTAATGCGGGCAGGTTTCGGCCCAAATCGCGGCCCCCCGCGCCCTTGCGGCGGCAATTTCTGCGACCGCTTCCGCGGTTGAGATATGGAACAGCATGATGGGTGCGCCCGTGGCCTCGGCAAAACGGCACATGCGCGCAACGGCATCAATCTCGGCCGCGCGGGGCCTGGCCGTGGCATGGTATTTTGGGGCGGTTTTGCCCTCGGCCAGCAAGCCGTCGCGCGCTTGGGCCAAGATCGCGTCGTTCTCAGCATGGACGCAGGTCAGCGCGCCCGCCTCCGCCGCGATGCGCAGCACCTGTAAAATCTCGGCATCCGACAGCATGATGTTATAGGTCGTGAAGACTTTGATCGATCGATGCCCCTTTGCAATCAGGGCCCTGAGATCAGCCTTGAACCCTGGCACCGAGGCATCCGAGACGCTGATATGAAACGCGTGGTCAATGGCTGCCCCGCGGCGCGCGCGCGCCGCGTAGCCTGCGACCGTCTCTGACAGACGCTGCCCCTTTTGTTGGGCAGCAAAAGAAATGGTCGTGGTTGTCCCACCCATCGCTGCAGACCGGGTGGCGGTCTCAAACGTGTCGGCATTCATCACGCCCATGCCCGACAGCTGTTCGATATGACAATGCGGGTCGACCCCGCCGGGCGTGACGATCAGGCCCTTGGCTGAAACACGTGCGCCCGCCTCGAATCCTTGGCCCAGCGCGGCGATCTTACCGTTTGCGATGGCGATATCGGCCGCAAACACGCCTGCCGAGGTCAACACACGCCCACCTTCGATCACCAGATCATATGCCATCCGATCCCCCATTGCCTGGGCCCGAGCATGGGGTGCGCGCAGATCGGCATCAAGGGGCGTTTACACCGGCCCCTTGGTGATGCCAGATGCATCGACCAACCAGAGCGTAGAGGCCGCCATGTCCACCAGCCCCACTGCCGAAGAACACAACGCAAAAATGCGCGCGGTCAAAGCCGAGCGCGACGAGATGATGAAGACCAAGCGGATCAAAAAAGGTCTGATCATGGTCCATACCGGCAATGGCAAAGGCAAAAGTTCGTCGGGCTTTGGTATGATCATGCGCTGCATCGCCCATGGGATGCCCTGCGGTGTGGTGCAGTTCATCAAAGGCAATTGGGAAACCGGCGACAAAAAATTCCTGCGCGAACGCTTTGCCGAGGAATGTGAATTTGTCGTTTCGGGTGAGGGGTTTACCTGGGAAACCCAAGACCGTGACCGTGATATTGCCGCGGCCCAAGCGGGGTGGGAGGCCGCCAAACGCATGATCCGCAACCCCGAAATGCGCTTTGTGCTGCTGGACGAAATCAATATCGCGCTGCGCTATGATTATCTGGATATCAATGAGGTCGTCGCGTTCTTGCAGGCTGAAAAGCCGAAAATGACCCATGTCTGTTTGACCGGGCGCAACGCCAAACCCGAGCTGATCGAAGCTGCCGATCTGGTGACTGAGATGACCGAGGTGAAACACCCGTTCAAAACCCAAGGCGTGGTCGCCCAACGCGGGACGGAGTATTAGGGCCATGATGATCGCGCATCTGCCTGCGGGCTATCTATGCGCGCGTGGGTTGCGGGTTAGCGGTGCGTCTTTGCCTTTGGCCTGGGGAGTGATCGTGGGAAGTATCGCGCCCGATTTGGACATGCTGTGGTTTGTCCTGGTTGATGGAGGGGCGGTTCATCATCATAGCTACCTAACCCATCGGCCCGCGCTCTGGTTCATGGTGTTGGTGGGCGCGTTGATGGTGCGATCAAAGGCTTTCATTGGCGTTGGGCTGGGCGCTTTGTTGCATGTGTCTTTGGATACGATCGCGGGCTCGATCGTGTGGGGTTGGCCGATTTGGCCCGAACCGGTGACTTTGGTGCATGTCCCGCCGACCCATGATCATTGGGTCCAGTCTTTCCTTGCACATTGGACCTTTCGCGTAGAGCTTGCGATCTTGGCAACGGCCGCTTTTGTGCTTTTCCTAAGCCTGAGAAAAGGCCGCTGGTTGTGACCCGCGCGTTGATGATCCAGGGCACAGGTTCCAACGTTGGTAAGTCGATGCTGGTCGCAGGCCTTGCGCGCGCGGCGGTTAAGCGCGGGTTGTCGGTCGCTCCGTTCAAGCCGCAAAACATGTCGAACAATGCCGCTGTGACCGCGGATGGGGGCGAGATTGGGCGCGCGCAGGCGCTGCAGGCCATTGCCTGCGGATTGCCGCCGCATACGGATATGAACCCCGTTTTGCTCAAGCCTGAAACCGATACGGGCGCGCAGGTTGTCGTGCAGGGTAAACGCCTGACGCGGGTCGAGGCAGGTGCTTATTCTGCTTTGAAACCCAAGCTCTTACCGGCGGTTCTTGAAAGCTTCCACAGGCTCAAGGCCCAGCATGATCTGGTCCTGGTCGAAGGTGCGGGCAGCCCGGCGGAGGTCAACCTGCGCATCGGTGACATTGCCAATATGGGCTTTGCCCAGGCGGCGGGCGTGCCGGTGATCTTGGCCGGAGATATCGACCGGGGCGGTGTGATCGCGCAGATCGTCGGCACCCAGTCCGTGATTGATCAAGCTGATCGCGATTTAATTTCTGGTTTTATTATCAATCGGTTTCGTGGCGATCCTAAACTGTTTGATGAAGGGTATGATCGCATAGCCGACCAAACAGGATGGCCGGGCTTTGGCGTTTTGCCGTGGTTCAAAGATGCCTGGAAACTGCCCGCCGAAGATGGGTTGGACCTGCACGCCCCGGCACGGGCCGAGGGGCTTCATATCGCCTGCCTCGGTCTCAGCCGGATCGCCAATTTCGACGACCTGGACCCGCTCAAGCAAGACCCGGGCGTTCGGTTGACGATGCTGCGCGCCGGTCAGGCGATCCCGGGCGATGCGGATGTCGTGATTATCCCCGGCAGCAAATCGACCCGGGGCGATCTGGCGTTCCTGCGCGCGCAAGGCTGGGATATCGACCTGATCGCCCATCACCGGCGCGGCGGCCATGTGCTGGGAATTTGTGGAGGCTATCAGATGCTTGGCCACAGCGTTGACGACCCCGAGGGCATCGAAGGTGCCCCTGGCAAGACCACAGGATTGGGCCTGCTGGATCTGGAAACGGTCATGACCCCGGATAAGCGGTTGACCGAAACTAGCGCCGTGCACGCGCCCAGCGGCCAGGCCTTCACCGGGTATGAGATCCATATCGGCCAGACCGACGGCCCCGACCGCGCCCGACCTTTCGCTAGGGTTGCAGGCCAGCCCGAAGGGGCCGTCAGCGCTGATGGGCGCGTCCAGGGCAGTTATCTACACGGCATGTTCCGGGATGACGGGTTTCGCACCGCGTGGCTGGCGCAGTTCGGTGTGCAGGCCAGTTCGCAAAGCTATGGCCAGACCATCGAAGATACGCTCGATGCCCTGGCCGCGCATATGGAAGCGCATCTGGATATTGATGGGTTGCTCGCCGCCGCGCGTTAGGCACCGTCGGCCCGAAGCGCGCTGTAATCCACCATCACATGGGCCTGATAGGCCTGCCGCTCACCCAGGCGCTTGTAATAGGCCTCCAAGCTCGGGCGCGGTTGCCGTGGAACATCGATGGTGAACCAGCGGAACAACAGATGACCGATCGAGATATCGGCGGCGGTGAACGCCGGACCGGCGACATAAGCATGGTCCGACAGCGGTGCCTCCAACCGATCCAGCAAGCTTTCAAACCGGGCGATGGACTGCGACAGGGCTGCCTCATCCCGGTCTTTGGCGGCGGTGCGCACGCGGGGCCAGAAGATCGGTACGGTAAAGGCCTGAGATAGCTCGTTTTTGCCCCATTCCGCCCAGCGATCCACCGCAGCGCGCGCACCCGGATCGGTGGGCCAGAACGCCCCGCCATCGCCATAGGCCGCCGCCAGATAGCGCAAAATGGCCATGCTTTCCCAAACCACGACCTCGCCATCGACCAGGACTGGCACTTTGCGGTGCGGGTTTAGCGCGCCAAATTCCGCCGTGTCCAAACCGCCATGGACATGGCCATAATCCAAACGCTCTACAGACAGCCCTAGCTCTGCCGCAGTCCACATCACGATCTGCACATTGGAGGACGTCGCGCGCCCGTAAACCGTCAGCATGTCGTCACTCCCTAAAATGCGGCTTCCACCGGGTTCATGCCAACATAGACCGTTTTCAACTCAGAATAGTTTTCAATCGCCGCTTTGGAGTTTTCGCGCCCGATGCCCGAGCCTTTCATGCCGCCAAACGGGATTTCCACGGGCGTTAGGTTGTACTGGTTGATCCAGCAGGATCCTGCCTCCAACCGCGCGACGACGCGGTGGCCACGTGTCAGATCGCGGGTAAAGACTGCGCCCGCCAGGCCCAGATCGGTGGCATTGGCACGGGCAATCACCTCATCCTCGGTCTCGAAATCGAACACCGACATGACCGGGCCAAAAATCTCTTCCCGCGCGATGGTCATGTCATCGGTGACGTCGACAAAAATCGTGGGTTGGATGTAATGGCCGGGCTGGTTTAAGCGCGCGCCGCCATAGGCCAGCCGCGCGCCTTCGGCCAAGCCCTTCTCGACATAAGACAGCACAATCGAGAGTTGGTCTTCACTGACCATTGGGCCGAAATTTGTCGCATCCTCGCGCGGGTCACCGATCACGGCCTTCGATGTGCGTTCGACTAGGCGTTCCAAAAACGCCTCTTTGATCCCGCCCTGAACGAAGACCCTTGTTCCGTTTGAACAAACCTGGCCCGAAGAATAGAAATTGGCGTTGATCGCGCCCGAAACCGCATCTTCGACATCAGCATCGTCAAAGATGATCAAAGGCGATTTGCCGCCCAGTTCCATCGTCACATGCTTCATCTGGGCCGCAGCCGCAGCATAAACCTTTTTACCCGTGGGGGCCGAGCCGGTCAGCGACACCTTGGCCACGCGCGGGTCACCCACCAGGGCCGCGCCCACATCGCCTAGGCCCTGCACCACGTTGAACACGCCCGGTGGCAGCCCCGCCTCGATGAAAATCTCGGCGATTTTCAGGGCGGCAAGGGGGGTGGTTTCGGACGGTTTGAACACCATCGTGTTGCCGCAGGCCAGGGCTGGCGCGGCCTTCCAACAGGCGATCTGGGTGGGATAGTTCCAGGCCCCGATGCCGACGCAAACCCCCAGCGGCACGCGCATGGTATAGGCCCAATCCCCTGCGGCGAGCGGGATGTGCTCGCCCGTCAGGGTCGCGGCCAAACCGCCAAAATACTCCAACGCATCCGCGCCGCTGGTGGCGTCAGCGATGCGGGTTTCCTGGATGGGTTTGCCCGTATCCAAGGTTTCCAATTGGCTCAATTCTTCGTTGCGATCCCGGATGATATCGGCTGCGCGGCGCAAAATGCGGCCGCGCTCAACCGCGGGCATCGCCGCCCACGCGGCACCCGCGCTCTCGGCAGCGGCCAACGCGGCTTCGACCACAGCGGGGGTTGCGCTATGAACCGCCGCGATTTCTGCGCCCGTGGCGGCAAAGATCACCGGAATGGGCGTGCCGGCCTTGTCTTCGGCATAAGCCCCGTTCACGAAATGGCTGGCGGTGGGCGTCGCGTGATCCATGGCATCCATCCTGGCTAAGCTGCGTTACCAAAGCACCTGACCCAGCTTGGCCCTGGGGTTCAATCCCGAAATCGACGCCTCGTTTCAAAGCCCCGCCAATTTGCCTAAAATTCGCGGCACCCCTTCATCTTTCCCAAAATACGCAAAACCTGCACCGGCCCAGCGCCGTTAAGCCTCGGCTTGCAGTGCACCCATCAACCGATCGAGGTGAAAATCCACATCCCCCAACTGATGGTCGATCATCACCAAGCGTTTGGCGAGGTGGCTGACCGGGTATTCCCAGGTCATCGCAATGCCGCCATGCATCTGGATCACCTCTTCCGCAACCTGACGTGCGATCTTGCCGACAAGAAATTTCGCCTGGCTGACCTTATGGGAGCCGTTGGGCCCATCCAGTCCGTCAGCTGCGCGGATCACGATGGAACGCGCCTGTTCGATCTCGATGGCCAGGTCCACCGCGCGGTGTTGTAGGGCCTGAAAGGCCCCGATCGGCCGCCCGAATTGCTTGCGCGTCTTCAGATAGTCGACCAGCGCCGCATTGGCGGTTTCCATCACCCCCAGGGCTTCAGCACACAGCGCCAACGCCCCCGCATCCACGGCGTTTTGCAGGGCCGCCCTGGCGTCTTTCAAAACCAGTTCTGCAGGCGTGTGATCCAGGATCACCTCAGCCGCGCCGCCGCCATCGATCATGCCATAGCTGATGACCTCCGCATCGGTAGCCGCGCCCGAAAACAGCGCCAGGCCTGCGTCGCATTGTGCAGCGATCAAAAGCCTTTCGGCGATGTGGCCGCCATAAACCACGGATTTCCGGCCAGACACCCGCCAGGTCGCGCCATCGGCCTCCGCGCGGGTCGTGATGCCGTCCAAATCATAAGGCGCATCCAACTCGCCAATGCCCGCCGCGTAACGCGCCGCGCCGGTCAAAAGCGGGTCTAAATCTGCGCCGCTGGCGGCCAGCAATCGGGCGGCGAGCAGGGCGGGCAGAACCGGTTCGGGGCAGAGGCCGCGACCCAGTTCTTCGAACACCACCGCGATGTCAAAACCGGCGCCACCCATGCCGCCGTGATCTTCGCCGACCAAAGCATAGAACACGCCCAGGTCCGTCAGCCCGTCCAAAGCCTTCGGGTCATGAAAAGGCGGGGTATAGGCGATATCGGCCCGCGCTTCGATCGGGCAGGTTTCGGCTAGAAATCGCCCCAGGCTTTCCGCCAGCATCCGGCGGTCATCGCTTATTCGGAAATCCATCAGCCCATCATCCCTTTGGCCAGAATGTTGCGCTGGATCTCATTCGACCCGCCATAGATCGAGATTTTGCGATTGTTGAAATAGCTCGCCGCGTTGTTGCCGTGGCCGTCAGGTACCAGCGCCAGGTTCCCCTCCAAATCCTCAGACGGGAAAGGGGCTGCCGCGGGGCCAAGGGCGCGGCGGGCCAGATCGTTGATCTCTTGACGGATGACGGTTGATTTCACCTTCAGCATCGAGGGTTCGGCCCCCAATGTCCCGCCCTCGGCGGCCCGGCTTAACATGCGCAGATTGGTCAGCTTCATCGCCTCTAACTCGGCCTCAACCGCGGCCAGGCGCGCGGCGAACAGCGGCTGATCGATCAAGCGCTTGCGCCCGCGCCGCACTTGACGCGCCAGGGTTTTGACCTGTTCGAAGGCTTGGGTGGAAAACCCGACACCAGCGATATTGGTGCGTTCATGGCCCAGCAGGAATTTCGCGATGGTCCATCCTTGGTTTTCTTCACCCACCAATCGGCTGACCGGCACACGGACATCGGTGAAAAACACCTCATTCACCTCGTACCCGCCTTCAATCAGGCGGATCGGGCGCATTTCGATCCCCGGCGTGTCCAGATCGACCAGGACAAAGCTGATCCCGGCTTGCGGTTTGCCTTCGAACCGCGTGCGCACCAGGCAAAAGATGCGATTGGCATGTTGGCCCAAGGTGGTCCAGGTTTTCTGTCCATTGATCACGTAATGATCGCCATCCCGGTCAGCGCGGGTCTTGAGGCTGGCCAAATCCGACCCGGCGCCGGGTTCGGAATAGCCTTGGCACCACCAATCCGTGCCATCCAGGATGCGCGGCAAATACTCGGCCTGTTGCTCGGGGGTTCCAAACTGCATCAAGACCGGCCCCAGCATTTTGATGCCAAAGGGCACGATCCGCGGCGCATCGGCCAGCGCGCATTCCTCTTCAAAAATGTGCTGTTGGACCGGTCCCCAATCCTGGCCGCCGAACGCTTTGGGCCAGGGGGCCGCCAGCCATCCGTGTTGGTTCAGGATGGCATGCCAGCGTTCCATATCGGCTTTGGAAACTTCTTCGCGCCGACGCACCTTTTCCGAGATTTCTGCTGGCAGGTGATCCGCCAAAAACTCCCGAACCTCGGCGCGAAACGCCTCCTCCTGAGGTGAAAACCGCAAATCCATCCGGAGCCTCCCCTTTGCTCGAAACGAAGACTAGCACGCCGCATGGCGTGCGCCAGCGGGACGCTGCGTCGAAACGCAAAGCCCGTTGCGGGGTTAATAGAAAGCCTGCAGCCCGGTTTGCGCGCGCCCCAGGATCAGCGCGTGCACATCATGGGTGCCTTCATAGGTGTTCACGGTTTCCAGGTTCTGCGCGTGGCGCATCACATGGTATTCCGCCATGATCCCGTTGCCGCCATGCATATCCCGCGCGACGCGCGCGATATCCAAAGCTTTGCCGGCATTGTTGCGTTTGATCAGGCTGATCACCTCGGGTGCGCAGGTGCCTTCGTCTAGCATCCGCCCGGCGCGCAAGCTGGCCTGCAACCCCAGCGCGATTTCTGTCTGCATATCGGCCAGTTTCTTTTGGAACAGCTGGGTTTGTGCTAGGGGTCGCCCAAACTGCTCGCGATCCAACCCATATTGCCGGGCGCGGTGCCAACAATCCTCGGCCGCGCCCATCACCCCCCAAGAGATGCCATAGCGCGCCCGGTTCAGGCAGCCAAACGGGCCTTTCAGCCCCTCGACATTCGGCAGCAGCGCGTCTTCGCCAACCTCAACACCATCCATCACGATCTCGCCGGTGACCGAGGCGCGCAGGCTTAACTTGCCGCCGATCTTGGGGGCAGAGAGGCCCTTCATACCCTTTTCCAAGATGAAGCCTCGGACCTTTCCGCCATGAGCCTCGGATTTGGCCCATACCACAAAGACGTCGGCGATGGGGCTGTTGGAAATCCACATCTTGGCGCCACTTAAGGAATAGCCGCCATCTATTTGTTTCGCGGTGGTTTTCATACCCGCGGGGTCGCTGCCAGCATCGGGTTCGGTCAGCCCGAAACAGCCGATCAACGTACCAGCGGCAAGGCCTGGCAGGTATTTTTCCTTCTGCGCCTCAGACCCGTAGGCATTGATCGGGTACATCACCAGGGAGGATTGCACCGACATCATCGACCGATATCCGCTATCGACCCGCTCAACCTCGCGCGCGACCAGGCCATAGGTGACGTAACCCGCCCCGAGGCCGCCGAATTTTTCGGGAATGGTCACCCCCAAAAGCCCCATCTCGCCCATTTCGCGGAACACCTCGGGCGCGATCACCTCATCCAAATAGGCGTCGGTTACGCGGGGCAGCAATCTGTCCGTGGCATAGGCGCGGGCGCTTTCGGCGACCATACGTTCTTCTTCCGACAATTGCCGGTCCAACTGGAAGGGATCGGACCATTCAAAAGGGGCGAGTGAGGGGCCGGTATGGCGGGTCTGTCCGTCAGGCATTTTGGGGGCTCCGATCCGAAAGGTGCCGCCAGAGTCATCGCATTTGCATCGATTATGCAACCCCCGCTTGCCGCCCCTGTGTTCGCCGTCTAGCGTCGGGTCGCAAAGGGAGGGACCGCATGGATTTGGGTCTGAGTGAGCGGGTCAAGCCGCTGGTCGAGGCGGTGCGCCAGATGGTGCGCGATGAAATTGCGCCCTTGGATGCCGAATACCATGCCGAGGTTGGGCGCCATCCTTCCGGCGATCGGTTTGCGATGACCGACCGACAGATCGAGATATTGGAGCAGCTCAAATCCACGGCCCGCGCGCGCGGCTTGTGGAACTTTTGGCTCACCGAAAGCGAGGCGGGATATGGCCTTAGCACGGTTGACTACGCTTATCTGGCGGAAGAAATGGGGGCGGTTTCTATCGCACCCGAAATCTTCAACTGCAACGCGCCGGACACAGGCAATATGGAGGTGTTGGAGCGTTACGGAACCGCCGAGCAAAAGGCCCGATGGCTGCCCGATCTGCTGGAGGGTCGCGCACGGTCCGCCTATCTTATGACAGAGCCTTCGGTCGCTTCCTCGGACGCGACGCAGATTTCGCTAAAGGCCGAGCGGCAGGGCGCTGGTTTCGTTCTAAATGGCGAGAAATACTGGGCAACTGGTGCCGGTGATCCGCGCTGTTCGTTGTATATCGTCATGGCCAGAACCGATATCGAGGGCCCCAAGCACGCCCGTCACACGATGTTTTTGGTGCCAAGCGATGCGCCGGGGATCGAAGTGCTGCGCCCCATGCGGGTCTTTGGCCATGATGACGCGCCGCATGGCCATATGCACATTCGATTTACTGATGTTCATGTGCCCGTCGATGCGATTGTGCTCGGCGAAGGGCGCGGGTTCGAGGTTGCGCAAGGCCGCCTGGGCCCAGGGCGTATCCATCATTGCATGCGCGCCATTGGCCGCGCCGAATATGCCCTGGAGTTGATGTGCAAGCGCTCCCTGTCGCGCGAGGCGTTTGGCAAACCCCTGGCCGAGCTGGGCGCGAACCATGACATCATCGCCAATGCGCGGATCGAGATCGAAATGACCCGGCTTTTATGCCTCAAAGCGGCTTGGATGATGGACCACGAAGGCGTCCGCGCCGCCCAGGCTTGGATCTCAAAGATCAAGGTGGCGGCCCCCCTTATGGCGCTGCGGGTTGTGGATGAGGCGATGCAAATCTTTGGGGCGACCGGGGTCAGCCAGGATACACCCCTTGCCGCGCTTTATACCGAATTGCGCACCTTGCGATTGGCCGATGGCCCCGACGCCGTGCATCGCCGCCAAGTCGCCCGCGCGGAACTGCGCAAATACTCGAACGCAACACAATGACCGGGCTGGATCTATCGGCGGTCGCCCATTGGTGCGGGGCACATATCAGCGGGTTTGAGGGCACTGTTTCCGCCGAAAAGATCACCGGAGGTCAATCAAACCCAACCTATCTGCTGCGTGCCGGGCCCGAGGCCTATGTGCTGCGCCGCAAGCCCGCCGGTCAGCTTCTAAAATCTGCCCATGCGGTGGACCGCGAATACCGGGTCCAGAAAGCGCTTGCCGACAGCGCGGTCCCGGTCGCCCCAATGCTGGCTTATTGCGCCGATGAAACTGTCATTGGATCAGAGTTCTACGTCATGCGGTTTGTCCCCGGACGCTGCTTCGATGACCCACGCCTATTGGACACCAATAGAGAAGAAAGAGCATTTTATTTCAATGAAATGATCCGCATCCTTACAGCAATACATCAAGTTGATTTGGATGCCGTCGGACTGGCCGATTACGGACCGCGCGGCAATTATTACCGCCGCCAGATCGACCGCTGGACCAAGCAATATGCGCAAAGCGCGACCGAGGTGATCCCGGCGATGGATCAGCTGATGGCAAGCCTTGATCGCAGCTGCCCCGCAGATGATGGCCGCGCCACCCTGGTCCACGGTGACTACCGCATCGACAATCTGCTGTTTGCGCCCGACAGCCCCAAGGTGGTGGCCGTGCTGGATTGGGAGCTATCGACCATCGGTCATCCCTTTGCCGATCTGGCCGCCGTCATCATGCAATGGCAGATGCCACCGGGCGATCAAGGCCGCGGCTTGCGCGGGGTGGATCGGGCGGTTCAAGGGCTTCCAAGCGACGCAGAGGTTGTCTCGGCCTATTGCGAACAGATGGGATTGGCCGGGATCGATAATTTTGGCTTCTACGTCGGCTTTTGTTTTTTCCGCATGGCGGCGATCTTGCAGGGGGTGAAGCGGCGGGCACTGGATGGCAATGCCTCGGATCCCGAAAAGGGGTTGCGCTTGGGCAGCTTCGTTCCGCTTTACGCCGAAGCAGGGCTAGAGGCGCTGGGCTAAGGGTTCGACAAGACTGCGGATTCGGGCTTTTATGCAGTCGCAGCAACGCGAGGCGTACCATGACCCTTCCGGCCCGATACTGGCGTGAGATGACGACGCGCGATTTCAGCGATAGCGGACCCCAAGATTGGATCGCCGTTCTGCCCATCGCGGCGATTGAACAACATGGGCCGCATCTGCCCGTTGGTGTGGATGCCTTAATTGCCGAGGCCATGGTGACCCGCGCGGCCAAGGTCATTCCTGACGATCTGCCGGTAACCTTCCTGCCGGTGCAGCAGGTTTGCAAATCCAACGAACATATCGCGTTTCCAGGCACCCTGACGCTCGATTGGGAGGTTGCCACCAAATCCTGGTTACAAATCGGCGCCAGCGTCGCGCGCGCCGGGGTTCGGAAACTGGTGATCGTCACCAGCCATGGCGGAAACGTGCCCCCAATGGAAATTGTCGCGCGCGAGCTGCGGCAGACCCATGGCATGGCCGTCGCCACCACGGCCTGGACCCGGCTGAGCACGGGCCGGGCTTACACCTATCCCGAGGGGCCGATGGTGGATATCCACGGCGGCCTATCCGAGACCTCGATGATGTTGGCGCTTTACCCCGAGCTTGTTCGGATGGAGTTGGCCGAGGATTTCGAAAGCCAACAGACGGCCCTGCGGCAAGGCTCCGCTAAGCTAGGATTTCACATGTCCGAGGCGAATTTGGGTTGGCTTTCCAATGATTTGAACCCCAAAGGCACCGTCGGCGATGCCAGCGCCGCCAACGCTGATCTGGGCCAGGCGGATATTGACGAGCAAATCGACGGGTTCGTGGCCCTGATGCGAGATATGCAGCGCTATGAGCCGAGCTAGCTCTGTTCCAAGGCGTGGTTCGTTCTGAACTAACTACTTTGGCGGCAAACCGCGCCCAATACGCTTTCGGATCGAGCGAGCGTATTTGCGACGATACTGGGTAAGCTTGGCGACGAGCAAATCCCACGACGTAACCGCCGGCGCCTTCGCCGGCCCGGTTTTACGCACTATGGTCATTGTCTCGGTTTGGCTGACTTTCTCAAAACCAGGCGTTCGCTCAAGAAAACGTTCAATGGCCCATCCCACGCCTGGAAAACTATCCGAGTCGTCGTGAAGGCCGATGGAGCCGCCAACTGCGAGCAGATCGGCCCATTGAAGGTCTACAGTCACTGGGTAGTGCCTATGGTCTCCATCGATGAAAATGAAGTCAAATTCGATACCCTGTTTTCGGAGTTTTGGAAGCTCGGACTGCGTGCGGCCAATGTGAAAAATAACGCTATCGGGGTCATGGCCTGCACTCACCAGGTTCTGGCGTACTTTGGACATTTGTTCGGGGTAGTATGTCATTGTGTCCAGGACATGAAACTGAGGTCGCTTCGAAGCATCAGGGTATACTGACATCAGTTCCTTTAATGTGCCGCCTGCAGCCGTGCCTATTTCCAAGTGAGGACGCTGATAATTCGCTTCGGTCAGGATGGAAGTAAGCGCGGCGCGCTCTGCCGGACTACATTCGGATTCGAGCGTGATCGCAGATCTGCGCACCATTTTTGTGACTCCAACTTGGTTGGCTCTCTCTTTCGCTTACGCGGGGCGCTGTCAAGCCGGGCTGCCCTTGCAGCCGCCTTTGGGCGTCACTAAGACTCTATGGAAGTCACGATAGGCACCCCAACCGAGGCAGGCGCAATGCAAGATCCAGTCGACTATTTCCAAAACAATCTCGTGCCCATGGTCGTCGAGCAGACGAGCCGTGGTGAACGCGCCTATGACATCTTCTCGCGGCTGTTGAAGGAGCGGATCATTTTTGTGAACGGTCCCGTCCATGACGGCATGTCGAGCTTGGTGGTCGCGCAATTGCTGCACCTGGAGGCGGAAAACCCCTCCAAAGAAATCTCCATGTATATCAACTCCCCCGGCGGCAGCGTTGTGGCGGGGATGAGCATCTATGACACGATGCAATATATCCGTCCGAAAGTGTCGACCCTGGTCTGCGGAATGGCGGCCTCGATGGGGTCGGTGATTGCGGTCGGCGGCGAAAAGGGGATGCGCTTTGCGCTGCCCAATGCCGAGTTTCTGGTGCACCAGCCCTCGGGGGGCGCGCGCGGCACGGCCTCGGACATCCTGATCAGCGCGCGCTCGATCGAAGCGACACGTGAGCGGCTTTATCAACTCTATGTTAAGCATACCGGCCAAGACTATGAGACGATCCAAAAAGCATTGGATCGCGACACCTGGATGACGCCGGAAGAGGCTTTAAAATGGGGCCATATTGACGAAATCGTCGAAAATCGCGCCACAGGTGATGACGACTGAACACGCCCCGCCTCCGGGCGCGCCCGGGGCCGATTTTGACATTGTGGTGCCCTTGGGCCTGTTCTAGGCTGACTGAAATCGCGTGGCCGCCCCGTATTGTCGGGGCGGTCGGCCAACAGCACATCCCTTAAGGGGGGGACGACATGGCAAGTTCATCCGGCAGCGACTCGAAAAACACGCTCTATTGCTCGTTCTGCGGCAAGAGCCAGCATGAAGTGCGCAAGTTGATCGCGGGCCCAACCGTGTTCATCTGCGATGAATGTGTCGAACTCTGCATGGACATCATCCGGGAAGAGACCAAAACCAGCGGTCTGAAGTCCGGCGATGGCGTGCCCAGCCCGCAAGAGATTTGCGATGTGCTGGATGATTATGTGATCGGCCAGGCGCATGCCAAGCGCGTGCTGTCTGTGGCGGTCCACAATCACTACAAACGCCTGAACCATGCCGGAAAGTCCGATATCGAACTGGCGAAATCCAACATCCTGCTGATCGGCCCCACGGGCTGCGGTAAGACTCTGCTTGCCCAAACGCTTGCCCGGATTCTGGATGTGCCGTTCACCATGGCCGATGCCACGACGCTGACCGAAGCGGGGTATGTTGGTGAGGATGTCGAGAACATCATCCTAAAGCTGCTGCAAGCCTCGGAATACAATGTCGACCGCGCCCAACGCGGCATCGTCTATATTGATGAGGTCGATAAGATCACCCGCAAATCCGACAATCCGTCGATCACCCGCGATGTCTCGGGCGAAGGGGTGCAGCAAGCGCTTTTGAAGATCATGGAAGGCACGGTTGCCTCCGTCCCGCCGCAAGGTGGGCGCAAACATCCACAGCAGGAATTCCTTCAGGTCGACACCACCAATATCCTGTTCATCTGTGGCGGGGCGTTTGCGGGGCTAGATAAGATCATCGCCCAGCGCGGCAAAGGCTCTGCCATGGGCTTTGGCGCCGATGTGCGTGACCCTGACAGCAAATCGGTGGGCGAACATTTCAAAGAGCTTGAGCCAGAAGACCTGCTGAAATTCGGCCTGATCCCCGAATTTGTTGGGCGTCTGCCGGTGATTGCGACCTTGGAAGATCTGGATGAGGACGCGCTGGTGACCATTTTGACCGAGCCCAAGAACGCTTTGGTCAAGCAGTATCAGCGCCTCTTCGAGTTGGAAGACACCAAGCTGAAATTCACCGACGATGCGCTGCGCGCGATTTCCAAACGGGCGATTGAACGCAAAACCGGCGCGCGCGGGCTGCGGTCGATCATGGAAGATATCCTGCTAGACACCATGTTCGAACTGCCGGGCGCCGAGGGTGTGGAAGAGGTTGTGGTCAATGAGGAGGCGGTCAACTCCGACGCGCAACCTTTGATGATCTATGCCGAGCGGTCCAAAGAAGAACCTGCTAGCGCTGGATGACAAAAGTGGCGAGCACGGGCAAACGGGCTGATCACCTGGGTCGTTGCGGTGTTGCTGCTTCTCATAGCGTTTGGGTTGCCGCTTTGGCATTTTGGTTTTTCGGCGCATGGTGCGGCTACGACGGATGCCGCTGGCGAGGCTGGCGGGCCAGATGCGGCGCCCGATCTGCCGCTTGACGCGCCGTACCCCGTTTCGGGAGATATGGCGTGGGTTAACCAAGACATCCCAATTGCCGGCGTTGCGATCACGCGCGTGCAGCTGGCGGCAGATGCTGGCACACTTCGGTGCAGCTACGCCGAACTTATCCGGATCGCTGGCAGCCGGGCTGATCCGCCGGATGAACATTGGTCAAATATGCACGGTCGCGATATCGTATGGCATGCAACGCCGGCACCACCAAGTGTTTTGCGAAATGCCGTGTTTCCCTGCGCAAGATACTGGTTTCAATCGGTTAATCAGAGGGCACTAAGGGCCCTGCGGTCAGACGGATCGTGGTATGCGGCATTGTCGGAAGGCGACGCCATTCTGATCTACTCGTTACCGCAGGAGATCGCGGTGTTTATTGAGAAAGGTCTTTGATCAGCGGTTATGGTTCGGCGAAATGCTATCGCAGCCAGAGCTTTTCCCGCTTCAGCATATTGCGAATTTTTTGTTCGCGCCGGGGCAGGTTATCCTGGTCGAACAAAGCCCGTGCTTTCATGCCTTTGCCTTGGAAAATCATGCGCTTCATTGGTTCGTAGGCCTTCAACACTTTCTTGATTTTGTTGGGCGCGCTGACCTCTTCCAGCACGTCGATCACCCGCTGTTGTTCGCGGGCATAGAGCAGCGGCAAGACCCGGTAATGGCAACTATGGCTGCCGTCGAGATATCCCTGAGGCAGGGCATCGCGACCACCCCCAAAGCTGTGGATCACCAGCGGCAGCGCCACTTGATCCAGCCACGGGTCCAGCGATTGGCAAACCAGCTCTGCCGGTGGATCGTCGCGGATGGCTAGGGCGTATTCCAAGAAGCGTTCGCCGAAGATTTTCGGGCAGGAGTAATAGAAAAACCCGGCGTTGAAATAGAGGTATCGCTGCCAGTACTCGTCGGGCTGACTCAGGTCCAAAGAGCTTTCGAAATCCAAGGCGAACTTGTCGTAAAGTGATTTCCAGGTTGCCGTGTAACCTGGCCCGTAAAGCTGAATTTCGGGCCAAGTGCCTTCGCGTCGGAGCGACGCTGCGGGGCGGTCAAAATCAAACGGCACCTGGGTCAGGTCGCCGGTGATCAATGTGTCGGTGTCGAAAAAGACAAAGGGTTCGCCTTCGGGTAACGCGACCAGCGCCTCGATCTTATTGCCGTAAGGGTAGTCCGCGCCGAAATGCTCAGAGGTAAAAGGCAAGATCTCGGCCCCAAAGCTTTCGATCAGATCGCGGGCCGCGGGATCCTTCATGCGCGGGTCGCCGCGCCAACGCGGCCCGGGTTGCGGTTCGGCCACGAAAACGCGACCGGGAAAGTTCATGTTGAACGCCCGGAAC
Source organism: Paracoccaceae bacterium (assembly GCA_965229695.1). Lineage (GTDB taxonomy): Bacteria > Pseudomonadota > Alphaproteobacteria > Rhodobacterales > Rhodobacteraceae > JANSYL01. The sequence goes on from OZ245921.1 coordinate 3,016,857, forward strand.
GAGGCAAGAAACAGCAAAGCCTCGTATTCCAAGCGCCCGGCTTGGCCGACGATGATGATGTTAAACGTCGGAATTGATTTTGCTTTGGGCATGCGGTGCTCGATTGGAAGCCCTGATTTTTACAAGACTATAACCACCGCGCAGCCATCAGGCTACGGTCAAACCAGCAAACCAATCAGGTTTGGTTACGTCCCGCGACGCCCCACCACCGTTTTGACAGTCTGGAACAGAATCCAAGTGTCCATCCGAAACCCAGCGCCTTTGATATAGGCGATATCAGCCGCGGTCTTGGCGCGTGTCGCGTCGGTCCCTTCGATATAGCCCAACTCGATCTGGGCCAGCCCACTGATCCCCGGCCGCACCATGTGACGGTCGCGATAAGCGGGAATGTGGCGCTTAAAATGTAGCGCATGCCGGAAGTAATCGGGGCGCGGGCCGATGAGGCTCATGTCACCGCGGTATACATTCAGGATCTGCGGCAGCTCATCAAAGCGCGTACGTCTTAGGAATTGACCCAAAGGCGTAATCCGGTCGGTCTCAACCGGGTCGTCGGGGCCGCGCCCCTGCCTCGGGCGGACATCCATCGTGCGGAACTTCACAGCCTTGAACGGTTGGCAGTCGCGCCCCATCCGCTTCTGCCAGTAAAACAACGGCCCCGGATTGTAGCGTCGGTTCGCAAAAAGCAAAAATAGGGCCACCAAACCGGTGGCTGGCAGCAACAAGACAGTCGTAAATACCAAGTCAAAAACCCGTTTACACGCCCAAAAGACCGGCGATTTTCGCGGGTACACCGTTTCGGTTGTTTCAGCTTCAGCTTGGAAGCGCGAGTAGTCGGGCACGAGCGTCATATAAAATGTCCCACCACTGGTAATACCTAGGGCATATACCACAGTATCAAGTGTTGTCGCAGGGTCATTGTGCGACCGTCAAATTCTTCCAATCTATCGCAGATTATTTGCGGGATGTGTAGGTAGGGTTACACCTAGTTACTGAGATTTTGCTAAGTCTTTGGGCGGTTTTTTGGTGCTCGCTGGAAACCGCCGATCGCATCACCGCCACAACGCTGCCCGATTCGATGCGTCGAATTCGCTTGCCGGAAACTTTTGGACGGTTGGAAGAAACGGGGAAATGGTGGGCGACCCTGGAATCGAACCAGGCATGGGTCTCCCCGGCGGAGTTACAGTCCGCTGCCGCACCTTGCAGCACGTCGCCCGACGCTGGCGCGGAGATATCGGGGCGGGCAGGTGGGGTCAAGGGACAATCGGTGGGGTGTAACGGCGGCGCGTTTGAACGGTTGCGCTGCCCAAGCCATCAGCGCAAGGTCGCGGCCGGAGGCGTTGATATGGCTAAGAAACCGGCTTGGGTGATCGAGAAAGAACGCGGCGCGCGCGCGGCCGCTGCGGAAACCCTCTGGCTTTTTGGGTTGCACGCGGTGCGCGATGCGCTTGGCAATCCGGCGCGCGAGAAATTGCGGCTGGTGGTGACCCGGAACGCGGCAGATAAGCTCGCGCCCGCCATCGCAGCCGCTGGGATCGAGCCCGAGATCGCCGATCCGCGCAAATTCCCAGTACCGCTCGACCCAGGCTCCGTTCACCAAGGTGCCGCGCTGGAGGTCAAGCCGCTGAACTGGGGGCGCCTGGAGGAGGTGGCTGAGCCCGGCCAAGGCGCCCCGCGGCTGGTCTTGCTCGATCGGGTCAGTGACCCGCACAATGTTGGCGCCATCTTGCGCTCGGCCGAGGTTTTTGGCGCGCGCGCAGTGATCGCGCCGCACCGGCATTCTGCCCCCGAAACCGGGGCGCTTGCGAAAACCGCCTCGGGCGCGTTGGAACGGCAGCCCTATTTGCGGGTGCCGAATCTGGGCAACGCGATGGAGACGCTGAAGCGCTTGGGCTATCTCTGCGTCGGGTTGGACGGGCAGGGGGATGCCGACCTGCATGAGGTTGCGCCAAGCCTGCTGGATCAGCCCGTTGCCCTGGTTCTTGGGGCGGAAGGGCCCGGTATGCGGGCGCGCACGATGGATTTGTGTGACCGGGTCGTACGGATACGCGCGGCGGGCGGTTTTGGTTCGCTCAACGTTTCAAATGCGGCGGCTGTGTCCCTATATGCTCTGTCGAAGCCGGAGGACACAGATGCCTGATACCAAGATTGCCACCTGTTCCTATTGTGGGCGGCGACAGACCCTAAAGCTCAGCGCGCGCGAGGGGCATGAACTGGCCTGTGGCGCTTGCGGCGCGCCTTTGCATGAAATGAAATGGCTGAAGCCGCCCAAATCGGATCGCAAGGTGAAACATAGCCGCCCGATGCCCGCCCCACATGGCCATCGCGGCGATCAAGACGATTGGCGCGACGATCATCGGCGCAAGAAAAAGCGTAAGAAACGCAAGCCGATGTGGAAAAAGGCGATGGAGGAAGCCTTTGATCTGGTCGAGGAAATTTTCGACTGATCTGAATTGTTACAGGCCTTCCGCGATCTCTCACAGCGGGTCACGACCCTGTGGGAGGGGCTGGCCTTGGCGGCGATCTTTGCCAATCTCTGTGCAACGGTTTTGATCCATTGCTCAGAAAGGAACCCGCCATGCTCACCCGTCGCGCGACCCTAGGTGTTTTTGCCACCGCCCCAGCCTTGCTTTTGCTGCGACCCGATATGGCGCAAGCCGCTGAACCGATGGTGTTCCAACGCCGCGGTCTGGCCATTGGCGGCACCGATCCGGTGGCTTACTTCACCCAAAACGGCCCGGTCCAAGGCAGCGCGTCCTACAGTGCCGACTGGAATGGCGCGACTTGGCAGTTTGCGTCAGCCGAAAATCGCGACCGTTTTGTTGCCGACCCTGAGCGTTATGCGCCGGTCTTTGGCGGCTATTGCGCCTTTGCCGCTTCGCGCGGGTATCTGGCGCCAACCATCCCCGAGGCTTGGACGGTTTATGAAGATAAGCTTTATCTGAACGCCAATCTGCGTGCGCGCGAATTGTGGCTGAACGATTTGCCCGATGCGATTGATGCGGGTCTCGCAAATTGGCCGGGCATTTTGGGATAGCCCCTGGGTTCACATTTTTGTTTTTGCCCCTTTGATTGCGGCAAATGCACCCTACGTAACCCTTATGACGCTGCGGCTTCGGAACCCCGCACGTCCATCACTGTCCCTCGTTCCGTTACTGGCGCCCGCGCAAAATCGCTGCGGGCGTTTTTTTATCGTGGTAAGGCGGGGCTATGACTGAAAACCCTTCTGATGACCTGCTGCGCGATGTGCTGCGCCGATCCAAACGCTTCGCTTGTGTGGGCGTATCGCCGAACCCGGTACGGCCAAGCCATTACGTGGCGCGCTATCTGACGCTGAAAGGCTATGATGTGGTGCCGGTGAACCCGGTCCATGCGGGCAAACGGCTTTTTGGGGCTGAGGTCGTGGGGGCTTTGGCCGATATCGACGGGCCGGTAGATGTGATCGACATCTTCCGCCGATCCGATGCGGTGCCCGGCATTGTGGACGAGGCGTTGGCGATGGAGCCGCTGCCCAAGGTGATTTGGATGCAGATCGGTGTGACCCATGCCGAGGCGGCGGCCAAGGCGGAAGCGGCTGGGTTGACCGTGATCCAGAACCGCTGCCCCAAGATCGAATATCAGCGGCTTTTTGGGGAGTTGCGCATGGGTGGGTTTGCCACCGGGATCATTTCGTCAAAGTTGTGAACCGAACGGAAAACGCGCGTTTGCCGTTCGGCATTCGCGTGAATTCCGGCTATCGGCTGGCCTTTTCATCAATGCCAGACCGGCCTTCACGCGCTTCAAGTTCGGCATAGACATCCTGCAGCTTCACGCCGCGCGACGTCAGCATGACCAGGAAATGATAAAGCACATCTGCGGCTTCATCGGTCAGCTTTTCCTGGTCGCCGCGCGCCGCTTCGATCACCGCTTCCACAGCCTCTTCCCCGAATTTCTGCGCGGCCTTTTTGGGCCCGCGCGCCAGCAGTTTGGCGGTCCAGGATTTGGATGGGTCCGCGCCTTTGCGCGCCTCGATGGTTGCGGCCAGGCGCAAAAGGGTATCGTCGCTCATGTCAGCCTCACGGGGATGCCGGCGGCGGCCATATGGGCCTTGGCCTGGGCAATGGAATAGGTTCCGAAATGGAAGATCGAGGCGGCCAGAACCGCGCTGGCGCCGCCTTCGGTGACACCTTCGACCAGGTGATCCAGCGTGCCCACCCCGCCCGAGGCGATCACAGGCACCGGAACCGCATCGGAAATGCGGCGCGTTAGCGGCAGGTTGAAGCCCTGTTTCGTGCCGTCCCGATCCATCGAAGTCAGCAGGATTTCCCCCGCGCCTTTGGCCACAACGGTTTTGGCGAATTCAACCGCATCGATTCCGGTGGGCTTGCGCCCGCCATGGGTGAAAATCTCCCATTTTCCGGGCGCGGTGGTTTTGGCGTCGATGGCCACAACAATGCACTGGCTGCCAAATTTATCCGCTGCGCGCGCCACCACATCGGGGTCGGCGACAGCGGCGGAGTTGAAGCTGACCTTATCGGCGCCTGCCAGCAGCAGGTTGCGCACATCGTCAACCGTGCGCACGCCGCCACCAATGGTCAGGGGCATGAAACATTGCTCGGCCGTGCGGGTGGCAAGATCATACATCGTGCCGCGGTTTTCGTGGGTGGCGTGAATATCCAGAAAACAAAGCTCATCCGCGCCCGCCGCGTCATAGGCGCGGGCCTGTTCGACCGGATCGCCCGCATCGACCAGATCAACGAAATTCACGCCTTTGACGACGCGCCCATCGGCAACGTCAAGGCAGGGGATGATGCGTGTCTTCAACATGGGCCGAGGCTTAGTCGATCCCTGCTTGGGAGGGAAGATGGCGCCGGGTGCTTTGCGTATTTTTGGAAAGATGAAGGGGGAGGGCGGTCGTGGCTACGCGGCCAGAAGCTGCGCCTCGCGCCGACGCAGGCAGTTGCGGGCGGTCGGGCCCCAGGCGGTCGGGGCCCAGCGCAGATCGGGATATTGGGCAAACAGCGCCTCACGCGCCTTGGGGCTGAGGGCTGATTTTGCCATGTCGCCAGGGTGGAAGCTTTCCATTGCCATGCCATTGGCAGTGATCAAATGGTGGCGATCAAAGAGAAGATGGACATAGGTGACAGGCTCAGTGGCGCGCGCGGAGGTGAAAAGCGCTTTGGCGGGGGCCAAAACCTCCTCCTCCCCAAACAAGAGCTGTGTTTGGGCGGAGGCGATTAGCAGCCGGTGCTGAGGCGATACCAAGGTGTCAGATGCCGGGCAACCGGGGCCAAAGGCGCCCGCGGGAATGCGCGCCGGGGCGAGGCTTGGATCAGCTGCAAGCTCGGCGGATGATCGCGTGTCTTGGCAGGTCCAGCGCAGGCATTGCGGACCGTCGTCACGGGTCAACACCCAATCACCCGGCTTCAAGCTTTCAACCGCGCGCGGGCCATAGGGCGTGTCGATCATGGTGCCGCTGGTGAAACACAGGATCAGCCCGCGCTCGAACGCGGCGATGCCGACGGTTTCGTTGACATGAAAGCCGTCATCGCCGGTGGAAGTGTCCTCTTCAAACTGAAGGTCAATCTCATCGGGGTCGAGATTGCGGAAGATGACGGTGCCCGTATCCCCGCCATTTTGGGTTTGCGACCCCGCCAAGACGATGGGATCGGAATAGGTCGCGCCCAGCCCGTAGGTATCCCACTGATGGTTGACCGTGTTGCTGTTGGAGGCGGTGCCAGCGGACCCATCGCCCCCCGCCTCAATCGCGATCCAGCCCACCCGTTCCAGCCCATGCACGCCGTCTTGGCTTTCCGCCTCCTCCACACGCAGGAGGAAATCATTGGCGGTCACATCAGAGGGTTCGCTGGTGACATTGCTGGCAAATCGGTCCGAGGCGACGGTGGATAGCACCACGGGTGGGGCCGTGAAGCTGGGATCGAGCGCGACGGTTTCGCCGTTTGAATCGGCATCCGAATGACCCGCTTGGATCACGCGCCCATCGGGTAGGGTGTGGGTGCCAGCCTCGATCGCAAACCAGTTGATGGTTTCGACCGCCGGATGGGCGCCATCGTGGTTTTCCCATTCATCGATGGTGAAGGTGAAACCGGTGGCCAGCCCAGTGCCGGGGTCGGTCAAAACCTCGATCACGCGCAGGGCGAATTTGTTGCCGCCAATATTGGTGCCGGTCAGAGCAATGACCGGATCATCCAAATGCTCGGTGAAATTCACCTGAATGGGTTCACCCGCAAAGGTGGTATTGTCGCTGAGGTTGCCTGCTTCCCCGATCGCCATGTCTGGTCTTTCTGCCTGCCCGGTTTGGGCGCGCCGACGTTAACCGTCGTGTCGATGCCCAAGCCATTCTTGTCCTTTGAAATGGCTTATGGCGGGCAAGTTAGACAATTCTTAGGCAGGGCCAAGGTTGTTTCTGGATTGGAAACGATGGGCCGTCAGCCGCGCAAACGGCGGATCAGGTTGACCAAGAGCAGCGCGGTCAAAAGCGCTAGGCCCGCCGCGCCAAGCGGCCAGGTGATGAAGATCAGCCAGGCCATGGTCGACATCATGGCCAGCGTTTCCCCAAAATCGACGCCCCCGATCAGGCAGGGCGTGATCAGCCCTTCATTCACGCTGCATCCGGCCAAACTGGCAATGCCGACGGCTGCCAGCATGGACAGAAACGGGGCCGCGCCTGCGAGCAGAAGAAGCCATGCAATTGCATAGAGCCAGCGCAAAACCCCCTCCCTCGGTTCGTGGGTCGGGCCAGGATAGGGGCCTGAGGTTACTTGGTCAAAGCCGCCAGTGCCGTTTTAAGATCCAGCGCCCCGTCATAAAGCGCGCGGCCCGAAATGGCGCCGGAAATCACGCCCGTCTCACGCAAGGCGATCAAATCCTCAAGCGAGGAGACGCCGCCCGAGGCAATCACCGGCAGGCGGGTGGCGCGCGCCAGATCGGCGGTGGCCTGAACATTGGGGCCCTGCATCGCGCCATCGCGGTCGATATCGGTATAGATGATGGCCGCCACACCCGCGTCCTCAAACGCTTTTGCCAGGTCGGTGACCATCATATCGGTTTCTTCGGCCCAACCCCGGGTGGCGACGCGGCCATTGCGGGCGTCCAGACCCACCGCGACTTTGCCGGGGAAGCGCTGGGCCGCCTCGCGCACGAGATCGGGGTTTTCAACCGCGACCGTGCCCAGGATCACGCGCGCGATGCCTTTGCTTAGCCACATCTCGATCGTGTTCATATCGCGGATGCCACCGCCCAGCTGAGCGGGGATGTCGGTGGTGGCCAAAATTGCCTCGACCGCGGCCCCGTTTACGGGCTTTCCCGCGAAGGCACCGTTCAGATCGACCAGATGCAGCCAGTTTGCGCCTGCGTCTTGAAACGCGCGCGCTTGGGCGGCGGGATCGGTGTTGAACACCGTGGCTTGGTCCATTTCGCCGCGCAAAAGGCGCACGGCCTGGCCGTCTTTGAGGTCGATGGCGGGGTAGAGGATCATGGCGGCGGCCCTGGCGCTGAAAGTGGTCGAGGGGCTTGTGACGCAAGCTTTGGATGGGGGCAAGGCTCCGCCACGTCATGCTGGACAGGCGCGCGGGCAGGTCGCACCATGCCAACCCATCGCATAAGGGAGGAGACATGTGATGCGGAAAACGCTCCTTAGCGCTGTGGCACTGGCCGGGCTGGCCATGCCTGCCATGGCAGATGATTTGATCGGAAACTGGCGCACCGCCCCCGATGACAACGGGAACACGGGCATTGTGCAGGTGGTACAATGTGGCACGTCGCTTTGCGGCACGCTGGTGCAGGCCTTCGATTCGTCGGGGGCTCAGATCGCCTCGGACAATATCGGGCGTCAGATCATTTGGGATACCAACCCGACCAGCGAGGCTGGGCAATATCGCGGCCGTTTGTATTCGCCTGACCGGGATGCCGAGTATAATTCGCGCTTAACGCTCAGCGGCAACAGCCTGGCGGTTTGCGGACGGTTGTTGGGCATTCAACGCTGCGGCGGGGATTGGACCCGCGTGAACTGAGCGGGCCCGGAAAACGCGCGTTTTCCGGGCGGAATTCGCGCGAATTCCTTTCGCGCTACCCTATGTCGGTTCTGCGTTGGGCCGATGTTGTGGGGGGCGCTGCCCCCGCGCCTTGCGGCGCTCCCCCGCCATATTTGCGGGATAAAGATGGGGGCTAGGGGCGCCAGGCCAGGAAATTGGCGATCAGGCGCAGGCCCGCGGATTGGCTTTTTTCCGGGTGGAATTGGGTGCCAACCACGGTGTCGCGGCCCACAATCGCGGTAACTGGCCCGCCATAATCGGCATGCGCCAAGAGATGCCCAGGCTCGCTGACATGCATGTGGTAGGAATGCACAAAATAGGCGTGATCGCCGGTTTTGATCCCGTCGAGCACTGGGTGGGGTTGATCAATGACGAGATCGTTCCAGCCCATATGCGGCACCTTTAGGCCGGTGTCGCTGGGTGTGATCCGCACGACTTCGCCCGGCACCCAGCCGAAGCCTGCGACATCTTCGTATTCGCGCCCCCAGGAGGTGAGCATTTGCATGCCGACGCAGATGCCCAGGAAGGGGACGGCGCGCGTTTCCACCGCCTCGATCAGCGCGGCTTCTAGCCCGTCGATGGCTTGAAGACCGCGGCGGCAGGCCGGGAAGGCGCCATCGCCTGGCAGAACCACACGGTCCGCCTTGGCGACAGCCTCGGGATCGTCGGTGACAATCACGGGGCCATGCCCGCCCTCGGCGGCCATGCGTTGAAACGCCTTTTCCGCCGAGTGCAGATTGCCGCTGTCATAATCGATCAGGACGGTGGTCACGTCAGAGCGTTCCCTTGGTTGATGGGATGGCGTCAGCGCGGCGCGGGTCGGGTTCGACCGCTTCGCGCAGGGCGCGCGCGACGGCTTTGAACCCGGCCTCGGCGATGTGGTGGCTGTTGAACCCTTCCAGTCGGTGGACATGCAGCGTGATGCCGCCATGGGTGCTGAGCGCTTGGAAGAACTCGCGCACCAGTTCGGTATCGAAGCCGCCGATCTTGGCGGTGGGGAAGGGCATATCCCACACCAGGAAGGGCCGCCCGGAGAGGTCTAGAGCGGCGCGTACCAGCGCATCGTCCATCGCCAGGTGGCACGATCCGTAACGGCGGATGCCGCGTTTGTCGCCCAGGGCTTGGGTGAGCGCCTGGCCAAGGGCGATGCCCACATCTTCGACGCTATGGTGGTCGTCAATATGCAGATCGCCTTTGCAGCGCACGGTCAGGTCGATCAGGGCATGGCGGGCCAGCTGATCCAGCATATGGTCGAAAAAGCCGATGCCGGTTTCATTGTCATAGGCACCGGTTCCGTCGAGGTTAAGCTCGACCGAAATATCGGTTTCCGCCGTTTTGCGGGCGATCTGGGCGCGGCGCATGGGGACCTCCTGCGGTGGTTCGCGGTGGTCTATAGGCGGTTCAAGGGCTTAGGGGAAGCGTGTCTAAAGCCCAAGCAGATCGAAATAGGCATCAGCGACATCACCCCAGCGGTAGCGGCGGCTTGCGACCTCGGCCAAGGCTGTGCCGAGGGTGGGGCGGGCATAGGCCAATCCGGGCACCAGGCGGCGCAAGGTGTCGATGCTGTCGAAGTAAAGCGCGCGGTTTTCGGTGGTGATGCGGTTGAAGACGCAATCAAAGGCCGCAATGGGTAGGCCGGTATGCATCATTTCCACCAGAACCGGGTTGGTGCCACCGGCGGAATGGCCGTGCAAAAACATCTCGGCCCGTTGGCGGATCGCATAGAGCCGGTCGGGTTCGTAATTCGCATCGACCAGATGCAGATTGGCCTGCCTGCCGAACCGCGCCTTGAGCCAGCGGCCATGGGCGGTGTCCGACCAATTGCTGAGCACCACGAGCGGATACTGCGGCAGGGCGGCGAATGCTTGCAAGATCAGGGCCAGGTTGTTTTCCGGCTCCGCCCGCGCGGTGGCAAGGGCGTAGCGCGGCGGCAGGTTCAGGTCCGAGATGTCGGCGGGGCGGATCGGCCTGGCGCGATCCCCGCCATAGGTGATCTGATGGGCGGTGATGCCGTAGTTTTCGCTTATATGCTCGGCGATGGCGCTGTTATCAGCGATCACCGCATGGGCGTGGCGCATCGCCCATTTTTCTGAGGCCTTTAGAAATCGTTTTGCCGGCCCCCGCCATTTGTCGCGCCGCCATTCCATACCGTCGGGGTTCACGACCAATCGCGTGTTGGTTGCCCGGCGTAGAAACGGCAAGGCCACAGCGCCCGATACGACAAGGATCAACAGAGCCTCCGCCCCCGCGCGGATGGCTGATATCATTGAGAACGCGTCATAGGGGATGCTTTGAACCCCATTGGCGCGCAGCGGCAGATATCGAAGCGGCGCGCCCTTATATTGCGTTGGGCGATCCTTTGGCGATTGCGGTGCGCTGCAATAGACCGCGATTTGATCAGACAGCCCCCGTGTTTGCGCGGCGCTGACCAAAGCCTCCGCCAGGGTTTCAAAGCCGCCATAGCGCGCGGGCAGACCAACCGTGCCGATGATCGCGACGCGCGGCACCGGATTGCTTTGGCGCAGCAATGTGGGTGCGGCCAGGCCCCCCCGGGAATTGCGCGTCTGGGGCCATGTCGAGGGCGGTATCGGCCCTTGAAACGGCAGCATCTGGCGTGGCAGCAGCGCCCCCTTGGCGTGCGGGGCATCACCGGCCATAGTGCCGGGACGCGGATCGGGGAGGGGGTGATAGCCCATGCGGATTGACGGCCTGCAATACTGTAACTGGTCAGAGCCTATCTTTCGCCAGATGCGTGAAGGAAAGGTTGATGCCGTGCACGTCACCATCGCCTATCACGAAAGCTTTCGCGAAACGGTTCTGAACTTTGAGCGCTGGAACCGATGGTTCGAAACCTATCCCGATCTGATCATGAAGGGCACCTGCGCCGCCGATATCGACCGGGCGCGCGAAACCGACCGCACCGCGATCTTTTTCGGGTTCCAAAACCCCAGCCCGATGGAAGATGACATCGGCCTGATCGAGATTCTGCATACTCTTGGCGCGCGGTTCATGCAGCTGACCTATAACAACCAATCCCTGCTGGCGACCGGGTGCTACGAGGCCGAAGACCCCGGCCTCACCCGGATGGGTCGCCAGGTGATAAAAGAGATGAACCGCGTGGGCTTGGTCGTCGATATGAGCCATTCGGCGGATCGATCGACCATTGAAGCCGCCGAGATATCAGAGCGCCCGATTGTGATCAGCCACGCCAACCCAGCGCGCTGGTGCCCGGCGCGGCGCAACAAATCCGATGACGTGATCCGCGCCGTCACAAGGGCGGGGGGCATGTTGGGGTTTTCCCTCTACCCGCATCATTTGAAAGACAAAACCGACTGTTCGCTAGCGTCTTTTTGCACCATGATCGCCGAGACGGCGGAGCGGTTCGGGGCGGCGTGTTTGGGCATCGGATCGGACCTTTGCCAAGATCAGCCCGATCAAGTTGTGGAATGGATGCGCGTGGGCCGTTGGTCGAAAGAGATCGACTATGGCGAAGGTTCCGCCAGCGCGCCTGGCTTTCCGCCGATGCCCGCCTGGTTCCAAGACAATCGCGATTTCGGAAATATCGAGGCCGGGTTGCGAGATGTCGGTTTCTCAGAGGTCGAGGTTGCGGGCATTATGGGGCGCAACTGGTATAACTTCTTCGATAAGAACTTTGGGCCAAAGGCATCATGATCCAAGGCCAGGTGGATTTCCCCCGGCGCGATCCGGCCCAGGTGATGCGGTTGAGCCGTCTGGGGGCGCTGCATCAATCGCGGCTCAGTTTCATGCGTCTGCTGACCCGGCGCATGGCCGCCGAACGTTGGAAGATTGCCTGTACGGATTTTGAGATTGATGGCGCAGGGGTTGGCCACGCGATCTATCAGGTCGACACAGGCACGCGCCTTTATTCCCTGGTCGCCTTTGCCCATGACCTGCCTGCTGAGCTGCGCAGCGACCGTGTGATTGCCGAGGCTTGGGATGCCACATTCGCGCTGTTTGACGGGGTGCCGACGCCTCAGGATATCGACCGCCTGTCGCGCAACGTGCCCAAGCAGGAGGCAGGGCGCATCTCGGCCCGCGAACTGACCCTATCGCGGGCCAACCGCTCGGTCCGGCTTTGGGGTCATGTGATTGATTGCTTGGCGCGTGGCCAGCAACCCGATCCGGCGCAGATGGCGGAGGTGGGGTATCTGATGCGCACCACGGCGGTGTACGGCTCGGGCAAGTTCGGCGCGGCAGACCGCGAAATGATCGCCAATCGGCCTGAAATGCAGGCTCCGTTCCAGGCGGAAATGCTGACGGTTTATCTGATCCGCACCTTCGTGCGCGACCTGGTGAGCCACCTGGCACAGGCCCAGGGTGGAGAGGCCGCCGTGCGGCTTGATCCAGACTTGGCCGCGACCCTTGGGATTGGCAATTCCACCGGCCTGGGCATGGCCCCTTTCATCATCAACCACCCGGTTTTGTTCAACAATTGGATCATGGTGCGGGAGGAGGCGCTGGCGCGTGTGCGCAGCGTCGACGCGCCAGGGGATGCGGAAATCGGCTTGTTTCGCACGCTCTTGCGACGCTGCACCGCCTCGGTCGCCGATTGGCACAGCGCGCATCCCCTGCAAATCGAAAAGCTGTCGCGCCTGCGCGCGGATATCGAGCGTTTGAACGCCCATCTATCGACCTTCGATTTCGCCAGCGCCCATCCTTGGGACGTGCTGATCACCTGGTCGGAAACAGCCCTAAGCGAGGAGGGGCAGGAGCTTTTGGTGTCCCTTCTGCTCGAACCCTATGGCGCGCTGGTGGATGGGCTGGCGGAATGCCTTGCCGACCCAAGCTCGGACAGCCTGGGTGTCGATGGGGCGATGACCATCCGTCAGCTCACATCGTTGGTCGAGGCAGGTTATGGCTGGGCCTTGGGCATTGATTGGGCTGCGGCGCAGGCCCGCGCACGTGTCTGGTACACCTCCGAAGAAAAGCTGGAGCCGCGACTGGGCGAACGGTTTGAGGAGGATGTTAACGCTTATGAACAGCCGCTGGCCCCAGCGCGCGATGCCTGTGCGCTTTACACCGATCTGGCCAAATGGCCGGGGGATGCGACGGTCGCTGACTTGCTTTTGGCACAGCCGAACCATCGGGCGGCGGTCAGGCGCGCCCAGTTCCTGAGCTTCGCGCCTTATGCCGAGATCCGCGACAACACGATTGCCAGTGACATGCTGCCCATCGACATGTTGCGCGCGAAACTGTCCTTTTTCGGGGCCACGCGGTTTGATCCCCGATCAGATCGCTGGGTGCGCATCTCGATGTATGCCGGTGCGCCTTACCCAGAGGATTTGACGCCGGAAACGGCGGATTACTGGGTCTATCCCGCGTGAGCTACTCCCTGAATGAAATCAGCGCGATGGCGAAGAAAGCGGCGCGTGGGGCCGGGTATTCTTGGTCCCTAGCCGATGAGGCAGGCCGCGCCGCGCGGCGGTTGACCGAAATGGGGTTTGATGGATGCGCGGCGTTGACGGCGCTACTGACCTCTGACCACCTCTGCGCCGCCCAAAACGCGCGATTGAAGATCGAGGGCCAGGCCTGGCGGGTTGAGACCGGGCCGCTTTGCCCGCTGGCTGTCGGCACGGCCCTATCCGACCGGCGCGGCATGCTGCAATTTGACCCCGCGCCGCTCCAAATCGACACGGTGTTGTGCCCCTTGCTTGTCCTGCCCTTTCTGGGGGCGGTTTCGGCACAGTTGGATCAACCTTTGACCTTGCGGGCAGAGGCGCAGAGCGTGGTGGTTTTTGGCATGCGGGCCGTTCGTTCACCGGCACTGCCGCAGTCCGCCCCCCTTGCGATTTCGGCCTGCGGAGAGACGCCGCCCGAAGCCGAGATCACACGCCGCGCAACCCCCACACCCCAGGTTTGGGAGCAGCTAAGCCAGCTTGCCCACCGCACCTATGCTCCGGCCACCGACGCCTCCCGCGCGAAAGGGGCAGGGGGTGATTTGCCCGATACTGATTGAAAGGCCTTCGAGATGACGGAAACCAAAACCCTAAGCTTGGGCGAGATCGAAGACTTGGCCTTTCGCGCCTTGGTTGCCGCTGGCACGTCCGAGGCCAATGCCCGGCCCCTGGCGGTCGCTACCGCCGCGACGGAGGCCGATGGCGTGGCCAGCCACGGCTTGGCCTATATCCCGATCTATGCCGAACATGTACGCTGCGGAAAGGTTGATGGGCATGCTGTGCCCGTGGTTTCGGTGCCGCGGCCGGGATTGATCCGTGTCGATGCCGCCACGGGTTTTGCCCATGCTGCGATTGAGGCCGGATTTCAAAAGCTTATCCCCCTGGCCCGATCCCAGGGCGTCGCCGCGTTGACCGTCCATAATAGCTATAATTGTGGCGTTCTAGGCTATCACACCCATCGACTGGCCCAGGCTGGATTGGTCGGACTTGGGTTCACCAATGCGCCCGCCTCCATCGCGCCATCGGGCGGGGCGAAACCGGTTGTGGGCACCAACCCAGTTTCCCTCGCCGCCCCGGGGGCAGATGGCCAGGCGGCGATCCTGATCGATCAATCGGCTAGCACCATCGCCAAGTCCGAGGTCATGAAACACGCCCGCGAAGGCAAAGCGATCCCCCAAGGCTGGGCCTTGGACGCCGACGGCAATCCAACCACCGACGCCGAGATTGGCTTGAAAGGATCGATGGCCCCGTCCGGCGGCTACAAAGGCGTTGGCATTGCCCTGATCACCGAGGTTTTGGCGGCAGCACTGGCGGGCGCAACGCTTGGCATTCACGCCTCACCCTTTTCGGGCACGGCGGGCGGGCCACCTAAAACCGGGCAGTTCTTTCTGGCGATTGAACCCGGCGCGGCCTCGGGCGATCGGTTTGCGGCCCGCATCACCGATCTGACCGAGGCGATCCGCAACCAGCCTGGTGCGCGGTTGCCCGGTGACGGGCGAGCCGCCAAACGGGCAGACGCTGCGCGTTCGGGCGTTGCAGTGAACACCGCGACGCTGGCCAAGATCGACGCGATTTTTGGCTAGGTGTTAGCGGTTGGAACGCGCGGCTTGCATCGCTACGTCCTCTGCAATGGCTTGTTTATAAAGCAGTTGAAGCTGCTTTGTGATTGGGCGTGTGCCATCGCCAATGGCGCGGCCATCAATCTCGGCCACCGGCGTTTGGGCGCCGAAACTACCAGTCAAAAACGCCTCATCGGCTGAGTAGGTCTCGTACAAAGAATAGTTTTTCTCAAAGACCGGGATGCCCTCCCGGCGGCACAGTTCGATCACCTTGGCGCGGGTCACGCCGTTCATGCAGTAATCCCCGGTCGAGGTCCAAACCGCGCCCTGACGCACGACGAAAAAGTTGCAGGCGTTGGTGGTGTTCACAAAGCCATGCGGATCCAGCATCAGCGCCTCATCCGCGCCCGCCTGTTCGGCCTGCAAACAGGCAATCACGCAATTGAGTTTGGAATGGCTGTTCAGCTTGGCATCTTGGGCATGGGGCAGCCCGCGCACCTGTGGCACGGTCGCCAAACGGATGCCTTTGGATTGCAGGCGGTCGGCCGGTTTCGAATGCTCCATAATGATAACCAGCGTTGGCCCCGACCGGCTGAGAGAGGGGTGCTGAAACGGCTTTGACTTCACCCCACGTGTCAGCATCAGGCGGCAATGCACATCATTGGTCATGCCATTGGCCTCTGCCGTCCTTGCTAGCGCCTTGGCGATCCCATCCCGGTCCATCCCCACATCCAGACCAACCGCTTTGCAGGAGCCAAAAAACCGATCCATATGCGCGTCGAAGAACGCCCAATGCCCATCGTAAAGGCGCATCCCTTCCCACATGCCATCACCCAGAAGAAACCCGCTGTCATAGACTGAAACCTTGGCCTCATCCCGGTGCACCAGGTCACCATTCACATAGATCAGAATGTCACGATTGCGCGGGTCATCTTCGGCATCATGGGTGGTGTGCGCAGCGGTTTGGTCGGTCATGGCGGGCTGGTCCCAAAATCCGGTT
This sequence comes from Paracoccaceae bacterium, assembly GCA_965229695.1. Taxonomy (GTDB): domain Bacteria; phylum Pseudomonadota; class Alphaproteobacteria; order Rhodobacterales; family Rhodobacteraceae; genus JANSYL01. The sequence goes on from OZ245921.1 coordinate 3,032,863, forward strand.
GTGGCTCAGGCGGTAAACCCGGTCGATCATCCGCGAATCGACGGATCGCACAAGGGGCGATCTGGGCAGCGGTGACGTGTCCGAGGCGAGAATTTCGCGCGCGGCGCGAATGGTTTGCCGGGTGTTTGCACAAAAACTGTGCATCCGACTTGGGCCCTGCGCGGGCATCACGGGCACATCTTGGTGAGGATCGTCAACTAAGGAAACCGGCACGTTTTGTCCTGTAGCGTGATCGGCGGCCATCCGATACCAAGATGGGTAAGGGGTACGTTGCACAGTGGACCAGGCTGATGCAGCATTTCCTAGATAATTTCAAACGCAAGGGATTCGGGTCTGCTCGCGAATGCCTCGCGCCCAATTTAAGGGAGTCCGCGTTGCCACGGCTCGTTTCTCGCATTTCCATTCTGGCGGCTTCGGCTGGTTTTGCATTGGCTGCCAGCCCCAGTTTTGCCCAAGGCATCGATTTGCCTGCGCCCGATATTCTCGACCAGCAAATGGCAGAGCTTCAATCCGATGTGCCAGGCTCGATCTGGGCGTTGCAACCGTTCCGCAACGCGCAAAGCATCGCGGGCGAGGATGGTACGACTTACACGCTTACCTCCCTAAATCCGAATGTGAATTCCTGGTTCGTGCTTGAGGTGCAGCCCGAAGGCGGTCGGTCGCGATCCTATCATCTGGAAAACGCCGATCCCGAGTTTTGGCAGGTGTCGCTCGACGATAGCGCGGGCGCGGTCCTGTTGATCGAGGGTGACGGCGAGATGCGCGAATGCGCCCCCTGGCAGGGTGAATTGGCCGATGCCCGCGACACCGGTCTGCCTTATGCGCCGATCTGCGATTGGAGCATGTATTTGCGCAATCCTGTCTCCGGCAATCGCACCACGCGTGAGGCCGTGGCCGAGTTCCTGCGCGATAATATCGTGTTTGGCGACAGCATCGTGAACCTGATCAAAGGCGCGTTTTTCGAAGACGCGTTCATGATTTCTTCCGAGGAAGAAAGCGCCGAAGACCAAGTGGATGGTGTTGAGCTTCTGGGCCAGGCCCTGCTGTCGCGCACGCCCAATATGCGCCCAGCGATGGGGTTCGATTTGGAAGGCACCGACGGAGGCGCGATGGTTGCAGGCGCGTGGTATGCGGTCGAAGACGCGCCGGGGATCTACGCCAGCACCATGCAGCCCGGCATGATCGCGCAAGAGGTGCTGGATGTGCCCGGCGCGAACTGGCTCGACGGCGTGGAAAGCCGCGCTGATGTCTATCTGGTCGCCTTCAACATGAGCGAGTTTGAAATCGGCTATGAGGTTGGCACCAGCCACCCCAGCTTGGAATGGTCGCCGCGCCCCTCGGGCTCTGGCCGTCATTACAATGGCCGGGGCCCTGACGGGTTTGACCGCGCCGATCCGCTGATCACGGTCGGGATGCTTTCGCCCTCCTTCACCGACCGTGTGGCCGCGACCTTCACGGGCGGGTTCAAGCGCCAGCATGGCGCCTGGCGCTTTGGTGATTACGCGACCTTCAACTGGGGGCACCATTACGGGTTCATGACCCATGGTGTTTTAATGTCACGGCTTTGGCCGAACCTCTCGACGCTTTACATGCTGGATGATGGCACCATCGGCATGCGCACCTGGTCGGAAGACGATGCAGCCCTGATGCCGAACCTGATGTTCGCGCGCCAAAATGGGGTGGCGATCATCGAAGACGGCGTTCCGGGGCCGCGCGTGACCTCCTGGGGCGGGGGCAATTGGTCGGGGTCTGCCAATGCCGATCTGCGCACCCTGCGTGGTGGCGCCTGTATGCGCACGGTCGAGGGCACGCAATTTTTGATCTATGCCTATTTCTCGACCGCGACGCCCTCGGCCATGGCGCGCACTTTCCAGGCTTACCAGTGCGACTATGCGATGATCCTGGACATGAACAGCCAAGAACACACCTATATGGCGCTTTACACCCATGATGACGACGCGCTCGAGGCGCAGCATCTGGTCCGCGGAATGGCCGAGATTGACCTGCGCGGGCGTGACGGCAACCGGATTCCGCGTTTCATTTCGACGGCAGATAATCGCGACTTTTTCTATCTATTGCGGAGGGAATGATCGATATGGCCGGACTGCGTAGGGTGCTCGCCGCCGCTTTGGCGGTGGTGATTGGGGTTGGAACGATCGAGGCGCAGAGCCTGGCTGAGCGTAACGAGGCGATGTTCCGGCAAATGCAGGATGTGCGTGGCGTCTCGAACGGCGAGATCCGACGCATTCGCGAGATTTTCGCGGGTTCGCCCAATGGGTGGATGGGGCAGGGGAACCCCTCGGTCACCCGCCACCCGCTGACGCCCGAGGAGGCGGCGGCGCGGATCGGCGGATCGGTCGCCGCGGTCCAGCAGAGCTATCGCAACCGGACCTATGAACGGATTTGCGGCGAACCTTTCATGGTGCCGCTATACGATCCCGCCACGCAAAGCCCGCAGGACGCGACGGTTTGCGCGGATATGTTCGAATACCCTAACATTCCGATGGCTTACCCCGTGGTTTGGGTGCGCGCGAATGAGGCAGCGATGCTGTGCGCGGCTGAAGGCAAGCGCATCGGCGACGCCCATGAATGGGAGGGGGCGGCGGCTGGTCAGCTTTTGCCGCCCGATTACCCGTTTGATCGCATTCGCGGCATGGGGGCTTCGGCTGCGGTGAACACAATGCGCGGCATTCACAATGCGCGTTATGCCAGCACCTCGGGCACCTATTCGATTGGGCAATGGCGCAGCGGCGTTTGTGCGACCGGTAGCTTTAAGAACGGCAGTTGTAATGGCGGTTCCTTCACCGGCTGTGGGTCGAACACCTATCCCGCCGGGTCGTTTCCGGAATGCCGTAGCCCGCTGGGCGTTTATGACATTGACGGCAACGCGGCGGAGCATATGAACCTACCACTGGCCGAGGATCAGATGGCCAGCCGAGGCTCCACCAGCTTGGGCGTGACCGAGATGAAAGGGTCTTGGTTCATCTGGGATACGGTGCGCGCGCATGAGCATTGGGCGCGCTGGCGGGCACCGTTCTGGCACGGCAGCCGCGTGATGTCGGGCGGCAGCCACCGCAATTATCACCTGGGCTTCCGCTGCTTCCGCGACGTGCGCTAAGCACTTGCTTTAAATGACCTGTGCCGGGGCCGCTGACGCGGCCCCGGACGGAATGCGCGCGAATTCCGACCCGGAAAACGCGCGTTTTCCGGGTTCGTCATTGAAGGACGGGGTTACTGAAGGGCGGCTAGGCGGATCGTGGCACCGCTGAGCGGCCCGCCATTGTTCAGCAGGCTAGCATATCGACCATCGGTCAACAGCCCACGCAGATCGACGGGGCGGCCATCCATATAAGCCGTGCGGCTGACCAGGCGGATACCGTGGCTATAATCGGCATAATACGCGCCATGCACCGTCGACAGGGGCTGGATCGGATTGCCGTTCGACCGGTGCCAGCCATAGATCGCCACGCGCCCGCTGACTTGGGTCAGACGATCCGCGATCACCAGATCTTTTTTATGGCCTGCAACCAGAATGCCGTGCCGCCCACCGGCGCTGGCCATCTGACCATCCAGCGTTGCGTCGTGGCGCACGAAATAGTTGGTCGAGGACATTTGCGATCCCGGCTCCATCGGGCGCGGGGAAAGGCGCAGGTCGGCCTGGGCATAAATCGCGTCGACCATGCGCGTCGTCGGCAGCATCATGTCAAACGCATCGGCCACGCGCAGCGCCGCGGGCAAACCAAGGGGCACGCGCACGTGATCGGCATCCGAGCCGATGGCCAGATAATCCGGTGTCACACATAGGGTGATTTGGGTTTGCTGACCGCCGATCACGCCATTGAAGCTGACCGGCTGCAGGTCACGCATATGGCTGGGCATGTTGCCGCGCAGCGCCTCGCGCACGAGGGCATTGTCACGATCCCCGCCACCTGCATTGGTGAGCCCCGCCATGACGGCCGAGCCGCTGGCGGCGCTGCCCGGACGGCGCGGCATATCGCGGGTCAGGCGCGATCCGCAAGGATTTGCGCCCGAGCGCGGCGCGATCAACGGACCACGGATGGTTTCAGGTTCAGGCGAGGCGGCGGCCAAAACGATCCCCTCATCAACATCGCTTGCGGCAGGCGAGCGTGTGGACAAGGTGACCGGGCGTTGGGTCGGGCGCAAGCTGGCGACCTGGGCCGAGGCAATGGTCAGGTCACGCGGGCGGCGCGTGGGGCCGGGCAGGGCCAGCGCTTGCGCTGGGCTCAGCGACCGGGCCAGTTGTATTTGTGCGGTGTCGCCTTGCGGGCGGCGCGGCGGCACAATCGGCGGTTGGCCCACAACGACGCGCACAGGCGCGGGTTCGCCGTAGAGTCGCCCAGTGTCGTCGGGTTGTACCAATCCCGAGGGCAGGCGCGCGGCCAAAAGCGGGTCGTCAAAGCCCAAGGCAACAGCGGCGGTATCAGCGGGAAGCGACAGCGGACGCACACGCGCGGTGGGTCGTTGCTCGGGCCGACGGGGTGTTTCGAATGCAGACACTTGGTCTGCATCGGCGCCCCCAAGGCGTGCCGAGATAACTTGTGATCCCACGACGAACGCACAGGTGGCCGCCACACATGTCGATGCCACCACAGCCGCGATGACGGCATTGGGGCTATCGAAAATGGGCGAGGTCCTGCTCGATCGACGCGCATCATTAGGCGCGATGTCTGTCCCTCTCATGAAATTGTGGATATGTCGGATGCGTTAATTTCACAATAACGCAGCCTGCGCTTTCCCGGTTCAGACCGTTTCCAAGGCGGAAATCCGCGCAAAACAACCCGTTTAGGCGGTGTTTTTAGCAAAAACTGGCCTATTCCACCCCGTGACGCGGCGTTTTCAGATCGAGGTTTTCTTGAAAACCCGTTCGGGGATAGCGCGGATAATGGCCATAATCAGCCACCAGATCGACCGCACATAGATCACATCACGCCCCTTTTCGGCGGCTTTTGCAATCGCGGTTCCGACCTCTTCGGGCTTGGCGGTCAGCTTTGGATTGAGATCCATGCCCTCGGTCATCGCGGTGGCGACAAAGCCGGGCAAGACCGTAACGACATGCACGCCTTTCTTTGCCAGACGGTTACGCAGACCCGAAAGATAGGCCGTGAACCCGGCCTTGGCCGATCCATAGATATAATTCGAGGCGCGCCCGCGTTCGCCCGCGACCGAGCTGATGCCAACCAAAGTGCCCGATCCGCGCGCCTCCATCGCGTTGGCCAGAACCAGGAACAGGCTTGCTGGCCCTTCGAAATTGGCGCGCATGACATCGGCCGCGCGGGCGGGAGCGCTGGCGTTTTCCTCCTGCGTGCCAAGCACCCCGATGGCGGAGACGGCGATTTCGGGCAGCTCGGGCAGGCTTTCGACAAACGCTGCGTGGCTATCGATATCGAGCGCATCAACCTCATGCAGGGTCACTGAGACATTGCCGCGGGTTTCCAAATCGGCCTTATCCGCCTCCAGCCGGGCGACATTGCGTGCGGCCAGTTGGATTGGGTGGCCCTTGGCGGCAAAGGCCCGCGCCGTTGCGCGCGCGATGTCCGAGGCCGCGCCGAGGATCAGAACCGGACCGCTCATAGACCCAACCTTTCCGATTGTAGTGACTGGAACCGATCGCTGAGCCCTTGATCCTTCCGCATTTGCGCGAAATCTTGGGCGCGTGGATCGCTTTTGATCAGCACCTCACGCGGCATCCGCGCGTCTTTTGCCAGGTAAAATCGACCGCCATGGTCAAGCGTGATCGCGTCGAGGCGCTGCATCAGGGTCAGGCTCCGTTCAGTGGCTGGGAAATCGAGGGCCAGCGTATAGCCCTCCATCGGAAAGGAAAACCGCCCGTCTTGCGGCCCCATCCGTTTCAGGACCGATAGAAACGAGCCTTGGCCCGAGGTCGAGATTTGCTCAAGCAATGCCTTGAGGCCGCTGCGCGCGGTTTCCAGCGGCAAAACACATTGGAACTGAACAAACCCCTGTTTGCCGTAGCCTCGGTTCCAATCCAGAACCGCATCCAGCGGGTAGAAATAGCTATCCCAATCGACCAACGCCTTGCCGGCGTTGCGGCGCCCATTGGCATAATAAGCGGCGTTGAACAGGCGCAGGGTGCCGCGGTTCAAGAGCCAGCGGGGCAGATCGACAGGCAGCTTGCGGCGCTTTCGAACCGGGATATCGAAGGGGGCTTTGCGTTTCGGACCCGGCAAATCCGTTGGCTCTGCATGACGCCCAAGCATTACAAGCGACCGCCCCAAAGCTGCGCCCTGGCTGAGGCAGTCGATCCAGGCGACCGAATAAAGCCGGTCGAGCGTCGCCTCCATCTCATCCATGGCATCATCTAGGCTTGGGGTAACGCGCAGGTCTTGCTCGATCCAGCCACTCTGGACCGGTTGCAGGCGGATTTGGGCGCGCAGGATCACTCCGGTCAGCCCCATGCCGCCGCAGGTCCAATCAAATAGATCGGGGTCAGTATCGCGGCTGATGCGCCTAACCCGACCCTGTGCATCCATCAGGTCGAGCCAATCGACACAAGCGCGGAAGGCCCCGTCTTTATGGTGGTTCTTGCCGTGGATATCGGCCGCGATGGCCCCGCCCAAGGTGATGAATTTGGTGCCCGGCGTGACCAGCGGGAACCAGCCGCGCGGCAGGAAAGAGGAGATGATATCTGCCAATAGCACACCGGCCTCGGCCACCAATGTGCCGGTCTTGGGATCAAAGCGGATCATCCGATCCATCGCCGTCATGTCCAGGGTCTGGCCCGGGTTCAAGGCGCTATCGCCATAGGCACGGCCATTGCCGCGTGCGATCAGAGGGCCATTTGCGATGGCGCTGGCCACGCCCGCCTCATCCCTTGGGCGCTGGGTCGCGCACTCCGCTGCGGGATACCGCCCCCAACCGGATAGGCGCGTCATGTCGGTTGTCCTTGGGCTTTGAAGACGAACCGCCGATCCAGCACGTATTTGGTGATATAGCCAACCGTCAGCCCCAGCACTGCCCCGGTTTCCCGCGCCAGGTCGGTCTGCCAAATGAGCCAGAACGCGGTTTCGGTGGCCCAAAAGATCACTGTCGTGGCAACCCCCATTAGGGAATAGAGCAGAAATTGCGCCCCTTGGGCCTTGGCCCCCGTGGTGTCGTCATAGAAAATCCAGCGCTTATCCAGCACGTATTTCACAACCAACCCAACCAGCGTCCCGGCGCCCAGAGCCGCGATGAAATGCGGGGTGGTCACCTCCGACATTTCGGCCCCCCAGAACACCAACCGCTGGGTCGCCAGATTGGCCAAGACCGCGATCACCGCAAAGCCCGCATACCGCAGGATCAAGCTGGTCCGGCTCATAACACCACCGCGCCGGTGATCAGCGCGGCCACAACGATGATGACCTTTTGGCTGGTTCTGTTTTGCAAAGCCCAAACCAGCGGATCATCGTGCATCTCACCGCGTGAGGCGACCAAGACCAACCGGCTGACCCAAAAAATCAGAAACGGGCAAACGCCCCAAAGCAGCCAGGGCGCGCCGAAGTTTTGCTGCACAATCGGCTCATCAATATAAAGCGCAAAGACCAACACGGCGAGGTAACCGGACGTCACCGCCATTTGGCTAATCACCGCGCGATCTTCGGCTCTGTAGCCGCGCCGGGAACTGGAACGGTCGGCGGTTTCCGTGTCGGTCAGTTCGGCCAGACGTTTAACTGCGGCCAGCGAAAAGAAGATGAACATGGAAAACGCCAACAGCCAGACCGATAGGTAAGCGCCAATCGCCACCCCGCCCGCGATGATCCGCAAGGTGAACAGCACCGCGAGCATGCAGATATCCACCATGCTGTGGCGCTTGAGCTTGACGGAATAGGCGGTGGTCGAAACGAAATAGAGCAAAACCACAGCGGCCAAGGTGGGCGATTGCATAAGGGCGATGGCCAGGCCCAGCAGCAGCAGACTTGGAAACAGCACCGTTCCCGTCGCCGCCGACAACGCGCCCGAGGCAAAGGGGCGTTCGCGCTTGCGCGGGTGATTGCGGTCGTCATTCAGATCCAGCAGGTCGTTCAACACATAGCCGGAGGAGGCGACTAGGCTGAGCGCGATGAAGGCCACAAGGGCTGCCAGGAACGCCGAAACCGCAAAGGCCTGATCGGCCACCAATGGGATTAAAACCAGGGTGTTTTTCAACCATTGATGCGGGCGCAGCGCACCTTTGAGTGCGCTGAAGGGATTGCCTGCCTGTGGCAAATGCTCTGCCGGGATCGATCCAGCATCCAACTGCCGCTGGACGGAAGGCTTCGCATTGACGCTGATCGCTTTTTTTGCCCCGGCCCAAACCGGAAGGTCGGCGCTGCTGTCACCCATATAAACATAGCCTTGGGCGCCGAAGCGTTCGGCTAAAAATTGGGCCTTCACCTCCGACTTCAAATTCCGGTCGGGCGTGGTGCCGTGAACCTCATCAAAGATGTCTAGATGCGCCGCGATGGCGTCGGCGATACCTTGTTCCGTCGCGGTCACGAGCGCCGTGCGTCCCCCCGCTGCGCGCCAGGCCTCGATCCGCGCCACCACCCGTTGGTCGAAGGGCAAAACCGCCGGGTGCAGCGTGGCTCGCGCTGCCAGGTAAGATTTGAGCGCGGGCTTGCCCTGCCGCAGCGCGCCGAGACAGCCCCAAACCGCGCGCGGGTCAGAGGAGGTCGCCGACCAAAATGTCTCATACAGCATGTCGCTTTTCAGAAGCGTGCCATCCAGATCGGCGACCAGAACAACCCCGCTTGCTGCCAGTGCTGAATCCTCAGGCGATATGGTCGCTGTCTCGGTCAAAGGGTCAGGTTCTTTTCGGCTTTCTGATACGCGTCATGGCCCGGAGAGCGGGCGGAGACTGCACCACTGGTCCTTGATTATCCAGCCCTTTCTGCGGCGTGCTGGCTATCGACAGGTCACGGGGCGCGGGGTATCGTCACGGCGCATATTCCACCAGGCACCCATTTGCGCAAAGGGCATTTCCGCGTGACAGACCTCGCCACCTCCCGACTTTTGTTTGTGATCCCAACCGCCAGCCTGATCGCGCTGGGCGCGGGCGGCGCTTTGGCGCAAGAAGCTACCCCCACGACCGAGGCGGAGACCACCACCGAAGCAACGATGGCCGAGGACGCTGCCGCCGAAAGCGCCGCGAACGCCGAAGCGGAGGCCGAAGCCGCGCGCCTGGCCGCCGAAGAAGAAGCCCGCCGCCTGGCGGAGGAGGAGGCCGCGCGCATCGCTGCTGAGGAGGAAGCCGCCCGGATCGCGGCGGAAGAAGAAGCCGCACGTATTGCTGCAGAGGAAGAGGCCGCGCGGCTGGCAGCAGAGGAAGAAGCGCGCCGTTTGGCTGAGGAGGCAGCGGCGCGTGCCGCCGAAGAGGCGCGCTTGGCCGCCATCGAAGCTGCCGTCAACGCCTGTCTAGACGGCGCGGGCGCGCCCTCGGCCGAAGTGCCCGTCAGTGAAGAGGCACAGCGCCGTTTCTTTGCCTCGCTCCGCGATGCAAGGGCCGATTGTGAAACAGCGGTCGAGCTTGACCCCGAAGCGGGCGCGCCGCTTTTCCATCTTGCTACCATCGCCCAGGCCCGTGGTCGCCATGACGAAGCGCTGGAGCTTTACGGACGCTCCGCCGAAGCGGGCGTGCCTGCCGCCCATACAAGACTGGGCGATTACTACAATTTTGGCATCGGGCGCGTGCGCACCGATATTGACCGCGCCTTGGGCCACTACCGCGATGCGGTCGCGGCGGGCGACCCCGCCGGCACCGCGACGCTGGCCTTCATGTACCGTTTGGGGCGCGGCGTTTCGCGCGATACCGGTGAAATGGTGCGGCTTTTCGATATCGCTGCGGGGCAGGGCTATCATTTCGCCCAATTCCAATTGGCCCAGGTCTTCCTGACCGGTGATGGCGTTCCGGGTCAGGCCGATGAAACCTTGGGCATTCCCGATCCCGCCCGGGCCGTGCGCTATCTAACCAGCGCTGCTTCGGCAGGCAATCAGCAAGCGGCGCTTGATCTGGCGCGCGTCTATGGCAGCGGGGCAGAGGGCGTCGCGCCAAACCCGCGCGCCCGATATCGCTGGATCAACCTCGTGGCCGAACAAGGCCTGCCTTCGGCCATCGCCGCCCGCGCCTTCCTGCTGGAGCAAGGCATCGGGACCGATCCCAACCCCGACCGGGCCGCCGCCGAATACATCCGCGCGCTCGAAACCGGAGAGGTCGACCCCGACGATCTGCGGGATGCCGCCATCGGTGCGCCCCCGGATTGGGACGACGCCACCGCCCGCGCCTTTCAGGTGATTTTGCAGGAGCGCGGTCTTTATGACGGCGCCATAGATGGGATTGTCGGGCGCGGCACCCTGGCGGGCGCCGCCTCGCTGGGCGATTAAGCCCCGCGATCCATCGCGTGATACTCGGCGTTCGGCATCATGTCGGACGCGATGGCAAACCGGTTCGACATGTTGAAGAAGCCAATCACATCGGCCAAGTCGAAGATCTCGTCCTGGCTCAACCCGGCATCACGCAGCGCTTGCCGGTCGGCTTCCACCACATCGAACGGGGTCTTTGTCAGCTTCCAGGCGAAATCCAACATTGCCATATGGCGCGGCTCCAACTCGGCGACGCGGTAATTCATCACCAGCATCTCGCCCAAATGCGGATCGCCTGACATCGCCCGCACGGCTTGGCCATGGGCCACCAAACAATAAAAACACCGATTGGCCGAGGACACGACCACCGCCACCATCTCACGCTCAAGCTTCGACAGGCCCGAGGGCGCCAACATCAACGTGTTGTAATACTGCGCAAAGGCCCGCAGCTTCTCCTGATTTTTTGAAAACGTGCGCAGCACATTCGGCACCATGCCCAGCTTTTCAACGCAGACATCAAAGTAACGCTGCATATCCTCATCCAGATCGGCGTAATCCGGCAAATCGTAAATCGACACATGATCGGGCTGTGGCATGGTGATGGTCCCCCTCTTTCTCTCGACACAAGCTGACCCAGCCCGTTGGTGCTGTCCAGCAGGCGAAATGCGCACGCCGCCACGTCACTAACAGACCGAACGCCCCTTCTTCGTTTCAAAAATATCCCGGGGGTCTGGGGGCGGAGCCCCCAGCCGGTCGGCGCCGTAGGCGTCGAACCGCCTTAGGCCACCGCTAGCCCCTCATCCGACAACCCGTCGAGCCGCGGCATCAACGACAGCAAATCCTGCGTATATGGATGCTGTGGATCGGCAAAAAGCTGTTCGGTTTCGGCCACTTCCACCAGCTGCCCATTCTTCATCACACCCACCCGGTCGCACATCTGCCGCACCACCGGCAGGTCATGGCTGATAAAGAGCATCGTCAGGTTCAGATGCTCCTGCAGGTCTTTCAGAATGTTCAGGATCTGCGCCTGGATCGACACATCCAAAGCCGATGTCGGTTCATCACAGATCAGGAACCGGGGCTGTGTGGCCAAGGCCCGCGCGATTGAAATCCGCTGCCGCTGACCGCCCGAAAACTCATGCGGATATTTCAGCCCCGCCTCAGCCCCAAGCCCCACGCGGTCCAACAACTCACCCACCCGCTCATTCAACGCGGCGCCGGACAAAAGCCCATGGTGGCGCGCGGGCTCGGCGACAATCGCATCAACCCGCATCCGTGGGTTCAAGCTGGAATAGGGGTCTTGGAAGATCATCTGGATCTCGCGGCGGTACCAATCGGGCACCCCGCGCGACCCACTGGTCACATCACGCCCCTCAAACAACACGCTGCCGCCATCCACAGCGTAAAGCCCCGCGATCATGCGCGCGATGGTCGATTTCCCCGAGCCGGATTCACCGACCAGACCAAACACCTCACCCTGTTTGATATCGAAGGCCGCGCTTTCGACAGCGGTGAAGTATTCGCGGTTCGATGGCAGCAGGGCGCGCTTGGTCACAAAGCGCTTGGTGATGCCCTGCGCTTGGATCAAAGGCGTGCCGCGCTCGGCCTCGGTCGAAGGCCAATTGCGCGCCAGATCCTCGATCTTGAATTCGGTCACGCGCCCGCCATAGCCGATCAACGGAAACCGGTGCAGCTTGCGCGTCGGGCGTGGGACAGCCGCGATCAGCGATTTGGTATAGGGGTGCTCGGGCTGGCCCAAAACCTGCGCTGTCGGCCCGCTTTCGACCACCTGACCCTGATACATCACCGTAACCTTATCGGTCGTGTCCGCGATCACGCCCATATCATGGGTGATCAAGATCACGCCCACAGCGCGTTCGGTGGCCAGGTCTTTGATCAGATCCAGAATTTGCGCTTGGATCGACACATCCAGCGCGGTTGTCGGCTCATCCGCGATGATTACATCGGGCTCGGAGCAAAGCGCAAGCGCGATCACGACCCGCTGGCGCATCCCGCCCGAAAACTGATGCGGGTACTGGTCGACACGTTCCGCCGGGTTGGGAATGCCCACCCGGTCGATCAGGTCAATGGCGCGTGCTTCAGCCTCCGCATCGCCCAGGCCCAAATGGGCCTGGATGGTTTCGACCAATTGCTGCTTCACCGTGAAAAGCGGGTTCAACGAGGTCAGCGGGTCTTGAAAGATCATGCTGATCTTCTTGCCGCGCAGGCTTTGCATCGCAGCCGCGTCCAACCCGGAAATCTCTTCACCACGGAACCGGATCACACCGTCGGAAATATGCCCGGGCCGTTCCAACAAGCCCATGACAGCCGCCCCAATGGTTGACTTGCCCGCCCCGCTTTCGCCCACCAACCCGTGGATCTGCCCCGGTTCAACCGTCAGGTTCGCCCGGTCCACCGCGACAAATGTCTTGCGCCGGGTCGGGAATTCGACGGTCAGGTTTTCAATCTCAAGAAGTGCCATCAGCGCAACCTCGGGTTCAACGCATCGCGCAGCCAGTCGCCGAGCAGGTTTACCGCCAAGGCCAAGGCCAAAAGCGTGCAGGCAGGGAAGAACAGAATCCACCATTCGCCTGAGAACAAGAAGCCTTGGCCGATGCGGATCAGCGTGCCCAATGACGGCTCGGTTGGTGGCGCGCCGACGCCCAGAAAGCTCAGCGTCGCCTCAGCAATGATCGCAAGGGCCAACGAAATCGTGGCGATCACTAGAACGGGCGACAGCACATTGGGAAGGATATGCCGCACCATGATGGCCAGCGGTGAACGCCCAATTAGGCGTGCGGCCTGGACGTATTCTTTGCTTTTCTCGACCAGGGCCGCGCCGCGCACCACACGGGCGAATTGCACCCAGTCCGATAGGCCAATGGCCAGGATCAGCACCCAAATCGCCACCTGGTCGCGGTATTCGATGGGCGTGATGCCCTTGGCGATCCCAAAGATGAGCATCGCCACTAGGATCGAGGGGAAGGTTAGCTGCACATCGGCAACGCGCATGATGATGGTCTCGGTCCAGCCGCCGATATAGCCCGCCAGCAACCCCAGCGAGATACCCAGAACCATCGCGAACGCCACGGCGGCAAAACCCACGAACAAAGAGATGCGCAACCCATAAAGGATGGTTGAAAACACATCGCGGCCTTGATCATCGGTGCCCAGCATGAAGCTATCCCCGGTGAACATGTTGGCCTCTCCCGGCGGGGTGAAACCGTTCATCAGGTTCAGGGTCGCGGGGTTGAACGGATCATGGGGCGCGATCAGCGGGGCAAAAACAGCCGACAGGATCAAGATCACGGTCACAGCCGCCGAAATCATCGCCACAGGCGAGCGGCGGAAGGAATAGGCCAGGTCACTATCCCAAGCCATGGCCAGGCGCGAACGGGGTTTGGCGGCCTCAGCCTGCGGTTCGATGGGGGTGTCGGTCATTGGCCTAGCTCCTCAACCGCGGATCGATGGCGACATAAAGCAGGTCCACCACCAGGTTGATGCCCACAAACATGACCGAGATTAGCATGAGGTAAGCGGCCATCACCGGGATATCGACGAACTGGATCGCATTGATGAACAGCAGGCCAACCCCCGGCCATTGGAACACCGTCTCGGTGATGATCGCGAAGGCGATGATGGAGCCCAATTGCAGACCCGTCACCGTGATCACCGGCACCAGGGTGTTCTTCAGTGCGTGGCGGAAATTAATCGCCTTTTCCTGCAAGCCTCGGGCGCGGGCAAACCGGATGTAATCCTGCCTGAGGACCTCAAGCATCTCAGATCGAACCAGGCGCATGATCAGCGTCATCTGATACAGCCCCAGTGTGATCGCGGGCAGGATCAACGCGATCAACCCCGATCCGGTCAAAAACCCGGTGCTCCAGCCGCCGATCTGCACCACATCGCCGCGTCCGAAACTGGGCAAAAGCGACAGTTCGACCGAAAACACATAGATCAGCAAGATGCCGATCAGGAAGGTCGGCAAAGACACCCCAATCAAGCTCAGCGTCATGATCGCATTGGCGGCAAACCCATCGCGCCGGATCGCGGTGAACACGCCCAGGCCGATGCCCGCGCCCATGGCAAAAATGCCCGAGACGGCGGCCAGTTCCAGCGTGGCGGGCAAACGTTCGGCGATGATTTCAGCCACCGGGCGACCCTGACGGTAAGAAATCCCCAAATCGCCCTGCACGGCGCGCACCAGGAAATCCCAGTATTGGATGAAGAAGGGTTTGTTCAGGCCCAATTGTTCGCGCAGCCGCTCGATATCTTGCAGCGTGCGTTCCTGGCCCAGCATCGTATCGATCGGGTCGCCGACAAAGCGGAACATGGCAAATGCCACAAGCCCCACGACCAGCAAAACCAAGACCGATTGAAAGACCCGTCGAATAATATAGCTCAGCATGTGCCTAGCTTTCCTTTTGGCATCCCACGGTGCTGCACCGGGGCAGGGGCGGGGTCAAGGTCTCACGTCGCGTTTTGCGCCTCAATCCCGGCCATGGGGCGCGTCCCAGTCAAGAATTGGGCCCATCGGCACAATGCCCAGCGGGTTGCGCAGCTCGGATGGTGAAAAATACCCCGCCTTGTAAATCTCGAAATCCACCGTGTTTGCCACGCCGGGCATCTGATAAATCTCGCGCGCATAGGCCCAAAGATTGGGGTAATCCATCAGCCGCCGGATGTTGCATTTGAAGGCGTAGTGATAGGCCACGTCAAACCGCGCCAGCGTGGGGAATAGGCGCAGATCAGCTTCGGTGAACTGGTCGCCCGTCAGATAGCGCTTGCGGCCCAGAACCTGTTCAATCTCATCCAGGGTGGCAAAGACGGCCTGTACGGCCTCATCATAGGCCGCCTGGGTGCGCGCAAACCCGGCCCGGTAGACGCCATTGTTTACGTTGCGGTAAATGTGTGCGTTCCAATCCTCGATCTGATCGCGCAGGGCGGCGGGGGCCAGATCGGGGCCGGGAAACGCATCATTCAACATCCGCACGATATCGGCGCTTTCGTTCGAGACCGCTTGACCGGTTTTTTTATCCCAAAGCAGCGGCACGGTGATCCGTCCGGTATAAGGCGCGGCGTCGCGGGCATAGGCTTGGTGCAGGGCGGAGATGCCGAAAAGTGGATCCGAAAACGCGCCGTCTTCGTCGTACACCCAGCCCTCCGGCGTGCGCCGCGGACGGGCGTAAGAGACCGAGATCGCCTCGCTCAAACCTTTAAACTGAAGCGCCAGCAGCGCCCGATGCGCCCAGGGGCAGTTCCAAGCGGCATAAAGGTGATAGCGATCAGCCTCAGGCGCAAGCCCGCTGGACCCGTCTGCTGTGATCCAATGCCGGATCGTCGATTTCGCGCGCTGAAACTGCCCGTCCAAAACCGTATCCGGCCCCGGATCGTCCGCGTGATACACGCCTTCGATCATCACCCCCATGACAGATCACACCTCATTAAGGTTAACGCGCCCGCGCCAATGCGGGTGGCCGTAAATCGAAAGGGCGGGTCTTATGCGCGACCCGCCCTTTCATCTTTCCCAAAATACGCAAGACACCCGGCTGCCCATTGCGCCGCCGGGTCCAAAGCTCACTCCACGGTGACCCAGCGCAGGATGAAGAAGTTGTCCGGGCGTTGGGTCAGCGCAACGCCATCGCGCACGCCCCAAAGCAGAGGCTGCACATACATGGGCACATACACCATATCGTCCTGAATGATGGCCGCAGCTTCATCCAACATGGCCTGACGTGCGCCCTCGTCGATCTCGGACTGGATCAGCGGCAACATCTCATCGATGCGGGCGTTGGAATAGCCGCCAAAGTTCCAGGTACCCAGACGCTCACCATTGGTGTGCACCAGGAAGCGGATCGGGTGCTCGGCATCAAAGGTGCCGGGCGACCAGCCCAGAAGGTACATATCGAAATTGTCGGCACGCAGTTCCGGCCAGTAGTTCGAGACCGGCATGGCGTCCAACGTCACCTCCAGCCCGATCTGCGCCAGCATCGACACGATGGCCTGACACACTGCCTCGTCATTCAGATAGCGGTCATTGGGGCAGGAAAGCGTGAAGGCAAACCCATCGGGATAGCCAGCCTCAGCCAAAAGCGCGCGGGCACCTTCAATATCATAGGCCGGGCGTTCGTCATTGGCGGCAGAAAAGCCGCGCATCGCGGGGCTGACCAATTGGCTGGCCGGTTCAGCCGACCCGCGCATGATGGTTTGCAGGATCGCGGGCACGTTCACCGCATGACCCACCGCCTGACGTACCCGCACATCCGAGAACGGGTTTTCCGCCCCGTTGCGCAGCATGTCATGGTCATGGGCAAAGCCCAGCATGATCACCCGCGCTTCGATCCCGCGAATGACGCTGGTGCCGTCATTGCCATCGATCCGCTCGGCATCTTGCACCGGCACCGGGTTGATCATGTCGATCTCACCCGAGAGCAGCGCGGCCACAGCCGTGGCAGCGTTCTGAATCGGGGTAAAGACGGCCTCGGTGATGTTGTGTTCAACCTCGCCCCACCAGCCATCAAAGGGCACCAGGGTGGTTTGCAGATCGGGCTGGCGTTCCGACAGCATGAAAGCGCCGGTACCGTTCACATTCAGCGTGGCGTAGTTTTCGCTGTCGCGCGCGGGGCGCGTGGCGTCATTGGCCTCGGCCCAGCCGCTATCCATGATCATCCAATTGGCAATCGAATCTGGAAAGATCGGCTGCGGCGCGGTGGTCAGGATATCGACCGTGTAGTCATCGACGACCACGACATCAGCCACCGGCGCGAACCAAGACGCGACGTCGGATTCCTCGGACGAGGCACGCTGGTAAGAAAACAGCACGTCTTCCGCGTTGAAGGCAGCGCCATCATGGAAGGTCACACCCTCGCGCAGGGTAAAGCGCCAGCCTTCGCCATCGCCAATCGGCTCCCAAGATGTGGCAAGCGACGGCTCGATCGCCATGTCCTGGCCGCGGCGCACCAGCCCCTCATAAACATTGTTCAGAAAGCCCAGCACCGGCGCGGAGGACACGGCATGCGGGTCCATGGTTTGTGGGTCGGTCGTGGCCGACCAACGGAAGGTTTCGGCCATGGCGGGCATGGCAAGCACGCCCGCAAGGGCGCTGGCAAGCAGAAGACGATTCATTTTGTTTCCCTCGGTATCCCTGTTCGGTGACGCGCGGTCCCGGACCCACCGCGCCCTAGGACAACCTGACGCAGTGGCGGCGATGTGACCATAAGGCCGGTGTTCACGAAACCGTGAATTTGGTGCGCAAGCCCAGCCCGGCTGTGCGGTGCCGCGCGGTTCGAAGTGGGCCAGGTTTGGCGTAAAAACGGGTCGGTCCGCTTTGGCATCCGCCAGAGAGATTGGCGGTCCCGCGCAGCGTTTCGGGGCGCGCCTAGCCCCAGATCAAATGGGTGATGTGATAGAACAGCGGTGCGGCAAAGATCACGCTGTCGAGCTGATCCAGGAACCCACCCTGGCCGGGGATCAGATGGGACCAATCCTTCACCCCCTTATCGCGTTTGATGGCCGAAAAGACGAGATTGCCAAACATACCCGAGACCGAGGCCAGCGCCGCCATCGCCGCCGCGCCCAGCAAGCCAAAGGGCGTCAGCCAGCTTAACAACGCACCGATCAGCGCGGCGGCGGCCACGCCGCAGAACATGCCTTCCACGGTTTTGCGCGAGATTCCGGGCGCGATGCGGCGTTTGCCGATCCGCCGACCGGCGAAATACTCGATCAAATCGGCAAGCTGCACGACCATGACCAGAAAGACGATCAGCAACACCATCCGATCCGCCGATCCGTTCATATCTGCGTTCAACAACGCCGGCACGTGGCTGATGCAAAAGACGCAGATCATCAGGCCCCATTGGGTTTCCGCCACCCGTTCCAGGAACCTGTTGGAATCCCCCCTTAGCGCCGCAACGATGGGCAGGAGGAGGAAGGCGTAGACCGGGATGAAAACGGTGAAAAGGCTGGTCCAACCCAGACCCACAAACAGGTATTGCAGCGGCAGGATGACAAAAAAACCAAGCGCCAGTGATAGGTGATCGGCCTGGCGCTTATAGGCAAAGGTCAAAAACTCGCGCAGGGCGGCAAAGCTTGCAAAGGCGAATAAAAGCAAGATGCCGATAGGGCCCAGCAAGATCGCAAAGGCGAACAGGATCACCATCGCCCACCAGCTATGGACGCGGGTGACAAAGGTTTCGACCACCGGGTTGGGCGCGTCACGCGGCGTGTTCGCGCGCAGGATTTCCCCCAAAACGGTGAAGCAAGCCAGCAGGATCACGACGCCTGACGACAGCAGCAGGATATCAAACAGCGTGTCGTTCATGGCTCGTTTCCAGGCCGAGCTGGGGCCAAATCGGCCAAAGCCTCTGCCGCACGCGCAAGGAACGCATCTTTGCCTTCGCCCTCCTCCACATGGATCGGTGCGCCGAAGGTCACGGTGCAGATCAAGGGCAGGGGAATAACCTCCCCCTTGGGCATGATCTCATTGAGATTGGCGATCCAGGTGGGCACCAAATCCACGTCGGGTCGGGCCTTGCCCATGTTGTAAAGTCCCGCACGGAAAGGCAGGAGCGGATCGTCGGTCATGTTCCGATTGCCCTCGGGGAAGATGATCAGAGACGATCCATCGTCCAAGGCGGCCAATATGCTTTCCATCGGATCTTCGGTGCGTGCCTCAGGGCGGCGGTCAACCAGCACGCAGTTGAACACTTCCGGCCCGACAAATGCGCGTAGCTTGTTCTTCAGCCAATAATCGGCGGCAGCCACGGGCCGTGTGTTTTTCCGCAAGGCACTGGGCAGCACGGCCCAAATCATCGGCATATCGCCGTTTGACACATGGTTGGCGTAAAAGACCCGCTGTTTTTGAACCGGCTCGATCCCCTGCCAATCGGCGCGCACGGCGGTGATGAATCGGGCAATGAAAACAAGGAAATGCCCAACGGCCCCAGCCGCCAGCCGCCGGGGCAAGGAATGGCGCGGCCGTTTCATGCAAAGCAGTTGGGGTCAAATCTCATGCCTGGCATCTGACGTTGGGGCACCCATGGCGTCAAGACCGCGGCGCGCCGGGGATTTGAGCCAGATCATCTTTGCGCCTCTGGTTTTGCCCTAAACCAATCGCAGGCGGACAGGCCGCACGGGCGAACAGAAGGAATTGGCGATGAAGGTAGGAATTGTCGGGGCTGGTATGGTGGGATCAGCGGCAGGGTTTGCGCTGATCCAGCAGGGCAAAGCGACAGAGATTGTGTTTGTCGATATCAACCGCGCCCGTGCCCGGGCCGAGGCCGAAGATATCGCCCATGCCGTGCCCTTTGCCGCGCCCGCCATGGTGCGCGATGGGGATTATGCCGATTTGGACGGGGCGACGGTTGTGATCCTGGCCTGCGGTGTGTCGCAGCAACCGGGTGAAACGCGCCTGGCGCTGTTGGAACGCAATGCCGAGGTGTTCCGCCAAGTCGTGGGTCAAGTGATGCAGGTTTGCCCCGATGCGATCCTGTTGGTGGCATCAAACCCTGTCGATATCATGGGCCAAATTACCCAGGCGATTTCGGGCCTGCCGCCCGAACGCGTCATTGGGTCCGGCACCATTCTGGATACAGCGCGTTTCCGTTGGCTTTTGGGGCGGCATTTGGGGATTTCGCCAAAATCGGTTCATGCCTATGTGCTGGGCGAGCACGGCGATAGCGAGGTTTTGGCCTGGTCAAACGCACGGGTCGGCTCGGTGCCGCTGTTAAGCTTCGCGGCCCAGATCGGTTCGGCGGTGACCGAGGATGTGCGCTCGAAAATCGACACCGGCGTGCGGCGCGCGGCTTATACGATCATCGAAGGCAAGGGCGCGACCTGGTACGGCATCGGCGGCGGGCTTGCGCGGATCGTGGGCGCGATTGCTGGCAACGAACAGGCGGTCTTGTCTGTGTCTATCGTCGCGCCGGATATCCTTGGCGTGCCCGATATCGCCGTGTCACTACCGCGGTTGGTCGGCAAGGGAGGGGTCAGCGCGATGCTGATACCGGACCTAAATGATCGCGAAACCAAAGATTTGCGCGCTTCGGCCACGATCTTGAAGGATATGATTTCGGGGTTGAACCTCTAGCCGATTGCTGAGACAGGCCGCGCGGCTCGCGGGGTTTCACGAACATCTGAAGTTTCTGCTCTGAAACCAGCAAAGGTTGCAGGCTAATCCGCTGAGCGCCAATCAGTCCGCCACAAAAAAGCCGCCCCATAGGCAAGGGGCGGCTCTCAATGTCTTATGTGAAGCTCTTAGTTCGCCGAGAAATACTTGAACTTCACCTGGTCGTCCGCGTCCACAACGGTCGACCAACCATCCGAGATGCCCCAGTTCAGAACCTGGTTATGCACCGGCAGATAGATCAGCTGCTCTTCCGCCATCGCGAATAGATCGGCGATGGTCTGATCCCGTGCCGCCAGATCGGTGTTCGAGGTCAGCGAGGCGATCATCTCGTTCATGCTGTCATCGCTGAACCGTGTGCCGTTCCACGACCCCCGGCCTTCGGTGCGGCCATGATAGAGGAAGTTGAAGATGTATTCCGCATCATAGGTCGGCACACCCCAACCCAGCATGTAGAAATCGGTCTCCAGGTTGGCGATCAGCGGGAAGTGCTGCGCCCGGGGCAAGGCCGAAAGCGTGACGTCGATGCCGATCTGGGCGAACATGCCCACGGCGGCCTGGCAGATCGCTTCATCGTTGATGTAGCGATCATTCGGGCAATCCAGCTGGATCGAGAAACCGTCGCCATAGCCCGCTTCATCCATCAGCGCCTGGGCGGCGGCGACGTCATAGGCGGGGTAAGCATCCAGCTCTGCCGTCCAACCGTTCACCGGCGGAGGCGAGATCACACCAGCGGGCGCCGACTGGCCGCGCATCACCACCTGCTGGATGGCTTCGCGGTTGATCGCAATTTCCATTGCCTGGCGCACGCGCACATCGGCCAGTGGGTTCGCACCTTCCACGCTATCAAGCGTCAGGTCATCGTCACCGACATTCATGCCGAAAAAGATCACGCGGTTTTGCGCAGCCGTGGCCAGACCCATCCCATCAGCGCTGTTCACACGCTCAAGGTCTTGTACGGGCACGTCCTGGATGAAATCGACCTCACCCGTCAGAAGCGCGGCCACGCGGGTGGCGGGGTTCTGGATCGGGGTAAAGATGATCTCGGTCACATCCATGGGGAACGTGCCGATGCCCCAGTAATCGGCGTTCTGGGTCAGTACGGTTTCCACATCCGCCGTGCGCGATTGCAGCACAAATGGGCCCGTGCCGTTGGTGTTGCGTGCGGCATAGGTATCCTCACCGGCGGCGTAATCTTGCACCGCACCGGTGTCATTGGCCTCTGCCCAGCCCTGATCCATCATCATGATATTGGTCAGGTTGTTGGGCAGCAGCGGGTTCGGACCGTCGGTTTCGATCTCAACGGTGTAATCGCCGGTTTGGCGCACTTCGACCACGCCGGTCAGCAGTTCTTTGAAGTTCGAGGCTTCGGTCTTGGCGCGGTTGAGCGAGAACACGACATCGGCCGCATCAAAGCTTTCACCGCCATGGAAGGTCACACCTTCGCGGATTTCAAACACCCAGACATTCGGGTTATCCGCCGAGGGCGCCCAGGAGGTCGCCAGCGCAGGCTCCATCGCGCCTTCCATGTTACGGATGATCAGCGGCTCATAGATCTGATGCATCAGCGTCGTGGTCGGGCCTTCGTTCTGCGAATGCGGATCGAGGGTCAGCGCCTCGGCCGCGCGGGCCCAGCGCAGGGTTTCGGCCGAAGCCGCCCCAAGGGTTAATGCGGTCGTGGCCAGAAGGGCCGCGCCGAAAGTGGCGAAACGGGTCATCGTAAGCTCCCTGTTTATGATTATGGGCGCGAGTATGGATAGGATTTTCCGCTTGTCCAGACGCGTTTCGATAGGGCTCCGCCGCGATACCCATTTTGCGCGACCGCCAGGCGCAGCACACAGCTAATGGCAGAGTGTCGCGGCGGAAATGATTGCCAAGCGCAACTACCCATGCCTTGATGCGCGCCGTATTGCCTGGAAAAGCCGCAGCGTGATGATGGCCACCGTTCCTGCCCCCGATTGGATCGACCGTTTTGACGGGCTATCGCGCCTCGTGCCCGAGGTGAAATCGATGCTGACCAGCCGATCACGCGTGGTCACTGTGAAGGCAGGCGCGACCGTCTTCGGCCCCGGCAAGATGCCCGATCACCTTTTGCTGCTGCTAGAAGGTACATTGCGCGTCCAACAAGTTGCCGAAAACGGGCGAGAGGTCGTGCTTTACCGCGTACGCGCCGGCGAAAGCTGCGTTCTGACCACTGCCTGTCTGCTGGCCTATGAGGATTACCTGGCCGAAGGCATCGCCGAGACCGAGGTGCAGGCCGTCGCCATCCCGCGCGCGGTGTTCGACGATCTAATGGCCAGTTCCACCGATTTCCGCAGCTTCGTTTTCTCGGCCTATTCCCGCCGGATCGCGGAGCTGTTTCAGGTGATCGAGGATATCGCCTTTCGCCGTTTGGATATCCGCGTGGCGCAAAAGCTTCTGGATCGGGCTGAGGGCGACAGCGTGAAGGTGACCCATGCGCAGCTCGCCGCCGAACTGGGTAGTGCGCGTGAGGTGATCTCTCGCCAATTGGTCGAGTTTCAGCGCCGGGGTTGGATCGGGCAATCGCGCGGTGTTGTGCATTTGAGTGATGCGGCCGCTTTGGCGGATTTGGCGCGGAGCTAGGTTGGAAAGCTCAGAGTTGCCGCCGCGCCTTGGCGGTCATATTTGCTGGTGAAACTGCTGATCTTGAGTGCTTGT
The DNA here is from genome assembly GCA_965229695.1 of Paracoccaceae bacterium. Taxonomy (GTDB): domain Bacteria; phylum Pseudomonadota; class Alphaproteobacteria; order Rhodobacterales; family Rhodobacteraceae; genus JANSYL01. The sequence goes on from OZ245921.1 coordinate 3,056,024, forward strand.
GGCACGGGTCGGCGGCCCCAAAAGGAGACATAGATGTACGAAACAGCCTTTACCCTCTGGCAGTCGCTTGGCGGTGGCGCCTTGATCGGCCTGTCAGCGGTTCTGCTGATGCTAACCGTCGGCCGCATCATGGGCGCAACCGGTGTTTTGGCCGGGGTGCTGACCCCAAGTTCGCGCGATGATTTTGCCTGGCGCGCGGTGTTGATCGCGGGCATGGCGACGGCCCCTTTGATCTATTGGCTGGTCTCAGGCGGGATGCCTGAGATCACCGTGCCGGTATCCACCCCGATGCTCTTGATCGGCGGGTTCCTTGTGGGGATTGGCGTGACGTTTGGCGGCGGTTGCACCTCGGGCCACGGGGTTTGCGGGATCGCCCGGCTGTCGAACCGCTCGATCGTGGCGACGATCACCTTCATGGCGGCGACCATCGTGACCGTCTTTGTCCTGCGCCATGTGATCGGGGGCTAAGCAGATGCGGCTTTTGGTGATTTATCTGATCGGCGTGGTCTTCGGACTGGGCATTGTGATCTCGGGCATGGCAAACCCGGCGAAAGTGATCAACTTTTTCGATCTCGCCGGAACCTGGGATCCAAGCCTGGCCTTTGTCATGGGCGGGGCTTTGGCGGTGACGTTTGTGGGCTATCGCTATGTCCTGCGTCGCCCGCATCCGCTGCTTGAAGGCGGCTTTCATCTGCCCAAACGCACGCAGTTGGATGGGCGTTTGATCGGCGGGTCAGCGATCTTTGGCATTGGGTGGGGCATCGCAGGCTTCTGCCCTGGGGGCGCTTTGCCCGCCTTGGGGACGGGCCGGACGGATGTGTTCCTGTTTGTCGGCGCGCTGATCCTGGGGGTGTTGGCGGCGAAATTCCTGCAGGCCAAGGCCGCGCGCACACCCGCGCCGCTTTAGGCGCGAAGCGCGTCAGCGGTGGGGCTTAGCCCAGTACGGAGAAGCTGGAGTCGGCGTTGATCTCGCGCTTGCGCGAGAAAAAACCGGCGCTGATCTCGTGCCCGATATGGCCAAGCTGAAACGGCATGGGGCTGGTATCGTGGTCGCCCCCGCCTTCGCAATACTCGATCAGCGCGGCCATCAAACGCCCGGCTACAGGCGCGTTTTTATACTGGTTCCCGCTGCTGCCGCAGGCCATGTAAAACCCATCCAGGCTGGAGCGGTCATAGATCGGGATCCAATCGGTTGAGGCATCGTAAAGCTCCACCACACCTTGCATCCGGCTGGGGATGCCCAGGGACGGTACACGCTGACCATAGCGCATGGCCTGTGTTGTCCATTGGTCGGTGAAATCACCGCTCCAATCCCGGTCATCGACCCATTGATGGGTGTCGCATTCCGGATCTTCCGAGCCGATCAGAATATGGTTGCCCTTTTCCGGGCGGCAGTAGCACGCAATGTCACTGTCAGAGACGACCATGCCCTGCGCCTCAAAATCAAAGCCTTCGGGGGCGGGCACATGCACGACCTCTTGCCGCAGGGGTTTGGTTTCGATGGTCATATCGTCCAACACGCTCGCCATCGCATTGATCCGCGCGCTGGCCGGACCGCCGACATTGACGACAACCGGCGCGTGGATTTCCGATCCATCCGACAATTTCACACCCGCGACACGCCCGCCTTCGGTCAATATTTCGGTCACCTCGCTGTTAAAGCGATAGGCCGCGCCATGGCGCGTTGCGGCATTGGCGATGTTCTGCGCCGAAAGCGCCGGGTCGGTCACATAGCCTGCCGTGGGCCAGAACACACCACCCTGAAGCGCCCCGCCAGTGGGTTCGCCAAACCCAGGTTGATCCATGCGTTTGGCCGGGGAAAAGCGGTCCATCTGATAGATGGGCAGGCGCTTGGCGATCTCGGCGGCGTCCCATTCCTCATAAGGGCAATTCAGAACCCGGCTCATATCCATGTGTTTGCTGAGTTGGTTATTAGCCTCGGTCTTCATCACCAGACAGCCGGTCTGCTTGAACTCGGCTAGCGTTTCAGCTGCTGGCGCGGCCAGATAATCGCGCCAGCCATCCCAATCATGGAACCCATCCCAAGCCATGGCGCAGCCTTCGAGGGTGGAATAATGCACCCGGATGATCGCGCAACTGCCAGCCGTCGAGCCATGGCCCGCCGCCCCTTTTGCGTCCAGCGACACCACCTTGCGGCCCGCTTTGGCCAGCTCATAGGCCACTGCCGCGCCAATCACGCCTGCGCCGATGACAATTACATCTGCAGTATCTGCCATGAGTTCCTCCCCGAACGTCAAGCTGCCAGGTCGATCCAAACCGGCACGTGGTCCGAGGGCTTTTCGCGCCCTCGCACATGGGCGTCGACCTGTAAGTCGGTCATCAGATCAGCCGCCTGCGGGCTGAGCAGCAGATGGTCGATACGGATGCCGTCATTCTTGTTCCACGCCCCGGCCTGATAATCCCAAAACGTATAGATGCCGGGGGCCGACATGCGGGCGCGCAAAGCTTCGGTCCAGCCTTGGTTCAGCAATTTGCGGAACGCGGCGCGGGTTTCAGGACGGGCCAGGGCATCTTGTTGCCACACCTCAGGGCGCGCGGCGTCCTCATCCTGCGGGATGACATTGTAATCGCCCAGCATGATCACCGGCATTTCGCTGTCCAAAAGACTGCGCGCATGGGCATCGAGCCGCGCCATCCAATCCAGTTTGTAGTCGTATTTCGGGCCAGGGGCCGGATTGCCATTGGGCAGGTAAAGGCCGCAGATGCGCACTGCTTGGTTGTCGCCGATCACGGTCGCCTCGATCCAGCGGGCCTGTTCGTCGGCCTCATCACCCGGCAGGCCGCGCGTCACATCCTCCAGCGGCAGTTTGGACAGGATGGCGACGCCGTTAAACCCTTTCTGGCCGTGGGTTTCGACGGTGTAACCGCGATCCTCAAAGACCTCGCGTGGGAACGCCTCATCAATCGATTTGATCTCTTGCAGAACGGCGACATCGGGCTTTGCCTCATCCAGCCAATCGCAAAGCGCCCCGATGCGCGCTTTCACGCCGTTGATGTTGAATGTGGCGATTTTCATCTGGCTCCCCCGGCTGCTGGCATGGGTCTGCGCCCTTTCTGCCCGCAGGCCGCGCGCTTGCCAAGCCATTCAGCCCAAGGGATCCCCAACCGCCGGATGCTCCGCGCCGGCGGGCCTACATCGAAAACGAGGTGCCGCAGCCGCAGGAGGAGGTGGCATTGGGGTTTTCAATCGTGAACCGCGCACCAATCAGCTCTTCGGTGAAATCAATCACGGCATCGGCCAGGAAGGGCAGGGACACGCTGTCGACCACCACCTTTTGACCGCCCCCTTCCAGCACCAGGTCATCCTCGGCTGGGTCGTCCAGCTTGATCTCATACTGAAAGCCGGAACAGCCGCCGCCCTCAACCGCAACGCGCAGCGCTTTGCCTTCGCCCGAGGCATCGTTGATCTCGGCCAGTCGCGCAAAGGCGCGTTCGGTAACCTTGGGAGGGACAGCCAGGGTCAATGCCATGGATGCGGTCCTTATCTGTTCCTGTCGCAATTCCTTGTTCGGCAATATATGAAGACCTCACCGACCGGACAAGGGAATGACCCACTCCATGCGCGCGCCTTTTGCCAGTGATCCGATGCGCAGCCGTGGCCGCCGCGTGGCGGAGGAGGAAAGCGCCTTTCGCTCGCCTTTTCAGAGGGATCGGGATCGGATCATCCATTCGTCGGCCTTTCGGCGGCTGAAGCACAAAACCCAAGTGTTTGTCGAACATGAAGGTGATTATTTCCGTACCCGCCTGACCCATTCCTTAGAGGTTGCCCAAGTCGCCCGCACCATGAGCCGCGCCCTGGGCCTGGACGAAGACCTGACCGAAGCGGTCGCGCTGGCCCATGATCTGGGCCATCCGCCCTTTGGGCACACGGGTGAGGATGCGCTGGAAGCGCTGATGGCGCCCTATGGTGGGTTTGACCACAACGCCCAAGCCATCCGCATTGTGACCCATTTGGAGCGCCATTACGCTGGGTTCGACGGGCTCAACCTGACCTGGGAAACGCTGGAAGGCTTGGCCAAGCATAATGGCCCGGTGGGCCGCCCCTGGCCTTGGGCGCTGGGCGATTATTGTGAGGGTCATGATCTGGAACTCGACAGCCATGCCAGCGCCGAGGCTCAGGTGGCCGCCCTGGCCGACGACATCGCTTATAACCACCATGATTTGCATGATGGGCTGCGCGCCAAGCTGTTTTCGGTCGAAGACCTGGCCGATCTGCCGATCATTGGCGCTTGTTTCGCCGAGGTGGATGAGCGTTATCCCAATCTAGATCGCACCCGCCGTCGGCATGAAGCGCTGCGCCGTTTTTTTGGGGTGTTGGTCGAGGATGTGATCCAAACCGCGCGTGCCAATCTGGCGGCTCTGGCCCCGGAAACCACCGATGACATTCGCCGCGCCGGGCGCACGATGGTGCAGTTTTCCGATGCGCTTTTTGCCGATCTCAAGGTGATCCGCGCGTTTTTGTTCACCCGCATGTACCGCGCGCCCGAGGTTGTGAAAATGCGGGCCGAGGTGACCGAGGTTATCTCGGACCTATTCCCGTTTTTCTTGGAGCATCCCAGTGAACTGCCCGAGGATTGGCGCGACGATATCGCAGCCGCGAAGGATGAGGTCGCGCGCGCCCGCTTGGTCTCGGACTACATCGCGGGCATGACAGACCGGTTCGCGTTTCAATGCCATGCGCGCTTTGTCGGCGGTAAATCGCATGCTTTGCGCGCCTTGACCTAGGCCGCAGCCAATTGACCTTGGCTTTGCGCGTGATACACCGCGCGCGACCTGCTGGAAGGACGTGAAATGAGCCTCTTTGCCGAAATGCGCGGTGCGGTCATCGATGCCTTGGGCGCGATGACGGATGATGGTGTGCTGCCCCAAGGGTTGGAGACCAAGAATGTCGCGGTCGAACCCCCGCGCGATCCCGCCCATGGGGATATGGCAACCAATGCGGCCATGGTCCTGGCCAAGCCCGCCGGTATGAAGCCGCGCGATATCGCAGCGGCGCTGGCCGCGCAATTACAGGCTGATCCCAGGATTGAAACAGCCGAGGTCGCAGGCCCCGGGTTTTTGAATCTGCGCTTGGCGGCAGCCACCTGGCAGGGGCAGGTCGCGGCCATCTTGTCGGCGGGCAGTGCCTTTGGCCAAAGCCAGAAAGGGCAGGGGCGTCGGGTCAATGTCGAATATGTTTCGGCCAACCCCACCGGCCCGCTGCACGTGGGCCATACGCGGGGGGCGGTCTTTGGCGATGCCCTGGCCAGCCTGCTGGCCGCCGCGGGTTATGAGGTGACGCGCGAATACTACATCAACGACGGCGGCGCGCAGGTCGATGTTTTGGCGCGCTCGGTCTATCTGCGGTACCTCGAAGCCCACGGGCAGGAGGTCGCGTTTGAGGATGGCACCTATCCCGGCGATTACCTGATCGCTGTCGGTGAGGCGCTGAAAGCCCAGGTGGGTGATGCGTATTTGGGGAAAGATGAAGACCTGTGGCTTGTCCCCATTCGCGAATTCGCAACCGACGCCATGATGGATTTGATCCGTGCCGATCTGGCGGCGCTGGGCGTTGAGATGGACGTGTTCTATAGCGAAAAATCGCTTTATGGCACGGGCCGGATCGAAGCCGCGATTGAAGATTTGCGCGGCAAAGGTCTGATCTACGAAGGTGTGCTGGAACCGCCCAAGGGCAAGAAGCCCGAAGATTGGGAACCGCGGGTTCAGACGCTGTTCAAATCCACCGAACATGGCGATGACGTGGACCGGCCGGTGCAGAAATCCGATGGGTCTTGGACCTATTTCGCCCCTGATATCGCCTATCATTTCGATAAGGTTTCCAGGGGGTTTGACGCGCTGATTGATGTGTTTGGCGCCGATCACGGCGGCTATGTCAAACGAATGAAGGCAGCGGTTTCAGCGCTTTCAGACGGCGCGGTGCCTTTGGATATCAAGCTGACCCAGTTGGTGAAGCTGAAGCGCGGTGATGAAGAGCTGAAAATGTCGAAACGCGCGGGCACCTTTGTGACCCTGCGCGATGTGGTCGATATGGTCGGGCCCGATGTGACACGTTTTGTCATGCTGACCCGCAAAAACGATGCGCCTTTGGATTTCGACGTGGAAAAGGTGCTGGAACAGTCGAAAGACAACCCGGTTTTCTACGTGCAATACGCCCATGCGCGCATCCAGTCGGTGCTGCGCAAAGCCGATGAGTTGGGCCTAAACCAACCGACCGACGACCTGAGCAATCTGGCCGATCCGGCCGAACTGGCTTTGATCGCGAAATTGGCCGAATACCCGCGCCTGATCGAAATTGCAGCCGACGCCAATGAGCCGCATCGGGTCGCCTTTTACCTCTATGATTTGGCCAGCGCCTTCCACGCGCTTTGGAATAAAGGCAATGCCGAGCCGCATCTACGCTTCGTGCAGGAGGACGATCCGGCCACAACATCGGCAAAACTTGCCCTGATCCGGGCCGTGGCGATTGTTATTTCCAACGGTCTTGGTATCTTGGGCGTGGTTCCGGTCGAAAAAATGTGAGGCAAAAGACCTCCAGTCGACCGGGCGGAAACGAGCAATAACCCGGTCGGATGCCGCCACCCATGGGCGCCCCGATGCCGGGATGAGGCAAGGGCAGTCATGGCTGAAGTCGAATATTTCGATGATCCGTCCTTATTTGGGCGACGTGCGCCACAGGCGCAGGCATATCCCTATGGGGCTGAACACTACCAAACCTCGGATGATCCTTATGACGCGCCGGACCAGGCCGGATCGCGGCTAAGCGCCTTGGTGAATTGGGCCGGCGCGTTGGTGTCGCTTGGGCTGGTCGTGGGCATGGGCGTTTGGGCCTACCAGTTGACGATGCGCGATGTGTCGGGCGTGCCGGTGATCCAAGCGCTTGAAGGGCCGATGCGCGTGCCACCCGAAGACCCGGGCGGGGCGCAGGCGCCACATCAGGGTTTGGCGGTGAACCGCATCGCCGAAGGGGCCGAGGCCGAGGCGGTGCCTGACCAATTGGTTCTGGCCCCGCCGCCGGTCGATCTGGACAATCTCGCCCCGATTTCTGGCGCCAGCGCTGCGGCGGAAAACCCCGATATCAACGACGAAACCCAGGCCATCATTGAGCGGTTATTGTCACGCGGCAGCGCGTTGGAGCCGCTGCAGGAAGCCGACCAGCAGGTCGCAGCGCCCGCAGTCGAAGAACCGGTTGCCGACCCGCAAGAGCTGCGCTTGATCCCCGCCTCCGTCCCCGGTGTCAGCCGGTCGTTGCGGCCCAGCCTGCGACCCGAAACCATCGCCAGCAGTTCCGCAAGTGTGGCCGAAGACCTATCGCAGACCGAAGTGACCGCCGCTGCCGATGAGGCCGAATTGGCCCCCGAAAGCTTGGCCGCCGGCACGCGGTTGGTGCAGCTTGGCGCCTTTGACAGCGCCGATATCGCGCGCTCTGAATGGGAACGTTTGGCCAACCGCTTCCCTGATTTCCTGGCCGGTCGCGCGCGGGTCATTGAAGAGGCGCGTTCAGGCGGGCAGGCCTTTTTCCGCCTGCGGGCGCATGGCTTTGCTGATCTGGCCGAAGCGCGGCGGTTCTGCACGGCCCTGGTGGCACAAGGCGCGGCCTGTATCCCCGTCACGGTTCGCTAAGGTGGCGCCCCTTTCGGCGGCGATTTTGGGCTGTGAGGGCCCAAAGCTCGGCGCCGAAGAAGCGCGGTTTTTCGCGGATGCGCAGCCTTGGGGCTTCATCCTGTTTGCGCGCAATGTCAAAACACCTGATCAGCTGAAAGGCCTGTGTCAGGATTTGCGGAACGCGGTGGGATGGTCCGCGCCGATCCTGATCGATCAGGAAGGTGGCCGTGTGCAACGCCTGCGCGGCCCGTATTGGCGCGAATGGCGCCCGCCGATGGATACCATTGCCGCCACATCCGATCCGTCGCGCGTGATGTTCCTGCGCGCAAGGTTGATCGCGGAGGAACTGCGCGATGTTGGGATCGATGTGAATTGCATTCCCACCGCCGATGTCGCGCGGGACGGCACGCACCCGTTTTTGCGCAATCGGCTTTACAGTTCTTTCGCCCGGCGCGCAGCGCGCAGCGCACGGGCGACGGTAGATGGCCTGCTCGCCAGCGGAGTGACGCCGGTTGCCAAACACCTGCCCGGCCATGGCGCGGCAACGGTTGACAGCCATCATCGCTTGCCGCGGGTCAAGCTGGATCGACAGACGCTGGATGCGGTGGATTTTGCCGTGTTCCGCGAATTGGATGACCTGACCCTGGGGATGACCGCCCATGTCGTCTATGAGGCGATTGATCCCGACCAGCCTGCAACGCTTTCGCCGGTGATGATCGATCTGATCCGCAATGAAATCGGCTTTGGCGGGGCGCTGATGACCGATGATTTGTCGATGAATGCGCTGCCGGGATCGATGGGCGCGCGCGCCGCAGCCGCGCGGGCGGCTGGCTGCGATCTGATCCTGCATTGCAATGGCGAGCGCCCGGAAATGGAGGCTGTTCTAGCCAATTGCGGCGCGCTGGATGGTGCCTCAGCCGAGCGGGCACAGATCGCGTTAGATCGCCGCCCAAAGCGCCAGCCCATTGACATCCAAGCGGCAGAGGCCGAACTTGCCGACCTCTTGGACGGAGCGGTTTATGTCTGACACGCCCATTGCGGCGAACTCCGATGCGGATTGGGATGCCGTGGCCTCGCGCCGCGCAGCCGAGGCGCTGATTGTCGATGTCGACGGGTTCGAAGGGCCATTAGACCTGCTGCTGACCATGGGCCGGTCGCAAAAGGTCGATCTGCGCCGCATCTCCATCCTGCAACTGACCGAGCAATATCTGGCCTTCATCGAAGAGGCGCGGGTTTTGCGCATCGAACTGGCCGCTGATTACCTGGTGATGGCGGCTTGGCTCGCCTACCTGAAATCGCGGCTGCTACTGCCACCTGATCCAACCGATGAGGGCCCGAGCGGGGAAGAACTGGCCGCCCATCTGGCGTTTCAACTCGAGCGCCTGGCCGCGATGCGGGATTGTGCAGCCAAATTGATGGCGCGCGATCGCCTGATGCGCGACCGTTTCCCGCGCGGCGAGGTTGAAAAGGTCACCACCGCCCGCCGCATCACCTATACCGCCGGGCTCTTGGACCTGATGCAGGCCTATGCCCGCCTGCGCACCCGCGATGATTTCCGCCCCTATGTGATGGACCGAGAGTCGGTCATGACCATGGAGGAGGCTTTGGATCGCCTGCGCGACAAGATCGGGTTCGCGGGCCGTTGGACCGATCTGATGAGCTTTCTGCCCGATGGCTGGACGATGGATCCCAAACGCCGCCGGTCTGCCACCGCGGCGAATTTCGCCGCCGCGCTGGAATTGACGAAAGCGGGCAAGGCTGCGATGCGGCAATCGGAAACCTTTGCCCCGATCGAGCTACGCCGGACCGACGACGAATGAGCGATATGTCTGACAACCAAGCCGCATCCGATGCCAGCCTGTTTCGCGCCCCGCCCTTGGCCGAACAGGAACGCATGGTCGAGGCGATGCTGTTTGCATCCTCGGAACCACTTAGCCTGCGCGAAATGGGCGAGCGGATGCCCCACGGCTCGGACCCGGCCGAGGCGCTGCAGCTTTTGCGCAAACGCTATGAGGGGCGGGGCGTGCAGGTGACCCGCGTGGGTGATGCCTGGGCCTTGCGCACAGCGGCGGATCTTGGGTTTCTGATGGCTCGCGAAGCGGTCGAAACCCGCAAGCTAAGCCGCGCGGCCATCGAAACCCTGGCCATTGTGGCCTACCACCAGCCGGTCACCCGCGCCGAGATCGAAGAAATTCGTGGCGTTTCGGTCAGCCGGGGCACCGTGGATCAACTGATCGAGCTGGAATGGGTCAAGTTTGGGCGTCGCAAGATGACGCCGGGGCGTCCGGTGACCTATGTGGTAACGCAGGTTTTCCTGGATCATTTTGGCCTGGAAACCGCGCGCGATCTGCCTGGGCTTAAAGAGTTGCGCGAAGCGGGGCTGCTGGAAAGCCGCGCGCCGGAGGCCGGCGACCCGCTCGAAGATCGCGACAGCGATACCGAGGATATGTTCGAAGACGACCCCGAAGCCTGAATTTTGCCGTAAAGCCCCTATATAGGTTTCAGGCGTGCATGACCGATTGGCCCCTTTCTTGGGCCAAAGAGCAGAAGGGTTAAGCAGATATGGACCGGATACTTCGCATGATCATGCGTCGCTTCATGCGGCAGGCGATCAACAAAGGTGTTGATGTGGCCACAAGCCGTGCTGCGCGGGGCACCACCCGTGAAGAGGATATGACCCCGGAACAGCGCGCCTCGGTTCGGCAAAACCAAAAGCGCATGCGTCAGATGACCAACACCGCGCGCCGTATGACCCGTTTCTAGGGCGCAGACCCGTTTAAGGCGGGTTTTGGGTGCAGGTTGCGCGTCGCAGCCTCAATCAAGGCAATTGCGATCACGGCCATCGACAGCAGCGCCAGCCATAGATATCCGAACCCAATCAACGCGCCGCCAATCATCGGGGCGACAAAGACACAGGCATAGGTGGTGGCGGAATAAAGCCCCATGATCGCCCCCCGCTGTGAGGGGTCGAGGCGCGTCAGCCGGGCCATGATCAGGTTCATCGCCAGATGGTTCACCACCCCCCAAAGCGCTGAAAAGACCAGCAAGCTGGCGTATCCCGCAGCGACCGCGCCGAGCGCGCCGTAGATGCCCATCAAGCTGATCAGAACCAACGGCAACGCGCGGCTTGGGCCCAGACGATCGATCAGCGGGTCGGCGAAAACCGCCAAGCCAAAGCCAATCCCATAGCTCATCGCGACCAGCCCGGCTTGGGCGGTGCTGCGGCCCAAGACATCCTCGACCTGCGCACCCAGGAAGAAATAGGGCACGTAGAAGGCTGTCATAAAACAGGCCACAGATAGCAGCGCGCGTGTGATACCCGGCACGCGCAACGCGCTAATGGGTGAGGTCGCGCGCCTTGGCTGGCTCAGGCCGATCAACCGCGCTTGCGCCAGCCACAGCAAGGCGAGCGCCACCGCCAGGCTGCCATAGACGGCACGCCAGCCGATGGTTTGCGCGATCAAAGCCGCCGCCAGCACGCCACCGACCATCGAGAGCGTCCATCCCGTTAGCACCGCGCCGATCACGCGGGTTTCCTTGCCTTTCGGTGCGATTTCGGCAGCCAAAGCATAGATCGCTGGCAGGGCGGCGCCCGCCCCAAGGCCAGCCACGGCCTGTGCCAGGATCAGGCCAGACAGTGTCGGCACAAAGCTTGAGACCGCCAGCGCCGCCGCCATTAAGGTCGATGCTGCGCGCAGTGCGCGGTCCGCCCCAAAGCGATCCGCCAAAGGCGCCAGGACCAGCGCGGCCACCGCGACGCCAAGCCCATAGGCGCCAGCGGCCATCATGACCTGTGCCGCGCTTACCCCCAAATCGCGGCCCACGGCCACGGAAATCGGCGATAGCAGCAGAGAGTTGGAGCCGACCACACCGACCGAAAGCAGCAAGATGACAATAGATTGAACTGGCATGGGCAGGATCCAACGAATAAACTTCGGACCATTGCTAGCATTGCTGAATAAAAATCGGCCAGACTGGATGATGTCTATGGAAACGAAAACAGAAAATCGTCAGCCCAAGCGCGGGGCCGACCGCCCGCTGGACGCGATGGACCGAAAAATCTTAGGCGCTTTGGCGCGCGATGCCGATCAAAGCTTGGCGGTGATCGGGGCCAGCGTGGGGTTATCCGCCCCCGCGGTGCATGAACGCGTGCGGCGCATGAAAGCCAGCGGGGTTATTCGTGGCACGGTGGCCCTCATCGACGGCGCGGCGGCGGGCAAGCCGCTTTTGGCCTTTGTGCATATCGATACGGTGGGCTGGGGCAAAACCCGTGAATTGATGGAACTGGCCGAACTGCCCGAGGTCGAGGAGGTGCATTCCGCCACCGGCAATACCTGCGTGATCATGAAAGTGCGCGTCGCCTCCTCCCACGCGCTGGAGGGGTTGTTGTCGCGGCTTTACGATATGCCCGGCGTGCGTTCGACCACGACCTATGTCGCACTCTCGACCTTTTTGGAGCGCCCGACCCAGGCCGAGGCGACCGCCAGCTTGGAACAGATCGAAACTCTGCGCTGAGGCAAAAGAAAAGGGGCGCCCGAAAGCGCCCCGATCCAAATCTTAGAAAAAAGCCGATTAGCAGCTGTAGTACATGCCGTATTCGACGGGGTGGGGGGTGTGTTCGAAGTTGTACACTTCTTCCCACTTCAGTTCCATGTAGCCTTCGATCTGGTCTTTGGTGAAGACATCGCCTTTCAGCAGGAAGTCGTGATCGGCTTCCAGAGCTTCCAGCGCTTCACGCAACGAGGCGCAGACGGTCGGGATACCGGCCAGTTCTTCCGGCGGCAGATCGTACAGGTCTTTGTCCGACGGCTCGCCCGGATGGATCTTGTTCTCGATCCCGTCGAGGCCCGCCATCAGCAGGGCTGCGAAGCACAGGTAGGGGTTCGCCGACGGATCGGGGAAACGCGCTTCCACACGCTTGGCTTTCGGGCTCTCCGTCCACGGAATACGGACACAACCCGAACGGTTGCGGGCCGAGTAGGCGCGGAGAACCGGGGCCTCAAAGCCAGGGATCAGACGCTTGTAGGAGTTCGTGGAGGGGTTGGTGAAGGCGTTCAGCGTTTTCGCGTGCTTCAGCACACCACCGATGAAGTATAGGGCCTCATCCGACAGATCGGCGTATTTGTCGCCAGCAAAGAGCGGCTTTCCGTCTTTCCAGATCGACATGTTCACATGCATGCCGGTGCCGTTGTCACCCGCGATCGGCTTCGGCATGAAGGTGGCCGATTTGCCATAGGCATGGGCCACGTTGTGGATCACGTATTTGTACTTCTGCAGTTCGTCACCCTGTTTGGTCAGCGACGAGAAGATCAGGCCAAGCTCATGCTGGCAGGATGCCACTTCGTGGTGATGCTTATCGACCGACATGCCGATACGCTTCATGGTGGACAGCATTTCCGAACGCAGATCCATCGAGGCGTCGGTCGGGTTAACCGGGAAGTAACCGCCTTTGACGCCCGGACGATGGCCCATATTGCCCATTTCGTATTCGGTGTCGGTGTTCCAGGCGGCGTCTTGGGCGTCGACCTCGTAAGACACTTTGTTCATCGAGTTCGAGAAACGCACATCGTCGAACAGGAAGAATTCAGCCTCGGGGCCGAAATAGGCCACATCACCGATGCCCGAGGACTTCAGATAGGCTTCGGCTTTTTCGGCGGTGCCGCGCGGGTCACGCTCATAGGCTTCGCCGGTGTCGGGCTCAACGATCGAGCAGTGAATGCAGATGGTCTTTTCCGCATAGAACGGATCGACATAGGCGCTTTCGGTGTCGGGCATCAGTTTCATGTCCGATGCTTCGATGCCTTTCCAACCGGCAATCGACGAGCCGTCGAACATGAAGCCTTCTTCCAAGAAATCTTCGTCCACTTGATCGGACATCACCGTGACGTGCTGCAGCTTGCCGCGCGGATCGGTGAAGCGGATGTCGACATAGGCCGCATCCTCATCCTTGATCATCTTCAATACGTTGTCTTTGCTCATCGTGACCTTCCCTCGTCGTGTTGGGTCTAAAGTCTTGGGCCCAAACCGGACCCGGGTTTCAAGTGATTGCCGACTTGCGCCCTATAGCGCGTCCTCGCCGCTTTCCCCTGTGCGGATGCGGATCGCTTGGCTAATGTCGGAAACGAAGATTTTGCCGTCCCCAATCTTGTCGGTTTTCGCGGCATCAATGATGGCCTCGATCGCCGCGTCGGCCTGATCGTCGCTCAGGACCACCTCGATTTTTACCTTGGGTAGGAAATCGACCACATATTCGGCCCCGCGATACAGCTCGGTATGCCCCTTTTGGCGCCCGAAGCCTTTCACCTCGGTCACGCTCAAGCCCTGGATGCCAATCTCTTGCAGCGCCTCTTTCACCTCGTCCAATTTGAACGGTTTGATGATCGCTTCGATCTTTTTCATGTGGGCCAATGCCTCCTTCACCCAAGTCACCCGCGCGCGATCCCTGACAGCATTTTGTGTTGAGGCCGTCCATGCGGTAGCGTGGCGCGGTTCGCTCACGCCTTGGGATTCCAGGTGTTGCGATGTGAAAATAGGCAAAGCGCCCAATAAATGTGCGAAAGTGAATCTTCTCCATGACAGTGCTTTTGACCGCCGCCCAAATGCGTGCCGCAGAGGAGGCTGCCATCGCCAGCGGCGCCGTCACCGGGCTGGAGTTGATGGAGCGCGCAGGCCAGGGCGTGGTCGATGCGATCTTCGAAAAATGGCCAGAGCTTGCGGCGAGGTCATACAAAGCCATCATCCTATGCGGACCGGGCAACAATGGCGGCGACGGATTTGTTGTCGCGCGTATCCTGAAAACCTGGGGGTGGGAGGTTGAGGTATGTCTTTTCGGCTCGCCCGGCAGTTTGCCCCCCGACGCGCGCCGGAATTACGATCGATGGCTGGAACTGGGCGCGGTCGAACCGTTGGATGGGTTCTTGGGTGGTGGCGTGCAGGCGGACCTGATTGTCGACGCGCTGTTCGGCACAGGGTTGACGCGTGCGGTCGAGGGCGACCCCGGTCAGGCGCTTGCCCAAATCGCCACTGACTTGTCGCGGCAACAACGCCTTGTCTGCATCGATATCCAATCGGGTCTCTGTTCCGATAGCGGTCGCGTTTTGGGCGGGTTCGAACGACCCACGGCCGCGCTGACGGTCACGTTCCACACAGCAAAACCGGGGCATTACCTGGACCGCGGGCCGTATCATTCCGGCCAGGTGGTGGTGGTGGATATCGGCCTGCCAACAGCGAAGGCAGATGACGCTGCAGAACAGCCGACGCAGCTCGTCGCGCCTGATCCGCATCGATTGTCCAAAGCCAACCAACCAACCGGCGCTCACAAATACAGCCACGGTCATGCGCTGGTCTTTTCCGGACCAATGGGTCGATCCGGTGCCGCGCGCTTGGCGGCGCGCGGGGCGCTCCGGGTTGGGGCAGGGCTGGTGACGGTCGCCGCGCCCGGCTCGGCGATGATGGAATGCGCCAGCCATCTGACGGCGATCATGTGCCGCCGCTGCGATGGGGCTGAGGGGGCAAAGGCATTGTTGCAGGACACGCGGCTCAACGCGCTCTGCCTCGGGCCGGGGCTGGGCGTCTCCCAAGAAACGCGGGATTTGGTTTTGGCCGCCTTGGCCGCAGATCGGCCCGTCGTGCTGGATGCCGATGCGCTGACTGCGTTTGCCGATGATCCTCAGGCGCTGTTCGACCGCCTTCACCCTCAATCGGTTCTGACACCCCATGGGGGGGAGTTTGCGCGGCTTTTCCCCGACATCGCTGATCAACTCAGCGCGCCAGCCACGCGCGGCCCGGCCTATTCCAAGCTTGACGCCACGCGGGCGGCAGCGGCGCGGGCAGGTTGCGTTGTCTTGTTCAAAGGCACTGATACGGTGATTGCCGATCCAACGGGCGCGGCCGCGATCAACGCCGCCGTTTACAGGCGCGCGGCCCCCTGGCTTGCGACGGCAGGGTCAGGCGATGTGTTGGCCGGGATGATCACGGGCCTGCTTGCCCGTGGCTATGGCGCGCAATCGGCCGCGGAAACCGGCGCTTGGCTGCATGTGGAGGCCGCCCGCCGCTTTGGGCCGGGCCTCATCGCCGAAGACCTGCCCGAGATGTTGCCAAATGTGTTCCACGACCTAGGCCTATAGCGGCTGACCCGCGACATAGACCTGCGCAATGGCGCGGTCATCGCCCATCATGATGGTGGGGAAAACCGCCTGCCAGATATCCTCGGCCCGTGCCGTGGCCTGCGCGATCGCCTCCGTCGAGGCCAGATCGACTGCGATCAGGTCGGCCTCGAACCCTGGTGCGACGCGGCCGATCTTGTCCCCCAGCCGCAGCGCGGCAGCCGACCCTCCGGTGGCGAGCCAAATCAGTTCCGAGGGGTGCAGGGAATGGCCGCGCAAATGCCCAATCTCGTAAGCCGAGGCCATGGTGCGCAACATCGAGAAACTAGACCCGCCGCCGGTATCGGTGGCTAGACCCACCCGCATCCGCGCGCGCAGGCCCATGTCAAACAGACCCGATCCGATAAAGGCGTTGGAGGTCGGGCAATGCACGACGGCGGCCCCAACCTCGGCCAAGCGGTCGATCTCGCGCGGTTCCAGATGGATGGCGTGGCCATAAATGCCATTCGGACCCAGCAACCCATGCGCCTCATAGGTGTCGAGGTAATCGCGCGCCTGGGGGTAAAGCGATTTGGCCCAGGCGACCTCATCCGTTTGCTCGCTGATGTGGGTCTGCATCAGGCAATCCGGGTGTTCGGCCCATAAAGCGCCCAGCGCGTCCAACTGCGCCTCGGTTGAGGTGGGAGAAAAGCGCGGGGTGATGATGTAAGACAACCGATCGACACCATGCCAGCGGTCCAACAAAGCATGGCTATCGTCATAGGCGGCCTGCGCGGTGTCGCGCAGGTTGGCCGGGGCGGTATCGCGGTCCATGCAGGTTTTGCCGCCCAAGGCGCGCAGGCCGCGCCTCTGCGCCTCGGTGAAATAAGCATCGGCGCTTTCGGGGTGGATGGTGCAATAGCTGGCCACCGTTGTGGTGCCTTGCGCCAAGATTAGATCGAAATAGCGCTTGGCGACATCCGCAGCATAGCTACTGTCGGAAAACCGCGCTTCTTCGGGGAAGGTATAGGTGTTCAGCCAATCGATCAGCCGTTTGCCCCAGGAAGCGATGATGGCGGTCTGTGGATAATGGGCATGGGCATCGACAAAGCCGGGCAGAATCAGGTGATCGCCATGATCGGTCACCGGCACATCGGGACGGGCGCGCCGCAACGTGTCAGCCTCACCCAGATCGGTGATCAGCCCATTTTCGACCAGCACCGCGCCCTGTCTGATATGGCGCACGCTGTCGACGCCCAGCGCGTAAGGATCCCCCTCAAAGGACAGAACCTGCCCCAAAATCAGCCGTTCGCCCATCGCGTTTCCTAGGCTTGTTCGAATTCCCTGTGACAGTGATAGCGGCTTGTCAGACCCTATGTTAGGGGCAATGACGCAAAGGAATGCCACCGATCAGTGCGGAGTGTGCCATGGCCGACCAAAATGAGTTGTTGCAGGACGACGCCCTGGAGGATGCGCGCGACGCCTATGCCCTGGATGACACGCTAAGGACGGAACTGCGTGATGCGGTGGACGCGGGCGATGTGGTCGCTGTCGACGCGTTGATGGACCCGCTGCATCCCGCTGATATTGCAGACCTTTTGGAGCAAATCTCGGCCTCTGAACGAGAACGCTGGTTGGCGCTGTGGTCTAAGGGCATCGATGGGGAGGTGTTGTCGGATCTGGACGAAGGTCTGCGCGAGGAGGTCATCGCCCTGCTGCCCGATCAGGTGCTGGCCGAGGCGGTGCGCGAGCTTGATTCCGACGATGTGGTCGATCTGGTCGAGGATCTGGAGGATGAGCAGCAGGAGGCCATCCTAGACGCGCTTGACGCCACTGACCGGGTGGCGGTCGAACAAGCGCTGTCTTACCCCGAGGAATCCGCTGGGCGTCTGATGCAGCGCGAGGTTGTCCACGCGCCCGAGCATTGGACCGTGGGCGATATGATCGACTACTTGCGCGCCCATAAGACCGAGCTGCCGGAACAGTTCTACCATGTCATCCTGACCGATCCGCGCATGAAACCCACGGGCTATGTCACCCTTGGGCGGCTTTTGGCGGCGGCGCGGAAGACCGAGTTGATCGACCTAACCGAAGATAGTTTCCGCGTCATCCCCGCCACCCAGGACGAGGATGAGGTCGCTTATGCGTTCAATCAGTATCACCTCATCTCGGCCCCCGTGGTGGATGAGGATGGCCGCCTGGTGGGTGTGATCACCATCGATGACGCGATGATCGTTTTGGATGAGGCCGCGGAGGAAGACCTGTTACGCCTGGCCGGTGTGGGCGAGGAATCAAGTCTGTCGGACAAGATCATGAGCACCACAAAGCAGCGTTTTCCCTGGCTGTTTGTGAACTTGATCACGGCAATCCTGGCCTCGCTGGTGATCGCTCAGTTTGAAGCGGCGATTGCCCAATTGGTGGCGCTGGCGGTGTTGATGCCCATCGTGGCCTCAATGGGGGGCAATGCGGGGACGCAAAGCCTGACCGTTGCGGTGCGCGCGATTGCGACCAAGGATTTGACGCGCTCGAACCTGATGCGGGTGATCGGGCGCGAGGCCGGGGTGGGCCTGATCAACGGGCTGATCTTTGCCGTTGTGATGGGGGTGATTGGCCTGATCTGGTTTGGCAGCGCGGCCCTTGGTGGCGTGATTGCGGCGGCGATGGTGATCAACCTGTTGATCGCAGGTTTGGCCGGGATCTTGGTGCCGGTGGCTTTGGATCGATTGCGGATCGACCCGGCCCTGGCCTCCGGCGCGTTTGTGACCACGGTGACCGATGTGGTTGGGTTCTTTGCCTTTTTGGGACTGGCCGTCGTGTTCTTGCTTTAACAGGGGTGGCGCGGCCTACGGCCCCGCCGGGCGCATTTTCCATGGCGGAAAATGAGCGGCGATCGGCGCGACAAACATGAGGGACCAGGAAGCTTTGGCTGGCCTAGTCTTTGCGTATTTTGGGAAAGATGAAGGTGGGATCAGCCTGGGATTTCCAGGGTGATGTTGCGCCCATTGCGGACGTATTGCAGCGAGTTTTCCCCAATCGCGGCGACACGCCCGCCATCCAGCCGATCACCCACGCCGACCCGCACGAACCGGCCCGAGGGCAGGCGCACCATGGCGCGGCGGTCGGACGGGGTTCCGGTCACGCCGATCAGATTCACGTCGCGCAGGCGGATGGCATTCCGCTCGGTCGCGGCACGGGTGACCGAGGCGTTGGAGGGGATCGAGGGCTGCGGCGCTGCGACCGCGGCGGGCACCGCTTCAACCGCAGCCGGCGCGCGTTCGGCGGCGGCCACGATGGCGGCAATATTGCTGGGGCGGATCGGGGGCACGCGAGAGGCGGCAATCGCCAGGGCCGTGCCGCCCTCAATCGCTGTGCCGTCTGCCTCAGCGCCGCTGTCACCGGGGAAGAGCGAGGCTTGGGCTGCGGCCTCCTGCGCCGAAAGCGGGCGTGAGGTTGGTCTGCGTTCGGCCAATTCGGTCACCGTCAAACCGCCCAAAAGCTGCCGTTCCCGCAACTCGCCCAGATCGCCGGGGCGCTGCGTTGGGCGGAAGGTGCCAAGGATCGCGTCTTCAACATTAATTTCGGGCAGGTCCGGGGCTGCTGCGGCAGCGGGCAGCGCGTCACGTGGGCGCGGCACGGCGGCAACCGGCGGCACGCCCGCGATCACAAAGGCCCCTTCCGGTGTCAAAACCCCTTCGGGCGTCGCTTCCACCAGACCGCGTTCGTCGACAGTTAGATCGGCCCCAAAGGCAGGCGGGGCAGCGATGCGGCGCAGGGTTTCGTTGGGGTCGACCCCGGCGGGTGGCAGGGCGATGGCATCAAGGCCGGTAATCTCAGGATCGATGGAGGCGACATAGACATCCTCGGTGATGTCGAACGGGCTGAGGGCCGGGCGCTCGGGCGTGCGCGCCCAGATACCGTCATCCGCGTAAAGCCGCTCGGCTTCCTCCAGCGAGGGCAGAAGATCTTCGGGCAGGGGCGGCAGCGGCTCCAATTCCAACTCGGCGTCGATATCGGGCAGTTCATCTTCCAGTGCCGCAGGCAGCTCGGGCTCTTCGCTGAGTTCAGGGGTCAGCGCGGCCAGCTGCGCCGGGTCTATCGCAGCATCTTCGGCATCGATCAGCGCGGCGTCTTGCTCAAGACCCTCTTCGAGGGGTGTATCACCTTCGTCCAACGCCCCAATCGCGGGCGGCGCGGTGACGACCGAGGGCGCTGCCGGCGCGTCCAGCGGGTCGGTGCTGGCCAGCTCTTCCCCGCCCGAGGTGAACAGGCGCGCCACTGGACTGTTGGGCAGGAACAGGACCGACCAGATTGCCACCATGGCCAACAAGACCAGCAGGATCATGGTCAAGATCAACCCGGTGCGGAAGGAGGGCCCGGCGGACTCAACCGGTTTGCGCGCCAAAAGACCCGAGGTGAGCGAGCCATCTGCGGTGGTTGAGGCCGATGTCGCCTCCGCAGCGGCTGGCGCGTCGGTTTGCTTGCCGCGACGGTTGCGCGCGTTCTTGACCAACCGACCGCCCATGGCGGCGGCCCCTGTGGCTGCACCTGCAACCATGGCCAAAGCGCCCGCTCTGCGCCCGCGCGGTTCGGACGGCGGCGGGGCATCAAACGGGTTGGAGCCACCCAGGTCGGTGCGGGCGGCTTGGTCGCGCGCGACTTCGGGCCCAGGTACGGCAGGCGAGGCTGCCGGGGTTTCACGCTTCGGGCGGGCTTTGCTGGCATCGCGCACCCGTGTGAGCTGCGCGGCGAGGCCGGAAGCCGGGGCTTTGGCCGGTTCGGCCACCTCGCTCGCACTTGGCGCTGCGTCGGGGTGCAGGACTGGTTCGGTGGAGCCCGGCCTGTCCGCCACGCCAAAACCCAGGCGCGAACTGCGCGGGCCAACGATGCGGCCCGGTTTGGCGGGTGGTGCTGCGGCCTTGCCCCGCCGCGCCGCGAAAGAAAAGCTCGGGGCAGGGGGGATGTCGTCAGGCTCTACCTGGGCCGAGACCTGTGGGGCTTCGACAGTCGGTTCGGGCGGGTCGCCAGCAGGGATGGGGGTAAAGCGCCGCGATGCGTTGCCTTTCGCGCGTCCGCGCTTTTCGGCTTTTGGCGCTTTGGGCTGGGCGGGTTTGGTCTCCGCCTCTGATGTGGCTGGAGCGCTTGCTTCGTCGGCTGCCGCTGTAGGCTCGGGCTCTTTGGTGTCCGGCGCCTCGTCCTGTGCTTCGCCCGCATCTTCCGCGTCGATGGGTTCGACCGGGGCTGACAAGCTCGGGTCGGCAATCGGTGTTGGTGCAAGCTCCGGGGTGGCATTCGGCTCGGGCTCTGCCGCCGAAACCTCTTCCTCTGTGCCTGAGTCGGTTGGCTCAGATTGGTCTGCCGCAGCGAGTGCGGGTTTGACTGGCTCGGCGTCTGCGGCCAGCTTTTCCGGCTCCGGCTCCGGCTCCGGCTCCGGCTCCGGCTCCGGCTCCTGCTCCTGCTTTACGGTTTCGGTGCTCTCCTCAGCCTCGGGCGCTGCTGGTTCCGGCTTCTCGCTTTCATCAGCCCCGGTGTCTACCTCAGGCGTGGTGTCGGCCGGGGCCACATCCTCAGCCTTGTCCTCGGCTTTTTCTTCGCCCGGTTCAGCGGTACTGTCCGGCTCGTCCTGCTCAACCTCTGTCTCGTCCGCCGCCTGCTCATCGACAGCGCTTTCCGCAGCCCAACTATCCGGCCCAAAGGCCAGCCCGTCGCTGCTCAGGCCAAGGCTTGCCCCGTCCCCAAACACCGGCACGCCCGGGAACCGTTCCATGGGCGGCATCGCCGCAAACCCTGCGGCTTTGAACCCATGCGCTTCGGCAAACCCGCGCGCTTCATCCAAGGTCTCCTGCGCCACAACGGCGGCTTTGACCCGATCCTCTTCAATCGCGCGGAAATCATAGATCAGATCGGCGACGGCATAGGGCGTCAGCCCATCCAGCCCATCTTCGATCCGCGCTTTGGTCAGATCGGCATCACCCGTCGGCGCCATGAAGGAGGTATAAAGAACCTGGTCGTCGGGCAGCACCAAGACGGTCTCAAACCCATCCCCCCCGCGCTCGACGCCCTTTGCGCGCAAATCCGCCAATGCGGCGGGCAGGTCATCCACATCGATCCGGGTTTCCCCGACAAAACTCCAATGGCCCGCGCTTTGGCGATGCGCCAGCGCGATCCCCTCCGGAGAAAGAAATAGTGCGAAATCAACCGCCAATCCGAACCTCAGACATGTCGACAGAGCGCGCTTGCGCCCGTGAGTCCCCCATGACCGCCTCTATTACATGACTGTTCGCGCCGGGAAAACCATTCGCAATGGCGCAGGCACCCAATCGGCGGAATCCGGTCGGTTGCCTGCGCGACGCGGCCTGCGATCTAGCCCGCGGCCTATGACAGCGCGCGGTCGAGATCGTTGATCAGATCATCGGCATCTTCGATACCAATCGACAGACGCACGACATTCGGCGCGGCCCCGGCAGCGGTCTGCTGCTCGGGCGTCAATTGCCGGTGCGTGGTCGAGGCCGAATGGATCACCAAGCTGCGTGTATCGCCCAGGTTCGCGACATGGCTGAAAATTTCCAGCGCATCGACAAATTTCACGCAAGCCTCATAGCCGCCCTTCAGCGCCACGGTGAACAGCGCGCCCGCACCCTTTGGGCAAATCTTTGCAACCCGGTCGAAATAGGGGGAACTTTCAAGGCCTGCATAGGTTACGGCCTCGACCGCATCATGGCCTTCCAGCCAGGTTGCGATCTTCACAGCGTTCTCAACATGGCGTTCCATCCGCAGGCTTAGGGTTTCGATCCCCATCAGCGTGTAATGGGCGGCTTGCGGGTTCATCGTCATGCCCAAATCGCGCAGGCCAATGGCGATGCCGTGGAACGTGTAAGCCAGCGGGCCAAAGGTCTCGTGGAACTTCAACCCGTGATAGGCGGGCTCCGGGGCGCTCAGGCTTGGGAATTTGTCGCTGGCCGACCAATCAAACCGGCCGCTATCGATCACCGCGCCACCGGTCACGGTGCCGTTGCCGGTCAGGTATTTGGTGGTCGAATGCACCACCAAGGTCGCGCCATGATCAATCGGGCGGCACAGGTACGGCGTGGCCGAGGTGTTGTCGACAATCAACGGCAGACCGGCGGCATCCGCGACATCGGCAATGGCGCGTAGATCAGTGATGTAGCCACCTGGATTGGCGATGGATTCGCAGAACACTGCGCGGGTATTTTCGTCAATCGCGGCTTTCACCGCATCCAAATCGTCGAAATCCACGAAGGTGGCCGACCAGCCAAAGCGCTTGATGGTCTGGCTAAACTGGGTGACCGTGCCACCATAAAGCCGGGTCGAGACCACCACATTGCACCCAGGCTGCATTAGCGGGAACAGCGCCATGATCTGCGCCGCATGGCCCGAGGAACAGCAAACCGCGCCAACACCGCCCTCCAAGGTCGCCAAACGCTCCTGCAAAACCGCAACTGTTGGGTTCGTTAGGCGCGAATAGATATAGCCAACCTCTTGCAGATTGAACAAAGCCGCCGCGTGCTCCGCATCGCGGAACACATAGGCCGTGGTCTGATAAATCGGCGTCTGCCGCGCCCCCGTGGCCGGATCGGGCCGTGCCCCGGCATGAATTTGCAGCGTATCGAAACCGTAGCTTGGGCCGTCGGTCATGGATCTCTCCCTTAAATGCATCTTCTCCACTTGCCTCTGGGCTTAATCCAAGCCCGGCGCGCAAACAATCGCGCACTTGCCTGGAAAGATCAGGCGTTCTGACCCGCACCGCGTCGGCAAACCATCATCCCGCCACGGACCGACCTACATGACACCCGTCCCAATCTTTATCCCGAAAATATGGCGGGGGAGCGCCGCAAGGCGCGGGGGCAGCGCCCCAAAGCCGGAGCGCAGCGAGCTGGAGAAAATGCGCGCAGCGCGCCTTTGGATCACCGCTTCAGCAACGGCGCGACCGCTTGGCACTGGACGGCCCTTTGCCAATGGGGCAAAAGCATCCCAACAACCCGCAAAGGCTAAAGCAGCGGAGAGGCCCCATGTTGAACTTCATCAAACGCCTGGCAACCTGGTGGCATGGCTCGACCATTGGCACGCAGATTTTCACGGCGCGCCATGGGGAAAAAGTGGGCGAAGACGCGCAAGGCAACACGTTCTACCGCTCGCGCAAGGGCGACCGGCGCTGGGTTATCTTCAATGGTGAAGCCGAAGCCAGCCGCGTCAGCGCGGAATGGCATGGGTGGTTGCATCACACCTGGGATGAACCGCCCACCGACCGCCCCGTGCCCCATAAGGATTGGGAAAAGCCGCACCTGCCGAACCTGACCGGCACCAGCGCGGCCTATGCTCCGGCGGGCTCGCTGCGTCACGCTGAACCGGCCGACCGTCGCGATTATGAGGCGTGGCGCCCGGAATAACCCGCTGCGACCCGCGCGAAAAGGGAACAGCATGGCTGATACTGACAACACGGTGACCGAGGTTTTGGTCGGGGGCGCAGTGATGGCTGTGGCCATTGGCTTTTTCATCTATGCCGCGCAATCGACCGGGTTTTCACGCGATCCCGGCAGTTACGAGTTGCAAGCGTCCTTCCGCAGCGCCGAAGGCATCACGGTTGGGACCGAGGTGCGCATGGCCGGCGTTCGCGTTGGCACGGTCACGGGCATGCGGCTTGATCCGGTCACCTTCCGCGCCGAAACCACCTTTACCGTGCGTGATGGGCTGGACCTGCCTGATGACAGCGCTTTGGCGATTGCCTCCGAAGGCTTGCTGGGCGGCTCGTTCCTGGAAATCATCCCTGGCGGCTCGCCGTTCAACCTGGCCGAAGGCGATGCGATCACCGATACGCAAAGCTCGGTCAGTCTGGTCAATCTGCTATTGCGGTTTGTCACCGGTGACGGGTCGGAATGACCGGTCTTTCTCGGCTCATTGGCGTTTGGGGTGTCGTGATGGCCTTGGCTGTTGGGCCTGTGGCTGCGCAGCAATTCGACAATTTCGGCGAAGAAACCCCGCTGCTGGACGGGTTTGATTTCGGAACCTTGCCCGATGATGGCAGCGTTGTCCCCTCGCTTGGCGACGATGGCGTTCTGCCCGATGGCCCGGATATCCAGCTCGACATCCTAAATGGCGATGACAGCGCGTTGGAGGAGGATGACACCGGCCTCTTCCTTTTCCCAGGCACCGGCACGCCAGTCACCTCGGTCAGCCAGCCCGCGACGGAACAAGCCAGCCGTGTCACCCTGCGCGCGCTCGACAAGACATTGGGCCGCCCGACGGATGTGGATATGGGCGTTGGGGAAACCGTGATGTTCGGCCGGATCGCCATCCAATTGCTCGATTGCCGCTATCCGGTGGATGATCCAAGCTCCGACGCATTCGCGCATCTGCAAATCTTCGATCTTGATGGCAACAGCTTGTTCGACGGTTGGATGGTCGCCTCTAGCCCCGCGTTAAACGCGCTGGAACATCCCCGCTACGATGTCTGGGTGCTGCGCTGCGCCGAAACCTAGGCCGCGTTCAGGCTGGTGATCAACTGGTCCGGGTCAGGCGTGTCAGCGGCGAAGAAATTGGCCGGTGCGGTCACGGCGGATTTCAGCTGACGCCGATATTCCGAACGCGGCACATCCTGTGCGCCAAGGCTTTTCAGGTGGTCGGTGGTGAACTGTGTGTCGAACAATTGGAAACCGCCGGTGCGCAGGCGATCCACCAAATAGCTTAGTGCAATTTTCGACCCATCGGTGCGGCGCGAAAACATGCTTTCGCCGAAAAACGCCGCCCCTAGCGCGACGCCGAAAACGCCGCCCGCCAGCTCGCCATCCATCCAGACCTCGACCGAATGGGCATAGCCTTGGGCGTAAAGGGCCAGATAGGTGCTATAGATTTCTTCGTTGATCCAGGTCTCGGGCCGGTCGGCACAGGCATCAACGGTGCCCATGAAATCGCGGTTCACATGCACCTCGAACCCGCCTTTGCGCAGGCGGCGGCGCAGGCTGCGCGAGATGTGAAAGCCATCTAATGGAAAGACGCCCCGACATTGCGGGTCGACCCAAAATATATTGGGATGATCCGCCCCGTCTGACATCGGAAAAATGCCCGCAGCATAAGCCCGGATCATCAATTCTGGCGTCAGCGCGGGCCGCGCCGGGTGGAACATGTCATGCGCCATAGGGCGCGACATAGTCTGCGATCCGGGAAAGTCTTGCGGAAAGTGAAAAATTCGCCCCAAGGGCAGGCCTGGTCCCAGGTCCAGGAACGGGCTGTCTTCGTCCAAAAGCGGTAGCTCCCCGGGGCAGAGCGGTGCAGCGCTTGTCCCGGGGGGCGGCTTAGGCAAGGTTTTCGGCCAACCAGCCTTCCAGCCAGTGGATCGTGTAATCGCCGTTTTGCACCTCAGGCGCTTGCAGCAGGGCGTGAAAAAGCGGCACCGTGGTATCGACCCCATCCACAATCAACTCACCCAAGGCCCGGTTCAGACGCGCCAACGCCTCGGGCCGGTCGCGGCCATGCACGATCAGCTTGGCGATCAAACTGTCGTAATAGGGTGGGATGCGGTAGCCATCATAAAGCGCGCTATCCATGCGCACGCCAAGGCCGCCGGGTGTGTGGTACTGGCTGATTGTGCCGGGCGACGGGGCGAAATTCGGCAGCTTTTCGGCGTTGATCCGCACCTCGATCGCGTGACCGTTCACCTCCAAATCGCCCTGATTGAACGACATCGGCAGACCGGCGGCGACACGGATTTGCTCGCGCACAAGATCGACGCCAAAAATCGCCTCGGTCACCGGATGTTCGACTTGAAGCCGCGTGTTCATCTCGATGAAGAAAAACTCGCCATTCTCATATAAGAACTCGATGGTACCCGCACCCTCATAGCCCAGATCGGCCACGGCCTTGGCGCAGGTTGCGCCAATCTCATCGCGGGTGGCGGGGTCGATGGCGGGGCCGGGCGCCTCTTCAAACACCTTTTGGTGGCGGCGCTGCAGCGAACAATCGCGCTCGCCCAGATGCACAGCGTTGCCTTTGCCATCGCCAAACACCTGCACCTCAATATGGCGCGGCTGGCCCAAGTATTTTTCCAAATACACTTCATCATTGCCAAATGCGGCCTTGGCCTCGGATCTGGCGGTTCGGAACGCGGTTTCCAGCTCATCGGCGCTACGCGCCAGCTTCATGCCGCGCCCGCCGCCGCCTGCGGTGGCTTTCACGATCAGCGGATAGCCGGTCTGTTCAGCGACCTCGCGCGCGGCGGCCAGATCGGGCACACCGCCGTCAGAGCCGGGCACGCATGGCACGCCCAAGGTTTTCATCGTGTCTTTGGCCGTGATCTTATCGCCCATTAGGCGGATATGCTCTGCCGAGGGGCCGATGAATTTGATCCCATGGTCTTCGACGATCTGCACAAACTGCGCGTTTTCGCTTAAGAAGCCGTAACCCGGATGGATCGCTTCGGCCCCGGTGATCTCGCAGGCCGAAATGATCGCTGGCATCGACAGGTAGCTATCCGTGGCCGAGGGCGGGCCAATGCAAATCGCCTCGTCCGCCATGCGTACATGCATCGCGTCGCTGTCAGCGGTCGAATGCACGGCGACGGTTTCGACCCCCATCTCGCGCGCGGCGCGAATAACGCGGAGGGCGATTTCGCCCCGATTGGCGATCAGGATTTTCTTGAACATCGACGACCCGCCTTATTCGAGGATCATCAAAGGCGCGCCAAATTCGACGGGGGCGCCGTCTTCGACCAGGATGCGTTTGACCGTGCCACCGCGCGGCGCGGGGATCTGGTTCATGGTTTTCATCGCTTCAACGATCAGCAGTGTCTGACCCTCGGTCACCTTGTCGCCAACCGATACAAACGCGGGCGCGCCCGGCTCGGATTGCAGATAAACCGTGCCCACCATGGGCGAGGTCACGGCACCGGGGGCCTGGGCCGGATCGTCTGAGGGGCTTTCGGCCGCGGCCGGGGCGGCTGCCGGGGCAGGGGCCGCGGGCGCTGCAGGGGCTGCGGGCGCCATCGGCACCTGGATCTGCGGGGCGGCCATCATTTGCCGCGACACCCGGACATTCAGTGCATCATCTTCGCCATAGTCGCGCTTGACCTGCAATTCGGTCAGATCGTTTTCGCGCAGAAGTTCGGCCAAAGCCTTGATAAAGGCCACGTCACTGTCATGGGTGTGCTTGGTCATTCTTCCCTCGTTCTTGATCCCGGCGCGGCGCAGGCCCGAGATATGGCTTTCGCATATTGCGCGCTTCCTACACCACAGAGGCCCTGGGGAAAAGCGGAGTCGACAGCGTTTAAATGGGGATCACACGAGGGATTTCCACCGGCCCGCTGCCGATCAAATTGCGCGGTCAGGGCTTGAGCAATCGACCAAAGAGCGTTTCCAAAAACCCCTCGGCCTCAGCAACCGGATCGCGGTCCGGGCCAAGAACGGCGCGTACCTGCACATCGAAATCGGCGTAATGCTGGGTTAGGGCCCAGATCGAAAAGATCAGATGATGCGGATCGACCGGGGCCAATTTGCCAGCGTCGATCCAAGCCTCGATCACTTTGGCCTTTTCATCGACCAGAGCCTTTAGATCCGTGGCCAATGCGGTTTCGATCCGGGGCGCGCCTTGCACGATCTCATTGGCGAAAAGCCGCGATTCTCTGGGAAAATCGCGGCTCATCTGCAATTTACGCTGCACATAGCCCAACAATTCGGTTTGCGGATCACCCTCGGCATCCAACTCGCGCAGTGGGTCCAGCCAGGTGTCCATCAGCGCACTCAGGAGCGCGATATGCACTGCGTCTTTGGACGGGAAGTAATAAAGCAAATTTGGCTTTGACAGACCGGCCTCACCCGCGATCTGATCCAAGGTCGCGCCGCGAAACCCATGTTTCGAAAACACTTCCAACGCGGCCTCCATAATGGCGCGGCGATTCTTGCGTTGGATTCGGGTCTGGGGTTGTGCGGCTGTCATGTAATCCGGTTGCTTCGCTCAAAGATGTGTTCACCACATGCCCAATCGCGGGGCGGTTGTGCCCCTTTCCGCATCATTTGCCTTGCGATTAAGCAAGTGCTGACATTCAATTCATTGACTGGCACAGCGCCTCTGCTAGCGTGTCCTTGACCGTTTGGTCAAAAAGAAAATGACCTGCCGATGTCAGCGCGTGGCCTCGGGGTCAGGGGGAAATGCCACAATGGCCCTAGATCGTCCAAGCCCGGTGCCCAACGACCTCAGCGCGTTTTGGATGCCCTTCACCGCCAATCGGCAGTTTAAGCAGGCGCCGCGCATGTTGGTGTCAGCCGACCGGATGCATTAC
Organism: Paracoccaceae bacterium; assembly: GCA_965229695.1. GTDB lineage: Bacteria > Pseudomonadota > Alphaproteobacteria > Rhodobacterales > Rhodobacteraceae > JANSYL01. The sequence continues at coordinate 3,085,016 of OZ245921.1, forward strand.
ACCACCGCCGATGGTCGCCAAGTGTTGGATGGTGTTGCGGGGCTTTGGTGCTGTAATGCGGGCCATAACCGCCCCAAGATTGTCGAAGCGATCCAGAAACAAGCGGCTGAGTTGGACTATGCCCCCGCCTTTCAGATGGGCCACCCCAAAGCGTTTGAACTGGCCAACCGGCTGCGTGATTTGGCACCGAAACCCTTTGAGCATGTGTTCTTCACCAATTCCGGTTCTGAATCGGTTGAAACCGCGCTGAAGATCGCCATCGCCTATCAACGGGCGATTGGTCAGGGCAGTCGGACCCGCTTGATCGGGCGCGAGCGCGGCTATCACGGGGTGAATTTCGGCGGCATTTCGGTGGGCGGCATCGTCAATAACCGCAAGGTGTTCGGGACGCTTCTGAATGGTGTCGACCACCTGCCGCACACCCATCTGATCGAAAAGAACGCCTTTTCCCGTGGTATGCCTGAACATGGCGCGAACCTGGCGGACGAGTTGGAACGCATCGTGGCCCTGCATGGCGCGGAAACCGTCGCGGCTTGCATCGTCGAACCCGTCGCGGGGTCGGCGGGCGTGTTGATCCCGCCCAAGGGCTATCTGCAGCGCCTGCGCGATATCTGCACCAAACATGGCATTCTCCTGATCTTTGATGAGGTAATCACAGGGTTCGGCCGCCTAGGCGCGCCTTTCGCGGCGGAGCATTTCGATGTCATGCCCGACATGATCACCTGCGCCAAAGGCTTGACCAATGGGGCCGTGCCGATGGGCGCGGTGCTGGCGACGGCGGGCATCCATGACGCCTTCATGCAGGGCCCCGAAAACCTGATCGAGCTGTTCCACGGCTATACCTATTCCGGCAGCCCGCTGGCCTCCGCCGCCGGGTTGGCGACGCTTGAGACCTATCTTGAGGAAGGGCTTTTTGAACGCGCCGCCGAGATCGCGCCCTATTGGGAAGACGCGCTGCACAGTCTGAAAGATGCACCCCATGTCATCGATGTCCGCAATCTGGGTCTGATCGGCGGGGTGGAGTTGGAGCCGATTGCAGGCGAGCCCACCAAGCGCGCCTTTGCCGCCTTCCTCGCCGCGTATGACAAGAACATAATGATCCGCACCACAGGCGATATTATCGCCATGTCGCCACCGCTGATCATCGAGAAATCCCATATCGATGAACTGGTTGGCACATTGCGCGAGGTGCTGGAGGCCATCGACTGACCCGCATGACCACGCCGAAAGTCATAAAAGACGGGGCCGAAATGGTCCGCCAGATGCGCCCGGAACAACAGCCGGGCGCCTGGGTGTTTCGGAGCGTGCCCGAAACCGACCTGCCGGACCTGTTATCCAACGCGCAGGCAGTGTTTCGGGAAGCCGAAGGCGTCTCGGTCCTGGTGCCCGGCACGGCCTCGGACGAAGATGCAATGGCCCAGATCACCTTGCAGGTCTTCTCGGCCCTTGATGGCGTTGGGCTGACCGCGGCGGTGTCTTCTGCGTTGGCCGAACAAGGTATCCCGGCCAATGTCATCGCGGCCACCCATCACGATCATGTCTTTGTGCCTTTTTCCATGGCCGAAAGGGCCCTGCAGGTGCTGCAAGACCTGTCAAACCAATCACAGTCAGACGAATAGGGACGACCATGCCAGCCCCCGGCGAGAATATGAAAATCAATGGCGAGCGTCTGTGGGACTCGCTGATGGAAATGGCCAAGATCGGGCCGGGCATTGCGGGTGGCAACAACCGCCAAACCTTGACCGATGAAGATGCCGAAGGCCGCGCCCTGTTCCAATCCTGGTGCGAGGCGGCGGGTATGAGCATGGGTGTCGACACCATGGGCAATATGTTCGCCCGGCGTGAGGGGACGGACCCAGACGCGCTGCCGGTTTATGTCGGCTCACACCTCGATACCCAGCCCACGGGTGGTAAATATGACGGGGTGTTGGGGGTTTTGGGCGGGCTCGAAATCATCCGTTCGCTCAATGATTTGGGGATCAAAACCAAGCACCCCATCGTTGTTACCAACTGGACCAATGAAGAGGGCACGCGCTTCGCCCCCGCCATGCTGGCCTCGGGCGTGTTTGCGGGCAAACACAGCCAGGATTGGGCCTATGATCGCGTCGATGCCGAAGGCAAACGTTTTGGGGATGAGCTCAAGCGCATCGGCTGGGTTGGAGACGAAAAGGTCGGCGATCGCAAGATGCACGCCTTTTTCGAATTGCATATCGAACAGGGTCCGATCCTCGAGGCCGAAGACAAAGACGTGGGCGTCGTGACGCACGGTCAGGGCCTGCGCTGGATCGAATGCACGGTTGTCGGCAAAGAAAGCCACACCGGCTCGACACCGATGCATATGCGCAAGAACGCGGGCCGGGGTTTGGCGCTGATCACCGAGCTGGTGCATGAGATCGCGATGAAAAACCAGCCCAATGCAGTGGGCGCGATTGGGCATATCGATGTCTATCCAAACTCGCGCAACATCATTCCAGGCAAGGTGGTCTTTACCGTCGATATGCGCACGCATCTTTTGGATAAGCTCAACGGTATGGTTGACGAGTTGATGGCCAAAGCGCCGAAGCTCTGTGAGGAGATCGGGGTGGAGTTTTCCTGCGAGATTGTCGGCCAGTTTGACCCGCCCGCTTTTGACGAAAGCTGCGTGAGCGCCATCCGCCAAGCATCTGAACGGCTTGGATATTCCCATATGGATATCGTCTCGGGCGCGGGCCATGACGCCTGTTGGATCAATGATGTGGCGCCAACTGCGATGGTCATGTGCCCCTGTGTGGACGGTCTGTCGCATAACGAAGCCGAAGAAATCAGCCCGGAATGGGCGACAGCGGGCGCAAATGTGCTATTCCACGCTGTTGTGGAAACAGCGGAGATCGTGGAATGAAACACAAGTTTTTTGTGCTCGGCGCCTGTGCGCTGCTGGCGGCCTGTGGGGCGCCGACAACGCCCGAGGGGCAGACGGTGGAACTAAGCCCTGAGGTGATGGCGCTATTGGCCCCGGGCCAGAATATCGGCACCGCCCGGATTGAATCGGACGGCTGCTATTGGGTTCTGCATCGCGGCCCGGTCGAAACCACGTACATCCCGCTTTTAACCACCGAAGGGCGGATGATCTGCACGCGGGCACAGACCTGATTTTTAACGATAACCCTGGGGGAGATTGCCATGACCAAAGTCATCAAAAGCGGCACCATCGTCACCGCGGATCGGCAGTTTAAAGCCGATATCCTGATCGACGGCGAAAAGATCCTGCAAATTGGTGAGGGCCTGACCGGTGATGAGGTGATCGACGCCGATGGCGCCTATGTCATCCCCGGAGGTATCGACCCGCATACCCATTTGGAAATGCCCTTCATGGGCACGACGGCGGCGGAAACCTTTGAATCCGGCACTTTCGCAGCTGCGGCGGGCGGCACCACGATGCTGGTGGATTTCTGCCTGCCCGGACCGGACGGCTCGCTTTTGACCGCGATCGATGAATGGGATCGGAAGTCCAAAGATCAGATCTGTGTCGATATCTCCTACCACATGGCGATCACCGATTGGAATGAAAGCATTTTCAATGAGATGGAGGAGGTTGTTAAAGCTCGCGGCATCAACACCTTCAAGCATTTCATGGCCTATAAAGGCGCGCTCATGGTCGAAGACGATGAGATGTATGCCAGTTTCAAACGCTGTGCCGAGCTTGGGGCGCTGCCGCTGGTCCATGCTGAAAACGGCGACATCGTGCAGGAGCTGCAGAATAAATACATGGCCGAAGGCATCACCGGCCCCGAAGGCCATGCCTATTCGCGCCCGCCCGAGGTCGAGGGAGAGGCCGCCAACCGCGCTATCATGATCGCGGATGCTGCCGGCACGCCGCTTTACATCGTGCATGTCAGCTGTGAGCAGGCGCATGAGGCCATCCGTCGGGCGCGCCAGAAAGGCATGCGCGTTTACGGCGAGCCGCTGATCCAGCACCTAACGCTCGATGAGACCGAGTATTTCAACAAGGATTGGCAATATGCTGCCCGCCGGGTGATGAGCCCGCCCTTCCGCGATAAGGGCCATCAAGACAGTCTTTGGGCGGGCCTGTCAGCGGGCTCGCTGCAGGTGGTCGCCACCGACCACGCGGCCTTTACCGATGAGCAAAAGCAAATGGGCCTCAACGATTTCCGCACCATCCCGAACGGGACCGGCGGGCTTGAGGAACGCATGGCGATGCTTTGGACCAAAGGGGTCCAAACCGGCCGCCTGACGCCCGAAGAATTTGTCGCCGCGACCTCGACCAACATCGCCAAAATCCTGAACATCTATCCGATGAAGGGCGCTTTGGTGCCTGGCGCCGATGCAGATATCGTGGTTTGGGACCCGACCATCACCAAAACCGTCGCGGTCAGTACGCAGAAATCTATTATTGATTACAACGTCTTCGAAGGCATGGAGGTTACGGCCCAACCTCGCTACACGCTTTCACGCGGAGATGTGGTTTGGGCCTATGGCCAGAACAGCCAGCCGCAACCGGGGCGTGGGCGTTTCGTGAAACGCGCGCCTTACGCCAGCGCCTCGACTGCGCTCAGCAAATGGAAGGCGCTGACCACGCCGCGTAAGATCGAACGCGATCCGATGAATATTCCGTCGGGGGTGTGATGGCGCAACCGGCCGAAATCTTGGACGCAAATGACCCGGCACCGGAGGCGGTGATCGAAGCCAAAGGGTTGAACCTGACCTTCCAAACCGCCGACGGCCCGGTCCAAGCTCTGCGCGATGTGAACCTGACCATCCACAAAGGGGATTTTGTCAGCTTCATTGGCCCCTCGGGCTGCGGCAAGACCACCTTTCTGCGGGTGATCGCGGCGCTGGAGCATCCAACCGGTGGTAGCATCACCGTAAACGGGATGACGCCGGATCAGGCGCGGCAAAACCGGGCTTATGGTTATGTGTTCCAGGCCGCTGGCCTTTACCCCTGGCGCAGCATCGAAAAGAACATCAAGCTCCCGTTGGAGATCATGGGCTTCGACCGCGCTGAACAGGATGCGCGGGTCGAGCGGGTTTTGGACCTGGTCGATCTGGCGGGGTTCGGTAAGAAATTCCCTTGGCAACTGTCGGGTGGCATGCAGCAGCGCGCCAGCATCGCACGGGCGCTGGCCTTTGATGCTGACCTGTTGCTGATGGACGAACCCTTTGGCGCGTTGGATGAAATCGTCCGCGATCACCTCAACGAACAGCTTTTGGCGCTTTGGGCGCGCACCGAAAAGACCATCGGCTTCGTCACCCATTCGATCCCCGAGGCGGTGTATCTTTCCACCAAGATCGTGGTGATGTCGCCGCGCCCCGGTCGGATCACCGATGTGATCGAAAGCGATCTGCCGAAGGAGCGCCCCTTGGATATCCGCGACACGCCCGAGTTTCTGGCGATCGCGCATCGCGTCCGCGAAGGGCTGCGGGCAGGGCACGCCTATGATGATTGAGGCGCAATCCGACCTTCAGATCCGCCCAGGTCGCGCCGAGGATGCGATCGCCTGCGCCGATATTCTGAACGATTGGATTGACGACCGCCCTTGGATGCCGCGCATCCATAGCCGCGAAGATGTGCGGGCGTTCTACCGCGATTTCGTGTTTCAGCACCGCCAGGTTTGGGTGGCCGGAGAGCCGATTGAGGGTTTTCTGGCCATGGATCGCTCCGGCGGTGCAGTGACCGCGCTTTATGTCGCGAGGGCCGGTCGGGGGGTTGGAAAGGCTTTGTTGGATCACGCAAAAGCCGGGCGTAACGCATTGGAACTGCATACGTTCCAGGCCAATACCGGTGCGCGGCGCTTCTATGCGCGGGAAGGGTTTTCGGAAATCCGCTTCACCGATGGCGATAATGAAGAAGGTCTGCCGGATGTCCTTCTGCGGTGGGAAAGGGGCGTGGGATGAGCGATCTGGCCAGCCCAACCAGCCCTTCCACCTCGGGCCTGTCGTTCTTGATGGGCGCGCGGAAGGTTTTGGCCAGCGTTGTGCCCGTCTTGACCGTTGTCGCCGCCATTGTGGCGATTTGGTATGCCGGGGCCATCGGCATGAACCGCGCCTGGACCATGGATCAGATAGAACGCCGCGGGCTGGAACTGTCGACGATGGAGATTGTCGCCGACACGTTGAACCAAGAACGCCCCGTTCTGCCCACCCCACATCAAGTCGCCGCCGAGCTTTGGGATACGACCGCCGGCCAACCGGTGATGCGCGAACGGAGGGGGGAGCTTCAGGGCAATCCCCGCAACCTGATTTTCCACGCCTATCACACCCTGGCGCCCACGTTGTTGGGCTTTGCCATCGGCACATTCCTAGGCGCCCTGCTGGCGGTCGGCATCGTGCATTCGCGCGCGATGGATATGAGTGTGATGCCCTGGGCCATCGCCAGCCAAACCATTCCAATCCTTGCCATCGCGCCGATCATCGTGGTGGTCGTCTCAAACCTGCCCGCGCTTAACGCTGCCGTTGATCAAGGGTTCATCAGCGAAGAGATGAAGCTTTTGATCCCCAAGGCGCTGATTTCCTCCTATCTCAGCTTTTTCCCGGTTGTGGTGGGCATGGTCGCGGGGCTGCGCAGCCCCAATGGCATGGATCTGGACCTGATGCGGACCTATTCGGCCAGCGACAGTCAGACCTTTTGGAAACTGCGCCTGCCGTCATCGGTGCCGTTCCTGTTCACCTCGCTCAAAGTATCCATCGCGGCGGCCTTGGTCGGCACGATTGTGGCCGAACTGCCCACTGGCGCCCGATTTGGCTTGGGCGCGCGGCTTCTGACCGGCAGCTACTATGGGCAGACGATCCAGATTTGGTCAGCGCTTTTCATGGCTGCGATCTGTGCGGCGCTTTTGGTGATGCTGTTGGGCGCGCTGGAGAAGTTCACGCTAAAGCGCATGGGGGTGCGGGTATGAGCGCGGCGCCGACCCCACGCGCGGTTTTTCGTGCGAAGAACGGGCTGGAAAACGCGCGTTTTCCGTTTGGCCCCTGTCACAATGGGGCGGTGTTATGAGGGCTGCGGTCGCCAAGGTCGGGCTTCCAGCCTGGGTGCTGCCGGGCATTGGGCTGTTGCTGATTGCGCTGTCGCTCCTGGCAGATACGCGCCTTGCTGCGATCCTTGCCGTCTGGTTTGGCGCCTGGGCGATCAACGCACTGCTGGCCGAACGCGGGCGGGGCGGGGGGCTGCGCCTGGTTGTGCCCTTCCTGTTCGGGGCCACATTGCTGGCGCTTTGGGAAATGGCGGTTCAGCTTTACCAGATCAGCCCAATCATCCTGCCCGCGCCAAGTGCGATTTGGGCGCAGATGCAAAACGCCACCGATATTCTTTGGGCCGATTTTCAGCAGACCATCCTAAAGGGCGCACTGGCGGGCTATGTGATCGGCTGCGGCGCGGCATTTATGACCGCGCTGGCCGTTGATCGGTCCGGGTTCCTGCAACGCGGGCTGCTGCCTGTGGGCAATTTCATCGCCGCGCTGCCCATTGTTGGCACCGCGCCGATCCTGGTGATGTGGTTTGGCTTTGGCTGGCAGTCGAAAGCGGCTGTGGTTGTGGCGATGGTGTTTTTCCCGATGTTGGTTAATTGCGTGCAGGGCATGAAAGCCTCCACCGCGATGCAGCGCGATCTGATGCACACCTATGCCGCCAGCTATTCCCAAAGCCTGATCAAGCTGCGCCTGCCGACCGCTTTGCCGTTCATCTTCAACGGCTTGAAGATTTGCACAACGCTTGCGCTGATCGGGGCTATTGTCGCCGAATTTTTTGGCTCACCCACCGTCGGCATGGGCTTTCGCATAAAAATCGAGATGGGGCGCCTGGCCATGGATATGGTCTGGGCTGAGATCGCCGTGGCAGCACTGGCCGGGTCCGGATTTTACGGGCTGGTCGCGCTGATCGAACGGCGGCTGACATTCTGGCACCCGTCTCAGAGACGAGGCTGAGCATACCAAACAAACCGATCCAACTTGGAGGGAAGACGACCATGAAAAAGACACTCACAACCGCGCTGGCCTTGGGGCTGGCCGCAAGCCCGGCGCTTGCTCAGGATGAAGTGACTTTGCAGCTGCAATGGGTCACGCAGGCCCAGTTCGCGGGCTATTATGTGGCGCTGGAAAACGGCTATTACGATGAGGAAAACCTCGATGTGACGATCCAGCCCGGCGGGCCTGATATCGCCCCGCCGCAGGTGCTGGCCGGTGGTGGCGCCGATGTCATGCTGAACTGGATGCCCTCGGCCCTGGCCGCACGCGAACGCGGCCTGCCTGTGGTCAATATCGCCCAGCCCTTCGTGCGTTCGGGGCTGATGCTGACCTGCTGGGCCGATACTGGCATTACCGAACCTGCCGATCTGGCCGGTAAGACCGTGGCGCATTGGTTCTTTGGCAATGAATACCCGTTCCTGAGCTGGATGAGCCAGCTCGGCATCGGCGTCGAAGGTGGCGATGACGGTGTGACCCTGCTGCAAGCGGGCTTCAACGTTGATCCGCTGATCCAGCGTCAAGCCGATTGCATGTCGACTATGACCTATAACGAGTATTGGCAGGTCATTGATGCCGGTGTGACGCCGGATGAGCTTGTGACCTTCCGCTACGAAGACTACGGCGTTGCCACCTTGGAAGACGGCATTTGGGCATTGGAAGAAAACCTGTCCGATCCTGAATTCGTCGACAAGATGACCCGCTTTGTCCGCGCCTCCATGCGTGGCTGGGCCTGGGCGGCGGAAAACCCCGATGATGCGGCGATGATCGTGCTGGATTACGATGAAACCGGCGCCCAGACCGAAGAACATCAGCTGCGCATGATGGGTGAGATTGCGCTTTTGGTTGAAGGCGGTGACGGCACGCTGGACCCGGCGGCCTATGAACGCACCGTGGCCACGCTTTTGGCCGGTGGGTCTGATCCGGTGATCACGGCCGCGCCCGAAGGCGCGTGGACCAGTGTCATCACGGACGCCGCGCTTCAGTAAGCCATTTTCACGCGAATTCTGCGGCCCCAGCACTGCTGGGGCCGTTTTCTTTTGTTGGATCGGGTTTCGCGTCGAATGGTGGTTCGGGCGGCTAGCGTCGCAGATCCATGACCTGCGGAGCCTGATCCGTCGCCAGCGCATAGGGTTGGTCTGGCCGCTGGGTCACGACATTGGCCTGGGCGGTCGATGTATCAACCTGATCCAGATCGCCCACCTTCGCCGTGTGGAGTGCGGGGATACCCAAACCTTTGACCTGTGGCGGGTCTTGCAGGGCGGTTGATGGGGGAAGGTTGGTCGCCTGACCGGTTTGCAAATCCATCTCTGCCACATCGCGCCCGCCGGTCACCGCAGCAAGCCCCAGATCGGGCGGTAGGGCGGTCGGACCTTCCCGCTCCGGTCCGGTCCCGCGCAGGGGCGGACCCATCAGCGCGGGGGCGGGCATCGGTGGCAATGTGGCGAGCGGTGTCATCGGTCCGCAACCATCCTTCGTCGCAGTCTTAACCGGCAGTGAATGTGCCATATTATTGGGTAAGCCTCCAGTAGACCGTTAAAATTGAAGGGAAAAACGCGAGGCTCTGTTAGCTTGCGTAAATCGAGCTTTGAGGATGTGCAGCGATTGTAAAGACCCCTATTTCTGACCTTCGTTGCCGAACCCGATGTGCTGCAACCCTCTGGCAAGGTTTGTAAATTCTGTTAAGATTGACCGACCCGGTGGAGGGCCAGATGTCTCAACAACAGGCGCAACGCCGCGCGCAGCTAACTGGAAATCGCATTCGCGAACGTCGCCTGGTCATGGGGCTCAAACAGGCGGAATTGGCCACGCAGGTTGGAATTTCGGCCAGCTACCTGAACCTGATCGAACACAATCGCCGCCGCATCGGTGGCAAGCTTCTGGTCGATCTGGCCCGCGTTCTGGCCGTCGAACCCGCGGCCTTGACCGAAGGGGCCGATGCCAGCCTGCGCGCCACGCTGCATACTGCGGCCCAGGCCGTGCCCGAAACCCTTTCGCCCCACGCGCCGCAGCCGCCAGAACTCGACCGGATCGACGAGTTTACGACGCGCTTTCCCGGATGGACCGAGCTGATCGCGGCGCAGGACCGGCGGATTTCGCAGCTAGAGGCCACCATCGAAGGTCTGCGCGACCGCCTAACCCATGACCCCACGCTGGCCGAAGCCATGCATGAGGTACTTTCCTCGGTCGCCGCGATCCGCACCACAGCGGATATTCTGGTCAGAGAGGCCGATATCGACGCCGCCTGGCGCGGCCGCTTTCACCGCAACCTGCATGAGGAGGCCGAGCGCCTATCGGGCCGGGCGACGGGCCTTTTGGATCAGTTCGAACTGCCGGGTGGCGCGGAGGCCATGATCCGCCCGGTGGAACGGGTTGAGGCGATGTTTGACGCGGCGGGCCATCATTTCCCCGAGATCGAGGCCGATGGCGCGGCGGCCATCCCGGCGATTATCGCCCGCGCCGCCGATCTGTCCGACCCCGACAGCCGTACCTTGGCTGAAAGCTGGTTAACCAGCTATGCCCAGGATGCCGCTACGCTGCCCTTCGACCGGTTTTTGCCGCAGATCCAGGCCGCCGGTTACGACCCGGCGCTGGTACTGGCCCAAGGTGCGGGCAACACGGCCCAGGTTCTGCGGCGCATGGCCTGCCTGCCGCCCAGTCTGGAACGGGCCAGCTTTGGCCTGGCGGTCATCGATGCGACCGGCGCCCTTTTATTTCGCCGCCGCAGCCCCGGTTTTAGCCTGCCGCGCTATGGTGTGAGTTGCCCACGCTGGCCGATCTACCGCGCCCTATCGCGCCCGGGCCAGCCCGAGCAAGTTGATGTCACCCTGTCGGGGCGTGGCCGCTTTCGCACTTGGTCCGTGGCCGAGCAAATCGCGCAACTCGGCTTTGGCCAGGCACCGATAGTCCAGGCCACGATGCTGGTGCAGGAAATCGCGCCGGATACGCCGCCCGGCGAAACGCCGCCGTTGGAGGTCGGACCCGACTGCCCAACCTGTCGCGCCACGCCCCATATCCCGCGCCAGTAGTGTCTGCTTTCCTGCGTCTATGCGGGCTTTAGCTTTCCATTGCTTAATCGATGGGCATTTTGCAAACTGGCCCGATCAGACCACGGGGAGGGACGCGCCTTGGTCGGACGCATTTTGCTGATCGAAGACGAAGCCAATATCGTCGAAGCGCTTGGATTCATCCTTACCCGTGAAGGGTGGGAGGTACAGGGCCATGGCAAGGGCAACACCGCCATGGACGAGGTTGCACGAATTGCGCCGGATATCGTTGTGCTCGATGTCATGCTGCCCGGTCGGTCAGGGTTGGACATCCTGCGCGACCTGCGCGCCGATGAGGCGACGCGGAACCTGCCGGTTTTGATGCTGACGGCCAAAGGTCAGGCCAAGGATCGTGAATTGGCCATGTCACTGGGGGCCAATGCCTTTTTGACAAAACCGTTTTCCAATAGCGAGTTGGTCGAAACCCTGCGCGGGATTGCCACGCAGAACGGGGCCGATCCAAGCGCGTAAGGTACCCCATGGCCAAGCGTCTTTTCCTTGAACGCCGCACCTATCGCCGCAACCGTTTGCAGGATGCGGCGCGGCTATTGCCCATTTTGGGGGTCGTTTTGATCTTCGCCCCCATTTTCATTCGCGATTCCAACGCGGTGCAGGGGGATATGGCGGTGACCGGTCTTGCCACCTGGCTGGTTTATTACTTCGTGATTTGGATTGTCTTAATCGCCCTGACCGCTTTGGTCAGCCGCGCCCTGGTGCGCACCAGCCCGCGCCAGGATGACGAAGGCGCGGATAGCAGGGCCGGGCGTTAAGATGCTGAGCTTCAATGGCCTTGTCGCGGTTTGCGTGGTCTATGTCGTGGCGCTCTTTGCGGTCGCGTTTCTGGCCGAAAAGCGGGCCACCGAAGGTAAGGCGCGCTGGCTGAATTCGCCCATTACCTACACGCTCAGCCTTTCGATCTATACCACGGCCTGGACGTTTTATGGTGCGGTCGGGTCAGCCGCACGGACGGGGCTGGAATTCCTCACCATCTATTTGGGCCCAACTTTGGTGTTTCTGGGCTGGTTCTGGCTGCTGCGCAAAATGGTGCGGATCGGGCGGGCGCAGCGCATCACCTCCATCGCTGATATGATTTCCAGCCGATACGGGAAATCGGGGGCTTTGGCGGCACTTGTCACGGTGTTGGCCGTGTTGGGCACGACCCCCTATATCGCGCTTCAACTGCAATCCGTGACACTCAGCTTTTCGGTCTTTGCCAGTCCGGCGGGCGCGGGTGTGCCCGATGCCGACAGCACCGCGCTTTGGGTGGCGGGGGGCTTGGCGCTTTTCACCATCGTGTTTGGCACACGCTCGCTTGATTTGAATGAGCGCCATCCGGGGCTTGTCTCGGCCATCGCGGTTGAGGCGATCGTGAAACTCTGCGCGATCCTGGCGGTTGGGATATTTGTGGTCTGGGGCGTGGCCGATGGCCCCGGCGATATGCTCGACCGGATCGAGGCCAGCCCGGTCAGCCAGACCGAATGGAACGGGGCGCGTTGGCTGGGGCTAACAGCCCTCGCCGGCGCGGCGATCTTGTGTTTACCACGGATGTTTCAGGTCTTGGTGGTCGAAAACTCGGATGAGGGCCATCTGGCAACCGCCGGTTGGGCCTTTCCGCTCTACCTGCTGCTGATCAGCCTGTTTGTCGTGCCCATCGCCGTGATCGGGTTGGACCTGCCCGGGGCGGGCGACAATCCCGACTTATTTGTCCTAACCGTCCCGCTGAGCCTGGGGCAGGATGGCTTGGCGCTGCTGGTCTTTTTGGGCGGGTTTTCGGCAGCGACTTCCATGGTGATCGTGGCCGCCCTGGCGCTGTCGACCATGCTGTCGAACCATATCATCATGCCACTTTGGCTTCAGGCGACGCGGCATGACGATCCGATGTCGGGCGATATGCGGCGCGTGGCGCTGATCGCACGGCGCTTATCGATTGCCGGGGTTCTGTTTCTAGGGCTCGCCTATTACCGGCTGTCGGGCGGTGCTGTCGCCCTGGCCGAGATCGGGTTGATCGCCTTCCTGGGTGTGGCCCAAGTGCTGCCCGCGCTTTTGGGGGGAATTCTGTGGCGCGGGGCCACGCGGATCGGGGCCGCGCTTGGTATTGGGGTTGGTTTTGCCATTTGGGCCTGGTTGCTGCTTTTGCCCAATGTCGCGGAAACCGGCGGCTGGTTTATCGGGCTCATCGATGACGGGCCGTTCGGCATTGGCTGGCTCAGCCCGTCGACCCCGTTGGGCTTGCAAGCCACCGATCGGCTGCTAACCGCCATGATCCTGTCGCTGGGGTTAAACACGTTCCTGTTTATCTTTGGGTCGTTGTTTTCGTTCCCGAGCCCGCTGGAACGGCTACAAGGCGCGCAATTCGTGAATGTTTATGAGCATTCGCGGCCTATCTATGGCTGGCAGGCGGCGGCGGGCACCGCCGATGACCTGCTGATCATGGCGCAACGGATCATGGGGACGCAGCGCGCCGGGCGGCTTTTTCAAACTGCAGCCCAAGGTCAGGGGCGCGAAGGCGATCTGCCCGAACCCACCCCCGATTTCTTGGAGCGGTTGGAGCGCGAATTGGCTGGCTCGGTCGGCGCGGCCACGGCCCACGCCATGGTGACCCAGATCACCGGCGGGGCGGCGGTGGGTGTACGCCAGCTTTTGGCGGTGGCCGATGAGACCGCGCAGATCATGGAGTATTCCAGCCAGCTAGAGGCGAAATCCGCCGAGCTGGCCCAAACCGCCGCTCGCCTGCGGGAAGTGAACGCGAAGCTGACCGAGCTTTCCGTGCAAAAGGATGCGTTCCTGAGCCAGATCAGCCATGAGCTGCGCACGCCGATGACCTCGATCCGGTCTTTTTCCGAGATCCTGATGCAGGCTGATCCCGTGGATGACGCCGCGCGGACCCGGTTTTCGCGCATTATTCATGATGAAAGCCTGCGCCTGACACGGCTTTTGGACGATCTGCTTGATTTGAGCGTTTTGGAAAACGGCAAGGTGACCCTGCATGAGGGCGAGGCTGATCTGGGTGATGTGCTGGATCGCGCGATCTATGCGGCGGGCGCGCAAGAAGATGCCGGGCGTCTGCGCATCCTGCGCGACCGAGATGCCGAGGCCCTACCGCTTTGGACGGATGCGGATCGTTTGGCACAGGTGTTTATCAACCTGATTTCCAACGCGCAGAAATACTGTGATGCCAAGGTGCCCCAGTTGAAGATTTCGGTTCATCGGCTGCCCGGCCGCGTCGAGGTGGAATTTGCCGACAATGGAAGCGGCATTCCCGCCCGCCAGCAGACCTTGATCTTCGAGAAATTCGCGCGCGCCGATACCGCCAAGGGCGCGCCGGGCGCGGGGCTGGGCCTGGCCATCAGTCGAGAGATCATGGCGCGGCTTGGTGGTGGCTTGGTTTATCTGCCGGGTGAGGGCGGCACCAAGTTCCGCGTGCGCTTGCCTGAGGGTGCGCTGCGCGCCGCGTGAGCCGCTGCTTCAGGCATTTTTAACCCAGACCGTGGCACAAGATCGGGTGTTCCGATCCTTGCCCTGGTTGCCGCGCGTTCATGACTGATGCCCCTTCCACTGCCCTGGCGCGAAAGATTGCGGCCCATGCCGCTGGGCCGCAATGGTCTGACCTTGCCGTCGCGGCTGAGGCCGCCTTTGGCCGTGCCCTGCGTTTTGCCGCCACACCCTTTGCCGGTCTGGGGCTAGAGCTTGGATCGCTCGAAACCCAGATGGCGGTCGGTCTGCCTGCATCGGTTGAGGCATTGCCGGCGCAAGGTCTGGTCGCGGTCTTGGAAGATGCCGATGGCGCACGGGGCTTGTTGGCCCTGTCTCATGGGTTGATCGATGCGTTGATCGAGGCGCAGACCACCGGCCATGTCGAGGCCGTGGCGCTGCCTGCGCGCCCTGTCACCCAAGTGGACGAGGCTTTGACGCGCGATTTCATCGATCTGACCTTATCGGCCTTCACCCAAGAGGTGTTGAAGCTGGAAACCACAGGCTGGCCAAGCGGCTTGCGCTTTGGCAGCCGGATCGAAGATCGAAGCCAGATCTCACTTCTCTTAGCTGATGGGGCCTATCACATCGTTCCGGCGCGTTTGGGGTTCCGGGATGTGGAGCGCCACACTGAGGCGGTTATCATCCTGCCTGCGCGCGCCCCGATCAGGGCGGCGGAGCCCGGCGTGGCACCCGATCCATCCGTATGGCGCAATGCGCTGCTCGCCCAATTGCAGGCGGCCCCATTGGACCTGCAGGCGGTGCTGCTGCGCCATCAATCCAGTTACGGCAAAATCACGCAACTCGCGCCGGGCGATATGGTGCCCTTTGCGCCGGTCGATCTGGAACACGTCACCCTGACCGATGCGGCGGGCGCGGTGATCCTGCGCGGGCGTTTGGGTCAGTTGGGCGGCAAACGCGCGCTGAAAATCACGGGTGAGGTGGCCGCGGAGGCGGCTGAGGCCACTTCAGCCGAGATTGCGCCAACCCCCTCGGTTGAGTCCGCGGCATCGCCGCCATCGGAATCGAGCGAGCCTGCCGTGGCGAACGACGCCGTTTCAAAGCTTGTGGACGCCAAAGCATAGAAGCCGGACTTACCGACGTGGTCGGGCCATTGCAATCTCACACCGCGCCCGCCAAGTTGGCCCTTGATCAAAGCGGGCCAAGCGGGGAGGGATCGACCATGACGGCAGCGGAGTTTTACCAGCGGGTCCGGTCCGGCACGCTTTTGGCGGGCACGTTCATGAAAACGCCTGCGATTGATATCGTTGAGGTGCTGCACCTGGCAGGCCTGGATTTCGTTTGTTTTGACGCCGAACACGCCCCGTTTGATCGCGCATCGATGAGCAGTTGTGCCGCCGTCGCCCGAGCCTTGGGTTTTCCATTCCTGATCCGCGTGCCCTCGGCCAGTGCCGCTGATATCGGCTCGGCGTTGGATATGGGGGCAAATGGCATTGTTGTGCCCCATGTGACCGATGCGGCAACCGCCGCGCGCGTGGCCAAGGCCGCGCGGTTTGGCCATGGCGGGCGGGGTTATGCGGGCTCCACCCGCTGGGCGGGCTATGGCACCTCGGACATGCCCACGTTGTTTGAGCGCAGCCGCAATGAAACCTTGGTCATCGCCCAAATCGAAGACCCCGAAGGCGTTGATGCCTGTGAAGACATCGCCGCCACCGATGGGATTGACGCGCTTTTCCTAGGCCCGGCTGATCTGTCCGTTGCCTATGGCAAAACCGACCAGAAAAGCCCCGAGCTCAAGGCGGCCATGGCCCGCGTCGGCGCGGCGGCCAAGGCGCAGGGCAAGGCTTATATGACCTTCGCGACTAATGCCGCAGCCTCGAAAGACTTGATGCCATACGGCTTCACAACCTTCTTCGTGGCTTCTGAACATGCCTGGATGTTGCAAGGCGCGCGCGCGTTGATGGCCGATATCAAAGACGCGCATTAAACCGTCAGCCTCTTAGCGAAACGCCACAATCGCGCCACGGGCCGCCCATTTCCGCCCAAATTAGGCCCCCGAAACACCCCTGCTTTTCCCTGGAAATGCACAGGGACCGACGCCATTTCGGCGCGCTTGCCCCCCATATTCGGGCTGTCGCCAAGAGGTCCTGGCGGCAAACGAGCAGAAAAGAGACCGCCTCTAAGAAAGGAGGCCCCCGAATGAAACGTTTTTTGAAGACCCCGTTCTTCCTTGTCGCCGCCGCTTTGGCTTTGTCGGCTTGCGCCTCGCCCGGTGCCGTGTCGCGGAACGCCCCGTTCGATCAAGCGCCGATCATGGATTTCTCGACCCAGGATTGGGGTGTGGTCCAATTGGTGATCGATGTGCCGCGCGATCTGAGCGTGTCCGAGGCCAATGGTCTGAAGCCACGCGCCGATATCGTGTGGCGTGAAGATCCCGCTGGTGACCGTCATGCCCAGGTCGAAGCCATCTTCCAAGAGGCTTTGGCGCCGGTTCTGACGCCCGAAACCGGGTCGATCCCTGTGATCGTCCGCATCGAGGTGACGAAGTTCCACGCCGTGACCGAACGCGCCCGCTACACCATCGGTGGTGAGCATGAGATCGAGTTCATGCTGACGGTGTTCGATGCCGAAAGCGGCATGTCGATCAGCGGGCCGCGCCCGGTCGATCTGACCTTCCGCGCCCATGGCGGCCAGGCCGCGATCGACGCCGAGGCGCAGGGGATTACGCAGCGCGTACGGATCACCGAACGTCTGGTGAATTGGGCCGCGTCCGAGTTCCCGGCACCGCCTGCAACCTTGCTGGCGCTTAACTAACCTTCCAACCGCAGGCCCTGGGGGGTAGAGGAGGCGCATGACTGCGCCTCCTTCCGCTTATCCGACCCTTCGACTGAAACCCAAGGCTGATGCAAAGCGCATTCGGTTTGGGCATCCCTGGGCCTGGGCCGATGATTTGGTCTTGGATCGTCGGGCGCGTAAGATCGCGCCGGGTGCTTTGGCTGTGTTGGAGGATGCGAACCGCGCGCCTCTGGGGTTGGGCGTGGCTACGACAGGCAGCCGCATTGGTCTGCGGCTTCTGGATCGTGACCCGAGCGCGGTGATTGATGCCGCGTGGTTCGAGGCGCGCATGGCCGCCGCGCTGGCCCTACGCGCGCAGATTTACGACCAGCCCTATTACCGTTTGATCCATGCCGAAGGGGACGGTCTGCCCGGCCTGATTGTAGACCGGTTTGGTGACACCCTGGTGCTGCAACCCAACGCGATTTGGTTGGAGGAGCGGTTGGAGCTGGCGGTGGGCGTGCTGCAAAGCCTGACGGGCTGCACCACGCTGATCAAAAATGGCAGCGGTCGCGCGCGCCTGGCCGAAGGGTTGCCCGAAGAGGTGACGACCTTAGCTGGCACAGCTCCGAAGGCCCCGATCCCGGTGCCGATGAACGGCGCAACCTATATGGCCGATGTGATGGGCGGGCAGAAAACCGGGCTGTTCTTCGATCAGCGCCCGAACCATGCCTTTGCTGCCGGTCTGGCCCAAGACAAATCGGTCCTGGATGTGTTTTCCCATGTCGGCGGTTTCGCCCTGGCCTGTCTGGCGCAGGGAGCAACCCGGGCATTGTCGGTCGATGCGTCCGATGCCGCCTTGGCGCTGGCCAAACATGGGGCCGGGGCGATGGAATGTGCCGACCGGTTTGAAACGCGCCAGGGCGATGCCTTCGCCACGCTAGAGGCGTTGGCGGTGGAGCAAGAGCGCTTTGATATCGTCATCGCCGATCCGCCCGCCTTCGCGCCGTCGAAACAGGCATTGGCCCAGGGGTTGCGTGCCTATGAGCGGGTCGCGCGGCTGGCGGCGGATTGTGTTGCACCGGGTGGCACGCTGATCCTGTGTTCATGCTCGCACGCGGCGGATTTGTCCAAATTTCGCGCGGCTTGCCTGCGGGGGATCGGGCGCGCGGGGCGCGAGCCGCGGCTGATCTATACTGGCTTTGCCGGGCCCGACCATCCGCAGCACCCGGCGTTGACCGAAACCGGGTATCTTAAGGCTCTGGCCTTCCGCCTTTTGCCATGAAGGCGGTTCTGGATGCCTGTGTGCTTTATCCGACGGTCCTGCGCCAGATTCTGATCGGCGCGGCCGAGGCGGGATGGATCACCCCCATCTGGTCGTCCCGTTTGATGGAGGAATGGGCCCGGACCGCCGCCCGCCAGGGTGGGACAGGGGAGGAGGTGGTCGCGCGGGGTGAGATTGCGCTGCTTTCCGCCCGGTTTCCGGGTGCGATGACCAAGGCCGACCCGGCGCAGGAAGCCGCGCTTTGGCTGCCGGATCCAGGCGACATCCACGTGCTGGCCACCGCGATCACAGCAGACGCCGAAGCGATTATCACGCTAAACCTCAAAGACTTTCCGCGCCGGGAACTTGCCGCGTTCGACATGACCGCTCAGCACCCCGACGCGCTCTTATTCGATCTTTGGCAGGCCCATCCCGTTGCCCTGGCCGAGATCGCGGGCCGAGCCCATGCGGCGGCCCAGCAAGCAGCAGGGCAGGTGCTGTCCCAACGGGCACTTTTGAAACGCGCGCGTCTGCCGCGATTGGCCAAGGCGTTGGCGGGATAGCCTGCGCTAGTTCTCGGGCAGCTCCCGCGCCCAGCGTGCCTCCAGCGCTTCGATGGCGGCGATGCGCTCGGCGGTTTTAGGATGGCTCATCAACCAGGCGGGCATGCCGTTGCCGCCCAGCCCGCTCAGCTTTTCTAGCTTGGCGAACAGCGATTTTTGCGGCCCGGTCCCGATCCCCGCTTTGGTTAAAAGGGCCGAGGCATAGGCATCCGCCTCATACTCGTCTTGGCGGCTGAGCCGCGCGGCCAAGAGCGTGGTCAGCAGGTTGGCAATCCAAACGCCGACGCCAGGAATGATGCGCCCCAAAACCGTGGCCAGAACCACGCGAATGGCGTTCTGACCTGAAAAATCGATCATGCGCCGCCGTGTGTGACCCAAGGCCACATGGCCCAATTCATGGGCGATCACGCTGGCGATCTCTTGATCCGTGACCTCACCCAAACGGTATTTGTTGTAAAATCCACGGGTCAGAAAAATCCGCCCATCTGGCGCGGCCAAACCGTTCACCACATCGATTTCATAAAGGTTCACACGAATGCGTTCGATGCCCAGCGCCTGCGCCATGCGGTCGGTCAGCGCTTTAAGGCGGCCATCGACCAATTCGGTCGAACGCTCATCCAACTCGCGCCGCGTGCGCCAAGCGGAAAACTGATACATCGCAAGGGCGTAAAGTACCGCCAGCAGGATCGGGGTGAACTTCAACATAGCTTCGATATGGGGCCAAGACCGGGATGCGACAATGCTAAATCGCGCGTCTTTGAGGCTGCGGGTGTAGGGATATGCGCAATCTCAGATCGATCCGGAGCCGAGGGACCATGGACACGTTTATCTTCTTTGCTGCCGCCGCGCTCTGCGCTGTTTGGATGGCGGTGCATCTTTTTGTTGGTGGCCCACAAGTGGCCGGACCACTCCGGGCCGAGCGCGGGTTGTCGGAGGTGGCGCGTGAAACGGCCTATCTCTGCTGGCATTTTGTCTCTGTCACGCTTGGTGTGATGGCGCTGTTTTTTCTTTTGGCGGCATTTGGAAATGCCGGAATGGCCTTGGCCGGAACCTTGTTGTCAGGTGGGTTTCTGGGGGTCGGCGTGCTGCTGCCCCTGCTGATCCGCAAGAGCTATGGGTTGCTGCCGCAGGGTTGGCTTTTTTTGCCGGTTGTGGCGCTTGGGACCTGGGGGATGAGCCTTTAGGGTGCCCAGCGCACCGGAACGGATAGCGGGCCGCGAAAGGCCCAGCCGCCAAAGGGCGCGTCGCCGTCCAACTGCAAATTCGGCAGACGATCAAATAGCATCGGCAACGCGACCCCTGCGATCAACGCTTTGGAAGCCGCGGCCCCGGCACAGAAATGCGGGCCCGCGCCAAAGGGGATCGCGGCGCTGGTATCGCGCCAGGGGTCGAACTGGTCGGGCTGGGCAAAGGCATCATCATCCCGATTGGCCGAGCCGAACATCAGAAACACCCGTTCTCCCTTGGTGAAGCGGATGCCACCCACCTCATCATCACGGGCCACTTCGCGCGGCGACATGCCGATAGGGCTGATCCAGCGGGCATATTCGGCAAAGATCGCGTCCCAATCCAAATCGCCCGCTTGCACAGCCTTAAGGGTCTTGGGGTGCGTCAGCACGGCCCAGGCGGCGCCCGCAATGGCATCGCGCGGTTCGTTCTGACCGCCGGAAATGATCAGCTTGGTATTCGCCCGCAACCGATCCAGGCCCAACCCGGCCTGATCCATGACGCTGAGCCCCGACATATTCGGTGTTTTGCGCAAGACCGGAAGCATTGCATCGATATGCGCATCGATCGAGGTGGTGCAGTCATGGCAATGCGCCTCGACCTTTGGATCGCCTGCGTAATTGGCGCAACCGTCGATCATGCCTTGGCTGACCCGATCCATTTCCGGCGCGTCCATATTGGTCAGCCCGGTGATCAGCTTTAGCGCCTCGGCGCTGACCGGCATCGCATAATCGGCCACCAGATCGGCCTGCCCAAGCGGGGCGAAGGCCTCCAAGATCGCCTCGGTTTTTTCGCGGAAGAGCGGCAGCCATACCTCGCGCACCGTGCGCGGGCTAAGCGCGGGGAACAGCGCTTTGCGCTCGCTCAGATGCGCCTCACCATCGCGGCGCATCAGGTTTTCGCCCATCAGCTTGGTCATCAACCCGTCGGGTTGGCGCGAGGAAAACACTTCGATCCGCTTTTCTTCCCGATGGATATCGGCGCGCTTTGTCAGCAGGATCGCCCCGCCCAATTGCGGCACACGGGCAATCGGCACCTCGGCCCGCATCCGCGCGAGGGCGGGGTAGGGGTCTTGCCAAAACGCCTGTGGGTCGATGTCGAAAACGGGTGGCTCCATAAGGGTCTATCTGGCCGCAGGCCGCGCCGTGCTGTCAATCGCCTTGCGCCGGTTGGCTCCGCAAGCGTCGAACCAAAAGCGCCCCAAGCACCGCGGTGATCAGCCCAGCGACCAGGAAGCCCGAGGTGTTGCCGAGCAGTTCGGCCAACGCCTCGATCCGGTCCCCGAACAGATAACCAAGCGACAGGTAGCCGGTGACCCAAATTGCTTCCCCCGCCATGTCCCAAAGGGAAAAGCGCACCCAACCAAGCCCGGCGGCCCCGGCGACGAAATTCACCCATGGTCCAAGCGGCGCGAACAGCCAGGTGGAAAAGAACACACCAAGCCCGCCATGGCGGTCGACAAAGGCGCGGGCTTTCTCAAGCATCTTCGCTCGGGTCGGGCTGCGCGCCAGCCGCGGCAACACATGCGCCCCGCCGCCGCGCCCGATCCAATACCCGGTTTGATCCCCCGCGACCGCCGCGCCCCAGGCCGAAGCCCAAACCAGCGCCGCCTGTAAATCGCCAGCGGCAACAAACCCACCTGCGGCCAGCATCACCAGGGCCGTGGGGATCGGGATCAGAAGGCAGGAGAGATAGGCGCAAATGCCAACGATCAACGCCCCATATTGCGCGACCAGGGCAAGGGCGGTGTCAATCATTCCTGACCTGCGCGGTGGGTTGTGATGGCCGCCTCGATCATCGTCGTCAGGGTGGCCAGGTCGATGCCGCGCTCGGCCGCAATCTCTTCCAGGCGGGGCACGCGGCCTTCGGGCCGTTCAAGTGCCAGCGCCTCGATCACAACCTCGGGCGGCACGCGCCAGGACATGGCGACATAGCGCGGGGTCATCCAGCCTTCGATGGCCTGATCCGTGTGGCGCGGGTCGGCCCAATAAATTGCGCCCATGATCATCCGCACGCCGAAGAAAAGCGTCAGCGCCAAGGCCAGGGTAAAGCCCGTCATCAACCATGGCGCGCGCGCAAAAGCCGCCCGCAAGCGCCGGATCACCGCCCCAACTCGCGCATTCCGCGGTCGATGCCTTCCAGGGTCATCGGCACCATGCGCCCTTCGAATATCTCGGAAATCATCTGGGTCGATTGCGTATAGCGCCAGTAGCGTTCGGGGCTGGGGTTGATCCAGACATGTTCGGGCCATTGTGTGCGGGCGCGTTGCAGCCAGACCGAGCCTGCTTCTTCATTCCAATGCTCATTGGCCCCGCCGGGCACCGCTACTTCATACGGGCTCATCGCGGCGTCACCGACAAAGATGCATTTGTAATCCGAGCCATAGGTGTTCATCACCTCAAAGGTCGGGATCTGCTCGGTCCAGCGGCGGCGGTTGTCGCGCCAGACAGCCTCGTACAAGCAATTGTGGAAATAGTAGTATTCCAGATGCTTGAACTCGGCCTTGGCCGCCGAAAACAGCTCCTCCACCACTTTTACATGGTCATCCATCGAGCCGCCGACATCGAGAAACAGGATCACCTTGACCGCATTGCGCCGCTCGGGGCGGGTTTTGACATCAAGGTAGCCATGCTCGGCGGTGGCGCGGATGGTGCCATCCAGATCCAGCTCTTCCGCCGCGCCATCGCGCGCCCATTGGCGCAGGCGTTTCAGGGCCACTTTGATGTTGCGGGTGCCAAGCTCGACATCACCGTCAAGATTGCGAAAGGCACGTTTGTCCCAGACCTTGGCCGCACGGCGGTGGCGAGAGCTGTCTTGGCCGATCCGCACGCCTTCGGGGTTATAGCCATAAGCGCCAAAGGGCGAAGTGCCCGCCGTGCCGACCCATTTATTGCCGCCTTGGTGGCGCCCCTGCTGTTCTTTCAGCCGTTCGCGCAGGGTGTCCATCAGCTTGTCAAAGCCGCCGAGCGCTTCGATTTCGGCGCGCTCTTCTTCGCTCAGATGTTTTTCCGCCAGCTTTTCCAACCATTCTTGGGGAATTTCGGTGGCTTCAAGCACGTCTTGGGGCGTGATTTCCTCTAACCCGCCAAAGGTATGGGCAAAGGCTTGGTCGAACCGGTCCAGATGCCGTTCGTCTTTGACCATCGCGGTGCGGGCCAAATAGTAGAACCCGTCGATGTCATAGGTCACAAGCCCGGCGGACACACCTTCGAGAAAGCCCAAATACTCCCTCAGGCTGACGGGGATGCGGGCGCGGCGCAGGGTTTCGAAAAATGGTAGAAACATCGGCTTAGCGTGTCAGCCGGGCGCGGGGATGACAAGCATCGCGAAGGCCCCCAGGATGAAGCCGATAATCCCGAAAATCGTCGCATAATGCAGCAGGTCCAACCGATTGCCGCCGCGGCGGCGCGCGGTCCAAAGGCCCAGCAAAACGCCCAAACCCGCCCCAACAAAATTCAGCATTTATTCACCCGTTCTTAGGGCGAAAGCGCTGCAACCTCGGTCAGTCGCGCACCCACCGCCGCATTTCCGCCGAAGCCATACCGGCCCCAAGCCAGACTGTCGAGGCGGACGCTACGTGCTTCGGCGGCGCGACCCAGATCATCCAGCGCCTCGGCGCGGATCATCAGAAGCGTCGACAGTAGCGCGGCGTTCTGAGCATCCGTCGCTGCGCGCGAGGCGCGTTGGCTCAGCCGCAGCGCTTCGGCGGGTCGTCCGGCGCTGAGTGCGAAGGCGGCCAGTTGCATATCGACATGGGCGGCTTGAATGCCGCCGGGCGCGATTTGCTCATAGATATTGGCGGCGGCGAGGAAGGAATTGATCGCCTGTTCCACATCGCGGCTGAGTGACAGACGGCCATGAGCGAAATAGCTAAAGGCCAAGCGCCCGTCATTCAGATTGGCCTGCCGCGCCAGCGT
Source organism: Paracoccaceae bacterium (assembly GCA_965229695.1). Classification (GTDB taxonomy): domain Bacteria; phylum Pseudomonadota; class Alphaproteobacteria; order Rhodobacterales; family Rhodobacteraceae; genus JANSYL01. The sequence goes on from OZ245921.1 coordinate 3,109,194, forward strand.
GACGGCCCGTTCGGCGGCTTGGATGCGCCCAGCCTCGGACGTTCCGGGGCCTAGGGCGGTTTCAATGGCGGTGATCCAGGCGCGCGGGGTGGCATTGCGGCTGGCTTCGGCCCCGCGGGTTTGACCGCCGGGATTGATCCGCGCCAAAATGCCTGGCAGGGCCGCGCCCACCTCGGCCCGGGTCATGCCCGAACGCAGGCTGGCGTCGTAATAGGCGCGCAACACCAGCATGTCGAAACTGGTCAGAACGGCGTGCAGATTGTCGTCGTTGAAGACCGAATCCTGCAAGCGGTAAAGGTCGTTGAGCGGCCCAAGCGCTTGCGCGACCTCTTCATGCAGGCAATCGCGCACCTCCTGCGGGCTGACATCGGAGGGGATGAACACCGCCACCTGTTCGCGGGTGGCAAGCGTTGTCCAATCCAGGTCGCGGCTGCTGCGGGCGCGGCGGAACTCGGCCCAGGAACTGACACGGGGCACAACGAAACAGGCAGCTTGCGGCACGCTGCGTTGCATCCGGTCGCGTGGCAGGGTTTCCACCGTGATATGGGCGGGGCCATCGGCAAAGGCGACGCGGCGAATGTCGATCTGCGCCTCGGATCGCAGGCGGCCCACCAGGCGATCCAAATCCGAGGCCACCGAGGCCGGCGCGCCGGGCGTGATGGTGATCGAGATCGGGCCTTCAAACCGACTGAGCCGTTCAATGCGGCGCCCGCTTTCCATCTCGAAGCTCAGATCGAGGATATCTTGGACCATGGCGGCGTTGTTGCGCACCAGTGGCGCAGGTCTCGGCGTGCCGAAACGGTTCATCGCGGGCATTGAACTGGGAAGTTCTGCCACGCGGCGCTCGGGCAGGTCGTTGACGGCGGTGGTGTTACACGCCGCAAGTCCAAGCGCGGAAATCAAGGCAATGGGAATTAAGGGAAAACGGGTCACTGGCGGATTAGCTCCGGTTATATTTCATAAAGTCGGTGGCAATGGCGATCCGGTCGTAAAGCTGTCGGGCCGTGGCATTGCCGGTTTGGGTCATCCAATAAACATTTGGTCTGCCGGCGGCATCCGCGTCGGCATAAACGGTTTCAATCAACTGCCGCCCAACGCCGGTGCCGCGGGTTTCGGGCGTGGCATAAAGATCTTGCAAATAGGTCACCGGCGCGTCCTGCCAGCCATGGGCGTGGACAATCACATGCACCAGCCCAACGGCATCATCGCCCTGCCAGGCCAGCCATGCCAACATGTCCTGCCGGGCGGGATCGATAAAGCGGTTGAATGTCAGGTCGAACTGCGCCGTGTCACGTTCGGTGCCGTAAAAGGCCAAATACGCGCGCCAGAGCGGGGCCCAAGCGGGCTGATCCCCGGTTGCCAGGGGGCGGATGATGGCCGGATCGGTCATGCGGAAATGTCTTGGCTTTGGCCCATGTCTCAAGCTTGCCCCGAATTATGGCAGGAATCGGCACAAGACGCAGGCGATTTCTGCCCCTTGCGGCGGCGGGAAGGGGCAGATACGCCCCAATGCTCAACGAAAGTGCAACAAAACCAACACTGTTTCGGGTTTGTGAACGCGGGCTGTTAGCGGCCTATCTCTGCGCCCGCGCCATGAAGGCGAGCCGTTCAAACAAGGCAACATCCTGTTCGTTTTTCAGCAAGGCCCCATGCAGCTTGGGCAGGGCCGATGCGCCATCGCGCCGCAAATCCTCGGGCGCCAGATCCTCGGCCAAAAGCAGCTTTAGCCAATCCAGCGCTTCCGAGGTCGAGGGCTTCTTCTTCAACCCCTGCTGATCCCGAATCTCGTAAAACTGGGTCAGCGCGGTGGTCAAAAGCGCCTGTTTGATGCCGGGGAAATGCACCTCGACAATCTGCTTCATCACGTCCATCTCGGGGAAGCGGATATAGTGGAAGAAACAGCGGCGCAAAAACGCATCCGGCAGTTCTTTTTCATTATTCGATGTGATGATGACGATCGGGCGGACCTGCGCTTTCACCGTCTCACCGGTCTCGTAGACAAAGAACTCCATCCGGTCGAGTTCTTGCAAAAGGTCGTTTGGAAACTCGATATCCGCTTTGTCGATCTCATCGATCAGCAGCACCGTCTTTCCCTCGCTGGCAAAGGCTTCCCAGAGCTTCCCGCGCTTGATGTAGTTTTTCACATCATTCACGCGGTCATCGCCCAATTGGCTGTCGCGCAACCGGCTGACGGCATCGTATTCGTAAAGCCCCTGCTGCGCGCGGGTCGTCGATTTGATGTGCCATTCGATAATGGGCAGGTTCAATGACTGTGCCACTTGGCGCGCTAACTCGGTTTTGCCCGTGCCAGGTTCCCCCTTCACCAGCAGCGGTCGTTCCAGCGTCACCGCCGCATTGACCGCCACTTTCAGGTCATCGGTTGCCACGTAATCGGAACTGCCTTCAAACCGCATCGCGCTGCTCTTTCTCTAGCCTTGATCCCCTGTCTGCTAAGCCGCTGGCGCGGCGAAGTCCAGAACCGCCGCCCCGAATGGGGATAGGACGCCGCGTCGCTTGGCGTTTTGGCCTGGCCAACGCCTGGATTGGGCGGCAGATCAACGGTTTACTTCCGCGCTGTTCATCCGGGTTTGCCGCCAAATGCGCCGCTTTTGACCCAGGTTTGCCTAGCCCTTAGGCAGGCTGTTTTCGCCCGGCTTTTGCGCCTGCGGCCAATTGCTTTTGCCGGTCGTGAAACGGCTTTGTGACACAATCTGCGCGTGACAATCCCCGCCCGCTCTAGTAAGCGGGCGCCGAGGGGTCGGAAGTACGGAATGACAGATCTATCATACGACACCGGCGCCGCTGAGGGGAGCGACATGAAAGCCGAAGTCTTTTTACCTGAAGACTATCGTCCCGCAGAGGACGAACCATTTATGAACGAGCGCCAGGTGGAGTATTTCCGCCGTAAACTGACCAACTGGAAGAATGATTTGCTGGAAGACAGCCGCGGCACCGTTGCCGGGTTGCAGGACGGCACGCGCAATATTCCGGATGTGGCCGACCGCGCCAGTGAAGAAACCGATCGCGCGTTGGAATTGCGGACGCGCGACCGGCAGCGCAAGCTGATCGCCAAAATCGATAGCGCCCTGCGCCGGATCGACGAAGGCGAATACGGGTATTGTGAAGTGACGGGAGAGCCGATTTCGCTCAAGCGCTTGGATGCGCGCCCGATCGCCACCATGAGCCTTGAGGCGCAGGAGCGTCACGAGCGCCGGGAAAAGGTGCATCGCGACGACTGACCGCGCGACAGATTTGCGTCAACCAGGATAAAGGGCACCCTCGGGTGCCCTTTGCCGTTTTGGATGGGATGGAATGCTGATCGGAAAGCAGATCACGGTGATTGGTGGCGGGATTGGCGGGCTGGCCGCGGCCCTGGCCTGCGCCCAGCGCGGTGCCGAGGTCATGGTGCTGGAACAAGCGCCCGCGATCACCGAGGTTGGCGCCGGCATTCAAATCAGCCCCAATGGCTGGCGCGTGCTGCAAGCGCTTGGTGTGGCGGACGCCTTGGCCCGATGCAGCCCGCGCGGGCAGGCGGTGCGCCTGCGCGATTTCCGCCGCGGGGCCGAGGTCTTTTCAATCCCCCTCGATGATCCGGCCAAACCTTTCCATTTTGTGCACCGTGCCGATCTGGTGGAAATCTTGGCAGATGCCCTCTCCAGCGCCGGGGGGCAGCTGCGCCTGGGTGTGCCAGTTACGGGCGTCACGCCAAGCGACGGCGGAACCGAACTGACCCGCGCAGATGGCGGGGTCGAGACCCATGGGCTGACCATTGCCGCCGATGGGCTGCATTCCCCGGCGCGCGCGGCCCTCAACCCGAAATCACGCGCCTATTTCACCGGTCAGGTCGCCTGGCGTTGCACGATCCCCACCAACACCCCGATCCCGCCCGAGGCGCATGTGTTCATGGGGCCGGGCCGTCACCTCGTCCGTTACCCGCTGCGCGATTCCAAACTGATGAACATAGTCGCGGTCGAAGAACGCGATGGCTGGGCTGCCGAAGGCTGGCACCATCAGGACGATCCAAAAAACCTGCGCCGCGCCTTCACCGATTTCTGCCCCGAGGCGCGAGATTTGCTGGACCAAGCGCAGGAGGTGTTTCTTTGGGGCCTTTTCCGCCACCCGGTGGCCGAAACCTGGCAAAACGGGGCGCTGGCACTGGTGGGCGATGCCGCGCACCCGACGCTGCCGTTCATGGCGCAGGGTGCCAATATGGCGCTGGAAGATGCCTTTGTCCTGGCCCGCTGCCTGGCCGATGATCCCGATACCACCGCGGCCTTAGCGCGTTACCAAACCCTGCGCCGCCCGCGTGTCATGCGCATCGTGCAGGCCGCCGAAGACAACGCGAAAAACTACCACATAGCGCCGGGCCCCTACCGTTTCGCTGCCCATACCGCCCTGCGCGCCGCCGCACGCTTCGCGCCCCATGCCGTCACCCGCCGCTTCGATTGGATCTATAAATTCGATCCGACAGCGCCGTGATCCCAATCCCTCTTCATCTGGCCAAAAATACCCTGGGGGAGGTGCCAAAGGCACCGGGGGCGAAGCCCCAAAACCGCCTGTCAAGAACGCTTAGTCTAGCGAATAAGATGGCAGCCCGTGAAACGCCTCGCGCAGCGCGTCGCCCCAGCCCGAGGATATCATCTCAAAAAACGCATCATCTCGCTCAATCCGCCGCCGCAGACCGGTTTGAAAACTGTCGGTCTCGTAAAGATGCATATCCAGCGGAAGACCCACCGACAGATTGGCTTTGATCGTGGAATCAAAGCTCAGCATCAGCAGCTTCACCGCATCCTCAAAGCTCATCTCGGCATTATAAGCCCGCACCAGGATCGGCTTGCCGTATTTTGTCTCACCGATCTGAAAAAACGGCGTGTCTTCCGAGGCTTCGACAAAATTGCCTTCGGGGTAGATCATGAAAAGCCGGGGCTCGCCGCCGCGCACCTGACCGCCCAGGATCAAGGTCGCGGAAAAGGCGCTTTCGGCGACCGGGCCATCCTCGGCCTGATCGGCAATGACCTCGCGCAGGGTTTCGCCCACCAGCTTGGCGATCTGAAACATCGAAGGCGCTTCCATGATCGAGGGCGCGCCGCGTTCCTCGGCCGGTTTCGCGCGTTCGTTCAGCAGGCTCACCACCGCTTGCGTCGTGGCCAGATTGCCCGCCGTCATCAAGGTGATCGAGCGTTCGCCCTCGGCCTCCCACAGGAACATCTTGCGAAACACGCTGATATTGTCGACGCCCGCATTGGTGCGCGTGTCCGACATCATCACGAGGCCGCGATTGAGCTTCAGCCCCACACAATAGGTCATGCCTGTCCGTCCCTTTGCCCCGCCCGGTTCAGGATTATTGCTGTTGCACCTGGATGTCGATGGCCATCGCTTCGCCGCCATTGCCAAAGCGCAGGCCTGACACCGGTGCGGCATCGCGGTAATCCAGGCCCGTCGCCACGCGTACATAACGCGTATCTGGCGAAATCCCGTTCGACACGTCAAAGCCCACCCAACCCAGCGGTTCGATATGCACCTCGGCCCAGGCATGGCTGGCATCTTGATGCACCCGATCCTCCATCATCAGATAGCCCGAGACATAGCGCGCCGGGTATCCCATGGCGCGCGCGGCGGCGATGAAGATATGTGCGTGGTCCTGACAGACACCGCAGCCATGTTCGATGGCCTCTTCGGCGCTGGTCGCGGCATGGGTCGTGCCGATCTCATAGGGCACCTCGGCCAGGATGCGTTGAGACAACGCGTGCAGACGCGCGATATCTTCGCTTTCCTCTTCCCGCAGCCCCTTGGCCAACCGGCGCACCTGTGTGCCCGCGCGCGTCAGATCGGTGGATTTCTTGAAGAACCACAGCGGGGCAAAGCCGCCATGTTTGCCGATCACACCGGCAAGGTCAGCGGTTTCCACGACCCCCTCACAATGCACGACAATCGATGTCGCATTGGGATCGAAAGAGATCAGCGAAACCCGGTTCTGGTGATGATCGGTAAACTCGGTCTGCGCCGCGCCGCCTTCGATATTCATCGTCCAATCCACCACCGTCTGGCCCGAGCGGCTTTTGGGGATCAGTCGCAACTGTTGCAGCCCGTAAGCGGGTGGGTGGTCGAAATGATAGGTCGTGGTGTGCAGGATGTTCAGACGCATCGGCTTACCCCAAGAACCTGTAATCACGTTCGATTTGTTGACCCAACCGTGCTGTGTCGGTCAGGAAATCGGTGATGAATTCATGCAAGCCGTCGTCAAAGACCCGCTCGATCGAGCCGTTTTCAAGCCGCGATAGCAACACATCGGTTTGATCGTGCGAGGGGTGCCGCGTGCCATAAACCCCTTCAAGATAGGCCATATTGGTCGCAATCTTGCGCATCGAAAACGCCAGGCTGCGCGGCATCCGTCCGTCAAAGATCAGGAAATCGGCGATGCCCATGGGGCTCGCTTCGCCTTGGGTGATCCAGCGATAGGCACGCTGGCCTGCGACCGAACGCAGGATGGTTTCCCATTGCACATTATCCAGGCTCGACCCGATCTGGCTGATCGAGGGCAGAAGCACGTAATATTTCACATCCAGGATGCGGGCGGTGTTATCGGCGCGTTCCAAAAACGTGCCCAAACGGCAGAAATCAAACACATCATTGCGCAGCATCGTGCCATGCATCGCGCCCCGCACCAGGGCCGATTGCTGGCGGATCGTGGCCAAAACCTCGGGCAGATCACGGGTGGAAACCGGGCGCTGCAGTGCTTGTTTCAGGATCATGTAGGTGTCGTTCACCGCCTCCCACACCTCGCGGGTGATGGCGGTGCGCACCAGCCGCGCGTTCTGGCGAGCCGCTGCAATCGCGGACATGACCGAGGAGGGATTGGCCGGGTCGCGCAGCAGGAAATCGATGGCTTTGCCTGCCTCTAACGTTTCGTGACGCTCTTGATAGAGATGCGCCACGGCGGCGGTTTGCAGCACGCTTTGCCACTCATCATCTTCGCCCACGGGCCGGGTCAGGCCGATGCGGAACCCAGCTTCGATCAACCGGGCCGTGTTTTCTGAGCGTTCAAGGTAGCGGAACATCCAAAAGAGGCCGCCAGCGGTTTTGCCGAGCATCCCCTATTCCTCCAATACCCAAGTGTCTTTTGTCCCACCCCCTTGGGACGAGTTCACGACCAGTGATCCCCGTTTCAGCGCCACCCGCGTCAGACCACCGGGGGTGATGGTGATCTGATTGGGGGACACCAGCACAAAGGGCCGTAGATCGACGTGGCGGGGGGCAAGGCCCTTTTGCGTCAAGATCGGCACCGTCGACAGCGCCAAGGTGGGTTGCGCGATATAGTTGCCGGGTTTCGATTGCAGCTTGGCTTTGAAGGCCGCCAGTTCCTTCTTCGATGCCGCAGGGCCCACCAACATACCGTAACCGCCCGAGCCATGCACCTCCTTCACCACAAGCTCGGACAGGTTGTCGAGCACATAGGCCAGCGCATCGGGTTCCGAGCAGCGCCAGGTCGGTACGTTTTTCAGGATCGCCTTTTCGCCGGTGTAAAACTCCACGATATCAGGCATATAACTATAGATCGCTTTGTCGTCCGCGATGCCCGTGCCTGGCGCATTGGCGATCGTGATGCCACCGGCCCGGTAAACATCCATGATGCCAGGCACACCCAACATACTGTCGGGGTTGAAATTCAGCGGGTCGAGGAAATCGTCATCCACCCGGCGATAGATCACGTCGATGGGCTTGTAGCCTTCGGTCGTGCGCATGGCGATTTTGCCACCGACGACGCGCAGATCGGTGCCCTCAACCAGCTCGACCCCCATATGATCGGCCAAAAAGGCATGTTCGAAATAGGCCGAATTGTGAATGCCCGGCGTCAGGATCGCGACAGTGCAATCTCCGGTGCAAATCCGCGGGGCTGAGGCGGCAAGGGATCGGCGCAAATTGGTCGGGTAATCCTGGACTGGCTGCACCTTTACCCGGCTGAAAAGCTCGGGGAACATTTGCAGCATCGTCTCGCGATTTTCGAGCATGTAAGACACGCCCGATGGGGTGCGCGCGTTATCCTCTAGTACGTAAAAATCATCTTCGCCGGTGCGCACCAGATCGACGCCCACGATATGGGTGTAGACATTGCCTGGCGGCGCGACCCCGATCATTTGCGGCAGAAACGCATCGTTGCGCGCGATTAGATCAACCGGCACCCGGCCAGCACGCAGAATCTCTTGCCGGTGGTAGATGTCATACAAGAACGCATTGATCGCGCGCACGCGCTGTTCGATACCTTTGGTCAGCCGCGCCCATTCCCGGCCCGAGATGATGCGGGGCACGATGTCAAAGGGGATCAGCCGTTCATCCGCCTCGGCTTGGCCATAGACGTTGAAGGTGATGCCGGTGCGGCGGAAAAAGCGTTCGGCCTCGGTGGATTTTTTGCGCAGCTCGCGCAGGTCTTCGGCATCGAACCATCCCCGATAGGGCTGATAGGGTTCGCGCGGTTCCTCCCCCGTGCCGGACATTTCGTCGAAAAACGGCGTGTGTTCGGTCATATCTCTATCGTTAACAGCCTTCGTCTTAGGCTGCAAAACTGTCATGGAAACACCAGTGGAATAAGGATTTTCCGTTGGGGCGTTTGGGTGTGCGATTAAAAACTAGGCAGAACGCCTAGGTTTCGAGCCAAATGGTAACCGGCCCGTCATTGACCAGGCTGACGGCCATATCCGCACCAAACTGACCGGTTTCAACCTGTGGCCCTAAACCGCGCAGATGCGCCGCGAAATACTCGTAAAGCCGTTCGCCCTCCGCCGGGGCGGCAGCGGTGGAAAAGCCGGGCCGGTTGCCGCGCGAGGTGTCAGCAGCCAGGGTGAATTGGCTGACCACCAAGGCGGTACCGCCCGTGTCGAGTAGAGAGCGGTTCATCTTGCCCGCCTCGTCCTTGAAAATCCGCAATTTGGAGATTTTTGCGGCCAGGGTTTCGGCCTCAGCCTCCCCATCGCCTTGCATGGCGCAGACCAGGATCAGCAGGCCCGGCCCGGTCTGACCGATCACCGTGCCATCGACCTCAACCTTGGCCTCAGCCACGCGCTGGATCAGCGCCCTCATGCCAGTTCATCCCGGCGCGGCGGGTTTGCGCCAGCGCGGCTAACGGTGACCGCCGCGGCTTGGGCGCCCAGGCGAAGTGCTGTGGCAATCGCATCGGCGGAAAGATCGGCGAGCGCGGGTTTTGACAGCGCATCCGCATCGGATAGTCCAGCCAGAAAGCCCGCGTTGAACGTGTCACCCGCGCCGACGGTATCGACCACCTCGACCCGCTGTGCGGCGACTTTCACCGGCTCGCCCGCGCCAAAGGCGGTTACGCCCTCGGCCCCTTCGGTCACCAAAACCAGGCTTGGACCTTTTGCCCGCATGGAAGCGGCGGCATCGGCCAAATCGCCCGCGCCGACCAGCCAGTGCAGGTCTTCATCGGACACTTTGATAACATCCGCCGCCGCCAGAACCCGGTCAATCCGGGCGCGATAGCGGGTTTCATCTGCGATGAAACTGGGCCGGATATTGGGATCACACATCACCAATTTACCTGCCGCCGCCGCCTTTTCGGCCAGCAACGCATAAGCTTCTGCGCAGGGTTCCACGGCCAGGCTGATGCCGCCAACAAAGACCGCTGCGATATCCTCGCCCAACTCAGGCAGGTCTGAGATTCCGACCAAACGCCCCGCTGTGCCTTCGTCATAAAAGGCATAGCTCGCCTGCCCATCGCTTAGCGTGACAAAGGCCAGGGTGGTGGGGCGATCCGACCAGGCGACGGGGCGCCCATCAATGCCATTGGCGCGCAGCACGGCTTCCAGTCGTTGACCAAACAGATCGGTCGAAATGCCCGAGAAAAACGCCGTTGGAACGCCCAAGCGCGCGGCGGCCACGGCTGTGTTGAACACCGCACCGCCGGGGTAGGGGGCGAAAGATGCCTCCCCCTCCTTGGTGGTTCGGGGCAACATATCGATCAGGGCTTCACCCGCGCAAAGCAGCATCCCACTCTCCCTTGGAACGTTAACCGGGCCGACTTAACCGCCTTCGCTGACAACCACCAGCACCCCGATGACCACCAGGGCCATGAGAATCGCAAAGGCGATTTTGACCCAGGAATAGGGCCGTTCGCCTTGCACCTTGCCCGATTGGCCGTTGACGACGAAGCGGTAAGATTTGTCGCGGTATTTATAGGCGGCAACCCAGACCGGCAGCAAAACATGTTTGAAGGTCACATCCGCGACGCGGGTCTGCATCTCGAGGATGCGCTGTTCATCGCCGCCAATATCGCGGCGGATATCTTGGCGGATTTGGTTGGCCATGATCTCTTTGGCCTCGTCCAGGCCTTCATCCAGCTCGACCGTGTAGCCTTCGGCCCGGAAGCCCGACAGAAACTCGGGCCGGTAGCCATCAAGTTTGCTCAGATCCCAAGGGGCGAGCGCATCGGTGTAGCTTTTGGGCAAGCTGCGCGAGGCTAAGACCAGCACATCATCAAAAAACCGCGCCACGCGCCCGCGCCGGGGCGACCAGCGGATGCGTCGCTCGCGGCGGCTTTTCCCGTCAGAGCCTTTGACCGTGACGTAATAGGCATCCCCGCGCTGGCCACGATATTTGGTCGAGGTGTCGGCATCATAGGTCCAATAGGGCACATAGATGCCATCCATCTTGCGGCCCTTTTTGGCGTATTCTTTCAACCCGTTGGGTGCGAACCAAAGCCGGCCCAGCCAATTATTCATCGCCTCATGGGCACTGCGTTCATCCAGTTGGAAGGGGATCACACCCTTGGGTTTGATATGGCGATGGGTGCCGGTATCGGTGACCACCGGGGTGGCGCAGAAGGGGCATTCCTTGGCGTGGATGTCAGGCTGAAATTCGACCTGCGCCCCGCAAGAGGGGCATTGGCTGACGCGGCTTTCCTCCATTTCCTGCGCGGGCAATTGCGCGGCGATGGCGGTTTCATAGTCTAGCTCGACCAGTTCGTCGGTGGTGCCGCCCCAAGGGCCGTCGGCCTCGGCCTCATCGGCGTCGACGCTGCGTTCATTGCCGCAATGGTCGCAGACCAGATGTTCGCCCCCGGGGGCAAAGCGCATATCCGCGCCGCAATTATCGCACGGAAAGCGGTGTTCATCTTCCGGGTGCGCGGTGTCGAGGGGGCTGTCGTCGGTGTCGGTCATGTCGGATGGCCTGATGCGAAACTCGGGTTATCTCTGTTGTCCCGCGCGCGACGGCCCCGATCAAGGGGTTTGACGCGCCGAAGGGGGCAGGCCATGCCCGGCCCCCGTTTTGTCGGGCGCGCTTACCCTGCCGGCGGTGGCGGAGGGGGCGGCGGCGGCATGACGGTGAACAGCTGCGCCAGTTCCATCACATCCTCGGCCTTCATCCAGCCATCCTGGCCTTGGGTCCAAACCAGGGTTTCGCGGGTCAGATCGCCATCGGTCACCATGCGGCCCAGGGCAGCTTTGGAAAACGGCCCCTTGGTCGCGCCGTTCTCGGCGATGTGCCAGACATGTTCGACCGGCGGCGGGGGCGGGGTGGCCGCAGCAGGGGCCGGTTGTGCCTGAGGCTGCGCGCCCCAAGGGCCGCCCATGGTGTTGGCCATCTGATTGGCCATCGCCATCCCCATCCCCATGCCAAGCCCGGCGCCCATGCCGCCATCGCCACCGGGGTTTTCAGCGGCCGCCCGCATGGCTTCGGCGGTTTGGAACTGTTGATAGCGGTTCAGATCGCCCACGACCCCCATCGAGGTGCGCTTGTCCAAAGCCTCCTCCACCGCAGGCGGAAGTGAGATGTTTTCGATGTAAAGCTCAGGCAGGGTCAGGCCGTATTGCGCAATCGTTTCCGAGATCTTGCTGGCGACAAGCTTGCCGAACTCGCCGGTATTGCCCGCCATGTCTAGGACCGGAATGCCCGAGCTGGCAACGGTTTGGCTGAACTGCTGCACGATGATGTTGCGGATTTGGAAGGTCACCTCATCGGTGGTGAACTCCCCATCGGTGCCCACAATCTCGGTCATGAAGCGCCCGGCATCGGCCACCTTGACCGAGTAGGTACCAAAGGATCGAATGCGGGTCGGCCCAAATTCCGGGTCGCGCAGCATAATCGGGTTTTTGGTGCCCCATTTCAGATCCGTGAACCGGTTCGTGTTGACGAAGTAGATTTCGGATTTGAAGGGCGATTTGAAGCCATGATCCCAATGCTGAAGATTGGTCATGATCGGCATGTTGTTGGTCTCGAGCATGTAGAGACCGGGGGTGAAGATATCGGCCAGTTGGCCCTCATGGATGAAGACCGCGGTTTGGCCCTCGCGCACTGTCAGCTTGGCGCCGTATTTGATCTCGTGCCCGTAGCGTTCGAACCGGTACACCATGGTGTCGCGGGTATCGTCGGTCCATTCGATGACATCGATGAACTGACCGGAAAGAAAATCAAAGATCGGCATGGGTCGGGTCCAGTTCCAATAGAAGCGTTAACCAAAAGGATAATGGCGCAGGCGGCGCGGGGCTACAGGGAAATGCGGTGTGTTTTCCCCCGGTGATGTGGGGCGGGGCGCGCGTGTCGCCCCGCCCGTGTTTTGATCAGTAAAGCACGACCTGCGCATCGCAGAAGTCACCGCCATAGGTGCCGATCCAGACATCCATGCGGCCATCATCGGCAACAACCTCCAGCCACGGCATCAGATCGCCCGAGCTGTCATCGTCATAATACCAAGAGCCGTCCGCGCCATTGACCAGCAGAACCGTATCGCAGCCGGGGCTGTCGACCGACACTTGGATCGGGCCGTAGATACCCGTCATGTCGAACGAAAAATCGGGAACGGTGATGACAAAGCCTGCGGGATAGCCGCATTGCGACAGGTCGACATCGCCGCCCGCAATCACGGGCACGCGATAGGGGTCTTCACCCATATCGGCCTCGGTGAGCGCGATAACCTCAACGCCTTGGCCCGCGACAGGGCAGGCCAAAGCAATGGCAGGGCTGAGCATCAAGACGCCCAGGGCAACAAGAAGATGACGCATAAGGGTGTTCCTTTGTTGGTCGTTTGAAAGGGTTTCATGCCGCGCAGGCCAGCTTTGGGCCCGGTGATCAGCGCGTTAACTCGGGCCGCCCAGGTATTCCTCGGCGATGGTGCGGGCGGTGGCGCGGGCGGCATCGGGTGTCATGCCGATCTGCAAGCGGCGGTCATAAAGCATGCGCAACAAAAGCTCGTCATGCGGGGTCAGCAGCGCAAACTCGTCATCATCGTTGAAGATCGACGGGCGCGCCGCCGGGCTGTCATTGGGCAGGCCCAGACCTTGGGCGATTTCCTCATGCACGCAGGATCGGCGCAGAAGGTCGGGGTGTTCGTGCCGGATAATCGCGATCGCCGCGACATAAACGGGCCGCGTGCTGCTTTCCGAGAAGGAATAGACCGAACAAAAGATCGACCGCGACAGGGATTCGATCTCGCGCACCGTCGCGTCATTGATGCCCGGCATAAGCTGCCGCACCAAAGGTCCAGCGGTAAGCTGCTCATCGCGGTTAAGGTAGAGCACGTGGAAATTGCCGCCCGAATTGACCATGCTGACGGGGTGGCCCGTCACCCGGCCCAGGCGCGCGGCATAGGTGCTTAGGACAGATCGATCTTCAGCCCGCTGCGCCGCATCGACCGAGGCGCCGAAATGCGGCTGAATGCGCACGGGGCCGGTCCAGCGGCGCAAGGTTGACGGCGTTTGTTGCGCCACAAACCGGCCGCCCGACAGGGCGTATTCGTTGAAAAGGGCAATACGCTCGAAATTGGCCGCCAGCGTTGCGGCGTTGAACGGGGCATCAGCCTGGCCGCCATCGGTGCGCAAGAGCCCGTCGCGCACCAGGCGCCCTTCGACATTGCGGAAATACCGCGCAAAGGCTTCGCTTTCCGCCGAAGGGGGCGCTGCCACCCGTTGCTCGGGCCGGGGTGAGACATCGGGCGCAGGTGTGGCGACGCAGCCTGCCAGGGCGATCCCTGCCAAAACCAGGCTGCGTCTGATCCAAGCCGTTCTGCGCACCGTCGCTTACCCCTGCGGGGCCGCAGGCGGGGTTTCAGGCTCTGCCGCCGGGCGCGGCGCGGAGGCAGAGGCCAGCGTATCGCGCAGCTCGGTCTCCATCTTCTGCATCTCGGCCTCGGCTTCCGCACGGCGGCGTTTGCCTTCGTCGGCGATTTGCAGGCTTTCCTCGATGGTGGCGATCAGCTCGGCATTGGCGGTTTTGACCGCTTCGATATCGAACACGCCGCGTTCCATCTCTTCGCGAACCATGCGGTTGCTTTCGCGCAGGTTCGCGGCGTTCTGGGTCAGCAACTCATTGGTCAGATCCGTCGCCTCGCGCACGGCCTTGGCCGCTTCGGTCGACCGTTGGATGGCCAGCGCCTGGGCCAGTTGGGTTTCCCACAACGGCACGGTGTTGACCAAGGTCGAGTTGATCTTGGTGACCAGGGATTTGTCGTTTTCCTGCACCAGCCGGATCGAGGGCAAGGATTGCATGGTCACCTGACGGGTCAGCTTCAGATCATGCACCCGGCGTTCCAGATCATCGCGCGCGGCACGCAGGTCGCGCAATTCCTGCGCCATGATGACCTGATCGTTTTCCGGCGCCGCTTCGACGGCGGCGGCCTTGGCGGGGATTTCGTCCTCATCCAACAGGCGCAACTTTTCCTCGCCGGCGGCGATGTAAAGCGCCAGCTCGTCATAGAAATCCAGCGTCTTTTCATAAAGCTTGTCGAGCGATTTGATGTCTTTCATCAAAGTGTGCTCGTGGCCCAGCAGGTTGTCGGTGATCTTGTCGATCTGACCCTGCACATCTTCGTATTTGGCGATGAAATCATGCACCGGCTTGGCGCCGCCAAACAGCCGTTCCCACCAGGACCGTTTGCGATTGGGGTCAAGCTCATCGACCGAGAAACCGCGAATGGTGCCGACAATCTCGCGCAGGCTGTCACCAGCGGGGCCGACATCTTTGTTCTTCACGCCCTGCAGCATGGCTTGGCTGATCTGCTGCAACTCGGCCTGGGCGCCCGAGCCAAAGCTGACGATCGAGTTGGTATCGGTCATGTCGATCTGCGCGATGCGGGCATTGATCTGCTCGGCGGTGGGCGCATCGGCTTCGGGCAGCGGCACCAGATCGGCGGCAGGCTCCATCAGCACAACGGCATTCAACTCATCGACAAGCTTTGCGGCCTCTTCGGCCTTTTGTTGAATTTCAGTCGTCATAGCGGTGTCCCTATCCCTGAAGTGTAAGGTTCTCTCGTTTTAGGCGGTCTTGTAAGACCTCAATCTCAACATCGAAGTTGGTGCGGTCATCGGTCAGCATCGCGGCATTGCGCTTTGCGAAATTGGTTTCCAGATCGTCCAGGAAGGCCATGTAATCGCTGCGAATTTGCGGGTCGCGGTTGCGGCCGTAAAGCTCGACAAATTGCAGCGTCGCATCGCGCGCGCCTTCTAGATAAACACCCAGATAGCGTCGCGCCGGGGCCAGATCGCGCGGGTCTTCTTCAACCTGGCGGAACATCTGGCGCACTGTCATTTCAAACCCATCAACGCGGGATTCAAGCTGCCGGTCGCGGGCGCGTTTGATCGCGTCGGACATTTGATCCAGCACCTTTTCGGCCTCATCCACCTTGCGGGCGATGCGTTCGGTTTGCATCCGGTCGACGCCTTCCATGCCCTTGTCCTGCATCGGGTCCATGCCGAAGGAAAACAGATGAAGCCCCGCCGCCAAGAGCCCCAGAATACCTGCCGTGATCGGGTTCCACTGACCGCCAAAAACCAGCAGCGCGACCCCAATACCGGTCAGGACAGACCCAAACAGCTTGCGGGGAATGGCCGGGCGGCGCGCCACCTTGCGTTCGTTAAAGGCGTCTTCGGCACGCACACCATCGCGCGTCAACCAGGCTGCCAACAACAGAGCCGCACCGCCCGCCAGATCGGTCGCCATGGCCGTGACCGTTTGGAAGAACGCCGTCGCCAGCACCAAGAGCGGTAAGACAAACAGAACGTTGATCTTGGCCCCATGCCGCATCGGCTTGCGGCCTTTGAAACTGGGCACCTCCATCCGTTCGGCGGTGACCGTTTCGCGTGTTGCGGGGTCGGGGCGGGTGCCGGTCGGGCTGTGCTGTCCTCCAAATCGTTTCGACATGGCCTAAAGCACCCCAAATCCGCCGAAGATCGCCATCAGGATGACAATCGTCAGCGCAAAAAAGGATACGCCTTGCAGAAAGCTTGAACTCATTTCTTCCCCACACTCTCGCGCGCGATGCGCTTGGCACGTTAGGCAAGAAGTTTAACAAAAACCAGTCAGAGCCTGGCTTTGATGCGGTTTCTTGCCGGATCGGCCCGGTTCGGTAGAACAGTTTGGCGTTTCAGGGCGTGGCCACAAGGGGGAAAGCGGCCCGGACGCTCCCCTATTTCTGGCGGAAAAGCGTATCTTGCGCCGATTTACTGCGGTGACCTGTGCGCAGCTCGATGGCGACATTGCGGCCCTTGTCGACGCCGGGGCGCGCGGCCAGGGTGTCGAGCCAGCGGGCCATATGGGGCTTGTCCTCCAGTGTCTGTTTTTGGCCTTCCCAAAGCGAGGCCCAGGGAAAGATCGCGATATCAGCGATCGAGAAAAAGTCGCCCGCGACGAATTCATTCTTTTCAAGCTGTGCATTCAAAACACGGTATAAGCGACCGGTTTCATTGCGATATCTGTCTTTCGCATATGGTAGATCGTTGGGCGGGTCCATCTGTGGCGCGTATTTCAGGAAGTGATGCGCCTGGCCCGCCATCGGCCCCAAGCCGCCCATTTGCCACATCAGCCATTGGTCCACGGCGATGCGGTCCCGCTCGGTCGGGCCGCCGAATTTGCCGGTCTTGCGTGCGAGGTACTGCAGGATCGCGCCAGATTCGAAGATCGAGATTGGTGCGCCGTCGGGGCCATCGGGGTCGGTGATGGCGGGCATACGGTTGTTGGGCGCGATGGCCAGGAACGCGGGCTGGAACTGATCACCCGCGCCGATATCGATCAGGTTCAGATTGTAGGGCAGGCCCATCTCCTCCAACGCGATGGTGATTTTCCATCCGTTGGGTGTGGGCCAGTAGAACAAATCGATTGGGTTGGTCATCAGCACCTCCGTCATTGTCGGCAGGATGCGGCGGATGGGGCCGCCTGGCAACCGATCACGGGCGCAGTAGGCCGGGTCTTGGGACTGGCCAGTGGCGCAGGGCCGGATACTTGCGCTCTTCCGTTTGGGCCAAGGCAGTAGCCAGTCGTGGCACCAGGTCGGGCTGTGTTGGGTCAAGCACTTGGCGGTAAAGGCCAAAAACCCCAGGGCGCAGATAGGTGGACCAGTGGCAAATCCGCGTGGCCGGGGCGCGGGTGCGCAGGCCGAACCCGCGCAGGACCGACCGGTGACGCGGGCAATCGATCCGCAAATCGACCCAACCTGGCAGATGCGCCAGACCCGCCGATAGCGCGCGTTCGCCCAGATTTGGCGCGCGCACCGATAGGCGAAATAGCGCATCGAAGGGGGCGTTCTCACCGCTGCACATGTTCAAAACCTGCACGCCCCGCCCGCCGGGTGAGGCCATCGCCGCAACCGCATGGCTACGATACTCGGCCCCGGACATCAGGATGATCCGGGAAACGATGCCCTCGGGCAGCGCGCCGATGGCGCAGAGAACCACGCGCGCCCCGAGCGAATGTGCCAAGATGTTGACCTGCAAATCAGGACGCAGGCGATGGATTTCTTGGATCACCCTGGCCAGTGCCGCGCCCGCATCAAAAGCGCGCTCGGCCACCCGGCGCAGCGGCCCGCGCGCGGGCCAGCCAAAGCCCACCCCCAACACTGCGGGGTTGCGATCCAAGTGCAGATGTTTCGGCCAACTGACCGCCTTCCAACAGGCCCGTGGGGTGAAGGAGAGGATATGAGTGTGCGGACAATGCTCTGGGTCGCCGGGGTGAAACCGCAACCCATGGGTCATCAGAGTAATGGATTTCAAATGCCGGTCGCGCAACAGCGCTGCTTGCAAGGCTGCCATGCCCTGCAATCCGGATGTCGCGGCATTCACCTGTATCAACGCCATCGGACTGCCCCTACCAGTCGTTGGGGCGGGGATACGGGTGCTCCGCAACATTTAGGTAAAACTATCGCAACACTTCCATGACGCGGCGATGCGGCAACAGCACGGGCTTGACGCTGACCGGCCCAAGGCGTACCCCCGATGCCAGTGGCGATTTGTGAACCGGATTGCGGGCCACTCAAAACATTCCGCTAAAGAGGTCGAGGAACGCGCCCGAACGGGCTCAACCCCCGGCCATTAACGGCGCGGGGGCTTTTTCTTGCCCGGCGCAAAAGGGCTGAAGGAGACGGGGTATGAAAGACCTAACCCCAAATAAAACTTGGAAAAAACGCACCCGCGCTGTGCATGCAGGCACCCGCCGCAGCCAATATGGCGAGGTGAGTGAGGCGCTCTACCTGACGCAGGGCTTTGTCTATGACACCGCCGAGGCGGCCGAGGCGCGATTCATCGAAACCGGCCCGGACGAATACATCTATGCCCGTTATGGCAACCCGACGGTGGCCATGTTCGAAGACCGGATCGCGGCCTTAGAAGGGGCTGAGGACGCCTTTGCCACCGCAAGCGGCATGGCGGCGGTCAATGGCGCGCTGACCTCCATGCTCAAGGCGGGGGATCACGTGGTGGCCGCGCGGGCGCTCTTTGGTTCCTGCCTCTATGTTTTGGAAGAGGTGCTGACGCGCTTCGGGGTCGAGGTCAGCTTTGTTGACGGCACCGATCTGGATCAATGGCGCGCCGCGGTTCGGCCTGATACGGCAGCGGTGTTCTTCGAATCCCTGTCGAACCCGACACTTGAGGTGATTGATATCGCCGCGGTCGCTGAGATTGCCCATGCGGTTGGGGCCAAAGTGCTGGTCGATAATGTGTTCGCCACGCCCGTCTTCCATGACACGTTTGGCCTGGGGGCCGATGTCGTGATTTATTCCGCCACCAAACATATCGACGGGCAGGGGCGCTGTTTGGGTGGCGTCATCCTGGGCAGTCAGGAATTTATCCGTAAAACCGTTGAGCCTTATATGAAACACACCGGTGGGGCGATGTCGCCGTTCAACGCCTGGGTGTTGTTGAAATCGCTTGAAACCGTTGATTTGCGCTGTCGCGCCCAAGCCGCCACTGCCTTGGCCTTGGCCGAGGGGTTGCAAGGCCACGCCAAGCTCGATCAGGTGATCTTTCCTGGGCTGCCCGACCACAAGCAGCACGCGCTGGCGCGGGCGCAGATGGAGCAGGGCGGCACTGTCCTGGCGTTGGAGATCAAGGGCGGGCAGGCGGCGGCCTTTCGCTTTTTGAACGCGTTGGAAATTGTGACGATTTCCAACAATTTGGGCGACGCCAAATCGATCATTACGCATCCTGCCACGACGACTCACCAACGCCTGACCGATGAGCAACGCGACGCCCTGGGCATTTCGCGCGGGCTGGTGCGGCTATCTGTGGGCCTGGAAGATGCGGGCGATTTGCTGGCCGATCTTGTCAACGCGCTGGAAGCGGTATGAAGGGGCTGATCATCCGCCCCTATCGGTCTGAGGACAGCCCGGCTTTGGCTGAGCTGTTTCACCGAGCGGTCCATCATGGTGCCAGCAAACGATATTCGCGCAAACAACGCGCGGCCTGGTCGCCTGCGCCGCCCTCGGGCGAGATCTGGGAAGCGCGCCTGGCCGTGCCCGACACCATCGTGGCTGAGCTAGAGGGCAAGGTGGTCGGGTTCATGACGCTGAATCTGGAAACCGGCTATCTGGATTTTGCCTATGTCGCGCCCGAGGTGATGGGCCAGGGTGTGACCGCTGTGCTGTACGCTGTGGTCGAAGGGCGTGCCCGCGCCGCTGGCCGGGACCGGCTTGAAACCGAAGCCAGCAAATTGGCCGAGCGGTTCTTTCTGCGGCAGGGCTGGCAATTGGTGGCGCGCCAAAAGGTCGAACGTGATGGCGTGAAGATCCCCAATGCGCGGATGGAAAAGCGGTTGATCGCGGCAACCGAGGTTGCCGCATGAGCCGCTTTCTGGTCTTGCAACTGCGCCCCGAGGATGAGGCGGCGGATGAAGAGTTCGACGCGATGCTCGCCCGTGGCGGTCTGGCCGAGGCCGAGGTGCACCGCATCCGCCTGGATCAAACCCCGCTGCCCGATCTGGCTTTGGAGGATTATGCCGGCGTGATCGTGGGCGGTGGTCCAGGCTGCGTCAGCGACCCGGCGGCCAAGAAAGCGCCGATTGAGGCCCGGATTGAGGCCGATATCCTGGGCCTGATGCCACAAATCCTAAGCCGCGATATGCCGTTTCTGGGCTGCTGTTACGGGATGGGCATTCTGGGTCACACCCTGGGTGCGCGCGTCGGCAAGGGCCGGTATGGCGAACCCATTGGTGGCGTTGATTGCCAGGTGACCGAGGCTGGCGCCACCGACCCGCTGCTGGTGGATTTGCCAGACAGATTCCGCGCCCTTGTTGGGCACAAAGAAGCGGTCGAAGAGCTGCCCAACGGGGCGGTGCATCTGGTGTCCTCCGCGCCATGTCCGTTTCAGATGATCCGGGCGGGCGAAAACGTTTACGCAACCCAGTTCCACCCCGAAGCGCAGGGCGAAAACTTTGCCAACCGAATCCGTATTTATCGCGACCGGGGCTATTTTGACCCGGCTGATGCGGATGATCTGACAGCGGCCTGTTTGGCCGAGGAAGTCCATGTTCCTGAACGGATTTTAACCCGTTTTGTCGAACGTTTTCGGATGTAAATATCTGAAAAGTGATCTTTTTTGACCGCCCTAGCGTAAAATATCCGGTAAGCAAGATTTGGAACGTCTGAAGAACGCCCCATATTCTACGGGCGAACCGGACATAGGGGGCAGGCCCATGAACATTCACGTGACCAACGTCACCGAAACGCCAAGCTTGGCCGAGGCAGAAACCGCTTTGGCGCGTCTGAAGGCTTGGCTAGCGGGCGCAAGTGCGGAAGAGATTGCGGCGCTCGACCCATCCGTGGCCCGTTTGACCGGGGCAGGTACCTATCCCGATTTTGATCGTGCCTATCCGAGCGAGTTTAAGGTCGACGCGGACTATAAGGCGGGTCTGCCCGATCTACAGAACGGCCCGGCTTCGCTGATTCGCGGGGCGAACCGGCAAATTCAGCATGTCGGCATCTCGAATTTCCGTCTGCCGATCCAGTATCACACGCGGGATAACGGCGACCTGACGCTTGAAACCTCGGTCACTGGCACGGTCAGCTTGGAGGCTGACAAAAAGGGCATCAACATGAGCCGCATCATGCGCTCATTCTACACCCATGCTGAAAAAACCTTTAGTTTTGAGGTGATTGAGGCCGCTCTGGATGATTACAAAGCCGATTTGGAAAGCTTTGATGCGCGCATTCAGATGCGCCTGAGTTTTCCGATGAAGGTGGACAGCCTGCGTTCGGGCCTGTCGGGGTATCAGTATTACGACATCGCGCTGGAACTGGTTGAACGTGACGGTGTGCGGCAAAAGCTTGTGCATCTCGATTATGTCTATTCCTCGACCTGCCCATGCTCGTTGGAATTGAGCGAACACGCCCGCTCGACGCGCAATCAACTGGCCACGCCGCATTCGCAACGCTCGGTCGCGCGTATCTCGGTCGAGGTTGATTGCGGCGCTGACTGCCTATGGTTCGAAGACTTGATCGATATGGCGCGTGCCGCCGTGCCGACGGAAACCCAAGTGATGGTGAAACGCGAAGACGAACAGGCCTTTGCCGAGTTGAACGCCGCAAACCCGATCTTTGTCGAAGATGCTGCCCGGCTATTCGCCGAACAATTGCAAGCCGATGCGCGCATCGGTGATTTCCGGGTGGTGGCGAGCCATCAAGAAAGCCTGCACAGCCATGATGCGGTGAGTGTTTTGACCGAAGGGCCCACCTTTGACCAAGCCAGCTTGGATCCGCAACTCTTCGCCACGCTGATCCATCGCGGCTAGCGCCCTCTGTTTCCAGGCCTGACAACGCCTTGCCCCCGCGCGTTTCCTTGACATCGCGCGGGCGGGCGGCCAACGCTCCGCCTTATGTTCGATTTGCGCCCCGTCGGTTATGTGCTTGGCCTGTTGGTGACAGTCCTTGGG
Organism: Paracoccaceae bacterium; assembly: GCA_965229695.1. GTDB lineage: Bacteria > Pseudomonadota > Alphaproteobacteria > Rhodobacterales > Rhodobacteraceae > JANSYL01. The sequence goes on from OZ245921.1 coordinate 3,131,331, forward strand.
GTCACCATGGTCATTCCGCTGATCGCCGATGTGCTTGCGGGCAACGGCCATTGGGGTGCATTCGCCGAAGCGGCGGTTATCACGGCCTTTGTGGGGGTGTTGCTGACCATGGCTTGCGCCAATGGCGTGAGCAAACGGTTAAGCATCCAGCAGACCTTTCTGATGACCACCGGTGTCTGGCTGGTCCTGCCGATCTTTGGCGCTATCCCCTTTGTGCTGGGCGCCACCGAGGCCCGCTTTGTCGATGCGTTTTTCGAGGCGATGTCGGGCCTGACCACCACCGGCTCGACCGTGTTCACGGGCCTTGATGAATTGCCCGAGGGCATCCTGCTCTGGCGGGGTTTGCTGCAATGGTTTGGCGGCATCGGGATCATCGTGGTCGCCATGGCCTTTTTGCCCGAGTTGCGGGTTGGCGGGATGCAGATTTTCCGATCCGAAGGCTTTGATACCTTTGGTAAAATCCTGCCCCGCGCGACGGAAATCGCCAGCCGCATTTCGGTGATCTACCTTGCGCTCACCGCGGCGGCTGCCCTGGCCTATGCGGCACTGGGCTTGGATGCATTTGACGCCATCGTGCATGCCATGACCACCATCGCCACGGGGGGCTTTGCGAATTACGACAGCTCTTTCGGCGCGCTCGGGGCCGGGGTCGAATACGCCGCTGTCGTGTTCATGCTGCTCGCCGCCTTGCCCTTCGTGCGTTACGTGCAATTGCTGGCTGGCAGCGCCAAGCCGCTTTGGCGTGACAGCCAAATCCGTTCCTTCCTGGTGACGGTTGTCATCTTGGGGCTCGGCATGGCGCTTTACCTGAACCTGTGGGTGGGCGCGGCCAGCGAGATTGCGGTGCGCAAAGCCCTGTTCAACACCGTCTCAATCGTCACCGGCACGGGCTATGCCAGCGCCGATTACATGCAATGGGGTGCGGTCGCGGTGGTCGTGATGTTCTTTGCCGGGCTGATTGGGGGCTGCGCAGGGTCAACCTCCTGCTCGATCAAGGTGTTTCGGTATCAACTGCTTTTCGCCTCAGTCTCGACGCAGGTGCGCAGGCTTTACGCCCCGCACGGCATCTTTGAACCTAGGTATGAGGGGCGGCCCGTGGCCGATGATGTCGTGTCCTCGGTCATGGCGTTTTTCGCGTTGTTCTTCGTGACGCTTGGGGTGATATCGGTGCTTCTGGCGCTGACCGGCTTGGATGTGATTACCGCCATTTCCGGGGCTGCGGCGGCCTTGGCCAATATCGGGCCTGGCTTGGGGCCAGAGATCGGGCCCTCGGGCAATTTTGCTGGCCTGAACGACGCGGCGAAATGGATTCTGTCGGCGGCCATGCTGATTGGGCGGCTGGAGTTGATGGCCGTGTTCGTCTTGTTCACCACAACCTTCTGGCGGTCATAACGCGCCTAACGCCCCGCGATCGCGCGCCCCGCAGCCACGCCCGAGGACCAGGCCCATTGGAAGTTATAGCCGCCCAGCCAGCCCGTCACATCCACCGCTTCGCCGATCAGAAATAGGCCCGGCACGATCTGCGATTCCATGGTTTTGGAGCTGATTTGCTCGGTTGAGATGCCGCCCAACGTGACCTCGGCCGTGCGATACCCTTCGGAGGAGGTTGGGGTGACCTCCCAATGGGTTAGCGCGCCCGCCAGATCACCCAAAGCTTTGTCAGATTGATCGGCGAGATTGCCAGCCAACCCCAGTTCCGTCGCCAGATGATGGGCCAGCTTTTTTGGCAGCAGTTCTGCCAGAACGGTCGGGATGCCTTTTCCGCCCGCGTCAGCCCGGCGCGTGCGTAGGTGGTCGTAAAGCGCAAGATCGGGGCGCAGGGTGATTTCCAGCCGATCCCCTTCGGCCCAATAGGATGAGATTTGCAGGATCGCGGGGCCGCTAAGACCACGATGGGTGAACAACATGGCCTCTTCAAAGCTTTGGCCGTTGCAGGTGACACGCACATCGGTGGCGGTGCCCGAAAGCGCGGCAAAGGCCGTTTTTGCGGCGCCGTCAAATGTCAGAGGCACAAGGGCAGGGCGGGTTTGCGTCACGCGATGCCCGAATTGCGCGGCGATCTGATAGGCCAGCCCGCTTGCGCCCATCTTGGGGATGGATTTCCCGCCGGTGGCCAATACCAGCGTATCGGCTTGGACCGCGACGGGCCGTCCGTCGCGGGCAAGCCGGACGTGAAACTTGCCGTCGCTTTGCGCGACATCCTCGACCGAGGTGTTTAGCCACAGATCGGCCTGCGCCGCCTCGGCCAATAGCATGGCGATGATGTCTTTTGCCGAGTGGTCGCAGAAAAGCTGCCCCAGGGTCTTTTCGTGCCAAGCAATGCCATGGCGGTCGACCAAATCCAGGAAATCCCACTGGGTGTAGCGGCTGAGCGCGGATTTGGCGAAATGCGGGTTTTCCGAAAGGAAGTTTTCCGGCGCGCAGCCCATGTTGGTAAAGTTGCAGCGCCCACCGCCCGAGATGCGGATTTTCTCGCCCGGCGCTTTGGCGTGATCAATGATCAGGGTTTCGGGTCCGGTTTGACCCGCGCACATCAACCCCGCCGCGCCCGCGCCCAATATCAGCGTTTTGACGCGGCGGTCAGTCGGCAAAATTGCGGCTGTCTTTGATCTGATCCCAGGCCCAGACAACCTCCTGCAGGCGTTCTTCGTCCGAGCGGTCGCCACCATTCATATCTGGATGAAGAACCTTGATCAACGCTTTGTAAGATTTACGGATTTCTGCTTTGGACATCGTGTCTTTTGCATCCAAAATCTCGATTGCGCGGCGTTCGGTTGGCGGCAGTTTCCGGCCCGGAACACCGCCGTTTTTGCCAGGGTTGCGTGTCGCGTTCTCACCCAAAACCTGATGCGCATCATCCACGCCAAGCCGCGCCCAGGCGCGTTCTTCCACCGTCCGTTTGAAGGGTTTTGTGGGGCGATCCCAAACTCGGTCACGGTCAAGCTGGGCTTCCATCTCGGCCTCGGTGGTGCCGTCAAAGAAGTTCCACTTGAGGTTATACTCGCGCACGTGATCGCGGCAAAACCAATAGAAATCGTCCAGATTGTCCGGGCTTTTGGGTGCGCGATACTGCCCCTGCTCTTGGCAGCCGGGGTGTTCACAACGGCGTTGCGAGGTCTCAAACGCACCCGACATGCCACGCCGCCCCGTGCGGCGCTTTTTCTTATCGGTCGACACGCGCAGATCAAAATTGAACGGGTCTTTGTCGGTCATGGGGCTCCCCTTCTCGACTCGAGGGAAGCAGTTTAGAGTTTTGACGGGTGAGGTGAAGGGGTGAGAGCCGGAAAACTATGACCAGAGCGGAAAAAATTGTGGAGCGACTTGAGGCTGCCTTTCAGCCGCGGCGGCTCGAGGTTGTGGATGACAGTGAATCCCACCGCGGCCATGCGGGGTTTCAGGAAGGCGGCGAAAGCCATTTCAACGTGACGATTGAAAGTGACAAGTTCCAGGGCCTGAGCCGGATCGCCAAACATCGAGCGGTGCACAATGCGCTTGGCAAAGACCTGGTGTCAGAGATCCACGCCCTTGCGCTCACCATCCGGGAGTGAAGCGGGGGCTTCTTCCGGCACATCCACCGGCAGCAGATCGTCGTCGAGCGTGACGTCCACTGGCTCGGCTGGGCCGGGTGAGTCGCTTGCGATGGGCTCAACCACGGGGTCTTCGATGGGTTCAGCGACTTCGCGTTGGAAGACCAGCAGGTTGCGATAGGTCGTTTGTTTAGAGGTCAGGCCAGACCGTTCTTCCTGCGGCAGGGTTTCGGCGCGCAGATATTGCCAGCCTTCGGCGCCCATCTCATTCATCACCTGTTCCAGGGTCGCGGCGAACCGCGCGGGGCCCTTTAGCCCCTTGACCTTGTTGGCCTTTCCCGGGGCGGGGACAAGTTTGTATTCGAATTTGGGCATCGCAATCGCATCGGTAGAAATAAGCTGGGCCGTTCTAAGCGGGTTTGCGATGGATTTTCAATCTTTCTTATCCCGGCGGTTGGGCGCGCCGTGAACGTGCCCGAACCAAACGGCATACGACCAAGGTTTATTGCACCGCCAAAGGTTAACGCATAGCAAGCGCGCTGAACTTCTGTCAGATGAGAACTCCATGAAAACAACCTCTGCACTTCGCCTTTGCGCCATTCCTTTGGTGTGTCTTCCCTATGCGGCCCAGGCCGATAGTCCTGTCATTTTGGGCTTTGACCTGAGTGTCGGTGTTGCTGATCGCGGTGGGAATGCGATCAACTCCTCCGGCTTTCCGGGGGAAGCTGATAACTTTGCCGCCTATAACCTTAGTGGCTTTGCAACCATTCCGTTGGGGGACGTTTGGTTGATGCAGGTTGAGGCGTTTTACGAAAACAACAGCGTCGGTGAGATCACCGATGGCTTCTTCACCGATGACAGCGCCACCAACAGCAGTCAGGTGGCATTGCAGTTTGGTTATGCACCGGGCGACTGGTATCTTGGTGCCTTTGCCGCGCTGAATGAGGTCGATTTCACTCAGTTCGATCGCGTCCAGGATGCGACGACGCGGGTCTATGGTCTGGCTGCCGCTTATCACCTGCCCGATTGGACCCTTGCGGCCCAGTTGGGGGTGTTTAACTCCTCCGCGACCGATCCAGAAGTGCTTGATGATGGGCGATTTATTTCGCTGAGCGCCACTCATTTCTTCAACGATGGGCAAACCGCTTTGGGCGCGCGGTTTACCTATGGAGAGGGCGACCAAGACGTGGATTCAGGCGCTGGCGCGGATCCGGTCGACTTTATTGGCATTGGCCTGTGGGCCGAACACGCCCTGGACACCCAGATGCTGGGCGGTCAGCCGAGCATCTATGCCGCCGTGGACTGGTTGAGCATGGAAGAGGCGCGGTCTGGGGGTGGGTTTCACAATGTCGATGAGACCCGGATCAGCCTTGGGTTCCGCATCGTCTTTGGGGCCAACAGCCTGCAAGACCGTGCCCGCCGCACCGCGCCGCGTTTGCCGGATTACGGGCGTTGGCAGGGCCTGACGCCGATTGTCGACTAAGCTTGGTTCGGGCCTTTGGGCCCGGCGAAACATCTATGCACACGCCGCCCCGGATGCATCCTGGGCGGCGTTTCTCTGCCAAATCCAGATGTGCAGAAGCTGTACACATCCCGTACACAGCCCGTGCAGACGCCATTCGGGTCTGCCAAAGCCTGATCTAAGCGTGTGATCGGCATCAAAACCGGAACTGGGCGAAAACCAAAACCGCGTAGACCCGCACCTGATCATCGGCCTCAAGATCGTCGACCTGAGCCATAACGGTCTGCGCCATGGCGCGCCCGTCGGCCTCCATCCCGATGCGGCCATAGACGCGGGCGATGCGGGCCATCGCGTCGAGCCTGAGGGCGAGGGGCAAGGCATCTTCGCTGTCCAAAGCGGCCTGTGCCTCTTGCAGCCGGTCCAAGCCCGCTTGCCCATCGGTGATCAGGTACTCGACGGCCGCGATGTCGATGGTCAAGATCCGACGAAACCCTTCGGAGGGGTGGTCCGCAGCCACGGCGAAGGCTTGATCAACGAAGCTTTGCGCCAGGTCGGGCTGGCCCGAGGCCGCCGCCGCCCAGGCCGCATCGCCATAAGACTTGATCCGTGCGGGCGGGGCGCGCAGCGCGTCGATTTCGCCGCCATAGGTATCGAAGATATCAGTGGCTGCCGCCGTGGCGTCCGCCTGGCGCAGGGCCTCTAAGATCAGCGGATAACCGATCATCCGGGGCACCGGGTGGGTCACACCCTCAAACAGGTCCAGACCTTGGGTGGTGTCATCGGAATGAATGATGCGGTTGACGCTCTGCACGATCCTGTCTGCCTGACCGTTATCGATCCGGTCGGTAAAGGCGCTGGCGCGCGGATGGCGAAAATCGCGTTCGGTTTGGGCGCGGGTCGACAAGCTCCACCCGGCAAAGGCGTAGACAACGGCGATGTCGCGGGTCAGCCCGTCAGGCAACGTATCGGCCAATTCCAGCAGCGTCCGCGCGAGGCAATAATCATGCAGTGGGTCCATTTCGCAGATCAGAAGTTCGAGAAAGGCGTGGCCGCGCTGGGCCGGTGCCAAAATCAGCAGACCAGCAATCCCAATCGCCCAAACGCCGCGCTTGATCGCGCGGAACGCGCTGCAAAATCTTTGTGCCATCGGATGTCCCCCGGTTGGGAGGATAGGCCAAACCGGCTTAGAAAGACAGATTTTGGTCTGGGCGGGTCAAGCCGCAAGCAATGGCCCGCCACGCGGACGGGCCAGGTTCTGGGAAACCAATTGCGCCGGGAATGGCGATTGGGGGCTGCTTTCACAGATTGCCGGGCGATGCGGTGCCGCCCCCCGATCCCAAAATCGGTTATTGCGCCAGTTTCTTTGACACCAATTCGTTCACGGCTTTTGGATTGGCTTTGCCGCCGGTGGCTTTCATCACCTGGCCCACGAACCAACCCGCCAGTTTCGGGTTTTCTTTGGCCTTTTCGACCTGGGCCGGGTTGGCGGCGATAATCTCATCCACCGCAGCTTCGATCGCGCCGGTGTCGGTGACCTGTTTCATGCCGCGCGACTCGACAATCTCATCGGGGTCGCCGCCTTCGGTATAGACAATCTCGAACAGATCCTTGGCGATTTTGCCCGAGATCGCATCGGAGGTAATGAGCTTGATGATCTTGCCCAACTGCTGGGGGCTGACGGGGCTTTCCGTGATGTCGTGATCTTCTTTGTTCAGGCGGCCGAACAATTCATTGATCACCCAGTTCGCGGCCAGTTTGCCGTCGCCAGCCTCGGCCACGGTCGCCTCGAAGAAATGCGCGGCGTCCAGATCGGCGGTGAGGACCGAGGCGTCATAGTCGCTGAGGCCGTAATCGCCCAAAAACCGCGATTTCTTGGCATCGGGCAGTTCGGGCAGGTCAGCGGCTATGTCATCGACCCAAGCTTGGTCAATTTCGAGCGGCAGCAGGTCGGGATCAGGGAAATAGCGGTAATCATGCGCTTCCTCTTTCGAGCGCATGGACCGGGTTTCGTTCTTATCCGGGTCGTAAAGCCGGGTTTCCTGATCGATCTTGCCGCCTGCTTCCAGGATGGCGATCTGGCGCTTGGCTTCGATCTCGATGGCTTGCTGGATGAAGCGGGTGGAGTTCATATTCTTGATCTCGCACCGGGTGCCGAGATGCGAGAAATCCTGGGTCGCTTGGTATTTTTCGTACTGGCCGGGCAGACAGACCGAGACGTTCACATCGGCGCGCAGGTTGCCGTTCTGCATGTTGCCGTCACAGGTGCCGAGATAGAGCATGATCTGGCGCAGCTTTAGCAGATAGGCGGCGGCTTCTTCCGGCCCGCGGATGTCGGGACGGGAGACGATTTCCATCAGGGCGACGCCGGTGCGGTTGAGGTCAACGAAGCTTAGGGCCGGGTCCATATCATGGATCGATTTGCCCGCATCCTGTTCCAGGTGGATGCGTTCGATGCGCACGATCCGTGCGGTGCCATCGCCCAGTTCCACCAGCACCTCGCCCTCGCCCACGATGGGGTGGTAAAGCTGGCTGATCTGATAGCCCTGGGGCAGGTCGGGATAGAAATAGTTTTTGCGGTCAAAGGCGCTTTCCAAATGGATGTCAGCCTTTAGGCCCAGACCGGTGCGCACGGCTTGGGCGACGCAGGTTTCGTTGATGACCGGAAGCATTCCAGGCATGCCCGCATCCACGAAGGCGACGTTGGAATTGGGTTCGGCCCCGAAGGTGGTCGACGCGCCGGAAAAGAGCTTGGCATTGCTGCTGACCTGGGCGTGCACCTCCATCCCGATCACCAGTTCCCAATCCTGTTTCGCGCCAGCGATCACTTTGGGTTTCGGGGTCTCGTAAGTCAGGTCGAGCATGGGGGCCTCCGGGTGGGAACGGAGGCTGGTTTAGGCTGCAAGAGGGGTGTCTGCAAGCCACTCAACGCCGGAAGGTGCGCCGCAAATCGTGTAAGGTGTCGCGTTGGGTGTCGTTTAGCCCGCCGACACCGCTGGCGACATCATTGATCACCATCAGCGGCTGATCCAGAGACTCGGATCCGCCGAGGCGCATTAGACGCCGCCCAAGGCGGGTTGCGGCGGCCTCTGGCCCATTGCATTCGTTGACGAACCAATGCCCCATCACCATCAATTCTTCCGCATCGGCTTTTGAGACGTTGAGATGCGATTGCAGCGCGCGGATATGAAGATCACGTTGATCCTGCGTCGGCGGTGGGCCTTGTTCTAGAAACGCAACGGTCAGCGCGCCAGCGGCCAGGATGGGATCATCGACGCTATCGACCGGATGTTCGTTATAGCGTCGGCGAAAGCCAAAACGGCGCGCGGCGGATATGACATCGCCCGCCATATCGGCCAAATCATGGGCTGCGTTGACGGCGTTGCGTGCGCGGTAAATGTAAAAAACGACGACCCCAATAATGGTTACCAATGCGATTATGATATGCATCAACCAAACCCTCGTAACTTTTCCAATAGCGGCATTTTTTACGCAAACCATTGGTTAGTAAAGCCCCGTAAACATGATAGTTTTCAGATGCAGATGGCATGAACGCGGCGGCGTGGGCGCGCTTGGTCAGGTCTGAGCTGCGGGGCAGCGATTACGGGCGGATATCGACGCAGAGTAAGATCGTCGGGCGGGCAATCGAGGTCCGACTATTTGGCGGACGCCTCGGCCACCGTGATGCCCTGGTCGGGGTCATAGAGGCCGCCGCCGAGCTGTGTGTGGCCCCAGGCCATGATCTGGAGCAGAACCGGTTCGAGCGCGCGGCCTTGGTCGGTCAGCTTGTAGCGATAGCGCGGGGGGTGTTTTTGATAGGCCTCCCGCGTGACCAATCCCCAAGTCATCAGGCGCTTTAGGCGTTCGGAGAGCAGGTTCGAGGGCATGTGTTCCTCGCTGCCTTGCAGCTCCTGAAAGGTATGTTTGCCGTGCCACATCAGATCGCGCACCACGAGCAGGGTCCATTTATCGCCCAGGATTTCCAGGCTGCGCGCGATGGAGCAGCGGGATCGGAAGGCATGGTCTGTTTTGGTCATGTCGAGTTCTACTCTGGCGCGGGTTGGAGCAGGGTAGAGCAGTCACTTTAAAAATGAAAGCTTGAGGAGTGATGTCACTTTCATTATGAAAGTGACTCACCCAATATCTGTAGAAAGCCCCCCCGCCATGATCGCCATCGGCAACACGCCCCTGATCAAGCTGAGCCATCTGACCGGCCCGGATTGCGCCGATATCTATGTGAAATGGGAAGGGGCCAATCCGACCGGCAGCATGAAGGACCGTATGGCGCTGTCGATGATCGCAGGGGCCGAACGGCGCGGTGCGCTAAAGCCGGGCGGGCGGGTTGTGGAATATACCGGGGGCAGCACCGGAAGCGCGCTGGCGATGGTTTGCGCGACGCGCGGGTATGAGGCGTATTTTGTCTCATCCAACGGGTTTTCCGAGGAAAAGTTGCAGACCATGCGCGCCTATGGAGCGGAGGTGGAGATTATTCCTGCCGAGGGCGGCATTCTGACGGCGGATGTGATCAACCGGATGATTGCCCGCGCGAAGGCGTTGATTGACGTGCCCGGCGTGTTTTGGCCGGATCAGGTCAATAACCTGGACAACAAGCGCGGCTATCACGGGATGGCGCGCGAGATCATTGGCCAGCTTGATGTCCCGGTCGATGCCTTTGTCATGGCGGCGGGCGGGGGTGGCTGTATTTCGGGCAATGCGGAGGTGTTGAAGGCGGAGAACCCGGAGACGCGCATCGTGGCGGTGGAGCCCTATTACGTGCGCAATGTCTCGGGCGGCGATACCAGCGGGACGCATAAGCTGGAGGGGATTGGGCTGTCATTTGTACCCAGCATTCTGCGGCGCGATCTGATTGATGAGGTGATCGCGGTCAAGGATGAGGATGCCTATTGGGGCGCGCGCAGCATGGCCCGGAGAGAAGGGGTGTTGGGGGGCATCACCTCGGGCGCGAATATTTGGGCGGCGTTGGAGATGGCCAAACGGCTTGGGCCGGGCAAGACGGTGGTGACGGTCGTGATCGACACCGGGCTGCGGTATTTGAACGACGCGCTTTACCGCTGAGGCGGGCGGCGGATCAGGGTTCCTTTGTCAAAGGCTGAAGGTTTATGCGTTTGCGCCCTCACCCCGCGCTTCAGCCAGGGATTTTCGGCAGATGACGCATGCCAGCGCGCCACTGCCTTGCGTGTCTTTGTCTGGCGTGTTTGAGTTGCCCGGATTTGGGTCAGAGGTGAAAAATGGCAAGCAAAAACGGACCTTTGCGGGTTGGGATTGGCGGGCCGGTTGGGGCCGGCAAGACAACCCTGACCGAACAGCTTTGCCGCGCGATGGCCGATGACTACTCGGTCGCGGTGATCACCAATGATATCTACACCGCCGAGGATGCGGAGTTTTTGCTGCGCGCCCAGGCATTGCCGGGCGAGCGGATCAAAGGCGTCGAGACGGGTGGCTGCCCACATACGGCGATCCGCGAAGATGCCTCGATCAACCTGGCGGCGGTGGCGGCGTTCCGCGAAGAAATCCCCGACCTGGATGTGATTTTCATTGAATCTGGCGGCGACAATCTGGCGGCCACCTTTTCACCGGAACTGGCCGATTTGACGCTTTATGTGATCGATACGGCCGCTGGTCAGGATATTCCGCGAAAGAAGGGGCCGGGGGTGACACGCTCGGATTTTCTGATCGTTAACAAGACCGATTTGGCGCCCCATGTCGGGGTTGATCGCGCCTTGTTGGAGGCCGACACCCAAACCGCGCGCGCCGGTCGGCCATATGTGATGGCCAACCTGCGCGATGGCGGTGGGGTTCCCGAGATTGTGGCGTTTTTGAAAGATGCGGGTGGGCTTTAGCCGGCCGCCAATTGGGCCGCATCTGGATCGAGACGCGCGATCAGCTGTTCGAACCGGGCTTCGCCCGTGGTTTCGAATGCGTGACGTGCGATGACAGCAGCGCGGTCAAAATGGCCATTGGCCTGGGCTTTTTCCGCAAGCCGCCAGAGATAGGCGGAGGAGCCGCGGCGCTCTTCGCGATAGGATTCGAGGACGCGGCGCTTGTTCAACCGGTAGTGCAGTAAGGCGCGGATGAAGGGTACAAGCGCACCGCTTGAATGGAAAAACCCGCTGGTATCCGGGCCGAACCAGCGCAGCGGCGCGCGGATGACATTGGGGCTGTTGAACTGCGCGGCATGGGCGGCGGAGGTTGCATCATAGGGGTCGAAGACAATCATCGCCCGCGCAGCCTGCGACAGCGCCTCGGGCGCGTAACCGTAGATCGAGGTGAAATCTTTCTTGCGCGCGCGGCGGAAGCGTTGATCAAACCCGGCACGTTCCACATCGAGGGTGGCGGCGGGCGAAGCGGCAATCACATGCGCGCCCTTCGCGGCGGTGGAATAGGCGCAAGCCGCGTGCCCACACATCGCGCCGAGACCGACAAAGGCGATTTGACGGAAGCTGTCGAAAAACCCTTGATCGGAGAGGCCGGTAAAAAAATCGAACAGCTCCTGATCGCGGAACCAGGTCGGGCCAGAGGCCATAATGCTGAGCAAGGACATCTGGCGCCGCTGAACGGCGGCAAAGCCCAGGGGCAAACCATCAACGGTGCCTGCAAAGGCGCGTTCGGCCCGGTCGAAGGTGACAACCAGCGTGTCCGTTTCCTGCACGAACAGCGCCATGTGGCGCGGTGCGACGCTTTCGAAATAGCCGTGATCCTCACCGATCCGGGACAAATGCGCCAACCATTCCGCACGGGTCTGGCCCAACGCATTTCGGGGGTCGTTCGGGGAAGGGATACTCATCAAGGTACTCCAATAGCATCGTCAGTCGCCGAAGGGTATGGCGGCGGAATATGGCAAAGCTGCGCAAAGGACGGGGCAATTCAAGGGGAATCGGCCCCGATCCGGCATCAAAAACGCCGATTTTGGGCTGATCTTCTGCATGTTCAGGGGGTTGACCAAGCCCGGCGGCGCCGCATTGATGGCGGGACGCCAGCAGAAGGGTCGTTCACCATGGAAAGCATCGAAGATGTCCAGGCGCGCCTGTCCGAGCAGGATTACGTCTGCGGGCGCGCCCTGGCGGTGGTGGTTTTCCTAAGCCTGAAACTGGGCCGACCGCTGTTTTTGGAAGGCGAGGCCGGGACTGGCAAGACCGAGATCGCGAAAGCCATTGCCGCAGCCTTGGGGCGCCGTTTGATCCGGTTGCAATGTTATGAGGGGTTGGATGCCGCCAGCGCGGTTTATGAGTGGAACTTTGCCGCCCAGATGGTGGCCATCCGCAGCGCTGAGGCAGCGGGCGGGGCCGATCAGGCGACGTTGAAAGAGGCTTTGTTTTCAGATGAATACCTGATCGAGCGCCCTTTGTTGCAAGCGATGCGCGGCGATGCCAATGGTGCGCCTGTGCTGCTGATCGACGAAATCGATCGCACCGATGAACCTTTTGAGGCGTTCCTGTTGGAGGCGCTGAGCGATTACCAGGTCACGATCCCGGAACTGGGCACCATTCGCGCGGCCGAGCCGCCGATTGTCATCCTGACCTCGAACCGCACGCGCGAGGTGCATGATGCGCTGAAACGGCGCTGTCTTTATCACTGGGTCGATTATCCGGATGTGGACCGCGAAATGGCGATCTTGCAGGCGCGGGTGCCGCAGGCCGCCGAACGTCTGAGCCGTGAAGTGGTTGGGTTTGTGCAGCGTTTGCGGTCAGAAGATCTGTTTAAACGCCCCGGCGTGGCCGAGACCATTGATTGGGCCAAATGCCTGCTGGCGCTGGACATGATCGAACTAAGCCCCGAGGTGATTGCCGACACGCTGGGGGCGGTTTTGAAGTATCAAGATGACATTCAACGCCTGCAAGGGTCTGAGGCGAAGCGCCTTTTGGATGAGGTGCGCGACGAGTTGAAAGCAGCATCCTGACGAAAAACGCGGTTCAAACCGCTGTTTTGGCAAGGATATCCGCCATTGTCCGGTGCTTTCATTTGACAGGTGACGCGGCGGCACTGTTTACTTCGCGCGGGACCGAAAACACGCAAGGGACAGAGATTATGAAATTTTTCTCTAAAGCAATGAAATATCTGAGCATGGCCGCGCTCGCATTCGGGGTGTCGGCCACCGTCGCGGCGGCTTGCCCGAACTGGAACAACCCGACCGTCTTTGGCCAGGGGACGTTGAACGCGGGCTTCTTGCCCGATCCGATCCAGGTGCCGCGCATCACGGCGGGCGGGACGCAGGATTTGCGCCGCTGCTTCCCCGGCCAAGGCTGGACCGGTTTTGTGGTCTCGCGCCCGGATTATCGCCTGTTTTACAATGGCAGCTCGCCCACCGGGCGTTTGTCGTTCCAGCTGGTGTCGAACGCGACGGATACGGTGATGCTGGTGAACGCACCGGACGGGTCGTGGTGGTACAATGACGACTCCAACGGCACCTTCAATTCGACGATCACCTTCAACAGCCCGCTGGCCGGTCAGTACGACATCTGGACCGGATCGTATAACCGGTCGTCGAACAACCGCGCGCAGCTTTGGATCACCGAACGCTAAGCCGGTCTGCCCCGCCCTCAGCGGGATGATATCAGGTTAAGACAGCCGCCCCGGGCTTGACGCCCAATGGGGCGGCTGTTTCCTTTGGGCCATGGCCACCTATGCCCCCCTTGAGCTGCCAGATAACCCGCGCCTGGTGCGCAACATCCTGCATTTTTCGCGCGTCTTGCGGGCGGCGGGCCTGCCTGCGGGCCCGGGGCGTGTGGGCGATGCAATTGCAGCGGTGGCGGCGGCGGGCTTCACGGATAAGTCCGATTTTTTCTATACGTTACAGGCCTGCTTCACCTCACGCCCCGAGCATCGGACGGTGTTTGCGCAGCTTTTTCGCCTGTATTGGCGCGATCCGCGATTTCTGGATCACATGATGTCGATGCTGACGCCCGCAGTGCAGGGTGTGGCCGAGGAGCGGCTGGCCAAACCGGCCGAAAAACGCGCGGCAGAGGCGCTGCTCGATGGGGTGATGCGCGATGTGCCGGACCTGCCCGACCGCGCCGAGGATGGGGTTGAGATTGAGATCGACGCCACCCTGACCATGAGCCGCGAGGAGCGGTTGAAAACCCTGGATTTCGAACAAATGTCACTGGCCGAGATGGCCGAGGCCAAGCGCGTGATTGCGCGGATGGGCTTGAGCGTGCCGCCCTTGATGAGCCGCCGCGCCCGACCCGCGCTGGCAGGCACGCGGCCCGATTGGCGGCGCACCATGCGCCAGGCCGCGCGCCAGGGCGGCGAGATCACCGGGTTTGCGCGGGCCGAGCGGCAGTGGCGCTGGCCCGCTTTGGTGGCGCTGTGCGATATTTCGGGCTCGATGTCGTCATATAGCCGCGCGGTGCTGCATTTTCTGCACGCGGTGGCGAACCAAAAAGGGGCGGGTTGGGCCAAGGTGCATGCCTTCACCTTTGGCACGCGGCTGACCAATATCACCCGCCATCTGTACCAGCGCGATGTCGATGCGGCCCTGGCCGCCGCCGGGGCCGAAGCGCAGGATTGGGAAGGCGGGACGCGGATCGGCGCGTGTCTGTCGCGTTTTAACCGCGATTGGAGCCGTCGGGTTCTGGGGCAGGGGGCGGTTGTCTTGCTGATCACCGACGGGCTCGACCGGGATGAACCCGCACTGTTGCAGGCGGCGATGGAGCGCCTGCACCTATCGGCGCGGCGGGTGATCTGGGTGAACCCGCTGTTGCGGTGGGAGGGGTTTGCGCCAAAAGCCGCCGGTATCCGGGCCATGCTGCCCCATGTCGACACATTCCGCGCCGGGCATAACATCGCGGCTTTGGAGGGCCTGGCCGAGGCGCTGGCCCGCCCCGACGATCCGGGCGAGAAGGCGCGGTTGATGCGGATGATGGCCTAGAGGCGCGGGCAGGGTGGGAGATCAGGGCTGGCGTCAATTCGGGACGCAGCGAAGGTCTGCTGTGAGCCCATCTTGACGACTGATCGGCGGTCGGAGACAGATATCGTGAGATTTGTCGCCAAGTTTCCAACTGCGTTGATAGGAGTAAGAAATCAATAGTTGTCTTACCCAGCAAGAACGGGAACTCGCATTGGCGATTGTCTTGTGGTTGCGGAACATAATCGTCCCTCTGTGTGATGAATGGCCGTCGCCGGGTTTACTTCATCATAGCGTTCGCGCGCTCAACGTGGGATGTCGGGTTCTTGAGAGAGCGGGTGTCTTCACGGCCGAAGGGCCCTACTGGGGATATTCGGGTGGTGGCGCTGATCTCCGTGAACTTCCAGTCCATTTCGACCGACGCATCGTCGACATGGCGGTTTTCGCGTTTGTACAAGTTTCGGCGTTAAGAGGTTCCGCTCCCACACGTCATGCGGCCTCTGAGCCCGAAGATATGCTCCAAGCCCGGGCATTTGAGGCCATGGTCAGATGTAGCTACATGAAACTGACTTCGGGAAATACCTACCAATGGACCCCAGCCGCAGGCCCATGGCTCGTCGCTGCTGAAGAGCGTGACCTCCTAGAATATGAGGTGGCCTCCTCCGAAGATGTTTCTCGGGCGCTATCCCTTATTCCAGAGCCAAACCTCAGATGGCTGGAATCAAATAACTATGCGCCGAGCTTCGCTAGAAATTTCTTCCAGGGTTGGTTTGGAAACCAGTGGCATTCGGACGATTGCAGAGAATTCCCGAGCGACGACACAGATCTTCCATTGGCCGTTGCTTTGTATGTGCATCTGCACTGAGGAAACCTTAAACGTTGCGTTTCTCCTCCAGAAGTAATGGCATCTTTGTCCGCCAAGCTGCCAAACGCGCCCATCACTTCGGCTCAACCCGGCGCGGGGGGCGGCGAGGGGGGAGTTCTACGTCGCTCAAGAATGGTGGCTTAGAGCCCAAAGTGCCGGATGCTGCACGGTGCCTAAAAGGCAGTCTTTAGTGCTTTTTCATTTGTCGTTGGACTGGTAGCCAGAGCCATGGCACACCCGACCGACGGAAAGCACTTACGCGTTCGAACTTGGGCCGGAGCACTCTTCGTTTCGGCCTTTCTTTGTGGGTGGCTAAGCTTGATGACCGCGGGCCTCATGGCCGGAAGTTGCCGAAACGACCGGTATCAAGGCGAGGAAAAACTGCGGTTCTGCAATCTCTCGTTGGCCGCGAGTGCTTGGATGGATGTGTTTCCAACTGAACGAGCTAAAGGGGCCATCATCCACCTCGAGCGAGGAATAGCGCTGTTCCAGATCGGCGAAGAGGAAGAAGCAGCCAGCGAATTTGCTAGAGCGCTGCGCGACGCACGGGCTAGATCCGGCTCATGGGAGCAGGAACTACATCAGCGAATGTCTCAGCTTGCTGACGGAAGACTGCTCGCGCTATGGGGCACGGTTGTTCGGTCTTCCACATAGGTGGCTCAAGCCGCTTCAGTCTCGCTGAATACCGCCTTTGGCGTTAGCAAAGCCACCGACCGCTTTGTCCCGCCAAGCCGCCACTCAACGCCCATCGTTCCAAACGAAAAAGGCCGCGCGTTTTGGCGCGGCCTTCTGGGTCGGGGCGAAAAGCCTTACCGGTTTTCGATCTCGACGTAATCGCGGAAGGTTTCGCCGGTATAAAGCTGACGCGGGCGGCCGATTTTCAGTTTCGGGTCGCTGATCATTTCTTTCCACTGCGAAATCCAGCCGACCGTGCGCGAGAGCGCGAAGATCGGGGTGAACATCGAGGTCGGGAAGCCCATCGCCTCGAGGATGATGCCCGAATAGAAATCGACATTCGGGAACAGCTTTTTCTCGGCGAAATACGGATCTTCAAGCGCCTGGCGCTCAAGCTCTTTGGCGACTTGCAGGATGGGGTTGTTTTCCACACCCAGCAGGTCCAGCACCTCATCGGCGGATTGCTTCATCACCTTCGCGCGCGGGTCGAAGTTTTTATAGACGCGGTGACCAAAGCCCATCAGGCGGAACGGATCATCTTTGTCCTTGGCGCGCGCGATGAACTCGGGGATGCGGTCAACGCTGCCGATTTCATTCAGCATTTCCAGGCAGGCCTGGTTGGCGCCGCCATGGGCCGGACCCCAGAGACAGGCAATGCCCGCCGCGATCGAGGCAAACGGGTTCGCGCCCGAGGAGGAGGCCAAGCGCACGGTCGAGGTCGAGGCGTTTTGCTCGTGATCGGCGTGCAAGGTGAAGATGCGGTCCATCGCGCGGCTGAGGATCGGATCGGGCTGATATTCCTCGGCCGGGACGGCAAAGCACATGCGCAGGAAGTTGGTGGCGTAGTCGCAATCGTTGCGCGGATACACGAAGGGCTGACCGATGGTGTATTTATAGGCCCAAGCCGCGATGGTGGGCATTTTCGCGATCAGGCGGATCGAGGCGACCTCGCGCTGCCAGGGATCGTTGATATCGGTCGAGTCGTGGTAGAAGGCCGACATCGCGCCAACCACGCCGACCATAACGGCCATCGGGTGCGCATCGCGGCGGAATCCACGGAAGAAATTGGCCATTTGCTCGTGGATCATGGTGTGACGGGTCACACGCATTTCGAAATCTTCAAGCTGGGCGGCGGTGGGAAGCTCGCCATAAAGCAGCAGGTAACAAACTTCGAGATAGTGGGATTTTTCGGCCAGCTGGTCGATGGGGTAGCCGCGATGCAGAAGCTCGCCCTTGTCGCCATCGATATAGGTGATCTTGCTTTCGCAGGAGGAGGTCGAGGTGAAACCGGGATCGTGGGTGAACACGCCGGTTGTGCCATAGAGCTTGGTGATATCGACCACATCCGGCCCCGCCGTGGGGGAGTGAATTGGCAATTCGAAGGATTTGCCGTCAAAGCTCAAGGTGGCGGTTCTGGTGTCTGCCATGGTCGTCCCTTTCCCATTGGCGGGCCGTAGGCGCGGGCCTGCGGCACGTGGAGGGGGCCAAAACCGGAATAGGGGCCCCAGCGGTCTGCGTGCAGCCCCCCGCGTTCAGGCGTCGCGGGAAGCGGCGTCCGTCAGGCGGGCGATGGTTTCGTCCCGGCCAATGACGAGCATCATGTCGAAGACACTGGGCGTGACACTGCGGCCTGCAAGCGCGGCCCGGAGGGGCGCGGCCAGTTTGCCGAATTTAACCCCGTGTGCCTCCGCCACGGTGTTCAGTGTCGCCTCTAGCGTGTCACGGGACCAGCTATCATTCTGCAGGTGCGTAGTCAATTCATTCAGTATACCACGGGATACCGGATCGAGGGATTTCACGGCTTTGTCGTCTGGTGTAACAGGCCGTGAAGTCAGAACAAATTCAGCTTTTTCAAGGAGATCGGGCAAAGATTTGGCCCGCTCCTTGAGGCAATACATCGCAGCCTGCAATCCGGCCTGCTGACGTTCGGTCAAATCAGGCCCGCCAGAAATGCTGCGGTAGCGGAGGGCTTCTGCCACCAGATCGGCATCTGCCATCTGGCTGATATGCCAGCCCGCGACGTTTTCCAGCTTTTTCAGGTCAAGCCGTGCGGGGGATTTGCCGATGCCGCCCAGATCGAACCAATCCAGCGCCTGCGCATCGGTGAACAGCTCATCATCGCCGTGGCTCCAGCCAAGTCGCGCCAGATAGTTGCGCATGGCGGCGGGCGGATAGCCCATTGCGGCGTATTCCATGACCCCCAGCGCGCCATGGCGTTTCGACAGTTTCTTGCCATCGGGCCCGTGGATCAGGGGGATATGGGCCCAGACCGGGATCGGCCAGCCCATGGCGGTATAGATCTGGCTTTGACGCGCGGCGTTGTTCAGGTGGTCGTCACCGCGGATCACATGGGTCACGCCCATATCGTGATCATCGACCACCACGGCCAGCATATAGGTGGGCGTGCCGTCCGAGCGCAGCAGGATCATATCGTCGAGCTGCGCGTTCTGCACCGTGACCGTGCCCTGCACCGCGTCTTGCACCACGGTTTGCCCGTCGCGGGGCGCGCGCAGGCGGATGACAAAGGGTGCGTCGGGGTGCTGATCTTCGGGCACGTCACGCCAGGGGCTGAGAAACAGGGTCGAGCGCCCCTCGGCCCGCGCGGCATCGCGGAAGGCGGCAATCTCTTCCTGGGTCGAGAAGCATTTATAGGCATGGCCGTTGGCGAGCATCGCATGTGCCACCTCGGCATGGCGGGGGGCGGCTTCAAATTGGCTGCTGGCCTCTCCATCCCAATCGAGGCCCAGCCAGGTCAGACCGTCGAGGATTGCTTGCGTCGCCTCGGGTGTTGACCGCGCGCGGTCGGTGTCTTCGATGCGCAGCAGGAACTTGCCGCCACGCGCGCGTGCGTAAAGCCAGTTGAACAGCGCCGTGCGCGCGCCGCCGATATGCAGGAAACCCGTGGGGGAGGGCGCGAACCGGGTGACGACAGGTGTTTTCTCGGCCATTGGACCCTTTCCGGCGCGGCCAGGAGCGCGCGCTGCGTTAACCAGTTGGAAACCATATCTCGTGCAAGACAGGGGCGGCTTACAAACCCCGACCGCGATGCGCAAGGCGGGGCCGGGCCAGGAGGGGCAGAGCCATGCGCCTTTACGCCATGATCGCTGCGGCCAACGCGGTGCAGCAAGGCCAGCGCGGGGCGCTGATGCCTTGGTCTGCCGTGGCGCTGGGGCTGGGCGTGGCACTTTATTTCGCCCTGCCGGTTGAACCGGGGCGCATGGCCTATGGCGCGGTAGCCGCCTGCGGGCTTGCCGGGCTGGGCCTGGCGCTGTGGCGACGCGAAGGTTTGGGGCCGCTTGGCATTGCCACAGCCTTGATCGCGGCAGGCCTGCTTTTGGCCGGGGCGCGCGCGCATCAGGTTGCCGGGCCGGTGCTGGAGTTTCGGTATTATGGCCCCATTGAGGGCCGGGTGGTGGCGATCGACCGGTCCGCGTCGGACGTGTCGCGGATCACCCTGGATCAGGTGCGCTTGGGGGATATGTCGCGCGAAACCACACCGCGCCGGGTGCGGGTGTCGCTGCACGGGGCGGTGCAGGGGACCGACCCGACGCCGGGGGCGGTGGTCATGCTGACCGGGCATCTTTCCGGCCCATCGGGGCCAGCGGAGCCGGGCGGGTTCGATTTTCAGCGCCATGCTTGGTTCCTGTCGCTGGGCGCTGTGGGCTATACGCGCAACCCGGTGATGCTGCTGGACCCGCGCGCGGCCGGGGCGGCTTGGTTGTTTCACCTGCGGATGCGCTTGAGCAGCGCCATTCAAGACCGCATTCCAGGTCAGCCAGGGGCCTTTGCCGCCGCTGTTCTGACGGGCGACCGGTCGGGTCTGGATCGCGGCCCGGTGGAGGCGATGCGGGATGCCAATATCGCGCATCTTCTGGCGATTTCGGGCCTGCATATGGGGTTGCTGACAGGGTTTATCTATGCGGCGTTGCGGGCGGGTTTGGCGCTGATCCCGGTTTTGGCCCTGCGCTATCCGATCCGCAAATGGGCGGCGGCGGTGGCTTTGGTGGCAGGCGCGTTTTACCTGGCTTTGTCAGGCGGCAATGTGGCGACGGAACGGGCGTTTATCCAGGTGGGGGTGATGTTTGTGGCCGTTTTGTTGGACCGGCGCGCGATCACCCTGCGCTCGGTCGCGATTGCGGCGCTGATTGTGTTGATCCATCGGCCCGAAACGCTGATGTCGCCGGGGTTTCAGATGTCTTTTGCAGCCACGGCGGCGCTTGTCGGCGTCTTTGCCGCGCTGCGCGACCGGGGTTGGATGGCGGGCTTGCCGGGGTGGAGCAAGGGCGCCGTCGCGTTGGTGATATCCTCGGCCGTGGCAGGGGCGGCGACGGCCCCCTTTGCGGCGGCACATTTCAATCAACTGGCGGTCTATGGCTTGTTGGCGAACCTGCTAACGGTGCCGGTCATGGGCAGTGTGGTGATCCCCGCAGCCGTTTTGGCCGCGCTGCTTTGGCCCATTGGCCTGAGCCATATCGCTTTTTCGGTGATGGAATGGGGGCTGCGCTGGATTTTGGGCGTTGCGGAACAGGTTGCGTCGCTGCCCGGCGCGGTCGAGCCGGTGCCCGCGCCCTCGGCCCTTGTCTTACCTGCGATTGCGCTGGGCGGATTGGTCGTGCTGCTGTGGCAAGGGCGCGCCCGCTGGGTGGGGGTGCTGCCGGTGTTGGGCGCACTTTTGCTGTGGAGCCAGGCACAACGCCCGGCCTTACTGATTTCGGAAACGGGTCGCTTGGTGGGGGTTCAGGGCGAAAGCGGGCGTGGTTTAAGCCGCGAACGTGGGGATGGGTTTGTCGCGCGCATCTGGTTGGAGAACGACGGGGATGTTGTGGGTCAGGCCGAAGCCGCCGCGCGCCCGGTTTGGCTGGCCGAGGGGCGCGGTGCGCGGGCGGCCCTGGGCCCGTATGTGATCTGGCACGGATCGGGTCGACGCGCCTTGGCCGAGGCCCGGGATGCCTGCGCCTGGGCTGATCTTGTGATCCTGTCCGAAGTCGCCGACGGTGGCGCGCTAAGCCCCGGCATCGACGCGGCGTTCGACCTTTTGGCCGACCCCGGCCCGTCGCCATTCAGCGCCCAGGCCGCAGGCGCGGGCGCAACCTGCGTGGTCATCGATCAAACCGTTCTGCGCCACACCGGCGCGCTGGCATTGAGCCTGGGCGAGGCCGGGCTTAGCGCTCGCAGCGCGCGGGCGGCGCAGGGACAGCGGCTTTGGTCGGCCCCGGCGCGTTAACCGAATTGGCCCGAAATAAAGGCCCGTGCCTCGGGCGTTTCGGCGGCTTTGAACATCTGATCGGTGGGGCCAATTTCCAGCAAGCGGCCCAGGTGGAAGTACGCCACGCGATCCGCGATGCGCCGGGCCTGCATCATTGAATGGGTCACGATGACGATGGCTTTTTCGGATTTCAGCTCTAACACCAAATCTTCGACCTTGGCCGTTGCGATGGGGTCGATGGAGCCCGTGGGTTCGTCCATCAACAGCACATCGGGCTTGGTCGAGAGCGCGCGCGCGATGCAGAGGCGTTGCTGCTGCCCGCCCGACAGATCATGGCCCTTGGCTGCGTGCAGGCGATCCGCGACCTCATCCCAAAGATGGGCTTGGCGCAGGCAGGCTTCGACATGGGCCTGAAGCTCCTCCCGATTGGACATAAGCCCGTGGATGCGGGGGCCGTAGGCCACATTGTGCCAGATGGTCGATGGGAAGGGGTTGGGCTTTTGCGCGACCCAACCAAAGCGGCGGCGCAGGATTGGGGGGTCTATATCGGCGCCGTGAATCTCGGCGCCCTCCAGGGTGATCTGACCCTCAATCTCGACGCCTCGGGTGTCCTCATGCATCCGGTTCAAGGCTTTGAGCATGGTGGATTTTCCGCAGCCCGAGGGGCCGATAAAGGCCAACACCTCGCCCGGGTAGAGATCAAAGGTGATGTCTTGCAGGGCGTGCACCTCGGGGCTGTACCAAAGGTTGAGGTTGCGCACCTGGATCAAGGGGTCGGAGTTGCGGCGCACGGGATGATGTACGGTGGCGTGCGTGCTGGCTTCGGGGCGGGTCGGCTTGGCAAGATCAAACATTCGGCGTCTCCAAGACAAAACGGATGCCCCAAGCTTGCGACAAGGTGGGAGGTGCCGGATTTGATCTTGATTAAGCCCGGTGGGATTTCATCAAAACTTCATAAACCCGTTACAAACTACGGGGTTTAGAAACCGCTTGGGTCTGGTGGTTTGCGCCCATATGCTATTGGTCGTGAACGGTTTTTCTCTCGTGGATGGGGTGGGGCGCTGAGATGACGATGGATATCCTGGCCAATGCGATTTTGCTGCTTGGCTTCGTTTTGAAGATCGCCGGGTTCATGGTGCGGGATGAGATTCTGTTGCGCGTCATGGTGGCCTCGGGCCTGTTATGTGACGCGTTGTTTTACGGTCTGCGCAGCGATCCGGTTTGGCAATCGGTGGCGGCCAATACGGTGCTGGTCACGATCAATGTTGTGCTGATCCTGATCATCGTGACCGAGCGCACGACCTGGCGCATGTCGGACCGGGACAAAGCGCTTTTCGCGCATTTCCCAACCCTGACGCCCGGCCAGTATCGCCGCTTGAAGCCGATCATGTCGCATCACCAGGAGGCGGCGGGCAGCGCGCTTTTGCTGGAGGGGCAGCCGGTTGCGCATCTGACCCTGGTTTTGGCCGAGCGGATCGAGATTTTGAAACAGGGGCGTGCCTTTCCCATCGCCGGCCCAAGCTTTGTGGGGGAGATCGCGTTTTTGACCGGGGAACGGTCGAGCGCGGGTGTGCATCTGCCCGAGGGTGGACAGACGGTGCGGCTGCCGATTGATAAGCTGACCCGTTTGCTCGACCGATCACCGCCTTTGCGCAATGCCATGGTCGCGCTGTTCGGGCAGGAATTGGCCCGCAAGACGGCTTATAGCGTGCCGGTGCAAGACGCCTTGGTCAGCGCATCCGCTGACACGCCGCGTTAGGTTTGCCAAGGCCCGCGCTTTGGGCGACCATGGGTGCAACATCCCAAGCGCGGCCCCCAAAACGGGCAGGGCCGCGCGGGAGAAGGCCGGAGGATCCGAAACATGCGGCGCGCAATCCTAGCGCTTGGCCTGGTGATGACGGGCCTGATGCTGGCCTTGGCCGTGCTATCGCCGCCGATTTTGGATCGGGCGCGGGATGCGGTTTTTGACAGCTATCAACAGGCGGCCCCGCGCGCCTATGACCCCGCAGCCCCGGTTCATATCATCGATATCGATGAGGCCGCGCTGGCGCGATATGGGCAATGGCCCTGGCCGCGCAGCTATCTGGCGGCGCTGACCAACCGCCTGTTCGACCATGGCGCGGCGGCGGTTGGGTTCGACATTCTGTTCCCAGAGCCTGATCGCACCTCGCCCGAGCGGATTGTCGAAAGCTGGACGCGGTTCACGCCCGGCATTCCGCCGACCTTGCCCGAACTGGGCCTGCCGCCCCATGACATGCTGTTTGCCGATGCGATCCAAGGCCGCGCTGTTGTGCTCAGTATCTCGGGCGCGCCCAGTAGGCCGGTCCCAGCCCCCAAGGCAGGCGTGGCCGTCACCGGCGGCGTGCCGCAAGAGATCACGCAATTTCCGGGTGCCTTGGGCAATCTGCCGGAACTGACCGAGGCGGCGGCGGGTTTGGGCACGATCAGTCTGGGCCAAAGCGCTGATGGGATCACACGCTCGGTGCCCATGGTCAGCCTGATGGGGGAGACGCTCTATCCGTCCTTCACCGCTGAACTGTTGCGGGTGGCGCAAGGGGCGGGTGGGCATGTTTTGCGGACAACCGAAGCCTCGGGCGAGGTGTCGGGCGGCGCGCAAGACGCGGTGGCGATGGGCATTGGGGCGGTGCAATTCCCCATCGATGCCGATGCGCGCTTTCGCATTCATTTCGCAGGTCATCAGCCCGCGCGGATCACACCGGTTGAGGCGGTGCTGGAGGCCGACGGGATCGATGGAGATTTGCAGGCCCGTCTTGCTGGGCGAATTGTGCTGGTCGGCTCGTCCGCGCAGGGGCTGTTCGACATCCGCACCACACCGCTCGACAGCCAAATTGCCGGTGTCACGCTGCATGCGGAGGTGATCGAACAGATCGTGGCCGGGCAGTTTTTGACCCGACCCGATTGGATGCCGGGGCTGGAGTTGGCGTTGATCGCCCTGATCGGGTTGGGCTTGAGCCTGATCCAATGGCGCGAATGGGCGGTGTTGGGGTTGGGGGTTGCCAGCGGGCTGATCGCGGCCCTGGTTCTGGGCGGGATGCTGGCCTTTGGGCAAGCGGGCGTGTTGTTCAACCCGGTTTTGCCAATGCTCACGGTTCTGGCGGTCTATTTGCCGGGCACGGCCATAGGGTTTTTGGCCAAGGAACGCGCGCGGCGCGCGATCCGCACGCGGTTTGCCTATTTCCTGCCGCCGGCCCTGATCGGGCAGATCGAGGCCAACCCCGATGCCGCCCTGACCCCAGAAGGGGCGGAGCGGGATCTGACGGTGATGTTTGTCGATATGCGCGGCTTTTCCAGCGTGACCGAGGGCATGGCGCCCGATCGGGTGGTGCATTTGGTCAATACCTATCTGTCGGCGGTGGCCGAAACCTTGGTCGATCAGGGGGCGACCATCGACAAGTTCATGGGGGATGCTGTGATGGCCTTTTGGAACGCCCCCATAGCGCGTGAGGATCACGCGGCGGCGGCGGTGGCCGCCATTCCAGCGGTTGAACGCGCGGCGGCGGCGGCCAATCAGGCCCTGAAGCAGGAGGGGTTGCCTGCCGTCTCCGTGGGGATTGGGGTGAATACTGGCCCCGCCTCGGTCGGGTTGATGGGGTCACGCGACCGGCTGAGTTATACCTGCATCGGCGACAGCGTGACCTTGGCCGCCCGGCTTGAGGGGCTGACGCGCATGTACGGCGTCGGCAATTGCGTTGGGCCCGAAACGGCGGCGGCCTGCCCAGCGGGTCAGCGCGCGGTGCTTTTGGATGTGATCGCGGTCAAAGGGTTTCGCCAGGCACAGGCGGTGTATGTGGTTTTGCCCGAAGCGACCGAAGGCGTCGAAGGCTTTGCCGAGGCGCTAGAGCGTGCCCGCGCGGCCTATCTGGGCCGGAACTGGGCCGGGGCCGAGGAAGCCTTTACCGATCTGGCGCAACTGCCGCTTGAGTTTTGTGACACGGGCCAGTTGGCGCAAATCTACCTATCGCGGATCGAGGCGTTCTATCGCGCGCCGCCGCCGCCCGATTGGGATGGTGCGGCCCTGGCTGAACGCAAGCGATAGGCGATCCGACAGCTTTTAGGTGCCGCAGGAATAGGGGTAGGTCGGACAGGGGATGACCGGGACAATGACGATGGGATCGTCCTGGGGCAGTGCGCCTGTCAGCAGGTTGAACAGATCGTCGATGGAGAAATCGTCCGAGAATGCGCCAGTGGTTTGGAAGCGGCTGTAGTCGGCGACCTCGGGCAGCAACTCAGCGGGGATCGCTGTGCCATCTTCGGTGGTGAACTCTACATCAACCAGACTGCTGAGAATGGTTAGGAGAACCGCCTGATCGAATTCGCTGTAGCCATCTGCCGACAGGATGCCACCGGGTTGGCTGGTGCAGGTTTGCGCACCGCCCTGGCCCCCGTAGCACATCTGAGCGCCCGACATGTAAACCGAGAAGGTCGCGCCATTGAGATGCGCGATAAGGCCGGTGGAGCCGCGAATGCCGATGGTCGCGCCAGGGGTCGTGATGGTGGCGGGGCTGTCTTCGCTCAAGGTGCCGCCGATGAAACGCAACACCCCTTCGGTCAGTTGCAGGCCAAGCTGGCCATCGCCGCTATTGGGATCGAAGACAAAATTGTCCAGGATAACAGTGGTGTTCGGCCCCACGGCCAGGGTGCTTTGATCGCGGAACAGGATCTGGCCACGCCCATTGGCATCGGTGGTGATGGTCTCCCCCGCCGAAAGCTGCGTACCCACGGTCAGCGTGCGTGTGGCACCGCCTTCGGGCGTGCCGCGCATCACCGGATCGGTGGAGGCGACCGTGCCGATGGTCTGTGCCATGGCGGCGCTGGCAAGGGCAGCCGAGATCAGCGCGGGCAGCACAAAGCGGCGCATAAGCATGTCAAAACTCCCATCCCAGGCTAAGCGACAGCGTGGTTTCGGATGTGTCGAACCCCGCCAGGGTCGAGTCGCGCAGCGACCGCGCGATCTGCGTGTCGAGGAACAGATCATCGCTTAGAAACACGCGCAACCCCGCCCCAAGCCCGTAGAGCGTATCATCCCGCGGGCTGGTGCCGCCAGTGACATCGATACGTTGGGCAATGGCAAAGCCGCTGAGCACCCAATCCTGCGGCGCGTTGCCAAAGGGGGCGTCAAAGCTGTGGGTCAGGTTCACCCGAGCGCCGCGGCTGCGGCGATCTTCGATACTGCCATCTTGGTTTTCGAAGGTCAGCGCAAAGCGGAGCGCGGTGTTTGACGTTGCGCGGTAAAGTGCGCCAAGGCTGAGATTGGCAAGCGTCACATCCTCATCCGTGGTGAGGTTGTCGGCGCGGGCCAAGGACAGATCGGCAAACCCGCCCCAACGGTCGGAAAACGCGTTGAGGTAAAACAGGCCCAAGCCGATCTGGTTCAGGTCATTGCCATCGTCATCCCGGCTGGCTTCGAGCTGCAGATAGGGTTGCAGGCGCGGGCCTTGGGTTTCGCCGGTGATGCGAAATTCGGGGCCGGTGCGCAGGCGGATCAATTGACGATCCGCCGTGCCGCCATCGCCGGCGGCAAAGGCGGTGGCGCCAATCTGGGTGCGCCAGTCGGGGGCGTGCGCGCCGCTCAACCGCAAGCGCCAGTCAAGTTGGACCGACCCGGTGAAGCCGCTGGTGCCGGATTCGCCCTGCCAGGACGCGCCTGCGATCACCCGACCGCTGAGGCGGTTGGGATTGGTCTGATCGGCATTGGCCTGCTGGATCGCCGCACTGCGCGCGGCCGTTTCGGGGGCTGCGTTCGGGGATTGGGACAGCACGCCCAAATGATAATTCGACAGCGGCACCGCGCCGATGGCGGTATAGGCCTGGGCCAGCGCCAGCCGTGCCTCGGCATTGCCGGGCTCTAGCGCGATCAGACGTTCCAAGGTGGCGGCGACGGTTTCGAAATCGCCCATCTGGGCCGACAGCCGGGCATATTCCATCATCAGGTCGCGGTTGGTGGGGTCTTCGAACATCAGATCGAATACGGCCTGACGCTGACCCGCCAGATCAGACTGGGCCTGAAGCGGCGCACCGATCAAGGCGGCGCAGGAAACGCCAAGCGCAAACACCAAAGCGCGCGCTGATATGCGCGGTGCGGGTCTCATGAGTAAGCTGCCCCCCAAGAGCATGGCCGTTCATTCGGCGCGACAGTCTCAGATGCTTGGGGGTGTTTCAATCCCAGCAGGGCCAATCGCCGCCAAGCTGTGGTTCATTCGCCCAGCTTTGCATGCACTTCGTCCAGATCGATCTCGGCGATGGGCATTTTATTGGCAGGGTTTTCAAAGTCGTACTTAAAGACCTCGAAATCGCGATGATAGATTTCATAGACCAGATGCATCGATAGATCGTCGAAATAGTCTTCGACCGGGTGCAGGCGTTTGGGACCGTGGCCTTCGCTTTCGTTAAAGCGCGGCACCTCGGCCAGGTCGATGGGGTGGGCGACCTCGGTGCTGTCTAAGACCTGCTGCATCCCATCGTTGAACTGTTCGGTCCAAAAGATGTGATCGTAGCGACCGCCATTGACGATGAAGGTCGACACATGGCCCGACATGGCCGACCAGTGGATGTCCGGCTCCATCGGGCGGCGCCAGCGGATGGTGTCGCGGGCAAATAGCAGGAAGCGGCGGAAGCTTTGGATTTGGTCAAACTCGCCCTTGCCGTCATCACCGCCCACTTCGATCCCGTATTTCTGGATCAAAAGCGGCACAAGGTTGCCGCGATAGCGCCGACCGTTGCGCTGGATGCCACAGATTTTATCGAAAAAGCTGGACAGGATGCGGGTGTAAGGGTTCCGCACACAGGTGAAGGCATAAGATTTATGCGCCTTCACATTGGCTTCGATCAGGGGCTGGCTGTCTTCCATCGCCCATTTGTGCATCCCGCCGGTGGCATCATGGATGTCGCCATCAAAATAGCGGCCATTGTCGGCGTAATACATGATCTGACCGATGGTCGAGCAGGCGCATTTGGGCACCACACGGTACACCACGCTTTCGCTCGTCGTCATCCAGGTTCCAGGAAATCCCATGCTCGTATCTGCCCCGTTTTCCGTCGCCTAGGACGCTTTTTCACCCGTTATGCCCCTAACAAAGCAAAACAGGCGTGCGTCTTCAATTGTCGTTAGCTATTATTCTAACAACAATAAGGAAGTTTTGAGGCGAGTTGTTTCTCGGATGGCGAAAATAGCCTTCATCCTGCTGTGCCACAAGGACGCCCCGGCGATCATCCGCCAGGCCGAGCGCCTGACGGCGACTGGGGATTACGTGTCGATCCATTTCGATGCGCGCTCGAAGGCGTCCGATTATGAGGCGATCACCAAAGCGCTGGGCGACAATGAAAATGTGACCTTTGCCAAGCGACGGATCAAATGCGGTTGGGGCGCTTGGAGCTTGGTTCAAGCCTCGCTCTATGCGGTGGAGGCGGCCGAGGAAGCCTTTCCCAAGGCCACACATTTCTACATGTTATCAGGTGATTGCATGTCGGTGAAATCGGCGGCTTTTGCCAAGGCGTTTCTGGATAGCGACGATAAGGACTACATCGAAAGCTTCGATTTCTTCACCTCGAACTGGATCAAGACCGGGTTTAAGGGCGAACGCCTATTCTATCGCCATTGGTTCAACGAACGTACCCAGAAATGGCTGTTCTACCGATCCTTCGAGTTGCAGCGCTGGCTCAAGCTGGAGCGCAAAGTGCCCGCCGATGTCCAGGTTATGATCGGCAGCCAATGGTGGTGTCTGCGCCGCCGCACCATCGAAGCGGTGCTGCGGTTTTGCAAAGAACGTCGCGATGTGGTGCGGTTTTTTTCCACCACTTGGATCCCGGATGAGACGTTTTTTCAGACCCTGGTGCGCCATCTGGTGCCCGAGCGCGAGATTGAAAACCGCACGCTGACCTTCAAAGTCTTCAGCGATTACGGGATGCCGGTGGCGTTTTACAACGATCAGTATGATCTGCTGATCAGCCAAGACTACCTGTTTGCCCGCAAAATCAGCCCCGAGGCGGAGCGGCTGAAAGAACGGCTGGGCGCGCTTTGGGCCTCGGATCGCAAGGAGTTCGCGGCCAGCAAAGAAGGGGCCAAACTGCACCAGTTTTTGACTGAGCGTGGGCGGATCGGCAAACGCTATGGCACGCGGTTTTGGGAACGCGAAAGCACGCTGGGGCCTGATCGCGACCTTTACATGCTGGTTTGCAAGAAATGGCATGTGGCCAAGCGGCTACTCCATGCGGCGACCGACGGCACCGGGATGCGCGGGTTGGAATACCTGTTTGACGAAGGCGGTTGCCCGGTGCCGCATTTGGGCGGCATTGAACGCACCCTGGACAAGCGCAACCGACATCGGCGCGCGCTGATCCGGATGCTGTTTGATTACTATGACACCGACAAGCTGATCATCTGCCTGGACCCGGCCAATATCGGGTTGATGAAAGATTTCATGACCGACCGCGCCAATGCCCGGATTCTCGAACTGCAATGCACCTTTGATGATCAATATCTGGTCGGGCACGCGCAGCGGGTGGGGCTGGCCACCGATGACACACCTGATGAGGTGATCGCGCGCATGTTGCCGACGCTGCGGCACCAATTCCACGATGAAAGCGTGCGCATCCGTGATGAGGAGTTTCCGCGCCATTGGCGCTTGCGCCAGGATCGCGACGTGGGCGAGAACGCGGATGTTTTGGCGGAGTTTTTCAGCACCGACGCCGGAACCGCACGCCAACTTGCCGAGACACCGCATTTGTTTGCCGACTAAGCCTGAGGGAAGATGCCATGGCCTATGCCTATGACGACCAAAACGTTTTTGCGAAAATTCTGCGCGGCGAGATCCCGAATAACACGGTGATCGAAACCGAACACACGCTGGCCTTCAACGATATCAACCCGCAGGCGCCGATCCATGTGCTGGTGATCCCCAAAGGGGCTTATGTGAATGCCGATCATTTTGGGGCCGAAGCCTCGGAGGCTGAGATCGTGGATTTCACGCGCACAGTGGCCAAGATTTGTGGTGATCTGGGCCTGCAACCCGGTCAGGGCGGGCAAGGCTACCGAACACTGTCGAACGCGGGTGAGGTCGCGGTGCAGGATGTGCCACATTATCACCTGCATATCGTTTCGGGCCGGATGCTGGGCCCCATGTTGAAAAGACCCGGCTGACGCGCAGACATTTTGCCCCGGCCCGCGCCCTTGCCCGGGCGCAAGCAAGCTGCAATATGGACCCCACGACCGCCGAACCCAATTCGGGTGATCTGCCAAGGACAAGCGCCATGACCCACGAAGACCCCGAAACCGAAATCGTCTCTGCCTGGCGCGTGGCCTGTGACGGTGGCGAAGGGGCATTGGGCCATCCGCGTGTCTGGCTGTCGCTAAGCCGTGTGACCGGTGATGTTGTCTGCGGCTATTGCGATAAGAAATTCATCCACGAAGACTTCGCGGAAAAACAATCGGCGTGATCCGACGCGCGGCGGCGGGGCTGATCGCGGCCCTTCTGCTTTATCTGGCAACGGCGGCTTTGGGCGGCTTGGTGCCCGGGCCCGTTGCCACCCTTCCGGACGATGAAGAAACCGTTGAAATCGGGCTGCTTTTCGGCCCGATCCATGTCGATTTCCTGCTGCCCGCCACGCCAGAAACCCGGCGCGCCCTTGGCTTTGCCCGGCCAGCCGGGGTGCCGGTCGATCATGCCGGGGTGGCGCATTTCATTGTCGGCTGGGGGGCGGAGCGGTTTTATACGACGGCGGGAACCTATGCCGATATCACCCTTGGGGCGACGCTGCGGGCGGTGACGGGGGATGAGTCCGTCTTGCGGGTTGATGTGGCGGGCCCGCTGCCGCCCCGGTTTGAGATGCCGCGCCTGCGCCTGACGCGGGCGCAATATGATGCGCTGTTGGCGGCCATCGCAGAAACCGCCACGGGGGAGGTTTTGGCTGGTGCCGGGTTCACCGATGGTGATGGGTTTGTGCGGGCGCGGGGGCGGTTCCTCATCTTCCGCACTTGCAACACTTGGGTATCGCGTATGTTGCGCAGTGCGGGGGTGCCGGCAGGGGTTTGGACGCCGACGCCTTATGCGCTGCGGCTGTCTTTGTGGCGGATGGGCGAATAACCGGGTCGCGCCCGCCCGCCCCGCGCGCTAGATATGAAACGCAATCAAACGAAGGGGCGGCGCATGGCGTTTGGCAAAGGACATCACCTGCATTTGGTGGACGGCTCGGCCTTTATCTTTCGGGCCTATCACGCGCTGCCGCCACTGACGCGCAAATCCGATGGTCTGCCCATTGGGGCGGTCAGCGGGTTCTGCAACATGATCCACCGGATGATTGAATCGAATACCGGGGCAGATGCGCCGACCCATGCCGCCGTGGTGTTCGACAAAGGCAGCCACACGTTTCGCAACGAGATCTACGATCAATACAAAGCCAATCGCGACGCCATGCCCGAGGATTTGCGCCCGCAAATCCCGCTGACCCGCGATGCCACGCGCGCCTTCAACCTCGCCTGTCTGGAGTTGGAGGGGTATGAGGCCGATGACATCATCGCTACGCTGGCCCGCCAAGCGCGCGAGGCCGGGGGGCGCTGCACCATCATTTCGTCCGACAAAGACCTGATGCAGTTGGTCGGTGGCGGCGTCGAAATGCTCGATGCGATGAAGAATCTGCGCATCGATGTGGAAGGGGTGGAGGCCAAGTTTGGCGTCACACCCGACAAGGTGATCGATGTACAAGCCTTGGCCGGTGACAGCGTTGACAACATCCCCGGTGCGCCCGGCATTGGCGTGAAGACTGCAGCGCTTTTGATCAATGAATACGGGGATTTAGAGAGCCTTCTGGCGCGGGCGGAAGAGATCAAACAACCCAAACGCCGCCAAACCCTGATCGATTTTGCGGATCAAATCCGGCTGTCCAAACGTTTGGTGACACTGGACGATCAGACGCCCATGGATGTGAGCCTGGAGGCGTTGGAGGTCAAAGACCCCGAGCCAGAAGCGCTGCTCGATTTCCTGACCCAGATGGAGTTTCGCACCCTCACGCGCCGCATTGCTGAGCAGATGGGGGTGGAGGCACCCGCGATCCCCGATGTTGAACCTGCTGCGCCCGCGGAACAGGACGCGCCTGAGGTGCCCCCGATGGATATCTCAGCCTATGAGGTTGTGCGCGATGCCGAAGCGCTGCGGGTATGGATCGACCGCGCCTATGCCCGCGGCGAGATTGCGATTGATACCGAGACCACGGGTCTCAACGAAATGATCGCCGATCTAGCGGGGATTTCACTGGCCACAGGGCCGGGGCAGGCCTGCTATATCCCGCTGACCCATCGGGCCGGTGGGGATGATGGGCTGTTCGGCAATGATGATCTGGCTGAAGGGCAAATGGGCCTGGATCAGGCCTTGGACATGCTGCGCCCGATGCTGGAGGATGCCTCGGTCCTGAAAATCCTGCAGAACGCCAAGTATGATGTGAAAATCTTTGCCCGCTATGGCGTGGATGTGGCCCCAATCGATGACACGATGCTGATGTCTTACGCGATGAATGCGGGGCTGCATGGGCATGGCATGGATACGCTAAGCGACCGGTATTTGGGCCACACGCCGATCCCGATCAAATCGCTTTTGGGCACTGGCAAAAGCCAGATCACCTTTGATCGCGTGCCCATTGATGACGCGGCGCCCTATGCGGCGGAGGATGCTGATATCACCTGGCGGCTATGGCAGCAGTTCAAGCCGCAGCTGCATCGGGCCAAGGTGACGACCGTCTATGAAACCTTGGAACGCCCCTTGGTGCCGGTTCTGGCGCGCATGGAACGCGCGGGCATCAAGGTCGACCGTGATGTGTTGAGCCGGATGTCCAACGCCTTTGCTCAGAAAATGGCAGGGTTAGAGGCGGAAA
This sequence comes from Paracoccaceae bacterium, assembly GCA_965229695.1. Lineage (GTDB taxonomy): Bacteria > Pseudomonadota > Alphaproteobacteria > Rhodobacterales > Rhodobacteraceae > JANSYL01. The sequence goes on from OZ245921.1 coordinate 3,164,808, forward strand.
TTCATGAACTGGCGGGAGAGATGTTCAATGTCGGCTCCCCCGCGCAGCTGGGCGATATTCTGTTTGAAAAGCTGGGCTTTGAAGGGGGCAAAAAGGGGAAGACAGGCAAGTATTCGACCCCTGCAGATGTTCTAGAAGATCTGGCCACGACCCATGATCTGCCGGGCCGGGTTTTGGATTGGCGCGGGCTATCGAAACTGAAATCGACCTATACCGATGCCTTGCAGGACCACATCAATCCCGACACGGGGCGCGTCCACACATCTTATAGCATTGCGGGGGCGAACACGGGCCGTCTGGCCTCGACCGATCCGAACCTGCAAAACATCCCCGTGCGCACCGAAGACGGTCGCCGCATCCGCGAGGCCTTTGTGGCGGAGCCCGGTAAGGTTCTGGTCTCGCTCGATTATTCACAGATCGAGTTGCGCATCTTGGCCCATATCGCGGGGATCGACGCGCTGAAACAGGCGTTCAAAGAAGGGCAGGATATCCACGCTGCCACAGCATCAGAGATGTTCAACGTGCCGCTCGACGAGATGACCCCGGATGTTCGCCGCCAGGCCAAGGCGATCAATTTCGGCGTGATCTACGGCATTTCCGGCTTTGGGTTGGCGCGTAATCTGCGCATCCCGCGGGCCGAGGCGCAGGGGTTCATCGACCGGTATTTCGAACGTTTCCCTGGCATCAAAGACTATATGGATGACACCAAGCGCTTCGCCAAAGAGCATCTTTATGTCGAAACCCTGTTTGGCCGCAAAATTCATACGCCTGAGATCAACGCAAAAGGCCCCCATGCGGGCTTTGCCGGTCGCGCAGCGATCAACGCCCCGATCCAGGGCACGGCGGCGGACGTGATCCGGCGCGCGATGATCCGTATGGAGGCCGCGATTGCCGATTTGCCCGCCACGATGCTGCTGCAGGTTCATGATGAATTGCTGTTTGAGGTGGACGAAGGCGCTGTCGATCCCCTGATCGAACGCGCCCGCGAGGTTATGGAGGGCGCTGCCCATCCGGCGGTGCATCTGGCCGTGCCACTGGTGGTTGATGCCGGGCAGGGGGCGAACTGGGCCGAGGCGCATTGATGGGTGCCATCACAAACTGGGACGAGTTGCGCGACTTGGCGCTGTCGCTAAACCTGCCCAAGGTCGAAGACTCGATGTCCTGGGGCAATCCGGGCCTGAAAGCCCATGGCAAGCTTTGGTGCTGGTGGTCGCCTTATGTGGACGCGGCGGTGTTCAAAGGCTCGATTGAAGAGCGGGAGATGTTGCACGCGGCTGACCCCGAAACCTTTGTGTTGCATGACCATTACGCCAAACACGGGCTGCTTCTGGTCGCGGCGGGGCGGATCGACCGGGACTGGGCCGAGGCGCGGCTGCGCAGCATCTGGCGCGACATGGCCCCGAAACGCTGGCTTAAGGCGTGGGACGCGGGCGAGGCTTGATGCTTATCGCCTTCAACAAACCCATGAATGTGCTCAGCCAATTCACCGATGAGGGGAAATGGCCGGGGTTGAAGCGTTGGATCGATCTGCCGGGCGTTTATGCGGCGGGGCGGTTGGATCGGGACAGTGAGGGGCTGTTGCTGCTGACCGATGAGGGCAAGTTGCAGGCGCGGATTGCCTCGCCCAAAACCAAGACGCCCAAAACCTATTTCGCCCTGGTCGAGGGTGTGCCGACCGAGGCTGACCTATCCCCGCTGCGCCAAGGCGTTGTGTTGAAGGAAGGGCGGGCGCGCCCGGCCAAGGTCGAGCGCGTGCCCGAGCCCGATTGGCTTTGGCCGCGCGATCCGCCGGTGCGGCTGCGCAAAACGGTGACCGATAGCTGGCTGCGCCTGACCATCACCGAGGGCAAAAACCGCCAAGTGCGTCGGATGTGCGCGGCGATTGGCTTTCCGGTGCTGCGCCTAGTGCGCTGGTCGATCGGGCCGCATGATTTGGCGGGGCTGCCGCCGGGCCAATGGCGCGCGGTGGCCCCGAACCTGGATTAGGTCAGCTGATCCCAAGCCTCCAACGCCTTGGCCCCGTACATGAAGGCCGGGCCACCGCCCATCATCATCGCCACGCCCACGGTTTCTGCCACCTGATCACGTGTTGCACCCGCCTTATGGGCGGCCTGGACGTGAAAGCCGATGCAATCGACGCATTGCTTCACGATGCCAATGGCAAGCGATTGAAGCTCTTTCTCGCGCACCGATAGCGCGCCTTCGGCAAGGGTGCCGTGGTGCAGCGCGGTGAAGCCTTTCGCCGCCTCGGGGTGGGTTTTGCGAAACGCATCCAAGGTGCTGCTTTGATGGGTGAGATGGGCTTTCCAATCCATTGCGGGCTCCGGTCTTGGGGCTGTGATCCGGCCCAACGCATAAGGCCAGGGGCATGCCCCTGGCCTTGTCTTGGATCAAGCTTTTGGCTGGATTAGGCCAGCATCAGCATTGGATTTTCCAGATTGTCAACAATGGCTTGCAGCAGCTCCGCCCCAAGCGCCCCGTCGATAACCCGGTGATCGACGCTGAGCGTGACCGACATCACGGTGGCCACGGTTAGCTCACCATCTTCGCCGACAACAGGCTTTTTGACCCCAGCACCCACGGCCAGGATCGCGCCATGGGGTGGGTTGATGACTGCATCGAAATTGTCGATGCCGAACATGCCCAGGTTCGAGATGGCGAAGGTGCCGCCAACATATTCATGCGGCGCGAGCTTCTTGTTCCGCGCGCGGCCCGCCAAATCCTTCATCTCTGCCGAAAGGGCGGAAAGCGATTTCATATCGGCGTCTTTCAGAACGGGGGTGAAAAGCCCGCCTTCGACCGCGACGGCCACGGCGACATCCGAGGGTTTCAGCTTTAGCATCCGGTCGCCCGCCCAAACGGCATTGGCATCGGGCACGGCTTGCAGCGCATTGGCGCAGGCTTTGATGATGAAGTCATTCACGCTGAGCTTCGCGCCACGCGCCTCAAGCTGCTTGTTCAACTGGCTGCGGAATTTCAGCAGCGCGTCCAGCTTGATATCGCGGCGCAGGTAGAAATGCGGGATGGTTTGCTTGGCTTCGGTCAGGCGGCTGGCAACGGTTTTGCGCATCCCGTCGAGCGCCACCTCTTCGAAGTCGCGGTCGGCATACATTTTGAGCACTTGCTCGGCCTGTGGGCCCGTGGGCATCGCAGCGGTGGCAGGCGCGGCTACCGGGGCCGAGGCGGCTGGCGCTGCGGCGGCTGCCGGGGCGGCGGTTGCGCCTTCGACATCGGCTTTCACGATGCGGCCATGGGGGCCCGAGCCTTTGATCTGACCAAGATCCAGGCCTTTATCCTTGGCGATACGCCGCGCTAGGGGCGAGGCGAAGATGCGGCTGCCATCGGCTGCGGCGGGCGCGGGGGCGGCGGCGGGAGCGGCGGCGGGAGCGGCGGCCGGGGCTTCTTCGGCCGCGGGGGCGGCTTCGGCAGCGGGCGCGGGGGTCGAGGCCGCGCCAATGTCATCAGCGCTTTCGCCATCGCCCAAAAGCACGGCGATGGGGCTGTTGACCTTCACCGCTTCGGTGCCTTCGGCGACCAGGATTTTGCCAATCACACCTTCATCAACGGCTTCGAATTCCATCGTGGCTTTGTCGGTCTCGATCTCGGCCAACAGGTCGCCAGAGCTGACCTCATCGCCTTCTTTGACCAGCCATTTGGCAAGCGTGCCTTCCTCCATAGTGGGGGACAGGGCGGGCATCAGGATTTCGGTGGGCATATCGGGTCTCCGTCGCGTGCGGGCATGCGCTCACGGGGCGCGTTCAAGGGTAAGTAGCGAAAAGGGCGCGGTTGGTTTCGCGCCCTGGGCCAGGGCGGTGATGGCGGCGCGCAGGCCGTTTGCTTGCGCTTCGATCCATTCATAAGCGGCTTGATGGCTAACCTTATCGGTTTGGCCATATTCAGCGCTTAGCAAAGCGTCGGGCAAAAGCGCCACCACCTCGGACCCATCCAGGTCGATGGCGATGCGGTAGGCCTCTGCCGTTTTGTCTTTGCCAAGCACACGCATGATCAAACCACCCTAGCGATAGGTGACCGATTTCACGGCATCGACAACCTCGGCCGTGGTCACAAGCGCCAGTTTTTCCAGGTTCGCGGCATAGGGCATCGGCACGTCTTTGCCCGTGCAGTTGATGACCGGTGCATCCAGGTAATCAAAGGCGTTCTGCATGATGTAAGCCGACAGATGGTTGCCGATCGAGCAAACGGGGAAGCCTTCTTCAACGGTCACGCAGCGGTTGGTTTTCATCACCGATTGGATCACCGTGTCGTAATCGAGCGGGCGCAAGGTGCGCAGGTCGATCACCTCGGCCGAAATGCCATCTTCGGCCAGTTTGTCGGCGGCTTCCAACGCGTATTGCATGCCTATGCCGAAGCTGACGATGGTCACATCGCTGCCCTCGCGCCAGATGCGGGCCTTGCCAAACGGGATGGCGTAATCGTCCAGATCCGGCACGTCGAAGCTGCGCCCATACATGATCTCATTTTCCAGGAAGATCACGGGGTTGGGATCGCGGATCGCGGTTTTCAGCAGACCCTTCGCGTCCGAGGCGCAATAAGGCATCACCACTTTCAGGCCCGGAATTTGGCTGTACCAAGCGGCGTAATCCTGGCTGTGCTGCGCGCCCACGCGGGCGGCAGCACCGTTGGGGCCACGGAACACCATGGGCGCGCCCATCTGACCGCCGGACATGTAAAGTGTCTTGGCCGCCGAGTTGATGATGTGGTCAATCGCCTGCATGGCGAAGTTGAAGGTCATGAACTCGACAATCGGCTTCAGCCCGCCAAAGGCCGCGCCAACACCGATCCCGGCAAAGCCATGTTCGGTGATCGGCGTGTCGATGACACGTTTGGCGCCGAATTCATCCAAAAGGCCCTGGGTCACCTTATAGGCACCCTGATATTCGGCCACCTCTTCGCCCATCACATAGACGGTGGGGTCGGCGCGCATTTCTTCGGCCATGGCGTCGCGCAGGGCTTCGCGGACCGTTTGGGTCTTCATCGCTGTGCCTTCGGGATAGTCAGGCTCGACCGTTTTGACGGCGACCGGGGCCGCAGGGGCGGCAGCAGCGGGCGCGGCTTCGACCGGGGCAGGGGCCGCGGCCTCAGGTGCCGGGGCGGCAGCGGCGGGGGCCGCGGACATGTCTTCGCCCTCTTCGCCGATGATGGCGATGGGGGTGTTCACCTTCACGCCTTCGGTGCCTTCGGCCACCAAGATCTTGCCGATCACACCTTCGTCGACGGCTTCAAATTCCATCGTGGCTTTGTCGGTTTCGATCTCGGCGAGGATGTCGCCGGAATTTACGGTATCACCTTCTTTCACCAGCCATTTCGCCAGCGTGCCTTCCTCCATCGTGGGGGAGAGGGCGGGCATCAAAATCTCAGTTGCCATGTGTCTCGTCCTCTCAGGCGTAAATGTCGGTCCACAGCTCCTCGAGCGCGGGCTCGGGGCTGGTTTTCGAGAATTCGGCGGCCTCGTTGACGATCTCTTTGATCTCTTTGTCGATGGCTTTGAGGTCGTCTTCGGTGGCGTGTTTGCCGGTCAGGATCATCTGGCGCACATGTTCGATGGCATCGCGCTTTTCGCGCATTTCCTGAACCTCTTCGCGGGTCCGGTATTTGGCCGGGTCCGACATCGAATGGCCGCGATAGCGATAGGTTTTGATCTCGAGGATATAAGGGCCTTTGCCCGCGCGGCAGTGGGCAACCGCCTTTTCGCCCGCGGCTTTCACCGCCAGCACATCCATACCGTCAACCTCTTCGCCGGGGATGCCGTAGGCGGCACCGCGTTCCCAGTAGGAGGGAGATTTGGTCGAGCGCTGGGTCGAGGTGCCCATGGCGTATTGGTTGTTTTCGATCACGAAGACGACCGGCAGCATCCAAAGCTCGGCCATATTGTAAGTCTCATAGACCTGGCCTTGGTTCGCGGCACCATCACCAAAATAGGTGAAGGTCACGCGCCCGTTTTCCAGGTACTTATCAGCAAAGGCCAAGCCTGCGCCGATTGGCACCTGGGCGGCGACGATGCCGTGGCCACCATAAAAATGCTTCTCTTTCGAGAACATGTGCATGGAGCCGCCTTTGCCTTTGGAATAACCGCCTTCGCGGCCCGTCAGCTCGGCCATCACCCCTTTGGGGTCCATGCCGCAAGCCAGCATATGGCCGTGATCGCGGTAGGAGGTGATGCGCTTGTCGCCCTCTTCAGCGGCGGCTTCGAGGCCGACAACAACCGCCTCTTGCCCGATATAGAGGTGACAGAACCCACCGATCAGACCCATGCCGTAAAGCTGACCGGCCTTTTCTTCGAAACGGCGGATCAGAAGCATCTCGCGGTAGTAATGCATCAGCTCTTCGGCTGAGACATTTGGCTTGGCGGTGGATTTCGCCGCTGTTTTCCGTGTGGCCATCGGGCAGCGCGCCTCCCTTGCAGCAAAATAGTTTAACGTTGAACCTTTCCTAGCAAAGGGTTTCTGTGATTGCACCCGTTCATCCTGCCGCAGGGTAAAATAGCTGGGTTGCGCCAGGTGCATGGCCTGCGCTTTTGCGTTGAATTGTTAGGAAAACAAACGGCCTAGGGGGGCGGGCCGGGCTGGAATTCCGGTTAGGGCAGCACAATCTCGTCCGCGCGGACATAGCCAAGCATGTCGCGGGCGCGTTCATCCAGCAGGTCCAGATCCAGATAATCATCCGACAGGCGGTGGGTCAGGATTTCCATTTCCTGGGTTTGCGCCTCGAGCATGGCAAGCTCCCTGCGCAGGGCGGTGACCTCGGCCTCGACCTGGACGCGCTGGAACAGACCGTAATTGCCCTGGACCGCAGTGAAGGTGAAATACGCCCCAACAGCGATCAGCGCCAAGGGCAGGAACAGCCCGGGAAGGGATGTGCGGCGTGTCATGTGCGGGTCGCGTGTTTCAATCTGCCTCGATCCGGATGTCTTCATGCATCCGGTTCGCGCAGAATCGCATATCGATTCGCAAAAGGGAATCCCTTGATTCGCCAAAAAAACACAGCCGTGAAGCGCGTGTGTACTTGGCCGCCGCTTGGGCAAAAGAAAACGCCGCACCCAAGTGGGGCGGCGTTCCCCAAAGATCAGATTGATTGGTTCGACGGCTTAGGCGCGTCCGCGCAGAGTCGCCAGGCCGCCGGAGACGGCCAGGGCGGCGATCACGGCTTTCACGGCGTCACCAACCAGGAAGGGCGCCATCCAGCCCGACCACAGGCTGGACCATTCGGTGCCCAGGATCGCGGCGGGCCAGGCCAGGCCCGGCAGGTAGATGAAGGCCGAGGCGAAGAGTGCGACAGCAATCGCTGGCAGCGCACGGCGCGCCAGTCCGTTATCGGCGGCCCAGCCTGCGATCCAAGCCATGCCGACAAACCCGACAAGGAAGCCGCCGGTCGGCCCCATCATATAGGGCAGGCCTGCATGGCCATTGGCAAAGACGGGCAGGCCCATCGCACCTTCGGCCAGGTAGACCAGCAGCGTGATCGCGCCCAGGCGCGCGCCAAGGGCGAAGCCGACGGTCAGGATGGCCAGGGTTTGCAGGGTCATCGGCACCGGGAACATCGGCACGGAAACCTGGGCGGCCAGGGCGATCAGCAGCGTCCCTGCCATCACTAGGGCGGTCTGTTTCAGTAGGGTCAGATCGCCCAAGGCGGCATGGGCAAGAGTGGTGTCGCGGCGCATAGAAAGGCCTCCATTCTAGGAACACGTTACTTATGGTTGCAAAGGGGTATCCCCGGCCCCTTGGGTGAAGTCAAGCACTGCCCCCCTTGCCAATTCCGCGCAGCCAGTGCATTGGCCCGGCCCATGGCACACGCATTAGATGGACAAATCGCGCTGGTCACCGGCGCCTCTCGCGGGATCGGTGCGGCAAGCGCAGAATGGCTGGCGGCCCAGGGCGCCCATGTCGTGGCTGTCGCGCGCACCACCGGCGGCTTGGAAGAGTTGGATGACCGCATCCAAGCGGCTGGCGGGCAGGCGACGCTTGCGCCGATGGACATCACCGATGAAGGCGCGATGGCCCATCTTTGCCGCAGCCTGCATGATCGTTGGGGGCGGGCGGATATCTGGGTACATGCGACAGTGCATGTGACCGCGCTGACGCCCGCGCCGCATTTGCAGGCCAAGGATTTGGACAAGCTAATCGCCACCAATATTCGCGGTTTTGCCCGACTGGTCGCATTGGTTGAGCCCCTGATCGCGCTGAGCAGCGCGCCCCAGGCGGTGTTCTTCGATGATACGTGGGATGAGAAATTCGCTGGTCCCTATGGGATGTGCAAAGCGGCCCAACGCGCCCTGATCACATCCTGGCAGGCTGAGGCGCAGAAATTCGGGCCCAAGGTGCATTTGCTGCATCCCAATCCGATGCCGACGGCCACGCGCGCGCGGTTTTACCCAGGCGAAGACAAATCGGTTTTAGCGCGCCCTCTGGACGAGGCCGCGCGCTTGCTGCCGGTGCTTTTGGGTTAGCGCGCCGGGCTATCCATCTCATCGGCGATGGCTTCGGCCCGGGCGGCCAGTTCGGCCAGTCCATCGGTGAAGCGATCCGGCAATTCGGTGCGCGGCCCGGCCTCTTGCAATTCGGTGATCCGGCGCGCGCGGTCTGCCAGGCGTTCTTCGGCGCTGCGCAGAGATTTTTCCTTGGCGTCGATCTGACCGCGCAGGCCTTGAACCTCATCTTCGAGCGCGGCGGTCTTATCGGCCAGCATCAGACCTGCCATCAGCAGCATCCGGTCCGCAGGCATCCGGCCGATCTGGCCAAGGATGACGGCGGCTTCGGTATCCAGCATTTTGGCGGCGGCTTGCAGATAGGGTTCTTCGCCATCCTGGCAGGCGACCGCAAAGCTGCGCCCCCCGATTTCGATCTGAACCTCAGGCATGGGCGCCTCCTTGCGACAGGACCGGTTCCAATTCGGCCAAGATACGTTCAAGCTCGGCTGCTTCGGACGCGCGGGCGGCGCGCACGGCGGACAACTCATCGGCGATGGCTTCGTCCAGATCGGCGATTTCAGGGCCCGATCCGGCGCGCAGGGTTTCGATGGTTTCCAGCAGGTCGTCATTGGCGATGCGCAGGCGGTTGACCTCTGCCCGTAGGGCCAAGACGCGGTCGTCGGGGGCTGTACTGGATTTTCCTTCCAGTTCTTCGATCATGTCGCGGGCATCGTCGCGCTCGGCTCGTGCCGTGGCGCGCTGGGTGCGCAGGCGGCGCACCCGTGTTCTAAGGACGGTGACCACTCCTTCTAGTTCGGTCAGGGCTGTCTCGCCTTCCGCGGTGTCGGCTGCTTCGGGCGCGGGCGCACTGGTGTTTTCGGCCAGGGCTGCCTCCAGGGCGGCGCGCGCGGCTTCTTTCTCGTCCAATTCAGCGCGCAGGGTTTGAATATCCTCATCGCGGCTGGCCAATGTGCGATTCAACTCATCCCGATCAGCCTCGCGGGCGGCGTCGAGCGCCTGCACCTTTTGCGCCAGCCGGTCGCGTTCGGCGATCAATTCGTCCTGCAGACCGTCATCCTCGACCCCTTCAAACGGGGCGGCGTCGTCAAGCTGCGCTTCCAACTCAGCGATGCGCGCTTCCAAGGTGGTTGCGCGGTTTTCGGCGGCGCTGGCGCGCATCAGCGCATCTTCGACCTCACCGCTGGTGACGCCCGGGTCTTCCAGCATGGGTGTGGCAACGCTCGTGGCCTGCGCGCCTTGCGCGATCCGGTCGAGCGCGGCTGCGAGCCGCGCTTCGAGCATTGTCAGTTTTTCAAATTCGGCACTTTCGCCCATGGTCTGCCGTTGCCCCCAATTTGCTATCGCGGTTTCACTGTCGATTGCTCAACTTGCGCCTGTTACCGCATATGACCCTGTTCTGTTGCGGGCCCTCTGGCGATAGGCAATCGCAATTGGGCCGATTTTGCAAGGTTTTCTGCCGATTTCGACCGGTTTTGGCGGGTGTTTGGCCGATTTTCCTGCCCCGCTAGCGCTTGCACTTGATCACGCCTCTGCTATCACGCGCGGGCCTTATACCGTGGCCCTTTAGAGATAGGATATATCTACCCATGGATCTTACCGCCCTTGCTGCCGCGAACCCCGAGCATTGGCGCCGCGCCGCCTGTATCCGGACCCTGACCCTGGATGCGGTGGCTGCCGCAAATTCTGGCCATTCCGGGATGCCGATGGGCATGGCCGATGTCGCCACGGTGCTGTTTGACAAACATCTGAGCTTTGACGCCAGCGCGCCGGATTGGCCGAACCGGGATCGCTTTATCCTGTCGGCGGGCCATGGCTCGATGCTGCTGTATTCGCTGCTGCACCTGACCGGGTATGAAGACATGACCTTGGAGCAGGTGAAAAACTTCCGCCAATTGGGCGCAATCACCGCCGGTCACCCGGAATATGGCCACGCCAAAGGGATCGAGACCACCACGGGTCCGCTGGGGCAGGGGATTGCAAATGCCGTGGGCTTTGCCATGGCCGAAGAGTTTCTGCGCGCCAAATGGGGCAAGAAGATCATCGACCATTACACCTATTGCATCGCCGGCGACGGCTGCCTGATGGAAGGGGTGAGCCAGGAGGCGATCGGCCTGGCCGGTCGGCACGAGTTGCGCCGGTTGATCGTGCTTTGGGACAATAACAACATCACCATCGATGGCGAGGTTACGCTGTCGGATCGCACCGATCAGATGGCGCGCTTTGCCGCTTCGGGCTGGGATGTGTTCGAATGTGACGGGCATGACCCGGCGGATATCGACCGCGCGATTACCGAGGCCAAAGCCTCGGCCCGCCCGGCGATGGTGGCCTGCAAGACCCATATCGCGATTGGTTCGTCGGCGCAGGATACGGCCAAGGGCCATGGCGCGCTGACCGATGCGCAGCTGATTGCGGATACCAAGGCGGCCTATGGTTGGAGCAACGCAGCTTTTGACATTCCCGCGGATCTTAAAACCTGGTGGGAAGGCGTTGGGGCCAAAGGGCGTGACGCCCGCGAAGAATGGGAAACCCGCTTTGGCCTGATGTCAGCGGGCAAACAGACGGAGTTCACCCGCGCTTTTGCCGCAGATGTGCCGAAGAAGCTGTCGGCGACGATCAAAGCGCTGAAAAAGCAGGTGAGCGAGACCCAGCCAAAGGTTGCGACCCGCAAAGCCAGCGAGATGGCGCTGGAGGTGATCAACCCGATCCTGGGTGAACATCTGGGCGGCTCGGCGGATTTGACCGGTTCGAACAACACCAAAACCGCTGATCTGGGCGTGTTCAGCCCCGAGGATCGCAAGGGGCGGCATATCCATTACGGTATCCGCGAGCATGGCATGGCGGCCGCGATGAACGGCATGGCGCTGCATGGCGGTGTGCGGCCTTATGGCGGCACCTTCATGTGCTTCACCGATTATGCGCGTGGCGCGATGCGCCTGTCTTCGCTGATGGGGCTGCCGGTCACTTATGTGATGACGCATGATTCCATTGGCTTGGGCGAAGATGGCCCGACCCACCAGCCGGTCGAGCATCTGGCCATGCTGCGCGCAACCCCGAACCTGAACGTCTTCCGCCCGGCGGATGCGGTGGAAACGGCGGAGGCCTGGGAACTGGCGCTGGGCGCGCAAAAGACGCCGAGCGTTTTGGCCTTGAGCCGTCAGGGGCTGCCGACGGTGCGGGTGGAGCATAAGAACAAGAACCTGACCGCCCAGGGGGCGTATGTGCTGGCCGATGCCGAGGGCAAGCGCCAGGCGATCCTGATGGCCACGGGCTCCGAGGTGTCAATCGCCATGGCGGCGCGGGACTTGCTGCAGGCCGAGGGGATCGGCACGCGGGTGGTTTCAATGCCCTGCTGGGAGATTTTTGCCGCTCAAGAGGAAAGCTATCGCAAGCGCGTTCTGCCCGGCGGGCCGGTGCGTGTGGCGATTGAGGCCGCGATGCGGCTTGGCTGGGACCAATGGCTTTTGGGTGAGCGGGGGCGCGAAGCCAAAGCCGGATTTGTCGGCATGGAAAGCTTTGGCGGTTCGGCCCCGGCGGGCGCGCTTTATGCCGATTTTGGCATCACCGCGGAAGCGGTCGCGGCCAAGGTGAAGGCGCTGCTATAGCGCCAAGACTTTAAGGGGCCGTTTTTCGCGCGAAAAACGGGCACGGAAATCGCGCGATTTCCGTGGAACCCTTGGCTCGGTCGTCAACGGCTTCTGCCGGGTTTGCGTTTGGCCGTCGGGGGATGCCTCCGGCGGCCATATTTTTGGGATAAAGAGGAGAGGGCCGCGCGACGCGTCGAGCCGTTGGGTTATTCGGCGGCGTCTTGCAGCACGAAACCTTTGCGCATCATATCGGTTGGGGCAACGGGATAAGCGCCCGAGAAACACGCATCACAATAGGCAGGTTTCATCGGATCGCGGCCTTTGGCCTCGCCCACCGCGCGGTAGAGGCCGTCGAGCGTGATGAATTTGAGGCTGTCGACCTCCAGATGGTCGCGCATTTCCTCTTCGCTCATCGTCGCGGCGAGCAGTTTTTCGCGCTGTGGTGTGTCAACGCCGTAGAAGCAGGGCCAAGCCGTTGGCGGGGAGGCAATGCGGAAATGCACCTCGGCCGCGCCAGCATCAAGGATCATCTCCTTGATCTTGCGGCTGGTGGTGCCGCGCACCACGCTGTCATCGACCAAGATCACCCGTTTGCCTTCGATCAGCGCGCGGTTGACGTTGAGCTTGAGCCGCACGCCCATATTGCGGATCTGTTCGGTCGGTTCGATGAAGGTGCGGCCCATATACTGGTTGCGGATGATCCCCATGGCGTACGGAATGCCGCTTTCCTGGCTGTAGCCGATGGCCGCGGGCGTGCCGCTATCGGGCACGGGGCAGACCAGATCAGCCTCCACCGGCGCTTCACGGGCCAGTTCCACACCGATCTGGCGGCGGGTTTCATAGACCGATTGACCGCCAATGATGCTGTCGGGACGGCTGAAATAGACATGTTCAAAGATGCAGAATCGGGGGCGGCGCGGTTCGAACGGTTTGTAGCTTTCGATGCCCCGGTCGGTGATGACCACCATTTCGCCCGGTTCGACCTCGCGCACGAACTCGGCCCCGATAATGTCGAGCGCACAGGTTTCCGAGCTCAGCGCATAGCCATCGCCCACCCGGCCCAAGACCAGCGGGCGGACGCCCAAGGGGTCCCGCACGCCGATCAGCTTGGTGCGGGTCATGGCGACCACGGAAAACGCCCCTTCGACGCGACGCAGCGCGTCTTTCATGCGTTCGGGGATGTTCTTTTGGTACGACCGCGCCATCAGATGGATGATGCATTCGCTGTCAGACGAGCTTTGAAAGATCGAACCGCGTTCGATCAACTCGCGGCGCAGCTCATCGGCGTTGACGATATTGCCGTTATGGGCAATTGCCGCCCCGCCCATGGCAAATTCGCCAAAGAAGGGCTGCACATCGCGGATCGCGGTGTTGCCTTTTGAGCCGGTGGTGGAATAGCGCACATGGCCGATGGCAATTTCGCCGGGCAGGGTTTCCATCAGCTTTTGGCTGGTGAAGTTGTCGCGCACATAGCCAAAGCGCCGTGCCGAGTTGAAACCGTGATCGGGGTGGTGGCTGACGATGCCGCCGGCCTCTTGCCCGCGATGTTGCAGGGCGTGCAGCCCAAGCGCCACGAAATTCGCCGCATCCGAAACGCCAATGACACCAAACACGCCGCATTCTTCGCGCAGCTTGTCGTCGCCTATGGGCTCAAATGGGTGAGCGGGCCAGGTATGCGTGTCCATATCGTCGTTAACGTTGGAACCGGTGGCGCGCATCAAGCGTCTCCCGCTGCAGAATCCCCGCCCATGACATAGGCCGCTTGGGCCGCGCTGTCACGAAAGGATCACAAAACTTTTGGTCTTTATCGGCCGCCTGTGGCGCTTTGCCCAATCAAGGGGCGACGCAGGTCTCGGTCAGCTGCTCGTAGCGTTCCAAAATCCAACCGGGGGCGTCGGTGGGGATCTGCGCCTCGATCCGGTCCTGCAGCTGGGCGAAGACCTGGGCGGAGCGGCTGTCGGAGACAATGGCGACGGGTTCTTGAGCGGCGATGCGGTCATAGGCGATCAGTGCCACGACAACCAAGAGAACGCCGCGCGCCACGCCGAAAAGGAACCCGAGGGCGGCGTCGATGCCCCCAATGACCGAGCGCTGCACGGCGGAGGCGAAAAGCGGGGTGAAAAGCGAGATTACCACGAGGGCAACGGCAAAGACCGATGCGAAGGCCGCCATGATGCCCAATTCGCAGCTGTCGCCGATGAACCCGCCCAGGCCTGGGATTTCGCGGATCAGAGGCACAACGCTGGGCGCGAAGATAAAGGCGACAATCGCCGCCAGAATCCAGCCGCCAATGGAAAGGGTTTCGCGCATGAAACCGCGCGCATAGGCCAGGATCGCCGAGATGACGATGACCCCCGCCACCACGCCGTCAATGATCGTAAAGCCTTCCATCCTGCCCCTCTGCCTTTGGTCTTGGCCGCGCCTGCGGCTTATCCTGCGCCAAATATCTCGCCCACGAAACGGGGTAAATCCGCCATGGACTGTATGTCGACCCCGCTGGCATCCGAGATTTTGCACCCGGCCGGAAGGATCGCGGCGGTGAAACCAAGTTTCTGCGCCTCTTTCAACCGATTTTCCGCCTGAGAGACGGGGCGCAGCGCGCCAGATAGCGAAACCTCGCCAAAAACCACGGTTTCGCGGGGCAGAGCGGCGTCCTCGCGCGCCGAAAGCAGGGCGGCGGCCACGGCCAGGTCGGCGGCAGGTTCGCTGATGCGCATGCCGCCTGCGATGTTGAGATAGACATCAAGGCCCTGAAAGCCGATGCCCGCGCGCGCCTCGAGCACGGCCAGGATCATGCTAAGCCGCCCGCCATCCCAACCCACAACCGCCCGGCGCGGTTGGCTGAGCGAGGAGGGCGCCACCAGCGCCTGCACCTCGACCAGGACGGGGCGGGTGCCTTCGATCCCGGCAAAAACAACCGAGCCCGGGGCGGGTGCATCGCGGTCGCTGAGCAAAAGGGCGGAGGGGTTGGCAACCTCGGCCAATCCGCCGCCGGTCATCTCGAACACGCCAATCTCATCGGCGGGGCCAAAGCGGTTTTTCACGCTGCGCAGGATGCGGAATTGGTGGCCCCGTTCGCCTTCGAAATAAAGCACGGTGTCGACCATATGTTCGACCACACGGGGGCCTGCGATTTGCCCCTCCTTGGTGACATGGCCCACTAACACCACCGAGACGCCGCGCCGCTTGGCAAAGGTGGTCAACTCATGGGCAGCGGCGCGGACCTGACTGACCGAGCCCGGCGCGCTTTCCACGGTGTCGAGCCACATGGTCTGGATCGAGTCGATGATGGCCAGGTCGGGGGCTTCGGCCTCCAACGTCGTCAGGATATCGCGCAGGTTGGTCTCAGCTGCCAACAGAACGGCGCTATCGGCCAGGCCCAGCCGCTGGGCGCGCATGCGCACCTGGGCGGTGGCTTCCTCGCCTGAGACATAGACCACTTTGAGACCCGCTTTCGCGAAACTGGCGGCGGCTTGCAGCAACAGCGTTGATTTCCCGATGCCGGGATCGCCGCCCACCAAAGTGGCCGAGGCCGGGACCAGCCCGCCGCCCAATACGCGGTCTAGCTCGGCAATGCCCGAGGTCTTGCGCGGCGGCGGCACCTCCTGCGCGCGCAGATCACTAAGGCCGACTTTTTTTCCTTTGGCCGCGCCCAGGGCCTTTTTGCCGGGGCCCGTCGAAAGCGGCGCTTCTTCGGCGATGGTGTTCCATTCCCCGCAACTTTCGCAACGTCCGGCCCATTTCTGGGTGACGTTGCCGCAAGAGGAACAGACGAAGCGGGTGATGGGTTTGGCCATGGGGCAGGGGTATCGCAGAGCGGGGGCTGGGGCCAGAGGCTCTGGGGCGATTGATTGGGAAACTGGCGGACACGCCTAGCTGGGTCGAGACCAACGCGCGGTGAGCAAACTGATCAGAAGGGAAGACAGAACGCAGGCGGTGAACAGCCACAGGCCCCAAGCGGTTTCAACGCGGCCCACAGAAAGACCTTTGGCGACGGTGATATAAACCGCGATCAGAAAGACATCCGCCATGGCCAGCTTGCCCATGATCTGCACCCAGGCGAGCAGGCGAGCGCCGCCGCCGCGCCAATGCAGGCCGGCCAAAAGCGCGGTCTTCACCATCGGTGCGACCAGCGCGAAAAGGGCGACAAGCGCGGCCAAAGCCCATTCGCCGTCACCCCAAAGTACCGCCAGGCCTGATAGGATTGATATCTCGTCCAGACCAAAAAGCGGCAACAGCCCGGCGCGCATCAGCGGGGCTGCCCAAGACAGCGGAAATAGGATCAAGAGCGCTAGGTTTGCCCAAATCAGCGCCTTAGGGAGGGTTGGGTCAGGCGATCTGACGGACATAAATGACCCCCGCACCGATCAAGAGCGCCAGGATGATCCGGATCAGCTCGGCGCGGTAGCTGGCGTCCTCGCGGATATCGTTGAGCGACATGTGCAGGCCAAAGGCCAGGCCCGCTGGAAACAAAACCGCGATGATTACCACGACCGAGGGCAGACCGATCATCGCGCCCGCCATCACGACAACCACAAGCGCAATCATAGCGGGCACCAGATTGCCCAGCAAATCCGCCACATGGGGGATGTGAAAGCGTTTTTCAGAGCGGATCAGATGCCGTGCCCAGGCGATAAAGGTCAGCCCGGCATAGACCCAAAGCAGGGTCGCAATCGCTTCGATGACCGCCAGCGGGGTCATCTCGGCCCCGCTTGGGCGCGGTCAGGCGGACTATCGAACCGCTTCAATCGGGCCATCGGCCGATCCGCTGACAAATTGGCGCAAATAGGGGTCATCGGCGCTGTCGATTTCGGCCACCGGCCCGTGCCAGCGGATTTTCCCGTCATGCAGCATGGCGACCTGATCGGCGATGGCCCGCACGCTTGACATATCATGGGTAATGGTCATGGCGGTGACACCCAGCTCCACCACAATTTCGCGGATCAACTCATTGATCACGCCCGACATAATCGGGTCGAGCCCGGTTGTAGGTTCGTCGAAAAAGATAATTTCGGGCTGGGCTGCAATGGCGCGCGCAAGGCCCACGCGCTTTTGCATGCCGCCCGACAGTTCCGAGGGGTAGAGATCGGCAACATCCGGCGTCAGGCCGACGCGTCGCAGTTTTTCAATGGCAATCTCGCGGGCTTCGGCTTTGGGGCGCTTGCCATGGCCGCGCAGCAGGCGGAAGGCGACGTTTTGCCAAACGGTGAGGGAATCGAACAGCGCGCCGCCTTGGAACAGCATGCCAAACCGGGCCAGAAACGCGTCGCGGTCGCCTTGGGTGACATCCTGACCGCCGACCGTGATGGTGCCATGATCGGGCCGCACCAGACCCAAAACGCATTTCAGCAGCACCGATTTGCCGGTGCCGGACCCACCAATGATGACCAAGCTTTCGCCCTTGCCCACGGACAGATCGATGCCGCGCAACACCTGTTTGGGGCCAAAAGCCTTATGGACATCGGACAATGTGATCATGCCGTGAAAAACAACCCGGTTAGAAGGTAATTGGCCGCCAGGATCAGGATCGAGGCCGAGACCACCGCGTTGGTCGTCGCCCGCCCCACACCGCGCGCGCCCCGGCCCGACGACATACCGTGATAGCATCCCATCAAGGCGACGATGAAGCCAAAGACCGCGCCCTTGATCAAGCCCGAGGTGACATCCCAAACCTCAAGAAAATCGGCGGTGTTGTGCAGGTAGACGGCTGGGTTGAAGCCCAATTGGGTTGTGCCGACCAGGTAACCGCCAAAAATCCCGATGGCGTCGCCGACAGCCACCAGGATCGGCAGGCTGATGGTCGCGGCCAAGACGCGCGGCACGGTCAGATATTTCATCGGATTGGTGGAAAGCGTGGTCAGGGCGTCGATTTGTTCTGTGACCTTCATAGTGCCGATTTCAGCAGCAATCGCGGCGGCGACCCGGCCCGCGACCATGAGCCCGCCCAGCACTGGACCAAGTTCGCGGACGATACCAATGGCGACGATTTGGGGCACGACAGCCTCGGCGTTGAAGCGCGAGCCTCCCGCATAGATTTGCAACGCCAGCGCGCCGCCAGTGAAAAGCGCGGTCAGGCCCACAACCGGCAGCGACAGCCAACCAATCGACAAAAGCTGGTGAGCGAATTCTCGGGGGTAGAAGGGTGGGCGGACCAAATGGCTGAGGGCCGAGGCCATATAGATCGCCACTCGCCCAATCGCGGCCAGCAGCGCCAGGGTCGAGCGCCCGACCGCCGCCACCGGCGTCAGCAAGACCGTCACGCGCGGCCACCTATGGGGTTGCGGTCGTACCGTGCGCCCAGGGAGGTCAGAATTTCATAACCGATGGTTCCAGCAGCCTCGGCCAGGTCGTCAACCGTTTGATACGGCCCCAGAATATCCAGGTAATCGGGCACCTCGGTCAGATGGGTGACATCAACGGTCAGCAAATCCATCGAAACACGGCCCGCCAAGGGACAGGGGATGTCGCCTGCGTAAAGCACGCCGGTGCCGCCCATCGCGCGGATGAGCCCGTCGGCATAACCGGCTGAGATGGTGGCGATTTTGGTGGGTTTCGTCGCGGTGAAGGTGGCGGAGTAGCCGACGGTTTCGCCCGGCTCCAAGTCGCGCAGTTGAATGACAGGTAGCGACAGGCGAACGACCGGCTCTGCCGCGTCGAATGGGAAGCCGCCGTAAAGGCCGACACCGGGGCGCGTTACCTCAAAATGATAGTCGGACCCCAGCAAAATACCGCCGGTCGCGGCAAAGGACCGTGGCACATTCAGGCCCGCCGTCATGTCGCGGAAGCTGGCCAGTTGGGCGGCGTTTTGCGGATGATCGGGCTCATCTGCGCAGGCCAGGTGGCTCATCACGAGGGTTAGCGGCCCGGCCTCAGCCTGGGCGCGCGCGGCGGCCCATTCCGCGGGTTCCATGCCCAGCCGGTTCATCCCGCTATCAAGCTGCACGCCATAGGGATGGTCGGGCAGGGCGCTCAGATGGCGGTTTAGCTGGGCGGCGCTGTTGAGCATGGGGGTCAGGGTGTGGTCACGCAAAAGCGCGGTGTCACCCTCCATATGGCCGGAAAAGACGTTAATCTCTGGCCCATCCCCAAGGGCTTGGCGCAGGGTGGCGCCTTCTTCGGCCACGGCGACAAAGAAACGTCGCGCTCCGGCCTTGGCAAAGCTGCGCCCAGCCAGCTCGATCCCCAGCCCGTAGCCATTGGCTTTGACCACCGCGCCGGTTTCGCAGCTGCTTTTTGCATCCAGTGCGCGCCAGTTATTGGCCAGCGCGTCGAGGTCGATATGTAGGATTCCGGTGCCCATGCCCCTCTGTCCCGTTTTGGGTTGGCGGGGTCAAGGGGGCGCCGCCCCCCCGGCCTGCGGCCTCCCCCCGGGATATTTGGGAAACAGAGAAGGAGGGGTGAACGGGCGGCCCGCAAAAGCCACCGCGTGCAAAGGGTACTGCCGACGGCGCGGTTCGAGACCTAGAAGCCTTGTTCACCCGCGCTTTGTTGCCAGGGCTGAACCAGGTTGCCGAACTTGGTGAAGCGGCCTTCGAAGCTAAGCTCTACTGTGCCCACCGGCCCGTGGCGTTGTTTGCCGATGATGACCTCGGCCTTGCCGTGCAGCGCTTCCATATCCTGCTGCCATTTGGTCATGGCCTCCAGGTTTTCCTCTCCGGGTTTCTCACGCTCTTTATAGTATTCGCCGCGATAGACGAACATGACCACATCGGCGTCTTGCTCGATCGAGCCGGATTCGCGCAAGTCACTGAGTTGCGGGCGTTTATCGTCGCGCGCTTCGACCTGACGGCTGAGCTGCGACAGCGCGATGACGGGGATGTCGAGTTCCTTGGCGATGGCTTTGAGGCCTTGGGTGATTTCCGAGATTTCATTGACCCGGTTTTCCGACCGGCCCGAGCCACGCAGAAGTTGGAGGTAATCCACGATCAGCAGGTCGAGCCCTTGCGGGGAGCGCTTTAGCCGCCGGGCGCGGGCCGCGACCTGCGCAATAGGCAGGGCGGGGGTGTCGTCGATATAAAGCGGGCAGCGTTCCAGGTCGCGGGCGGCAAGCAGGTAGCGTTGGAATTCCTGTTCGTTCAGATCGCCTTTGCGGATCAGTTCAGAGGGGATTTCGGCGGCCTCTGACAGAACCCGTTGGGCCAGCTGCGCTGCAGACATTTCGAGGCTGAAAAAGCCAACCACGCCGCCCTCGATCGTCCCTTCGCTGCCATCTTGTTTGGTGCCCTGTTTCCAGGATTTGGCAATGTTGAAGGCTATATTGGTGGCCAGCGAGGTTTTGCCCATCGACGGACGCCCGGCCAGGATCAAAAGGTCGGAGTTATGCAGCCCGCCCAGCATCCGGTCGAGATCGGTAAGGCCGGTGGAGGTGCCCGCCAGCCCGCCGCCCCGGTTATAGGCGGCATTGGCGATGTTCACCGCGTCATGCAGCGCGCGCAGGAAGCTTTGGAAGCCGCGCTGGGTGCTGCCGGAGGCGGCGAGTTTGAACAGCTCGCTTTCGGCTTCGACAATCTGGTCATCGGGGCTGACATCGTCGCGCATGGCGCGGGCGCGGTCGGTGACGCGGGCCCCCAGCCCAATCAGCTCGCGGCGCACGGCAAGGTCATGGATCAGTTGCGCATAATCGCGTGCGGCGGAGGTTGCGATGGCCGAAAGCTGCAATCGTACGAGGTATTCGGCGCCGCCCAAGTCTTTCAGGCCGGGAATGTCAGCGACGAAGTTTTTCAGCGTCGTGGCATCGGTTTGCAGGCCCTTGGCGATGCGGCCCTGCGCCATGGCGAAAATTTCGGCATGGACGGGATCATGGAAATGATCGGGTTTGATCAGATCATCCACCCGGTCGAGCACATCGTTCGAGCTTAAGATCGCGCCCAGGATTTGCTGCTCGGCCTCGACATTATGCGGCAGCGTCTGCTGCGCCTCGGCAGGAAGCGCGGGCTGGGCCGGGACCGGTGTTTGCTCGTTCATGCCTCTGTCTCCCTCCCCCCGCTATCACTGCGGCTTTCGGGGGTGACGACGGGTATAGCGGGTCACCCTGCGGCGGCGTCAATCTTGATATATCTGTGGGTAACTGTGGGACAGTTTCGACGCGCCAATCGCCACAACATATTGCGGCAAAAAGGGGCGCTGGGTCAACATAAGGGGGTGGCGCGGCAGGTGTGCGCCGCCACGTGACTGCAATGCCACGCAATTCTTTTTTTGACGAGGCTTGGCTTAGACCTCGAGCCCGCGTCCGGCGCGCCAGGCATCGGCATCATCCAAGAATCGCTCGACCTCGGCCAGGGTCGCTTCGTCGAAATCACCTGCGCGTCGGGCTTCGGCGATTACATCGGCCCAGGTGCACAGGTGGTGCAGGGTGATGCCGTGCGAGGCCAGATTGTCTTCGACGTCTGGGAAGATGTCATAGAAAAACACCACCGCCGTGTGACCGCATTCGGCCCCGGCGGCCCGGATTGCATCGACGAATTTCAGCTTGGAACCGCCATCGGTGGTCAGGTCTTCGACCAGCAAAACCCGTTCACCTTCGCGCAGCTCGCCTTCGATCTGGGCGGTGCGGCCGTAGCCTTTGGGCTTTTTGCGCACATAGGTCATCGGCAGCGCCATGCGCTCAGCGACGAAGGCGGCAAAGGGGATGCCCGCCGTTTCGCCGCCAGCGATGTTATCAAAGGCCTCCAGCCCAGCCGCGCGCATCACCTTGCAGGTCAGAAAATCCATAAGTGTCGAGCGGATGCGGGGGTAAGAAATCAGCTTGCGGCAGTCGATATAGGTTGGCGCCTGTTTGCCGGAAGCATGGGTGAAAAGCTCGTCCGCGTTGAAATGCACGGCTTTGATATCAAGCAACATGCGCGCGGTCATTTGGGCCATGGTCGCGGCGTCGGGATAAGCGGAAGGGATCATGGCGGACCTTGGATTTTGCGTATTTGAGAGAAAGATGAAGGGGTTAGGGGATCACGTGCCAATAAAGCGGGTGGCCCGGATCGAAAAGGGTGACGGGGCCTTCGCCGCTGTCGATCTTGGCTGGGTAGGCAACGGGCGTGTCGCGCTTTTCCAGGGTGACGGTGGTCTCGGCGACAGGCAGGCCATAGCGGGCGGGGCCGAAAAGCGAGGTGAACCCTTCAAGCTTGTCGAGCGCGCTGTCTTCTTCAAACACATGGACCAGGCAAGACAGGGTGTTGGTGGCCGAAAACACGCCCGCGCAGCCACACGCGCTTTCTTTGTTCGGGTCGGTGTGGGGCGCGCTATCGGTGCCCAGGAAAAAGCGCGGATTGCCCGAGGTTGCGGCCTGGCGCAGCGCCATTTGGTGGGTCGAGCGTTTGGCCACCGGCAGGCAGTAGTAATGCGGCCTGATCCCGCCCACCAGGATGTGGTTGCGGTTGATCATCAGGTGATGGGTGGTGATCGTGCCCGCGATGTCGCCCTGGGCCTCGGATATATAGGCGATGCCGTCTGCCGTTGTGATATGTTCGAGCGTGACTTTCAACTCGGGCAGGGTTTGCCGCAGCGGGTCGAGCACGGTGTCGAGGAACACCTTTTCACGGTCGAAAATATCGACCTCGGGTGTTGTGACCTCGCCATGGATGCAA
Organism: Paracoccaceae bacterium; assembly: GCA_965229695.1. Lineage (GTDB taxonomy): Bacteria > Pseudomonadota > Alphaproteobacteria > Rhodobacterales > Rhodobacteraceae > JANSYL01. Next base: position 3,187,418 of record OZ245921.1, read on the forward strand.
AGCGGCAGGCCGATTTCGGCCATCTTTTCCAGGGCCGGCATGGCATTGGAGATGTCGCGCACGCCCGAGGCAGAGTTGGTTGTGGCCCCCGCCGGGTAAAGCTTGACCGCATGGATCAACCCATCAGCAAAGGCCGCGGCCAGATCGTCTGGGTCGGTGGCTTCGGTCAGGTAGAGGGTCATGAGCGGCTGAAACGCCATATCAGCGGGCAGGGCGGCCATGATCCGGTCGCGATAGGCGCTGGCATCCTGGCCCGTGACCACTGGCGGAACCAGATTCGGCATGATGATCGCGCGCCCGAAATGCCGGGCGGTTTCGGGCAAGACAGCCTCCAACATCGCGCCATCGCGCAGGTGCAGGTGCCAGTCATCGGGGCGGCGGATCGTGAGGCTTGTTGTCATGGGGTCTTGGGCTACACCATGGGCGGACGCGGAGCCAGAGCCGATTGCCGAGAATTCCAGGGGCGGGATCATGCCACGATTTACCTATCACCCGGCCGCCTTGCGGGCGGAAGAGACGGTGCAAAGCGATGTCGGTGGGTTTCGCCGTGGAGCGGGCCCGCAACGGTCCTGGAAGGAGCTGACGGCAGTAGGTTATGGCCGCAGCGCCACGCGCGGGATTGTCATGGTCAGTTTCGATTTGCGTTTCGGGTCTGAACGCGAGTGTTTGAGCATGACTGGTGTGCCTGCAGAAGCCGGCGCTTTCAATTGGATGCTGGCCCAGATTTGCCAAGAAATCTTGACTTCCCGGCCCGAGATGCAGGCTGATCTGGGGTATTCCGGCGCAGCGCGGTGGGGGATGTTTGTCACCGGTGTGCTGATCCTATTGACCGGTGCGTTTTTTTTGTTCCTGGGCCTGAGCTTTGCGCTTGCGGGTGGTGGCGAGGCCGTCGTCTTTCTGGTGTTAGCCGTGGGGCTTGGGCTTTGGGGCATGGTGCAAAGTCAGGCCAATCGCCCTTGGGCCAAGCCCCGGCAGATCGCCCTGGCAAGCTTGGCGGCAGCGTTGGTGGTGGAGGTGGATCGCGAAATGCCCGATTCTTAGGCGATTGTGGTCGAAGATCGCTCGGGCGGCTTGGGGCGAGCTTGTCTTGAGGGGTGGGCTTTGCCTAGGGTTACGCCAATGTTTGACGAGACGGTTCCATCGACCCCGCTTCAGCGGGTTCATGGGCGCGCCGCTGTGCAGATGGCTGCGGGCGGGCGGTTGGTGGATTTGCATCAATCCGGTGCGGCCAAGGCGCTTTTGCCCAAGATGCATGGGCGGAGACCGGAAGTTGTGTTTCTGAACACGGCGGGCGGGGTCACAGGTGGCGATCGGCTATCCTACTCCCTGGACCTTGGCGCGGGTGCGACCGCCGTGGGCACGACCCAGACGGCTGAGCGTGCGTATCGCAGCACCGGCGGGTTGGGCGCGGTCGAAACGCATCTTTCCCTCGGCGACGGGGCGGAACTGCATTGGCTGCCGCAAGAGGTCATCTTGTTCGAAGGCGCGGCGCTGGATCGCCGGGTGACGGTTGATATGCCAAGTTCGGCCCGACTGGTGATGCTGGAATGCGTGGTCCTGGGGCGCACGGCGATGGGTGAAACCCTGCGCGACTTTGAATTATGCGACCAGCGGCGCGTGACGCGTGATGGCCGGCCAGCTATGATTGAGGCGATCCGACTGGGCGCGACTGACATGGTTCGGGGCGGAAGCGCGGGTTTGAACGGTGCCATTGCGCTGGCCACGCTGAGCTTGTTTGCCGGGAACGCGCCCGATGCGCTTGCGGGATTGCGCGCCGTGCTTCCAGACCCGGGCGGCCCGGTGCGCGCTGCCGCTTCCGCCTGGGATGGACGGGTGACGGCGCGATTTGCCGCCCGTGATGCCTTTGCCCTGCGCCGCGCTATTGCCGCCGCCGTCCCGGCTTTAACCAAATCGCCGCTGCCGCGTGTTTGGCAGATTTGACCTCCAAAGGAATGTTTCGAACATGAACCTCTCCCCCCGCGAAAAAGACAAGCTTTTGATCAGCCTGGCGGCCATGGTGGCGCGCAACCGGCTGCTTCGGGGCGTGAAGCTGAACCATCCCGAGGCCATCGCGCTGATCACCGATTTTGTCGTCGAAGGCGCTCGCGATGGAAAATCGGTGGCCGAGCTGATGCAGGCGGGGGCCCATGTCGTCACTGCCGAACAATGCATGGAGGGGGTGCCCGAAATGATCCATGATGTGCAGGTCGAGGCGACCTTTCCCGACGGCACCAAACTGGTGACCGTTCACCACCCCATCCGTTAGACGGGAGGTTGTTACATGATCCTGACATTCCTGCTTGGTCTGGCCGCAGGTGCGCTGGTTCCCATCGCAGAGCCGCGCGTGCGCGCGATGGTGGAGGGGATGGCCGGGCGCAAAATTGAGATCAAGGACAGCGAATTCGATCTTCTGACCTTGCTGATCTTGATGCTGATCGCGGCGGTTCTATCGACGCTTCTGACGCATTTTGGCGGCGCGATCTCATTGATCATCGGTGCGGGGTTGGGCGTGTTTGGCAAGCGCATCCTGGCTGCATCCAAAGGAGAAAGGGGGGGCAGATGATCCCTGGCGAAGTTCTGACAGCACCGGGTGACATCACCCTGAACGACGGGCGCGCGGCGGTGACCCTGACGGTTTCGAACACCGGTGACCGGCCCGTTCAGGTTGGCAGCCATTACCATTTTGCTGAAGCCAATAGCGGGCTGAGCTTTGATCGTGCCGCCGCGCGTGGCCATCGCCTCGACATCGCCGCGGGCACCGCTGTGCGGTTTGAGCCCGGCCAAACCCGCGAGGTGCAGCTTGTGCCCTTTGGCGGCGCGGGCGAGGTCTGGGGGTTTAATCAGGAGGTGATGGGCAAGTTATGACACCTGTCACCCCCTTTGATCTGCTGCGCGCCGGTTTCGAGGTGACCCGCCTGGGGGTCGAGGCCAATGCCGTCATTTGGATGCGGATGATGGGGGCGTCGGGGGCTTGGAACACGCCCTTTGACGAAAGCTACCGGATGTGGCGGGAAAAACCGCAGGCCTTTACCGAGGCCATGGGCCGTGGGCTAGAGGCCGCGATGCGGGGTGCGCCGCCCTCCGGCGTGATCTCGGCCTCGATCGCGCCGCTCAGCCGGGATGCGGCTAATAACCGGGCACGCTTGGCCGAACGCGGCGTGCGCAGGGTGGCGTGATGCGACGGGTGGCGGCGATTTTAATCGGGCTGGTAGCAGGCACGGGCGCTGCCACGGCGCAAACCCATGGCTGGGATTGTTCGGCCTTTGACACGCTGCCGCAGCAGGGGATCAATTCTTGCCTGGCCGATGAATATCACAAGGCGGATGCGGATTTGAATGCAGCCTATCAGGCGGCCCTGGCCCATTCGACCGACGCGATGGGCGCGCTGTTGCGCGACGCGCAGCGCGCTTGGATCCCGTTTCGCGATGCCGCCTGCCAGGCCGAGGCCGAGTTTATGCGCGGCGGTTCGGGTGAGGCGATGTTATGGTTCGGCTGCCTGGCCCGCATGACCGAGGCACGTACGGAAGAGTTGCGTATTTTTGGTGAGTTGAGGTGATTGGATTTTTCCCGTCGGCATTTTCTATCGAGCGAGTATTTCAAAGAAATTTTTGACTGGGTGATATGATGACGAAACCAGAGGCCGACGCACCACCGCCTGATCTCGAAGCCGAGATCAGGGCGCATGTGCGCGCAGCTTTGCGAGAGCTGGATATCGATTCTCGCACCCGCGACGCCGATTTGAAACAACAGATCGAAACCACGTCATTGGCGAAAGACGCGGTGATTGAGCGCAAGGTTCTGGATGTCGAACGGGTGATCCGTGATGAGATTCAAAGCCGATATTCCGATGTGCAAAGCCGCATCAGCGGTTTGAAATCGGATTTTTCTGATCGCAGCGCCAAGGTTGATGGCCGCATCGACCATCTAGAACGGCCGTTTTGGCAGCGCGTTTTTGAGCTTCGACCGACGAACCTGATCTTCGCGGGCATCGGCGTTTTGGCCTCGACATCTTTGGTTGTGTTCTTGGTCTTTTTGTTTGCCGCCAAGATGATCGATAGCCGCGTCGACGCCTATTTCTTCGGAGAAACTGCGTTCTCCGAAGACGAGGGGCGCTTCTTCAATCGCGTTTTTGGCGCGAACACCTTCTTTTTCGAGGTCGATCAATCGCTTCTAGACAGCCTTCAGCAGGCGCGGGCGGATCAGGAATCGATCGATAGCACGCTGCTGCATATGCAGTTTTTCCTACAGGATGATTCCGGGCTTGAGCTTGAGCTTTTCCGACGCGCCTTTGAAAAACGCATCGATCTGGTGATCGAGGAAGTCCAGAAAGATCAGGCGCCTGGCCGCGAGGTCGAACTGTTTGGTCGGGCGCAGGTTTTGCGCCGATACTTTGCCGCGCTGATGCGGGAAGGGCATTTTGACGATGGATTGGATCGGTTTGAAGAGCTTGCCACCCACAGTATTGCCGATCAGATCGTCACCCAGCATGACGCCGCGCTTGGGCTGCTCGACGCGGCCATTTTCAACCTGATCCAGACCGGATCGACCGCCGATCATCCGCTTGCGACCGATTATTTGCAAACCGCTGGCTTTAACGACGAAGATTATCGGCAAGAGGTGCAAGATGCCCATCTGATGCTGATCGGGGTCGAGGGGTATGCCATGCCCTCGGGCAACCAACCCGCTGCAGGCCAGGATTTGGGGATGTCGATTGCGGTTTGGGATGCGCAGGCGCTGACCGATAGCATAACCGCCAGCGGGACGCGCAGCTTTTCGCCCGAGTATTTGAGCAGGCTGGAAGGTTTGGCCACCGGTCTGCGTGACAATGAAAGCTCTGACGAAGGTCGGGCCCGCTTCAACGTCCTTCTAAACGTCATCCAAACCCTCCGCACGCCCTAAGACAGGAGCCGCCCATGCCGACCCAAATTCCCCGCGCCACCTATGCCGATATGTATGGCCCGACGACCGGTGATCGTGTGCGTCTGGCCGATACCGACCTGATCATCGAGGTTGAGCGCGACCTGACCACTTATGGGGAGGAGGTGAAGTTTGGCGGTGGCAAGGTGATCCGCGATGGGATGGGCCAAAGCCAGGTCACACGGGCCGAGGGCGCGGTGGATACCGTGATCACCAATGCGCTGATCGTGGATCATTCTGGCATCTACAAGGCGGATGTCGGTCTGCGCGACGGAAAAATCCACGCCATCGGCAAGGCGGGCAATCCCGACACACAGCCGGGTGTCGATATCATCATCGGCCCGGGGACAGAGGCGCTGGCGGGGGAGGGGCGCATCCTGACGGCTGGGGGCTTTGACGCGCATATCCATTTCATCTGCCCGCAACAGATCGAGGATGCGCTGCATTCCGGCGTGACCACCATGTTGGGCGGGGGCACTGGGCCCGCCCATGGCACCTTGGCCACCACCTGCACCCCCGGTGCCTGGCATATCGGGCGCATGTTGCAGGCCGTGGATGGCGTGCCGGTCAATATCGGGCTGAGTTCCAAGGGCAATGCGAGCCGCCCCGAAGCACTGGTCGAGATGGTGGAGGCCGGGGCCTGTGCGATGAAGCTGCACGAGGATTGGGGCACCACGCCTGGCGCCATCGATTGCTGCCTGTCGGTCGCGGATGACATGGATGTGCAGGTGATGATCCACACCGATACGTTGAACGAAAGCGGGTTTGTGGAAAACACGCTGAACGCCATCGGTGACCGCACCATCCATGCTTTCCACACCGAAGGGGCAGGCGGGGGCCATGCGCCAGACATCATGAAGGTCGTGGGCTATCAGAACATCCTGCCCTCCAGCACCAACCCTACGATGCCCTACACCGTGAACACGCTGGAAGAGCATCTGGATATGCTCATGGTGTGCCACCACCTGGACAAATCCATCCCCGAGGATGTGGCATTCGCCGAAAGCCGCATCCGCAAGGAAACCATCGCCGCCGAAGACATTCTGCATGATATGGGCGCGTTTTCGGTCATGGCCTCGGACAGCCAGGCCATGGGCCGCGTCGGAGAGGTCATCATCCGCACCTGGCAGACCGCCGATAAGATGAAGAAACAGCGCGGGCGGCTCAGCGATGAGGCCGGTGAAAACGACAATGCCCGCGTGAAACGCTACATCGCGAAATACACCATCAACCCCGCGATCGTACATGGGATGAGCGCCCATATCGGCTCTGTCGAGCCGGGCAAACGGGCCGATCTGGTGCTGTGGGACACGGCATTTTTTGGGGTGAAGCCGGAAATGGTGCTGGTTGGCGGGACCATTGCCTGCGCGCAAATGGGGGATCCGAATGCCTCGATCCCGACCCCGCAGCCGGTTTATTCGCGGCCCATGTTCGGGGCCTTTGGCCGGTCGCTTGAACGCTCGTCGGTCACCTTTGTCAGCCAAGCCGCGCAGGCGGCGGGGATCGGCACGAACCTCGGCCTGGCGAAAGAAACCGTTGCCGTCGAAGGCATTCGATCGGTGCAGAAATCCGACATGATCCACAACAGCGCGACGCCGCAGGTTGAGGTGCACCCCGAAACCTACGAAGTGCGCGCCGATGGCGAGCTTCTGACCTGCGAACCGGCGGCTGAGCTGCCGATGGCGCAGCGGTACTTCATGTATTGAAGCCGCGTTTGGCCGCGTCCAAGGCAAGGAAATCGTTGGCGGAGTGGGCTTCTAAACAACTGAAAGTTGAAAGCTTTCCTTGCGTCAATTGGGGTCTCGGCGCATCCTAAGCTTGGAGGGCCTTGTCCTGGGGCCGTCCGACCAAGGGGGGAAGGTGATGTTTAAGCTAGATTTGCAAAGGGCCGCGATGCCCTTTGCCGCAGCTTCGCTGTTTGCGGCAGTTTTGGGATTTTCGGGCGCGGTTTTGGCGCCAAACGCGGCACAGGCCGACAATTCTTGTGTTTGGGCCTTTGACGGAGAATGTGACGATCCGACCGTGCCCGGTGCCCTGACCAGCGCCTGCTCGCCTGGCACCGATGACGCCGATTGTGGCATCGGTGGTGGCGGTGGAGGAGGGGGAGGCGGCCTCGCCAACCCATGCCCGTTCACCAATGACGGCGATTGTGATGAACCGAACGGCCTGGGCCTCTGCGCCTGGGGCACTGATACGGCGGATTGTTCGAACCCCAACTCCAACTTTGGTTCCGGCAGCGGCTTCGCTGGCGGAGGGGGCGGAGGCGGCGGAGGTGGCCTCGCCAACCCGTGCCCGTTCACCAATGATGGCGATTGTGACGAGCCGAACGGTCTGGGCCTCTGCGCTTGGGGCACGGATACGGCGGACTGTTCTAACCCCAATTCCAATTTCGGCTCCGGCAGCGGGTTTGCCGGTGGCGGCGGTGGCTTGGCCAACCCATGCCCGTTCACCAATGACGGCGATTGTGATGAGCCGAACGGCCTGGGTCTATGTGCCTGGGGCACGGACACGGCGGATTGCTCCAACCCGAATTCCAACTTTGGCAGCGGGTCTGGCTTTGCGGGTGGCACCTTTACCAATCCAACCCGCCCGGCGATCCCCAGCACACAGGAAGGGCGAAATATCCAGACGGCGCTGAACTATTTCGGCTTTAATGCGGGTGTGGTCGATGGACAGATCGGGGCCGGCACGCGCCGGGCGATTGAACAATTCCAAGCCTCACAAGGCTACCCTGTGAATGGCCGCAACTTCAGCCCTGATCAATCCGGCTTCCTGCTGGGCGCTTACGCCTGGGCCACCGCACAAGGCGGTGCGGCGCAGACCGGCCTGGGCGGTATCCCGCTATTGGCGGCCTATCGCACCCAGCTTCAGGGGGGCGGAACAGCCACCGGCGGCACGCTCCTGCCAACCTTGCCGCAAACCCCCGGCCCACGGCCCGGTGCACCCGGCCGCAGCGGTGGCGCGGTCGCGGGCGCTTGCCCAACGCCGCAGAACTCGGACGGGTTCGAGGTGATCTATCCCGGTTATACCAGCCAGTATTTCCTGGATACCGACGGCAGCACGGGGGAATGGACGGTCGCAACCGACGGCACCTATGCCTATGACGCGTTCTACCATCCGCTTGGGCTGTTGCTGGAAAGCTGGGATGTGAATGAGCAGCGGATTGAGGTGCCGAATACCCGCGAAACCGTGACTTATGTCGGGACACCCCAGCAGCCGCCCGCACCGGCCCCCGGTGTCACTTGGTCGGGCACGGAAACCGCAACCTTTGGCGATGGCACCAGCGAAACCTTCCAAACGAGCGTGGAGGTGATCGCCGCACAAACCGAGATGATCGGCAATTGCAGCTATTCTTTCCTGCCGATTGTTGTGTCGCGCACGGTCGGCAGCACTGGCGATAGCTTCCTGGAATTCTTTGCCTATGTGCAGGATTTCGGGATCACGGTTTATGTGGGCTATCAGGAAGGCGCAGGCGATGTGATTGGTGATGAACCCATCGATATCCGCATTCGCGCCGATGACGGGTTCGGCCCGGCCAGCGGGGGTGGGGCGGCGACGCCCGCAGCGGTTCCAGCACCGGCACCGGCGCCCGCGCCGCAGGATAACAAATAGCGACAGGAGGCATCACGGGATGTCGCATCCTTTGAAGACACGAAAAACGGCGGGGGCGCGTTTCGGCGCGCCCTTGGCCTTGGGGTTGATGACCTGCCTGTTGGCGCAGGGCGCATTGGCGCAAGCGCCAGATTGCCCAACTGGCCCGGCGATTGATGGCGTTTATGTCGGTTTTGAAGATCGCACAGTGCGCTATCAGCGGCTTAGCGATGGGACGACCTCGGAATTTGAGATGTTCGAGCGGGAAGGGGGCGGCCTGTTCCAGTTCCACACCCATCCCATCGGTCTGATCCTGGAAAGCTGGGAGGTAAGCCAGGGCCGCATCGCAACGGGTTCCCATGAAACCGTGACCTTGACCGGCACCCTGGCTGTGCCACCGGCGCCCACTCCGGGCGTAAGCTGGTCCGGGGTCGAAGAATCGCGGTTCTCCGATGGCAGCGTCACGCGCTTTTCGACCACCGCCATCGTGCAGCAACCGCAGTCTTTTATGATCGGGGCCTGCCAATATACCGGCTTGCCCACCTTTGTGACGCGGGTTGAGGTATCGAGCTCGGATCAAAGCGTCGATGCGGCCATGCATGTGGTCGAATTGGGCGTGACGATCTATCTGGGAACCAGCGGGTCGATGGACGACGCGGCCCAAGATTTTCCGATTTATATCGGCGCGCGCCCTTTGGGTGAGGGGCAAACACCCGGACCATCGGGGCGTGTGGACAATAAATAGGCATTTGCGCCCGCGCTGATGCCGCCTTGCAGCACGAAGCCGCCGAAGTGACCCTTTCGGCGGTTTTCCTTTGCCGGGGTTTCGCCCCGTAATGCTAAGCTGTCCCATAGGGAGGACCCAAACCCGAGCAGACAAAAGGGGTCCAATCATGCTGATGCCAGCGAACCGAAACATCTCTCCACAATTGGGCGCGGCCTTTGATGCGCTGTTTTGCCAATTGGGTCAGGGGCTTGGCGCGAAAGACCTGCGCGGCCCCCGCTTGAGCCGTGCCGTCCATCTGGATGGCTTGCCCGACGCCGCATTACGTCAAATGGGGATTGCGCGTGCCGATATCCCCCGTATCGTGTTCCGCGATCTCTTTGATGTGTAAGGGCGATTTCATGTTGTCGGCGACCATTCTGCATCGGGCCGGGGCCGTTTCGGGCACGCCATCCGATCACCTGACCTTGGATTATGAGGCGCGGTTTCTGCGTCGGCGAAAGCTTGTGACCGATGGGGGGGCCGATTTGTTGATCGACCTGCCTGAAACGGTCTCGCTTAACACTGGCGATGCGCTAGAGGCCGAGGGCGGCGTCCTGATCGGCATTGATGCCGCGCCCGAACCGCTGCTGAAAATCACCGGGGATATGACGCGGCTGGCCTGGCATATCGGCAACCGGCACACCCCGTGCCAGATCATGGCCGATCACCTGCTGATCCGGGTCGATCCGGTTTTGGCGGATATGTTGGCCCATCTGGGGGCCGAGACCGAGGAAATCACCGGCCCATTCACGCCCGAAGGCGGGGCCTATGGGCATGGGCGGACCCATGGTCACAGCCATTGAAACCGCCGACCTGCTGCGCCTGTCGCAATGGCTGTCACCGGCCTTTCCAATCTCTAGCTATGCGTATTCTCATGGGCTAGAGGCGGAGATTGCCGCAGGCCGCGTTAAGGATGCGGCAGAACTGCAATCCTGGGTCGAGACGGTTCTGACTGTCGGGGCGGGCCAAAGCGATGCGATTTTGCTTTGCACGGCCCGTGCGCCCGACGCTGATCTAGACACGCTCACCGACATAGCGCGCGCGCTTGCCAGCAGCAAAGAGCGGTTGGAGGAGACCGAGGCGCAAGGCCGTGCACTGGCGGAAACGCTTACAGCTTTGGGCGTTGGCGATGGGGTGGCCCGGCCATACCCAATCGCCCTAGGGGCTGCGGCACGCACCCTGTCGCTTGCGGATCAGGTGATCGCGGCGATGTACCTGCAGGCGTTTGCAGGCAGCTTGGTTTCTGCCGCAGTGCGGTTCATGCCGCTTGGCCAGGCCGAAGGGCAGGGCGTGCTTTCTGCGCTACACGGTCCAATCGAAACCATTGCCGCGCGCGTGATCACAACCGATATCAAGGATATCGCGCAATCGGCTTTTGGGGCTGATCTTGCCGCGATGGAACATGAGACCCAAGAGGTTCGGATTTTCCGCACCTAGGCGCATTTGCGCCCTCCACCGACCCGGCCTAGGGTGCAAGCGGGAGGCGAGCGATGGCAGGCGATTTGGAACAGATGCCGGAATTGGCGCTGCAATGGCACCAGGCGGGCAAAGGCGCGGTTTTGGCGACGGTTGTCGAAACCTGGGGCTCAGCCCCGCGCGCGGTTGGGGCGCAGATGGTGGTGTCGGGCGATGGCGAAATGCAAGGCTCGGTTTCCGGTGGCTGTGTCGAAGGCGCAGTGGTTTTGGAGGCGATAGAAGCCGTCGGGACGGGCACGTCCCAGATGCTCGAATTTGGCGTTTCGGATGATGAAGCCTTTGCGGTTGGGCTGGCCTGCGGCGGGCATATCAAGATTTGGGTCGAGCCTGTTGGTGGCGCGCTGCCGGTTAATCTTTTAGAAGAATTGGTCGCGACCCGCGCGGCGCGAAAAGCGGTTGCCTATGTCGTTGATACCCAGACCGGCGCGCGATCATTGGAAGCGCCGGGCGGGGAACTGGCAGATCGCTTTCGTCAGGATCGCTCGGGGATGGAGGAGGATCGCTTCATCCATATCCACAACCCGCCGCTGCGCATGGTGGTGGTCGGGGCGGTGCATATCGCCCAAGCATTGATGCCCATGGCACGGTTGGCGGGGTATGACCCGATCCTGATTGACCCACGCCCGGCCTTTGGGGCCGAAGCACGTTTTCCCGGCGAAACCATTGTCGAAGATTGGCCGGATGAGGCGCTGCAAGCCATCGGCCTCGACCCGCGCACGGCGGTTGTCACCTTGACGCATGATCCGAAACTGGACGACCCGGCGATCCAAGCCGCCTTGGGGTCAGATGTTTTCTATCTGGGCTGTCTGGGTTCGACCCGCACCCATGCCAAACGTGTCGCGCGGTTGACCGAAAAGGGGTTCACCGAGGCGCAGATCGCGCGCATCCACGCCCCTGTCGGCCTGGATATCGGCGCGCGCGGCCCGTCTGAAATCGCGGTCTCGATCATGGCCGAGATCACCGCGCGGCTGCGCAAAGGATGAGGTTCGGCCCGGTTCCAGTGCGAGAGGCCGAGGGCGCGATGTTGGCCCATTCCATCGCCTTGCCGAAGCAGAAGTTGAAGAAGGGCCATACCCTGTCTGTGGATGACCTTGAGGCGCTGAGCGCGGCAGGCCTGGCTGAGGTGATCGTGGCCCAGCTTGATCTGGGGGACGTCGCCGAAGATGCCGCCGCCGCGCGCCTGGCCGCCGCCCTTGTGCCCGATCCCGCAGCGGCAGGGCTGGCCATCGAAGCTCCCTTCACCGGTCGGGTCAACATACGGGCTAGCGGGCCTGGCATCGTGAAAATCGACCGCGCGGCGATTGCGGCATTGAACGCGGTCGATCCGATGATCACGCTCGCCACAGTGCCCGAATGGCAGCGGGTGGTCGAAGGCACCATGGTCGCCACGGTCAAGATCATTTCTTATGCCGTGCCCGAAGCGGCCCTTGCGCGCGCCTGTGCCGTCGCGCGCCGGGCGCTATCACGGTTGGCCCCGCATGTTGAAAGCGCCGATCTGATCGTGACGCAGATACCCGGCGTTTCTGCCAGTGCTAAGGATAAGGGCGTGCACAGCGTTTGGGATCGCGTGACGCGGTTGGGCATTGCCCAAGGCAAGCTCTCCATCGTGCCGCATGAGGCGGGCGCGGTGGCCCAGGCTTTGGCCGCGCAATCGGGCGCGCTGTCTTTGATCCTGACGGGATCGGCCACCTCGGACATTGCTGATGTGGCCCCGGCGGGGATTGTAGAAGCCGGGGGGCAGGTGACCCGCTTTGGAATGCCGGTGGACCCTGGAAATCTGCTGGTCCTGGGGCAGATCGGCACGCGCCCGGTGATCGGGTTGCCGGGCTGTGCGCGGTCGCCCGCCTTGAACGGGGCGGATTGGGTCTTGGAGCGCATCGCTTGCGGGGTGCCGGTTACCGCGCAAGACATTGCGGATATGGGCGTCGGCGGTTTGCTGAAAGAGGTTCCCTCGCGGCCGCAACCGCGAGAGAAACGGCGGCCGAAGGCTTAGGCCGCCAGTGCAATGCCCAGGCATTCCAGAATACGTGTCCAGCCAGCATTGTGGTTGTCGCGGCTTTCTTCGCTCGGGAAACGGACATGGGTCAGGGTGACCTGCGTTCCATCACCCGTTTCGGCGAAGTCCAAGGTCACGGTGCTGTCTTCGACCGAAAATGGGCTTTCCCAGGTGAAGACCAGCTGATTGGGGCGGTCGATGGTTTTGTAGGTGCCCCAATGGGGAATTTCCTTGTCCCCAATGGCCATGACGATATCGAAACGCCCGCCCACCTTGGCCTCGGTTTCCGCTTTGGCGACCGTGCCGGTGGGGGCAGGGGTCATGAATTTCAGCAGCAGTGCGGGGTCAAGCCAGGCGTCGAAAACCCGCGCCGCCGGGGCCGCAATGGTATGGGTGACGGTGGTGGTAAGCTCTTGGGTTGTGGTGGTCATTTGGCAGCATCCTTTGTGATAATCTGGTCAAGCGCCTCCAGCCGTTGCGCCCAGATCGAATGCAGTTCTTTGAACCAAGCATCGATATGTTCCAGCTGGTCCGTCTGCACTTCGATGTAATGCACGCGCCATTCTGTCCGGCGCGAGACCAGCCCCGCGCCCTCAAGCACTTTGATGTGCTTTGAAACCGAATTCAGGCTCATCTCGAACCGCGCCGCCAAAGCCGACACCGTTTGTGGACCCTCTTGCGCCAGGATCGTCAGGATCGCCCGGCGGGTGGGGTCGCTTGCGGCCTTGAGGATAAGGCTTAGCGCATCGTCTGAAGGTCGTTCAACCATATGGATGAATTAAGGGGTGCGGCTAAATCAGTCAACCAAAAAGGTGAATGATGCTGCACCGCAATGCGCGAAAACTGGCCAAGTGCCGGAAAAATGACCGAAAATTCCCTTTTGCGTTTTCCCCCATCCGTGCTTGGATGGGGCCATAACCAAGGGAGGCAATTGATGACCCAGGTCGCAATGACCGTGAACGGCAAAGCCGTTTCCGGAGATGTGGAAGGGCGGACCCTTCTGTCCGAATTCTTGCGTGAAGATTTGAACCTGACCGGCACCCATGTGGGCTGTGACACCAGCCAATGCGGGGCCTGTGTTGTGCATGTGAACGGAGAGGCGGTGAAAGCCTGCACCGCCTTGGCGCTGGATGTGGCCGGTGCCGAGATCACCACCATTGAAGGCATGGCGAACCCCGATGGCTCGTTGAATACCATCCAAAAGGCGTTTCAGGAGCATCATGGGCTGCAATGCGGTTTCTGCACGCCGGGCATGGTGATGTCGGCGGCAGCCTTGCTGAAAGAAAACCCCAAACCGACGGAAGCCGAGGTGCGCGAATACCTCGAGGGCAATATCTGTCGCTGCACGGGCTACCACAATATCGTCAAGGCGATCCTGGCGGCCAGCGGTCAGGACGTATCCGCGATCGCGGCGGAATAGCGGATTAAGCGCCAGGCGGCACGCGGAGGGGGCGGGCCGGGCAAAGGCGTATTTTGGGAAAGATGAAGGGGGAAGATGCCCCCGAAGCCCAACGGCCCCCTATCGTGGCGGGCCGGGGGAAAGACCCCAAGGGAGGAAATGAAATGCCAAAGGATTCAGGCATTGGCGCGCGCAGCAAGCGACGCGAAGACGTGCGATTTTTGACCGGAAACGGCCAGTACACCGATGATATGACATTGCCGGGCCAGACCCATGCGGTCTTTGTCCGTTCGACCGTGGCCCATGGTAAGATCGTGTCGGTCGACACGGCGGCGGCAGCTGCGATGCCGGGCGTGTTGTCGGTGTTCACGGGTGAGAATTTTGCAGAGGTGGGTGGCAACCCGGCGGGGTGGCTGATCCATTCCCGCGATGGTGAGCCGATGCGGGAGCCCAAGCGCCCGGTGCTGGCCCATGGCAAGGTGCGCCATGTGGGGGATGCCTATGCGGCGGTGGTCGCTGAGACCTTGGAGCAAGCGAAAGATGCGGCTGAGGCCGTGGCGGCGAATTCCGAGATTGAGGAACTTCCAGCGATTGTCGATATGGCGGCGGCGGTCGCGAATGCAGACAACCGCGTGCATGACGAGATCCCCGATAATCTCTGCTTTGATTGGGGTTGGATTGAAGACAATCGCGCGGCGGTGGATGAGGCGATGAAAGCCGCGCCGCATGTCACGACGCTGGAATTGGTGAACAACCGGCTGGTGCCGAACGCGATGGAGCCGCGCGCCTCCATCGGCGAATACAACCCCGGCACCGGTGACTATAAGCTGACCACGACCAGCCAGAACCCGCATTTGACGCAGCTTTTGGTTTGCGCTTTTGTGTTGGGCATCCCTGAACACAAACTGACCGTGGTGGCGCCCGATGTGGGCGGTGGCTTTGGTTCCAAGATTTACCATTACGGCGAAGAGGCGCTGGTGCTGGCGGCGGCCAAGAAACTGGGCCGACCGGTGCGCTGGGTGGCAGAGCGGACCGAAAGCTTCCTGACCGATGCCCATGGCCGGGATCATGTGACCACGATTGAGGTTGGCGCGACAACAGATGGAGAAATCCTGGCCATTCGCACCAACACGCTGGCCAATGTTGGGGCCTATCTGTCGAATTTCTCGACAGCGACGCCAACCTTCCTGCACGGCACGTTGATGGCGGGGCCTTATAAGGTGCCGAATGTCTATGTGAACCTGAAGGCGGTCTTTACCAATACCGCGCCGGTTGATGCCTATCGCGGTGCCGGACGGCCCGAGGCGACCTATTCCCTGGAACGGGCCATCGACAAGATGGCGCGGGAGTTGAACCTTGATCCGGTCGAGGTGCGGCGCAAGAACCTGCTGACGCCGGATCAGTTCCCTTACACCACGCCGGTGGCGCTGGTTTATGACACCGGGAACTACCAGGCGACCTTGGACAAGGCCCTGGAACTGGCCGATATGTCGGGGTTTGAGGCGCGGGTGGCCGAGGCCAAATCGCGCGGCAAATTGCGCGGCATGGGCTTGAGCACCTGGATCGAGGCTTGCGGGATCGCGCCGTCGCATCTGGTGGGTCAGTTGGGCAGCCGTGTGGGCCTTTATGATGCCGCGACGGTGCGGGTGAACGCCACAGGCTCTATCCAAGTGATGACCGGCGCCCATAGCCACGGGCAGGGGCATGAAACCGTGTTTGCCCAAGTGGTGGCCGATAAGCTGGGCATTGCTGAGGACGCGGTGGAAATCGTGCATGGCGACACCTCAAAAATCCCGTTTGGGATGGGGTCTTATGGCTCCCGGTCCTTGGCGGTATGTGGGTCGGCGATTGACCGGGCGATGGATAAGATCATCGCCAAAGGCAAGAAGATCGCCGCGCATATGTTGGAAGCCTCGGAAGGTGACATCAGCTTTGAGGATGGCAACTTCACCGTGGCGGGGACCGACAAATCCCACAGCTTTGGGGAGATCGCCTTTGCGGCCTATGTGCCCCATAACTATCCGCTGGAAGAGGTGGAGCCGGGGCTGGAGGAAACAGCGTTTTACGACCCTAACAACTTCACCTATCCGGCAGGCGCCTATCTGTGTGAGGTGGAGGTTGATCCCGACACCGGGGTGGTTGAGGTCGTCAATTTCACCTGCGCCGATGATTTCGGCAATGTGATGAACCCAATGGTGGTTGAGGGCCAAGTCCATGGAGGCGTGGTGCAAGGCATCGGTCAAGCGATGATCGAAAACACCAGCTATGATGGTGACGGTCAGTTGCTGAGCGGGTCTTATATGGAATACGCGATGCCACGGGCCGATGATGTGCCGATGATCACGGTCGATCATTCCTGTGCCACGCCCTGTACGCATAACCCCTTGGGCGTGAAGGGCTGTGGCGAGGCCGGCGCGATCGGCTCTCCGCCTGCGGTGGTGAATGCGGTGATCGACGCGCTGCATCGCGGTGGCATGACCCATGTGGAGCATATCGACATGCCCGTGACGCCAGCGCGCGTTTGGGCGGCGATGCAAGGCTAGGAGAAGGGGGCGAGGGGCCAGCCCCTCGCGCTCCCCGGGATATTTATGAAACAGAGAAGGGTGAGCCCCTTTTTTGGAGGACAACATGTATAACTTCGAATTTGCCAAGCCTGCGACCATCGCTGATGCAGTGTCGGCCCTATCGGGGGACGAGGCGCAGGCGCTGGGTGGCGGTCAGACGCTGTTGCCGACCATGAAGCAGCGGCTGGCAGCACCGGCCACATTGGTCAGCCTAACGGGTATTTCCGAGATGCAGGGCCTGTGCATCAACGATGCCGGTGAGGTCTGTGTGGGCGGCGCGACCACCCATGCCACCGTCGCGGCCGAGGCGGCGGCGCATTATCCGGCGCTGGCAGCGCTCGCCGGTCGCATCGGTGATCCGGCGGTGCGCAATCGCGGCACGATTGGCGGGTCTTTGGCCAATAACGACCCCTCGGCTTGTTACCCGGCGGCGGCGTTGGGCTCTGGTGCCACGATCAAAACCAATTCGCGTGACATCGCGGCGGATGATTACTTCCAAGGCATGTTCAGCACCGCTTTGGAGGAAGGCGAGATCATAACCGAGGTACGGTTCCCCGTGCCGCAAGCCGCGAGCTATCAGAAGTTCCTGCAGCCGGCCTCTCGCTTTGCCTTGGTGGGGGTCTTTGTGGCCAAATTTGCCGATAGCGTAAGGGTGGCCGTGACCGGTGCGTCGTCGGATGGCGTGTTCCGCTGGGCTGAGGCCGAAGCCGCGCTAAGCGGCGATTTCTCGAAAGCGGCGGTTGACGCGCTTTCGGCACCATCGGGTGATATGATCAGCGATCTGCATGGGTCGGGCGATTATCGTGCGCATCTGGCCAAGGTCATGACCGGGCGCGCTGTGGCCGCGGCTGGCTAAGCGTGATGCCAAGCCCCCGCAGCGAGCGTGAAAAGCGGGATGCGGGGGATTGGTATTGCTGCATCGATGAGGAGTTGGAGGCGGCGCGCGGGCTTGCGCGCCGCGCCTGTTTTGAGCATCGAAGCTTGGCACCCGATGCGCGTGGGCCGATGGCGCCCGGCTTGCGCGCGCTATTCGCGCAGGTGGGGGCGGATGTGTATATCGAGGCCCCGTTTCACTGCGCCTATGGGCACAACATTCACCTGGGCCGGGCTGTCTATCTGAATGCGGGATGTGTGATCCTGGATACAGCACCAGTGCGGCTGGGCGATGGCACGATGTTGGGCCCAAATGTGCAGATCTACTGCGCCGACCACCACCGCGATCGTGGCTTGCGGTCCGAGGGCATTGAGCGCGCTTTGCCGGTCACGATCGGCCAGGATGTCTGGATTGGCGGTGGCGCGGTCCTGCTGCCCGGCGTCACGGTCGGCGATGGTGCCTTGATAGGGGCCGGCAGCGTGGTGACACGCGATGTCGCGCCCGGTGCGCGGGTGGTGGGCAACCCGGCGCGTCCGCTTTAGCCAGCCTTATTCGCCGGAAATGCGGATCGACCAGGTGCCGGTTTCGGGGTCGAAATCCTCTTCCAAATTGACGGTGAACCCGATGGTCAAGCCATTGTCCAACTGGGTGGAACCATCGACCGACAGATCAAACCCGGCATGGGGATAGACCGGCCGACGGGCCGTGCCCGACGAGGTGCCGACCAGGCCCATTTCCAGCCCGCCTGAAACATCAAACCCCTCTGCCACCGCAGCGGGCGGCGCAAAGAGCATAAGCAGGATCAGGGCAGGGCGCGTCATGGGGCGATCTCAATGGACTGCATGCATTATATCGTGCCTGGCACCCAACCGCCAATCACATCGCGGCGCGCTAGGCCGACAAGCAAAAAGGCGCGCCTGGATCAGCGCGCCCTTACAACATGCGATGCGACGACTTATTTGGCCGGGCCGATCATCATCACCATCTGGCGACCTTCCATCTTGGGCATGTTTTCGATCTTACCGATGCCCTCGATCTTATCGGCCACGCGTTCCAGCAATTCGCGGCCCAGGTTCTGATGCGCCATTTCCCGACCACGGAAGCGCAAGGTCACCTTTACCTTGTCGCCCTTTTCCAGGAATTTGATGGCGTCATTCACCTTGCGGTCAAAGTCATGATCATCCGTGTTCGGACGCATCTTGACCTCTTTCACCTCGATGGTCTTCTGCTTTTTCCGAGCTTCGCTTTCGCGTTTTTGCTGCTCGTACTTAAACTTTCCGTAATCCATGATTTTCGCCACGGGCGGTGTCGCGTTGGGCGAAATTTCGACCAAATCCAACCCGGCTTGTTCTGCCAGATCCAAAGCGCGTTGCGGGGAGACAACCCCGACATTTTCGCCATCGGCGCCAATCAAACGGATTTCAGGGGCGCGGATACGGTCGTTGATGCGCGGGCCAGTTTCACGGGTCGGCGGCGCATTATGTGGTCTGCGGGCTATGAGGGCCTCCTACATTCAGCCAATCTTTGGAGGCGGTAAGGTATCCTCGGTACCCTCGGCTTTCAAGGCGCTATGGGCGGAGAAGTGGCGGAAATCCGTAGCTTTTGACATCGGCCATTGTGCTTTGGGGGTGCCCCACATACACCGCGCGTCAGGTTTAAAAGTGACCCATGGGGGAAAAAATGAGTAGAGCGCTGATTATCATTGTGGTTTTGGCGGCAATCGGGGTTGGGGTCTATTTCCTGACCCAAGATGCACCCGAAGCCGAAGCGCCGGTTGCTGACACCACGCCTGAAGAAACGGTTGAAGAAGCGGTCGAAGAAGCAGCGGAAGACGCTGGCGATGCGGTTGAAGAAGCCGTTGATGCGGCGGAAGAAGCCGCAGCTGAGGCGGTCGAGACCGTGGAAGAGGCGGTGGAAGATGCCGTAGAGGCCGCGGAAGAGACCGTCGAGGGTTTAGTTGATGCCGCCGAAGACGCCGTGGAAGAGGCCACCGACGCTGTGGAAGGCGCGCTTGAAAACGTGCTGGGCACGGGCGATGAGGCGGCTGACACCGCAGAAGGCGCCGCCGAGGCTGTTGAAGAGGCAACTGAAGCAGCGACCGAGGCGACTGAAACTGCCACCGAAGCCGTGACGGAAGAGGCGGAAGCCGCGGCCGACGCCGCAGCCGATGCGGCCAGCGAGGCCGCCGACACCGCGACTGAAGCCGCCACGGAAACAGCCACCGAGACCGCGACCGAGGCAACCGAAGCCGCCGCCGAAACCACGGAAGCGGCTGCCGAAGCTGTTGCTGACACGGCGGCCGCCGCGGGTGAGGCTGATCTAGGCACGCTTTTCACCGTTGACGGATTCGATTTCGATCAAGCCATCGCGGCTATCGAAGGCTCGGACCTGAACGCCATCACCCAGACCGGTCTGCGCACCGCATTGGAAGGCGCGCGTGACAACCCGGACCTGTTGGAAGCCGCATTGGAGCAAGCCCGCACCGCATTGGGCCTGGGCGAGTAATCCAGCGCTAAAGGCAAAAAGCCCCCCGCGCCAGTTGATGCGGGGGGCTTTTCTATGCAGGACTGTGAAACGGGGTTTGGATCAGTCCAAAAACGCCTTTTCCACCACATAATGCTTGGGCTGGGAATTCGCGCCTTCCTCCAGCCCGTATTCCTCGAACATCTCTTTCAGTTCCAGGTTAAAGGCCAGATTGCCGCAAATCATCGCGCGGTCGTCTTCGGGGTTCAGGGGAGGCACGCCCAATTCCTCAAACACCTCGCTCGAGCGCATCAGATCGGTGATGCGGCCCATCTTAGGGCTCTCTTCACGGGTGGTGGTGGGGTAGTATTTGATCTTCTTCCAGAAGCCTTCGCCGATGACCTCATTCAACAGCTCATCGTCTTTCAGCGCTTCGATCAACTCGCGGCCATAGGTCAGTTCCCCTACCTCGCGGCAGGTATGGGTGATGATCACCTCATCATAATCCTCATAGGTTTGCGGCTCGCGCAACAGGCTGGCAAAAGGTGCAAAACCGGTGCCGGTGGCAAAGAACCAAATCCGTTTGCCTGGCAACAGCGCGTCATGCACCAAGGTGCCAACGGGTTTGGGGCGCAGAATGATCTCATCGCCCGGCTGAATATGCTGCAGTTTCGAGGTCAAAGGCCCATCTGGCACTTTGATCGAATAAAACTCCAATTCCTCATCCCATGAGGGTGAGGCGATGGAATAGGCGCGCAGCAGCGGCTTTTGTTTGCCGGTCTTCGGGTCCGGATCGCCCATCAGGCCAATCATCACAAACTCGCCCGAGCGGAAGCGCAGGCTCGCCGGTCGGGTGCAGCGGAACCGAAACAGCCGGTCGGTGTAATGCTGCACATCCGTGACGGTCTGGGCGTCAGGCAGCGTTGGGGTCGCTTTCACAGGGGCGGCTTCCATATCTTTCATCGGGCGTTGCTCGGTCATACTCGTTTGGCGGCAGGTCTAGCCGCCGCGCTCTCCATAAGCTTTGATCTAAGTCAGGGGAAGGGTGGCTCAGCCGCGCAGCCGCGCCTGATAATCGCCCGCGGTCCAATCGGCGCGGAAAATCCACTGATCCTCTGGCTGGCGCGCGGCCAAATCGGCGTCGATTTCGACTTCATCAAAGCCTGACCGCCGCGCCATCGCGTATTGATCGGCCAGCACATGCCCCGCTGCACGCAGCCGCCCGGCATAGCCCATCGCCCGCAGCCGCCGCGCCAGGGTAAATCCGCGTCCATCGGCAAAGCTTGGGAAATCGATCCGCACCATCGACACACGGTCCAAATGCGGGGCCAGATCGGCGACATCATCGGCCGAAGCGATATCAATCGCTGTCACATTGGCCACGCCCGCTTGATCCAGTGGCGCAAACCCGGTGGCCCAATCGTCGCCCCGGAACCCGCTATCATTCACGATCACCGCCTCAGCCATGATCCCGCTCCTTCATCTTTCTAAAAATACGCAAATCGACCTCCATCCCGCTCTCACGAGGCTTGTTGAACCGGGCCGCGCACCATGCGCCCGTCGACAAAATGGATGCCGCATTCTTCTTTGTCCTGACCGCGCCAACGCCCGGCGCGCGGGTCTTCGCCCGCCGCGACTGGGCTGGTGCATGGCGCACAGCCGATCGACGGGTAACCTTTGGCGACCAGCGGGTGGCGGGGCAGGCGGTTGTTCACCAGATACTCCTGCACATCATCACGCGCCCAATGGGCCAAAGGGTTAATCTTGATCCGGGCGGTGCCTTCGGCCTCAAAAAATTCCAGCGCCGCGCGTGTGGCACCCTGAAACCGCTTGCGACCGGTGATCCAGGCGTCAAAGGGCGCCAGCGCGTGTTCCAAAGGCTCGGTCTTGCGCAGGTGGCAGCAGGCATCGGGGTCGGATTTATGCAGCAAATCCTCGGGGTCATGGGCGGCGATCCGCGTGCGCGACGCTTTGATCACGCGCACATCGCGCAGGCCCAGATTATCGGCCACCTCGCGCTGATAACTCAGCGTTTCGGGAAACAGCATCTCGGTATCCACGAACAAAACCGGGGTGCTGCGGTCGATGACCGAAACCATATGCAACAGAACCACCGATTCCGCACCAAAGCTCGACACCATGGCCACCTGGCCCGTGTCGCTGTCGGTTAGGCCCCGTTCCAGCACCGCAATCGCCGAATGGTGATTGTACCGCGCGTTCAGCGCAGAAACACGTGCGGCGACCGGAGGGAAGCGGATGACCTCAGGCTGCATTGGCCTGCGCCCCATCGACCGGGTAAAGCGCCGCTTTGAACGGTGCCATGCCGAGGCGCTTATAGGTTTGCAGGAAGGTTTCTTCCGCATCGCTGCGCAGGTCGAGATAAGCAAAGACCAGGCGTTCGATGGCCGGGATCACCGCTTCCGCGCCAAAGCCGGGGCCTGCGCGTTCGCCAATGGTCGCATCCTCGGTCCCATCGCCACCCAGCGTGATCTGATAGTTTTCGACGCCAGCGCGATCCAGGCCCAGAATGCCGATATGACCGACATGGTGATGCCCGCAGGCATTGATGCAGCCCGAGATTTTGATCTTCAGCGGCCCGATCTCATGTTCGAGCCTTAGGGCGTCAAATCGTTCGGCGATCTCTTGCGCGATCGGGATCGAGCGGGCCGTGGCCAAGGCGCAATAATCCATACCCGGGCAGGCGATGATGTCCGAGATCAGGCCGATATTGGCCGTGGCCAGACCCGCTTCGGTCAGCGCCTCGTGCACGGCTTTCAGGTGTCGCTTGGGCAGATGCGGGAAGACCACATTTTGCTCATGGCTGATCCGCAACTCATCATGGCCATATTGCTCG
This sequence comes from Paracoccaceae bacterium, assembly GCA_965229695.1. Lineage (GTDB taxonomy): Bacteria > Pseudomonadota > Alphaproteobacteria > Rhodobacterales > Rhodobacteraceae > JANSYL01. The sequence goes on from OZ245921.1 coordinate 3,210,318, forward strand.
GCCAAATCGGCCAGAACCCGCATCTGATCCGAGGTCGCATCCCCCGGCGTTGCCCCATGGGCCTTGGTCGACACCGTCAGGATCGCGTAATCCGGGTGCCGATGGGCGGAGACGTTGGTGTCGGTGAAGGCGCGGAAGACTGGATCGGCATCGCGCCAAACTTGGTAATCAGCCGCCCCCTCACTGTCGAACTGCGGCGGGGCAAAAGCCTCGGTAATATCAGCCAGCATGCGCTGATCGATCCCGGAAAAGAGCGGCTTGCGCGCCTCAAACTCCTGATCGACCAGGCGGCGGATTTCATCCAAGCCCGTCTCATGTACGGTGATCTTGATCCGGGCCTTGTATTTGTTGTCGCGACGACCCAGCAGGTTATAGACCGCGACGATGGCCTCCAGATAGGGCAGGAGATCATCAAAGCCGATGAAATCATGCAGAATTTTGCCGATCATCGGGGTGCGGCCCAAGCCGCCACCGACCAGAACCTGGGCACCGATCTGACCGTCCCGCTCGATCAAGCGCAGCCCGATATCATGGGCGGCCGTGACAGCGCGGTCATTCGGGCTGCCGGTAACGCCCACTTTGAACTTGCGCGGCAGGAACTGGAACTCAGGGTGATCGGTCGACCATTGCCGGATCAACTCTGCCACCGGGCGGGGGTCGATCACCTCATCGGCTGCGACACCGGCAAAATGGTCGGCGGTCACATTGCGGATCGTGTTGCCCGAGGTTTGGATGGCATGCATCCCAACATCGGCCAGCGCGTCCAGCATATCCGGCACGTCCTTGAGCGCGGGCCAGTTGTACTGGATGTTCTGACGGGTCGTGAAATGGCCATAGCCCTTATCCCAGCGATCCGCGATCATCGCGAGCTGGCGCATTTGGCGCGAGTTGAGCGTGCCATAGGGGATCGCCACCCGCAGCATATAAGCGTGCAATTGCAGGTAGAGCCCGTTCATCAAACGCAGCGGCTTAAATTCATCTTCGGTCAGCGACCCGTCGATGCGGCGATCAACCTGGCTGCGAAACTGGGCCACGCGGTTGCGTACGAAAGCTTCGTCAAACTCGGAATAGCTATACATGTTCGTGCTCCTGTCAGGGCGGGGTCTTAGACCCGCTCCTGCTTGCCATGGGCGTAATTTGACGGGCCGCGTGTGCGGAACGCTTCGCGGAAATGAACGGGTTCGGGGCCATCGGGGCCGGGGGTGGCATCGGCCAGATAGGCGCCGACCACCTCATGCCCGCGCGCCTCGGCGTCCAGCAGTTTCAGATCTGCGGTGGCAGCGTCCTCGATCAGCTCGGCCTCGCCGTGTTGGCGGGTCCATTGACCATCCGCCGTCATGTAAACCACGTCACCTTCCAAAAGCGCATTGGCGGTCAGGACTTTGGGCGAAAAGGGGCGGGGCATCAGGCACGATCCTCCAAAAGGGTTGGGCTGAGGTCAGGGAGATTGGGCAAGGCGGCCTCGGCAGCGCGCGGCGCCAGGCCGTAAAGCAGGATCACCGGGCCATCGGTGGCTGCGGCCTCCAGATCCTTGGGCAGATCGGCCAAGTGGCTGGCGATCACCCGCGCATCCGCGCGCGAGGCGTTTTCAACCGCCGTGACCGGCGTGGCCGGGTCGGCCCCATGCATCAGCAGACGCCCTTGGATAAACCGGGCACCGCGCGCGCCCATATAGATCGCGGCAACCTCGCCAGGGCGGGACAGGCCACGCCAATCCTGCTCGGCAAAGCCTTTCACATCATGGCCGGTCAGGAACCGAAGGGCCGAGTTGCGACCGCGCTTGGTCAGCGATTGGCCCAGGCTTGCGGCAGCCGCACTGGCGGCGGTGATGCCGGGCACGATGGCCCAGCTGATTTCGGCGGCGTCCAACGCCTCGATCTCTTCGTCCAAACGGCCATATACGGTCGGATCACCAGATTTCAGCCGCACGACCTGCGCGCCCGATTGTGCGTGTTCGACCATCAGCGCGCAGATATCCTCCTGCGCCATGCTGGGTCCAAAGCCCTTTTTGCCCGCATCGATCATCACCGCCTCGCGCCGGGCGAGTTCCAAGATTTCGGAGGCAACCAGCCGGTCGTGGATCACCACATCAGCCACATCCAACGCCTTGCGCGCCTTCAGCGTCAGCAGGTCTGGATCGCCGGGGCCTGCGCCCACCAGGTCGACATGGCCAGGCTTGGGCGTGTCGTTCAGCTGTGTGTCCAGCAGACGGCGTAGGGCCGGTTCAACCGCTTCCACACCGCCCGTGGTCAGCGCATCGGGACCAATGCGATTGTAATAGGCCGACCAGAAATCGCGGCGCTTGCGGCCCATGGGCAGCGCCTCGGCCATTTTGCGAAAGCTTTTGCCAACCCGCGCCAGCAGACCGAGCGAGGCAGGCAGGCGTTCTTCCAGATCGGCTTTGATCCGGCGCGCGAGCACTGGGGCCGCGCCTTCGGTGCCGATGGCAATGGTCACCGGGTCGCGGTCAACGATCGCGGGCGTGATGAACTGGCTGCGCTCAAGATTATCGACCCAATTGGTCAACGCGCCATCGGCTTGGGCCAGGGCGGTGACACGGGCGTCTTCAACATCGTCATCATTGGCGGCGTAAAACAGCGAAGAGCAGACGGCATCCCCAGGCTCCATGGCCCGCGCCACCAGGGTGATCTTTTCCTCGCCGGCCAGCTTATGAAGCTCCGGCGCGGGTTCGGCCGCGAAAACGGTGATGCGGGCGGTGGTCTTCAGCAAAAGCCGCAGCTTGGCCAACGCGGCCTCACCCCCGCCAGAGACGGTGATGCGACGGCCCGCGACCGCCAGAAAGATTGGGAAGTGGTCCATTTGGTGGAACCTCATCTGCGTTTTCGAGGTTCAATATAGAATTTTGTCCTAATAAATGGCAGGTATCGCTTGCGAATAGGGACGTTCGTTCCATACACCTTGGAAAGCAAAACAGACTGTCCGTCCTAGCCGGAGGCCCAAGAATGCCCGTTCAAATCGATGCGCTCGACCGGAAAATCCTCGCCGCCTTGCAGGAGGATGCAAGCCGATCGCTGGACGATATCGCCAAGATCGTGGGCTCCTCCAAGACCCCGGTCTGGACCCGGATTCGCAAGCTGAAAGAGGCAGGCGTGATTGGTCAGCAGACCGTTCTCCTGGATGCTGAGGCGCTGGGGTTTGAGGCTTGTTTTTTTGTGCTGATCCGTACCTCGGAACACGAGGCGGATTGGCAGACAAAGTTCCTGGCCGCCCTGCGCGCCCGCCCCGAGGTGCTCGAGGCGCATCGGCTGGCCGGTGACATCGACTACATCTTGAAAGTTCGGGTCGCCAATGCGCGTGCCTATGATGCGTTTTATCAGGCGCTGATATCCGAGGTGCGCATCTACAACGTCACCGCGCTTTTGAGCATGGAGGAGATCAAGTCGTCTCCAATGCTGCCTCTCCAACAAGTTCCGTGATGACCTGCGCGCCACCTTCCAAGGTTTTGTGAACAGGGCATTTATTGGCGATCTCCAGCAGCTTTTGCCGGGTCTCATGATCGAGGTTGCCGATCAGCGTGATCCGGCGCGTAAAGGTATCCAGTGGCGTGTTGCGGCCATCCGCATCTTGGGCATGCACCCGGTCATGCAGTACATCGACCGACACGTGATCTAGGGGCAGGCGTTTGCGCCGGGCATACATGCGGATCGTCATCGAGGTGCAGGCGCCAAGCCCAGCAGCGACAAACTGATAAGGCGTCATGCCCTTATTGGTGCCGCCATAGCTGATCGGCTCGTCGGCGAGCGCGTGATGATGGGCGCCAGCCTGAACGTCTTGCAGAAAACCGCCCATATCGGCCTCGGTCACACGGGTCACCCCTTCGGGCGCGCCGGGGGGCGGGGCAGGGGGCCGCAAATCGAGGTAACGCCCGGCCCAGGCCGCGATGACCGATGCGGCATATTCCGCATCCGCCGCGTCAGTGACCAGATGGTCCGCATCATCCAAGGTGACAAAGCTTTTCGGGTGTTTGGCGGCGATAAAGATTTGGGTGGCGTTTTCGATCCCCACAATCTCATCCCGAGGGGCGTGCAGCACCAAAAGCGCCTTGTTCAGGGTTTTGATCGCGGGGCCGATCTTTTCGGCATTCACATCATCAACAAAGCCCTGTCCGATACGGATCGGGCGACCGCCCAGATTGACCTCTCCCACGCCATTGGCCGCGATCTCGTCCAAGGCGTCACCGAAGTTGTGGGTGACATGGCCGGGATCAAACGGTGCGCCGATGGTGGCTATAGCTTTCACGCTGTCGATCTCACCGCCAGCGCGCAGCACAGCCGCACCGCCCAGCGAATGACCGATCAACAGCGATGGCGCCATGCCACGCGCGGCCAGTGCTTGGGCTGCAGCGTGCAGATCAGCGACATTGGAGGTGAAGGAGGTGTTTTCAAACTCGCCAGCCGAGTGGCCGAGCCCCGTGAAATCAAACCGCAAAACCGCAATCCCCATCGAGGCCAAACGGCTGGAGATGCGCCGTGCCGCGGGAATGTCTTTGCCGCAAGTAAAACAATGCGCCATCAACGCGGTGGCCAAATGGGGGCCATCGGGCAAATCCAGGCGCGCCGATAGCTTATGGCGCCCATGGCCGGGAAAAGTGAAACGTTCTGTGGGCATGGCGCAGGCCTTTCGGGACTTTCTTAGCGAAAGGATGGGCTGCACGGCCATATTGCACAAGCGATGTGTCACTTGGTTCACGCGCCTGTGTGTGCCCGTGTTTTGGGCGGAGCGGTTGGCATCACCCACCCGGCACGGCCACATTCCAGCCCAAACCCGACCCAGAATTAACCTTTTCCCAACCATTTCCAGGCCCACAAACCGCTCCGATTGCGGTCCAATGGTTAACGATGGTCACCAGTACCCGGTTCGAAGCCGACCGGTTGATTCCCGAAAAACAGAGCAGACAAGAACACAGGCACCTATGCTTGACGGCATTCCTATTCGTAGGGGGCATTCCTCCGGCATTTCCTGGCGCGACCGTATCCAAACCGGATTGCGGGGTAGCCTGGTTACGCTTGCCCAATCGCTAACCAGCGGCGCTGGGGCCGCTCGCCTGCATTTCGATCTGATCAAGGCCGCGCGCCGGTCGGTCTCGGTCCGGCTTTTGATTGATAACAAGGGCTTTTTCCTAAAGCTCTTCGATGGACCCCATGCAGAGCGGCACTACGAAGCCGAACGGAATCTGCTTCTGATGCTGCGTGATGAAGAGGTGGTTCCGACCCTGCTGGCCTTTAGCGATACGCATCACTTCGTCATCACGGAATGGAACAGCGATCCGTTTGAAAACCATCACCTGGACGCGTGGGGTAGCGCCGGATTGGGCGACCGGTTGGGTGATTGGCTGGCGCGGTACGATGCTGCCGCACCCTTTGAACCCGGCGAAGGCACCTGGGCCGATTATGTGCTCGAAACACCCATGGCGCGATTCTTGAACAAGATCCCGGGCGCGTATGATTGCTTTGCATCGGTCCCCATTTGCGGGATGGGCCTGTCTTACAACGACGCCGCGCTGCACAATTTCTTGGTCGAAGCGGGTGATGAGCTTTTGCGCGCCGATTTCGAACGCGCCGCCTTTCGCCCGCGCGGTTGGGATTACATCAGCGCGCAGCACGCCGTGATGCAGCGCTTCCCCGAGGAATGCGGCGATATCCTGCCTGCGATGTCGGGTGCATTTGCCGCCGCGCATAAAGGCGCGTTGCGGGTGGATGAATTGGACCGCGTGGGCATGTATCTGTTTTGCCTCTTGGCCCTAACCGGGCGGCAGTTGCAGGAGGAGGACTCCGATGGCAACTGAAACGCTGACGATCTATCTGACCGACGACCAAGATAAGATTTCGGGCAAAAACCTGGTCGATGACGAAAACGACACCCAAATCGTGACCATCTTGGATGGCGGCAGCGATCTGGGGGATGAAGGCCCCTATGTGTTTGAGTTCTGGGGTAAAGACGACGCAAACAATGCTGGCGAAAGCATTGGCGGCGACGATGTTTTCAAGATCGACTTGGCGGGGTTCAACGACACGTTTTCCATCGAGGTCAAATCGATGGACCCGGGCGATCAGTTCTGGATCAGCAATTACGACACTTGGACCACCGTGGGTTTCGTGCACACCTTTACCTATACCGGCTGGGACGGTGGCACCTACACGCTGACCATTGATGCGGAATCGACCAATTGGGGCGATCCCTATGTGGCCTCTGTCATGTGTTTTACCGACACGGCCTGGATCGATACGCCCACCGGCCCGCGCCAGATCACCGGGTTGCAGGCGGGGGATCAGGTGCTTTGCGCCGATGGCCAAGCCCGTCCGATCCGGTGGATCGGAAGTCGCAGTTTGTCAGTCGATGATCTGGTCGAGAATCCAGATTTGGCACCGATCGAAATCCCGGCGGGCGCGATTGCGCCGGGCGCTCCAAGCCGCGACATGCAGCTTTCGCCGCAGCATCGGGTGTTGTTCGATGATTGGCGCGTCGAATTGATGTTCGGCCTGTCCGAGGTGTTGATCCCCGCGAAGGCATTGACCGAGTTGCCTGGCGTGGCCCAAGCCGCCCCGGCCCAGGGCGTGACCTATTACCATATCTTGCTCGACACCCATCAGGTGATCAGCGCCAATGGCCTGGCTTGCGAAACTTTGATGCCGGCCGAGGTTGCCCATTCGGGCCTCACCACCGAAGCGCGGTCTGAAATTCTCAAGCTTTTTCCAGAGCTTGTGTCGGATTTCGGCGCCTATGGCGATCTCTGTCACACTGCGCTGACCGTGTCGGAAGGGCGGGTCTATCTGTCTGGGTTTTCGTGCGCGGCGGCTTAGCGGCCCATCAAAGCGTCATCAAATGGATAGCTGGTCAGGTTTTCATAGCCGTCTTCGGTGATCAGCACCTGATCCTCCAGCTTGATGCAGAAATCGCCATCTTCCTCACCCACCAGCGCCTCGACACAGAACATCATGCCGGGCTCGACCACATGTTCAAAGGCGCCTTCGACATAATGGTCGGGATAGGTGATGATCGGCCATTCGTCGCAAAGCCCAACACCGTGGAAGCGGCAGGAATACTTTCGCTTGTCATATTCCGGGGCCAGTTGGTGGCCTTTGAAAACCAGATCGCGGAAGGGCGTACCGGGTTTCAACAGCTCCATATTGGTCGCGATATGTTCATGGGCGTGCTGCATGGCCGAGATCATATCGGCGCGGGGCTTGTCGGGGCCGACCCACCAGGTGCGTGAGATGTCCACGCAGAGCCCGTAGCACCCAACCAGATCGGTATCGAGCGCGCAGATCTCGTTCTCCTGAACCGTGCGCGGGCCACATTCCTGGAACCAGGGGTTCGTGCGGGGGCCTGAAGCGAAAAGGCGGGTTTCAATCCATTCGCCGCCGCGCTTGATGTTTTCGGCGTGCAGCACCGCCCAAATCTCATCTTCTGATTTGCCAGGGGCAATCGCGGCCTCCATCGCGCCCAGCGCCTTTTCGCACGCATCAACGGCGCAGCGCATGGCCAGGATCTCATCCTTGCCTTTGATCGAGCGGGCACGCTCCATCGCCTCTTCGCCGTCGTGCAGGTCAAACCCTTTGGCCTCTAGCGCCTTCGCGCCATGCAGCATGATCTTGTCGACGCCCAAACGCATGTTGGTGCCGACATGGGCGCGCAGCACATCCTGCACCTGATCGGCAAAGGCATCCGCCGCGTCATGGCCGCGATCACCGGTTGCGAAATAGAACATCGATGCGCCCGAACGCACCTCGCGCACCAATGGGTTGTGATCGGCCAGGAAGGGAGAGTTTTTGTAATCCCACAAAACCATATGGCCATCGGTGCAGACCAGGCAGGCGCGGAACGGGTTATGCATGTTCCACAGCTGCATATTGGTTGAATCCGTGGCGTAGCGGATGTTGAGCGGGTCGAACATCAGCACACCGCCCCAATCCCGCTCGGCCAATTTGCCGACGATCCGGTCCAGGCGATAGCGGCGCATCGCAGGCAGATCGGGCAGGATCAGCCCCGCCGCTTCCCATTCGCCATAGGCCAGCTGGGTTGGTCCAATTTCGATCCGGTCTTGATCGTTCAGCGTCCCATCGGGCAGCAGCACATCCCGCGTCGGGTCGATCTTGCGGCTGTCGCGGCGATAAGCGGTGTTCATGGCCCGTGCCCTCCCTGTCTTCGTCTCAGCCTGAGCGGGGTCGAGGGGGCTTGCGCGCCCGGAAGCGGCATGAAACTTGTCGGAAATGGACGTGATTTGCCAAAAATTCCTGCCGAACTTGCCTTGGATGCAGCCCGCGATGGCGCGGCTGCCAGGGGTGCAACCCTTGGATATGGCGGAGTGGTTGATCCAGGATGAGGTGTTCGAGGCGCAAATGGCAGCGCGTGAGGTCTTGTTGACCCAACGCCGTGCCGATGTTTTTGCGGCGTTGCCCGAGACTGAGGCCGCCAGTGCCAACCTGCTGGATTTGATTTTGCAGCATCTGCCATCCAGCTACCAACGCGGCGAGGGCTCGGTAACGCGACCCGATGGGGCCACTGTCACGTTGAATGACGATCATCCGCTGATCTCAGCGGCGCGTCTGGTGCAGGAAGATCTTTGCATCTTGCAACCGGATGGGCAGGGGCAGCATCGGCTGACCGCTGCCGTTTTGTGTTTTCCGGCAAGCTGGACGCTGGCTGAAAAGATCGGCCGACCACTGGATGCGATCCATGACCCCGTCGATAGCTATACCGATGATATGGCGCGCCGGGTGCAACGGCTATTTGATGCGATCCGACCTGGACGACCGCTTTGGCGGCAGAACGCCCTGCTTTACACCGATGCGCAGCTTTATCAGCCGCGCGCGGCAAGTGACCCACGCGTGCCGCCCAAAGCCCCATCCTATCTCAGGTCAGAACGCCAATCTCTGGTCCGGCTGGACCCTGTGGACGCCGTGGCCTTTACAATCCACACCTATGTGGTTCCGATTTCGTCCTTGCCCGCGGATGCGCAAGCGGGCTTGGACCGCGTGGAGGTGGCCGGATGAGCCGTGTGAGCGAACAATATGAAGCCTACCCCTATCCCGAACGGGATCCGAAGGATGAAAAGAAGCGGCTGATCACTGGTTCGCCCTCGCACCCGTTCGAGATCGACCATTTTGTGTTTGGCGGTCAGCGCGATTGGTCAAAGCCTTTGCGCGCCTTGGTGGCCGGTGGCGGGACGGGGGATGCGCTGATCCAGCTGGCGCAGGTTCTGACCGCCGCCAAGAAGCCTTATGAGATCACCTATATCGACCTGTCCGAGGCCGCGCGCGGTGTGGCCGAAGCGCGGGCCAAAGCACGCAAGCTTGAGGGGATCACCTTCCTCACACAATCCTTGCTCAGTGCGCCCGATCTGGGGCCGTTTGACTATATCGATTGCTGTGGCGTGCTGCATCATTTGCCCGAGCCGCAGGAAGGCTTCGACGCGCTGGCCCAGGCGCTTGCGCCCGATGGGGGGCTTGGCCTGATGGTCTATGCGCCCTTGGGGCGCTCGGGTGTTTACCCGTTGCAGGAGGCGTTTGGCCAAATCCTGCAGGGCAGCCCGCGCGAACGGCTGCGGCGCGCAAAAGCGATCTTTGATCGCATCCCCGATGGGCACCCGTTCAAGCGCAACCCGAACCTGCGCGACCATAAGCAAAGCGATGCAGGGTTTTACGATCTGCTCTTGCACAGCCAAGATCGCGCCTATCGCATTGGTGAACTCCTGACGGCGCTCGACCGCGCCGGGCTAGTGATGACAGGCAGCCCGCAAGCCCATCTTTATGACCCGCTGCCGATCTTGGGCGATCCGGCACTGGTCCATGGCATGGATGCGCGCGCGCAGATGGAGCTGTCGGAATCGCTGCGCGGCACGATCCGCACGCATGTGCTTTACGCCGCCAAGCCCGACGGTGGGGCTGCGGTCGCAAGCCCGACCCCACAATCGGTCCCGCATTTGAAGGGCGTGAGCGGCCCGAAATTGTCTCAGGCCGCCGCCAAGCGCGGGGTGATTCCCGTTAGTCAGGATGGCCAAAAATCCGAAATCCCCGTGCCCGCCCTGGCCGCCAATGCCTTGGCCTTCATCGATGGGCGCCGCAACTTGCAGGAAATCGCGCAAGCTGCGCGCACAGATTGGCTAGCCTTTGGTCCGATCTGGTCGGCCCTGTCAGCCCGGTTGAGCCAGCATGGGCTGCTCTATTATTCGACGCTTTTGCGCGGCAAATAGCGGGCCTTAACGAAAATGCTTCGACAGTTTCAGGCTTTGGCCCTGGTAGTTTGACGCGATATCCGCGCCGTAAAGCGTGCGCGGCACCTCGGCCATGCGCTCGTAGACCAAGCGACCGACCACCTGCCCGTGTTCCAGCACAAAAGGCGATTCGTGACAGCGCACCTCCAGCACCCCGCGCGCGGGCACGCCATGGCCAAAACCCGGATCGAAAAACCCCGCGTAATGCACGCGGAATTCACCCACCATGGCCAGATAAGGCGACATCTCAGCCGCGCAATCGGGTGGGATGGTCACCGCCTCCTGGCTGACCAGGATGTAAAACGCGCCGGGATCCAGGATGATCTGGCCTTGGTCGCTTTTGACCTCCTCCCAAAAATCGCGCGGGTCATGGGCGGCGATCTTGGTCAGATCGATCACACCGGTATGCGGTTTTGCGCGGTAGCCCACCAACCCATCCGGGCCCGCGGTGAGATCGACGGAAAACCCCAAGCCTTCGGAGATGACCGCCTGGCCATCGACCAGGGGTGTATCTGCGTGGCGCGCGGCCAGCTCTGCATCGGTCAGGATCGCTTGGCCGCGCCGAAAGCGGATTTGGTTAAGCTTCAGCCCCGGTTCCACCAGAACCGAGAATGAGCGCGGGCAAATCTCGGCGTAAAGCGGACCGGTATAGCCCGCTGGGATGCGGTCAAATTCGACGCCGCCATCGGTGATCACGCGCGTCAGACAATCCACCCGCCCAGTGGAGCTTTTGGCATTGGCCACCGCCGTGACATCATCGGGCAGAGCCAGGCCTTCCATCAAAGGCACGACATAAACGCAGCCTTTTTCCAAAACGGCCCCGCCGCTTAGGTCCATCTGATGCATTTGAAACTGCGCCAAGCGATCGGCGACGCGGTTGCCTGTGCCCGCCAAAAACGAGGCGCGCACGCGATAGGCCACATCCCCCAGACGCAAATCCAGGCTGGCGGGTTGAATCTGGGCGGGATCAATCGCAGGCGTGGCCGTGATCTGACCGGCCTCGATCATCGCTTCCAATGCGTTGTCGGACAAAACGCCGTCGCCCATCACCCGGTCCCTTCCTGATCAGTCGGTCCAATCTGGCAAGAAAAAACCGCCTGCGCCACAGGGGCAAAGGCGGTTTTTTGAGTTTTGGTCGGGCTAGCAGGACTCGAACCTGCGACCTTCCGTCCCCCAGACGGACGCGCTACCAGGCTGCGCCATAGCCCGAACTTGGGGTGTTCTATCCATTTTCGAGATGGGCGCAAGGGCCGTTACGCGTCAACTTGGGTGCGCATCCGTTCAGCCAAGGCGCGCAGGGCCGACAGCGCCTGGCCAAGGGCAGGGTTTGCGCCCGCATCTTGGGGCGATACCGCCGCTGCCGTCAGGGCAGAAAGGCGCTCTAGGCTTTGGCTGGTTGTGGCGGTCGCCGCGGCAGGCGCAGAGGCCGCGGGCTCTGCCATTGGCGGGGCCACAGGCATCTCGGGCTCTGGCACGCTTTCTTCGGCGGGCGCATCGAAGGGCAGGGCATCTTGTAACGCCTCCTCCGGCTCCGGTGCGGTTTCGGGGGCCGTGTCGGGTGCGACCGCCTCGGCGGCGGTATCCGCTTCCCAGGCCAAGTTCTCTGCCGTATCGGCCTCGACGCTCTCGGGTTCCAGCGGAGGCGACATGGCGCTGACGGCGGCGATGCCATCGGCGCGGATCAGCTTTTGCACGCCCCGGATCGTATAGCCCTGATCATGCAGCAACACCTTGATGCCGCCGATCAATTCCATATCGGCGGGCCGATAATAGCGGCGCCCACCCGCACGCTTCACAGGCTTGATCTGCGGAAACTTGGATTCCCAAAAACGCAAAACATGCGCCGCGACGCCCAACCAATCTGCGACCTCTCGGATCGTTCGGAACGCTTGGGAGCCTTTGGACATGACCCCTCGGTCAGGCTTTGTTGCCAGCGGCAACCCGATCTTTCATCAGGTGCGACGGTCGAAAGGTCAGCACGCGGCGGGGCGAGATCGGAACCTCTTCGCCCGTTTTCGGGTTGCGACCGATGCGCGCCGTTTTCGACCGCACCGAAAATGTCCCGAAAGATGAGATTTTGACTTGCTCGCCTGAAACGAGCGCGTCCGACATCAATTCAAGCACACGTTCCACCAGCTGCGCGCTTTCATTGCGCGACAAACCGACTTCACGAAACACCGCTTCGGATAGATCCATCCGTGTGAGCGTTTTGCCAGCCATCTGTTCTGTCCCCTTATATTTGCGGGTCAGGATGCGGGATGCGATTTCTTAAGTCAACGTAAAGGCTTGCATGGCGGCGTTTCCTTGCCGCTTGAAAAGCGGGTTTTACCAGCGCAAAACGACCGCGCCCCAGGCCAGGCCGCCGCCAATGGCCTCGGCCACCAGCAGGTCACCCGGTTTGATTTGGCCGCGCGCCACGCCAACCGACAGCGCAAGCGGGATCGAGGCAGCCGAGGTATTGCCGTGATCCTGCACGGTGACCACGACACGATCCATATCGACACCCATCTTCTGGGCCGTGCGGGTGATGATGCGCAGATTGGCCTGATGCGGCACGATCCAGGCAACATCATCGGCGCCAAGTCCGGCCTTATCCAGCGCGGTATGGGCCGTTTGTGCAAGCTTTTCAACGGCATGGCGGAAGACTTCTTTGCCTTCCATACGCAGAACGCCGGTGCTTTGCGTGGCCGACACACCGCCATCGACATAAAGCAAATCGCGGAAATTCCCGTCCGAGTTCAGATCGGTCGACAGGACGCCTCGGTCGCTGGCCGCGCCCGTGCCTTCCTGCGCTTCGAGGATCAGTGCGCCAGCCCCATCACCGAACAACACACAGGTGCCGCGGTCGGTCCAATCCATGATGCGGCTAAAGGTTTCGGCCCCAATCACCATGACACGTTTGGCCTGGCCTGAGACGATCAGCGCATTCGCATTCGACAGCGCAAACACAAACCCGGCGCAAACCGCCTGCACGTCAAACCCGAATCCCCCCGGCATCCCCAGCCCGGCCTGAACCATCGTCGCGACTGAGGGGAAGGTCAGATCAGGGGTCGAGGTGGCAACCACCAATGCATCGATATCGGCCGCTGCTAGCCCGGCATGAGCCAAAGCCGCTTGTCCGGCGGCAACGGCCATTTGGCTGGTGGTTTCGCCCTCGGCGGCGAAATGACGGCGTTCGATGCCCGAGCGAGAGCGTATCCAAGCGTCCGTTGTGTCGAGTGTGGCTTCGAACTCAGCATTCTCAACCACGCGTTCGGGCAGGTAATGCCCAATGCCAACGGGAACCGCTCGGATCGTCATCGCGTCTGTTCCTCTACTTGTATGGCCGCTGCCGCCGCTTGTTCCGCATCTGCGATTCGCGCGGCGAGGCGTTGGTTGAACCCTGTGGCTGCCAAACGTGCCGCCAATTTGATGGCGGCTGCAACCCCGGTTCCATCCGCCGATCCGTGGGATTTTACCACAGTGCCGTTCAACCCCAAGAAAACGCCGCCATTCACACGGCGCGGGTCGATGCGTTTGCTCAACCGCCGGAGCGAGGTATAGGCCAGCAGCGCCGCAACGCGTGACAGCGGCGAATACTTGAACGCGTCTTCCAACAGTTCGCGGATCAAGCGCGCCGTGCCCTCGCCGGTTTTCAAGGCGACATTGCCGGTGAACCCATCGGTCACGATGACATCAAGCTTTTCAGCGGGCAGATCGCCGCCTTCGACAAAGCCGATGAAGTCAAAATCGGCGGCCCCGCTGACCCGTTCGATCAGCTCAGCGGCATATTTCAGCTCGGCCCGGCCTTTGTGATCTTCGGTGCCGACATTCAACAGGCCCACGCGCGGGCGGGGCAGATCCAACCCGTTGCGGGCATAGCTGACCCCCATCAGGGCATATTGCAAAAGGTCTTCGGCATCGGCGCGGATATCAGCGCCGCAATCCAGCATGACGTTAAAGCCTTGCGGGTTGCGCGAAGGCCAAAGACACGCAATCGCGGGGCGGTTCACCCCTTCGATCTTGCGCAACCGGATCATCGAGATGGCCATCAGAGCGCCGGTATTGCCGCAACTCACGGCCACCTGCGCATCGCCGCCGCGCACAGCCTCGATCGTGGACCACATCGAGGTGCCCTTGCCGTGACGCATCACATAGCTGGGCTTGGCATCCATTGTGACGACACCGTCGCAATGGCGAATTTCGCAGCGTTCCATCAACCCACGCCGACGTTCAATCAGGCGTTCCAGCTCGGGCCGGGCGCCATGCACGATAAAGCGCAGGTCTGGGTTTTTTTCGACGGATTTCGCCATGCCGGACACAATCGCGGCCGGTCCGCGATCCCCGCCCATGGCGTCAATCGACAGAACCGTGCCGGGAATGGATGTGCCTGTTAGCGCTGTGCCGTCACTCATAGGCGGGTTTGCCTCGCCCCGGTTCGACCGGCCTTAGGCTGCGTCTTCGTCGAGGTCGATCTCGTCGGCCTGGGCGATCACTTCGCGGTCGTTATAGCTGCCGCATGCGGGGCAGACATGATGCGGGCGCTTCAGCTCACCGCACGAGGGGCATTCGTTCGGGTTTGCCCCGTCAAGCCCATCATGGGCGCGGCGCATGTTGCGCTTAGAGCGCGTCACTCGGTTCTGGGGGACAGCCATGTCACAACCTCGAAGTTCAAGGGGGCTTGGCGTCTTGCGGCCCCGGATAGCGTCAATCGTTTCATCTCGTATTAGCGCCTGATCAGCGGCCCTCAGCGGGGTTGGAGGCACCCTGCGGGGCCCGCTTTTGCAAGCGTCCGCAGCCGGTTTGACCCTGCGCGGAATGAGGCCGGGAACATACTCCGATTCCGCGCCCATGCAAGTCTTTTTCCGGGCTAGTCTTTTGAGCCTTCATCCGGTGGAGTTTCGCCCGCTAATTTATCGCGCAACGCCGCTAATCCGGCCATTGGTTTGGCGTCTTCATCGGTCATCGGGGCAACACCGGGCGGGCCGAAAATCTGCGCCTCCTCAGGCGCGGTGTCGGCGCGTGGATAGAGCGGCAGGGCTAGGGCCAGCGCCTCTACCACAGTGGCGGCCAAATCCAACTCCTCGGGCAGAGGCTCTAGGGTTTCGTCGTCGGGCATTTCCGCCTCTTCGGCGTCGACGGTCTCGAACCCGGCGCTGTATCGGCGCAACACGGGTTGTTCGATGCGCGTGGTCACAGGTTCCAATGTTGCGACACAGGGCTGAACCACCGTCGCGCCCAAATGCCCTTCCAACACCCAATCGCGCTTGCCTTCGGGGCGTAGCGCGCCTTCAAAGCGCAGTTTGCGCAACGCTGACAAATCCAAGCGATGGGCGATCGCGGCCAGGTCGTCGCTTTCGGGCCGCAGGTCGACCGCGTGGTCTTTGGCGCGGCCCAATCGGGCGAGGGGGATGGAATGGCTGCCGGTCATGGCGCGGTCCTTTGTCTCGTCGCAGGCGTAGAGGCCAAACTTGCCCTGTTCGCCCCGGTAAGTTAAGCGGATAGAAAGCTTTGACCGGTCCGGCAAGACCGGCAGGTGGGGTGCGACATCGGTCAAGAGGACGGTATGGGCAAACGAGCATTGCGTTGGTGGCAAAAAACACTGCGGCACGTCGCGCTGTTCTCGGGGCTGTCTGTGGCATTGGTGGCCTGCTCGGCGACCTTCACCAATCACGGCTATGTTCCGCCCGCCGAGGAGCTGTCGGAGGTGTCCATCGGCGCCAGCCGCGATGCGGTGGTTGAGGCCATCGGCACGCCCGGCTCGGCGGGGGTGATGCGGGATGAGGCGTGGTTTTATACCGCCTATCGCGTCCGCAACTACGCCTATCAGCCGCCGCAAGTGACCGAGCGCCAGATTTTGGCGGTCTCTTTTGATGGGCGCGGTCGCGTTTCAAACATCGAACAGTTCGGCTTGGAAGACGGACGGATCGTGCAATTGTCGCGCCGGGTCACCACCAGTTCGGTTCAGGATATCGGGTTCTTGCGCAGTGTGCTGCGCAACTTTGGCCGGTTGGATGCGGGCACGTTGCTGAACAACTAACGTCCGCCCCGTTGCGCGCGCGTCACATTGGCCCGATATCTTGGCGGTAAACCGTTTGGGAACCGCAAGGCAGGAGCAGGCCCATGCGCAAGTTATTGAAAGGCCGCTACCACGCGCGTCTGGCTGAGACCCCGGATGAGGTCGCGGCCGCGCTGGCCCTGCGCGCGCGCGCCTTTCGTGGCGGCGACGGCTCGGATCGCGATCGTTTCGATGCCGAATGCGCCCATGTTCTGGTTGAAGACAGCAAATCCGGTGCTTTGGTGTGCTGCTTTCGCATTCTGCATTTCCCCAATGGTGCCGCGATTGAGCGGTCGTATTCCGCACAGTTTTACGAACTGTCTGGCCTGCGCAGTTTTGATGGTCCGATGGTCGAGATGGGGCGGTTTTGCATTGATCCCGAGTGCCACGATCCCGATGTGTTGCGCGTCGCCTGGGGCGCGATGACGGCCTATGTCGATAGCGAAGGGGTGGAGATGCTGTTTGGCTGTTCCTCCTTCCACGGCTTGGAGGCCAAGGAGTATTACGATGCCTTCGCGCTGCTGCGGGATCGGCATATCGCGCCCAAACGCTGGTTACCCCGGGTCAAAGCCCCTTCGGTCTTTCGCTTTGCGCAAAGGCTGCGCCGCAAGCCCGATCTGAAACGCGCGCAGGAAAACATGCCGCCCCTATTGAGGACGTATCTTTTGATGGGGGGCTGGGTCAGCGACCATGCGGTGATCGATCGGGATCTTGGCACCCTGCATGTGTTCACTGGGCTTGAGATCAGCGCCGTGCCACCCGCCCGTGCGCGCCTATTGCGGGCTGTGGCAGGATAGCGCTGCATGTGTGCGAAATGGGTTTGACCGCCTTGGCAGGGCCGTGCTGCACAGCCAGGTGCCCCCAAGCTTGCGCAGTTGCGCACCTGTACCCGCTTTGAAACGCGCCAGCCCCGGTGCCTGATCCGGCTCTGCCGCGCCCAGGTCTAGCCTGTCGATGCCCATCGCCTGCAAATCGACCATCGCGCGCCACATCAACAGATTGCCTGCCGACAGATCGCGCCCCCGGCGCGTCGACCAGCCGATTTGATAGGTCGCCACGCGGCCATGTCGCAGGAATAACATCGCGGCCACGGGCGTGCCGGATTTGCGCGCCACAAATAGCTGCGCCGCCCCGGGTTTCGCAGCGGCGAGCGCCGCAATCACTGCGGGCGGCGCGGGGCGATAGCGCAGCGCGCGGGCCTGCACAGCATCAGCGGTGAAAATCCAGTGGCGCGGGGCGGGGGGCAGGGGCGTGCGCGTCACACTCAGATCGTTGCGCATCGCGTGACGCAACCGGTTGCGCCATTTCTGGCCCAGCCCCAAGGCCATCGCGTCGGTGGAGGGGGTAAGGGCAAGTTCGGCCACTCCACGCGGCTTGGCGATGCGCCAGAACCCGTTGGCCTGCAACTCATCCGCGCTGGTTTGATCTTCGGCGGTGACGATCAAGTGTTGCGCCCCGCTCGCGCGCAGCAAAACCGCTGCCGTGCGGGCGGGCAGATTGGCGGGTCCACGTGAGATCAGCGCCACCCGCCCCAAAACCGGCCAGCTTCGGTCAATCACCCAGGCCCCCATCCCCGGCAAAGCCAGAAACCGCGTTTCCGCCCCCAGTAGCGCCACCGCGCGCGCATAAAGCGCCGATTGCTGCAACGGCGCATCCGGCGCGGCGCGCAGCTTGGGCGTTGCGGTCTCGGGGAACAGGGCCGAGGTCAGATCGAACATGCCCACCAGGCTAGAGTGGTGAGCCTAACGGGGCGTTAAGCCCTCAGCCTTGCAATATCACCAGCGCGTGGCGTTTTTTGCCTGCACTCAGCTTGATCGGCTCTGACAAATCACCGGCTGATATCATCAGCCCCGCATCGGTCAGCGGTGCATCATTCATGCGCGCGCCATTATCCGCGATCAGGCGTTTGGCCTCCTTCCCGGATTTGGCCAACCCGCTGCGGGTAATCAATTGCACGATGGAAATACCGTCACCCAGATCGGCGGCGCTCAATTCCAAGGTGGGCAGATCATCACCCATCCCGCCCCTTTCGAACACGTCGCGAGCGGTGGCCTCGGCGGTCGCGGCAGCCTCGGGTCCGTGCAGAAGTGTGGTCACTTCGTTGGCAAGTATGATCTTACCCTCGTTGATCTCGGAGCCTTCCAACGCACCGAGGCGGTCGCATTCCTCCACCGGCAATTCGGTGTAAAGCTTCAGGAAGCGGCCTACATCGGCATCGGTGGTGTTGCGCCAGAACTGCCAGAACTCGTAAGGGCTGAGCATGTCGCCATTCAGCCAAATCGCGCCGCCTTGGGATTTGCCCATCTTGCGCCCGTCCGAGGTGGTCAGAAGCGGGGTGGTCAGCCCGTAAATCTCGGCATCCAAGACGCGACGGGTCAGGTCGATTCCGTTGACAATATTGCCCCATTGATCGCTGCCGCCCATTTGCAGCAGGCAGCCTTCGCGCCGGTTAAGCTCCAAGAAATCATAGGCTTGAAGGATCATGTAATTGAACTCGAGAAAGCTTAAGCTTTGCTCGCGATCCAGCCGCGACTTTACACTTTCAAAGCTGAGCATCCGGTTGACGCTGAAATGCCGCCCGATATCGCGCAGGAAATCGAGGTAGTTCAGCCCGTCCAACCAATCCGCGTTGTTCAGCATTTGCGCCTGGCCGGGCCCGTAATCGAGGTAGCGGTCAAACACCTTTTGCATACCCGCGATATTGGCGTCGATCTGTTCTGGCCCCAAAAGCGGGCGTTCATCCGCGCGGAAGGATGGATCACCCACCTTGGTCGTGCCGCCACCCATAAGTGTGATCGGGCGATTGCCGGTTTTCTGAAACCAGCGCAGCAGCATCACGTTCAACAAATGCCCCACATGCAGCGACTGCGCCGTGGCGTCATAGCCAATATAGCAAGTCACAGGCCCTTCGATCAGTTGATCATCAAGGCCTTGCAAATCGGTGCAATCGGCCAGGAATCCGCGCTCGATAATGATGCGCAGAAATTCGGATTTGGGCTGGTAGGTCACGGGCGGTCTGGTCCATGCTTTGGCGTATCGGGATTGGGCTATAACGGGCGCGGCTATGAAGGGGAAGGGCAAGGCGGAATTGCCGGTTCGACGTGTTGCGGGAGCGATGTCGGGCACTTCGATGGATGGTGTCGATTTGGCTGTGGTCGAGACCGATGGGGTGACGATCCACAGCTTCGGGGAAGCGCGCTATCGCCCCTATACCGATGTCGAGCGCACGGTTCTGCGTGCAGCCTTGGGCCATTGGCCCGGCACGCCTGAGGTGACGGCGGCTGAGGCTGCGGTGGAGGCCGCCCATATCGAGGTGTTGGCGGGGGTTAAAGCCGATGTGCTGGGGTTTCATGGCCAGACATTGGCCCATGACCCCGACAGTGCACGTACGCACCAGGCCGGGTCAGGGGCGCGGCTGGCCGACGCGCTTGGGATGCCCGTGGTTTGGGATTTCCGTAGTTCCGACATGCAGTTGGGCGGGCAGGGCGCACCGCTTGCGCCCTTTTACCATTGGGCTTTGGCGCGTCATGCCGGTGCCGAGGCGCCGGTGGCTTTCTTGAACCTCGGCGGCGTGGGTAATTTGACCTGGCTCGACCCCAGTGAGTCCACCCCAGATGCGCCCGGCGCGCTATTGGCCTTTGATACCGGGCCCGCGAATGGGCCGATGGATGATCTGATGCTGGCCCGCGGGCTCGGTCGATATGATGCGGGGGGCGCTTTGGCCAAGGCTGGCACGGTCGATCAGGGCATCGTTTCGGCCTTTCTGGAGCAACCTTACTTCTTCAAGATGCCCCCGAAATCCTTGGACCGGTTGGATTTTGAAACGCTCACCCAGGCTGTGGCAAAGCTATCCGATGCGGATGCCCTTGCAACGCTTGCGGGTGCGACCATCGCCTCGGTCCACCGGGGGATGGAACATCTGCCTCAGCCACCTGCCGCGCTTTGGGTCACCGGGGGAGGGCGCAAGAACGAGGCTTTGATGCAAGGCCTCGCCGATGCCCTAACCCTACCGGTTATCCCGGTTGAAGAGCTTGGCTTTGATGGAGATGCGCTGGAGGCGCAGGCCTTTGCCTTTCTGGCCGCGCGTGTCCTTGCGGGTCTCACGACCAGTGCCCCCGGCACAACCGGCGTGGCCGCCGCCGTGGGGGGCGGGCAGGTTTCGCGCCCAGACTAACCTTGCCGGGGAATATCAAACCCCTTGGGCGCTAGGGTGAAGCCTTCGAACTGAAAGCCCGGTGAAACGGTGCAGGAAACCAGCGTGAAATCCCCGGTGCTTCTGGCCGCTTGCCAATGATCTTTGGGCACAATGATTTGCGGGGCACCCGCAGCCAAGTCGGGGCTCAGCACGTGATCTTGTGCAGGTCCGGCATCGGTTTCAGACAAGGACAGGATCAAGGGCGCGCCCGCGTGGTAAAGCCAAATCTCGGTCGCATCGACGCGATGCCAATGGCTGCTTTCCCCAGCTTTTAGCAAGAAATAAATGCAGGTTCCGGTCGCTCGCCCGGTACTATCATTATCGACCCAGGTTTGTCGGAAATGCCCGCCTTCGGGATGTGGTGTGAGGCGCAGATGGGCAATGATTTCGTCAGCAGTCATGATGGCCTTTGCAGGTTTCAGTTTAGGATTTGGCGGTGGGGCTATGGGGCAGGTAAAGCGTCACCTCGGTCCCTTTGGGAGAGCTTTCCAACCGAAGCGTGCCTCCCGATTGCTCAGCAAAGCCTTTCGCGCTTGGCAGCCCAAGCCCCACGCCGCTGGCGACCGATTTGGTCGAGAAAAAGGGCTCCAAGGCGCGGGCGGCGACCTCGGGCAGCATCCCATGGCCGGTGTCCGAGACGGTGAATTTCACGTATCGCCCCGCCTCCAACGGCAATTGGTCCGACGCGACACCCACAACAACCGGGCTCGCGGCCAGCGTGATCTCGCCCCCATTGGGCAGCGCGTCGCGGGCGTTCAAGATCAGGTTGAGCAAGGCTGACAGCAGCTTCACTTGATCGGCCTGCACCGACAGTGTCGTCACCGGCAGCGCTGGATAGACCGTGACATTCGCGGGCATCAATCGCGCGGCCAGGGTCGTCAATTCTTGGATGATCGTCGCAACATCAACCTGGCTGGGCGGCATGGGCGCGCGTTTGGCCAGTGTCAGCAATTGTTGCACCAAACCCGCCGCCCGGCGGCTGGCGCTGCGGGCCTCTTGCACCAGCTGCGCGCGTTCCTCGGGATCCTGTACCTCTTCATACAGTTCAAGATTTCCTTGAAGAGCGGTCAGGATGTTGTTGAAATCATGAGCAATACCGCCTGAAAGTCGTCCAACCGCCTCCATCCTTTGCGCTTCGATCCCGCGGCGCGCGGCCGCTTTCAAGGATTGCCGCGCCCGAAAGGTCGCGATCAGCGCCAGAGAGTAATAACAAAGCGCCGTAACCGTCAGAACGATGGCCATCACAAACATCACCGGATGTTCGGCGCGGGGCAGAACTGCCCAAAGGATCAGGGCCGCTGTGACCCAGGCCAGGGTCAGATCATAGGGCAGCATGATCGCTGGCGGCTCCTCCCGCCAAAGCGTGAACACCGCCAGTGACATCAGACCGATGCCGCCGCAGAACGCCATGATCGGATCGCCAAATATGAACAACCCGATGGGCATGGTCAGAAAGATCATGCTGCTGATCAGATACCCGCCCGCGCCCCAGATATAATCACCCATGTGATAGGGCGGAGCAGCCCTTCGCAGCGCCAGATAAGTCAAAACCTGTGTCGCGATATAGGCGATGCCCCAGATCGGACCTAGCCAATGCCCGGTGACCAGCAGCAGGGCAAACGACCCGGCGGTCACCACAACAAACCGAATGGCCAGTTCGGTGCGGTTTCCAAACTCGGCCAGGCGCAACTGTTCCAGATCCGGGATACCATGGCCCGGATCTGGGTCGAGGAACTTGGAAACAGATCGGGTCAAAATGCGGCCAGCGGTTTGGGATAGCCCCGCCATGCTAGCCGCAAAATGTCCATGCGCACAGGGGCGCGTTGGGGCAGGGGCGTTAGCCGCGCAGGATAGATCGCCCGGCATAGACGGCGGTTTCAGCCAGCTGTTCTTCAATCCGGATCAGCTGGTTGTACTTTGCCAGCCGGTCCGAACGCGCGAGCGAGCCGGTTTTGATCTGGCCGCAATTGGTCGCCACCGCCAGATCGGCAATGGTCGCATCCTCGGTCTCGCCGGAACGGTGCGACATGACGCAGGTCATGCGGTTGCGATGGGCCATATTCACGGCCGCCAAGGTTTCGGACAGCGTGCCGATTTGGTTCACCTTGACCAAAAGCGAGTTGCCGCAGCCCTTTTCGATGCCCTCGGCCAAGCGCGCGGGGTTGGTGACAAACAGATCGTCGCCCACCAGTTGCACGCGCCCGCCCAATGTATCGGTCAGCATTTTCCAACCGTCCCAGTCATCCTCGGAACAGCCATCTTCGATCGACAGGATCGGATAGTCGTTCACCAGGGCCTCAAGATAGGCGACGTTTTCCTCGGCCGAGAGGGTTTTCCCCTCCCCAGCAAAGACATAAGCGCCGTCTTTAAAGTATTCGGTGGCCGCGCAATCCAGGGCCAGCATGATGTCATCCCCCGGTGCATAGCCGGCCTTTTCGACGGATTTCAGGACAAAATCCAAAGCATCGCGGGTCGAGCTTATATTGGGGGCAAAGCCGCCTTCATCGCCGATCCCGGTTGAAAGCCCTGCTGCCGACAGCTCCTTTTTCAACGTGTGGAACACTTCCGAGCCCATTCGCACCGCCTCGGCAATCGAGCTCGCCGAAACAGGCATGATCATGAACTCTTGGATATCGATGGGGTTATCTGCGTGCTCGCCACCATTGATGATGTTCATCATCGGCACCGGCAGCACATGGGCCGCTGTGCCGCCAACATAGCGGTAAAGTGGCTGCGCGGTGTAATCAGCGGCCGCTTTGGCCATGGCCAAGCTGACGCCCAAGATCGCATTGGCACCCAAACGGCCCTTGTTGGCGGTGCCGTCCAGGTCGATCATCGCGGCGTCGATGGCTTCCTGCTCCACCGCATCGAAGCCCACCAGGGCCTCGGCAATCTCGCCATTCACAGCCGCCACAGCCTCGCGCACGCCTTTGCCCATATAGCGCGCCTTATCGCCATCGCGCTTTTCAACCGCCTCATGCACGCCGGTCGACGCGCCCGAGGGCACAGCCGCCCGGCCAAGGGTGCCATCCTCTAGGGTGACATCAACCTCAACGGTCGGGTTGCCCCGGCTATCGAGGATTTCGCGGGCATGGATATCGATGACGGTGCTCATTTCGGTCCCTCCGGAGGCGCGTCGCAGCAGTTGAGCCGGTCTATAGCAGCGGGGGCGGGCGGTGCGAAGGGAAATGTTAGCGGTAACAGTGCGTCAGATCGGCCTTATGCTCCGCGCGCCCGTGTTTCGCGCCACAGACTGTAAAGCCCTGTGGTGATCACGATGGCGACGCCGATCAAAGTGACAAGATCCAGCGTTTCGTCAAAGACCAAAATGGCAATCAGAAAGGCAAAGACCAGGCGCGTATACCGAAACGGAGTTACGACCGAGATATCGCCCACGCGCATTGCCGCAGTGATCGCGAAAACCGCCACCATGCCCATCAAAATCCCGGCGATGATCCAGCCGATCAACGCGGCACTCGGCACCACGAAGCCGCCGCCAAAGGGCATCATCATCAACCCCGCAATCGCCACGGCGGCAAAACTATAGCTGGCCAAAAGCGTTGTAGGCACGGTTTTGGGTACGGGCCGCGTGGCCAAATCCCGAAGGGACAGGCCAATCGCGGCGGCGACCGCCCAAAGAATGTTGGGATCGAAACTCTCCGCCCCGGGCCGCAGGATCACCAGTACCCCGGCCAGCCCGACAAAAATCGCCGTCCAGCGCCGCCAGCCGACCTGCTCGCCCAGAAATATCGCGGCGCCCAAGGTCACCAGAAGCGGATTGGCCTGGATCACCGCCGATAGCGTCGACAATGGGATCAGTGAAAGCGCCATGATGAAGGAAACGGTGGCCAAAACCTCTGCCCCATTGCGCACCATGACCGAGCGTTGAAGCAGCGCAGGTGACAGCCAGGCATGGCCCTGCATCCAGGCCCAAAGCGCGAACAAGACCGCGCCGCCGACACCGAATAAAAACAGGATTTGTCCCACCGGCAGTTCCCGCGTGGTGAAGACAATCGTCATATCGGTCAGCGCAAAGGCCAGCATGGCCAATGTCATCCAAGCCATGCCTTTGAGATTGTCCAAATCCGCTCTCCCGCTGCGCTCCTTCGGCCTATCGCTCAAAGCGATGGAAGAAAAGGCCGCGCGCCCCTCCTCTTCATCTTTCTCAAAATACGCAAATCCGTCATTGGCCCCATGCGGGTCCAGTTGCCGATGCGCTGTGCGGTTTTTCAAAAAATCGCGCCCCGGGCGCCGCCGCGGGCGGCGCAACCCCGGCCAAACCGGGGCCGTTCACCGCTTTTTCAGCGGAACGCCATAAAGCTCCAGCTTATGCCCCTTCAGCTGATACCCCAGCTTTTCGGCAATCTTTTCTTGCAAGGCTTCGATCTCGGGATCGACAAATTCGATCACCTCACCGGAATTCATGTCGATCAGATGGTCATGGTGATCGCGCTCGGCGTCTTCATAACGCGCGCGCCCGTCGCCAAACTCCAACCGGTCCAAAATCCCCGATTCCTCGAACAGTTTTACGGTGCGATAGACCGTTGCGATCGAGATGCGCGGGTCACGGCTGGAGGCGCGGGCGTATAGCTCTTCAACATCGGGGTGGTCTTGGGCTTCTTCCAACACCTGCGCAATCACCCGGCGCTGTTCAGTCATCCGCAGACCCTTGGCCTCGCAGCGCGCTTCAATCGTGTCGGTCATGGCCCAAACCCTGCAAATGGTGCAGCGCAGCTTTAGGGGATTTGCCATCGCAGGAAAAGCCCAAGCAGTTGCGGCGCAACGGGCAAGGATTGAGGCATTGACTTGCGGCCCGCAGCCTTGTCTGAGGATGGGGGGAGGCGTTCTTGTCATGGATAAAAAACACCGGGTTGATCTGTTTGGCGCCGTTGCGCTGACCGGGTTTTCACTGCTTCTGGCCTTCAACCAGGTGGTGATCAAAGTGACCAATGACGGTTTGCAGCCTGTGTTCTTTGCCGGGCTTCGGTCCCTGGGCGGCGCGTTTTGCATCTTCCTGTGGATGCGGATGCGGGGGATCGCTTTGGAGCTTCCGCGTGGCAGTCTGGGCCCCGGTCTTTTGATCGGGGCGATTTTCGCGGCAGAGTTTGTGTTTCTGTTCTGGGCCTTGGATCTGACGACCGTCACCCGCACCTCGGTGATCTTTTATTCCATGCCGGTGTGGCTGGCTTTGGGCGCGCATGTTCTGATCCCGGGCGAGCGGATCACAGCGCTCAAAGGTGTTGGTCTGATTTTGGCGTTTTTGGGCGTCGTCCTGGCAATTTTGCTGCGGGATGATGCGGCAGGGGGTGAGGTTTCGTTGCTTGGCGATCTTTTCGCGCTTTTTGCGGCTTTTGGATGGGCCGGCGTAGCGCTGTGTGCGCGGGCAACCACGCTCAAAACCGTTCGCCCCGAGATGCAATTGCTCTGGCAATTGGTGGTCTCAGCCCCGATCTTGTTGATCCTGTCGTTGGCCTTTGGCCCGCTATTGCGTGAGCCCGGTTTGATCCATTGGGCTGGTCTGGGCTTTCAGATCGTCGCCGTTGTGAGCGCGGGGTTTTTGCTGTGGTTTTGGTTGCTGACGATTTACCCCGCCGCCTCTGTCGCGGCGTTCAGCTTTTTGGCACCGGTTTTCGGGGTTGGACTGGGCTGGTTGCTGCTGGATGAGCCGGTGGGACCAGAGATCCTGATCGCACTGGTGTTGGTCTGTTTGGGTTTGGTTTTGATCAACCGCCCGCCGCGAAAACCGGTTTAGGGTTTGCGCCGCCTTCGGCGTCGCCCGGCGCGAAAATCTGCGATTTTCGCGGGGCAAATCGGGCGCGGGCTTGGACTTGAACCTGCGTATTTCTGGAAAGATGAAGGATCAAGTGCCGCAGAAGGTTTGCGTGACGCGCGTGGCCTCGGTCGGGGGGTCTTCAAGATCTGCGAAAGCTGGGTCGTCTTGGTAGGGGGCGGCAAGCCCAGCCATGAGGTGGTGGAACGGGTCAAAATCGCCTTCGCGGGAGGCGGCAATGGCCTCCTCCACCCGGTGGTTTCGGGGGATGCGCGCGGGGTTTGCGGCCTGCATGCGGGCCTGGCGGCGGGCTGGCGCCTCAGCATCCAAGGCCAACCGTTGGGTCCAGCGGTCGAACCAGCTGTCAAACGCTGTGGGGTCGACAAAGTGATTGCGGGCCTGTTTGGGGTCGTCGCCTGACAGAGCCCGGAACACGCGCGTGAAATCGGCTAGGTTTTTTGCCATCAGATCCAGCAAATCCATGACCAGCGGGATGTCGTCGGGGCTTTCCTCCAAAAGGCCCAGCTTGGCGCGAAGCCCTGCGTGCCAGGCGGTGTCGAAGAGATCCGCAAACCCATTCACCGCCTCGGTGAAACGCTCAATCGCGGCATCCCGATCCGGCATGATCGGCAAAAGCGCCGTGGCCAGTTGAGCCAGGTTCCAGACCGCGATTTGCGGCTGATTGGCATAGGCATAGCGCCCGAATTGATCGATTGAGGAAAACACCGTGTCCGGGTGATAGGTATCGAGGAAGGCGCAGGGCCCGTAATCGATCGTCTCACCCGAAAGCGTCATATTATCGGTGTTCATCACGCCATGGATGAAGCCCACGGACATCCACCCCGCGACCAGTTCCGCCTGGGCTTGGATGACCGCCTCGAGCAGCTCGGTTGGGCCCTCTGCCGCGGGGTAGTGGCGGGCGATGACATGGGCGGTCAGCGCCTCCAACGCCTCGGTATCGCGGCGCGCGGCGAAATATTGGAACGTGCCGACGCGGATATGGGATTTGGCAACACGGGTGAAAACCGCGCCGGGTCGGCGGCCTTCGCGGAACACAACCTCCCCCGTACTCACGGCGGCCAAGGCGCGGGTGGTGGGCAGGCCGAGCGCATGCATCGCCTCGGACATGATGTATTCGCGCAGGACCGGGCCCAGCCAGGCGCGCCCATCACCCATGCGCGAATAGGGGGTGCGGCCGGCCCCTTTGAGCTGGATGTCAAACCGTTCCCCATCCGGGGCCACAACCTCGCCCAGCATCACCGCGCGCCCGTCACCCAATTGCGGCACCCAGCCACCAAATTGATGCCCCGCATAGACCTGCGCCAGCGGTGTTGCGCCCTCTGGCAAGGCGTTGCCTGCAAAAATGGCGGCGATCTCGGCTTCGGTTTTGGGCAGCGTGATGCCAAGCCGTTTCGCCAGGGGGGCATTGACCGCGATCAGCTTTGGGTCTTGCACCGGGGCGGGCGGCTGGCGGGTGAAGAAGCGCTCGGGCAGCCTTGCATAGCTGTTATCGAAGGGGAAATGGGCGGTCATGGCGGCAGTCCTTTCATCCGATCAGATAAGGTCTGAGACGCAGGAGGAAAGGGGGGTGACCCTCAGAGCCGTGCCAGACGCCCGGCCAGAAGGTCGAAGAACCCATCGGCATCCAGATCGCCCATGAATGTCGCATTGGGTGCACGGTCGGTCACACGCCACCAATCGGCAACCGTCATGCCGCGCGTGAGATCGGATTGGGTTTCAATTTCCACATTGATGTGCCGCCCGGTGAAGAGCCCCGGCTTGATCAGATACGCGATCACACAAGGGTCATGCAGCGGCGCCCCAGCGGAGCCGTATTTTTCCTTATCGAAGCGTTCGAAGAAATCGGTCCATTCCGCGACGACCTGACCAATCTCGGTGCCAAGGGCGCGGAAGGCGTCGTTGCGGGCGCGGGTGATCAGGGCCTTATGGGTGACATCCAATGGCATCACGGTCAGCGGGATGCCGGATTGGAACACGATCTCGGCCGCTTCGGGATCGACATAAATGTTGAACTCGGCGGCGGGGGTGATGTTGCCAACTTCGAAATAAGCCCCGCCCATAAGGACGATTTCCTGGATGCGGGGCGCGATATCAGGGGCCTTTTGCAGGGCCGTGGCGATGTTCGTCAGCGGGCCGAGGGGGCAAAGCGTGATGGTGCCGCTTGGTTCCGTGCGCAGCGTGTCGATGATGAAATCGACCGCATGCCCCGGTTGCAGTGTCATGGTGGGGTCTTGCAATTCGGGCCCGTCCAGGCCGGTTTTGCCATGCACATGTTCGGCGGTGACAAGCGTATGCGCCAGCGGGCGGTCGCAGCCCGCATAGACCGGTATACCGGTACGCCCGGCCAGCTCGCAGACGATCCGCGCGTTTTTGGAGGTCAGCGCCAGCGGCACATTCCCGGCAACGGCCGTGATGCCCAGAACCTCGACCTCCTCCGGGCTGGCGAGCGCCAGAAGGATGGCCACAGCGTCGTCTTGGCCGGGATCGGTGTCGATGATGATTTTGCGGGTCATGCTCTGGGTTTTGTGATGGATCGCGCCACACCGTTCCTCGCCTGGGATCAGACTTCAAGGGCGCGGGGGCGTATTTTTAGAAAGATGAAGGAGAGGGGGCCTTACTGCCCTTTCCAAATCCAACCGCCACCAAAGATCCGCCCGCCTTCAGGCGCGTAGAAGACGCAGGCCTGGCCGGGGCTGACGCCTTCTTCGGCGACGATAAGCTCAACCTCCGCCTCGGTTTCCGAGATCGGGCGGATCGTGGCGGCGCGCGGCGGCCGGGTGGAGCGGATTTTGACCTCCAACTCCCAGACGTCTTGGCTGGTGAAGGGGGCGTCGCCCAGCCAATTGATCTCGCGCACGGGCACGGTCCGCGTGCTGAGAGCCTCTTTCGGGCCGACGATCACCTGGCGCGCGTCGGGGTCGAGCTTGACGACATAAAGCGGGTCAGCCAAGCCGCCGATGCCCAAGCCGCGGCGTTGCCCGATCGTGTAATGGATCACGCCGCGATGGGTGCCCAGCACCTTGCCATCCATATCCATAATCTCACCAGGATCGGCCGCGCCTGGCCGCAGTTTTTCAATGACGGCGGCGTAATCGCCATTTGGCACAAAGCAAATATCCTGGCTGTCGGGTTTATCGGCGACCGACAGCCCGTATTTCGCCGCGAGGGCGCGGGTTTCGGATTTCGATGGCAGATGACCAAGCGGAAAGCGCAGGAAATCAAGCTGTTCCTGGGTGGTAGAAAACAGGAAATAGGATTGGTCGCGCGTGGCATCCGCCGCGCTGTGCAATTCAGCGCCATGATCGCCCATTTTGCGTTGGATATAATGACCGGTCGCCATGCAATCGGCCTCGAGATCCTTAGCGGTTTCCAGTAGGTCTTTGAATTTCACCCGTTCGTTGCAGCGGATACAGGGCACCGGGGTGGCACCGGCCAAATAGCTATCGGCAAACTCATCAATCACCGCTTCTTTGAAGGTGTTTTCGTAATCCAACACGTAATGGGGAAAGCCCATTTCTTCGGCCACGCGGCGCGCATCATGGATATCGCGACCCGCGCAACATGCCCCTTTTTTGGCAAGCGCTGCCCCATGATCATAAAGCTGCAGCGTCACGCCCACCACATCATAGCCTTGGCTGGCCAACTCGGCGGCAACGACCGAGGAATCCACGCCCCCCGACATGGCGACCACAACGCGCGTGTCTGCCGGGGCTTTGGCAAAACCCAAGGAGTTTAAGGTGGCGGTCCGATCCAGCGCCATGGTGGGTCCAATCAAGTTGAAGGGTGGTTCGCCGGGAATATAGGAAAATCCGGCCTATCCACAACCCGCCTGCTTACCCCGAATTAAGCAGTTCTGGGGCAAGCCCGGGGGCAACCTTAGTTTGGAGGCGATCCGCACATGTATATCAGACGCATCCCTGGCCCGGTGTCGGTCACCTTACCCAATGGGGATCAGATGACGCGGGCGGACCTGCCCGATCCCGACACACGCCGCTGGGTGGCCAGCCGCAAGGCGGCGGTGGTGCAAGCGGTGGATGCTGGGCTGATCACGGGGGAGGAGGCTGTGAAGCTTTACGGGTTGTCGACCGAAGAGCTATCGGCCTGGCGCTCAGCCGTGGCGCAACATGGGATTGCGGCACTAAAAGCGACGGCCTTGCAACGTTTTCGGGATTAACTTGGAAGAAGAAACGCGCTAGGGTTGCAAATAATTTTAGTAAGTAACTCGAAATTAACCATTTCAATTAACCCTGGTTCCCGACCATTGCGAGATTCGGAGTAGCCTGATGCGCGTATTGCTTGTCGAAGACGATCCCACCACCTCGAAAAGTATCGAAATGATGCTAAGGCACGCCAATCTCAACGTGTATTCGACGGATTTAGGTGAAGAAGGCATAGATCTTGCAAAGCTCTATGATTACGACATTATTCTGCTTGACCTGAATTTACCGGATATCAATGGGCATGAGGTTTTGCGCCAGTTGCGCACCGCCCGTGTGACGACGCCGATCTTGATTCTCTCGGGTCTGGATGACCCGGAAAACAAGCTGAAAGGCTTTGGATTTGGGGCGGATGATTATTTAACCAAACCCTTCCATCGCGAAGAATTGGTGGCAAGAATTCACGCCATCATTCGCCGCTCCAAAGGGCATGCGCAGTCGGTGATTGAAACCGGTCGGATTTCTGTGAACCTCGATGCAAAGACGGTCGATGTCGATGGGCAGACGGTGCATCTGACAGGCAAGGAATATCAGATGCTCGAACTGCTGTCGCTGCGCAAGGGCACGACCCTGACGAAAGAGATGTTCTTGAACCATCTCTATGGCGGCATGGATGAGCCGGAACTGAAGATCATCGATGTCTTCATCTGCAAGTTGCGCAAGAAACTGTCCGAAGCGACAGGCGGTGATACGCATATCGAAACGGTTTGGGGGCGCGGCTATGTCTTGCGCGATCCGATGCCCGAACGGGCGGTTGATATTGCAGCCTCGGCCTGATCCGATCTGGACCTGACCGCCCACCGCTCCTATCACCAAATGGATGGTGCGTGGCGCGGAGGGGCAAATGGCGCAATCCGATAACAGCGGGACCGGTGCGATCAGCGAAGCGCAGGCAGCAGCCAGGCTTGCGGAACTGGCCGATCTGCTTTTGGCGGCCAACCGCGCCTATTACCAAGATGACGCGCCAGCATTGGATGATGCGGCTTATGATGCGCTGAAGCGCGAAAACGCCGGCCTGGAAGCGCAATTCCCCCATCTCAAACGCAGCGATAGCCCAACCGAGCAGGTGGGGGCAGCACCGGCGGACGGTTTCGCCAAGGTCACCCATGCCGAGCGTATGCTGTCGCTCTCCAACGCGTTTGACGCCGGTGATGTGGCCGAGTTCGTCGCCTTCATCCGCCGCTATTTGGGGTTGGAGGCAGACCAAGATCTGGCCTTCAGCGCCGAACCCAAGATCGACGGGCTGTCCTTGTCGCTGCGGTACGAAAATGGGGTTTTGGTGTCTGCAGCCACGCGCGGTGACGGGGCTGTTGGCGAGAACGTCACGGCCAATGCCCGCACGATCGTGGATATCCCCGAGGTTTTGACCGGCGCGCCCGAGGTGCTGGAGGTTCGTGGCGAGGTTTACATGAGCCATGCCGATTTCGCCGCGCTGAATGATCGACAGGCTGCGGCGGGCGACAAGGTCTTTGCCAACCCGCGCAACGCGGCAGCAGGGTCTTTGCGTCAGTTGGATTCCGAGATCACCCGATCCCGGCCCTTGCGCTTCTTCGCGTATGCCTGGGGAGAGTTGAGCGCGCCGCTTGCTGACACGCAAATGGGGGCGATCCAACGCCTGGCTGAATTGGGGTTCCAAACCAATCCGCTGACCCAGCTTTGCCACAGTGCCGAGGATCTCTTGGCCCATTACGCCAAGATCGAACAGGCGCGGGCGACCCTGGGCTATGACATCGATGGCGTGGTCTATAAGCTGGATGATCTCGATCTGCAGCGCCGCCTTGGCATGCGCTCCACCACCCCGCGCTGGGCCATCGCCCATAAGTTCGCCGCTGAGTTGGCTTGGACCCGGCTGGAGGCAATCGACATTCAAGTGGGCCGCACGGGCGCGCTTAGCCCCGTGGCCCGACTGGCCCCTGTCACGGTTGGCGGTGTGGTGGTCTCAAACGCGACGCTGCATAACGAAGATTACATTGCCGGTCGCGATGCCAATGGCGCGCCGATCCGGGATGGCAAAGACATTCGCGTTGGCGATTGGGTGCAGGTCTATCGCGCAGGCGATGTGATCCCGAAGCTTGCGGATGTTGATCTGTCGAAGCGCCCCCCCAGGGCCGAGCCCTACCGGTTCCCCACCCAATGCCCGGAATGCGCCTCCGACGCGGTGCGGGAGGAGGGGGATGCCGTCCGCCGCTGCACCGGCGGCCTGATCTGCCCTGCGCAAGCTGTCGAAAAGCTAAAGCATTTCGTTTCGCGCGCGGCCTTTGACATCGAAGGGCTTGGCGCCAAACAGGTGGAGACCTTCACCCAAGACGGCTGGATTGCCGAACCGGCCGATATTTTTGAGTTGGAGGCACGCTATGGCAGCGGCCTACAACAGCTCAAAAACCGCGAAGGTTGGGGTGAAAAATCGGCACAAAACCTGTTCGAGGCGATTGCCGAAAAGCGCGTGATCCCGCTCAACCGGCTGATCTTTGCCTTGGGCATCCGCCATGTGGGGGAGGTCGCGGCGGCCGATCTGGCCCGGCATTTCGGCACTTGGCCCGCTTTAGCCGCGACGATTGACGCCGCCGCGCCCGCGTCGCGGGCCCATCGCACGGCCGAGGCAGGCATGATCGCCGCGCGCCGGGTGGCCGCGGATGAGGGCACGCGCCCCGATCTGGCAGGCGCGCGCGCCGCAGCCTGGGCCGATATCTCGCCCGAGGCCAAATCGGCCTGGGAGGATTTGACCGGGATCGATGGCATTGGCGCCACGGTCGCGGTGTCCTTGGTCACAACCTTTCAACAATCGGGCGAGCGCGCCTCAATCGATCGATTGATCGCCCATTTACAGATCGAAGCCCCCCCGGCTCAGGCCACAGATGGCAGTCCGGTATCGGGCAAAATTGTCGTCTTCACCGGCAGCCTGGAAAAGATGACCCGGGCCGAGGCCAAGGCGCGTGCCGAAGCCCTGGGGGCCAAAGTGTCGGGCAGCGTGTCGGCGAAAACCGATTTGTTGGTCGCAGGCCCCGGTGCCGGGTCCAAGGCAAAAAAGGCCGCTGATCTGGGCATAGAGACTATCGATGAAGACGCCTGGCTGGCGCTGATCGGCGATGGCTAGCGCGGGCCGCCCGGATTACCTGTGGCCGCTCTTTGCCGAGCTGCAAACCCTGGATGGGGTCGGCCCCAAAACGGCCAAGCACTATGCGGGTTTGGGTGTGGAAACGCCAAAGGATTTGGTGCTGACCCTGCCCATTGGCGGCGTCGATCGCAGCCGCAAAGCATCGATCCGCGATGTGGCGCTGCCCGGCATGGCGACGGTGGAGGTCACGGTCGGGCGTCACAAAAAACCCTCAGGCCGAGGCCCGTATCGGGTTGACGTTGAAGATGCCGCAACCGGTTTTCACCTGGTCTTCTTCCACGCGCGCGAGGCGTATTTGAAGCAAATCCTGCCCGAAGGCGCGCGGCGGGTGGTGTCGGGCAGGGTCGAATTGTTCGACGGTCTGGCCCAGATGGCCCATCCCGATCACGTTTTGCCGCCCGAGGAAGCCGCCGCTATCCCAGCCTTTGAACCGGTCTACCCCTTGGCCCAGGGCCTAACGCAAAAAGGGGTGGCCAAGGCCATGGCCTCGGCGCTTGAACGCGTGCCGCATTTGGGGGAATGGCTCGATCTCGCGCTGGTGGATGAGAAAGACTGGCCCGCCTGGCGCGCGGCGGTGCTTGAGGTGCATCATCCAGAAACCCAGAGTGACCTATCAGCCACAACCCGCGCGCGCGAACGTTTGGCGTTTGATGAGCTGTTTGCCCATCAACTGACCCTGGCCCTTGCCCGCGCCAAAAATCGCAGACGCGCGGGCATCGCCTCGGAAGGGGATGGGCACCTGCGCAAAAAGGTGATCGACACGCTGCCCTTTCACCCGACCGGCGCGCAACTGCGCGCGATGGAGGAGATTGCAGCCGATATGGCCGCGCCCACCCGCATGAACCGGCTGTTGCAGGGTGATGTGGGGGCGGGCAAGACGCTTGTGGCGCTGATGGCGCTGCTGATTGCGGCGGAATCCGGCGGGCAGGGGGTGATGATGGCCCCGACCTCGATCCTGGCGGCACAGCATTACGCCAGCCTTAAACCGCTTTGCGATGCGGCGGGCGTGGTGGTGGCGCAGCTAACCGGCCAGGACAAAGGGCGCGAACGGCAATCAAAGCTGGCCGCCCTTGCGGCGGGGGATATTCACATCTTGGTGGGCACGCATGCGGTGTTTCAGGATGATGTCGCATTCAAAGATTTGCGCCTGGCGATTGTCGATGAACAGCATCGTTTTGGCGTGCGCGAACGCATCCGCTTGGGCGAAAAGGGCAGCGCGGCGGATATCCTGGTGATGACCGCCACGCCGATCCCCCGCACGCTGAGCCTGTCGCAATATGGCGATATGGATGTCAGCATTTTGGACGAAAAGCCGCCGGGGCGGACGCCGGTGCAGACCGCCTTAACCTCGACCGAGCGGATGGATGAGGTGGTTGATCATCTGCGCAAGGCCGTGGCTGAGGGACGGCAGGCTTATTGGGTGTGCCCGCTGGTCGAGGAATCCGAAACCTATGATGCGGTCGCGGCGGAGGATCGGTTCAAACGCCTGCGCGCGGCTTTGGGCGATGAGGTGGTGGGCCTGGTGCATGGCCAACTGCCGCCCGCCGAGAAAGAGGCCGCGATGGCCGATTTCATCGCTGGTCGCACGCGGGTTTTGGTGGCCACAACGGTGATTGAGGTTGGGGTGGACGTGCCCAACGCCTCGATCATGGTGATCGAACGGGCGGATCTATTTGGCCTGTCGCAACTGCACCAATTGCGCGGGCGGGTCGGGCGGGGGGCCGAAGCCTCGACCTGTTTGCTGATGTATCGCGCGCCTTTGGGGGAAACCGCGCGGCGGCGGTTGAGCATTCTGCGCGAGACCGAGGATGGATTCCGCATCGCCGAGGAGGATCTGGCGATTCGCGGTGCGGGCGATGTGATCGGCACAGCCCAATCCGGTCTGCCCCGGTTTCGGATCGCTGATCTAGAACGGCAGGCGGGGCTGATGGCCCTGGCCCAAAACGCGGCCCGTGCGTTGCTGGCGCGCGACCCCAAATTACAAAGCCCACAGGGCCAATCCGCCCAGGTTCTGTTCTGGCTGTTGGAGCAGGAAAAGGCGCTGAAAATGATCTCGGCCGGCTAGGCCGCAAAATCTTGTCAAGCACGTTTTGTTCTCAAATGTTCTAAAAATGTTCTTGCATTGGGTGGCGCAAAATGAGAACAAAGCATCAACACAGACGACAGGAGGCCATTATGACCCGCATCGCTGACATTCTGATCCGCTCGCGCGAGACGTTGATTTACGATGCTTTGGGTGTCGTGGCCCTGGCCGCCTTTACCCTTGGCCTTCTGCATCTGCCCGGATTGATCTGACCTTTTGATTTCTGCCTGCGGTCCGGCATGGGCCTAAGCGTGGGATTGTCCCCAATCGCCCGCGCGCCTCACTGCCTGATGCGATCCGTCTTGCCCAAGACGTAACGCGCCCTGCCGATGGACACGCACACTTCCGCCGCCATCCCACCCGGATGCGCGGCGGTTTTTTTTTGATTAGGCGCAGTTGGCCCGCATCGCTTCGGCCATGGCGTCGGCGGTGGCCTCAAGCGACAGCAGGATCGAAGCGTGGCGGTTGCGATAATCGCGCGCGGGTTCCAGCACTTCATAGCCCGAAAATGGATCGCCGGGAGCTGCCGCGCCGTCTTTCAGCATCGCGCGCAACGCATCGCGTGCGGCCTCAACCTCGGCCTGGCTGCGGCCCAGGATCGAGGCGCCCATCAGCGCAGCGGAGGCTTGTCCCAAAGCGCAGGCTTTCACATCCTGGGCAAAGCGGCTGATCTTTCCATCGGTGACATCCAGATCGACCGTTACGGTCGAGCCGCAAAGCGGCGCGCGCTTGCGCACGCTGGCCTGTGGCGCGTCCAACCGTCCGCGATGGGGGATGTCAGCCGCCAGCGCCAGGATGCGCTGAGAGTAAAGCTTGATCAGATCGTTTTCCGCCGTCATGGCTTTGCCTTTTCGCTCGTCGCTCTATAGGTAGCGGCGCGTCTTCGTTTTGCAAAGAGCCCGCCGATGTCACAACCTGTCTTCGACCCCCAAAGCCTGACCTATGATGCGCGTGGCCTTTTGCCAGTGATCGCCCAGGATGCGCGGAGCCATGAGGTCTTGATGTTGGCGTGGATGAACGCCGAGGCGGTCGCTAAAACCTTGGAGACGGGGCGCGTCACCTATTGGTCGCGATCTCGGCAAGCCTTTTGGATCAAAGGTGAAAGCTCGGGCCATGTGCAGGAACTGGTCGAGATGCGGGTGGATTGCGATCGCGATTGTCTGTTGGTTTTGGTGCATCAAACTGGCCCGGCCTGCCACACCAATCGCCGCGTCTGTTTTTACACCGCCGTGCGGGATGGCGCTGAGGTGGAGTTGATGGCGCCCGAGGGTTAGGGGCGCTGCCCCTCGGCCTGGCGGCCTCACCCCGGGGTATTTTGAGCCAGATGAAGAGGGATCAGAGCCCGACCATGTGGCGGATGTCGTCGGGCGTGGCGCCTTCGGCGCGGAATTTGGCAATGGCGCGGGCATCGTCGCGCTTGGCCAGACGTTTGCCGTGTTCGTCGCGGATCAGTTTGTGATGGGTGAAACCGCGATTGGGATAGCCCAGAAGCGTTGAGAGGCAGACGTAAAGCTCGACCGAGCCAAAGAGGTCTTCGCCACGGATCACATAGGAAATCTGCTGCGCGGCGTCGTCGACCACCACCGACAGGAAATAGGACGCGGCCATGCCGGGGGCAGCCAAGACGATATCGCCGGTATAGGTCATAAGCGAGTGACGGGTCGGGCAGGAACTGCCCGCGTTGACACCGGTTTCGAAAATGGTGGGGAACTCATCGACGAGCTGGGTGGCCTTGTCCATATCCAGGCGGATCGCGTCATTGGGCTCGGCCTCGGACATCGGGCGGCCCCGGCAGGTGCCGGGATAAAGGATGCCGCCAGGACCATGGGCTGCGCCTTCTTGTGGGGCGGCGGCGGCGGCGCGGATATCGCGGCGCGAACAGCGGCAGGGATAGGTCAGGCCCATTTCGGTCAGTCGCGCGATAGCGGCGCGGTACTCATCAAAATGGTAGGATTGACGGCGCACGGGCTCATCCCAGCGAATGCCAAGCCAGGTTAAGTCTTCGTAAATTTGATCTTCCCATTCCGGCCGCGCGCGGGATTGGTCGAGGTCATCAATGCGCAGCAGGAACACCCCATCGGGCGCTTGGCGGGCAAAATCATGCACCAGCATCGCCGAATAGGCATGTCCCAAATGCAGCGGCCCGGTGGGCGAAGGCGCAAATCGCGTGCGGAACATCGGAGGAAATCGAGCCTAGTGTTTTCGAATCACAGTGACGGTGGACCCCATGTCTTTCGCAGAAAGATGGGGGCCGTAAGCCTCTGATATCAAATCGGCTTTGGTCAAAGCGGCATCGCGTGCATCTAGGAAACGCTGATCGGCCAGGGTGGCATCGTTGAAGGAAAAGCCAAGCAGCCCGCCCGGGGCCAGCGTATCAAGCAGCATCCCCAGGGCTTCGGGAGGCGCGGCCCCCAGGCTGACGACCCCGATGGCGGCAATCGCCGCATAGCCGCCTGGTGGTGCATCGCCCGGCGCGCCAAGCCAGGTTTCGCGGTACAGCTTAAGCGCGGCGGCTTTTTCCAGCATTTCGGGCGTGATGTCGGTGCCGTCGATCGTGGTGAAGCCCGCCTTGGTCAGCGCGATCCCTGACAGGCCGGTGCCACAGCCAAAATCCAAGATCGGAGCGGTCAAATCGGTGCTGGCGTCGGCCAACGCGGCGGCGAGGCGGGCGGGGGTTTCGTAACCGGCATCGGTGACATCGGCATCATAGCGCGCGGCCCAATCGGCGTAGAGCGCTTGCGTTTCCTCGGGCGAGCGGGCCGTCCAAAGCTTATCGGAAAAGGTGGGTGTGCTCATGATCCAAAGGCTAGCAGCGGGGAGCGAGCCGCGTCTAGGCTATTCGGCGGCGGCCGCTTCGGGCGTGAGCCAGGCTTGCCAGGCGGCCTTGGCGCGGTCGGTATAGGCTTTGTAGCGATCCTTGCGGCCACGGCGGCCACCCTTCAGCCCTTCGACAGGGGGGAAGAGGCCGAAATTTACGTTCATCGGCTGGAAGGTTTTGGCCTCGGCCCCGCCGGTGATGTGGTGGATTAGGGCACCCATCGCCGTGACCTGGGGCACCGGGGGCAGGGCTGCGCCCTTCAACTCGGCAGCGGCCATGCGCCCGGCCAAAAGCCCCATGGCCGCGGATTCGACATAGCCTTCGACCCCCGTGATCTGCCCCGCAAAGCGGATATGGCGTTTGGAGTGCAGGCGCATCTGCGCATCCAAGAGCGTCGGAGAGTTGATAAAGGTGTTGCGATGGATGCCGCCGAGCCTGGCAAATGATGCATCTTGCAAGCCAGGGATCATTTTGAAAACAACGCCTTGCGCGCCATACTTCATCTTGGTTTGGAAGCCGACGATATTGTAAAGCGTTCCCAGCGCATTATCGCGACGCAGCTGGACCACGGCATAGGCCTTGTCCGTCGGATTATGCGGATTGGTGAGCCCGACGGGTTTCATCGGTCCGTGGCGTAGGGTTTCGCGGCCGCGTTCGGCCATCACCTCGATGGGCAGACAGCCGTCGAAATAGCCTGCGGTCTCGCCCGGTTTGAACTCAGTCTTATCGGCTGCCAACAGCGCGTCGATGAAGGCTTCGTACTGATCCTTGGTCATCGGGCAGTTGATATAGGCCCGGCGTTCCTCCTCGGTCTCGCCCTTGTCATAGCGTGATTGCCGCCAAGCCACCGACATGTCGATGCTGTCGGCATAAACAATCGGCGCGATGGCATCGAAGAAGGCGAGGCTTTCTTGACCGGTTTCCGCGGCGATGGCCTGGGCCAAGCTGCCGGAGGTCAGTGGTCCGGTGGCGATAATGCTGGGCCCGTCTTCAGGCAAAGCGTCGATCTCGCCCAAGCGGATGTCGATATTGGGATGGGCGTTCAGCCGCTCGGTCACGGCCTCGGCAAACGGATCACGATCAACGGCCAGCGCGCCACCGGCGGGCAATCGGTGCCGATCCGCCATTTCCATGATCAGCGACCCGGCTGCGCGCATTTCCCAATGCAGCAGGCCAACCGCGTTTTGTTCATCATCATCCGAGCGGAAGGAGTTGGAGCAGACCATTTCGGCGAGCGATCCGGTGCGATGGGCAAAGGTTTCCACCTCGGGCCGCATTTCGTGCAGGATCACCCGCGCGCCTTGTTCAGCGGCCTGCCAAGCCGCCTCGGACCCGGCCATGCCGCCACCGATGATATGCACTGTGTTTGCCATGGCCGGGGCATAAGCAAACGCCCCCGAACCTGCAAGGCCGGGGGCGCTGTGTCATAGCGGGGGCGGGGGCGCTTATTGCGCCTGCTGGCTTTCGATGGCGGCGTCTTCTTCGGCGTCGTTGTCGAACATCCACGGCTCGCGGGTTTCAAGCGTGGTGTAGCGACCGCCACCATAGGCGACCAAGGGGATCGAGAAGACGGTGATCAGCGTCACCTTCAGCGCCAGGGCCGGGTCGCCATCGGTCGTGGTGATGATGGCAGGGCCGATCAAAAGCACCGCGCTCATGAAAGCGACTTGGCTGGTGCGAATACCCAGCATCAGCCAGATCGACAGCACGAAATAGAGTGCCGACAGGGCGGTGGAATGAAGTTCGAGCGAGACGGGGATCTGGCCCACGACCGTCGCGTAAGCGCTGGGGTCGATTTGGGGCAACAGCCCAATCGCCGCTTCGATGAACAATGTGGCTGCAAGGCAGATCCGCATATGGAGCCTGAGCCATTCTGTAAACGTTCGCATATCAGTACCCGTTTTGGTTTTGCTGCTCGACAAAAGGTTTTTCCAACCCTTGAGCCGAAGCTACGAGCGAAACTGGACCGGAATTGGAGCCAATTGCGGCATTTCCGGTGTGTTTACGGGGCGCAATGCCGACACAGGCTTTGTCCTTGCGGGCCTTGGCACTGGCGTTTGGGGGCGGTCGATCACGCATCCCGGTGCACATCCAGAAAGATATTATCAACTTCGGCGGGAATATTTTCGTTCTCAACCAAGGCGATACGCGGTTTCAGGGTGCGCATCGGGCGGCGGTAAATGGGGTCCGGGCGTGGATCGCGTGGACCGTCGGATAATGTCAAACGGCGGGGCTCAATTTTGCGGCGCACAACGCGGGTACGGTGCAGGTTGCGCCGATCGTTTTCAGAATAAGTGAGAATCAGCGCCGCAATCAGGGCGATATCGCGCCAGAAACTGGCCAGCTCCTGATCGACACCCAACTGGATCATCGTCAGATAACTGGCGAAAAAGGTCATCATCGCCAGGACCAAGGCGGCCACACGCATATGCAAGCCGATCATGACCATGAAGGCCAACAGGAACACCAATCCAGCCG
Source organism: Paracoccaceae bacterium (assembly GCA_965229695.1). Classification (GTDB taxonomy): domain Bacteria; phylum Pseudomonadota; class Alphaproteobacteria; order Rhodobacterales; family Rhodobacteraceae; genus JANSYL01. The sequence goes on from OZ245921.1 coordinate 3,251,286, forward strand.
AAAGCGCGCCATCGATCGGCGCGGGCAGGATCGAATCGAACAGGATGGAGAGGTCGGTGCCAGGGATAATCTGCAACGCGACCGCCAAGAAGTAGGAGCCAATAAGCACCCGGAGTATCATGCTTCCGATTTCGTTGATCATAACCCGATCCGAGCTTTGCTGACCCATTTGAATTCGGCCCCCGCCTTCTGTGTGTTGATCCGAAACGGATTGTGGCGACTTGAACAATTATCCGTCTCAACTGCGTCAGGTTTGAGGGTGATTTGCGGAAAAAACCGGCTGAAATTATGTCAATCCTGACACAATTGCGCGCGGGGTTGCGCGGTCCTTGCGCGGGGCCCGTGCCGACCGCGGTCAAGCCTGGTTCAGAAAAAGGTTAACGGCGCGTGCTGAGAGCGATCTTGCCGCTAGCTTTCGCGGTGTAGCAGCAGCTAACTTGCTAGAAATGCGACAAAAACCAGACATCGGCGCGATTTGAGCGCGCCGATGGGCTGTTATTCTGCGTCGCCCTCGGGCGCATCTTCGACCGGGTCGGCGCCGTCGTCGTCGGCCTGATCGGCAATCCACGCGACCGAGACAACTTCTTCGCCTTTGCCAGTGTTGAACACTTTCACCCCACCCGCGCTGCGCGAGCGGAAGGAAATGCCGTCAACGGGAACGCGGATCGATTGCCCGGTGGAGGTTGCCAGCATGATCTGATCGTCCATATCCACCGGGAAGGACGCGACCAACGGCCCACCGCGCATGGCTTTGTCGATGGCGGCCACACCCTGGCCGCCGCGCCCGCGCACCGGGTAATCGTGGGACGAGGACAGCTTGCCGGTGCCTTGGGCGGTAATGGTCAGGATCAAATCCTCCGCTGCCGACATTTCGGCATAGCGATCGGGGCTCAGCTGGCCTTCGGCCACGGCCTCCTCCTCATCGCTATCGGGTTCTTCTTCGGGCGCACCGGCCATGAGGCGGCGCTGTTTGAGATAGGCGGCACGTTCATCCGCCTCGGCCTTGAAGTGGCGGATGATCGACATCGAGACGACCTCATCCCCCTCGGCCAGCTTCACGCCGCGCACCCCGGTCGAGGCGCGTGAATTAAAGACACGCACATCGGTGGCGGGGAAGCGGATGGCGCGGCCCAGCTTGGTGACCAGCATCACATCATCATCGTTCGAGGCGATGCGCGCGTTGATCATGCGCCAGCCTTCGCTTTCGCCTTCGAATTTCATCGCGATCTTGCCGTTGCGCATAACATTGGCGAAATCGCTTAGCGCGTTGCGGCGCACGGTGCCGCGATCAGTGGCAAAGACGATCTGCAACTCATCCCAATGCGCCTCATCCCGATCCACGGGCATCACGGCGGCAATGCCGGTGCCGGGTTCGATGGGCAGAATGTTGACGATGGCTTTCCCGCGCGAGGCACGGCTGCCGAGCGGCAGGCGCCAGGTCTTTAGCTTGTAGACCATGCCGCCGGTGGTGAAGACCAAAAGCGGCGTATGGGTGTTGGCCACAAAGAGCGACGTGACCACATCATCGTCTTTCATCGATCCACCCGACAGCCCCTTGCCGCCGCGTTTCTGGGCGCGGAAATCGGCCAGAGGTGTGCGTTTGATGTAGCCGCCTTGGGTGATCGTCACGACCATATCTTCGCGCTCGATCAGATCCTCATCATCCATATCGCCGGACCATTCGGTGATCTCGGTACGGCGGGGGACGGCGAACAGTTCTTTCACCTCGGACAGTTCGTCCGAGATGATTGACAAGATGCGTTCGCGACTGGCTAGGATGGCCAGATAGTCTTTGATCTTTTCCGCCAGCTCTTGCAGTTCATCCGTGACCTCTTTCACGCCGATCTGGGTCAGGCGTTGCAGGCGCAGTTCCAGGATCGCGCGGGCCTGGGTTTCAGACAGGTTATAGGTGCCATCCTCATTCATCGTGTGGGTCGGATCGTCGATCAGCGCGATGTAGCCCGCGATGTCACCAGCAGGCCAACGCCGGGTCATCAAAGCCTCGCGCGCTTCCGCGGCGTCGGCAGAGTGACGGATGGTGGCAACCACCTCATCCACATTCGAGACGGCAACCGCCAGACCGCACAGAATATGCGCCCGTTCGCGTGCTTTGCGCAGGTCAAAGGCGGTGCGCCGGGCGACTACCTCTTCCCGGAAATCCAGGAAGGCGGTCAGGAAACCGCGAAGGGTCAACTGCTCCGGGCGTCCGCCGTTCAGCGCCAGCATGTTACACCCAAAGCTGGTTTGCATCTGTGTGAAGCGGAAGAGCTGGTTCAACACCACATCCGGCGTCGCGTCACGCTTCAGCTCGATCACCACGCGTACGCCGACGCGATCGGATTCGTCGGCGACACCGGAAATGCCCTCGACCTTTTTTTCGCGCACCAACTCGGCGATGCGTTCGATCATCGTGGCTTTGTTGACCTGATAGGGCACCTCGTCGATGACGATGGCATAGCGGTCTTTGCGGATTTCCTCGACATGGGTTTTGGCGCGGATGATCACGCTGCCGCGCCCTTCAAGATAGGCTTTGCGCGCGCCAGACCGGCCCAGGATGATCCCGCCTGTGGGGAAATCCGGGGCAGGGATGTAGTCGATCAATTGTTCTGAGCTGAGATCGGGGTTTTCGATCAGCGCCTGACAGGCATCAATCACCTCACCCAGGTTATGGGGCGGGATATTGGTGGCCATGCCCACGGCAATACCGCCCGCTCCGTTGACCAGCATATTCGGGAAGCGCGCGGGCAGAACCGTGGGTTCCTGCTGCTTGCCGTCATAGTTGTCCTGAAAATCGACCGTATCCTTGTCGATATCGGCCAGCAGGTAGGCTGCGGGTTTATCCATGCGCACTTCGGTGTAGCGCATGGCCGCCGGGTTATCGCCGTCCATGGAGCCGAAATTGCCCTGACCATCCAAGAGCGGCAGAGACATCGAAAACGGCTGCGCCATGCGCACCAAGGCATCATAAATCGCGCCATCGCCATGGGGGTGGTATTGGCCCATCACATCGCCCACAGGCCGCGCCGATTTGCGATAGGCCTTGTCATGGCTGTTGCCGGTTTCATGCATCGCAAACAGGATGCGGCGATGCACAGGCTTGAGCCCGTCACGCAGATCAGGGATCGCGCGGCTGATGATCACGCTCATCGCGTAGTCGATGAAGCTGGTCTTCATCTCGGCTGCGATATCGATGCTGGGGCCGTGGTAAGGTTCCCGCTCGGGCGCGATTTCGTCTTGGTTTTCAGGGGGTTCTGGGGTGTCGGTCAAACCGGGGCCTGTGGCTGTGTGTGTGCTCTATATGTTGTTGCTTCTCAATTTAGTTAACCTGGATGTTGGGTGCAACGACAATCAGGTTGATTTGCCGCCCGATGCTCATGTTAGCCTTGAGTTGGGTTGCCTTATTCTGGCAGCCGCTTACTCATTTTGCATTTCAGTGGGGGATTTATGAAACGACTTGGATTGGTGTTGGGCATTTTGCTTATCGCGCTTCCCAGCGCAGAGATATTCGCTGAAGTAACCGCAATGCCTGAGATCGCGTTCCTGACTTGGTTGTTCAGGGGCTCACCCTTCGCTGGCCAGTGGATTTTTCCGTTCTTGGCGGTTGGCGTTGTGTTGCTATTTGTCAGCCTTTTGTGGCCTTCGGACGCTGACCTAAGGGGTGCTTCGCTTACACGTGTCACCTCGCTTGGCGCGGACGCTGATGAGGCGCAGGCACTCCAAAACTCAGCACATGTGGTCGTACAATTGAGCAAGAACTTTGACCATCTTCGCCGAATGACGATGTCGGGGTTCATAATTGCCGCCGCAGTGATGGTCGCGGGCGCGATTGTGATCATGGCGGGCGCGGTTCCCCATCTCCTCCCGATCCCGGGCCTGACCGGGGAACAACCGATTGGCGCGCAACGTGACATCTCATACTTCACCGTCATCGCTGGTGCGGTCATCGAAGTAATGTCGGCCGCAGGTATGTATCTGTTTTCGAAGACATTCTTGAGATTGAACGAGGTGACGCGGAGCCTTGAGGAATCCTGGCGTTTTCAGGAGGCTTTTCGTTTTGCCGATGCGCTTACTGATGACGACAAAGCCAAAACCATCAAAGACATTATTCGGAAGATGATAACTCCGACGTCATAGTTTTTGCGTGCGATTGGCCGCGCCGTGCAATTCGTGAAAGACGGTTGATCTGTCCAAAATTCTGTTTTTATTGATTTTTATTGAGTATGTGACACAATCAACCTGTGGGAGAGGCAACATCAAGAGGTGCCGCGCACATGCAGGAAACAGAATTGATGCTCAAAGGCTATGGGCTGACCACCGCTGAACTGATCTATCGCCTGCCGGATTATCAAAGCGTTCTGAACACGTTTGTCTGGCAGGATTACGATCTGGGGCCAGATTACCCCAAGCTTTTCGACTTCATTGCGTTTTGGCAGGACAGTATCGAGGGGCCGCTGCATTCGGTCCGCTTTGTGCATCGCAAGATGATCTCACCGGGTGAATGGCGTAATGTGACGGGAGAGTTCGCCTATCATTAAGGGCTCGGATTTCTCGCGAAATCCGTTTGGAAAACCTGCGCGTTTTCCGGTTTAGGCTGTGGCGATTTCGCAAGAAATCAACCTCGAAAACGCCAGATTTTCAGGCGGTTAGGAGGCTTTTGCCCGCGTCGCCATGATCCAGATCCCCGCCAGCCCCAAACAGATCAACCCGTTCCAGGAGGCCATGGACAGGCCCAGAAACTCCCAAGCAACCTGATTGCACAGCACCAGTTCCGGCCCGCTTGTGGTGTCCAGCAGCGCTGATGCCGAAAGCTCGGACAAATCCTGCGCTGCCGACTGCCCGCAGGTGTTGGGGCCGACCCACCAATCGCGCTCGACCCCGGTGTGGTAGAGCGAGATACCCGCATTCCCCACCATGCTGAGTGCGCCCAAGCCCGCGATCCACGCCGAAGGCAGCGCCGCCCCAATCCCGGCCAAAGCAATCGCTGCCGCATGGGGCCAGCGTTGCCACAGGCACATCGCACAGGGCGCTAGGCCACCGATATATTGAAAACCAAAAGCGGCCCCGAGGATCACCAGAGAGCCGAGGCCTGCCAGCGCGATCAAGGCGCGGGGCTGCGCGGCAGCATCAGAGATATGAGATGCAAGTGACATTAAGCGGTCCGTTTCAAAGGGCGATCCCATGCAGCCTATCTACGCACGCCGGGATGGGTTGCAAGCCCGCCAGCGGTCACATGCCAAGCCAGGCCCGGACCAGGTGAACCAGAGACGTGCCAGCAAAGACGAGCGACGCGATCCAAGCGGTCCCGATAAGCGCGCCGAGCAGAACCAAAATGCCGTCGCGCTGCAACAGCCCCATGGCCACGATCACAACAGCAAACCCCGGCACCGTATTGGTCAGCGGCAAGGGCACAAGGATCGACGCGCTGAACAGGACTAGGGCCATGCCGACGATCCGATCCAAGGGCGCCCGGGTCAGGCCGGTCAGCCGGGGGCGGCTGACCGCTTCGATCCGGCGCAGCCAGGGGCCTGCGCGGCGGGCAAGGTTTTCCAGCGCCTCTTTCGAGACAACACGCGCGCCAAGCTTTTGCGGCAACCAGGGGGCGCTGCGGCCCATCAGGATTTGTGCCGCGACGAACATCAATGGCAAGGCGACGACCTGCGGCACGCCATAGAGAAATGGAATGCAGCAGGGCAGGGCGAGCACCAGAAGAAACAGGCCGAACGCACGCTCATGCAACTGCGCCAGAATCCAGTCGAGTGTGACGGTTTCGCCCTCTGCGTCCGCAGCCAATTGCGCCAGGCGGCGTGAGGTGACCATAGCCTCATTGTTTTGGGCCGTCATCGGGATGTCCTTCATGCGTCAACGACCCGGACCAGAGCCGCCCGCATGCGCCTAACAAATCGCAACCCGTTGTGCCAGCGGGTCGATAAAGCAGAAGGCGCGGGCGTGTGGAAAAAACGGGTGACAAACCGGGTTCGTCCAGTAACCTGCGAAGTATCACCGGAGTGAGCGCTGCAATTTTAGGCATCTTGAGAACGCCCGGAACGTGGCACAGGCTTGCGCCGGATAGGGAAAACGCCGGGAGCGTTCCTGGCCAGGGAGGATATAAATGACCAAAAGATTTGGCGCGGCAGCCATAGGTTTCGCCGCATTCGGAATGGCCCTTAGCATCGGCGCAGGTGCCGCCCATGCCCAGGCCGAGGTGACGCTGCGCTGCCAGCATTTCCTTTCGCCCATGGGGTCGGTGCCGCGCTTCTTTATGGAGCCTTGGGCGGAAGCGATTGAAGAACAATCGGGCGGCCGCATCGATGTGGAGCTTTATCCGGCGATGCAATTGGGTGGTGCCCCGCCTGCGCTTTACGATCAAATCCGCGATGGCGTGATCGATTGCGGTTGGGCGATCCCGGCCTATACCCCCGGTCGTTTCCCCGAGGCTGAGGCGATGGAGCTGCCCTTCATGACCTCGCTCAGCGCCGAGGCCTCGAGCATGGCGGCTTGGGATTACACCCAGCAATACCTGGCCGATACCCGGTTCTCGGATGTGCATCTGATGGCCGTGCATGTGCACGGGCCCGGCGTGATCCACCTAAGCGGGGATCCGATCGAAAGCACCTCGGATTTTGACGGCCTGCAACTGCGCGGCCCGTCGCGCATGGCCAATGCGCTTTTGGAAGAGCTTGGCGCAACACCCGTCGGCATGCCGGTTCCGGCCTTCCCCGAAGCGCTGAGCCGGGGCGTGGTCGATGGTGGCGTGATCCCGTGGGAGGTTGTGCCGGCCCTGCGTGTTGAAGAACTGGCCGGAAGCCACACCCAAATCGGCGGCGACCGGGCGCTTTATAACACCTATTTCATCTGGGCGATGAACCCCGACACCTATGCCGCGCTGCCCGATGATCTAAAGGCGGTGATCGACGCCAATTCCGGCATCGAAACCTCGGCTTGGGCCGGGCGTGCGATGGATGAGGGGGATGATCTCGCTTATGACGCCATCACCGCGCGTGGCAACACCATCGTGACCCTGGGTGACGATGTGGTCGGCGAGTTGCAGGTGGTCGGTGCCGATGTGACCGAACGTTGGATCGCTGAAATGGATGGGCTTGGTCTGCCCGGCGCTGAAATGGTCGAAACCGCCCGCGGGCTGGTCGATCAATACACCGCCGACAACTAAGCGGCTTGATCCGGGCGCGTCCTTGCGATGCGCCCGGACCTCCGACAACACGCGGACGAGAACCGATGGATCACACTGCCTTGCTGTCGGCTCTTTTGTCTCGGGTCGAAGAAACACGTCAGCAAATTGGGAATGCCTGGCCGTATCACGCCGATCCCGACACAGGCGTTTGGGAAACCGTCCCCGATGGGGACTGGTGCGGTGGGCATTGGGTCGAATGCCTACGCATTGCCGGGCGGCTCGAAGGGCGGCCCGACCTGATTGAAGAAGCGCGCGAACGTACCGAATGGCTGCGCCCGAAGCTAGAGAAAGACGATCAGTTTCGCGGGCACCGCTTCTATTACTCCGCCGCGCGGCTTTATGCCGAAACCGGCGATCCGCGCTTGCGCACCCTGGCCTTGGCCGCGGCTTACGCCCTGCGCTCCATGGCGATCCCGCAGAACGGGGCCATGCCCATCGGGCATGAGGTGCAGGTGAAATCCACAACCCTGGCCAGCCGGCGGATCGTGGCGGTGGATAATGTGCACCCCAACCTGCGCCTGGATTTCTGGGCCGGGCCTGAAACTGGCGATCCGGTCTTTGCCGAGGGCGCAAAGCGGATGCTGGATGTCACGATCCGCGATTTCCTGCGCGCCGATGGCTCCACCATCGAATTCTTGGTATACCACGATACCGACGACCGTATCCTGCGCCACTTCACGTTGCTGGGTGTGCATGACGATAGCTGCTGGAGCCGGGGGCAGGCCTGGGCCATCGCCGGGTTTTTGCGCGGCTGGCAGGAATATGGCGACACACGCTACCGGGATGCGGCGCGGGCAACCTTTGGATATTGGCAGGGCAAGGTCGGATCTGGCGTGCCACCTTGGGATTTTGATGACCCCGACGGCCCGCGTGACAGCTCGGCCAGCGCGATTGTTATAGAACAACTGGCAAGAATGGCTGTACTTTCGCCCAACACCGAGGCAAAAGAATTCACCGACTACCTGATCCCAATGATCCAGGCGCTTGAGCCGCATGTGCAGCCAACCGGGCGTCTGATAAATGGGTGTTTCAATCGGCCCCGAAACTTCGCGGATCGGGCCGAGTTGATTTGGGGCACGGCGTATCTTCTGATGGCGCTAAGCTATTTGGAAGAGGGTGATGTGCCATGTTGAGTTTGGAGGGGCATAGGGTGGGCCGGAGTGTGCCCCCAACCCTCCGGTCCAGGCGGAGGGGAGGCCGCCTGGACACTAGTTTCTTGAAAGGTAGTGTATGACGGTTTTGATTGCAGGCGCCGGGATCGGCGGGCTGACCCTTGGGTTGTCGTTGCATCAGGTGGGTATTCCGTTTCGTATCGTAGAATCTGTGCGCGAGTTGAGCCCAATGGGTGTTGGCATAAACCTCCAACCCCATGCGGTGCGCGAGTTGTTCGAGCTTGGTTTGGAAAAGCCGCTTGATTGGTTGGGTATCCGCACGGCGGAGGTTGCGTATTTCTCGGCCCAGGGTCAGCCGATCTGGTCCGAGGCGCGGGGCGAGGACGCGGGCTATAACTGGCCGCAATATTCGATCCATCGCGGGGAGTTGCAGTTCATGTTGCTGAACGCGCTGAGGGCGCGGGCAGGCGATGTGATCGAAACAGGGATGGCCCTGTCGGATTGGGCCGATCTTGGCGAGCGTTTGACGGTTGCCTTGGAAGATCGCTCTACAGGGCAGGCGCTGGAAAAACGCGATGCGGCCCTGTTGGTGGCGGCGGACGGCATCAACTCCACCGCCCGCGATATCTGTTTCCCAGAAGAGGGCGGCGCGGTTTGGGGCGGCACCATGATGTGGCGCGGCATCACCGATGGCCCTTCTTTCCTGACGGGCCGGTCCATGGCCATGGCGGGCACCAAAGACCGCAAATTCGTCTGCTACCCGATCCAAAACCACGGTGACGGGCGCGTGCGGATCAATTGGATCGCCGATCTGACCATGCCCCCGGATTTCCCCTGGGACCGCCAGGATTGGACGCGCGAGGGGCGGCTCTCGGATTTTGCGCCGCAGTTTAAAGACTGGGCCTTTGATTGGCTGGATATCCCTTGGGTGATCGAAAACGCCGAGGCAATTTGGGAATATCCGATGGTGGACCGGGACCCGCTGCCGCAATGGTCCTTTGGCCGCGTGACGCTTTTGGGTGACGCGGCCCATGCGATGTATCCCATCGGATCAAACGGGGCGAGCCAGGCCATTTTGGATGCGCGCGTTCTGGCGCGTGAGATCAAGCGCCATGGCGCCAACGCCGCGGCCCTCAAAGCCTACGATGCTGCCCGGCGCGAGGATGTGAACAAGGTCGTGCTTGCCAATCGCGGCGATGGGCCCGACAAGGTGTTGGATGAAGTTGCCGCGCGCGCGCCAAACGGGTTTGACAAGATCGATGACGTGATCGATCAAGCCGAACTGGCGGCGATCGCGGCCAAGTACAAGCTGGTTGCCGGGTTCGATGTGGAAGGGCTGAACAATCGGCCATCGTTGATCGATCCAAGCGGCTAAGGCGCAGGGCAGGGGAGCAACCGCCGTGACATTGGCTTTGGCGCCGCGATGGGAGGTTGCGACCGGTCGCGTGATCGAACGGATCGCGCGGGTCATGGCCTATCTGGGCGGGTTTGTCCTGACGATCCTTGCGGTTATGGTCTGCGCCTCAATCCTGGGGCGCGCCCTGGATGGCATCGCCTTTTTTGGCCCGATCACGGGTGACTACGAATTGGTCGAGGCCGGAACCGCCATCGCCGTTTTTGCCTTTCTGCCCTGGTGCCAGTTGAAGCGCGGGCATGTGTCGGTGGATATCGTCGTGCAGAGCTTTCCCCCTCGCCTGCGTGCGTTTTCGGGCCTGGTCGGGGATATTTTGCTGAGCATTGTGGCTTTTGTGATTGCGTGGCGGATGTTCCTGGGCTTTGGCGAGAAGTTCCCCTACGGCTCTGACGCGCTGCGTGATTTCTTCGGCATGGGCTATCGCCCGTTTTTTGCCGAAACCACCTATGAGCTCGAAATCCCGGTTTGGATCCCCTACGGGCTGGCTTGGATCGGGGCCGCGCTGTTTTTCCTGACCGCGCTTTATACGGTTTGGCGATCCTATAACTGGGTCATCCAGGGGCAGGAGGCGCGACCATGACCGGTTTGGAATTGGCGCTGGTCGCCTTTGCTTTGATGCTGCTGGCGATCTTTTTGCGCGTGCCGATTGGCGTGGCGATGGCCGCAGCGGGGTTCATTGGGACCTGGATCGTGTTGGGTCGCCCCTCGGCCACATTGAGCCAGTTGAAAACGCTGACCTATGACACGTTCAAGAACTACAACCTATCGATTGTGCCGCTGTTCCTGTTGATGGGGCAGTTTGCGACCAAATCCGGCATGTCCGGCGCGTTGTTCCAAGCGGCTTCGGATTGGTTGGGCCATCGCAAGGGTGGCGTGGCCATGGCCGCCGTGGGTGCCTGCGCAGGGTTTGGCGCGGTTTGCGGATCATCCTTGGCCACAGCTTCGACCATGGGGCAGGTGGCGCTGCCGGAGATGCGGAAGCGGGGCTATTCCGATGCGCTTTCAACCGGGGTTTTGGCGGCGGGCGGCACTCTGGGCATCTTGATCCCGCCATCGATCATCCTGGTGATCTACGCGATCCTGGCGCAGCAGAATATTGTGAAAATGTTCGTGGCAGCCCTGATCCCCGGCATCTTGGCGGCCATCGGCTATATGCTGACCGTGGCAATTTATGTCCGCCTGCGCCCAGGCAGCGCGACCACGGCTGACCGCGTGCCAATGGGCCAGCGGATCAAAACCTTAGCCGGGGTCTGGCCTGTTGTGCTGATCTTTGGCCTGGTGATGGGCGGTATCGCTGCCGATTGGGATTGGGCCCAAGACGGGGTGCAGGCCCTTTTCACCCCAACCGAAGGGGCCGCCGTGGGTGCGGTTTTAACCGGGATTTATGGCGTGGCCACCGGCGGGCTGAACTGGGCCGGTTTCAAAGACAGCGTGTTGGCGACGGCCCAGGCCACCGCGATGATCTTTTTCATCGTTTGGGGCGCGACGCTTTTCAACTCCTTCTTGGCCTTTACCCAGGCGCCCGCGCAACTTGTGGACTGGATCGCAGCCTCGGGCCTGGCCCCGTTGACGGTGCTGACGGTGATGCTGCTGGCCTATCTGTTGTTCGGCTGCTTGATGGACAGCCTGTCGATGATCCTGCTGACGATCCCGATCTTTTTTCCGATCATCATGTCTCTGGAATTTGTGATACTGGGTTATGCGCTCAGCCCCGAGGAGGCGGCGATTTGGTTCGGCATCCTGGCCCTGATCGTGGTTGAGGTGGGGCTGATCACGCCGCCTGTGGGCATGAACCTATTCATCATCAATTCTATGGCGCGCGACATTCCGATGGGGCGTACCTATGCCGGGGTCGCGCCCTTCGTGCTGTCCGACCTAATTCGCGTGGTGATTTTGGTGCTGTTCCCGGGCATCACCTTGTGGCTGGTTGGGGTGATGTTTGGATAAGCGCCCGCAGGCCGCGATTTCCACACCAGATGCGATTGACGCCGCCGCGCAAGCGGCGTAAGCCGTCCAAACCTGGCCCGAGTGGCGGAATTGGTAGACGCAGTGGATTCAAAATCCACCGCCGCAAGGCTTGCCGGTTCGAGTCCGGCCTCGGGTACCAGCCAGGTTTCTTTCAAAACATTTTCGCGAACGGTGATAGCGTGCTTAGATTGTGCGCAAGGTGTATTCCCTTCGAAAGGCATTCGTTTCCTGATTCATCACCCCCCAAGAGCATCAGGGGCCAATTCATTAGATGACCGAGAACGCTGAGCCAAAATCGATCTGCGTTGTCACGCATCACAAAACCGGAACGGTTTGGATGCGCAGGGTTTTCTTTGAAATCGCTCGCAGGAGGGGGCAGCCGCTGCGCCTTGCCCAGCGCCCAGGTGATGCTGATCTGATTGCCGAGATGATCGCGCGCGGGCCCTGCTTTTTGTTTGTGAATAACGGGCGACGACCGGCGGTGCTTGAGCAGCAATCAAACCTGGTTATCATCCATATGATCCGCGATCCGCGCGACGTGTTGCTATCGGGGCTAGAGTATCATTTGAAACACAAGCCGCGGCCAGGTTCCCCCGAGGCGGCCATCCATACCCCGCGAGAGGATTTTGACGGGCTGACCTATCAGGAACGGCTGCGCAGCCTGCCATCGCGCAGTGCGAAGCTGCGGTTTGAGATGCGTCGTCGGCACAGTCTGACCGTCAAGCAGATGCTTGCTTGGGATTACGACGACCCACGCCACATCGAATGGCGCTACGAAGACATGATGGAGGATCATGACCAGGCCGCGTTCAACGCCGCGCTTGAGACGGCGGGGTATGCGAAGCCAGACCGCGCGGAGATGTGCCGCGTGTTTTGGGAGAGGAGCTTGTTTGGCGGTGCCGACCAGCCCGGCGGCGGGTCGGGGTCGGCGCATATCACAAGTGGCAAAACGCGGCGCTGGAAGACGGAGCTTCCGGGCGAGTTTGCGCGGGAATACGCCTCTGTGTTTGGAGAGGCTTTGATAAAGCTTGGTTATGAAACCGATGAAAGCTGGCTCAAAACCCTCTGATCGGCAGGCACACTTAGCTATCGGAAAGCCTCCAAATCGCGCGTTGCGCCTTGGTTCGGCGTACACCTTCTGTCACCCTTTTCAGGACACCGCATAGCCAAGACCACAGGAAAAACAGAGATTCGCCTCGGATCCCTCCGGCGATTCGTCAGAATCGCCATTTTGGAAACAATCTCCGGCCTGCCTGAGAATTGAGCGCTGTGCGAACCGGCGGCGGTGGATTCCCTTACCGCCGAACGTTAACACACTGTTTCCGAGAACCGGCCTGATCACTGTGCACGAATTGGAAACGGTCGCCCAAAGACGGGTGCGGTCCGTTTCGCTCCACAGCCTATCATACTTGGGGCATTGCCCTAATTCCGGCCCCAATCCGTTCGAAAATGCGGCCAGGATGTGGCCGGAATATGGAAACAATCCGCCTGATTTTCGCCACATTCTCGACACGAAGCGCCACATTGGTCGCGCCGCTGTGAGCCAAGTTGTTAAAATTTCCCTTTCTGCACATGGCGGATTCAAGCTAATCATCACCTGCCCAACTGGGGGGCGATGTCTGCATAGGCCACGGGGGCGGCCGCACGATTTCGTATCACGAGATACGGAGAGATGAGTGCCGTCTTGGTGAAGCTTGCTTCACCGGGCCAGCTGTTAACTGCCGAACTCCAGCGGCAGCGACAGCTTCGCGCGTTTTGGGATGCGCGCGATCTCCCTCCTTTTTGAGTGACGGAACTGCGCGCTGCCCCCTGCTGGTCTGAAATCTAGGCGTCGCTCCGTACGTGTCAAACCGGGTTCGCATGGGCTGCGGACCTCACCGTGTCAGGTCACGGGTAGGAGAGAGTTAGATGACGAGCTTCAATGATCCGGCCAATTTGGCGTTTCTCGTTGGTCTTTGGGATTTCGAAAGCGGGAAAGAGACCAAGGATACCGGCACCGCTGACGGCCAGGAGCAGGACGGTGTTCTGTTTGGTGATGCGTCTATCTCGGGCGGTCAGTTGAACCTGGCCGACGATGATGGCGACCGGTTTGAAGTTGATGGAAACGACAATGTCTTCGAGAACCTGACCGAAGGCACCGTCCGCGTCCGCTTCAACCAAGAAGAGCACAATGGTGGCAGCCCCGACACGCTGGTCAGCCGCGGCGAATATGACTCGCGCGATCAGGATGGCTTGTTCGATCTGCGCGTCACCGATGACGGTCAGGTCGAAGTTTATCACAGCATGGGCAAATATGCGCCCACGATTGAACTGACGACCGACAAAGACAGCTTCGACCAAGGGGATGATGTCGAGGTCTTCTATAGCTGGAACGAAACCACCGGCGCGACGCTGACGGTGATCAACCACACCACCGGCCAGACCTTCGAAGAAACCTCGGACGTCACCGGCCTGACCATGGATGTGGGCGACGACGACGACGAGAGCTTCACCTTTGGCGCCCGCGAAAAGGATGATGGCGGCCCGTTCGACAAAGAATTCACCGGCACGATGGATTACGTGGCGATCTATAACAAAGAGATCGACCCATCGACCGGCTCGGGCGATTTCATCGTTGAAGGCGACAGCGACGCCAACCTGATCGACGTTAACTATGACGGTGACCCCGACGGCGACAAAATCGACGCGCTGGATAATAACGCAAATCCGCCCAATAACGACGATGTGGTTGATGCCGGTGCAGGCGACGACACGGTGCTGTCGAATGAAGGTGACGATCTGGTCTATGCCGGGTCGGGCGACGACAGCGTTGAAGGCGGCATCGGCAACGACACGATCTTTGGCGACAGCAATTTCCAAGACTCCAACAAAGTGCGTGAAAGCTTTGAATGGGATTTGGCGCCCGCTGGCGACGATGATGATGATGACGACGATGATGACGATGATGACATCCAGAACGGCGATGAAATCACCGGATTCACCCAAGATACAGGCAATGTTGAGGTAACGTTCTCAGTAATTTCCGCTGACCCGAATGCGCAGAACACTTTTGAGGACACTCAGCAGAACGTATCTGGCATCGACACCGGCTCTGAGACGATTGATCCGAAAAGCTCGTTCCAGTCGCTTCTCAAAGATACCGACGACAAAGCAAGCTATGCGCTCGATTTTAGCGAGGAAGTGACCGATGTCAGCTTCCGCATCAACGATATCGATGGCGATGGCATCGTTCGCGTCATAGCGCTTGATGGCAATGGCGACCCCGTTGAGATCGAACTGACCGCTGGCGTCAATCTTACCCTGTCCGATACCGGCGGTGCTCCGGGTGATGACACCGCTGACAGCAACGGCGGCTATGAGCCTGACAGCAGCCCGAACTATTCGATCTTGGTCGAAATCCCGGGCCCTGTTTCGAGAATCGAGATCGAGCATTCGCAGGACGGTCCGAACGATACCGGTATCAATATCACCGATGTCTATTTCGATGTCGAAACCGGCATGTCCGACGATGGCCCCGATGGCGATGACACGCTGATTGGCGGCATTGGCGACGATCTGATCTTCGGTGAGGGCGGCAACGACAGCATCGAAGGCAACGAAGGCGCGGATACGCTTTACGGCGATTTCCCCGAAGAACCGACGCCGACCGGCCCGAACCTGATCGCCAATGGCTCCTTCGAGGATGTCACCGGCCTGACGCCCACCAGCTATGGGTTTGTGGGTGATGGCTCGATCCCGAATTGGACCGATTCCAACGGCGAAGAGATTGATGTCCACAATGACGGTCGCGGCGGTGTTGATCCGACCGACGGGTTCAACTGGCTCGATCTAGAGGCCTCGCCGGGCAACAACCGGGTTGGCCAAGACGTCCAGGGTATCGTGGATGGCGAAAACTATCGCCTGACCTTTGACGCTGGCGACAGCAACAATGAACCGCAAAGCGGGTCGGGCGAGAACCTGATCAACGTCTATTGGGGCGGTGAGCTGATCGCGACGATCGATCCAGAAGCGGGTCAGATGAACGAATACACCTTTGACCTGGTGGGTGGGGCTGGCAACGGCAACAACCGGCTGGAGTTCGAAGGCACCGGCGACGAAGACAATATCGGCGCCTCGGTCGATAGCGTGAACCTGCAACTGCTGACCGGCGGTGGCTCGGGTACGGGCACCGGCGGCAATGACACCATCAGCGGTGGCACCGGTGCAGATGTGATCTTTGGCCAGGAAGGCAATGACAGCCTGAGCGGTGACGAAGACGACGACACCATCGATGGTGGCTCGGGCGAAGACACCGTGGATGGCGGTGACGGCGACGACGTGCTGGATGGTGGCGAAGACGATGACACCATCATCGGCGGCGACGGCAGCGATGTGATCAATGATGATGACGGCGACAACGTCATCAATGCGGGCGTCGATGGCCCCGATGACACGCCAGACCGCGGCTTCCCCTTCTTGGGCGATGCGGATACCGACCCGGATAACGACAAAGACACCGTTACCACCGGCGCTGGCAATGACAGCATCACCACCGGTGACGATGACGATGTGATCGTTTCAACCGGCGGCAACAACACCATCGACGCAGGGTTCGACGACGACTCCGTGGTCACCGGTGGCGGCGACGACTACATCGTTCTTGGCGAAGGGTCGGACACGGTTCAGTCGGGCGGCGGCGATGACACGATCATCGGTGGAGTCGGCAACCAGACCGATCAGGCCAATCTGATCGACGACAACGTCAATCCGATCTTCAACGACCCGATCCTCGACAATGGTGACGACTCGATTGTTGCGGGTGGCGGCAACGACCTTGTCTTTGGCGAGGATGACAACGACACCATCAAAGGCGGTTCGGGCAACGATACGCTGGATGGCGGGATCGATGACGATACCATCTTCGGCGGCTCGGGCGATGACTCGATCATCGGTGGCCAAGGGGCTGATAAGCTCGACGGCGGCACCGGCGACGACACCTTTGATATCGGCGATTTTGTCGATCCGATCTTTGGCGATACCTACAAAGAAGGCATCGGTGATGAGGTGATCGGCGGCGAAGATGCCGATGACGGTGACACTGATGTCTTGGATCTGTCCGATGCCGGTCCGCTGAAGATCATCTATGACGAAGATCTGGCGCCTGGCGATAAAGTCGATCCAGGCGGCACTCCGGGCGAAGCGGGTAAGGTCATTTTCTACAAAGACCAAGCGCGCACCGAAGTCGCGGGCGAGATGACGTTCAAAGAGATCGAGAACGTTATCCCCTGTTTCACCCCGGGCACGATGATTGCAACCCCGCGTGGCGAGGTGCCGGTCGAAGACCTGCGTGCCGGTGACAAGGTGATCACCCGTGACAACGGCTTGCAGGAAATTCGCTGGGTCGGTTCGCGCATTATGGATGCCGAGGATTTGGAATCCGCCGAAAGTCTGCGCCCGATCCTGATCAAGGCGGGTGCCCTGGGCCATGGCCTGCCGGAACGCGATATGGTGGTCAGCCCGCAGCACCGGGTGCTGATGACCGGCGAGTTGCCGCAGCTTTACTTCGAAGAAAGCGAAGTGCTGGTGGCGGCCAAGCATCTGGTCAATGGCGACACGATCCAGCAGTTGGGCGCGGTCGAGACGACCTATATCCACTTCATGTTCGACCGGCACGAGGTTGTGCTGTCGGATGGGGCCTGGACCGAAAGCTTCCAGCCGGGCGATCAAAGCCTGGGCAGCATGGGCGATGCGCAGCGGGATGAGATTTTCGCGCTCTTCCCCGAACTGGCCACGGTCGAAGGTTTGGGTGAATACAGCTCGGCCCGTCGCGCGCTGAAATCGCATGAGGCAAAACTCCTGCAGCTCTAAGCCGGTGCGGCGCGCGCCGCGCCGACTGCCAGGGCTTAGACACAAAGGGCAGGGCGGTCCGATTGGGCCGCCCTGTTTCTTTTTGGCGTGGGCTAGAGCTTGGGCCTTGCGCGCCAGGCGGCCCAGTCTTCTGGGGTGTCCAGATCCAACAGGGCGCGGTCATCCTGAAACGGGATCAAATGCACCCGGTTTGCCTGGGCCTGGAGCAGCTTGCTGGCGCCGCGATCCCCGGTCAGCTTGGTCAGGCTGAGCACCAGATCAGCGGGGAACAAGACGGGGTGGCCGGGCGTGCCATCCTTGCTGGCCCCGCGCAGAATGGCTTTGGGCGCTTGGCGTGATAGACCAATCATCAAATGCAGGTCGCTGGCCATGATATCGGGCATATCGGCCAATAGCAGCAGGACCGGCGTCCGCAGCCCGGCCACCCCCGCCACGATCGAGGCGGCCATGCCTTGGTCAGCGGCAACGGTGATCACATCGAGGCCGAGACCTTCCAGCGCCGCGCGCCGGTCCGTCTGATCCTCTGCCAGGACCACGCGTGTTGCGCCCGCTTTGGCCGCGCGTTCGGCCATTACGCGGATCAGTGGCGTGCCGTTCACATCCTGCAACATCTTATCGGCCCCGCGCATACGGGTACCGCGACCGGCGGCGAGAAGCAGAAGAGTGGGGTCTTTGGCCATACCCCACCCCTGACGGCTGCACGGGGCCAGGTCAAGGGGCGTGGAAAACGCGCGTTTTCCGTATGGGTTTCGCGTGAAATCCGCCCGGTTTCCGCATGGCAACCGGCGCGCTTAGAGCTTACGGATTTTCAGTTTTGTCAGCCGGTTGCGCTCGCGCTCGGCGACCTCAAAACGGAAGCCATGAAAGCTAAAGCATTGACCTTCCAAGGGGATTGATTGCGCCTCATGGATCACCAGACCGGCGACGGTGTTGGCCTCCTCATCGGGCAGTTGCCAATCAATCGCGCGATTGAGGTCGCGGATCGTCATGGCGCCATCGATCAGATAGTTGCCATCGGCCCCCGGTTTCAGCTCGGGCTCATCGGGGGTGTCGAACTCATCGGTGATCTCGCCCACGATTTCTTCCAGGATGTCTTCCAGGGTGATCAAGCCGCGCAGCGCGCCGTATTCATCCACCACCAGGGCGAAATGCGTGTGGCGGCGCAGGAACTGGCGCAGCTGATCATCCAAGGTCGTGGTTTCAGGCACAAAATACGGTTTCACCGCCACATCGGTGATCTGAAATCCAGCCAGACCCGGCGCATCATCGCCCCGAGTCAGGCGATCCATTGCCCGCAGAAGGTCTTTGGCATGGACCACACCGATGATGTTTTCGGCATCATCTTTGAAAACGGGCAGGCGCGTATGGGGCGATTGCAGGGCTTGGCTTAGGATCGCTTCGGCATCGGCATCCGCGTCAATCATTTCGATGCCAGATCGGTGCAGCATGATCTCTTCCACCGTGCGTTCATGCAAATCCAGCGCGCCCAAAAGCCGGTCGCGCTGTTCCTTTTCCACCGCGCCTTCGGAATGGGCGATGGAAAGGGCGCCGACAATCTCTTCCTGCACCGACAGCATGTTTTCGCCCGCCTCAATGCGTACACCAAACGGGCGCAGAACCCCGCGCACAATGATGCGCACGGCGGCGACCGCCGGGGCAAGGACCGAAATGATCAGGTTGATGGGCCGGGCCACCCGCGCAGCACTGCCTTCGGGGTTGTTGATGGCATAGGTCTTGGGCAGCACCTCGGCAAAGATCAGGACCAGGGCGGTCATGACCAGGGTCGCGGCGGCGACGCCACCTTCGCCCAACAGCGCGGTAAAAAGCGCTGTGGCCAGCGAGGTGGCCAGAATATTCGCCAGGTTGTTTCCCAGAAGGATGCCGCCGATCAGGCGTTCATTATCCTCTTTCAAGGCCAGCGCTTTGGCCGCGCCTTTGGCATTGCGTTCGCCCTTATCGGCCATATTGCGCAGCTTGCCGCGCGACGCGGCAGTCAGCGCGGTTTCCGAGCCCGAGAAAAAGCCAGAGCAAAACAGCAGAAACACGATCACCGCGGCGGTGATCCATGTGGTGGGGTCGTTCAAGGCCGAAGGCGGAACGGCATCGGTCAGCGGTGTGGGGTCCATGGCCGGGTTATGGGGATCGCATCGGTCGCATTCAAGGGGGGCTGCCCTGTGGCTTGGCCAAAGGGTGGTGTTCCAGCACCAGCGATTTCAGCCGTTCATCCAGGATATGGGTGTAAAGCTCGGTTGTGGCGATATCGGCATGGCCCAAAAGGGTCTGGATCGCCCGCAGATCAGCGCCGTTTTGCAACAGATGGGTGGCAAAGGCATGGCGGATCACATGGGGGGTAATCTTGTCGGGTGGCAGGCCCGCTGCGCGCGCGAGGTCTTTGAGCAACAGATAGAAGCTGACCCGTGTCAGATGGCCGGATTTGCCCCGCGATGGGAATAGAAAGGGCGAAGGTTTTGCGCCGGTTTCAGCGCGCTTGATCTCGGCCATGCGGTCGCGATGGGCCAGCCAGGCTTGCGTCGCCGCGCGCGCGGGTGGTGAAAGCGGCACCAGCCGTTCCTTATCCCCCTTGCCGCGCACCAGGATCATTTGCGGATCGCCCCGAACCGCCGCCGCGGGCAGTGACACCAGTTCGGTCACGCGCAGGCCGGTGGCGTAGAGCAATTGCATCAGGCAATGGGTGCGCAGCTGGTCGCCCTGATTTTGGCCATGCTCGGCCGCGACCGCCAGCAAACGGTCGACATCTGCGGTGCTGAGCGTTTTGGGCAGCCGTTTCGGGCTTGTCGGGCCTTTGATGCTGATGGCTGGGTTGTCATCACGCCAGCCTTCCTCGAACGCGAAGCGGAAAAGCTGCTTTAATGAGGATAGCCGCCGCGCCCGCGTGCTGGAGGCCAGGCCCAGGTTGTCCAACTCGGTCAGATAGGTCTCGATCAAGGGGCGGTCGGCATGACCAAAATCTGAGCCGCTTTCCGACAACCACTCGGAGACGTGCTTCAGATCCCGCCCATACCCAAGCAGCGTGTTTTCAGACGACCCATGTTCCGCCGCCATGGTGTCCAGAAAGGCCGCGATCCATTGGTGGTCCCGATCCGGCGCGGCCATGGGTCAATCCAACAACAGCAATTGCAGCGCGGCCCGCCGCGCAACATCTTCCAAACCAACCGCACGGTACAGAACAAGCGCATCGGTCATGTCGTCCAAATCAGGTTCGGGCGTCGAAAGCACCAAGGCGGCGCGCAGCAGGGCTTCGCCCAAACGGTCGTTCTGCAAAAACCAGGTATAGCGATGGGCCGGCAGGGTTTCGGCAAAGGCTGCGGCAATGGCTTGGGCGTGCATATCGCTGCCCGGTGGCGGCGGGGCGGGCAACCCGCGTGCGATATCAAAGGCAAAGCGTTCCGATCCGGTTTGGGGCACGGCGCTTTGGGCCACACGTTCGTAATACATCGACAGAAGGCCAACCTGACGCGCCAAGAGCCCGGCCTCGCCCGTCAGGGGCATGCGCAGCAGCAATTCGGCATAAACCTCGGCAAAAGCGGTTTCCAACCCGGCTTCGCGGGCTGCGGCCCAGGCGGGCGTCAGGCGGCGCGTTACCTCTGCCGCATCCCCGGCCAGGATCGCGGCATCAAATTCCTGCAAGGCATCAACCCGGTCCCAAACCCCGCCCGAGGCCGATGGCACCCGGTCGGTATAGACGGCCAACCATTGCGTCGCCTCAATCGCGCCGGAACGTGTCAGCCGCTCGGCGGCATGCAGTTGCGCCCGCCACCCGGCCAAATCGGAAAGATCGGAATGGGCAAAAGCCAGCGGCAGGCCCGTTGTGTCGGGCCGTTCGCCCAGGGCAACGCGCATTTGAAAAGTCAGGGGCGTTGGGTTCGGATCGGGCGGCAGGAGCGGTTCGCCTTCGAACAACTCGGGGTCAAGGAAACGGGCGATCAGGTCGCCTTCTTCTTCAGTGATCCGGCCCAGAGCCTCACCCGTGCCAAGCGAAAGCGCGGCCGCCGACCAATCACCCGAGCGCGCCAGGCAAAAGATGCGCGCCGGAAAGGTGGGGGCAATATCAGGGCTGGCTTGCATGGCGGCGCAAGCACGGCTGGCATGGCCCGTCAGCAGGCTGACATCAAACCAGCGGCGGAAGACCTCGGGGTTCGATGGGCCCGCGCGGTCGATCAAAGCTTGGGCGGGGTCCAACGCGCCGCGTGCCAGCAGCATATCAAGCCGCGCCAGGAACAACTCAGCCCCACCATCGGCCGCCCCTTCGGGTCGGGCAAGCTCGGCCAAAGCCAGGGTTTGGGTAAAGCGCTGCATCGCGGGCAGTCCTTGCAGCGGTTGCGCGCGCAAAAGCTGCGCCAAGGTCGCGGCTTCGGATTGGCCCCAAAGCGTATCGGGCAAGCCGGTGATCGTGCTGGGCAAAAGCCCCACGGCATCCAAATCCACCGCGCCCAGGGGCATGACCGTGACATCGGGCACTTCGACCGAGGTCGCGACATTCGAATGCGGGCGCGTGACGGTATCCGACAACCAATCCGGCGCCGTCAGTTCGGGCAGTTCCAACGCCTCGGGCGGCGGCGTTTCTTGCGCGAACAGCGGCTGCGCCAGCAAGCTCGCCGCAATGACGGTTCTAATCCACATCAATGGTCACCGGTTCGGTGATGGTCTCTTGATCCGGCACCAGATAGCCCGAATAGGAATACCCGATCAGGCCGATCACGCCCAAGATCGCAAGAAGTATCAGAAAACCCAGGATGCGCCCCATGTCGATCTGCCCATTGCTTAGATCGGCGTTTGCCGCCGCTTATTGTTTCTTATAAGCCATGAGCGGCGGAATTGCGCCAGTCGATCGAAGGATTTTTTGCAGCCATGGGCGAAACCACGCCAAATCCCAAGCTGCGACTGGCGCGAACGGTTGTGTTGATCGGCATGATGGGGGCGGGCAAGACGGCGATTGGGCGGGCCCTGGCCACGCAATTGGGCGTGGAAATGCGCGATTCCGATGCCGAGATTGTCGAAAGCGCCCGGCTGAGCATCGCAGAGATTTTCGAACGCTTTGGCGAGCCGTTTTTTCGTGAAAAAGAAACCCAGGTGATCATCCGGCTTTTGCAGGGCGCGCCCTGCATCCTGTCGACCGGGGGCGGGGCCTGGCTTAAAGAAGAAAACCGCACCCATCTGACCGAGGCTGCGACGGTGGTTTGGTTGCAGGCGGACCTTTCGCTTTTGTGGCAGCGGGTCCGGCATAAAACCACGCGGCCCTTGCTGCGCACGGCCAATCCCAAGGCAACCCTGACCGAAATCTATGAAGCGCGCGAACCGATCTATGCCCTCGCGCCCCATGTGGTCAAAGTGTCGCCAGATTGGTCGATTGAGGATACAGCCGCAGCCGTTATGACCGTTTTACAAGAGGTTGGCGCCGTCGAGACGGTGGGGACGTGATGACAGAGACCGTATATGTGCCCCTTGGGGATCGCGCTTATGACGTGCGGATCGGAGCCGGATTGCTTGCGCGCGCGGGTGCTGAGATCGCGCCACTTTTGGCCCGACCCAAGGTTTGGGTCGTGACCGAAAAAACCGTGGCGGCCCTTCATCTGGAAGGGCTGCGCGCTGGTCTGGCCGCAGACGGGATCGAGATGGAGTCTCTGGTTCTGCCGCCCGGCGAAAGCACCAAAAGCTGGTCTTATCTGACCCAAACCGTCGAATGGCTTCTGACGCAGAAGGTTGAGCGCCGCGATATCGTTGTGGCCTTTGGCGGTGGTGTGATCGGGGATCTGGTCGGGTTTGCCGCGGCCATCCTGCGGCGTGGGGTGCGGTTTGTGCAAATCCCGACGTCGCTTTTGGCGCAGGTCGACAGCTCGGTTGGCGGCAAAACGGGGATCAACACCGGGCATGGCAAAAACCTGGTGGGGTCTTTTCACCAGCCAAGCTTGGTTCTGGCCGATATCGCGGTATTGGGCACCCTGACCGAGCGGGATTTTCTGGCAGGCTACGGTGAGGTGGCGAAATACGGGCTGCTTGGTGACGCGGATTTCTTTACCTGGTTGGAAGAAAACGGCCCCAAACTCGCGGCGGGAGATATGGATTTGCGGGCCGAGGCGGTTCGCCATTCGGTGCAGATGAAGGCCGATATCGTTGAGCGGGATGAAACCGAACAGGGCGACCGTGCGCTTTTGAACCTGGGCCACACGTTCTGCCACGCGCTGGAGGCCGCGACGGGCTATTCGGATCGCCTGCTGCATGGCGAAGGCGTGGCCATCGGGTGCGCGCTCGCCTTTGATCTGTCGGCCCGCTTGGGCCTGTGCGCACAGGAAGACCCAAGTCGCGTGCGCGCCCATCTGAGTGACATGAAGATGAAGCGCGACCTATTTGATATTCCAGGGGAATTGCCAGATGCCGACGCGCTTTTGGCGTTGATGGGGCAAGACAAAAAGGTCGTGGATGGCCAGTTGCGCTTCATTCTGGCACGCGGGATCGGCGCAGCCTTCGTCACCGCAGATGTCCCGTCGGATGCGGTGCGCGACGTGCTGGCAGACGCCCTTCGGGCGGGCGCATAGGGCTTCCTCCAAAGCGGGCATCAATCCGCTTATGGGTCGAAACGTTTTGCCCGCGGCAAAGTGAGCGTGCTAGCCTTCGGCCATATTGTCTGGAGTGGTATCGAATGAAGAAGACCTTATCTTTCGTCGCCGTGGCGCTCGTGATGGGCCTTTCGGCGTGTAACTCGACCTTGGAGCGGGCAGCCGTTGGTGCCGCGATCGGTTGCGTCGCGGGTCAAGTGCTTGTGAATGGGCGCTGTGTCGAAGGCGCGGTCGTCGGTGCTGGCGTTGGTGCGATCACCAACTAACCCGATGTAACCAAATAGAAAAGTCGGCGGCGTTCGTTGCGCGGCCGACTGTTCCGGTGTCTTGCGGTCGCGCCTCCAGTTCAATCGGTGGCGCGATACGGTTCCACGTATTGCAGCGCCATGTCCCAGGGGAAGAAGATCCAAGTATCCTGGCTAACGCCGGTGATGAAGGTATCGACCATCGGTTCGCCCTTGGGCTTGGCATAGACGGTGGCGAAATGCGCCTTGGGGTAAAGCGCGCGCACAACCTCGAGCGTTTTGCCGCTATCGACCAGATCGTCGATCACCAGCACACCTTCGCCATCCCCCATCATCGCCTCATCGGGCTTGTTCAGCACCTTTGGCTGGGATTGCGTTTGGTGATCGTAGCTTTTCACGCTGATCGTATCGACCAGACGGATATCTAATTCGCGCGCGATGATCATCGCGGGTGCCATGCCGCCGCGGGTGATTGCCACCACGGCTTTCCAGGCGCCATCCGCGCCGGGCCCGCGCTTGTCTAACCGCCAGGCCAGCGCCCGAGCATCACGGTGGATTTGATCCCAGGAGACGTGAAAACCTTTTTCATGGGGCAGGGGGGTGATCATCGGCTCAATCTCCTTTCCGCTCCAGGGTCATGTCGGGGGCTTCGGGGTTTTTCATCCCAATCACATGGTAGCCCGCATCGACATGCATACATTCGCCCGTCACCGCCTTTGACATATCCGACAGCAGATAGAGCGCGGATTGCCCAACCTCATCCTGGGTCACGGTGCGCCGCAGGGGGGAGTTGTTTTCGTTCCATTTCAGGATGTAGCGGAAATCGCCAATGCCCGAGGCCGCCAGCGTTTTGATCGTGCCCGCGCTGATTGCGTTCACCCGGATACCGTCGCGGCCCAAATCCTCGGCCAGGTACTTCACAGATGCCTCCAGCGCGGCCTTGGCCACGCCCATGACATTGTAATGCGGCATCACTTTCTCGGCGCCGTAATAGGTCAGCGTCAACAGGCTGCCGCCATTGGGCATCATCTTTTCCGCGCGCTGGCAGACGGCGGTGAAGGAATAGACCGAGATATTCATGGTCATGTCGAAATTGCCGGGGCTGGTATCGACATAGCGCCCGCGCAATTCGGATTTGTCCGAAAAACCAATGGCATGGACCACGAAATCCAAGCTGCCCCATTTTTCTTCCAAACTGGCGAAAAGCGCATCCAGGCTGTCTTCGTCGCTTACATCGCAGGGGATCACCAGATCGCTGCCCAGTTCGGCGGCTAGCGGCGAGACGCGTTTGAGAAGCTGCTCACCCTGATAGGAAAACGCAAGTTCCGCCCCCTCGGCGGCCACCGCTTTCGCAATGCCCCAGGCAATCGATTTATCATTGGCGAGGCCCATAATTAGCCCGCGTTTCCCGCTCATCAAACCCATGGCTGCCCCCGCTTGATCCTTGGCAAATCTGCAATGTCGTTGGTGTAGGCGAGTTCCCAAAGACCTTCAAGATAAGCCGATCACCCTTGCCCCTGGACGATCTGCACCCTAGCACCAGGTTTGGGTGGGCAAGATTGCGCAAAGGAGGGACAGTGGATGAGCGACCGCAGCGGGATATTTGCTGGGGATGATCCGTTCAGGATTGCACAACGTTGGCAAGAAGAGGCTCAGGCTGAGGAGCTGAACGATGCCAACGCCATCGCACTTGCCAGTGTCGATGCGGATGGGCTGCCCAATGTGCGTATGGTGCTGTTGAAAGAGATTGAATGCCACGGCGACGGCAACGGCGCGTTCGTCTTTTACACCAACTATGGCAGCGCGAAGGGGCAGGAGCTTTTGGCCAGCGGCAAGGCGGCGTTTGTCATGCATTGGAAATCCCTACGGCGGCAGATCCGTGTGCGCGGATTGGTCGAACAGGAGGATGGCCCCCAGGCGGACGCCTATTTCGCTTCTCGTTCGCTCAAAAGTCGGCTGGGCGCCTGGGCATCGAAACAATCGCAGCCGTTGGAAAGCCGTGGGCATCTGGTGGCAGAGGTCGCAAAGGTCACGGCGCAACAAGGGCCTTCGCCCGCTCGGCCGCCCTTTTGGGGTGGTTTTCGGATCACACCGGTTGAAATTGAGTTCTGGGCAGACGGCACGTTTCGGTTGCATGATCGCTTCCAATGGCGCAGAGCCACGCCCTGCGACTCATGGGGCATCCAACGCCTGAACCCTTGACCCAGCGTCAGTTCGCGCTTGTTTACCTGTGAGAGGGACGCAAATTCACGGTTCGTGAGTTTGCACATAGTTGTTTTTGTTATCTATTTTAGGGCTTGTCGTAGCCCCTGGCTTCTGGCCTGATCAAACGAGGGACACCGGCCCAAGGTTTTGGGCCGAATACGGGACGTGCCAAATGGCGATGGAAGACGAAGAAGCAGACCGCCTGATCAACGGGCGTGTAAAATGGTTTGATGGTACCAAAGGGTTCGGGTTCATCATCTCGGATGAGGGCGGACCGGATATACTGCTCCACGCCAATGTTCTCCGAAATTACGGGCAAGGCTCGGTTGCCGAAAACTCGCGCATCACCGTGCGCACGCAAAGCACGCCGCGCGGGGTCCAAGCCAGCGAGGTTTTGCAGATCGACCCCCCGGCCGAAGAGCTGCAGCCGCAACGCGCGGCAGCCCCGCAGCTGGATATCGAAGCCCCCGCTGACGCACCCTTCTTGGCGGCGCGCGTGAAATGGTTCGACAAGGCCAAAGGGTTTGGCTTTGCCAATGTTTTTGGCCAGAGCGATGACGTTTTTGTTCACGTCGAAATTTTGCGCCGCTATGGTTTGGCCGATCTACAACCGGGCGAGGCTGTGGCGATGAAGGTGGTCGATGGGCCACGCGGAAAAATGGCGGCCGAGGTGCGTAGCTGGGATTTTGTGTAAAGGGTGATGTGATGCGTCCTGTTCTGCTCTGGGTTTTGCTGGTCGTTTCACTTGTGATGACGGGCCCGGCGGCGGCGGCCTGCCGCGAAGACCGGGTGGAGATGCGCGGCGACTGGGGGACGATCCGCTTTCGCGTCGCGGTGGCCGATGACGCTGCCGAACGTGCCCAGGGTTTGATGCATGTCGCGGAAATGCCGCGCCTGACCGGCATGTTGTTTGTCTACGAGCGGGAACAATCGGTCAGTTTCTGGATGCGCAACACGTTGATCCCCTTGGACATGGTGTTCATGGATGCCAGCGGCACCGTTCAACATGTACATGAAAACGCCATCCCCTTGGACGAGACGCCGATCTTTGGCGGGGACAGCATTCAATATGTGCTCGAGATCAATGGCGGGTTGGCGGCAGAGATCGGAATTGGGCCAGAGACACAGATGCGCCATAGCGCGCTTGACCCAGCCATCGCCGCCTGGGCGTGCGAGGCGGAATAATCGGTCTTTTCATCGCCGCGTCCGGGCGCTAACAGGGCATTCGTCGGGGCGTAGCGCAGCCTGGTAGCGCGTCTGTTTTGGGTACAGAAGGTCGTGAGTTCGAATCTCGCCGCCCCGACCACCTTCCTCCACAAGATATAGTAGCCTGGATTTTGGGCAGGGTGCGCTTGAATTCAGTGCACTGATCGGCGGCCCAACGCGCGCGTCGGGCCGTAATCGCTTCATCCATTGGGTCGGGCAAGATTGCTAACATATTGAAAACCCGTTGGTCAGAGGCGTTCGAGACCGTGGGAACCCCGCCTGTGACGGAATCATGACGGATCGGGCCGACCGAAAGCAGACGCCGATTGCAACGAAAAAATCTTCACAAAATTGATAAAAAAGGCGTTGACCGATTGGGTCGACCTACGTCACTTTGTGTGGGTGAGGTGCGCGACCACAATATATAGGGCGCCGCTGATCGGGGAGAGTGATACCAAGCGACCAAACGCCAAACATGGCTTTGGCAAGTCCTTTTGGGGCCTTTGGAAGGCTGTCCCCAGAGCAAGACGGTCCGAGCGCAACGACGCTGGCAGACCGCGGGACAGACATTTGGGCGACAAGAGGCAGCCAAAAGATGAAAATCGAACGGAGATTTACCCGGTCCGGCGCAGACGCTTACGCGGACCTGGAGTTTACCACCACCACGTCCGAGATTCGTAACCCGGACGGGACGGTTGTTTTCAAACTTGATGCGGTCGAGGTTCCGACCAGTTGGAGCCAAGTGGCCTCTGACGTCATCGCGCAAAAGTACTTCCGCAAAGCCGGCGTTCCCGCGCGGCTGAAGCCGGTTAAGGAAAAGGGCATCCCAAGTTTCCTGTGGCGCCAAGTGGCCGACGAAAAGGCGCTGGAGGAATTGCCGGAGGACCAGCGTTATGGCGGCGAAACAAGCTCCAAACAGGTCTTCCGGCGGCTTGCCGGTGCCTGGGCCTATTGGGGCTGGAAAGGCGGCTATTTCTCGACCGAGGAAGACGCCCGCGCCTATTTCGATGAAATGCAGCTGATGCTGGCGCGCCAGATGGCAGCCCCCAACAGCCCGCAATGGTTCAACACCGGCCTGCATTGGGCCTATGGCATCGATGGCCCAGCGCAGGGCCACCATTATGTCGACTACAAAACCGGCAAGCTGACGAAATCGTCCAGCAGCTATGAACACCCGCAGCCGCACGCCTGTTTCATTCAGTCGGTGGCTGACGATCTGGTGAATGATGGCGGCATCATGGACCTGTGGGTGCGCGAGGCCCGTCTGTTCAAATACGGCTCCGGCACCGGCACCAACTTTAGCCATCTGCGCGGCGAGGGCGAAAAGCTGTCGGGCGGCGGCAAATCCTCGGGCCTGATGGGGTTCCTCAAGATCGGTGACCGCGCGGCGGGCGCCATCAAATCGGGCGGCACCACGCGCCGCGCGGCCAAGATGGTGATCGTCGATGCCGACCATCCGGATATCGAAGAATTCATCGAATGGAAGGTGATCGAAGAGCAGAAAGTGGCCTCGATCGTCGCTGGTTCCAAGATGCATGAGAAGATGCTGAACGGGATTTTCGCCGCGATCCGCGAATGGGATGGCAGCCTGGAAGATGCAGTTGATCCGGCCAAGAATGAGATCTTGAAAGCCGCGATCCGCGAAGCGAAAAAGGTTTCGATCCCAGAGACTTATGTGAAGCGCGTGCTGGATTACGCCAAGCAGGGTCATACCAGCATCGAATTCCCAACCTATGATACCGATTGGGATAGCGAGGCGTATAACTCGGTCTCGGGCCAGAACTCCAACAACTCGATCCGGGTCACCGATGCCTTCCTGAAGGCGGTGGAAGAGGATGCCGATTGGGAACTGACCAGCCGCGTGAATGGCGAGGTCACCAAAACCATCAAGGCGCGCGATCTGTGGGAAAAGGTCGGCCATGCGGCCTGGGCCTGTGCCGATCCCGGTATTCAGTTCCACGACACCGTGAATGCCTGGCATACCTGCCCCGAAGATGGGGCCATTCGCGGCTCGAACCCGTGTTCGGAATACATGTTCCTGGATGACACGGCGTGCAACCTGGCCTCGATGAACCTGCTCACCTTCTATAATGGCGGCACGTTCGACGCGGAAAGCTATATGCACGCGACGCGGCTTTGGACGCTGACATTGGAAATCAGCGTGATGATGGCGCAGTTCCCGTCCAAGGAAATCGCGCAGCTTAGCTATGATTTCCGCACGTTGGGTCTGGGCTATGCCAATATTGGCGGCCTGTTGATGAACATGGGCTACGGTTATGACAGCGCCGAGGGTCGCGCGCTTTGCGGCGCCCTGACCGCGATCATGACCGGCGTGGCCTATGCCACCTCGGCCGAGGTCGCCTCGGAACTTGGGCCCTTCTCAGGCTTTGAGCGCAACCGCGAACATATGCTGCGGGTCATGCGCAACCACCGCACGGCCGCTTATGGCAAGACCGACGGCTATGAAACGGTCAATGTGAACCCGGTTGCCCTGGATCACGCCAATTGCCCGGATCAGAAGCTTGTCGAACTGGCCAAGCAAGCCTGGGATGAGGCGCTGACCCTGGGGGAGGCGCATGGCTATCGCAACGCGCAGGCCACCGTGATCGCGCCCACCGGCACCATCGGCCTGGTGATGGATTGTGACACCACGGGGATTGAGCCTGACTTTGCCCTGGTGAAGTTCAAAAAGCTCGCCGGTGGTGGCTATTTCAAGATCATCAACCGCTCGGTCCCGGCGGCGCTGGAAACACTTGGCTATAGCTCTAGCCAAATCGAGGAAATCATCGCCTATGCGGTCGGCCATGGCACGCTGGGCCAAGCGCCGGGCATCAACCACACCTCGCTGATTGGCCATGGGTTTGGCCCGGCCGAGATCGAAAAGATCGAAGCCGCATTGCCCCAGGCCTTTGACATCCGCTTTGTCTTCAACCAGTGGACGCTGGGTGAAGAATTCTGCACCCAAACCCTTGGGATTCCGGCAGAAAAACTGAATGACCCGACCTTTGACATGCTGCGCCATCTGGGCTTTTCGAAAGCCGAGGTTGAGGCCGCGAATGATCATGTCTGCGGGACAATGACCTTGGAGGGCGCGCCCTTCCTCAAGGAAGAGCACTACCCAGTCTTTGACTGTGCCAATCCTTGCGGGAAGAAGGGCAAGCGGTTCCTCAGCGTGGATAGCCATATCCACATGATGGCAGCGGCTCAGTCCTTTATCTCGGGCGCGATCTCCAAGACGATCAACATGCCGAACTCGGCCACGATCGAGGATTGCCAGAAGGCTTATGAGCTGTCCTGGTCGCTCGGCACCAAGGCCAATGCGCTTTACCGCGACGGCTCCAAGCTGTCACAGCCTTTGGCCGCAGCCCTGGTCGAGGATGATGATGAGGCCGCTGAGACCTTGGAAAGCGGCTCCACCATGGAGAAGGCGCAAGTTCTGGCCGAGAAAATCGTCGAAAAGGTCGTGGTCAAAGAGGTGATCAAGGCCCATCGCGAAAAGATGCCGGATCGGCGCAAAGGCTATACGCAAAAGGCGATGGTTGGCGGCCACAAGGTCTATCTGCGCACGGGTGAATACTCCGACGGTTCCTTGGGTGAGATCTTCATCGACATGCACAAGGAAGGCGCGGGCTTCCGGGCGATGATGAACAATTTCGCCATCGCGGTCTCCGTCGGTCTGCAATACGGCGTGCCGCTAGAGGAGTTTGTCGACGCCTTCACCTTCACCAAATTCGAACCCTCGGGGATGGTGCAGGGCAACGACTCGATCAAAAACGCCACCTCGATCCTCGATTACATCTTCCGCGAGCTGGCCGTTAGTTATCTCGACCGCACCGATCTGGCCCATGTGGCCCCAGAGGGCGCAAGCTTTGACGATGTGGGCCGCGGGGCCGAGGAAGGTGTTCGGAACTTCGAAGAAGTGCCGGAAAGCCGTGGCTCTGACCCGTTGGAGGTGCTGAAGCAAGTGGCCTCGACCGGATATCTGCGCAAACGCGCACCACAGGAATTGGTGGTGCTGCAAGGCGGGGCCGATCCGGTGGCAACCTTGGAGACCTTGGTGCCGGAAACCAAAGGTGGCGGCACCATGGCAGCGGCCACGGCGACCACAGCGGTCGCCACCGGAACCGTCAGCATGGACGCGCGCACCAAGGCAAAAATGCAGGGGTATGAGGGTGAAGCCTGCGGCGAATGCGGCAACTACACCCTGGTCCGCAACGGCACCTGCATGAAGTGCAACACCTGCGGCGCGACCAGCGGCTGTAGCTAAAAGGGTCTTGGACCCAGACGAAATCGGGTGCGCGTTCCCAGGACTCGCGCGCCTGTCATCTGGAGGGGGTGCGCTCCCTCCTGACGCGGATCAGGCCGCAGGCAGAACATCTCGGGCAGTATATATCAGAGCCTGATCAGCGAAACTTAAGGGGGCCCCAGAGGCCCCCTTTTTTTCACGCCCGATAGACTTGGTTAACCAAATCACAAACTTTGACATCTATTTTTATTGCGATTGTTAATTGATCGGCGCAGGCTTGGCTCAACAGATTTGCGCGCGTGTCCCGGATCGGTGGCACGGTCCGGTGACAGCGCTGGCTTGCACCTGTCAGGAGGTCTTGAAATGCGCCAGACCCCGTCAAACGACCCGGCCCAAGTTGTGCTGGCCACCGGCTTTGTGGCCGTCGGGGCCCTTGCGGGGATTTGGGCGGCCTCGGGGTTGATTGTCGGCGCGGCGCTGATCGCCTTGCTGCGGATTTGCTGGCTGGAAGACAATATCAACAATGATCTCTATGGCCGCGATCAACCACCACAAGCCTATCTAAACACTGCGATTCAAAGGGGAAATTTCCTGCGGCGCTGGCTTGGCCTGCATTTGGATCAGGATGTGACACGCCAATCTGCACATCAGTTGGCTACGGAAATGCGGGCAGAGATTCAGGTTTGGGGCGCGATCCTGCTGGGGCTGACCGCCACCCTGACGGCGCAGTTTGGGCCATTTGGGGTTGGGCTAAACCTGATCCTCGCGGGGCTGATCTTTGTGATGGGGCTGCGACGGGTCGACCGTTTGCTGGTGTCGCTGGCCCATTGTGCCAATGGTATGGCGCTGCCGCGTGATCTGCTGCTGCCCGCGCGGCAATGGCTGATCCAGGACGACGATCCGCGCTAGGCCCAGCGCTGTTGCCGCAATTGGCCAAGGGGTCTTGCCCCTTGGGGATCGCCGCGCCAGGGTCGGGGCATGCAAGAACTGCTTTCGATAGGGCGCCGTTTGGCGTTGTCGCTGCTGCTGGTGGTCTGCGTCGCCTTGCCGGGGCGCGCAGCCGATTTGACGGTTTTCGCCGCCGCCAGCCTGCGCGATGCCCTGACTGAAATTGCCGAGGCCTGGCAGATCGAAACCGGTGGTACCCTAACACTGTCCTTTGCGGGCAGTTCGGCGCTTGCCCGCCAGGTACAGGCGGGCGCGCCCGCCGATCTGGTGATCTTGGCCAATGCTGCATGGATGGATGCCCTGCAGGCCGATGGCGCGATACGGGCCGAGGCACGGGTGGACCTGCTCACCAACCGCCTGGTCGTGATTGGCGGCTGGCATCAGGACGGCGCGCTTGATCTGACCGACCCGCAGGCGTTGCGTGGCCGTCTTGGGCGCGGGCGTCTGGCGCTGGCATTGGTCGAGGCGGTGCCGGCGGGCATCTACGCAAAAGCCGCGCTGGAAACCCTGGGGCTTTGGGAAAGCATCGAAGATCGCGTGGTGCAGGCGGATAATGTGCGCGGTGCCTTGGCGATGGTTGCCGCCCGCGCGGCCAGTCTGGGCATTGTCTATGCCACCGATGCCCGAGCCGAACGGCGGATCGCCGTCCTGGCTGAGATCCCGGCCGAGGCCCATCCCCCCATCCTTTACCCCGCCGCACCGACGACCAGCGCTGATAGTACCGCTCAGGCATTGATGGGGTTTCTGCAAAGCCCGATTGCGCGGGCCATCTTCACCGGCCACGGCTTTGGCCTGGTGACGGAGCCCTAAGCGGTGATCGGCCCCGAAGAATGGCAGGTCTTGGCGTTGTCCTTGCGCGTAGGGTTGTTGGCGACCTGTGTCAGCCTGCCCTTTGGCATCTTCACGGCTTACGCCCTGGCGCGGTGGCACTTCCCTGGCAAGGCGGTGGTCAACGGTCTGGTCCATTTGCCTTTGGTGCTGCCGCCGGTCGTCACCGGGTATTTCTTACTGCTTGGGTTTGGCCCGCAGGGCCCATTTGGCCAAGCGCTTGAGGCGGTTTTTGGCACGGGCGTCGCCTTTCGTTGGACCGGCGCGGCGCTCGCGGCGGCGGTCATGGCGTTCCCCTTGATGGTGCGCGCCATCCGGTTATCGATTGAAGCCGTCGATCCGCGCCTTGAACAGGCGGCAGCCACGCTTGGTGCCTCTCGCTTTTGGGTCTTTGTCACGGTCACCTTGCCCCTGATCCTGCCGGGGATTCTGGCGGGCGCAGTTCTGGCCTTTGCCAAGGCTTTGGGAGAGTTCGGGGCCACGATCACCTTCGTTTCGAACATCCCCGGCGAAACGCAAACCTTGCCGCTGGCCATCTACACTTTCCTGCAGGTGCCTGGCGGGGAGGGGGCCGCCTGGCGCCTGGTGGTGATTGCGGTTGTGGTGTCGATGGGCGCGCTTTTGGTCTCAGAATGGGTCGGCGCGCGCGCCGCACGGCGGGTGGCGGGCCGATGAGTTTGCGGGTCGATATCGCCCATCAACGTGCCGATTTTGCGTTGCAGGTCGCGTTCGAGGCGCGGGGTGGGGTCACGGCCCTGTTCGGGCGCTCGGGTGCTGGCAAGACCACGGTTGTGAACGCGGTTGCCGGGCTTTTGCGAGCGGATCGGGCGCGCATTCTATCCGGTGACACGGTGCTGGTGGATAGTGAGGCTGGCGTCTGGGTGCCGCCGCATAAGCGCCGGGTTGGCTATGTGTTCCAAGATGCGCGGCTATTCCCGCATCTAGATGTGCGGGGCAACTTAGCTTATGGACAACGGTTTGCGCCCAAGACCGCGCAGCCGCCATCCTTGTCCGAGACCGTTTCGCTTTTGGGCATCGGCGATTTGCTCGACCGGCGTGTGGGCGATTTGTCGGGTGGAGAGACGCAGCGCGTGGCCATTGGACGGGCCTTGTTATCGGCCCCGCGTCTGTTGCTGCTGGATGAGCCCCTGGCCGCGCTCGACGCTGCGCGCAAGGCCGAGATTTTGCCTTATCTCGAACGGCTACGCGACCTTAGCGCGATGCCGATCCTTTATGTCTCGCACCAGATTTCCGAGATTGCGCGGATTGCCACGGATGTGGTCGCGCTGGATCGCGGTCGCGTGCTGACCGCAGGCTCGGTGACCGAGGTTTTATCGGACCCCGATTTGATCCTGGCCACCGGCGTGCGCGACGCGGGGGCTGTGATCGCGGCCACGGTCGTCGCCCATCACCCCGATGGATTGTCCGAGGTGGCGGGGGCGGGCGGTACGCTTTGGTTGCCATCGGTCGCCGCCGCGCCGGGCACCCGGCTGCGGCTTCGGATCGAAGCGCAGGATGTGATGCTGTCACGCGACCGGCCCAAGGATATCTCGGCGCTCAATATCCTGCCCGTCACTGCGATTGGCCTGCGCGAAGGCGTGGGGCCAGGGGCCATGGTGCAGTTGCAGGCGGGTGATGCGCGCCTGCTGTCCCGCATCACCGCGCGCTCGGCCAAAGCTTTGCAGATTGCGCCAGGTTGGCGCGGGTTTGCCGTCATCAAATCCGTGGCGGTCGCGGCGGGAGATGTCGGTATCCTGACGCCATAAGAAAACCGCGCCCGGTTGGGGCGCGGTCTTTTTCGCTTTTGCCGATGATGGCTGCGCTTACTCAGCCGCGTGCACCTTGATCACCGGTTCCATGCGCTCAAGGATCGCCTCGGTCAGGTGGCATTTGACCTGATGCCCGTCTTTCAGCGTTTTCATCGGCGGCACCTCGGATTCGCACAAGTTCCCGGCCACTTCCGATTTCCAACGGCAGCGCGTCTGGAACGGGCAGCCTGGCGGCGGGCTCATGGCCGAGGGGATATCACCCTCCAACACGATATGCTGTTTTTCGATGCTGGTATCAGCGATGGGAACAGCTGACAGCAGCGCCTCGGTATAGGGGTGGTAGGGCGGTGAGAAGACCTGTTCGGTGTCGCCAATTTCGACCACATGGCCCAGATACATCACCATCACCCGGTCGCTCAGATAGCGCACAATCGACAGATCGTGCGAGATGAAGAGCAGGGTGGTTTTTTCTTCCCGCTGAATTTCCATCAGCAGATCGGTGACCGCCGCCTGAACCGACACATCCAAGGCCGAAACCGGTTCGTCAGCCACCACGATCCGTGCGCCACCTGCGAACGCGCGGGCAATGCCCACACGCTGCTTCTGGCCACCTGACAATTGCCGTGGCATCCGGTCGGCAAAGGCGCGGGGCAGCTTCACCAGATCCAGCAATTCCAGCATACGCTGTTTGCGTGCCTCATCGTTTTCGCCAATGCCAAAGACCTCCAGCGCGCGGATGATCTGACGGCCCACGGTCATGGAGGGGTTGAGCGTATCAAACGGGTTCTGGAACACCATCTGGATCGACGAGACCGTGGCGGTTTCGCGTTCTTCGATTGGGATACCTTCGATGGCGGAGTTATCCAGGAAGACATGACCGTCGGTCGCGGTCTCAAGCCCCATCAACACTTTGGCCAAGGTGGATTTGCCACAGCCGGATTCGCCAACGATGGCCAGGGTTTCGGATTCGCGCGCCTCGAAGCTCAGCGTTTCATTGGCTTTCACCACTTTGGTGTCGCCGCCGCCGAACATCGAATTGGCCGCAACCTCGTAGTATTTCTTGAGGTTGTCGATGCGTAGAACCACGTCGCCCACTTCGGCCTTTTCTGTGCTGTCACCCACATCAATCGGCGCGTTCCAATCGATTTCTTCGTAGCGCAGACAGCGCGTGGCGTGGCGATCATCGCCCGGCACATCGAACATCGGAATGTCCTGCGCGTTGCAGCGGCCCGACTGGTAATAGTCGCAGCGCGGCCCAAAGTTACAGCCCGAAGGGCGTTCATGGGGCAGGGGGAAGTTGCCGGGGATCGCCACCAGCGGGCGTTCGTTCTTATCCGCGCCGGGCAGCGGGATCGACCGGAACAGCGCCTGGGTATAGGGGTGCTGCATCTTGTCGAACACATCTTCGATGGACCCGGTTTCCACCGCCTCGCCCGAATACATCACACAAAGCCGGTCGCAGGTTTCCAAGACCAGGCCCAGGTTGTGACTGATGAACAGCATCGAGGTGCCGTATTTCTTGCCCAGATCTTTGACCAGATCGACCACCGCAGCCTCGACCGTCACGTCAAGCGCGGTTGTGGGTTCGTCCAGGATCAAAAGCGAGGGTTTCGACATCAGGGCCATGGCGATGACGATGCGCTGCTGCTGACCGCCCGAAAGCTGGTGCGGGAAGCTTTCCAGCATCCGTTTCGGATCAGGCAGGCGCACATCGGTGACAACCTCAAGCGCGCGCTGATAGGCTTCGTCGGCCGAAACGCCTTCGTGGATCATCGGCACTTCCATCAGCTGTTTGCCGATTTTCATTGCCGGGTTCAGTGAGGCCATGGGCTCCTGATAGATCATCGCGATTTCCGAGCCGCGCAGGTCGCGCAGCTCTTCATCGGACATCGCGTTTAGGTCGCGGCCTTTGAATTTGATCGAGCCGCCGACAATGCGCCCGTTCACGCCCAAATCCTGCATCACGCCCAAGGCGACCGTGGATTTACCGCATCCCGATTCCCCGACAAGGCCCATGGCCTCGCCTGGCATTACGGTGCAGGAAAAATCCATCACGGCGGGGATTTCGCGCAAGCGGGTGAAGAAAGAGATGGAGAGGTTCTCGATTTCAAGGATCGGACCATCATAGGATTCGCGTTCAGCCATCGTTTATCTCCCTTAGGGGCCGGTTGGCCTTTGTTCTAATCTTGTGTCCAGCCGCAGGGCGGCAGGTATAGTGTTTGCGCCTCGGCGATGCGGGCGGCCTCAAGCAGATCGGGTTCAAAGTTCAATCCGCAGACCAGTTCGCTTTCCGAGGTAAGGGGCATCACGCTGATCTCAGGCCCGATCCCGTAGGAGGCTGCCTGGGCCAGGCGGTGTTCGATCCCGACAAGTGCTGTGCCGATCATGGCGTTGACCTGCGCCTGCGGTGGGCATTCCAGCCCTTCCGCTGCAATCCGCAGATACATGCGCCCGTTTTGATCGGCGCTTTCGGCATCGCCCACCCAACTGGGCAGCGGGGCCTTGATGCGTTGCAAAAGCTCGGCACGGGTGAAATCCAAGGCTGCGCAATAGATCGCTGGCTGCCAAACCGGCTGCACCGGTTCTTGGGCGGCCAGGGGCAGCGGTGCTGACAGTGTCAGCAGTGCCGCGCCTGACCCCAGGATATTGCGCAGGTTGGGCATCAATCCTTCAGGCTTTCTTCACGCAGGCCGTCGGCCAGCAAGTTCAGCCCAAGAACCAAGCTCATCAGCGCTAGCGCCGGTGGCAGGGCCGGATGCGGATAGATCGTCAGAAGGCGCCGGCCTTCGTTGATCGTTGATCCCCAATCCGGGCTTTCCGGGCTGACGCCCAGGCCGAAGAAGCCCAAGGTTCCCAAAAGGATGGTCGTGTAGCCGATGCGCAGGCAGAAATCGACGATCAGCGGCCCACGTGCGTTGGGCAGAATCTCCCACAGCATGATGTACCAGGGGCCTTCCCCGCGGGTCTGACCGGCGGCTACGTAATCACGGGTTTTGATGTCCAAGACGATCCCACGAACGATGCGGAACACCGTGGGGGAGTTCACGAAGACCACCGACACAAACACGATCAACAGGTTGCCCGCGATGTCGAACAGATCCAGTGCCTCGGGCCAGATACGGAACATGTAAGGCAGATCGGGATCATCCGCGTTGGAGATCAGCGAGAAATAGGCCAATCCGCCAACCACCAGCGTGATCGCCAACAGCACGTTCCGTTTTGTTGGCTGTGTGTGATAGCGCGAGTTGAACAAGACCACGAAGAACATCACCGGGAAGATGAATAAGATCATCGACATATATTGCGGCACGCCCGCCGCGACGATTTCCGGGGTCACCAGCAAGAAGAACAGCAGGATGACGGGGAACGCCAGCGCCAGGTTGGCAATAAAGGTGATGATGGTATCCAGCCGCCCGCCAAAATAGCCCGCAGGCAGGCCAAGCGTGACGCCGACCATAAAGGCGAAGAGCGTCGCGGCAGGGGTGATTTTCAACACTTCTTGCG
Source organism: Paracoccaceae bacterium (assembly GCA_965229695.1). Taxonomy (GTDB): domain Bacteria; phylum Pseudomonadota; class Alphaproteobacteria; order Rhodobacterales; family Rhodobacteraceae; genus JANSYL01. Next base: position 3,290,342 of record OZ245921.1, read on the forward strand.
CGCCATAGATCATCCGGCTGAACACATCGCGGCCCAGATTGTCCCCGCCCAGCAGGTAATAGGGGTAAGCGCCTTCTTCCGGGCTGGGCAGCGGCGTGCCTGGCACATCGTTCCGCAGCTGCGAGATCACGTCGATTGGCCCGTGCGTGGCCACCATGCCGGCAAAGACCGAGGCAAAGATCCAGAACATCACCAGACCAAAGCCAACCATGCCGATGGGGCTGTCGAACAGCTTGCCGTAAAGCCCAAGCTTGCGTTTGAAGCTGATCGACAGGGCAAAGACGACAATCAGCGCGATCCAAACCGGCGTCAGCCGCGCCGCCATGGCGCCGATGATGCCTTTGGTCTCCGGATCGGGCATCAAAATGCCGCCCACGATATAGCCGACGCAGCACAGCACGAACAAAAGCGCCGCGTATTTCATCACCATCAACGCATAATCCACCGGCGTGCGGTCGATTGTCAGCGTGTGATCGGCGTTGATCTGCACCTCACCGGCGCGCATGCCGATGATGGTCAGGATGAAGTTGATCACAAAGCCTGCCGCGAAGGCGACAACCGCAACCAACATGATGGGGTTCAAGAGGGGTCCGAGAGAGCCGGACCAGGTCAAAGGTTCCATGTCCAAGAGCTCCTTACGAAATGCGGATACGCGGGTTCAGGAAGACATAGCCGATATCCGAGATCAGCTGGGTCACCAGAACCACGAAGACGGCGACGATCGAACAGGCAAGAAGCAGTTCGATATCGTTGTTAGAGGCGGCTTGCACCAAGGTCCAACCGAAGCCGTTGTAGTTAAAGAGCGTCTCGACGATCACCACACCTGTCAGAAGCCAGGGGAACTGCAGCATGATCACCGTAAACGGCGCGATCAGCGCGTTCCGTAGTGCGTGTTTCAACACGATATTGCGGAAGCTCACGCCCTTGAGCCGCGCGGTGCGGATATATTGGGCGGTCATCACCTCGGCCATCGAAGCGCGTGTCATCCGGGCGATATAACCCATGCCGTAAAGCGCAATGGTCATCACCGGAAGGGTGAAGTTCCAGAAATTCACACCGTCTTCCATGGCCGACCGGGCCGAGCCCAGGAACAGCGTGCGCCCTTCGATCCATCCGTTTTCGGCAAGCCAGGGGGAAATGCCAGCGGTGGAGGAGGCCAGAAGCACGATGAAAATCACGCCCGAGACGTATTCAGGGGTGGCGGTGGAGCCGATGGCAAAGGTCGAAAGACTTCGGTCAAGTCGTGACCCTTCGCGCATCCCCGCCAAAACACCGACCAAAAGCGCTGCGGGAACCATAACGCCAAAGGCCCAACCCATCAGGATCAGGGTTAGAACCAGGCGGCCACCGATGATGTTCGAGACCTCGTCGTCTGAAACTGTCGAAAAGCCCAAATCGCCTTGCAGCAGGCCGCAATAGGTGGGCGCGTCGGCCGGGTCCATGCCCGGATCGATACAGCGACCGGTGATTGTCCCGTCATCATCCTCGCGCGTCCAGCCGGGTACGACCCCCAACCATTCGCCGTAGCGCATGATCATCGGACCGCCATAGCCGTTGCGGTCGATCCACGAGACCACCTCGGCATCGGTCATACGGGCGTTGCCCTGGGTTTTGGCGAGTTTTTCCAGGTTTGGAAAAAGGTTCGTGAGAAAGAACACCACGAATGTGAGGCATAGAGCCGTCAAAACCATCACGCCAAAACGGCGCAGGATGAAAAGTCCCATTTTGTCCCCTGTCGGTTGCTGGCCAGATCGGCTGGCATGTGTCCGAACCGCCCCATTTCTTTTGCGATGGGTTCAACATTCGAACCGGCGCGGCCGCGCCAAGTTAGAAACGCCCGAGCCTCGGTCTGAGGCTCGGGCGCGAGAGGTTTAGGCGACGCCCAGGTAGTGGACGTTAATCTCGAACTTCGGATGCATACCCGCGTTCACAATGCCCGGCTTGTAGTGCCGGAAGAGCGAGCGCCAGTAGGGCTGAAGCGTCACGCCTTCGTCCTGCATGATCTGCTGAAGCTGTGCCATGATCTCGCGGCGGGCGTCGGCATCTTGGATGCCGTTGGCCTGGTCGAGCAGGGCGTCGAATTCGGCATTCGCAAAGCCGGATTCGTTCCACGGCACGCCCGAGCGATAGGCGAGGTTCAGGATCTGAACGCCAAGCTCGCGGTGGTTCCAGTTCGTGGAGCTGAACGGGTAGGAGGTCCAGTCGTTCCAGAAGGTCGAACCGGGGATCACGACGCGTTCCACAGTGAAGCCTGCGTCGCGCAGCTGCGCGGCAACGGCATCGGTGGTGTTGCGGCGATAGTCATCGTCGATCGAGCTGATTTCGAAGACATGATCGGTGGCGCCGGCCTCTTCCAGCAGCGCATAGGCTGCGTCTTTGTCCACGGTCGGCGCGGGCAGTTCCGCGTATTCCGGGTGGATCGGGCAGACATGGTGGTTTTCAGCCAAGACACCCTGACCGTTGATGCCCAGATCCAGGCAGACCTGCGGATCGACCGCCATGTTGATGGCGCGACGCACGCGAACATCATCATAAGGCGCGTTGTTCTGGTTCGGGCGGATCACCACGGTGGCTGCGGTGGTCACTTCGGATTGTTCCCAACCAACGGCGGCAAACAGATCCACAAATTCGCCGACCGTTTCATAGGTCATGTCGAATTCATCCGCCTCAGCGGCGGCGAACCAGGCAGCCGGGTCTTGGCCAAGGTCGATAAAGATCACCTCGTCCAGATAGGCTTCGCCCCAGTACTCGTGATCGGGGTTGCGCTCCAGACGGGCCGACACGCCGACCTCATAGTCGGTGACGCGATAGGCGCCGGTGCCCACGCCGTGATCCAGCGGGTTGGTGCCGATCAGGTCGCGGTGCTGAATGGCCGAGGGGTAATCGGCGATGCCAGGCACCAGGGTGATGTCCGGGGCAGGGTAGTTGACCTGCACGGTGTAGTCATCAACCACGACCACGCCGCCTTCGCGGGCAACGCCGGTGTCAGAATCGACCAGACCACCCATGCGGGTTGCCATGGAGTTACCTTCCACCGTGCTGTCGCACCAACCGATGATGTTGGCGGCCACGTCTTCGGCGGTGAAATCATCACCGTTGTTCCACTTCACGCCCTGGCGCAGACGCAGGGTGTATTGGGTCGCATCTTCGTTGGCTTCCCAGGAATCGAGCAAAACGCCGCCGAACGAGCCATCGGGGTTATATTCGATCAGATATTCCAAGAACCCGCGGCTGACATTGGCCATTTGCGACCAGTCATAGGTGCGCGGGTCTTTCAGCGCGCGCACTTCCATCTGGATGCGCAGGCTGCCGCCCATCGGGGGCGTTTCGCGGTGGCCCATGGCGCTGGCCGGGCTCACCCCGATGAGCGAGTACGCAGCCGCCGCCGACAGGCCAAGCGCCGTCGAGCGGACCATGAATTCACGGCGGCTCAGTTTGCCGTCCTTGAATTCCTGTGCGTACATTTCGGCGACCGGATGGCTCGCCAAATGCTTGCTGGTGTGGATTGTCATCTTTGTCTCCCTGTGACAATTTTTGTCTTTTCGTTAAACCGGCGCTCCTTGCGCGCGCTCGGCACACAACCTCTGGCGGCGGACCCCGCCCGGGCTGAGACGCATTAGCGCCCAGTTACCGGCACCCCGTCAACGACTAGTTGCGCCGAAGAATGGTTCAAATGCGACATCCTCTTTGAGGAAAAACGACATGGGCCGGAAAGGCAAGCTGATGTTTCACTTTTTTGCAGTTGCAGCAGAGTCGGTCAGGCCAAGGGCAAGGTCAGGCGCGCGAGGCGGGTGCGCGAAACGCCGATGGCGGTAAACCGGTGGCCTGCGAAAACGACCTTGTAAAATAGGCGGCTGACGAAAATCCAAGCGTCTCGGCGATCTCGCGCGCGGGCATATCGGTTTCGAGCAAAAGCCGCCGCGCCTCATACATCACTCGTTCGGTCAAAAGCGCGTGTGCAGGTCGGCCTGAAGCCTCTTTGCAAACCCGGCTTAGATGGGTTGGGGTGACCTGCAACATCGCGGCGTAATCCGCGATGCCTTTGCCAGATCGAAACTGCGTCTCCATCAGGGTCGCAAACTCCTCGACCAAACGGTGGGATTTCTGGCGCCGAAGCGCGCCTTCTTGCCGGGTCAACTCGCGTTCCATCCAGGCCGAGATCAGCAAACCATAGCCGCGCAGCGCCCGGTCCATCGCGGGCGCACGGGCGGCGATTTCACGTTCGACCTTTTCCAAATGGCTGGTCAGGCTGGCTTGGGCCTCGATCACCGAGATGCGCAGGTGAAACGGGCTTTCGGGCACGCCCAGATCGGCATCCGGTGGCAGGCACAGTTCCAACCCTTGGGTTTGCGCGGGCAGTTCGAGGGCCAGTTGACCTTGGGCCGGGATGAAAACAGCTGTGTTCGGACCATAGCCGCGCGTGATCCCATTAACCGTGATCCGGCCTTGCCCCCGCGTGATCCAATAAAGCCTATGCAGCGGTTTGCCGTGCAAAAGCTCAATCCGCCAGGGTTCCTGCATCCGCAATTTGCCCAAAGACAGAACGGAATAGCCAAGCGGGGGCAGATTGTGCGTGAACATGCGGCCAAGCCTAAGCAGATGTGGGAAAAGTGCAAGCGCGGTGGGAAATCGGATTACCCCTTGCGCGCGACCAAAAACACCGCGCCGGTTTCCGTCGTTTCGGTCGATAAAAGCACGTGGTCCTGTTCGGCGCAGAAATGCGGCACATCCACCTGCGCCATCGGGTCATCGGCTTCGAGCCGCGCAATCTGGCCGGGGGCCAGCCGCCCCAATTCTTTTCGCAGCCGCAACACCGGCAGCGGACAGCGCAGTCCGCGCGCGTCAATATCGATATCCCAATCCATGCTTTGGCCTAACGGCGATCTTTTCGCAGGTCCACGGGAATGTGAGCATCGACCCACGTGACCTTTGCATCCGATACCGATAAGGCATTGGGCATGTTTGGAATTGACCTATTCGATGCATCGCTTTTGCCAGCGGTTCTGGTTGCGCTGACGGCGGGTGTGCTGAGCTTTCTCAGCCCGTGTGTGTTGCCGATTGTGCCGCCCTATTTGGCCTATATGGGCGGCATCACGATGAATGAGATCGAGACCGAGGCCCAAACCGCCCGCAAAAAGGCGATGATGCCCGCGGCGTTTTTTGTCTTGGGGTTGTCGACGGTCTTTGTCTTTCTTGGTTTCACAGCCTCGATATTCGGTCAGTTTTTCCTGCAAAATCAGATACTCCTGGCACAAATCTCAGGGGCTGTGATCATTGTGTTCGGCCTGCATTTCCTGGGTCTGTTTCGCATCCCCATCTTGGATCGGGAGGCGCGGATTGATGCAGGCGACCGGGGCGGGTCGTCTTTTGGTGCTTATGTGCTCGGCCTGGCCTTCGCCTTTGGCTGGACGCCCTGCATCGGGCCGCAACTGGGCGCGATCCTGTCCATGGCGGCGACCGAATCCAGCGTTGAACGGGGCACGGTCCTGCTTGGGGTTTATGCGATTGGCCTGGGCATCCCGTTTCTTCTGGCAGCCGCGTTTATCGACCGTGCGATGGGCATGATGAACCGGATGAAGCGCCACATGAAAACCATCGAACGCGCCATGGGTGTGCTTTTGGTCGGCGTCGGCGTCGCGCTGATGACGGGGGCGTTTTCGGCATTTGCCTTCTGGCTTCTCGAAACCTTCCCGGCCTTGGGGCTTTTGGGCTGAAATTCGCCTTCTGAGCGCCGGATTTTCCCGTTAGCCTGATGCCATGAGCCGGGCAGAGACAGGGCAGGTACGCAAACGGCGGGTGATGTATATCCCCGGCTATGACCCCGTGCCGCCCCGCAAATATCGCGAACGCTATCGGCGCGAGGCCGCCGAGCAGGCGCGGATTTCCGGCTATGAGATTTCGCTTGGCCCGAAGCAGGGCTATGGGCGTTTTGCCTGGCATGTCACCGCAAAGATCGAGGACTCACGCTCAGAAGCTGAGATGGAAGTGATGTATTGGGCCGACATCGTGCGCGGCTCGATGGATCAGGGGATTTGGGGCACTTACGGGCAATTGGCACGCACCGCTTGGGCCTATATCGTTTCGGGTGCCTTGTTTCGGCTGATGCAGCTGCGCAAGGGGCCGGTGATTGCAGCGCTTTACCCGGTGGTGGTCTTGCTTTTGCAACTTGCGCTATCGGTCGCGGCAGGTCTGGGCGCGGCCTGGGGGTTTTATGCAGGAACCGATTGGCTGCTTTATTTGATCGAAGGGGATGTCTTCCCCACACAATCCTTTGCGGTGGTTCGTGCCTGGTCGGGCCTGTTGGTGATCGCACCTTTGGTGGCCTGGGCCTTGTTGCGCTGGTTCAAGAAACGCGACCATCTTTTGGCCTGGTATTTGATGCATGACTACGCGTTTTCGGCGCAGTTGAACGGGGCATATCCCCCGGCGCAGGAGGCGCGGATGGCCGAATTTGCCGACCGGATCGCCGATGCAATGCGCTCCGACGCCGATGAGGTGCTGATCGTCGGACATTCCTCGGGCGCGTATATCGCCGTCTCGATCCTGGCCGATCTGATGCGCGCGGGGCGCTTGCCCGGTGATGGACCCGCGCTTGGCCTTTTGACCCTGGGCCATGTGGTGCCGATGGTCAGCTTTCTGCCCAAGGCTGCGCGGTTGCGGGGGGATTTGGCCTATCTCTCAACCCAGGATGGGCTGACTTGGGTCGATGTCACTGCGCCCGGCGACGGCTGTTCCTTCGCGCTTTGTGATCCGGTTGCCGTTTCAGGTGTCGCCCCCGAAGGTAAGCGCTGGCCCTTGGTGATTTCCGCCGCCTATAGCCAAACGCTTAGCCCCAAACGCCAGGCCGAATTGAAATGGCGCTTGTTCGAGCTGCATTTCCAATATCTCAACGCCTTTGATCAGCCGGGTGATTACGACTATTTCCGCATCACAGCAGGCCCGATGACCCTGGCGGAGCGGTTCAAAACCCGCGCCCCGTCGAAAAGCCGGATTGAGGCCCCCGTGAACCGATTTACCGATACCGCCGCATGACCGATCTGCCGCCCAAACCCCCGGCGCGCCAAGATCGCGTTTCGCTCTGGCGCTATATGCGGCTCTTTCGGCAGGATATCTTATCGGCCCAACCCGCACGGCTCTACCGCGCTTGGATGGCCGAGTTTCGCACGCCGTTTTTCCGCTCTTACCTGGTGAACCAGCCAGATCTGGTGGATGAGGTTTTAAAGGCGCGCCCGATGGATTTTCCGAAATCCGACCGGGTGGGTGAAGGGCTGCGCCCGCTTTTGGGCAACTCGGTTTTTCTGACCAATGGTGAGACCTGGCTGCGGCAGCGGCGCATGATCGATCCGGCCTTTGAGGGGGGGCGGCTGCGCGATACCTTTCCAGCGATGTGGGCGGCGGGCCAATCGGCGGTGCGGCGCTTGGCGGCGGGTCCGGTCGAAATCGAAGAACAGATGAGCCATGCGGCAGCGGATGTGATTTTCCGCACGCTCTTCTCGATTCCGATCGAGGATGAGATCGCCACCCAGGTGTTCCATGAATTCCGCGCCTATCAGCGCACGCAGCCGATTTTGAATGCCGCCGCCTTTCTGCCGCTGCCCCGTTGGATGCCACGCGGACACCGGGCAAAAACCCGTGCAGCCGCCCGATCCATCCGGGGCTTGATCACGCGGCTTGTCACGGCCCGCATGGCTGAGATTGAGGTTGGCACCGCCCCAGATGATCTGGCGACCAAAATCATGACCACGCGCGATCCGGTGGATGGCGAGCGCTTCAGCATCGAAGAGATGGTCGATCAAGTCGCGATTTTCTTTCTTGCCGGGCATGAAACCAGCGCCAGCGCCTTGGCCTGGACGCTGTATTTGCTAGCGACGCATCCCGATTGGCAGGCGCGTGTCGCGGCTGAAGCGGCGGATGTGCTTGGGGCCGAGCCGGATTTCGCCGCTGTGTCAAAGCTGAAAATCGCGCGGGATGTGTTTCGGGAGGCGCTGCGTCTTTACCCGCCCGTGCCGATGATGGTGCGCGAAACCACCTGCCCGGAGCATTTTCGCAACCGCGATCTGCGCAAGGGCAGCCAGATCGTGCTGTCACCCTGGCATTTGCACCGGCATGAACGGCTTTGGGACAATCCCGATGGGTTCGACCCAGCCCGCTGGCAGACCGAAAATGGCAAACGCTGCCAGCGCGAGGCCTATATGCCGTTTTCCGCCGGTGCGCGGGTCTGTACTGGCGCAGGGTTTGCGATGGTGGAAGGGCCGCTTTTGCTGGCCATGGTGATGCGCGCGTTTCAGGCCGCACCGGTGGCGGGTAAAGTGCCGGTGCCGGTGGCCTATCTTACGGTGCGGGCACGGGACGGGATCTGGTTGGACCTGCAGGATCGGTGACGGAATTCTCGCGAATTCCGGGCGGAAAACCGCGTTTTCCTTTGGACCTTGGCCGCAAGGGAATTCGCGAGAATTCCACCCGGAAAACGCGGTTTTCCGGCTAGCGCACGATGCGCACCGGTTCTCGATTGCAAAAGATCACCATTTGTCCGGCGTTTTCGACCGCTCGAAACCCGCGCCGGTTCAGCTCTGACACAAACGCATCGCGGCCCACATAGCGGTCGATATCGCGCAGATTGCGGCGGATGATCTTGCCATCGCGCACGGCTTTGGCACCGAAGACGTCGGCCATGTAGGCGGTGGCGGAATCATAGGGATGACGGATCGGCATGGGGTCAAGCTTGCGGTGTTTTGATTAACGGGCGGTTATCTTCCCTCTTTCACCTCATTCAACACAAACACCCGGATCGCGGCGGCCAGGCCCGAGGACAGCCCGCGCGCCGCATCGATTTCAGCAATCAACGCATTCACCGATTGCCCGCGGTCCTCAGCCAGGCGTTGAACCTCCTGCCAAAACGCATCCTCCAGCGAGACCGAGGTCCGGTGCCCACGCAATGTCAGCGAGTGCTTTCTAGGCCGTCCGCTCATTCCGGGTCACGATCCCGGAAATGACCTTGGATCAGGTGCTCGGCCTTTTGCGCTTGTTTGGTCTCGGCCTCGACTTGCGCTTTGCTGCGCCCATGTTTGGCGGCGCGGGCCGTCGCCTCAGCGCGCGCCTCCTCTCGGGCGCGTTGCTTGCGGGCTTGGCGCAGGTTCACGATCTTTGCCACGGGCGCATCCCCCAAAATCATCGAAAATTGTGGTAAAGTCTCGCGGTGGTCCGGTCAACGGACCCGCTCCAAACCTATCGCAGCAGGGGGCAATGCGAAGGGAGTAGGGGGATGATGATCGCCCGATGGCATTTTGAAGCGCGCTTTGGATACAAGGCCGCCGCTTTAGAGCTGATCAAACAATGGAACGCCGAGATTGGCAGCCAAACCGATATTGATATGAGCGCGGCGCGCATCACAACAGGCTCAGTGGGCGCGAAAGAAAGCCATGTGGAGGTCGAGTTTCCCATTGCGGACCTCAGCGCGCTGCAGGGGTTTTTCGACAAGATCGCAACGATCCAGATGCACGAGGATTGGGGGCCACGCATGGGGGAGGTGATTGTCTCAGGCTCCACCCATTGGCAGGTGCATCGCGTGATCGAATAGCGCGGGCGGCCCAGGCGGTGCCGGGCCACCCGCGGGCGTTGCTTACTTCGGGCCGATCATGGTTTCGGGGCGGACAACCCGATCAAAGGTTTCTTCGTCCACAAAGCCCAAGCCAATAGCCTCCTCCTTCAAGGTGGTGCCGTTCTTATGGGCGGTCTTGGCGACCGTTGTGGCGTTGTCATAGCCAATGGTCGGCGCAAGCGCGGTGACCAGCATCAGCGACTCGTTCATGATCTTTTCGATGCGCTGGGTGTTGGCTTGAATGCCCACCACACAATTGTCGGTGAAGGCCACACACGCATCGCCGATCAACTGCATGGATTGCAGCACGTTATAGGCCATCATGGGCTTATAGACGTTCAGCTCAAAATGCCCCTGGCTGCCAGCAAAGCCCACCGCCGCGTCATTGCCGATCACATGGGCGCAGACTTGGGTCAGCGCCTCACACTGGGTGGGGTTCACCTTGCCCGGCATGATCGAAGAGCCGGGTTCGTTTTCCGGCAACATCAACTCGCCCAAGCCGCAGCGCGGCCCCGAGCCAAGCAGGCGGATGTCATTGGCGATTTTGAACAGCGCCGCGGCGGTTGCCTTAAGCGCGCCCGACATCGCAACCATGGCATCATGACCGGCCAGCGCCTCGAACTTATTGGGTGCGGTGACAAAGGGCAGGCCAGTGATCCGCGCCATATTGGCCGCAACCTCTTCGCCCCATCCGACGGGGGAGTTCAGGCCCGTGCCCACGGCGGTGCCGCCTTGGGCCAGTTCATAGATATCACCCAGCGCGGCTTCGACCCGTTCGATGCTTTTCTTGACCTGATGGGCATAGCCGGAAAACTCCTGCGCGAGCGTCAGGGGGGTGGCATCCATCGTATGGGTGCGGCCAATTTTGATGATGCCGTCGAACTCGGCCACTTTGGCCTCCAACGCGGCATGCAGCTTTTTCAGGCCCGGCAGGGTCACATCCCGCGCCGTCATCGCAGTGGCGATGTGCATGGCGGTGGGGAAGGTATCGTTCGACGACTGCCCCATATTGCAGTGATCGTTCGGGTGAACGGGCGATTTCGACCCAATTTCACCGCCCAGAATTTCAATGGCGCGGTTGGCGATCACCTCATTGGCGTTCATGTTCGATTGTGTGCCCGAGCCGGTCTGCCACACAACAAGGGGGAAGTTGTCATCGAGCTTGCCGTCGATGACCTCCTGTGCGGCTTCGATCATCGCTTCGCCCAGACCATCAAGCTTACCGGCTTTGAAGTTGGCTTCGGCGCAGGCGCGTTTGATGACGCCCAGTGCACGCACAATGGCCACAGGCTGCTTTTCCCAACCGATGGGAAAGTTCATGATTGATCGCTGGGTCTGCGCGCCCCAATACTTGTCGGTGGGAACCTCTAGGGGGCCAAAGCTGTCGGTTTCAGTGCGGGTGGCGGTCATCTCAAATCCCTCCGGTATGCGGTTGTATGCCGTTTATCCGGCGCGACCGGGCAGGGCAACGGAATCAATTGGCGCAGGTCAGGCCGTTTGCCGAAACCGGTAAACCCGCGCGGGCGGCATATTCCACCAAATCTTATGCGACCGACGCCAAGTCAGGCCAAGCTCTTCCCGCACGGTTTTGGCGACGGGCGGTTTCGGGCCATAGGTGAACTGGACATAATCGCCGCCTGGTCGCACCTGTTTGACAAAACCTGACAGGATCGCGCGTTGGAGGTCTAGCGGCATTGACAAAAGCGGCAGGCCCGACACCACGGCCTGCACCGGCCCAACGTCCAGATCGCCGCATTCGCCTGCGCTCATCTGATGCACATGCAGGCCCGGAAAGCGTACGCGCAGGCGGTCGCAAAACTCGGGGTTCATCTCAATCGAATGAAGCTGATCTGCGGGCAAGCCACGTGCCAAGATTGCGCGGGTGATATTGCCAGTGCCCGCCCCAAGCTCGATCACTGCGCCGCCATTGGGGTCAATCTCGGCCACCATTTCAGCGCAAAGAAAGCGAGAGGAGGGGGCCAGCGCCACAACCTGATGCGGTTTGCGAAGCAATTGGCCCATGAACAAGCCAAAATCACTGGACGACATGTCTTGCCCCCTGTCGCGGTGCTGCACGCACCGCCGAACCCGATTTGCACAAGCTCGTCGCATCACCAGGGCGGAATTGCCAGCCTGGTGACATTGGTTCGGGCGCGCAACATGGCCGCAGCCCGGATAATGTCAGTGGTTTTTGCGGAACCGATCCAGGCTGACGACCTCGGCATCATGGGTCGCGGGGGGCGGAACCTCGGCCTCTTCGTCGTCCGAGACGTCGTCGCCGGGGGAGGGGGGCTCATCCTCGGGCCCGTCATCGGGGGCATCGGTGCTTTCGAAGCGCAGGCCAAATTCCACCGAGGGGTCAACAAAGGTCAGGATGGAATCAAACGGCACGCGCAGCGGTTCTGGGCTGTCGCCAAAGTTCAGCGTGATCGAGAACCCGTCATCATCCACCTCTAGCCCATCATACCAGTGCTGGATCACAATGGTCATTTCTTCAGGGTACCGATCGCGCAGCCAATCGGCGATGGCGACGCCATCCTGCGTGGTGTCGAAGGTGATGAAGAAATGGTGATCGCCGGGCAGGCCGCGTTCGGACACATCGGTCAGAACTGTTTGGATCAACCCACGCATGGCGTGGTGCATCAGGCGGCCATAAGCGATGGTTTGTGACGGGTCGGACATGGAAAAAGGGGCACCCCAAACTGGTCTGCCCCTTCACCATAGAAGATTCGTTTCGATTTAAAAGCGGATCAGAAATTGGCGAGCACAAGCCAGGCCGCAAGCCCAGCTTCGACGCCAAAAAACGTCCAGCTTTGGCGCGAGGCCGCGTTGTCCCGGAAGATCGAGGTCACACGCCCAATCGCCGCACCGCCATAGGCAAGCCCCAGGATCACCCAGGCCAGCGGCTCATTGATCATGATCGCGCCCAGGCCCATGCCCACAAACAGGCAGCCTGAGACCGCCGAAACCTCGGTATAGGCCATGTTGCTGGGGCCGGATTGAATATCAAGCTGCTGCATCGTCCAGCGCGGGGCCAGCCAGCCCAACATGCCCAAAACGATGGTCGCAAGACCCACCGTCACGTTGATAAGATCGATGGCCGTCAATGCGCCAATCATCCTGCAAACTCCAAAAAAGTCAGGTTGTTCACCCAGTAAACGTTTGCCAGGGGAGATTGGATCACTTGCAGATGAAAAAATATCATCGGGCGGTGATGCGAGGGGCGATATGGCGGGCGATCCGGGCATGAATCTGATCCATCTGGCGCATCAGCAACCCCGTTTCCGACATATAGACGGCGATCAAAACCGGGGCGCGGCCCGGCGGCATTGCCATGGCAATGGTCGCACTATCGCCCTGGCGCGACGTGCCGGTTCGATCCGCCACGCGCCAATCTGCGGGTAGGCCCGCGCGCAAGCGGCGGTCGCCGGTCTGATTCTGGACCATCCAATCCAATAACTGTGCGCGGCTGTCGGGTCGTAGCCTGTCGGCCAGTAAGAACCCATGCAGATGGTGCAGCATCATCGCCGGGGTCGTGGTGTCGAGGAGGGAGTTCGGGGCGCGAAGGTTCAACTCGGGCTCAAGCCTGTCAATCCGGGTCGTTGGATCATCCAAAGCGCGCAGGCGCGCGGTGCAGGCTTCGGCCCCGCCCAAGCGATGGATCAGCAGGTTTGCCGCGGTATTATCGCTGGTTTGCAGGGTTGCGGCGCAAATCTCGGCCCAACTCATGTCTGTCCCGACGCGTTGCTCGGTCACCGGCGACCACGTGACGATATCGTCTGACCGCAATCTGATCCGGTCGTCCAGGCGCAATTGGCCTTGGTCCACGATCCGCAGCAGCAACGCCGCCAGCAAGAACTTTACCGTCGAGTTCAACGGAAACCGCTCCTCTGCCGCCCAGGCGCTGAGCCGCCCCGAGCCAAGATCATGAATGGCCACGCCCAATCGCCCACGGGTCTCAGCTTCGAAGGCAGCGGCATCGGTCGGGGAAAGGATCGCGTTGTCTCGAAGGTGAGGCCGCGGGGAGGCCCAAGCGCTTTGCGCCAGCGCAGCCCCACCGATCCCCAGCAGCAACCCCCGACGATTTAGCGGCATGGCCAGCCCCAAAGACAAAAAAAGCCCCTGCAGGGGCGTGAAGAAATGCAGGCTTCTGTTGCCAGGTGCCTGCGGACCCCGCCTTACGCGGCTAGGCGCAAGGGCTTAGATTTCGATCTTAGGCACTGCTTACGCAGCGACTGCGACCGGAGCACGGTTGTCGTTTGCAACTGTACAATTTGAACCGATAACGGTGGTATCTCACCGGGACAAAGCTAACCCCTTTAGACGTTCGTCGATCCTGTTTCGGCCCCATGATCCGCAAACGACGGAGTGTTTGGTGGAGCCGCCGGGTACCGCCCCCGGGTCCGATCCGCTTATTACGAGCGCGTTTATGTCCATAGTCCCCGAGGGGACGGAATAAATCTATGGGCTGGCCCGTTAGAATACAAGCAGGCCGATGAAAGGGCGATCACTCAAATGCCCGGCACTCAGTTGGTTCTGTTGACATTTGACTAACCCAGATCGGCCAGAATGGACCCTGCGCCGCGACCCAGAACTGGAGCTGACCCATGACCCGGATTTTTGCGAGCCTTTTTGTTGTTGTTCTTTCCGCCTCCGCCGCGGCGGCTGGCCCGATGGCCCCGTTTGCGGGTCAGGTAATCGGCCATCAGTCGGGCTGTTTTCTGACCGGCAATGGCGAAGAATGCTGCCATGCAGGCCCGGTGGTCTATCACTGCCACTAAGAAAAAAGGGCACCCGTTTGGGTGCCCCTTCGCCATCAGGCTGGGATCGGATTAGAACCCGGCTTTGATGCGTTCAAACGCTTCGGCCTGGCGTTCACGCTGTTCATTGGAAATCGGCAGCTGCGCCAGAACCGGCACCGTCACCTCACCCAGACCGGCCGCTTCCATGGCTTCGGCGCCAAGGGCCTCCAGGGCGGCGGCATTGGCTGATCCAAAGCCATTGTCCAGCAACGGCCCGGCGGAGGCATCGGACAAGATCGCGTTCACGTAATCATAGGCTTGTGCCTCATCACCGGCGCTTTCGGTCATGTTCACATAGCCGCACAGCCAGACGCTGGTCCCCTCGCTGGTATTGCGGGCAAAGCCGACGGGGAAACCTTCTTCGGCCAGGGCCACCGGCACCTCATTCCAGACCCAAGCAGCTTGTACCTGGCCCGAGGCCATGAGCTGCGAAATCTCTGCCGGATCGACCCAGTAGTTCAAAAGGTTGGGGTGAATGCCGCGCAGCCAATCGGTGGCGGCTTCAAACTGGGCATCGGTCACGTTCGACCAGTCGCTGACACCGGTGGCCAGATACGCCAGTGCATAAGCATCATCCACATTATCCGGGATCGAGAGCCGCCCGGCATATGCAGGGTTGTTGAACACCTCCAGGCTGGCAACATCGCCCTCGGGCACGGTTTCGGCGTTATAGGCCAACGCGGTGGAGCCATAGTCGGTCGGCAGGAAGTAAAGATCAGAAGAACCGGCCAAGACATCGGCGCCCACCAGATCGCTGTTCAGCGTGTCAAAGGCCGCGATCTGCGCGGTATCCCACGCTTCGATAATGCCCGAGGCTTGCCAGCGCGGCACGGACCCGGCGCAGATATGGGTCACATCCGATTGGAACCCGGCCAGCAGGCGCTGGAACGCCTCATCCTCGTCGCCGAAAAACACGAATTCCGGGCTTGCGCCATGGGCGTCGATGAAGGGCTGGTGGAAGCTGGGGTCTTCGAAACCGGAATAGTCGAAAACCAGCAGGTCTTGCGCGAAGGCTGGAACAGCCAAGCAGGCGGCCATGGCGGTGCCAAGGGCGAAACGAAACGTCATGATGGTATCCCTGTTGGGTGGTGTTATTGCGCGAAACGCTAGAAAAGCGCGCGCTGCCCCGCAAGCAGAATTGCAGCGACGGGGTGGAGGGGCGCTGAAATCGCGCGTTTTCCGGGCGAAATTCGCGTGAACTCTGGCCTGCTCAGGTCGCGCGCGCCGCGTCGCGCGCCGCAAAGACCGATTGCGCCAACTGCCGGGTATAGGTTTCAAGCGCGCTCAACGCCTCGGTCGCCTCGGCCCCATCCTGGGCCTCGATCGCATCGGCTAGGCGCGTGTGCAGGCCCACAATCTCTTCGCGCGAACGGGCGGTGAAGGTGATCATATTCATCAAGGGCTGCATCGCCTCAACCGCGCCCGCCAGTTGATAGGCCATCACGGGATTGCCCGCGCCATCGACCAAAGCCCGGTGAAACGCCACGTCCGAGGCGCAAAAGGCCTCATCCGTCAGACCCGGTTGGCCCTGACGGTGGATTTCCGCCCGCATGGTCGCCAGATGGTCCGCGCTGCGCCGGTCTGCGGCCAACGGTGCGCAGGCGCGCTCCATAGCAAAGCGCGCTTCGCAGGCGACATCGAAACTGACCGCATTCATGCTGAGCAGCAGGGTCGAGGTTGTGATCTGCTGCGCATAGGCATCTTCGTAAGACAGCCGGTTCACAAACGCCCCGCCAAACGCGCCGCGCTGGGTGCGGATCAGCGATTGCGCGGCCAGGCGTTTCAACGCCTCCCGCACGGTGGAGCGCGAAACCTCGAACTGATCGGCCAGTTCGGCCTCGGACGGCAGGCGGTCACCAACGATCAAATCGCCACCCACAATCGCATCGCGGATGGCGCTGGCGATTTGGGCCGAAAGATCGGCGGAGCTGTTTGGGTCAATTTTCATTTGTCAGACATTTAAAGGTCTGACATATGGAGTGCAAGAGGATGACGCTTTTGGGGAGAGGGCGCAGAGAATGGTTGCGGCACGCATTCGTGGCATGGCCAGACCGCATTGGCTGGCGCTTTATGGCGGCATCGCCATCGCCTGGCTGGCGCTTTATGCCATGGCGCTCCCGCAAGACCTGCGCGACGCGGGTGCGATCTACGGGGCAGAGTTCCTGCGTAGCTTGTGCATAGTTTCGCCGGACGCGGCTGGCTTTGCTGGCTTGGTCGCGATGTGGCTCTTGATGAGTGCTGCGATGATGGCCCCAACGGCCCTGCCGGCCTTTGCCACCTATGACGAAATCGGGCGCGGGTCTGGCAGCGGGATCGGCGCAATTCTTGCTGGGTATATGTTGGTCTGGGGCGGGTTTTCCGTGCTGGCGGCGGGCGCGCAAATGGCGCTAACCCAAGCCGGGGCGCTAACCGTGTTCGGCGATAGCCGGTCGGCGGCTTTATCGGGCGCGCTGCTGATTTTTGCGGGCCTGTACCAGTTCAGCGCGTTGAAAGAGGCCTGCGTCAGCCAGTGCCGCGCCCCGCTGGCCTTTTTCATGGAGCACTGGGCCGAAGGCCCGTTTCGCAACGGGTTGCGCCTGGGCGCTGTGTGCTTGGGCTGCTGTTGGGCGCTGATGCTTCTCGCCTTTGCGGGTGGTGTGATGAACCTTGCCTTCATGGGGATTGCGACCCTGGTGATGGCGCTTGAGAAACTGAGTTGGATTGGCGCGATACTGACCCGGCCTTTGGGCGTCGTGCTGATTGGCGGCGGGGCGCTGACGCTTGCCAACGCCCTTTTTTGACGGAGGATAGACATGGCCGTGAACCGCAAACCTGACGCCGACCGGCTGCCGGTCAGTCAACGCATCGACCAACGCATGGATAACCCCAAGCGCCGCCGCATGACGCCGCGCGATTGGGCCATCAAGGGCGAGCTGTTTCTCAACTGCAACTGCACCTTGTTTTGCCCCTGCGTGGTGAGCCTTGGCAAACACCCGCCCACCGAAGGCAACTGCAAGGCTTGGATGGCGATTGCCATCGACGAAGGCCATTTTGAGGGGGAAAGCCTGACGGGTCTGAATGTGGGCCTGATGGTCGAAATCCCCGGTCGGATGGCCGAGGGCGATTGGAAGGTCGCCGCCTATATCGATGAGCGCGCGAGCGGTAAGGCCTATAACGGGCTTCTGGAAATCTTGTCGGGTTCGGCTGGTGGGACGACGGGCCTGTTCACGCTGCTGGTGTCCGAGATCATCGGGGCAGAGCGTGAAAAGGTTGAGATCGTGCGCGAAGGCCGTCGGCGCGGGCTTTATGTCGGGCGCAAGATTCAAGGCGAGATCGAAATGATCGAAGGCGCCTCTCCCGATCATCCGGTGGTGATGACCAACACCAAATACTGGATGGGCCCTGATGTGATTGCTGCCCGAAGCCTGAAATCCAAAGTGCGCGATTTCGGGCGCGTTTGGGATTTGTCGGGCAAATCGGGCGAGATTTGCGCGATTGACTGGGGCGGCAGCGCAGGCGGCAGGAAATGATCACGCCCGCCTATGCGCAGCTGATGGCGCGCTATAATGCGTGGCAGAACCAATGGATGTTTCAGGCAGTGAATGGCTTGAGCGCCGAGGCGCGAACCGCGGATCGCGGCGCGTTTTTCGGCAGCATCCAAGGCACGCTTAGCCATGCGTTTTGGGGGGATTTGGTCTGGTTGGCCCGGTTCGATGGAGGGCCGGGGCCGGTTTCCGCCGGCACGCCCCAAGGCACGGCCGAGGCTTATGACTGGCCACATCTGATGGCCGAACGCCCAAAGCTTGACGCGCGCATTGCGGGGTGGGCCTGGAGCCTGCTGCCGGAGGAGTTAGAGGGTGATCTGACCTTCACCCCGGGCTCAACCGGTGTCGCCAAAACGCTGGCGAAAGCCACCTGTGTGCTTCAGTTCTTCAACCACCAGACCCATCACCGTGGGCAGGTCCACGCCATGCTGACCGCATTGGGTGTGAAAACCACCGATACCGATCTGCCTTATATGCCCGAGGAGGTGCCCGAATGGCATTGATCACCCCCTCGCGCCGGTTGCGGCGCACCCCCTTTTCCGAAGGCGTCGAGGCGGCGGGCGTGCAAGCCTATACCGTCTATAACCGGATGCTTTTGCCGACCATGTTCCGCTCGGTTGAAGAAGATTACCGGCACCTCAAGGACGCAGTTCAAATCTGGGATGTGGCCGCTGAGCGGCAGGTGGAGCTGCGCGGGCCTGATGCCGGGCGGTTGATGCAAATGCTGACGCCACGCGATCTGCGGGGGATGCTGCCCGGGCAATGCTATTATGTGCCCATTGTGGATGAGACAGGCGGCATGTTGAACGATCCCGTGGCCGTGAAACTGGCCGAGGATCGCTGGTGGATTTCGATTGCCGACAGTGACCTGTTGCTTTGGGTCAAGGGCGTGGCCAATGGCTATCGGCTGGATGTGCTGGTGGATGAGCCGGATGTCTCGCCGCTTGCCGTTCAAGGGCCCAAGGCGGATGATTTGATGGCCCAGGTTTTTGGTGACGCGGTTCGCGAAATCCGGTTTTTCCGCTTTGGCCATTTCGATTTCCAAGGCCGCGATTTGGTGGTCGCGCGCTCTGGCTATTCGAAACAGGGCGGGTTCGAGATTTATGTCGAAGGTGGCGATATTGGCATGCCGCTTTGGAACGCCTTAATGGAGGCGGGCGCGCCGATGGATGTGCGGGCGGGCTGCCCCAATGGGATTGAGCGGGTCGAGGGCGGTTTGCTGAGCTACGGCAATGACATGACCGACGACAATACGCCCCATGAATGCGGTTTGGGTAAGTTCTGCAACACCGCCACCGCGATTGGGTGTATCGGGCGCGACGCGCTCTTGCGCGTGGCCAAAGAAGGCCCGGTGCAGCAAATCCGCCCGGTCGAGATTGATGGGGTGGTGCCCAGTTGTGATCGGCCCTGGCCGTTGATGTCGGGAAAGAAACGTGTGGGGCAGGTGACCTCGGCTGCGAATTCCCCGGATTTTGGGGTGGGTGTCGCCATCGGCATGGTGCGCATGACCCATTGGGACGAAGACACGGAGCTGACGGTGATGACACCAGATGGTCCGTTGCGTGCGATAGTGCGCGAGAAATTTTGGAATTGAGTCAATCGGTTGCGGCGCAAAGCTTTTGCATCGCGTGAACGGGAGAAAAAAGATGAGCTTTACAGCGCTTTTGGTGGAAAAGGATGACGAGGGCAAAACCAGCGCATCTGTTCAGACCCTTGAAGATGATCGCCTGCCCGAAGGGAATGTCACGGTCGCGGTTGAGTTTTCGACGCTGAACTACAAAGACGGGCTCTGCATTGGGCCCGGCGGCGGTTTGGTGCGCAATTACCCCCATGTGCCCGGCATCGACTTTGCCGGTACGGTCGAGGCCAGCGACGACCCGCGCTACAGCCCCGGCGATAAGGTTGTGCTGACCGGTTGGCGCGTGGGCGAGGCGCATTGGGGCGGTTATGCCACCAAAGCGCGCGTCAAGGCCGATTGGCTGGTGCCCTTGCCCGACGGGTTGAGCACGCGTCAGGCCATGGCGGTGGGCACGGCTGGGTTTACCGCCATGTTGGCCGTGATGGCGCTGGAAGATCATGGGTTAACGCCTGAAAAGGGTGAGGTTTTGGTGACCGGAGCGGCGGGTGGCGTCGGCTCGGTCGCGACCGCGATCTTGGGGAACCTCGGCTATGAGGTGGCTGGCGTAACCGGACGGCCCGAGCAGGAAGATTACCTCAAAAGCCTTGGGGCGGCACGGATTGTGGCGCGGGAGGAGTTGGCGGAAACGGTGAAGCGCCCGCTGGAATCCGAGACCTGGGCCGGCTGCGTCGACGCGGTGGGTGGCGCGATGCTGGCGCGTGTTTTGGGCCAGATGAAATATGGCGGGTCGGTTTCTGCTGTGGGGCTGGCCGGGGGCGCTGGCCTGCCTGCGACCGTGATCCCGTTTTTGCTGCGGGGCGTGAATTTGCTGGGCATCGACAGCGTGATGCAGCCTTATGAGGCCCGGTTGCGCGCCTGGGAGCGGATTGCCAAAGACCTGCCGATGGAGACGCTGGAGGCGATGATCGAACCTGCGACCTTGGTGGATTTGCCGGAGTTGGGCCGTGCCATCCTCAAAGGCGGCGTGCGTGGCCGTGTGGTGGTCGATGTGACCGCATAAACCCGAAGCGGTTGCGCTGCGCCTGCGGCGCATCGCCGGGGCCGGAAACCTAGGGTTTCCGGGGCGTTTGTGGCTGGGTTGTGGGCTGTTTCGGAGGTCTTGGGCCTTTGGCGGGCCGTTGATTGCCTCCGGCGGCCATATTTCTGGGATAAAGAGTGGGCGGGCTTTGCTTGATCTTGCAAGGCGCGCGCTAGGTTCTGGGCACGATGCGGCGGATTGGGCGAGGCGGGCATGTCAGAACAGCCAGTGATTTGGTGGGTGCGACGGGATTTTCGGCTGGCCGATAATCCGGCCTTGGTGGCGGCTGTGCGCTCGGGGGCGCCCGTGCTGCCGGTTTTCATTTTTGACGAGGTTGTCGAAACCCATGGCGCGGCGCCGAAATGGCGTTTGGGTGAGGCTGTGACGGCCTTGGCACGGGCCTTGGCGGCCGAGGGCAGCACGTTGATTTGCCGCCGGGGCTTGGCCTTGCGCGTGCTGCGCGATCTGGTGGCAGAGGTGGGCGCCAGTGCGGTGCACTGGAACCGGCTTTACGATCCTGCCGCGCGGATGCGGGATGAGACGGTCAAGGCGGGTTTGAAGGCTGATGGGGTCTTGGCCGAAAGCCATGCGGGTCATCTGGTGCATGAGCCCTGGGAGGTGCAGACCGGTTCGGGCGGCTACTACAAGGTCTACTCGCCGTTTTGGAAAGCCGTGCGTGGGCGGGAGGTCGCCGCGCCGCTGCCAACCCCAAAACCGCGCGCGCCTGCGGCTTGGCCGCAAAGTGATGACCCGGCCAGTTGGGCCATGGGGGCCGCCATGCGGCGTGGCGCGGATGTTTTGCAGGCACATGTTCAGGTGGGCGAGCGCGCGGCGCGCGACCGATTGGGGGCGTTCTTGGAGAACGGGATTGCGGCCTATAAGGAACGGCGCGATCTTTTGGCCGAAGATGGCACCTCGGGCCTGAGCGAAAACCTCACCTATGGAGAGATTAGCGCACGGAGTTGCTGGCATGCCGGGTGGCAGGCGATGGAGCGCGGTCAGGCGGGGGCCGAGACCTTTTTGAAAGAGCTGATCTGGCGCGATTTTGCCTATCACCTGGTCTTTCACACCCCATACATCGTCGATCAGAACTGGCGGCGGGATTGGGATGCGTTCCCCTGGAACGCAGATGGCGCGCGGCCTGAGGTTCTAGCCTGGAAGCGCGGGCGCACGGGCATGCCGATCATCGATGCGGCCATGCGTGAGATGTATGTGACTGGGCGTATGCACAACCGGGCGCGGATGCTGGTTGCCTCCTACCTCACCAAGCATATGATGACCCATTGGAAACTAGGCCTTGATTGGTTCGAAGACTGTCTGGTGGATTGGGATCCGGCCTCGAACGCGATGGGCTGGCAATGGGCGGCGGGGTCTGGGCCAGATGCGGCGCCTTATTTCCGTGTCTTCAACCCCGAGACCCAAGCTGAAAAATTCGACGCTGAGGGGCGGTATCGCCGCCGCTGGCTGGCGGAAATCACCCCCAAACCGACCGATACGGCGCTGAGCTATTTTGCGGCGATCCCGAAAAGCTGGTCGATGGCGCCGGATGATCCATATCCTTTGAGACCGGTTGTTGAGGCCGCTGATGGGCGCAAACGGGCGCTTGCGGCCTATGAAAACCGCGGATTTTGACGCGATCTGGCGCGCTCAACCCTTGTGGATGTCAACCTGGTCGCGTCAATATGGCGTGACACGAAGAGGACCATATGAAGATCAAAGAAACGGCAAAAGGCGAGGAAAACTTGCCGCGCTATTTCGGGGCGGTGTTCGAAAAAGCGCAACAGATGCAACATGGGCGGCTGGATTTTGTGCTGCCCGATGGGCGCAGCTTTCGGGCCGAAGGGGCAAAGCCTGGGCCGGTGGCCGAGGTGCATATCCACAACAACGATGTTTTTGCGCGTTTGATCCGTGAAGGCGACTTGGGCTTTTGCGAAGCGTATCTGGATGGCTGGTGGACCACGCCCGATCTGCAGGCATTCATGGATCTGGTCCATGCCGACAACACCGAGATTTACGATGGCTTCCTGGGTCTGGGGATGATCCGCGCCTATGAGCGGCTGCGCTTTTGGTTGCAGCGCAACACCAAGGCGCAGGCGAAAAAGAACATCGCGGCGCATTATGACCTGGGCAACGAGTTTTACCGGCTGTGGCTGGATGACACGATGACCTATTCCTCGGCGATTTTTGCGACGGGTCAGGAATCGACCGAAGCGGCGCAGACGGCCAAATATGCCTCGATGGTTGATCAGATGGGCGCGCAACCCGGCGATCATGTGCTTGAGATCGGCTGTGGGTGGGGCGGGTTTGCCGAATACGCCGCCAAGGAACGTGGGCTGAAGGTGACGGGTCTGACGATCAGCCAGGAACAGTTCAACTATGCGGTCGAGCGCATCGCCAAAGCGGGGCTCAGCGACCGGGTTGAGATCAAGATGCAAGATTATCGCGATGAGACCGGGCGCTATGACGGCATCGCGTCGATTGAGATGTTTGAAGCGGTTGGGCAGAAATACTGGCCGGTTTATTTCGACACGGTGCGCGAACGGTTGAAGCCCGGAAAACACGCGACCTTGCAGATCATCACGGTGCAGGATGAACGCTGGGAACTGTACCGCAAGGGCGTGGATTTCATTCAGAAGTACATCTTCCCCGGTGGCATGTTGCCTGCGCCGAAAATCCTCAAGCAGGAGGTCGCGCGTGCCGGGCTTGAGGTCAAAGGTTCGATTGAGTTTGGGGAAAGCTACAGCCAGACTCTACGCCGTTGGCATGAAACCTTTAACGGGCGTTGGGATGAGGTGGCCGATCTGGGCTTTGACGATCGGTTCCGTCGGATGTGGAACTTTTATCTCACCTCTTGCGCGTCGGCCTTTCATTTCGGAGTGTGCGACGTGACGCAGATCACGGTGACGCGTCCGGCCTGACGGAGCTTTTTGATGCCCACCGCCCCAAAGCTAGTTGCAGCAATCCTGTTTTTCGGGATCGGCTGGATCGCGGCGGGGTTCGTGCTGGACACGTTTCCCGAAGAAATCCCGGCAACCTATTTCCCCTTGTCCATCGGTCTGATCGGGGCCTGGCAGGGCTGGATGGTGGCAGGCAGACTTGCCGGGCAAGGGCTGGCCGTTGGGGTTGGCAATGGCATTCGCACCTCGGTGCAACTGGCGTTTTTCGGGCTGGCGATTTTTGCGCTGCGCACGATGTTCCTGCGCTCGGCCAATTTGCGCTATGATGGCGCGGGGGAGGCGACGGTGGCGGCGCTGGAGCTGTTCTTGGAGTATTTGCTGCAATCGTTGACCGTGCCGATTTGGGCCACGCTTTTGGTCGGCGGGGTTGTGGCGGGCGCTCTGTTGGAAGTGGTCGCGCGCAATTGGCGCTGAGGACAGGCAAGGCCCCGATGGCAGCGATTTTTCTTTTTGGCACCTTGCGCCATGCGCCTTTGTTCGAGGTGGCGGCGGGCCAACCCCTGCAGGCGCGTGCGGCCCAACTGCCGGGTGAGCGTGTGGCGCGGGTTTCCGGCGCGGCCTATCCGGTTTTGGATCGGGGCGTGGGCGCCGAGGGGCTTTTGATCGAGGTCGATCCCCAGGCCCTGGCGCGCTTGGATTTTTACGAAGCCTGCTTTGGCTATGAACGCCGACCGGTTGAGGTGGTGACCCAAGCCGGGACAGAACGGGCGGAGGTTTGGCGGCCCACCGCGCCTGCGGGTGACCCGGCCGAGGATTGGTCGCTCGACCTTTGGGCCGCGGATTGGGGGCCGCTAAGCTGTCAGGCCGCCGCCGAGGTGATGCGCCAGATGGGGCAGGCCACGCCCGAGGAACTCGGCCACCGCTTCGGCATGATTCAATCACGCGCGCAATCTTATGTCAGGGCCGGGCAGTGGCAGCGCCCCGGGCTTGTTGGCACCGGGATGGGGCGCGATGATGTTGAGATCGAGGCCCATCGCTTCCCCTACACCAAATTCTTTGTCGCCGAAGAAATGCGCGCCAAGTTTCGCAGGCTAGGTGGCGGCTGGTCGGCCCCTGTGGAACGCGGCATGTGGCGTGTGTCGGATGCTGTCACGGTTTTGCCCTATGACCCGGTACGCGACCGTATCCTGTTGGTCGAACAGGCGCGCTTTGGCGCTTTGGCCCATGGTGACGCCAATCCGTGGTTGCTGGAACCTGTCGCAGGCATGATCGATGCTGGCGAAACCGCCGAAGATGCCGCCCGGCGCGAAGCGCAGGAGGAGGCGGGATTGCAGCTTGGTGATTTGCATTTCATTGCAAAATACTACCCAAGCCCCGGCGGTATCGCACAGCTGCTTTATTCTTATGTGGGCATCGCTGATTTGCCGGATACCGCCATGGGCTTGGGCGGTGTCGAAACCGAAGATGAGGATATTCAAAGTCACATCGTCGATTTCGACACGGCCAACCAGCTCTACCAAGGTGGCGACATTGCCGATGCGCCGGGGATTGTCAGCTTTCAGTGGCTTCTACTGAACCGTGATCGCTTGCGCGGAGCGGGTTGAGTTTGCCCCGCTGCGCGCCTATCCCTGACAGCCACAAGACAGATGCCGAAACGGCCTTGGAGCGCGCATAATGACCATCCACAAAGATCTGGCTTCGGCCATCGGCAACACGCCCCTGATCCGCCTGAATAAGCTGAGCGATCAGACAGGTTGTGAAATCCTGGGCAAGGCCGAGTTTTTGAACCCCGGCCAATCGGTCAAAGACCGCGCCGCGCTTTACATCATCCAAGATGCGGTTGCCAAAGGGCAGCTTCGCCCAGGCGGCACGATTGTCGAAGGTACGGCTGGCAATACCGGGATCGGTCTGGCGCTGGTGGGGGCATCGATGGGGTTCAAGACCGTCATCGTCATCCCTGAAACGCAGAGCCAGGAAAAAAAGGACATGCTGCGCCTTTCCGGGGCGGAGTTGATCCAGGTGCCCGCCGCCCCCTATTCGAACCCGAATAACTACGTACGCTATTCCGGCCGTCTGGCGGCGGCGTTGAACGAGACCCTTCCCGAAGGCGCGATTTGGGCCAATCAGTTTGACAACACCGCCAATCGGCAAGCCCATGTTGAAACCACAGGGCCTGAGATTTGGGATCAGACCGGCGGCAAAGTCGATGGCTTCATTTGCGCGGTGGGCTCTGGCGGCACCGTTGCGGGCGTGGGGGAGTTTCTGCAGCCCAAAGGCGTGAAGGTTGGCTTGGCCGATCCCGAAGGCTCTGGCCTGTTCAAGCTTTATACCGGGCAGCAAGCGGGCGGGGATTCAATCTCCGAAGGCATCGGGCAGGGGCGCATCACCGCCAATCTCGAAGGGTTCACACCAGACTTGTGCTATAAGATCCCCGATGCCGAGGCGCTGCCGATGATCTTTGATCTGCTGGCGGAAGAGGGTATCTGCCTGGGCGGTTCTTCCGCCATCAACATGGCCGGTGCCACGCGTATGGCCAAGGAAATGGGGCCCGGCCACACCATCGTGACCATCCTTTGTGATTATGGCACGCGCTATCAATCCAAGGTCTACAATCCTGAATTTCTGCGCGAAAAGGGCCTGCCGGTTCCGGCCTGGCTGGATCGTCCGGCGATGGATATTCCGGACGTGTTCGAAGACGCGTGATGGCGCGGGCGCTTTCCCTTCTGGCGCTGACGCTTTTCCTGCTAATCGGCGTGATGGCGGGCAGCGGGTTTGCCCAAAGCGCCAGCGTTTCAGAGACCGCCGCCGCGTCAGAGATCGACTTTGCGGCCTGGGAGACCGAGGCCACGCGCGCCGAAAACTTGATTGAGGCCGGGCGCGCCTCGACCGCGTTTTTCGAAAACCTGCGCGGTGATCTTGTCGAATGGCGCCTGCGCCTGGTCGAGGCGCAATCGGTCAACGAAGATCGCATCGCCACGCTGCAAGCACAGATCGAAGCGCTCGGGCCGCTGCCGGAAGATGGCTCGCCCGAGCTTGATTCCATCGCCGAGCGGCGGCTTGAGCTAACCGAACAATTGACCTTCGCGCAGGAACCGGTGCTGAGCGCGCTGGAGGCCGCCACGCGGGCCGAAGGCCTGATCCGCGAGATCGACGCGCAACTGAGGGACCGTCAGCAACAAGAATTCTTGGAACACGCGCCCAGCCCCGCCAACCCGGTCAATTGGCCGGGCGCGCTAACGGCGGTGCGCGACGTGGCGCTGGATTTGGATAGTGATTTCCGCACACGGCTGTCCAATCCGGCCCAGCGCGAACAGGCCGTCGAAAACGCCCCGGTGATTTTGCTGTTCTTGATCCTGGGCGGTCTGGCGATCCTACGCGGCAGCAAGTTCGCGCTGATGGCCACGCGGCGGTTGCAGCGCAACGCGCATCTGCGCGGGCGCGCGGCGGTAACGTTCCTGGTGTCGTTGTCACAGGTGGTGATTCCGCTTTTGGGGGTGATTGCAATCTTGGCGGCGGTGCTGAGCAGCGGCTTGCTGGGTGCGGACGCCGTGGCGCTGTTGGAGGCGTTTGGCACGTTGATTCTCGCCGCCTTTGCCGCGCGCTGGCTGGCCGGGCGGGTCTTCCCCGAAGGCGACGGCCCGCTTGGCTTGCTGGAACTGGATGAGCATCAAAAGGCCTCGGCCAAACGGTCTCTGGTCAGCATCGGTATCCTCTTTGGTCTGGGCAGCGTGATCGAGGCGCTATCGGGCCTGAACCAGGTGGCGCCCGCCGCGCGCGGGGTTCTGACCCTGCCGGTGTTGGTGTTGCTGGCCCTATCTTATTGGCGCTTTGCGCATGCCCTGTCGGTCGGACGGCCCGAGGTTGCCCCCGAAGACGGGTCGGCCTTTGCACGCGGCTTCATCGCGCTTGTCGCCCGCGCCTTGCTGCTTGTGGCGATCGTCGGCCCGCTCTTGGCCTTGGTCGGCTACACCAATGCGGCTGAGGCTATCATGCTGCCGACGGCGCTGACCATTGGCATCCTGGGCATCCTGGTGGCGCTGCAACCGGTGATCCGCGATCTATACGCGCTGGCCTTCCGCACCACGCGCAGCTCCGCCTCCGAGGCGCTATTGCCGGTGGCGGTAAACTTCCTGCTGATCTTCGCCGCCCTGCCGCTATTGGCGCTGACCTGGGGCGTGCGGCCCGATCAATTGTCGGATTTCTATTCCCGCTTTTGGGAAGGCATGACCATCGGCGGTGTGCGCCTGACACCTGGTATGGTCCTATCGGTCATCGCCACCTTCTTCATCGGGGTTTTGATCACCCGACTGTTGCAAGGGGCGCTGAAATCCACCGTC
This sequence comes from Paracoccaceae bacterium, assembly GCA_965229695.1. Taxonomy (GTDB): domain Bacteria; phylum Pseudomonadota; class Alphaproteobacteria; order Rhodobacterales; family Rhodobacteraceae; genus JANSYL01. The sequence goes on from OZ245921.1 coordinate 3,318,157, forward strand.
CTGCCGCGCACCAAGATGGATACCGGCGCACGCAACGCGGTGACGGCGGGGGTTGGCTATATCGGGATCGCGCTGGCCGCGGTGATCGCGGTCACCGCCGGGGGGATCGACCTGACCGCGCTTGGCTTTGTGTTGGGCGCGTTGTCGGTTGGCATCGGCTTCGGCCTGCAAAACGTGGTGTCGAACTTTGTGTCTGGCATCATCTTGTTGATCGAACGCCCCATTTCGGAAGGGGATTGGATCGAGGTCGGCGGCAATATGGGGATTGTGAAATCAATCTCGGTCCGCTCCACCCGGATCGAAACCTTCGACCGCACCGATGTGATCGTGCCCAACGCTGATTTCATCAGCGGGACTGTCACCAACTGGACGCGTGGCAACAATATTGGCCGCGCCACGATCAATGTGGGCGTGGCCTATGGCACCGATACCAGGCGTGTTGAGGAGATTTTGCTAGAGATCGCAAAATCGCATCCAGGCGTCGCCATGTACCCGCCGCCCGGTGTCGATTTCATCGGTTTCGGTGCCGACAGCCTCGATTTCCGCATCCGCGCGATCTTGCGGGATGTGAACCAGCTTTTGACCGTCAAGACCGAGATGCACCACCAGATCGCCGAGCGCTTCACCGAAGAAGGCATCGAAATCCCCTTTGCTCAGCGCGATATCTGGCTACGCAACCCCGAGGCGCTGCCCGGCGGCGCACCGACCCCGGCAGAGCCCGAGTCGGCGCCACGCGCCGACACAGACACAGACACGGAAGACCCCAAGACATGACTGCGACCCTGTTCATGGACGACCCCTATCGCAAATCGGCAGGGGGCAAAGTTACTGGCCTGACCGAAGAGGGCGGCGTGATCCTGGATGCCACGATCTTCTATGCGCGCGGCGGCGGGCAGCCGGGTGATAGCGGCACGCTAAGTTGGGAGGGCGGGCGCATCCCCATCGCGACGGCGGTGAAGGGGGAGGGGGGCGCAATCGTGCTGGTCCCGTCTGAGCCCATGACCCTGCCGCCAGTTGGGGCCGAGGTGCGCCAAAGCCTCGACTGGGATCGGCGCTATGGCCATATGCGCATCCACACCGCGCTGCATCTGTTGTCGGTTGTGATCCCGCTGCCTGTGACGGGCGGGGCCGTTGGCGCCGAAAAAGGGCGGCTCGATTTCGACATGCCCGAAGCGCCCGAGGATAAGGCCGTGTTGGAAGGACAGCTAAACGCCCTGATCACGCGCGATCTGCCGGTCTCGGAAACCTGGATCAGTGATGAGGATCTGGCCGCCAATCCGGGTCTGGTGAAAACCATGTCGGTCGCGCCGCCATCGGGGGCCGGTCGCGTGCGTTTGGTGCGTATCGGTGACGGGGCCAATCAGGTCGATCTGCAACCCTGTGGTGGCACCCATGTCGCCCGCACCGGCGAGATCGGCAAAGTCACCATCGGCAAGATCGAGAAAAAAGGTCGCCAAAACCGGCGCGTTAGCATCAGCGTGGCCAACTAAACGCGCACCGTTGCGCGGCGTTCTTTCGATCTATGTTTGCGGGGGAAGCATCCGCAGCCCGGCTGACCGATACGAGGTGCACCTGTGCCTTGTGTCACCGATCCGCCGGGCTTTAAAAGCGGACATATCTTGGAGTGTCCTGGGTATACTGCCACAAAATAGCAACAGTTTCCAGAAAAAATCCGGAGCAATTAGACCTTTCTGCCCCGTGATTCGAATCGCGGCAGCATGGCCGAGAAATCGCGTCCCGCGCCGTCCTCTTCTTCTACAAACTGGGCGTAGAGCGCTTGGGCCGCTGCGCCCATCGGCGTGTCGGCATCCGCATCTTCGGCGGCTTGCTGGCTAAGCCGCAGGTCTTTCAACATCAGGTCAGCGGCAAAGCCGGGCTGGTAATTATTATCCGCCGGGCTTTGCGGCCCCACGCCGGGGGCCGGGCAATAGGCGTTCATCGTCCAGCTATAGCCCGAGGAGGTCGACACCACGTCAAACATCGCCTGCCTGTCGAGCCCCAGCTTGTCGGCCAGGGCAAACGCTTCGCAGGTGGCAATCATGGTCACGCCCAGGATCATATTGTTGCAAATCTTGGCCGCTTGCCCATTGCCCGCTGGGCCGCAATGCACCGCTTTTTGGCCCATGATGTCGAAAAGCGGCTTAGCGGTTGCAAACGCATCTGCACCGCCGCCGACCATAAAGGTCAGCGTACCTGCCGCCGCGCCACCGACGCCGCCCGAAACCGGCGCATCCAAGGCGCCCAGGCCCGCCGCCTCGGCCATGCTAGCAACTTCGCGGGCCGAGGCGACATCAACGGTCGAACAATCCAGCAGCACCGCGCCTGAGCCCATAACTGGAATAATCTCGCCGGCCACAGCCTTCAGGATCGTGCCATTGGGGAGCATGGTGATCACCACCTCGGCCCCCGCGGCAGCCTCCGCCGCGCTGCTGGCGGCGGTAACACCTTCGGGCATCGGGGCTGCGGTATCAAAGCCCGTCACCTCATGGCCCGCAGCCACCAGGTTCGCGGCCATCGGCGCACCCATATTGCCCAGGCCAATAAAGCCGATTTTCATGCCACACCCTCCTTTGGCAATCTCCATTCATCCGCGCCAAGCGGCAGCAACATGGTGCTCACCTCGGTCGGGCTGACGGCGGCAAGGCCATCATGTTTCCAGCTTGGGTTGCGATCCTTGTCGATGATCGCCGCGCGGATGCCCTCCAAGAAATCCCCGTGCTCCATGGCGCGATAGGTAAAGCGGTATTCCTGCTGCAATGCGTGATCGATCGTGTCGCGCGTGCGGGCGCGATGGACCAACTCGATAGCACAGGCCACCGAAAGCGGCGCGTTCTTGGCCATGGCCGCTTTGGCCTTACCGGCAAATTCGCTACCCGCGTGATCCAGCGCGTTCAAAACGTCCCGCAAACTGCCACCCGCGAAGAGCCGGTCAACCTCAGGCTGGATTGCGGCCAGCGCGGCTTCGGGCGCGGGGGCTGCGGCGCGGTCGACCGCCTCCCAATCCCCGGTCTCGACTAAGTCCGCTTTCAGCGCGGGCCAATCTGCCTCGGGCAGGTAGTAATCGGCAAACTCCGCCAGGATCGCATCTCCGGGCCCCATCCGGGTGCCCGTTGCCCCCAGAAACTCCCCCAACCGCCCGGGCGCACGCGCCAACAGCAATGATCCCCCAACATCGGGCACCAATCCGATCCCGCATTCCGGCATCGCAATTTTGGAACTTTCGCACACAATCCTATGCGAGCCATGGCAACCAACCCCAACCCCGCCACCCATGGTGAACCCTTGCAGGAAACTGACCACCGGTTTGGGGAAATGGAAAAGCTTGGCATTCAGGCGGTACTCATCGGCCCAGAACTTGCGCCCATAGGCAAAATCGCCCGCCGTGCCAGTCGCATACATTTCGGCAATATCGCCACCGGCGCAAAACGCTTTATCGCCCGCGGCATCCAGGATCAAAAGCTGCACCGCTGCATCATCGCGCCAGGCATCCAAAGCGGCCTCGATCTGCAAGCACATCTCATAGGTCAGCGCATTCAGCGCCTCGGGCCGGTTCAGCGTGATCCGCCCGGCGCACCCTTCGATGCGGATTTGGATGTCATCCTGGCTCACGGCGATCTTGCCCCTTCATCTTTCCCAAAATACGCAAATCAAACCTTGGCCGCAGGGGCCAGGGGTCAGGCGCGTTCTGCCAGCATTTGCCGCGCCACAATCACCCGCATGATTTCATTCGTGCCTTCCAGGATCTGGTGCACGCGCAGATCACGCACGATCTTTTCGACGCCGTAATCGGCCAGATACCCATAGCCGCCATGCAGCTGCAGGCATTGATCGGCCACGCGGCTGCCGGCCTCGGTCACGAATTTCTTTGCCATGGCGCAGAACTTGGTGGCATCTGGCGCACCGGCATCGAATTTCCAAGCCGCCTGGCGCAATAGGCTGCGCGCGGCTTGCAACTCGATCTCCATATCGGCCAGGCGGAACTGCAGGGCTTGGAACTGGTCGATGGATTTGCCGAAGGCCTTGCGCTCCCCCATATAAGCCAGCGTCGCGTCCAGCGCCGATTGCGCCGCGCCCAGCGAACAGGCGGCGATGTTCAAGCGCCCGCCATCGAGCCCCGCCATCGCGTAGCGGAAGCCATGGCCTTCCTCTCCAATCAGGTTCTCACTGGGCACCTTGCAGGCATCCAGCTGTACCTGCCGCGTGGGCTGCGACCGCCAGCCCATCTTATCCTCAAGTCCGCCAAAGCTTAGCCCTGGTGCGCCATCTTCGACATAGATCGCCGAAATACCGCGCGGGCTGTCATCGCCGGTGCGGCACATGATGATATAGGCGTCCGAGTACCCGCCGCCCGAGATAAAGGCCTTGGTCCCGGTCAGGGTAAAGCCCTCATTGGTGCGGTCCGCGCGGGTTTTCAATGCCGCCGCGTCCGAGCCCGAGCCGGGTTCGGTCAAGCAATAGCTCAGCACCGTTTCCATGGTCAGGGCTTTGGGCAGGATGCGCGCCTGCATCCCCTCCGAGCCGAACTTGTCGATCATTGCCGCGCACATATTGTGGATCGACAAAAACGCCGCGACCGAGGGACAGGCCATCGACAATGCCTCAAAAACCAGGGTTGCATCCAATCGGCTCAGCCCCGAGCCGCCGCTTTCCTCGCGCACATAAAGCCCGCCAAAGCCCAGCTCGGCCAGTTTGGGCCACAGCTCTTTGGGGATGGTGCCCGCCTTTTCCCAGTCGGCAGCAAAGGGCGCAATCTCGGCCTCGCCAAAGGCTTTCGCCATGTCGAAGATCGCCGTCTGCTCTTCGGTTTGTGCAAAATCCATCAGCGCTTCCTCCCCTTCGCGCAAGAATTGAACGCTCGTTTAATTAACGAATGTTGCACAAGTTTTGCAAGGGTCACGCTGCGCCCCACCCATTGGGGCAGGGCGCAGAAAAAAGCCCCTAACTGACCGTGATTGTGCCGGTCATATTCGGGTGAAACTGGCAAAAGAACTCATGCTGCCCGGCGGCTTGTACCGTGATCGTCGCCGATTCCCCCCGATTCAGTCGGGCGGTGTCAAAGCTGCCATCCCGCGCCGTGGCGGTGTGCGGCGCACCGTCTTCATTGGTAAAGGTCACGGTGTCTCCGGCGCTGACCGTGAGGGTGCTGGGCGAAAATGCAAATCCAGAAATCGTCACTTGGTGATCAGCCGCATGGGCGCGCGTTGCCGCCAGCACAAGGGGCGACAGGCTGGCAGCGCCCAAAACGGCGCGGCGGGTCAATTTGGTCATTGGAAGTCCTCCCGTTCAAAGCTCGCAGCCTTGCCCGAAACGTGGATTCGATCAATGCGGGGCAGGCGCGCGTTCACAGATCGGCGTGAAACTCATCCATCAGGTGCTGCACGACATCGCCAAAGGCCGCGCGTTCGTTCTTCCCGGCCTCGCGCGCGGTGGCGTATACCTGGCGCTGCCGATCCGCGCTGGTGCCCGCCGCAGCCATGCTGTGCAGGCGTTCCACCTCCGGCAGGCAGCCAAGCGCCTCGGCATCTTCGCGCACGAGCTCCAGGATATCGCTGATCAGATCATGCATGTCGTGAATCTCGCGCTTGCCGAAATCCACCAACCCTTCCGAGGTGCCATACCGCACCGCGCGCCAGCGGTTTTCATTGATCAAGAAACGGTCGTAATTGCGCCAGCGCAGGTTCGATTGCCGCAAGCGCCGCAAGAACCGGGTCAGGCTTTGTACCAGCGCGGCCAAGGAAATCGCGTCCTCAAGCCTTGGGCAGACATCGCAGATACGCGTCTCCAGCGTCGGGAACCGGTGCGAGGGGCGCAAATCCCACCAAATCTTGGTGGTATCCTCAATCAACCCCATCTCAATCAGCGCCCCGGTCGTGCGCTCAAACTCCGCATAGGAATTGAAAAGTGGCGGCAAGCCGGTGCGCGGCAGATTGTCAAACACCGTCAACCGGTAAGAGGCGAGGCCCGTATCCTCCCCCTGCCAATAGGGTGAGGAGGCAGACAGCGCCAAAAGATGCGGCAGGAAATAGCTCAACTGCCCCATCAGATCGATCCGCGCCTCATCATCGGGCAGGCCGATATGCATATGCATGCCGCAGATCAGCATGCGCCGACCGACACCGCCCAAGTCCCGCGCCAGATCATTGTAGCGGTCGCGGTCAGTATGGGTCTGATCCTTCCAATCGGCGAAAGGATGGCAGGAGGCGGCAATGGGCGCCAGGTTATAGGCCGCCGCGTGCTTTGACACACACTGGCGCAGCCGCTTCAGATCCGCCCGCGCCTGGGAAATATCCGCGCAAACTCGTGTTCCGATCTCGATTTGGCAGTTCAGAAATTCCGGGCTGACCTGACCTTCCAACTCGGCCTTACACGCCTCCATCAGCCCTTTGGGCGCATCCGCCAGGGCATAGGTGTCTCGGTCGACCAGCAGGTATTCTTCTTCGATGCCAAGCGAAAAATCGGTGTCAGTCATGGCGGCCCTTCCGGTCGTTTCCCTCAGCAAAGCGCGCCCATCGCAACTTGCCAAGAAAAAATCCCCTGCTTCATCTGGCCAAAAATACCCAAAACCGGGGGCGCAGCCCCCATAGACAAAAAGAGTAAGGGGCCCCGCAGGGCCCCTTGCCATTTCTTCGATTGTCCATGGCGCGCCGCTATCACTCCATAACAGGAATGGTGAACTCGCCGCCTTCTTTGATGCCCGAGGGCCAACGCGAGGTGATGGTCTTGGTCTTGGTGTAAAAACGGAACGCATCTGGCCCGTGCTGGTTCAGATCGCCAAAGACCGATTTCTTCCAGCCGCCAAAGGTATGATAGGCCAAGGGCACCGGGATCGGCACATTGATCCCGATCATGCCCACATTCACCCGATTGGCGAAATCGCGCGCGGCATCGCCGTCACGGGTGAAGATGGCGGTACCATTGCCATATTCATGATCCATCGCAAGGCTCAACGCCTCTTCATAGCTGCCCGCGCGCACGGTGCTGAGGACGGGGCCAAAGATTTCCTTTTGGTAAATCTCCATATCCGGCGTCACACGGTCGAACAGATGCGGGCCGACAAAGAACCCATCTTCATACCCTTGCAGGCTGAAATCACGACCATCAACCACCAGCTCGGCCCCGGCATCGACACCCGATTGCACCAGGCGTTCGATGTTTTCCTTGGCCATTGGGGTCACGACGGGGCCGTAATCCACATCCTCACCGGCCGTATAGGGGCCAACCTTCAACGCTTCGATTTTCGGCACCAGCTTTTCAATCAGCCGGTCAGCGGTTTCTTCGCCCACCGGCACCGCGACCGAGATTGCCATGCAGCGTTCGCCCGCCGCGCCATAGCCCGCGCCGACCAGCGCATCGGCGGCTTGGTCGAGATCGGCATCCGGCATGATGATCATATGGTTCTTGGCGCCGCCAAAGCACTGCACCCGTTTGCCGTTGGCGCAGCCACGTTCGTAGATATATTGCGCAATCGGGGTCGATCCGACAAAGCCCACACCTTCGATGGTTTCGTTGTCCAGGATCGCATCCACGCTTTCCTTGTCGCCATTGACGACTTGCAGCAGCCCGTCTGGCAACCCGGCTTCCTGCATCAATTCAGCCAGCATCAGCGGGACGGAGGGGTCACGTTCGGACGGTTTGAGGATAAACGCGTTCCCGCACACGAGCGCGGGGGCCATTTTCCACATTGGGATCATGGCGGGGAAGTTGAAGGGCGTGATGCCGGCCGCCACGCCCAGCGGTTGGCGCATGGAATACATATCGATGCCGGGCCCGGCGCTATCGGTGAACTCGCCTTTCAGATGATGTGGCGCGCCGATGCAGAACTCGACCACTTCCAGGCCCCGCTGCACATCCCCCTTAGCGTCTGGGATGGTTTTGCCGTGCTCACGGCTCAGCGCTTCGGCCAGCTTATCCATATCACGCTGCAAGAGGCTGACGAATTTCATCATCACCCGCGCCCGGCGCTGCGGGTTGGTTGCGGCCCAGGCCGGCTGTGCGGCGGCTGCATCTGCCACGGCGGCGTCAAGCTCCGCCTTGGACGCCAGGGCCACCTTGGCCTGAACTTCACCCGTGGCCGGGTTCCACACATCTGCAAACCGCCCCGAGGTGCCCGCCACGCGCTTGCCGTTGATCCAATGTCCAAGCTCTTCCATGTCTCTCCCTTCCCAAAACTGGGGTTCCGTTGCCCCGACCTTACCCTTGCAAAGACGCTGGTAAAAGCGGCAGATTGCCAAAGTCATTTTGCATTTCTGCAAAACGAGGGATGGCGATGAATTGGGATGATCTCAGGGTGTTTCTGGCCGTGGCGCGGGCAGAGGGGTTGTCTGGCGCGGCCAAGACCCTGCGCTTGGATGCGGCTACCGCCGGGCGGCGCATTGCGCGGCTGGAACGCAGCACAGGCTCTGTCCTCTTCGCCAAATCCCCGCAAGGGTATGCGCTCACCGAGGCCGGACAGCGGCTTTTGCCACAGGCCGAGGCCGCCGAAATGGCGCTCAGCCGGGGTCTTGGCGCGGTGTCCGGCGCCGGTGAGGCGCTGACCGGCACAATCCGCATTGGCGCGCCAGATGGGTGCGCGAATTATCTGCTGGCCCCTGTCTGCACGGCCATCGCCCAAGCGCATCCCGATCTCGATATCCAAATCCTGGCCTTGCCGCGCGTCGTGAACCTGTCCCGGCGCGAGGCTGATTTGGCCATTGCCGTCTCCGCTCCCCAAACAGCACGGCTGCGGGCCGAAAAGCTTTGTGATTATCGCTTGTCGCTGGCCGCAAGCCCCACCTATCTGGCAGAGCACGGGGTGCCAAAACGGCTGGACGACCTCAGCGCGATGCGGATGATCGGCTATATCCCCGATATGATTTTCGACGCGGAACTGGATTACCTCAGCGCGCTTAACATCGAACGCGTCCCGCTGGCCTCAAACGCTGTATCGGTCCAACTGAACTATGCCCGCGCTGGGGCCGGGGTGGCGATCGTCCATGATTTTGCGCTGCCCTCCGCCCCTGAACTGGTGTCGGTCTTGCCCGATCAGTTCGAACTGACGCGCAGCTTTTGGTTGATTTCCCATGCCGGGGTGCGCGACGCCCGCCTAGAGCGCTTTTCGCGGCTTTTGCGCGATGGGATGCGGGTCGAGCTTGCGCGGCTCGAAACCCTTGCCGCGTCACGAAAACTTGACAGACAGCCCACGGACAGAGGACGCTGAACCAGGAGACGGCGTAACGATCTACCAAAAAGGGGAGGGCCGCAGGTGCTGGTTCAACAAATCCTAAAGACAAAATCCGACGATGGGGTTGTCACCGTGCAGCCGGGCAGCACGATCGGAGATGTGGCAAAGCTGTTGGCATCGCGCAAGATCGGGGCCGTTGTGGTCTCACCCGATGGCAAGGCGGTGCGTGGCATTGTGTCAGAGCGCGATATCGTGCGGGATTTGGGCAACCGTGGTCCCAGCGGGCTAAGCGACCGGGTGGATACCGTGATGACCAGCGAGATCGTCACCTGCACGCGTGACGAAAGCTCGGACAGTGTTCTGGGGAAGATGACCAAGGGCCGTTTCCGCCATATGCCGGTGATGGAGGGGGACGATATGGTCGGCCTCATCTCCATCGGGGATGTCGTGAAAGCGCAGCTGTCCAAGCTTGAGATGGAAAAAGAAGCGCTTGAGGGCATGATCAAAGGCTTCTGATCACCCCAAATTCCTTTTGCGGCGACAAAGCCCGTCAGGATCGGTCGGTTGGGGGCCGGTTCGGGCCTGACCCCGACCGATTTGTGATCGGGTTGCAAACCGCCGCCGCAAATGTTTCGTTGCGCCCCGAGAGATGAGCGGCCAGAGGCAAGGCTATGCGGACAGGGCTTTATCCCGGGACATTCGACCCCATCACCTTGGGGCATATCGATATCATCAGGCGCGCCTGCACACTGGTCGACAAGCTGGTCATCGGCGTTGCGATCAATCGCGACAAGGGCCCTTTGTTCAGTTTGGAAGAACGTGTCGCCATGGTCGAAGCGGAATGCGCCAAACTGTCCGAGATGACCGGGACCGAGATTGTCGCCCATCCCTTTGAGAACCTGCTGATCAGTTGCGCCCGCGATGTCGGGGCTCAGATCATCATTCGCGGCCTTCGGGCCGTGGCCGATTTTGAATATGAGTTTCAGATGGTTGGCATGAACCGGAAACTCGATTCCGAGATCACCACCGTGTTTCTGATGGCCGAGGCTGACCGCCAGGCCATCGCCTCGAAACTGGTGAAAGAAATCGCGCGGCTCAAAGGCGATATCGCGCCTTTTGTGACCCCCGAGGTCAAAGACGCGCTCTACGAAAAATTCCCGCGCTAAGGCGGGCATAACCCCAAAGGATTATCCGATATGACCGAGATCAAAGATCCCGAAAACACCATCCTGATCGAGTTGAAAGATGGCACCGTGACCATCGAACTGATGCCCGATGTGGCCCCCGAACACAGCACCCGCATGAAAGAGCTGGCGCGCGAAGGCGCGTATGATGGCGTGGTGTTTCACCGGGTGATCGACGGTTTCATGGCGCAAACCGGCGATGTGCAGCACGGCAAAGACGGTGGCAATCTGCGCATGGCGGGCACGGGCGGGTCGTCCAAGCCCGATCTGCCAGCCGAGTTTTCCAAGCTGCCCCATGATCGCGGCACCCTTGGCGCGGCGCGCTCGTCAAACCCGAACTCGGCCAACAGCCAGTTCTTCATCAACTTCAAAGACAATCATTTCCTGAACGGGCAATACACGGTCTATGGCCGCGTGATTGACGGGATGGAGCATGTCGATGCCATCACCCGGGGCGAGCCGCCCGCGAACCCGGACAAAATGATCTCGATGAAAGTCGCCGCCGATGCGTAATTGGATCGCATGCGGTCTGTTCTTGGCCGGGGCGGCGCCCGCCCTGGCCACCGGGATTGAAATCGATGTGGCGGGCGAAGCCGAAGGCACAATTGTCATCGACCTGTTTGAGGAGGTCGCGCCTGCCCATGTTGAGCGCATCACCACCCTTGCAGCCGAAGGCGCCTATGATGGCATCGTTTTTCACCGCGTGATCGATCGGTTCATGGCCCAAACCGGCGATGTCGAATTTGGCCGCTTGGGCCAAGACATGCGCTATGCGGGGCGCGGCGGGTCGCAATATCCGGACCTAGAGGCCGAGTTTTCCGATGTGCCTTTTGAACGCGGAACCTTGGGGATGGCGCGGTCGAACGATCCAGACTCGGCCAATTCCCAATTCTTCATCATGTTTGGCCCGGCCCCACATCTTAATGGGGCCTATACCGTGTTTGGCGAGGTGGTCGACGGCATGGATGTGGTCGACGCGATCAAGCGCGGTCGCGGCCGGAATGGCGCCGTGATCGGTGAGCCAGATCGGATCGTTGCAACACGTGTTTTGGATTTCGATCCCGAGGCACCCGTGATCGAGGATGAGGCCGGGACAGACGGCTAGATCCGCACGGCGTCAAATGGTTGCGCCGCAGCTGTGCTGCGCCGCCCTGCGCGCGCAGGCTGACGCCTGCCCGCGAAGATGCGTATTTGCGGAAAGATGAAGCCAGGGGTGCTTGACGCCATCGGGTCCGAGATTTAGCTGCCGAGCATGGCGCGCGCACCCCTTTTGCAATTGAGTGATATCTCGCTGACCTTTGGCGGCGATCCGGTTTTTGCCGATCTGTCTTTGGTGGTGCAGGGCGGCGATCGGCTGGCTTTGGTGGGGCGGAACGGATCAGGCAAATCCACGCTGATGAAGGTGATGGCAGGCCTGGTGGAGGCGGATGCCGGATCGGTGGTGAAGCCTGACGGCGTCTCGGTTGGGTATCTGGAGCAAGACCCGCAGTTTGAAGGCTTTGCGACCCTGGGCGATTTTGCCGCCGCCACGCTGGAGCCGGGGCAGGAATGGCGGATTGAGGCCGTGGCCGAAGGGCTGAAGCTGCGTTTGGAGGCTGAGTGTCGCCAAGCTTCGGGCGGGGAGCGGAGGCGCGCGGCCCTGGCGCGGCTTTTGGCCGAAGCGCCAGATTTGATGCTGCTCGACGAGCCGACCAACCATTTGGATATCGAAGCGATCACCTGGCTGGAGCGCGAGTTGGCGCAGACCAAAGCTGCTTTTGTTTTGATCAGCCATGATCGGGCGTTTCTAACCGCGCTCACACGTGGGACGCTTTGGATCGATCGCGGGGCCGTGCGGCGGCAGGACAAAGGCTTTGCCGATTTCGAGGCCTGGCGCGACAAAACCTGGGAGGAGGAAGACCTCGCCCGCCACAAAATGGACCGCAAAATCAAGGCCGAGGCGCGGTGGGCGGTCGAAGGCATCTCGGCCCGGCGCAAGCGCAACCAGGGCCGGGTGCGCGCGCTTCAGGCTCTGCGCGCTGAGCGGGCGGCGATGATCCGACGCCAGGGCACCGCGGCCATGGCGCTGGAGGCCGGCCCGCAATCGGGCAAGCGGGTGATCGAGGCCAAAGGCATCGCCAAAAGCTACGACGGCGCGCCTGTGATCGCGCCCTTTGATCTGCGCGTTTTGCGCGGGGATCGTGTGGCCTTTGTCGGGCCGAACGGGGCGGGCAAGACGACGCTTCTCAAGATGCTGACGGGCGAGATCGCGCCGGACCACGGGCAGGTCACGCTTGGCACCGGGATCGAAATGGCGGTGTTCGATCAGGCCCGTGCGGCGCTTGACCCCAATGCGACGCTTTGGGAAAGCCTGACCAATGATCCGACGATTGGCGTAAATGGCCGGTCGGATCAGGTGTTGGTGCGTGGCGTGCCAAAACATGTGGTCGGCTATCTGAAAGAGTTCCTGTTTGACGATGCCCAGGCCCGCGCGCCGGTGCGGTCCTTGTCGGGCGGGGAAAAGGCGCGGCTTTTGCTGGCACGGATCATGGCGCGGGAATCGAACTTGTTGGTTTTGGACGAACCGACCAATGATCTGGATGTCGAGACCCTGGATCTTTTACAAGATTTGCTTGGGGAGTATTCCGGCACGGTTCTGTTGGTCAGCCATGACCGGGATTTTCTGGACCGGGTGGCCACCAGCACCGTCGCGCTGGAGGGCAAGGGTCGGGCCACCGTCTATGCCGGTGGTTGGTCGGATATGCAGGCGCAACGCGGGGTGGTTGATCCAACCGCAAGCGTGTCTCGGAAACCATCAAAAAAGCCGATAAGCGCTCCCAAGCCTGCCGTCGAAAAACCGGCGGCGAAGACGGGCTTGAGCTTCACTGAACAGCATCGGTTGAAGGAACTGCCCGGCGTGATCGCACGCCTGGAGGCAGAGATGGCGAAACTGTCTGAGCTTTTGGCCGATCCCGATCTATACAGCGCGTCCCCGGTCAAGTTTCAAAAGGCGACCGAGGCTTTGGCTGAACGGCAAACAGCCTTGGAAGCAGCCGAAGAAGAGTGGCTGCTGCTGGAAGAAAAGGCCGAAAACGCCGGTTAGGCGCGCCCGGCCATCTGGGTCAGCGCAACGCCGCCCGCCATCACCAAAATGCCGCCCAGCCGCACTGCCGTCAGCGGTTGCACCTGCGCCCCGAAGAGCCCGAAATGATCTATCAGTGCGGCGGATATTAGCTGTCCCAAGAGTACAAAAAATACCGCGTTTCCAACGCCAAAGGTGGGCGCGATGAAGGTGATCGACAACACGTAGAATGCGATCAACACGCCTGCCATGAAGAGATGCAAGGGCTGCCCGATCACCGCCCGCAAGGCGCTTGGGCCGGTTATCAGCGTGACGGCGGTCGCGCAGACCGTGGCGACCAGAAACAGGATCAAAGCCGCCGCCGCGGGTGAGCCGATATTGGTGCCCAACCGCGCGTTCAAAGCGGCAAGAACGGGGATGCCGATCCCCGCCAAAAGCATGATTATCGCTTGGCTGGCCATGGGGCCTCCTTTGTTGGTCATGAGCAGAGCCCCCGTGTCGGGATTCCCTCCCAGGGCAGATAGGTGGCGGCTTGATCCGCGCGGGTTTGCCAGGGCGTGACGGGCATAACCTGGCCGATCAATTGTTCCAGCCGGGCGGTGCGAGCACCGGTGGGATCGGTGGCGCGGCAGCAGACGTATTCTTCAACCAGGCTCGCCTGCGCCTCATACCCGTAATCCAGGAATTGCCGATTATCGCTGGTGTCGAACAGATAGGGGTCTTCGACGCGGGCGTGTTCTTGGGCCACGCGCAGCGGATGATAGCCGGTGATGGCGCGGTTCTGCCATTGCCAGACATGGGTCATCTCATGGGCAAAGAACATCGCGGCATAAAGATGCTGCTGGCCATTGCCGCGATCGACATAGTTCGGCGTGTTGAAATCCGGGCGCACATGCATGGTGTTGAACAGAACCAGCCCGGCGGTGCGGCCTTCGACTACGCCATTCTCCGGCGGCGGGATCACGCGCTCGCGGCAGGTGGTGCGCGGGCGGGCGGGGTAGCGCTGCACGTTCAGCCCGATCAGCGGGTTTTCCACGATCCGCACCGGGGCGGGGTCAAAGCTGTCACCTTGCAGGGCGGCCATGTAAGCGGCCTCCGCCTCGGTCAGGGGGCGGCCACAGGCAGCGAGCACAAAGCTCAGCAAGATCAGCAACAAGGCGCGCATGCCCTCCATGCTGATCGGCCTGGGCGTCTGATGCAAGCGGGGTTTGATGCGGATCAAGGCGCGTGGGGAGGGGCGCACGCAGGTTTGATCCAAGTGGGGGCGTTTTGACAGACGCAATTGGAGGAGCGGTGATGAGATCCAGCTGCATCGGAGTGATACCCCTGGCGCTTGCGCTTGGCACAGGCGCGATGGCGCAAGACGCGGCGCGGGGGACGGTGCTGTACCAAACCCATTGCGCAGTGTGCCATGGTGAAACCGCGCAAGGTGATGGGCCGATGGCGGAGGTTTTGACCTTGCCGGTACCGGATCTGACCGCGCTTTCGGGGCCGGATGGCTTCCCCTTGCTGCGCGTTATCGGGCGTATTGATGGGCGCGATCCGATCCTGGCCCATGGCGGGCCGATGCCGGTTTTTGGCGAATGGTTTCAAGGCGATGGCGCGGATGTCGCCATGGCGGGGCCGGGTGGGCAGCCGGTGTTGATGAGCCGTCCGATTGCGGATTTGGTGGCGTTTTTGATCGAGGTGCAGCGATGAGAGCGCTTGGTGTGATCGCCGCCCTTTGCTTGGCCGCCCCGGCTTTGGCGCAAGACGCCGAACGTGGCGCGCGGCTTTACGATCAGCATTGCGCCGTCTGCCACGGGATCGACCTGCGCGGTGGCGGTCCGATGGCCGAGGTCTTGCTGGTGCCGCCCCCCGATCTGACGCGGATTTCCCAACGATATGAAGGCTTTCCGCGCGTCGGCATCGCCTGGATCATCGATGGGCGCGACCCGATCCTAAGCCATGGCGGGGGCATGCCGATCTTTGGATATGTGTTCGGCGAGATGAGCGCGGTGATGCGCAGCCCCGGTGGCCAAACCCTGCTGACCGCGCCCGAGGTGGTGGATCTGGTCGAGTATCTGGAAAGCGTGCAGGACTAGGCACAAGCCGTACACACCCCGTACACACCCCGTGCAGACGCGGATCAGGGCAGGGCGAGCGTGGCCGAGGCGCGCGCGACGGGCTTTCCGTTGTCTTCCGCGCTGAGGGCTGCTTGGGCAAAAGCCAGCGATCTGCCCGCCCGGATGATTTGCGCCTGACACAGGATCGCGGGGCCGGTGCCGGGGCGCAGGAACTGGGTGTGCAGATTGGTCGTGGCCGCGGGGATGAACACGCCCCTATGCCCAGCTAAGGCCAAGATCATCGCGGTGTCGGCCATGGCCATCAGCGCCTGGCCCGAGACAATCCCGCCCATCCGCGCCAGATCGGGGGTGAGCGGCATGCGCAGGGTCGTGGCCTCGGGCGACACCCGCGTCACGGTGAGGTTGAGCGCTTGCACCCAAGGGGCGAAGTGATCGGCGAGACAGGTTTGCAGGTCGTCGGGCGTCATGGGGTGAGGGTAGGGGGATCGGGCGGGGCGAGGCAAGACGCAGCCATCCCCAATGTTGACCAAACCCACCCGGACGCTTTTGATCATCACATTAGATGACGAATTTGGAGTGGTTTGATGCCCAACGACCAAGAATACTTCAAAAGTCTGATCTCTCTGCTGGAATCGGACAAACAACAGATGATGTTGCTGGTGGGGTTCGAAATCGGGCTGCCGGTTTTGACGCTAAAGGATCTGTCCTTTGGCAAGGTGGTGTTCGACAGCGGGCAAACGGCGCCGCCCGAGTTGCGCTTGTGGCTGGGTGTCAGCATCGCCTTCTTCCTGATCGCCGCGCTGTGCCATACGGCGTATATGCGGCGTGTGCATCTGAACACATTTGCGGTGGCCAGACTGATGCTGGAAACCGGCGTCGGCCAAGATGCCCGGACGCTTTTATTCGACGAAAGCAAAGGCCTTTGGGCGCGGCATGGCGGCAAGTATCGGCTGGGGATGCTGGCGCTGAGCTTGGCGCTGTTTGCCTATGGCGGGTTTGTCTGGACACATTTGAGCGGGTTGGAGGGATAGGTCGGCGCGCTGTTTGGTGAATGGGTGAGGCGGCTTGGGCGGTGAGTGTCGCCTGCACCGCGACATTCATTCAGGGGCCAAAGCCGGAACAGCAGCGAAGCTGACCGCTTCTCGCACATCGCTTGCGCTATATGCTGTCAGCCAAGGGGCCAGCGCTTGCCTGAGCCTGCGCTTGCGCGGGCGAACCGGCAGGCGCTGGCCTTGACACGGAACTAGCCAAAACCCGCTCTTGGGTATCCCATGTTTACTCTCAAAAAAAGATCAGCGTGAATTGGCGTCCGGCACTCTGTCCATCTGTAGTCGCCACTACGTTCGGCTTCAGGCGAAACAACGATGCAGGTGCCTTCCTTTGTTTGAACAGTTAAGAACTTGCCGAATTCATTTTCGACTATTTGCTTTTGACCGAACGTAAGGATTTGGTGCAGCGGCTGTGCGTTGTTACGACCTGTCTGCAACATGTTCCCGAAGGCGACACTCAAAAAGCTAGAACTGAGAAAATATGAGTTGTCGGCGGCGTCCCTTACGCGTTTGGCAACGCTGCTTTTGTCTGGGTTGTTGAACGATACTACATGTGTGGTTACGCCTTCGCTAACCAACGCATGAATTAGCGGCAAAAGATCACCGTCACTTGTGAAGATTGCACAAGAATTCATCGTTTTCTTTGAGGCGCACTGCATAGCTTCGACGGCAAGGTAAACATCGACGCCTTCTTGTTTTCTGCGGCCTTGGACTTCGACAAGCGGTGTTTCTCGAAAAACCGTACGCGGCCTTGCTCTAATCCGCGATATGTAGTCGGGAGGATCTGCTCCGGCCTTTACGGACGAGTAAATGTAAAAGCGTTCGCAGAACGCGCGAAAGACTTCGAGTACATCCAACAATGAGAACTCGTCAATCTGGCTCTCATCAATCCCCCGCACCCTTAGGCTGCGTTCCAAGGAATGCTTTACGTTGTCGGCGTCTACAAATGCTAGCATAGGTGCCCGAGTATGAGTCAGACCATTGTGGATTGTCCGCCAACTATCCCCATCGCTCATACATCCAACTCCTCCACAAACCGCGCGTTCTCTTGAATATACTGGAAGCGCAATTCCGGCTTTTTGCCCATCAGCCGTTCCACCAGATCGCCGGTCTCGCCCGGGGCGTCTTCATCTACCGAGACGCGGATCAGTTTGCGGGTGGTGGGGTCCATGGTGGTTTCTTTCAAATCCTTGGCGTCCATCTCTCCCAGACCTTTGAAGCGGGAGACGTCGATTTTGCCTTTGCCGCCCAGGCCCTTGTCCAGCCAGTCGTCACGTTCGGCCTCATCCAGGCAATAGACGCGCCGCGCGCCTTGGGTCAGGCGGAAGAGCGGCGGGCAGGCGAGGTAGAGGTGCCCGGCGTCGATCATCGGGCGCATTTGGCTGAAGAAAAACGTCATCAGAAGCGAGGCGATATGGGCGCCGTCGACATCGGCATCGGTCATGATGATGACCTTATCGTAGCGCAGATCCTCGATATTGAATTTGGTGCCCATTCCGACGCCAAGCGCTTGGCATAGATCGGAAATCTCGGCGTTTTGGCCCAGTTTGGACGAGGCCGCGCCCAGCACGTTTAGGATTTTGCCGCGCAGGGGCAGGAGGGCTTGGGTTTTGCGGTCGCGGCCCATTTTGGCCGAGCCACCGGCTGAGTCACCTTCGACAATGAACAGCTCCGTGCCTTCGCGGGCGGATTGCGAGCAATCGACCAGTTTGCCGGGCAGGCGCAGTTTCTTGGTGGCGGATTTGCGCGCGGTTTCCTTTTCGGCCCGGCGGCGCAGGCGTTCTTCGGCGCGTAGGACGAGGAAATCGAGGATGGCGCCGGCGGATTTGGTGTTGGCGGCCAGCCAATTGTCGAAATGATCGCGGACCGAGCCTTCGACCATGCGCGCGGCCTCGGTCGTGGCCAGGCGGTCTTTGGTTTGGCCGACAAATTCGGGCTCGGCGATGAAGCAGGAGACCAGCGCCGAGCCGCCGGTGATCAGGTCGTCGCGGGTGATGTTGCTGGCTTTTTTGTTGCCGGCAAGCTCTCCGTACGCGCGGATGCCTTTCAGGATCGCGGCCCAGAAGCCTTGTTCATGGGTGCCGCCCTCGGGCGTGGGGACGGTGTTACAATAGGATTGGATGAAGCCGTCGCGGGCGGGCGTCCAATTGATCGCCCATTCGACCGAGCCAGGGGCGTTGAAGCGCTGTTGAAACGCGACCTTTCCGGCGAAGGGGGTGTCGGCATAGGTCGCGGCCTCGCCCAGGGTTTCGCTGAGGTAATCCGAGAGGCCGCCGGGGAAGTGGAAGGTCGCCTCGGTCGGGGTCGTGCCGTCGTCGATTTCGGTCTTCCAGCGGATTTCGACGCCGGAAAACAGGTAGGCCTTGGAGCGGACCATTTTCATCAGCCGGGCAGGTTTAAACTTGTGGCTGCCGAAAATCTGCGCGTCGGGGTGGAAGATCACCGTGGTGCCGCGCCGGTTGGCGACGGAACCGGCGGCTTGCACCGGGCCTTGGGGCGTGCCGCGGGAAAATTCCTGCACGAACAGTTCGCGGTTGCGTGCAACCTCGACCCGCAGGTGGTCGGAAAGCGCATTGACGACCGAGACGCCGACGCCGTGCAGACCGCCTGAGGTTTGATAGGCTTTGCCCGAGAACTTACCACCCGCATGCAGGGTGCAGAGGATGACCTCTAGCGCGGATTTGTCGGGGAATTTCGGGTGCGGATCGACTGGGATGCCGCGGCCATTGTCGCGGATGGTGACGGAATAGTCGGCGTGCAGCTCAACCTCGATCCGGCTGGCATGGCCTGCGACAGCCTCATCCATGGAGTTGTCGAGCACTTCGGCCACCAGATGGTGGAGCGCGCGTTCATCGGTGCCGCCGATATACATGCCGGGGCGTTTGCGGACGGGCTCCAGCCCCTCCAGCACCTCGATCGAGGAGGCGTCATATGCGGTCGGGTCCGGCGTGCCGGAAAGAAGGTCATCGGCCATATGCTGCTCTATCTTGTGGGGCCTTTGGGCAATAATGGCAGGTTTGGGGGCAGGGGGGAAGGGAGGCTGCGCGCGGCTTTTGGGAAAAAGCTGAACGCGCGGCCGTGGGGCGGGCCGCATTGGGACCGCCCCGAGCGCGTCCGGGCGCTGCCCCGCGCGGCGCCTAGGCCGGGTCGGCTTCCTTTGGCTCTAGCACCGAGAGGAGCGGCTCGATCGCTTCCTGACAGCGGTAGTAATCCTCGTGGGTCTGAACCGAGCGGAACAGACGCCCTTTGGACAGCATCGCCTCGACCTGGGTCACGGCCTCGGGGTCGGAACCTTCCAGGATCGGCATCGGTCCGGCGATCAGATCCTGCGTGATGTGGATATCGGTCCACCCGGCCAAGGCTGGGTCAGCGGTTTGCAGTTTTTCGATTTCGGTCGCCATTTTGGGTTCTTGATGGATCAAAATCGCCATCGGTGTGCCCCAGGTGAACAGATGCGTTTTCGGCAGGTTGTTCCCGAACTCGGCCAGCGCATCGATGGCAATGGGACCGCCGAAGGAATGGGCGACAACCACGACCTCATCAAACTCGTTTCGTGAAAAGATGTGATCCAGCGTGTCGACGGCGCGTTTGCGCATTTTGGTGCGCAGGCCGATCTTGTTTTCACCCACCAATTCATTGCCCAAATAGGTTTTTGCGAAATCGGCCACATTGGCCACGATCTCCACGCGGCCCGCCCCGATAATCAAGAGCAGAAAGGCGATTGGCCCCCAACTGGTGGTGGCTCTCAGCCACTCATAAGCCTCTTCGGGGTTTTCGAACACGGTGCCCAGCAGCACGCCAAACCATTCTGGCACCGAGCCTGAATCGGTGACGATGGCGTCCGCCAGCACCATGGCCACGCTGAGATACCACATCAGCAGGATTAGGGCGGCTGCCACCAGCAACAGGCGAAACTTTGACGGCAGACCAAACGAGGCGCCCATCAAGCCGCCCACAGCCCAATACCCCATCAAGCGCGAGGCGCGTAAGAAACGTGACCAGGGGCTTTCATTCGAAAAATCCGGGGCAAGATCATTCCAATACGCCTCGAACACGCAAATCTCGGTTTCCTCCATCGCCCCAGCCCTTGGCGTGGCGATGAGCTTTACAAAGTTTTCGCCGTTCGCGTCGGTCGAGGCCTCGTCGATGCGGGTTCGAAACCGTTCGGCATGGTGATCAATCGCTGTGACAAGAAGGTTGCGTGCCTCGAACCTTTCGCGTTTTTGCAGGCCGGGCACCAACAATATGGCGCGCTTTTTCATGATAATTCCTTCCAAAAAAATAATGGGAGGAAGTGTCAGGCAGAAGCTGAGCCCCTGCCAAGCTTTTTCTGAGGCTGCGCGAACGGCGCTGACCGCCAAAATTTATGACAGTTTCTTGACATGCCTCAAGGCGGGGGTGGCTGGAACGTGCCAAGAGACATGCAGTGCCCACGTTTCAGACGACAGGAGAGCTTTGCCGTGAAGGATTTTGAACGCGCGCCCGCCGCCGAGGTGGAAACCGGAGTAACCGCCAAGGCCGAGGCACCCGCCGTCACGCCAGCAAAACCCGCGCGGCGTGCCCGGAAACCCGAACCGAGCCCGGCGGAAATTCGGCAAGCTTTTGAAAGCGGCAAATACCCCTATGACCAGAAGCTGAGCCGCCGCAGCTATGAAACGCAGAAAGCCAAGCTGCAGGCCGAGCTGTTGAAAGTGCAGAAATGGGTGGGTGAAACCGGCCAGAAGATTGTGATGCTGTTTGAAGGCCGCGACGCGGCGGGCAAGGGTGGCACGATCAAGCGCTTTAACGAGCACTTGAACCCGCGGGAAGCGCGCGTGGTTGCGTTGAACAAACCCACCGATGAAGAACGCGGGCAGTGGTATTTCCAGCGTTATGTGCAGCATCTGCCCACGGCGGGCGAAATGGTGTTTTATGACCGGTCTTGGTACAATCGCGCCGGCGTTGAACGGGTGATGGGGTTCTGTGAACCCAATGAATATCTTGAGTTTATGCGCCAGACCCCGGATTTCGAACGGATGCTGACGCGGTCCGGCACGCGGCTTTATAAATACTGGTTCTCGGTCACGCAGGAAGAACAGAAACGCCGCTTTGCCAGCCGCGCGACCGACCCGCTGAAGCGCTGGAAGCTGTCACCCATCGATAAGGCATCGCTGGACAAGTGGGATGATTATACTGAGGCGAAAGAGGCAATGTTCTTTTATACCGACACCGCTGATGCGCCTTGGACCGTGATCAAATCCGATGACAAGAAACGCGCGCGCCTTAACTGCATGCTGCATTTCTTGGATAGCATCGATTACCCGGACAAAGACCTGTCGATTGCCCATGCACCCGATCCGCTGATCGTGGGGCAGGCAGGCCATGTGATCCATAAATCGGACCACATCCTGGGCGCATCGCTGCACCCCAGCCAACGCCGGGGCTGAATAAGGAACGGGCGCCCAGTTGGGCGCCCGACCTCAGCAGAAAAACACCTGGAAATCAGAAATAGCTAAGATAGGCGGGCTCGCTATTGCCAGCGAGGCCGAAATAGTGATCGAGCACATCGTCATCGACGATGTTGCGCTGATACGCGACCGAGCCCAGCGACAAGAGCAAGGGCAGATCGTCTTGGGTCAGTTCGCCGTCTTCCATCATCTGAATACCCAATTCCAAGCCTTCGATGACCTCGTGGTTCATCAGGTCATTGGCGTATTCGAAATAGTATTCCGCATCTTCCGAGCTTAGCAGACCTTCGGCCAGCGCATCTTCGTAATGGCCGGAGAGGTAGAGGACAAAGCTGTCGCTCATCTGTTGGCTGCGCAGTTCGGAATCCACCGTGCCGACCAGCCCGTCGATGCCATCCTGCAAGACCGCGACCGTGGCCAAGGCCATGCCGACAGCCGCCGCGCTGAGCACGGTCCAATCGACCGTCACCGCGGCGCTTTCGTCATGGAGGAAATGATGGAGTTTGGCAGACATCGGCACAATTTACCCTTGTGGTTCAGGACAAAGAGATGCCGCAGAATAGGGGCGAAATTGTGACGCATTATCCCCGCTTTCGGCAACAATCCGCGCCGATGTTGCGCCAAAGGCATCGGGGCACGGAACAAGATGTAGGATTGCCAATCCCATTGTGGCAACCATATGTGGGCGCATGACACGGGTTTGGCACATTTTGCTGGCAATCGTGCTTGTGGTGTTGGGGCAGCCCGCCACCGCGCATCCGCATATTTTCATCGATGCGGGTTTGGTCTTGGTCCGGGATCAAACGGGCCGGATCACCCATGTGGATGTGACCTGGCGCTATGATGAGCTTTACAGTCTGCTGATGTTGCAAGATTACGGGTTGGACCCGGATTTTGACCTGGAACTGACCGAAGATGAGATCGCCAACACGCTTGGCTTCGACCTCAATTGGGGGGCGGGGTTTGAAGGCGGGCTTTTGCTGTCGCAAGCGGGCACAGATTTGAGGGTGGGGGCGCCCGAGCCGGTTCGCCTGACGCTGTTGCCGACGGGACAGTTGCAGACGACCCATCGCCGCCCGGTGGAGGGTGCGGTGCCGGGGCCTGTCACCGCGCAGATTTATGACCCCGAGTTTTATATCGCCTTCGAGATGATCCTAGAGGTCTCGGTGCAAGACAGCCCAGAGTGTGAGGCGACGCTGGTGCGGGCCGATTTGGACGCGGCCTATGCCGTGTTGGAGGCAGCGCTGGAAGAGATCGGGGGCGCGGTGGCCGCCGAAGACAATTTCCCGCCCGTCGGGGCTTATTTCGCAGATCGGGTGGAAATCGAATGTCCCGCGTGATCGCGCTTGTCGCGGTGGTACTGATTGCCGGTTTGGTGCTGCTTTATTGGTCGGGCGCCGATCGGGTGTTGCAGCTTTGGGCGATGGACGGCCAGCGCGAGGCGCAAGACGCGATGGCGCGCGCGCTGCGGGCGCTGCGCACCGGCGAACCGGCGGCGCTGACCGGGTTGATGGCGGTGTGTTTTGGATACGGGTTTTTCCACGCGGTCGGCCCCGGCCATGGCAAGCTGCTGATCGGTGGCTATGGCGCGGCGGCACAGGTGGGGGCGGTGAAGCTGTCCTTGGTGGCGCTGGCGTCGTCCCTGGCGCAGGCGGTCACGGCGATTGCGCTGGTTGGGGCGGGGTTGTGGCTGTGGGGTTGGGGCCGGGCCGAGATGACGGGGCTGGCCGAAGACCTGTTTGCGCCGCTCAGCTTTGGGGCAATCGCGCTGATCGGGCTGTGGCTGATCTATCGCGGCATTCGGGGGTTGGTGGCGTTGCGCACCGCGCATCGCGCGGGCCATGGGCATGACCACCCTCACGACCCTCACGGACATCATTCCCACGACCATGACCATGGCGCGGGGGATCACTGTGCCTCCTGCGGGCATGCCCATGTGCCGCCGCCCGAAAGCGTGGCGCGCGCGAAATCCTGGCGTGAACTGCTGGCCTTGATTGCGGCGGTGGCGATCCGGCCCTGTACGGGCGCGCTGTTTCTGCTGATTCTGACGGCACAGTTCGGTGTGTTCTGGGCCGGGGTTGCGGGCACGATTGCGATGGCGCTTGGCACCGCCAGCGTGACCATCGCCGTCGCGATCTCAGCGGTCACCTTGCGGCGCGGCGCGTTGATGGGGCTGGCTGATAGCGCGGCCTTGGCCCGCGCGCAGCCGATCCTAGAGATTACCATTGGCGCTCTCGTCGCTGTGATCGCGGGGCAGTTTGCGCTGCGATTGCTCTGACAGAAAAGTTCCCTTGCCCCGACCTTGGCCCGGGTCTAAGGCCAAGATATGTCGACATTGCCATACCATATCCGTGCCACAGCGCGTCTGGGCACGCCGCTGATTGGCGGAATGCTGGCGCAAGCCGCGATTGGCCTGACCGATACGGTCATGGTGGGCTGGTATGGGGTGGTCGAACTGGCCTCGGTCGCGATTGCGGCGAGTTATTTCCACGTCATCCTGATCCTTGGCATGGGATTTGGCCTGGCGGTCATGCCCATGGTGGCGGCCGCCGCCGCCAATGATGACCGCCGACAGGTCCGGCGCGTCACACGGATGGGCCTATGGATCGGGCTGATCTTTTCGGCCCTGGCGATGCCGCTGTTCTGGTTTTCGGGGCCGATCTTTCTGGCGCTGGGGCAAGAGCCAGAGATCGCCGCCAACGCCCAGCTTTACCTGCGCATCGCAGGGTGGGGGATTGCGCCGGGCGTCCTGTTGGTGGTGCTGCGCAGCCATCTTTCGGCTTTGGAGCACGCGCGGATCGTGCTTTGGGCCACCTTGGCCGGGGCGGTGCTGAACGGGTTTATCAACTGGGTCTTGATCTTCGGCAATCTGGGCGCGCCGGAACTGGGCATCGCTGGCGCGGCCTGGGCGTCGCTGGGCACGCATCTGCTGATCTGTCTTGTCCTGGCGGTTTACGCCGCCCGCGCGCGGGACTTGCGGCAAGACACGCTGTTTGCCCGTTTCTGGCGCCCGGACTGGGAGGCGTTTGGCGCGGTCTTTCGGCTGGGTTGGCCCATCGCGCTGACGCTGCTGGCGGAAACGGGCCTGTTCATGGCGACGATGGTCATGATGGGCTGGATAGGCGCGAATGAGCTGGCCGCCCATGGCATTGCGATCCAAATCACCTCGACCACCTTTATGGTGCATATCGGCCTGAGCCAGGCCGCGACCGTGCGCGCGGGCCAGGCCTGGGGCAAAACCGATGTGCCCGCGCTGCGGCTGGCGGCGGTGGCGGCTTTGATGTGGTCGGGTGCCATGGTGGCCCTGACGGTGTTCGCCTTTTTGGTCTTTCCCGCGCCGCTGGTTGGTGCGTTTGTCGATCCGCATGACCCGCTGCGGCCCGAGATCATTGCGATTGGCGTGAGCTTGCTGATGGTCTCGGCCCTGTTCCAACTGGCGGACGCGGCACAGGTCATGGCGCTTGGCCTGTTGCGCGGGGTGCAGGATACGCGGGTGCCGATGTTCTATGCGGTGATCAGCTATTGGCTGATCGGCGTGCCTTGCGCCTATCTGTTCGGCTTCCCCCTGGGTCTTGGCGGGCCGGGGATTTGGCTGGGTCTGGTCGTGGGCCTGGCGCTGGCCGGGGCGATGATGATGGCACGGTTCTGGCGCGGACCGGCGCGGGCGCAAGCGATGCCTGCCTAAGCCCATCGGCGGCGGTTTGCCGGGCGCGCGCGCCCTGGTTGAGCGGCTTTGCCCCATGCGCTATGTGCCCTTCGGGGACACTCAACCTTTGGGAAGACGTGCATGCGTGGATGTTTTGGATGGGCCGCTGCAATCGCGGCGATGGCAACCGGCGCGGTGGCGCAAGAACTGCCGAATTTGCGCGAGGCGCGCGATCTGGTGTTTGCCGAACGCGGCGCGATTGAATGGGAGGTGATCCCCAATGACGCGCTGTCCGAGATTGATCTGGCGACCCTGGACCAGCTGAACCAAATCCAACCGCAGCCCTATTATGGGGCCATGGCCGTTGCTCCGGCCGAGGGACTGGCGGCGGCCACCACGGCACTGGCGGCCAATTACCATGATGAAGACAATGCCCGCGCCGCCGCACTGGCTGCGTGCGAGGCCAACCGCAGCGGTGGGCCTGACTGTGCCGTGGTCTTGGTGATCCGCCCGGAAGGCTGGGAAGAAGGTCGCCCGCTGCAATTGTCGACCGAGGCTGCCGCGGCCCTGCGTGGCGATTATCGCCGCCTGCCGCGCCGGTCGCGCGCAATGGCGATCAGCCCCGAAACCGGCCAATGGGGCGTGGGCGAAGGCCGCGATGCGGCGATTGCCGCCTGTGGGGCCGCCGATTGCAGGGTTGTGATCGAAGGCTAAGGCCCTCATTTGCAAAGATTGATCCAAGTCAAAGTGGCTCGCGCGGCAATTTGTAACTTGGCGCCACTGGGCCTTGGGCCCTACATCCGCTAAGAGTCAGGTTTGGAACCGTTCCAAATTTGGTCTTGGCCAAAAGAAAAGCCAGCGTCTTGGGGGCCGCGATCTGCGTCCCTTTGAAGGGGGACCGCCAGTGAACTACGATACCGCGCTCGACACCGCGATCAGTAACCTGCACGAAGAAGGCCGCTACCGGACCTTTATCGATATCGAGCGGAAGAAGGGCCAATTCCCCCACGCGGTTTGGAACAAGCCCGACGGCACCCAGCAAGACATCACCGTTTGGTGCGGCAATGATTACCTGGGCATGGGCCAGCATCCGGTTGTGCTGGAGGCGATGCATGACGCGTTGGACGCGACCGGCGCAGGGTCGGGCGGCACGCGCAACATTTCGGGCACCACGGTTTATCACAAGCGCCTTGAGGCCGAATTGGCCGACCTGCACGGCAAAGAGGCGGCGCTGGTTTTCACCTCGGCCTATATCGCCAATGACGCGACGCTTTCGACGCTGCCCAAGCTGTTTCCCGGCCTGATCATCTATTCCGACAACCTAAATCATGCCTCGATGATCGAAGGCATTCGCCGCAATGGCGGGGCCAAGCGCATCTTCAAGCATAATGATCTGGATGATCTGCGCGCCAAGCTGGAGGCCGACGACCCGGCGGCACCGAAGCTGATCGCCTTCGAATCGATTTACTCGATGGATGGGGATTTTGGCCCGATCAAAGAGATTTGCGATCTGGCCGATGAATTTGGCGCGCTGACCTATCTGGATGAGGTGCACGCGGTGGGCATGTATGGCCCGCGCGGCGGTGGCGTCAGCGAACGGGACCGTTTGGCGCATCGCATCGACATCATCAACGGCACGCTTGGCAAAGCCTTTGGCGTGATGGGTGGCTATATCGCGGCCTCGGCCAAAATGTGTGACGCGGTGCGGTCTTACGCGCCGGGCTTTATTTTCACCACCTCGATCCCGCCGGTTGTGGCCGCGGGCGCGGCCGCCAGCGTGCGCCATCTGAAGGGCGATCAGGGGTTGCGCGACCTGCAACAGGAACGTGCTAAGGTGTTGAAATTGCGCCTGAAAGGCATGGGTTTGCCGATCATCGACCATGGCAGCCATATCGTGCCGGTGATCGTGGGCGATCCGGTCCATACCAAGGCGATTTCGGACATGTTGCTGACGGATTTCGGCATCTATGTGCAGCCCATCAATTTCCCGACCGTCCCACGCGGGACCGAGCGGCTGCGCTTCACGCCGTCGCCGGTGCATACGCCCAAAATGCTGGACGGTTTGGTGAACGCCATGGACGCGCTTTGGAGCCATTGTGCGCTGAATCGTGCCGAGCTATCGGCCTAAGCGTTTCTGCGGGTGCAACACCCACCGCGACCATGCTAATTCGGACCTACGCACGGGGGATTTGGGGAATCACCTGGTTTTAGGGTAACATCTTGCCAAAGTCGTTGGACGACCCACCACATCCTGGGGTCGGACCAAGGTATAACAGGGGCAGGGCCGCATGGGCCAAGATATGGGCCAATACGACGCGAACGGGCATCCGGTGGCTGCTGACACCGGTTCGGACCCGACCGCCTTTCAGGGCTACGATGTCCTGGACGTCCCTTTGGGCGATTTGATGCGCGGCGAACGCGCGACCCTCGGAAAATCCCTGCTGGATGTGGAGCGCGAGCTGAAAATTCGCGCCGCCTATATCGCAGCGATTGAAAATGGCGATGTGGGGGCCTTTGCCTCACCCGGGTTCATCGCGGGTTATGTGCGGTCTTATGCGCGCTATCTGGGGATCGAGCCGGAATGGACCTTCCGCCGGTTTTGCGAAGAAACCGGGTTTCAAGGGGTGCATGGGTTTTCGGCGCAACAAGCGCAGGAGGCCAAGCGCAGCTTTGGCGACGCGCCCCGGCGGCTTGACCCCAATGAGGTGATGCAATCGGCGCGGATCAGCTTTACGCCCAGCCGCGACAGCCTGTTTGCCAATCTGGAGCCAGGGGCGCTTGGCTCTTTCGCGGTGTTGGTCGCTTTGGTGTTGGGCCTGGGCTATGGGGCTTGGGCCATTCTGCACGACATTCAACGGCTGCAAATCGCCCCGATCGACGAAGCGCCGGTGCCCCTGGCGCAGTTGGACCCGCTGGCTGGTGCCTCGGAAGGGGCCTTTGATGTGGCGCAGGAGTTCGACATTAACATGCCTGGCCCCGAAGCTTTGGAGCGGCTTTATCGCCCGCAGGCTTTGGAAGCGCCGGTTCTGACGCCGCGAGACAGCGCGCTGGCGACGCTTGACCCCGATGAGGTTGGCACCTTGGGCGGCCTTCAGGCAGCGCGGCGCGCGCCGGAACTGGGGCAGACCGTGGCCGTGGCGGCGGTGGAACCCGAAAGCAGCGTTCAGGTGACCGAGGCTTTGCAGGATGAGGTGTTGGTCTTTGCGGTGCGCCCGTCTTGGGTGCGCATCACCTCGGCCCGTGGGACGGTGATTTTTGAGGGCACCTTGAACGCGGGCGATAGTTATACGCTTGCGGCGTCGGACAGCCCGCCGACCTTGCGGGCGGGCAATGCAGGATCGCTTTATTTTGCCGTGAATGGCGTGACCCTGGGCCCCGCGGCCCCGGGCACCGCGATTGCGCGGGATGTGGTTCTGTCCGCTGATGCGCTGACCACCAATTACCCGATGGCCGATGCCAGCAGTGACCCCGATTTGCCAGAGGTCGCGGCCCTGGTTCTAAGCGGCGCGGCACAAGAATAGCCGCCAGCCGTTGTTCCCGACCGGCGTCGGGGCTATCTGTGCCTGAGACCCGATCCCTGGCAAAGAAACCGCAGGCCATGTCCCACAATCCGATCCGTCCCTGGCGCGATATCGAGCGTCGCAAGAGCCGCCAAATCCATGTGGGCGCCGTCCCGGTGGGGGGCGATGCGCCGATCAGCGTGCAGACCATGACCAACACGCTGACCACGGATGTGAAAGCCACCATCGAACAGGTCCAGGCTTGTGCCGAGGCGGGGGCGGATATTGTGCGGATCTCGGTGCCGGATGAAGCCTCCTCCAAAGCGCTGAAAGAGATCGTGCCGGAATGCCCGGTGCCGATCGTGGCCGATATCCATTTCCACTATAAGCGCGGCATCGAAGCGGCCCAGGCGGGGGCCGCCTGTTTGCGGATCAATCCGGGCAATATCGGAGATGAGGCGCGGGTGCGCGAGGTGATCAAGGCCGCCCGCGATCATAATTGTTCCATGCGCATTGGGGTGAATGCGGGATCGCTGGAAAAGCACCTGCTGGAAAAATATGGCGAACCCTGCCCGGATGCGATGGTGGAAAGCGGACTCGACCATATCAAGATCCTGGAAGACAACGATTTTCACGAATTCAAAATCTCGATGAAAGCCTCGGACGTGTTCATGACCGTGGCGGCCTATCAGATGCTGTCGGAACAGACCGACGCGCCGTTCCATCTGGGCATCACCGAGGCGGGTGGCTTTGTTGGCGGCACGGTGAAATCGGCGATTGGTCTGGGCAATCTGCTTTGGGCCGGTTTGGGCGACACGCTGCGCGTGAGCCTGTCGGCGGACCCCGTGGAAGAGGTGAAGATCGGCTTTGAGATCTTGAAATCTTTGGGGCTGCGCCACCGGGGGGTGAACATCATCTCTTGCCCGTCCTGCGCGCGGCAGGGGTTTGATGTGATTAAGACCGTGGAGATTTTGGAAAAGCGGTTAGAGCATATCAAAACGCCCATGAGCTTGAGCATTATTGGCTGTGTCGTGAATGGGCCGGGTGAGGCTTTGATGACCGATGTGGGCTTTACCGGCGGTGGGGCCGGGTCGGGCATGGTCTATTTGAACGGCAAGATTGCCCATAAGCTCGCCAATGATCAGATGGTTGATCACATCGTTGAGCAGGTCGAGAAAAAGGCCGAGGAGTTGGAAGCCGCCCGCGCCGCGTCGGCCGAGGCGGCGGAGTAAAGCGCAGCGGGCGCGGGGGCCGTTGGCCCGTCGCGCGTCACTGCGGGAGGCGCCTCATTGGCGGGTGATTTGCCGGTGATTTGCGTTTGGACGCCTCCGGCGGCCATATTTTGAGGATAAAGATGGGGCGGGTGCGCTGGGATTAGCGGGCCGGGGCCCTGTTTAGAGGTCGGGATGGCGAAGAAGACAAGCGGGCGCGGACAGCGGGATTTGCGGGTGCGGGTGAAGACCGCACGGGGGCGGAAGCTGAGCTCGACCCGGTGGTTGGAGCGCCAGTTGAACGATCCCTATGTGCAGGCGGCGCGGCGCGAGGGTTATCGCGGGCGGGCGGCGTTTAAGATCCTGGAACTGGACGACAAATACCGGTTTTTGGTGCCGGGCGCACGGGTCGTGGATTTGGGCTGTGCGCCGGGCGGGTGGAGCCAGGTGGCGGTGAAACGTGTGAATGCCTTGGGCGCGCGCGCGGGCAAGCGCCAAGGCCGGGTGATTGGCCTGGACTTGCAAGAGGTGGAGCCGATCCCCGGCGCGGAGATCCATGTGCTCGATTTCATGGAAGATGGGGCGGATGATCAGGTGAAGGCCTGGTTGGGCGGCAAGGCCGATGTGGTGATGAGCGATATGGCGGCCTCGGCCTCGGGGCATAAGCAGACGGATCATTTGCGGATCATGGCGCTGTGCGAGGCGGCGGCGGACCTGGCCTTTGACGTGTTGGAAGACGGCGGCACCTTTGTTGCCAAGGTTCTGGCTGGCGGGGCTGAGGGCAGCTTGCAGCAAGTGTTGAAGCAACGGTTCAAATCAGTGGCGAATGTGAAGCCGCCGGCCTCGCGCTCGGACAGTTCTGAAAAATTTGTGGTGGCGACCGGGTTTCGCGGCGTGTCGGGCGACGACGACTGATCGCGGGTGCGCGATCCGAGGCGGGTTTGCGTATTTTGGGAAAGATGAAGGGGGCGGGGGCGCCCGCGCCCCCAGATTTTGGGTTTTCTTTCCCCGCGACCCATGGGATAGGGACGTGCCAACGCACCCTCCCAAGGAGAGACCCCGATGGAGATTCGCGAGGCCCTGACCTTCGATGATGTGTTGCTTGTACCTGGCGCCAGCGCGGTTCTGCCCGCTGATGCGGACACGCGCACCCAAGTCACCAAATCAATCGCTTTGAACATCCCGCTTTTGAGCTCGGCCATGGACACCGTAACCGAGGGGCGGATGGCGATTGCCATGGCCCAGGCGGGCGGCATGGGGGTTATTCACCGGAACTTGGATGTCGAGGCGCAGGCGCGGGAAGTGCGGCGGGTGAAGCGATTTGAAAGCGGGATTGTCTATAACCCCGTGACGCTGACCGCCGATCAGACCTTGGCGGATGCGCGGGCGCTGACCGAGCGTTATGGGTTTTCAGGCTTTCCGGTGATCGATGGGGATCGGCGGATTTTAGGGATCGTGACCAATCGCGACATGCGGTTTGCCCAGGATGATGCGACGCCCGTCCATGCGATGATGACCACCGACAATCTGGCGGTTTTGCGGGAGCCGGCGGATCGGGGCGAGGCGATTTCGCTGATGAAGGCGCGGCGGATCGAGAAGCTGTTGATCACCGACGCTGAGGGCAAGCTGACGGGGCTTTTGACCTTTAAGGATACCGAACGCGCGGTATTGAACCCCAATGCCTGCAAGGATGATCTGGGCCGGTTGCGTGTGGCGGCGGCCACCACGGTGGGTGACGCGGGCTTTGCGCGGTCGGAGGCGTTGGTTGATGCGGGTTGCGATCTGATTGTGATCGACACCGCCCATGGCCATTCCGAAGGGGTGGCGCGCGCGGTCGAGCGGGTGAAAGCGCTGTCGAACCAGGTGCAGGTTGTGGCGGGCAATGTGGCCACGGCGGAGGGCACGCGGGCCTTGATCGATGCGGGCGCGGATGCGGTGAAGGTGGGGATCGGCCCAGGCTCGATCTGTACCACGCGGATTGTGGCGGGCGTCGGTGTGCCGCAACTGACCGCGATTGCCGATTGCGCGGAGGCGGCGGCAAGCTCGGGCGTGCCGGTCATTGCCGATGGCGGCATCAAGTATTCCGGCGATTTTGCCAAGGCGATTGCGGCGGGTGCCTCCTGCGCGATGGTGGGCAGCATGATCGCGGGCACCGATGAGGCGCCGGGCGAGGTGATCCTGTATCAAGGCCGCTCGTTCAAATCCTATCGCGGTATGGGCAGCTTGGGCGCGATGGCCCGCGGCTCGGCCGATCGGTATTTCCAGAAGGATGCGGCCAGCGACAAGCTGGTGCCCGAAGGGATCGAGGGGCAGGTGCCCTATAAGGGTTCGGCGGGTGCGGTGATCCACCAATTGGTGGGCGGCTTGCGCGCGGCGATGGGCTATACCGGTTGCGCGACGGTGGATGCGATGCGTCAGGAATGCCGTTTTGTGCGCATCACGGGTTCGGGCCTGAAGGAATCCCATGTGCATGATGTGCAGATCACGCGCGAAAGCCCGAATTACCGTTTGGGCTAAGCCAGAATGACCCCTGCGGCCCGGTATCAAGCAGCCATTGAGGTCTTGGATCAATGGCTTACGGGCATGCCGGTGGAGCAGGCGCTGACGCGCTGGGCGCGGGGCGCGCGCTATGCCGGGTCGAAGGATCGCGCGGCGGTGCGGGATCATGTGTTCGATGTTTTGCGGCAAAAGGGAAATTGCCAGGCCTTGGGCGGTGAGACCGGCCGCGGGTTGATCCTGGGCCTTTTGCGCTTGCGGGGGGAGGCTGTGGAGGCGGTTTTCAGCGGTCAAACCCATGCGCCTGCGATGCTTGCCGGGCCGGAGGCGGAGGTGCCGGAGGTCGCCCCGGACCCGAAGCGGGATCTGCCGGACTGGATGCATCCATTGCTGAGGCGGGCGCAGGCGGATCAGGCGGATGGGATACTGCAGGCGATGCAGTCGCGCGCGCCGGTTTACCTGCGCGTTAACGCCAGGAAAGCCGAGCGTGGGGTGGCGCGGGCGGCATTGGCGGAGGATGGGGTGATTTGCGCCCTCCATCCACTATGTGACGGCGCGCTGGAGGTGCAGGAGGGCGCGCGGCGCTTGCGGCAGGCGCGGGCCTATTTGGACGGGATGGTGGAGATCCAGGATCTGTCCGTGCAGGCGGCGATGGCGCGGGTGCCTTGGCCCGAAAGCGGCAAGATTTTGGATTATTGCGCTGGCGGCGGCGGCAAAAGCCTGGCGCTTGCGGATCGGACCGGCGCGGCCTTGTTTGCCCATGATGCGCACCCGCGACGCATGGCGGATTTGGCCCCGCGCGCGGCTCGGGCGGGTGTTGTCATAACCGAAGTCACGCGAGAGGGGGCCCGTAAAATCGCGCCCTTTGAGGCCGTCTTATGTGACGTACCCTGTTCGGGCTCGGGCACCTGGCGGCGCGACCCAGAGGCGAAATGGCGGCTGAGCGAGGCCGCATTTCGCCAATTGCAGACGACACAAGATGCCATTTTGGATCAGGCGGCGGAGCTTGTCGGGCCGGGCGGCCTGTTGGTTTATATGACTTGTTCGCTGTTCGCCGAAGAGAATGCGGATCGCGTGGCGGCGTTCCTGAATCGCCACCCGGCCTGGAGCTGTGAGGGGCAAGCCGCCGACACACCGCTGAGCCTGTCAGACGGGTTTTTTGCCGCCTGGCTGCGCGCGCCTGCGGACAAACCCCTGGGAAATCCTGAAAAAACTGACAGAGTTTAAATATCGTTAACCATTTCTGCGCGATGATGCTCAAATGCGTCACGGTGGATGAGGAAGGGCCCCCGCGTGAGATTGCCGGAGGAGTTCAGCGGACGGATGGCGTTTTCAAGCGCCCGCGCGACGCTGCAACCGGTGTTTATCTTGGCGCTTGGTGTTTTGGCCCTGGGGGCGGCGTTTTGGTTCCCCGATCAGCAAAGCCAGTTTGTGTTATGGGCGATTGTCGGCGGTTGCTTTGCCTCGGCGGCGATTTTGGCGTTTCGCTTGGTCCTGCATCGGGGCCGTGTGCGGGGCGATCTGGGCGCGGCGATGCGCTTGATGGAATTTGATCCGTCACCCTGTTTTTGCACCGATGATAGCGGCGTGATTGTCAGCTATAACCAGGCCGCCGGTCGGCGCTTTGGCAATCGCAATGGGCAGGCCATGGCAAGGGCGATTTCGGGGCTCTTGCCGAATGCGGCGGCGGTGGTGTTTCGCCATGAAACCTCGCTTGAAAAGCGCGCGGTGGCCCATGAGATGGTGCAAACCCCGCGCGGTCTGGTGCGGCTGACGGCCTATCGGCTGGCCCAAGGTGTTTTCTGGCGCATTGATGACCATGGATCGGCCGCCCATCACAGCGGCGAGGGGATCAGCCTGCCGATGATGGTGGTCAGCCATTCCGACACGGTTCTGTCGATGAATTCGGCCATGCGCGATGTGTTGGGGCGGCGCGCGACTGGGTTGGAAGATGTGTTTTCCGAACTGCCCATCGTGCCGGGGCGGCGCACGCGTATGATGGCGGCGGACGGCCCGATTGAAGTGATCCCGGTGGTGGTGACCTCCAAAGACGGGCGGCGCGAGGTTTATGCGGTGCCCGGCCTGGCCGAACCGCCAGCCGCCAGCATCGCCGCGCGCGCCTTTGAGGCCTTGCCCGTCGCCCTTTTGCATATTGGCAGTGATGGCACGCTGTTGACGTCTAACCGCCACGCCCAAACGCTGTTGGGGATCGAAGCCTCGGCCACTGGGCGGCTGTCGCAATTTGTCGAAGGATTGGGGCGCCCGGTGAATGATTGGGTGATGGACACGCTGACCGAACGTATCCCCAACCGGTCCGAGGTGGTGCGCGCCCGTGGGCGGGAGGAGGAGTGCTTTCTTCAAATCACGCTGAGCCGCATCACCGATGGCACCGGGCCTTCCTTGCTGGCGGTGTTGCATGACGCGACCGAGCTTAAGACACTGGAACAGCAATTTGTGCAAAGCCAGAAGATGCAGGCCATTGGCGAGCTTGCGGGTGGGATTGCGCATGATTTCAACAATTTGCTGACCGCGATCACCGGGCATTGTGACCTGCTGATGTTGCGCCATGATCCGGGCGATTTGGATTACGCGGATCTGGTACAGATCAATCAAAACGCCAATCGCGCGGGTAGTTTGGTGGGGCAGCTATTGGCGTTTTCGCGCAAGCAGACGCTTGAGCCAGAGATCCTGGATCTGCGTGATACGATGGGCGATCTAACGCATCTGCTGAACCGCTTGGTGGGCGAAAAGATCAGCCTATCGCTGAGCCATGATCCCGCGCTGCTGCCGGTACGCGCGGATCGGCGGCAATTGGATCAGGTGGTGATGAACCTGGTGGTCAACGCCCGCGATGCGATGCCCGAAGGTGGGGAGATTCGCATTGAAACCCGTGTGCTGCACCTGACCGAACCGCTGCACCGGGACCAGGCCGAGGTGCCGCCGGGCCGGTATGTGACGCTGCGGGTGCGCGATCAAGGCTCGGGCATCGCCGCAGACAAGCTGATGCGCATTTTTGAGCCGTTTTTTACCACCAAACGCACCGGCGAGGGCACGGGTCTGGGCCTGTCGATGGCCTATGGGATCGTGAAGCAATCGGGCGGATATATCTTTGTCGACAGCGTTGTGGATGTTGGCACAACCTTCACAATCTACCTGCCAGCCTATGAGCGTGAGGCCGAGCTTGCACCAAAACCTGAGCCGGTCGTTGCCGAAGCGGCGGAGGAACCCGGTGTTGAGAAATCCGAAGAAAGTGCGGTGGTGTTGCTGGTCGAAGATGAGGCGCCGGTGCGCGCCTTCGCTTCGCGCGCGCTGCGCCTGCGCGGCTATACGGTGATCGAAGCCGAAAGCGCGGAAGAGGCATTGGAACGGCTGTCGGATCAAGATTTGGATGTCGATCTGTTCCTGACCGATGTGGTCATGCCGGGGATGGACGGCCCGTCTTGGGTGCGACGCGCGTTGGAGGAACGTCCGGCGACCAAGGTGGTGTTTGTGTCGGGCTATGCCGAAGACGCGATGGAGGATGGCAAGATCGAAATCCCAAATTCGGTCTTTCTGCCAAAGCCATTTTCCCTGACCGATTTAACCGAAACCGTCGCGCGGCAATTGCATTAGCGCGCGGTGACCTTCTCCCACAGGGCGAAATCGGCCGCCGCTTCGCGCCGCAGTCGGGTTTCCAACGCGGGGGAGAGATCCAACTGGCGGGGCGGGGAGGCATTGCGCGTCTGCATTTGTAGGCTGACACCGAGGCGCTGTTCGAGAAAATCAACGGCCTTATCCAGTTTTTCATAAGCAAAAAGGTGATCGATGCCCATTTGCCCATCGGGCCCGGTGACAAAGCGCGATTGACGCCCGACGCGGGCAAATTCTGGCTCGGGATCGCTCAACCAGCCTTCGACAAACTGATCGAAGCTGAGCCCCTGGGTCGAGACCGGGCGGCCCGCCACCGCGTCGCGGGATCGGTACCGATACCAGCTGCCAAGCCAATCGATGGGCTCTCGGATCACGGCCATCACCTCCATCGGGCGCGCGCCGCGATCTTCGAAATAGGGGGCCAATTGGGTGCGATAGCGGCGCAGCGGGGTGTGTTTCATCGCCGGTGGATTCAGAATCGCCGTATCGGCATGGGCCAGCAACGCCGCCTCAAGCGCGGTCGTTCCGGTCTTGGGCACGGCCAGAAGAACCAGTTTTTGCTTCCAAAACACCAACATATCTTGGCCTTTCCCGCGGATTTGCGCGCCGTAAGACATTCTTAACCGTTCTGACCAAGGATCACGACAGGGAAGATTTTACTTGAAGTGTTCGCGTTTTGTTTGCACAACGGGATCAGAACAAGAGGTGAACACGAGCATTGCATTGCCGCCCTTGGCGGCGTGTGGAATAAGGGGAAAAACGCCATGGCATCTGCGACACTCCTGGACATGACCGACCGTAAACAGGCTGACAAGCAAAAGGCGCTGGATAGCGCGCTCGCCCAGATCGAACGCCAGTTCGGCAAGGGTTCCATCATGAAATTGGGCGATGAAAACGCCATCCAGGAGATCGAGGCAACCTCGACCGGATCGCTGGGTCTGGATATCGCCCTTGGCATTGGCGGACTGCCCAAAGGCCGCATCATCGAGATTTACGGGCCGGAAAGCTCCGGCAAGACCACGCTGACCCTGCATGCGGTGGCCGAAGAACAGAAAAAAGGCGGCGTGTGCGCCTTTGTCGATGCCGAACACGCGCTGGACCCGCAATATGCGAAAAAGCTTGGCGTGAACCTGGATGAGTTGCTGATTTCGCAACCCGACACCGGCGAACAAGCGTTGGAGATCACCGATACGCTGGTGCGCTCGGGCGCGGTGAGCCTGGTGGTGGTCGATTCGGTCGCCGCGCTAACGCCGAAATCCGAGCTGGAAGGCGATATGGGCGATTCCAGTGTGGGCGTGCATGCCCGGCTGATGAGCCAGGCCATGCGCAAGCTGACGGGCTCGATCTCGCGCTCGAACTGCATGGTGATTTTTATCAACCAGATCCGCATGAAAATCGGTGTGATGTTCGGCAGCCCCGAGACCACGACCGGCGGCAACGCGCTGAAATTCTATTCCTCGGTCCGGCTGGATATCCGCCGCATCGGTGCGATCAAGGACCGGGACGAGGTGGTGGGCAACGCCACCCGCGTGAAAGTGGTAAAAAACAAGGTTGCCCCGCCGTTTAAGCAGGTTGAGTTCGACATCATGTATGGCGAAGGCATCTCGAAAACGGGCGAGCTGATCGACATGGGCGTGAAAGCAGGGATTGTCGAAAAATCGGGCTCTTGGTTCAGCTATGGAGATGAACGGATCGGGCAGGGGCGTGAAAACGCCAAGCAATTCCTGCGCGACAATCCGGATGTTGCGCATCAGATCGAAGATAAAATCCGCGCCGCCCATGGTTTGGATTTCGATATGGACCCGAATGATCCCGATATGATCGAGGATGACGCCTGAGGGCCATGCCAATCCTCACGATCCGGTTAGCTGACCAGCTCGTGAAGTGAATGTGTTTAAAACCCGTGCAACGCTCCCAATACCAATTGGGAGCGTTTTTTCATGTCTGTTAGCCGCCGTCGTTTCATCTCCGGCAGCGCCGGTGCCGCCGCTTTGGCCTTGGCACCCGCGCCGCTGATCGCCCAGGACGATCCAATCTCACTTTACGCGCGCCTTGCGGGGCTGTTCACGCGCAACCAGGATCAGTTCTTGCAGAATCTAAGCGCGATTGAGGTGCGCGGCGGCACCGATCTGGTCTCATCCCTGATTTTCGCCTCGCGCTTTTCACGGTTTGACCGTGCGCTGGATGTAACCCTGGCCAGCCTGACCGGGGCGGAACATGGCGGGTGGTATGATTGGATGCTCTGGCAAGAGGCGAACCCGCAGATCACCTCGAACCCGGTCTATTACGATTTCAAATCCGACACGTTGCTGCGGATCGACCCGACATGGGATGTGTTCCTGCGCCCTGAATATCTGCAACCCGACGCCATGCGCATCCGCTTTGAAGAGGTCGCCTGGGGCGGGGTGGTGAAAGACGGCATCCCCTCGCTCGATAACCCAACCCTGATTTCGGCCAATGATGCCGATTATCTGTTGGATGATGATCTGGTCTTTGGCGTGGCCATCAACGGGGATGTGCGTGCCTATCCGCTGCGGATCATGGGCTGGCACGAGATGTTCAACGAGGTCATCGGCGGTGTGCCGGTCGCCTTGGCCTATTGCACGCTCTGCGGGGCCGGTATTCTGTTTGAAGCCGATCATCCCGGTCAGGATGAGACCTTTGTCTTTGGCTCTTCTGGGTTCCTTTACCGTTCAAACAAGCTGATGTTTGACCGTCAGACCAATTCGCTCTGGAACCAATTCACCGGCGAGCCGGTTTCCGGCCCCTTGGTCGATAGCGGGATCACTCTGGCCCAACGCCCGGTCGTGATCACCGAATGGGCCCGCTGGCGCGATGCGAACCCCGAGACCCAGGTGCTGTCGCTGCATACGGGCTTTAGCCGCAATTACGGCTCGGGCGTGGTTTACCGCGATTACTTTGCCTCGGACGAATTGATGTTCCCGACATTGGTCGACCAAAGCGCGCATCAGCAAAAAGATTACGTCTTTGGTGTGCGATTGGCCGGGGGCGCAAAAGCTTGGCCACTGACCGCATTCCAGGGCGGGCGGGTGATCAATGATCAGGTCGGGTTCCACAATCTGGTGCTGGTGGGGGATGCCGCCACGCGGACCGTGCGAGCCTATGATCGGGGCGAGTTGGAATTTGCCCAAGATCTAAGCGCGGATGGCCAGGTTTGGAGCATGACCGAGGATGCGTTGATCGCGCCCGATGGCCGCCAAGCGCCGCGCGTGGCGGGCCATATTTCCTATTGGTTTGCCTGGTCCGGTTACCTGGGTGATGACGCGGAGCTTTGGCGCGGCTGATCGCCATCGCGGGCCTTATGGACACGCCTGGGCGGCAGGGCTAAACAGCACCAGCCGTTTTCCAGCCAAGGGTTCTGCCGCCGACATGGCCAGCCTCAACGATATCCGCTCGACCTTCCTTGATTACTTCGCCCGTCAGGGCCACGCGGTGGTCGATAGCTCACCGCTTGTGCCGCGCAATGACCCGACATTGATGTTCACCAATTCGGGCATGGTGCAGTTCAAAAACGTCTTCACCGGGCTGGAACACCGCGATTACAAACGCGCCACCACCAGCCAGAAATGCGTGCGAGCGGGCGGCAAGCATAATGACCTGGACAATGTGGGCTATACCGCGCGACATCACACGTTTTTCGAGATGCTCGGCAATTTCAGCTTTGGCGATTACTTCAAATCCGACGCGATCCCCTTTGCCTGGGAGCTGATCACCAAGGATTTCGATATTCCGGCGGATCGGCTTTACACCACGATCTACCACACCGACGACGAAGCCTTTGAGATTTGGAAGAAAGTTGGCGTGCCGGAGGATCGGATCATCCGCATCGCGACCTCGGACAATTTCTGGCAGATGGGCCCGACCGGCCCCTGCGGACCCTGCACCGAGATTTTCTATGACCATGGCGATCACATCTGGGGTGGCCCACCGGGCAGCCCGGAGGAAGATGGCGACCGGTTCATTGAGATTTGGAACATCGTGTTCATGCAGAATGAGCAGTTTGCCGATGGCTCCATGGTGCCGTTGGACATGCAGTCGATTGACACCGGCATGGGGTTGGAGCGGATTGGCGCGCTTTTGCAAGGCAGCCACGACAATTACGACACCGACACCATGCGCGCGCTGATCGAGGCTTCGGCCAATGCGACCAGTGTGGATGCGGATGGCGACAAGAATGTCCACCACCGGGTGATCGCGGATCATCTACGCTCCACCAGCTTCCTGATTGCGGATGGGGTTATGCCCTCGAATGAGGGGCGAGGCTATGTGCTGCGCCGGATCATGCGCCGCGCGATGCGGCACGCGCATTTGTTGGGGGCAAAAGACCCGTTGATGTACCGGCTTGTGCCCGCCTTGGTCAGCCAGATGGGGCAGGCCTACCCGGAACTGGGCCAAGCCCAGGCGCTGATCACCGAGACCCTGAAGCTTGAAGAAGAACGCTTCCGCACCACGTTGGATCGCGGTCTGAAGCTTTTGGATGATGAGTTAAAGGCGCTGCCCGAAGGCGGCGATTTGCCAGGGGCAGCGGCGTTCAAGCTTTATGACACCTATGGGTTCCCGCTGGATCTGACCCAGGACGCGCTGCGCGAAAAGGGCCGGGGTGTGGATACCGACGGCTTTGACGCGGCGATGGCCGAGCAAAAGGCCAAGGCACGCGCGGCTTGGGCCGGTTCGGGTGAGACGGCGGATGCCGCGATTTGGTTTGATCTGGCCGAAGAACACGGCTCGACCGAGTTCCTGGGCTATGACACCGAAAAAGCCGAAGGTCAGGTTCTGGCCCTGGTGCGCGATGGCGCCGGCGTCGAGGTCGCGAAGGCGGGGGAAAACGCGACAATTGTGGTGAACCAGTCGCCGTTCTATGCGGAATCCGGTGGCCAGGTCGGCGACACGGGCACCGTTAAAACCGATACCGGCGCGGCCAAGATCACCGATACCAAAAAGGTCGAGGGC
Source organism: Paracoccaceae bacterium (assembly GCA_965229695.1). Taxonomy (GTDB): domain Bacteria; phylum Pseudomonadota; class Alphaproteobacteria; order Rhodobacterales; family Rhodobacteraceae; genus JANSYL01. The sequence continues at coordinate 3,359,578 of OZ245921.1, forward strand.
GTGTTCTTGCACATCGCCGAGGTGACCGAAGGTGAGATCACGACCGGCCAAGCGGCGGAGCTGGAGGTGGATCATGACCGCCGCACCACGATCCGCGCGAACCATTCCGCGACCCATCTGCTGCACGAGGCGCTGCGCCGCGCCCTTGGCGATCACGTCGCCCAGCGCGGCAGTTTGAACGCGCCCGATCGGCTGCGCTTTGACTTTAGCCATGGCAAGGCGCTTAGCCTGGAGGAATTGGCGAAGGTCGAGGTGGAAGTGAATGATTTCATTCGCCAAAACGCGCCCGTCGAAACCCGTATCATGACCCCTGATGCAGCCCGTGATCTGGGGGCCCAGGCGCTGTTTGGCGAAAAATATGGCGATGAGGTGCGGGTCGTGTCGATGGGCACGTTGGATGGGTCGGGTAAAGGGGCGGATGGCCAGACCTATTCGCTGGAGCTTTGCGGCGGTACCCATGTGCGCCAGACCGGTGATATCGGCGTGTTTGTGACCTTGGGCGATAGCGCATCGAGCGCCGGGGTGCGCCGGATCGAGGCGCTGACCGGGCCTGCGGCGTTCGACTATCTGAGCCAGCAGGATCATCGGATGGCAGCCCTCGCGCTGGAAATGAACGCCCAGGCGGGTGACGTTTTGGACCGGGTGAAAGCGCTGAAAGACGAGCGCAAGAAGCTGGAAAACGAAGTTGCCCAGCTGCGCCGTGAACTGGCCATGGCCGGTGGCGCGGGGCAGGCGGCACCGGAAAAGCGGGCAGTCAACGGGATCGGCTTTCATGCCCAGGCGCTAAGCGGTGTGACGGGCAAAGACCTGGCCGGGTTGATCGACGAACATAAGGCCCGCATGGGGTCGGGCGCGGTGCTGCTGATTGCCGATACGGGCGGGAAAGCCGCCGTGGCCGCAGGCGTGACCGAGGATTTGGTGGGCCGTGTTTCTGCCGTTGATCTGGTGCGCGCGGCGGTGGAACAATTGGGCGGCAAGGGCGGCGGCGGCCGCCCCGATTTCGCCCAGGGTGGCGGCAAGGATGCCGGCGCTGCCGATGCGGCCATCGCGGCCGCCGAAACCGTTTTGAAGGGAGCTTAAGCCATGCCCGGAGCCTATTGGGTCGCCCATGTCACCGTCACCGATGAAGCGGCCTATATGAAATATGCGGCCCTTGCGACGGACGCGATTGAAGGCCATGGCGGGACGTTTCTGGCCCGTGGTGGCCAAGCGATCCAGAAAGAGGGCCGCGCCCACCCCCGCAACGTCGTGGCGATTTTCCCCAGCCTTGAGGCGGCGAATGCCTGCTATGAAAGCGAGGCCTATCAAGAGGCGCTGAGCCACGCGATTGGTGCCTCGGAACGGGATTTGGTGCTGATTGAAGCGCTGGATTAATGCACGGCGGTGTCTGACAGGAGGTTGATCACCGCCACCCCCGCGATGATCAGCGCCATACCCGCCAGCGCCGCCCAATCCAAGCGCTGCCCAAACAGCACCAGACCAGCCACAGCCACCGCCACAATCCCAAGGCCCGAGGCCAAGGCATATGTGATGCCCACCGGCATATATTTGAGCGTGAGTGTCAGGAAATAGAACGACGCGCCAAAGCCCAGAATGACCAGAAGCGATGGCCAAAACTTGGTGAACTGCTGGCTGGCCTGTAGGGCGGAGGTGCCCAAAGCTTCGCTGATCACCGAGGCGGCAAGATAGATGTAATGCGGGGGCATGTGGTGGTCTCTGATAGGTGAATGGGCAGCCGTCCACCAAGGGTTACGCCAATGAGCGCACGTATGTTTTGATGTAAGTCAAGGCATTAAGTGGCGTTGTTAAACGCCCACATACCGATCGCGGCGATGGTTGATCGCAATCAACAGGTTCAACACCACCGCGCCCAAAAGGCTCCACCCCACGATATCGAGCGGGAAAAGCAGTGCGGCCACCGCAAAGAGCACCGCGTCAAAGCCAAGCTGTACATAGCCCGCTTGCACGCCAAACCGGTCCTGCACCCAAAGAGCCACAACCCCTAAGCCGCCAAGCGATCCGCCGTGGCGGAACACGATCAGAATGCCGATACCAGTGAGCGTGCCAAAGGTCACAGCCGCCATGGCCGGGGTCAGGTGGGAAAAGGCCAGGCCCAGGGGCAGCACCTCGACCAAGATCGACAAGGCCGTGACCGCCAGGAAGCTTTTGACCACAAAGACACCACCGAAGCGGCGATAGCCAAAGGCGTAAAAAGGCAGGTTCAGCAGGAAGAAGATGGGGCCAAAGCTCCACTCCGTCACATAAGCCAGGATTGCGGCGAGCCCCGCGATTTGACCTGTGACCAGACCCGCAGTGGTCAAGACCTGCAACGCCAGGCTGCACAGGAACACCCCCACGGCAAAGCCTTGCACATCATCAATCGTGCTGTGCTTGGAGGCGGCTGGGGTGTCGCTATGAAGGGCGGAGGCGGGCATGGCGCGCATAATGGGTCAACACAGGCGACCTAACAATTGCCGGTCGCGCAACCCTGTTATGCAACGGGTCTAAAGCGGCAGGGCGGTGGCGTCTTTCAGCTCTTCCATCACAAAGCTGGCTGAGACATCGCGCAGCTCGACCTTGGCGATCAGACGCTGATAAAGTTGATCATAATCGGCCACATTGGCGACGCGCGCGCGGATCAGATAATCCAGATCCCCGGTCATGCGATAGACGCCCAAGATCTCGGGCATGGCGGCGACCGCGCGGGCGAAATCCTTGAGCCAGGCGGCGCTGTGTTGTGGCGCGCGCAGTTGGATGAAGACCTGTAGGCCCAATCCAACCGAGGCGGGATCAACCAAGACCACCCGGCCCTTGATGATCCCCCGATCCTCCAGGGAGCGGACGCGCCGCCAACATGCGTTGCGCGATAGGCCGATTTTGGCGCCCAAATCCTCAAGCGATTGGCCCGCATCGCGTTGCAAAGCACTCAGGATATTGCGGTCGATCTGATCCAATGTCTCCATGAGTGTAGATATATTGGGAAAAAATCCCAAACTCAACAAAAGGCCCGTGACATATGGGAGGATTTCTCAGCCCGTCCTTGAGATCATCGGGGGAACGCGAACAGGAGGCTTTGATGATTTCACGTGTCTTTTTGGACCATCCCCGCTCGGTCGAAGAAAGCTATGTCGAACATGCCGCTTTTGCTGGCAAGTTCTCGATCCGCTTGTTTCTAGCTGCTGGTGCTGCCGCGGTGCATGCGGTGGTCCCCTGTCTGTTTGAAAAGACGGCCAGCCGGATCGTGGCTGATCTTTACGCGAAAACCCATAATCGCGGGCAATAACCGATGTGCCGTTGGGCCGCCTATATCGGCGCGCCGGTTTTCATCGAAGAGGTGGTCACGCAGCCCGGCCATTCTTTGATCGAGCAAAGCAAGCACGCCACCGAATGCAAGACCGAGACCAATGGCGACGGCTTTGGGCTGGCCTGGTACGGGGCCAAGCCGCAGCCGGGGCTTTACCGCGACGTCTATCCGGCCTGGTCCGATTGCAACCTGCGGGCGCTTTGCGAACAGGTGCAATCGCGGTTGTTTCTGGCTCATGTGCGAGCGTCCACCGGGGCGGCGACCAGCCGCAACAATTGCCATCCGTTTGTCGTCGGGCGGTGGAGTTTCATGCATAATGGGCAGGTCGGCGGGTTCGAGGCGTTCCGCAAACGCGCCGATATGGCGATCCCCGATGCGCTTTACGGGCACCGAACCGGGTCGACCGATAGCGAGGTTCTGTTCCTTTGGGCGCTTGGTCTGGGGTTGGAGCGAGATCCGTTCGGGGCAATGCAGCGCGCGATCACCGATATGGAAGACCTATCGCGCGCTTACGGGACCCTGCCGCATATGCGCGTATCGGCCGCCTATAGCGACGGCGAAAGCCTCTATGCGGTGCGCTATTCCTCGGACCATATCTCGCCCTCGCTTTACTATCGCTGGAGCGCGCGGCGACAGGGGTGGGCCGTGGTCTCGGAGCCGCTTGAGGCGAATGAGGCGGGCTGGCAGGCCCTGCCACCGGGCCATATGGCGCGGTTTACGGCGACCGAGGTCGAGGTTGTGCCATTTGGCGATGCCGGTGCGGTAGCTCGCCCCGACACCCACCCGGTCTTTGATCTGGTTTAGTGCTTACCCCGCCAAAGCCTTGTTCAGGTTCTCGTCGATTTTCTCCAAGAACCCCATGGTGGTCAGCCAGCTTTGATCCGGGCCGACCAATAGCGCCAAGTCTTTGGTCATAAAGCCGCTCTCAACGGTCTGGACGATCACCTTTTCCAAGGTTTCGGCAAAGCGTTTGAGTGCCGCATTCTCATCCAGCTTGGCGCGGTGCTTGAGCGCACCGGTCCAGGCAAAGATCGAGGCGATGGAGTTGGTCGAGGTGGATTCGCCCTTTTGATGCTGGCGGTAATGGCGGGTGACGGTGCCATGGGCGGCTTCGGCCTCGACAATCTTGCCATCGGGGGTCATCAATTGGCTGGTCATCAGACCCAGAGAGCCAAAGCCCTGCGCGACGGTATCGGACTGCACATCGCCATCGTAGTTTTTGCAGGCCCAGACAAACTTGCCCGACCATTTCATCGCACTGGCCACCATATCATCGATCAGCCGGTGTTCGTACCAGATCCCGGCTTCGTCGAACTGGGCTTTGAATTCTTCCTCATAAATGCGCTGGAAGATCAGCATGAACTGACCATCATACTGTTTCAGGATGGTGTTTTTGGTGCTGAGATAGACGGGCCAGCCCAGGTTCAGACCGTAATTGAACGACGCGCGGGCGAAATCCTCGATCGATTTGTCGAGGTTATACATGCCCATATAGACGCCCGAAGACGGGGCATCATAGACCTCATGTTCGATCTCGGTGCCGTCTTCGCCGACAAATTTCATCGTCAGCTTGCCGGGGCCGGGGAATTTCATATCCGTGGCTTTGTACTGATCGCCAAAGGCATGGCGACCGATCACAATCGGATGTGTCCAGCCCGGCACCAGACGCGGCACGTTTTTGCAGATGATCGGGGCACGGAAGACCACGCCGCCCAGGATGTTGCGGATCGTGCCATTGGGGCTGCGCCACATCTTTTTCAGGCCAAATTCTTCCACTCGCGCCTCATCGGGTGTGATGGTGGCGCATTTCACGGCGCAGCCGACCTCTTTGGTTTTTTCGGCGGCGTCGATGGTGATCTGATCTTCGGTGCGGTCGCGCTCTTCGATGCCCAGATCGTAATAGAGAAGGTCGATATCGAGATAGGGCAGGATCAATTTGTCTTTGATGAACTGCCACATGATGCGGGTCATCTCATCGCCGTCCATTTCGACGATGGGGTTGTCTACCTTGATCTTTGACATGGCGCGCGCCCTTTTGGGTTTGGGGGGAATCCTTTTGAGGATGGTCTACCCCAAGCGCACGCGATCCGCAAAGACTGTATGCAACGGTATACCGGCGGCGGAAGGTCGCGCCGTGCTCTAACCCTCAGCCGATTTTTCGGCGGAGGCCGCTTTGGCGGCGCCTTTGGCGATGCGATCATCCAAGGTCTTGCGGGCCCGATCCAAAGCGATCCGCACCCGCACGGCGGTGCGGAACAGCTCTTCGGTGGTGGGTGAGGAGGCGCCAATGGCCTGGGCGATGGTTTCCGGCAGCCGGTCATCGCCCAGCTCTTCCGAGGCTTTGATCACCTCGACCGCCAGCTTGTCGACCATTTCGGCATAGATGCTCATGGCGTGCCCTTATGCTTAGCGGGTCGTTTCGGTCAGCCGGCGTTTCACATAGCTTTGCACAGAGCCGATCATCGGATCCATAAACGGATCTTCAAAGAAATGGCCCGCACCCTCCATCTCCTCATGGGTGATGGTGATGCCTTTTTGCTCATGCAGCTTGTCGACCAGAATGCGCGTGTCCTGCGGTTTGGCCACGCGGTCGGCCGAGCCGTTGATGATCAGACCCGAGGAGGGGCAGGGGGCAAGGAAGCTGAAATCATACATATTCGCGGGCGGGCTAACCGAGATAAACCCGGTGATCTCGGGCCGCCGCATCAAAAGCTGCATGCCGATCCAGGCGCCAAAGCTAAAGCCCGCGACCCAGCAATGTTTTGAGTTCGGGTTCATCGACTGCAAATAATCGAGCGCCGATGCGGCATCGGACAGCTCACCAATGCCTTGGTCATATTCGCCCTGGCTGCGGCCCACGCCCCGGAAATTGAAGCGCAACACGGTGAAGCCCATGTTATGGAAAGCGTAATGCAGATTGTAGACAACGCGATTGTTCATCGTGCCGCCGAATTGCGGATGCGGGTGCAAGATGATGGCGATGGGGGCGTCTTTGGCCTTTTGCGGGTGGTACCTGCCTTCAAGCCGACCTTCGGGGCCGGGGAAAATCACCTCGGGCATTGCGCCTCCTTTGTGGGTTTGCCGGACCGCCGCTTTGCTTGACGCGATGGGTCCGGAAACCTAGAACCGTTCCAAGTTTTTGACCGCAGGCCATCAGACCAACGGTGTGCTTCGCAGTTAAGCCTGCGGCAGGAAAAGGTCAATCTTTGCGGGGGCTCGCGCCATTTTTTGGGCTGCGATACGGGCTTGAAAAGCGGCGGTTTGGCCAGCGCAGCGGAGGGCGGGGCATGAAACTGAGTACCAAAGGGCGCTATGCGATGGTCGCGATGGCCGATCTGGCAATGCTGCCCGAGGCGGACCTGGCGCCTTTGTCGGATATCTCGAAGCGACAGGATATTTCGTTGCCCTACCTTGAGCAGCTTTTTGTGAAACTGCGCCGGGCGGGGCTCGTGGCCTCGGTCCGGGGGCCGGGCGGCGGGTATCGCTTGGCACGGCCCGCCAGCGAGATCCGGGTGGTGGATGTGTTTGCCGCCGTTGATGAGACGGTATCGGCGCTGCATACCGGGGCCGGTGCTTCGGGCGCGGTCTCGGGCAGCCGGGCGCAGAGCATGACCAACCGCTTGTGGGAGGGGCTTTCGGCCCATGTCTATGTGTTTTTGCACCAGACGCGGCTGTCGGATGTGGTGGCCAATGAGCTGACGCCCTGTCCGGCGGTGCCGACGCTTTTTGAAGTGGTGGACGAGACCTGAGGGATTGCGCCGGGCTTCGCCCGCCGCCGGGGGCGATTTTTGAGAAAAATCGCGGCTCTGGTTTGGGCGAGGGAGGCTTGCGGCAGGGCGGCGCGCTTTGTTGGGCATCTTGGATGCCTCCGGCGGGAGTTTTTTGGCCAAGATGAAGATGAGCTTGGTTGGTTTGAGGTAAGGACCGATGACGCGGGTGTATTTGGATTACAACGCCACAGCGCCGTTGCGACCCGAGGCGCGGGCGGCGATGCAAGCGGCGATGGATGTGGGGGGCAATCCATCCTCGGTCCATGCTGAGGGGCGCGCGGCGAAGGGGCTGATCGAGCGGGCGCGCGGGCAGGTGGCGCGCGCTTTGGGCGCGCAGGCGGCGGATATTGTGTTTGTCTCAGGCGCGACCGAGGCGGCGGCCTTGGCGCTGACCGGGCGCGATCTGCATGGCTCCGGGATTGAGCATGACGCGGTGCGCGCTTGGATCACGGAAGATGTGCCGGTGGATGCACACGGGCGTGTGACGGTGGATGACCCGGCGCAATCGGTGCTGCAGGCGGCGAATTCCGAGACAGGCGTGTTGCAGGATTTGCCCGAAGGATTGGCGGTCAGCGATTGGAGCCAAGCCTTTGGCAAGATCCCCATGGCGTTCGATTGGTCGGGGGTGGGGATGGTTTTGATCTCGGCCCACAAGCTGGGTGGGCCCAAGGGAATCGGGGCCCTGGTGATGCGGCGCGGCTTGGATGTGACGGCCCAAATCCGCGGCGGTGGCCAGGAAATGGGTTGGCGATCGGGCACCGAGAACCTGATTGGGATTGCTGGATTTGGGGCTGCGGCCGAGGCGGCGGCGCTAGATTTGGAGCGCGGGGTCTGGGATGAGGTGGACAAATTTAGAAATATTCTAGAAAAGACTCTGGAAGACCGGACAAAAGGTACTATTTTTGTCGGGAAAGGCGCCCGGCGCTTGCCCAACACCTCCTGCATCGTGACGCCGGGGTGGAAGGGCGAAAGCCAGGTGATGCAGATGGATCTGGCGGGGTTTGCGATTTCAGCGGGCTCGGCCTGTTCCAGCGGCAAGGTCAAATCGAGCGCAGTTTTGCGGGCGATGGGGCTGGATGAGCGAGAGGCGGGAAGCGCGATCCGCGTCTCACTTGGGCCGCAGACCACGGAGTCGGAGGTGATGGCCTTCGCCGAGGCTTGGGGAGCGGCCTATGACCGCTTTCGCAAACGGGCCGCGTGACAGATAGCGCCCTGCAAGGGGCCGCAAACAGGAATGTCGGGCTGACCGGCATAGGAAACGATGCGGCCCGGCGGGCCGATGGGGTTTGGGCGGCCTAATATCCCGGCGCGCCCACATGTGGAGGTGGGTATGGCCGCTCTTGATACTGAGATCCGCGAAGGTGTGGACCGCGAAACGGTGGAAACCGTTCAGGCCATGGGCGGCAAATATAAATACGGGTGGGACACCGATATCGAGATGGAGTTCGCGCCCAAAGGTGTGAACGAAGATATCGTTCGTCTGATCAGCGAAAAGAACAATGAACCCGAGTGGATGCTGGATTGGCGTCTGCAGGCGTTCAAACGCTGGAAACAGATGAAAGAGCCGGAATGGGCGATGATCGACTACCCGCCGATCGATTATCAGGATCAGTATTATTATGCCCGGCCCAAGAGCATGGAAGAAAAGCCAAAATCACTGGATGAGGTCGATCCCGCGCTTTTGGCCACCTATGACAAGCTGGGCATTCCACTGAAAGAACAGATGATCCTTGCCGGTGTGGAAGGGGCTGAGGATGCGCCGGCCGAGGGCCGCAAGGTGGCTGTGGACGCGGTGTTTGACAGCGTGTCGGTCGGCACAACCTTCCAGGCCGAGCTGGAAAAGGCGGGCGTGATTTTCTGCTCGATCTCGGAGGCGATCCAGAAGCACCCGGACCTGGTGAAGAAATACCTAGGCTCGGTGGTGCCGATCACCGATAACTTCTTTGCGACGCTGAACAGCGCGGTCTTCTCGGACGGGTCGTTTGTGTACATTCCGCCCGGCGTGCGCTGCCCGATGGAGTTGAGTACCTATTTCCGGATCAATGCCGAGAATACGGGCCAGTTCGAACGCACGCTGATCATTGCCGATAAAGAAAGCTATGTCAGCTATTTGGAAGGCTGCACTGCGCCAATGCGCGACACCCATCAGCTGCACGCAGCGGTGGTGGAACTGGTCGCTTTGGATGATGCGGAGATCAAGTATTCCACGGTGCAGAATTGGTATCCCGGCGACGAAAACGGCAAGGGCGGGATTTACAACTTTGTCACCAAACGCGCCGATTGCCGAGGCGACCGGTCGAAGGTGATGTGGACGCAGGTGGAAACCGGCTCGGCCATCACGTGGAAGTATCCCTCCTGCATTCTGCGGGGCGACGACAGCCAGGGCGAGTTCTATTCCATCGCCATCGCCAACAATGCGCAGCAGGCCGATACCGGCACGAAAATGGTGCATTTGGGTAAGAACACCAAAAGCCGGATCGTATCGAAAGGCATCAGCGCCGGTCGCGCGCAGAACACCTATCGCGGTCTGGTGTCGATGCATAAAAAGGCCACAGATTCAAGGAATTACACCCAGTGTGATAGCCTTCTGATCGGCGATAAATGCGGCGCGCATACGGTGCCCTATATCGAGGTGAAGAACAATTCGAGCCGGGTGGAGCATGAGGCCACAACATCCAAGGTGGATGACGATCAGATGTTCTATTGCCAGTCGCGCGGCATGGATGAGGAAGAGGCCGTCGCGCTGATCGTGAACGGCTTCGCCCGCGAGGTGCTGCAGGCGCTGCCGATGGAATTTGCCATGGAAGCGCAGCAATTGGTGGCGATTTCGTTGGAAGGCTCGGTGGGGTGATGGCACGCCAGCCGAAGGTGATATGATGCGTAAAAATGCTGTAGATTGACAAGGCCCCCAATGAAACAAATAGAAAACAAGCGCATCGCTTCCTTGGCGCAACACCTTACGCCATCGCGCCCCATGCGGATTTGTGATGTCGGGGCCAACCCCTTGAGTGAGCCGCCATATAAACCGTTGTTGGACGGCGGCTTAGCCCATGTTTACGGATTTGAGCCCAATGAAGCCGCGTTTGCTGAGTTGGAAGATGCCAAATCTGATCACGAGACCTATTTCTGCGAAGCTGTTGGGTTGCCGGGCAACCGGACGCTCTACCTGCACCCAGCATCGGGACTGACCTCGCTTTATCCGTTGGATCCTGCGGCGCTGAAATTCCTTGGTAGAGAGAAATGGTATCGGCCACGCCGAACCCAGGAAGTGCCGCTGAATCCGGTGACCCTGGACATGCTGCCCGACCTGCCTGGGGTCGATTTGCTGAAAATGGACCTACAAGGTGGCGAGTTAGAGGTTATGCGCGGTGGCATCGGAAAGCTTTCCAATGCCGTCGCGATTGTCGCCGAGGTACGGTTTCATCGGATGTACAAAGATGAACCGATGTTCGGGGATCTTGATCAGGAGATGCGCCTGCAGGGCTTTAAGCTGCACAAGTTTTTGTTCGCCAAATCGGTGATGTTACCGCATGGGCATGGGCAAAAGGTGCGTCACAATCGGATGAGAAGTCAGTTGCTTGACGGTGATGCTGTCTACATACGTGATGGAAATTGGGCCGAAGATCTTTCGGACGATCAGCTTTCTTATTTGGCGCTAGCGGCTGACGCTGCCTTTGCTAGCCCGGATTTGACGCTCTACTGTCTCGATCTTCTGACGGCCAGAGGGGTTATTTCGGAGGCCGCAACCGACGCATATATCGCTGAGCTTCCAGCCTACCTTTTGCGTGATGATCCAGTGGAATGATCAAGCCTGATGGCTCCGTAGGACTGGCCGCATGTCGCCGGGGTGTTGACCAAGGATAGTCGAATGAACTGGAAATTCTGGCTCACAGCTTCCGAACCGCGCCCGCGCTATGCACTTCTTGTGGCGCTTGGTGTCGTGATCCTGATGACGCTGACATATAGTGTTTGGGCGCCGGGTGGGCCTGCTTTGGCTGCTTTTGCCGCGGTTGTTGCGATCATCATCGCCCATGTCTCGGCCAAACTGATCATGAAGACCTGATCGCGCCATGGCCCATCCCATCATCACCCTAAGCAAGGCGCAGGCCTTTCCGATGCAGCCCCAAGCCGTGTCAGAGCGGTTTGGCGCAATGATCGCCCCCTTGTCGGAGGCTTTGGGCCTGGGCAGCTTGGGTGCGACGTTGGTGGCCGTGGAACCCGGCAAACGGGCCTTTCCATTCCACAACCATCTGGGCCTTGATGAGATGTTTGTCATTCTGGAGGGCGAGGGGACGTATCGCTTCGGCCCTGACGCTTTTCCAGTGAAAGCCGGTGACATCTGCGCCGCGCCCAAAGGCGGGCCCGACAAAGCACATCAATTGATCAACACCGGCACCGAGACACTGACATATCTGGGGATTTCTTCAAGGTCCGACCCCGACGTGGTCGAATACCCCGACAGCGGCAAATTCGCGGCGATGGCCATCGCGCCGGGGCAAAGCTTCTTTGACGCGCATCTGAAGTTTATCGGGCGTGCGGAAGAGAGCAAAGACTATTGGGACGGAGAAGAGCTTTGATCGTCACAACCACGCCAAGCGTCGAAGGACGCAGCATTGAAAGCTACCACGGCATTGTGGTGGGCGAAGCGATCCTGGGGGCGAACGTGTTCCGCGATCTTTTCGCCGGGATCACCGATATCATCGGCGGACGCTCTGGCGCGTATGAGCAAGAGCTCGGCAAGGCCCGCGCTGTGGCGCTGGAAGAAATGGAAGAACGCGCGCGGGCCCAAGGGGCGAATGCGGTGGTTGGTGTGGATCTCGATTACGAGGTGATCAACAATATGCTGATGGTTTCGGCTTCCGGCACAGCGGTGCGTCTGGGCTAATTCAGGTGACGCATTTCCCCAAATATCGCCACATTCCTGTGGTTTGCCTGTCTCCGATATCGGAGACACGACATGGCGCAGCCAGGGGACAAGGCCGTTTCGCCCGACTTCACCCAACGTGTGAAGCGGATCGAAAAGAAGCATCGCCGCGACAAGCGGAAGAAGCCGCGCGTCCGGTCGCAAAGCAGCTTGGCCTATGTGGCATCGCTGATCGCGGCGGTCGTGGTCGGGTATTTGGTGATCATCGCCGCCCGCTATGCGCGGTTCCATCTTACCGGGATGCTGCCCGGCGAAACCGGGGTCGATATGGCCGGGCTTGGCATGGAACTGGCGCTGGCGATGATGGCCAGCCTGGTTCTCAGCATGATCTTCGACTTCAAATCACCGGAACATGCAGGCGCCAAAGGCATGGGGATCGTGATCGCGATTTTCACCATGCATATGTGGGTGCACGGCTTTCCCGAAACCTTTGCCTTTCTGTTTTCCGAAGCTTGGGTGAACCGGGTTGTCTGGCTGACGGACCCCAGCACGCTGGCCGCGTTCTAAAGGCCAGTCGGGCCGAAGCGCCCGCCTTTCTAACAATCACAACTGAAAATCGCCGCAGCTTGCGCGGCCAATTGCAATCATGGACGGCCTGGGTGGGCCGCCCAACGATGGGAGCACGACATGCTTGAGATCAAGAACCTGCAGGTGAAACTGGAAGAAGAGGATAAGCAGATCCTCAAAGGCGTGGATCTGTCGGTCGAGGCGGGCTCGGTCCATGCGATCATGGGGCCGAACGGCTCGGGTAAATCGACCCTAAGCTATGTGCTGTCGGGGCGTGACGGGTATGAAGTGACCGGTGGGTCTGCCTCGCTTGAAGGGGAAGACTTGCTGGATATGGACCCTGAAGAGCGCGCGGCCCTTGGTCTGTTTCTTGCCTTCCAATACCCGGTGGAGATTCCCGGCGTTGGCAACATGACCTTTCTGCGTACGGCGCTGAACGCACAACGCAAAGCCCGCGGCGAGGAAGAGATGAGCGCCGGGGATTTCCTGAAACTGGTGCGGGCCAAGGCTAAAGACCTGAAAATCGACGCCGATATGCTGAAGCGTCCAGTAAATGTCGGCTTCTCTGGCGGTGAGAAAAAGCGCAATGAAATCCTGCAAATGGCCGTGTTGGAGCCCAAGATGTGCATCTTGGATGAAACCGATAGCGGCTTGGATGTGGATGCGATGAAGCTGGTCAGCGAAGGCGTGAATGCGCTGCGCGACACGGGTCGCGGATTCTTGGTGATCACCCATTATCAGCGCCTGCTGGATCACATCAAACCCGATGTCGTGCATATCATGGCAGACGGTAAGATCGTGAAATCGGGCGGCCCGGAATTGGCGCTTGAGGTCGAACATAACGGCTATGCCGATATCCTGGGGGAGGTTGCCTAATATGGCTGTCGCACAGGTAAAATCCGACCTGACCGAAGCGCGCATCGCGGCGTTGCCGATGCCCGAAGGCGCGGCTTGGGCCAGTGCGGCGCGCGCAGACGCCCTGGCGCGGTTGCGCGCCATGGGCTTGCCCACGCGACGCGATGAATACTGGCGTTACACCGATCCCGCGACGCTGACGCAGGCCGATGCACCACGCGCTGCGGTGTTCGACGCACCGGGCGAGGTGCCGCTTTATTCCGGGATCGACCGGTTGAAGATCGTGTTTGTCGATGGGGTGTTTGACCCCGCGCAATCGGATGCGCTGGCAATGGAGGGGGTCACCATCGAACGGCTCTCCGATGTGTTGAACGCCGATATTCACTGGGCCAAAGACGTTTACGGCGTGTTGGAAACCGCCGGGCAGCATCCGGTCGCGCGCCCCATGGCGGCGCTGAACACGGCCTTTGCGGGTGATGGCGTGGTGATCCGCGCTACCGGCAAGGCGCCCAAGCCGGTTAGCCTTGTCTATCTGCATCAAGATGAAACCTCGGACGCGACGCTGCACCATATCGTGCGCGTCGAAGAAGGGGCGGAACTGACCGTTCTGGAAAACGGGCCCGCCGCCGCGCGGTTCAACAAATGCATGGAAATCAGCGTCGCCGATCGCGGCACGTTCCACCATGTCCGGGCGCAAGGCCGGGATCACGAACGCCGCTGCGTCAGCCATATGTTCGCGCGTCTGGGCGAAGAAAGCGTCTACAAATCCTTCTCGCTCACGGCCAATGGTGTTTTGACCCGCAATGAGCATGTCATCGAGCTGACTGGGGATGATGCGATTGCCCATGTGGCCGGTGCCGCCATGGGCGACGGGGCCAGCGGTGATTTTCACCATGATGACACGGTTTTTGTGACCCATGATGCGGAACGCTGCGAAAGCCGTCAGGTTTTCAAAAAGGTGCTGCGCAACGGGGCTGAGGGCGTGTTTCAGGGCAAAATCCTGGTCAAACAAGGCGCGCAGAAGACCGATGGCTATCAGATCAGTCAGGCGCTTTTGCTGGATGATGACAGCAGTTTCCAAGGCAAGCCCGAGCTGGAAATCTATGCCGATGATGTGGTCTGCTCACACGGGTCGACCACGGGCGCGCTGGATGAAACGGCGCTCTATTACCTGCGTTCGCGCGGGGTGCCGGAAGATCAAGCCACCGATCTGTTGGTTCTGGCATTTTTGGCCGAGGCCATTGATGAGATCGAGGATGAGCGCCTGCAAGAAGACATCACCTTGCGGCTTCAGCAGTGGTTGGAGCGTCGGCGTCAGGGGTAGCATAAGATGGGTGTCGCAGCCGATATCGCGGCCAGCTGGCGGCGGCCAAAAGCGGTGATGGAGAAACATCTGGCGATGGGTCAGCGCGAAGATCGGGCGCTGATGTTCCTGATGCTGGCCTGTTTCCTGATCTTCATCGCGCAATGGCCGGTGCTAAGCCGTCAGGCCCACCTCGACCCCTCAGTGCCGTTGCAGGCTCGGATCGGGGGCGCGTTGATGGGGTGGCTGTTTTGGGCGCCGCTTTTGGCCTATGCCCTGGCGGCGTTGACGCGGCTAGTTGCCAAGCTTTTTGGCGGGCAGGGCAGCTGGTACAGCGCCCGGCTGGCGCTGTTTTGGGCATTGTTGGCTTCCAGCCCGGCCTGGCTGCTCTATGGCATGGTCGCGGGCTTTGTTGGGCCAGGGGCCGCCTTGCAACTGGTTGGCGCGGGCTTGTTGCTTGCGTTTCTGAGTATTTGGGGCATTTGTCTGCGCGTGGCAGAATCCCAGCCAGAGGGGCAACCAAGCCCATGAGCGATCTTCTATCCCTGAGCGGTCTATTGCGCCTGACGCGTGACACCATCACCAACCCCCGCGAAGGGGCAGAAACGGTGCTAAGCTTGGCCCCGCCCCGCGAAGCGCTGATCTATATGTTCGCCTTTGTTGTGGTGTTGTCGATCCTGCTGGGTGATCTGGTCGCGCTGATGACAGGCCCAATCACCGAAGGGCCGTTGGCGGGGCGGTCGCCCATGATGCTGGGCCTGATCCAGGCTGCGTTCTTGTTCATCATGATCCACGCGGTTTATCGCATCGGGCGGCTTTTTGGCGGCACCGGCGCCTTTGACGAGGCGGCGCTGTTGGTCATCTGGCTCCAGTTCATCTTTGTGTTGGTGCAGGTGGTGCAGGTATTTGCGCTTTTGCTGATCCCGCCGCTGATCGGCCTAATCACGGTGGCGGCCCTGGGGCTGTTCTTTTGGCTTTTGGTGAACTTCATCGCGGTTCTGCATGGGTTCACCTCGCTTGGGACGGTGTTCATGATGACCATCGCCTCGGGCTTTGCGATCTTATTCGCGCTGACCTTTATCCTGGCCCTGTTGGGCTTTGCGCCTGATCCCGGAGCGCCGCTGTGAGCTATGACATTGATAAAATCCGCGCCGATTTCCCGATCCTCTCACGCGAGGTGAACGGTAAGCCTTTGGTCTATTTGGACAATGGCGCCTCGGCCCAGAAGCCGCAGGTGGTTATTGAGGCCATCACCCAGGCCTATTCGATGGAATACGCCAATGTGCATCGGGGCTTGCATTACCTGTCAAACCTGGCGACCGAGAAATACGAGGCGGTGCGCGGCATCACCGCGCGCTTTCTGGGCGTGAAGGATGAAGATGAGATCGTCTTTACCTCAGGCACGACCGAAGGCATCAACCTGGTCGCCTACGGATGGGCCATGCCGCGGTTACAGGCGGGGGACGAAATCCTTCTGACGGTCGCTGAACATCACGCCAATATCGTGCCCTGGCATTTCCTGCGCGAACGCCAGGGCGTGGTGCTGAAATGGGTCGACGTGGACGCCAATGGCGATCTTGATCCGCAAGCCATGATCGATGCGATTGGCCCCAAGACCAAGTTGGTCGCGATGAGCCATATGTCCAACGTGTTGGGCACGGTTTTCGATGTGAAACCGGTGATCGACGCGGCGCATGCCCAAGCTGTGCCCGTGCTGCTCGATGGCAGCCAGGCGGCGGTGCATATGCCGGTCGATCTGGATGCGCTAGGGGCAGATTTCTATGCCATCACCGGCCACAAGCTTTATGGCCCCAGCGGTTCAGGCGCGATCCATATCCGCAAAGAACGCATGGCCGAGATGCGCCCCTTTATGGGCGGCGGTGACATGATCCGCGAAGTGCACCGCGATCATGTGAGCTGGAACGACCCGCCGATGAAGTTCGAGGCCGGTACGCCCGGCATCGTGCAGCAGATCGGCCTGGGCGTGGCGTTAGAGTACATGATGGGTGTCGGGATGGACGCCATCGCCGCGCATGAACAACGCCTGACCGCCTATGCGCGCGGGCGGTTGGATGGGCTGAATTGGCTCAATATCCAAGGCAAAAGCGCGGGCAAAGGGGCGATTTTCTCTTTCACGCTTGATGGGGCGGCCCATGCCCATGACATCTCGACCGTGTTGGACAAAAAAGGCGTCGCCGTCCGCGCCGGGCACCATTGTGCCCAGCCATTGATGGAGCATCTGGGCGTGACGGCCACCTGCCGTGCAAGCTTTGGCATGTACAACACCGAGGCCGAGGTCGACGCTCTAGTCGACGCGCTGGAACTGTGCCACGAGTTGTTTGCGTAAGGAGCGAAGCCAGAATGTTCTCGAAGCTTTCGAAGTATGTTCGCGCGCATCGGCGCAACCAAAAGGCGATGAGGCGCTATAAAAGCGATCTTAAAGAATGGATCAAGCAGGGGGGGATCGTTAGCCACCATTGGCCAATTATTGATGAGTACGATGCGACCGCTGCCAATCTAACGCCACACTATTTTCATCAGGATTTGTTGGTGGCGCAGCTCATTCTGCAGGACGCGCCGCATTCGCACTTGGATATCGGCTCAAGGATTGATGGCTTTGTTGCCAACGTAGCGGTATTTCGCGAAATCGAGGTGATCGATATCCGACCAATGGCGCCTATTGGGCATCCGAACATCAGGTTCCGCCAGCAAGATTTTTTTGACGCGAGCGTTGATGAAATCACGGATTCACTTTCTTGTCTTCATGCGGTCGAACACTTTGGGCTCGGTCGTTATGGGGATAAGATCGATGTTGGCGGATTCGAAAAGGCAATCTCGCGAATGTGCCAAATGGTGCGACCAGCAGGGCGGTTCTACGTGAGTTTTCCCATTGGCCAGGGCAATGAGGTGCACTTCAACGCGCATCGCGTAATGCACCCAGAGTATTTGCTGAAGCTGCCTGACCTGGCGAAGTCTATGAGGCTCGAGCGCTTCGATTTTGTTGACGACCTTGGGAAGTTGCATCGGGATGTCTCGGTGTCAGAGGCCGTTGGTAATACAAAACACGGTTGTGGAATTTATACGTTTCGAAAGGTCGGCGATTCTAGCTAGACTGTGGGCTTGGCTATCTGCAGCGAGGACGGTTCGGCTAGCCTTCCGCGCGCCAGGCCCCCCACCTGCAGGCTCTAAGGCGTTCTGCGGTAGTTAGAAAGAGCTTTTGCGTAGTTTGGCGGCGAAGCATTTCCGATTGCGGGCCTGCATGGGCTTCGGTATGACACCGGGGCGCTGCACCCATAGCTCAGCTGGATAGAGCGCTGCCCTCCGAAGGCAGAGGTCTGAGGTTCGAATCCTCATGGGTGCGCCACTTCTTTCCTCGCATATGTACGTTTGTGGACGGTCTAGCCGTCCGTTTTCGGTAAAGCTTTTGGGCCCAGCTTGCCCGAGTGCCTGCGCCAGCGATGGATCGCGGGGCCCGTTGATTTATTTGCAGCGATAGCAGCGCACGTGGTCCTCACACCGCGCTCGCGAGCAATACGCTGCGCCACCCCTCCACGAAATGACGCAACGTAGATTTGATAAAGGTTGCATTTTAAAACCGACTTGTGGAAATGAAGCCTCCAACAGCGGGAGGAGCGACCATGCCAGCGTATCGTGCACCATTGGAGGATGCAGAGTTTCTTCTGCATGACGTGTTCCAAGTGGCGGATCTTGCGATCCCAGGATATGCCGATCTGGATCGGGATAGCACGCGCGCCATCCTGGGCGAGGCGGGCAAGCTGGCTGATGAGGTGTTTGCGCCAATCAACCAACAGGGCGACCGCCAAGGTTGCAAGCTTGAAAATGGCGTGGTGACAACCCCCGATGGCTTCCGCGACGCTCATGGCGCGTTGCGCGATGGCGGCTGGACCGGGCTCGATATGCCCGAGGAATGGGGCGGGCAGGATCTGCCCTATCTGCTGAATGTTGTGATCAGCGAGTTTCTGTCGGGCGCCAATGTCTCTTTGATCATCTATCAGGTGCTGACCCATGGGGCGGCGTCGGCCGTATTGGCGCATGGATCGGACGAGCAAAAATCGACCTATCTGACCAAGTTGGTTACGGCGGAATGGGCCGGGACCATGAACCTGACCGAGCCCCATTGCGGCACCGATCTGTCCTTGCTGCGCACCTCGGCCGAGCCGCAGGCTGATGGCAGCTATCACATCACGGGCCAGAAGATTTTTATCTCGGCAGGCGAACATGACCTGGCCGACAATATCGTGCATCTAGTGCTGGCGCGCATTCCGGGCGGGCCGAAAGGCGTGAAAGGTATTTCGCTTTTCATCGTGCCGAAATTCCTGCCGGATGCCGACGGCAACCCAGGCGTCCGCAACGCGGTGTCGGTGGGCAGCATCGAAGAAAAGATGGGCGTCCATGGCAACGCGACCTGTGTCATGAACTATGATGGCGCGACCGGGTTTCTGCTGGGACAAGAACACAAGGGCATGCGCGCGATGTTCACGATGATGAACGAGGCGCGGCTTAACACGGCCTTGCAGGGCGTGGCCCTGTCGGAGGCGGCCTATCAATCGGCGCGGGATTATGCGCTGGAACGTTTGCAGGGGCGGGCGATTGATGGACCGAAAAACCCCGATGGGGTTGCCGACCCGCTGATCGTTCATCCCGATATTCGCCGGAACCTTTTGGAGCAGAAAAGCTTTGTCGAAGGCGGACGTGCCCTGGCCTATTGGGGGGCGCAATTGATCGACCGGGCCCATCGCGACAAGGATGAGGATGCCCACGCGCTGATTTCGCTGCTGATCCCGGTGATGAAAGGGTTTTTGACCGACCGTGGCTATGACATGACGGTGCAATCCCAGCAGATTTTTGGTGGGCATGGGTATATCGAAGAACACGGGATGAGCCAGTTCACCCGTGACGCCCGGATTGCCCAAATCTACGAAGGCGCGAATGGGATTCACGCCCTGGACCTTGTGGCGCGCAAACTGCCCGCCCAGGGCGGCAAGGCACTTGGCATGTTCTTTGCCGAGCTTGGCGCGTTTATCGAGGGCCATAGCGACAACGCGCAGATGGTGGCGGACTATATCGCGCCGCTGCAACGCGGGATGGCCGATCTGCAATCGGCCTCCGCCTATTTCGCCAAAGCAGGCGGAGAGGCACCGAATGCCGTGCTGTCGGGGTCGTATGATTACATGCACATGTTCGGCCATGTTTGCCTGGCCTATATGTGGGCGAAACAGGCCTTTGCGGCGCAGGCACAGCTTGACCAGGGGCATGGCAACCCGGTTTTCTTGAACGCAAAGCTCAAGACAGCACGGTTTTATATGCAGCGCCAGGTGCCGCTGACTTCGGCCCTGCTGGCGCGCATCTTGACCGGTGAGGCACCGGTGATGGACATGAGCGCCGAGGAATTTTAGCGATCTGATCGCGCTTTGGTTGGATTGCCAAAGCGCCACTGAAACACCAGCCTGGATGTGAAAAATCCAATCCATCTAGCCACCAAATTGTTGAGGGAGCCGCCAAATGACCGCAGATTATCCGCATCTTTTTGCGCCTTTGGATCTTGGGCACATGACGCTCAAAAACCGCGTGCTTATGGGGTCGATCCATTTGGGTCTGGAAGATATCCCCGGCGGGGTCGAGCGTATGGCCCGCTTTTACGCTGATCGCGCGCGCGGCGGCGTTGGCCTGATCGTCACGGGCGGGGTTGGCCCGAACCCCGAAGGGGCCGCGATCAAAGGTGGCGGCACGATGATGAACGATGCTGATGTCGCCCATCACAAGCCCATCACCGAAGCCGTCCATGCGGTTGACGGTGTGATCTGCATGCAAATCCTGCATACGGGCCGGTATGCCTATAACCCCGAAAACATCAGCGCGTCGCCCCTCAAAGCGCCAATCAACCCCTTCGTCCCGCGCGAGCTAACCTCGGAAGAGGTCGAAGGTCAGATTGACGATTTCGTAAATTCTGCCGTGCATGCCCAAAAGGCTGGGTATGACGGGGTCGAGATCATGGGATCCGAAGGGTACTTCATCAACCAGTTCATCGCGGCACAGACCAATCACCGCACAGATGAATGGGGTGGCAGCTATGAAAACCGCATCCGTCTGCCCATCGAGATCGTGCGGCGGACGCGTGAGGCCGTGGGTGAGAAATTCATCATCATCTACCGCTTGTCGATGCTGGATTTGGTCGAAGGCGGATCGACCATGGATGAGGTGATCCAGCTTGGCAAAGAGATTGAAAAGGCCGGTGCCTCGATCATCAATACCGGCATTGGCTGGCACGAAGCTCGGGTGCCGACGATTGCGACCATGGTGCCGCGCGCGGCCTTTACCAAGCTGACGGCGGCCTTCAAGGATGCCGTGTCTATCCTGGTTGTGACCTCGAACCGGATCAACACGCCCGACGTGGCCGAACGGGTTCTGGCCGAGGGCGATGCTGACATCATTTCGATGGCGCGCCCTTTCCTGGCCGATGCGGATTTCGTGATCAAAGCGGAAGAAGGCCGGGCCGATGAGATCAACACCTGCATCGGTTGTAACCAAGCCTGTTTGGATTTGGTGTTCCAGGGCAAGGTGACTTCGTGCCTGGTCAACCCACGCGCGGCGCATGAGACCGAGATCGAGATCGTGCCGACCGACGCACCCAAGAGCTTGGCGGTAATCGGCGCGGGCCCCGCCGGCTTGGCCTATGCCACCACCGCGGCGCGGCGCGGTCATGACGTGACGCTGTTTGAGGCATCCGACAAAATCGGCGGTCAGCTCAATATCGCGGTGCAGGTGCCGGGCAAAGAAGAGTTCCACGAAACCATGCGGTATTTTGCCAAGGAGATTGAGCTATCGGGCGTCAAGCTGCGGCTGAATACCACCGCAACCGCTGATGATCTGGCCGATTTTGACGAGGTGATCACCGCCACCGGCGTGCATCCCCGGATGCCTGCGATTGAAGGCGTGGATCATGAAAAGGTGCTGAATTACATTGATGTTTTGCGCGACAAAGCCCCGGTTGGGAAGCGTGTCGCGGTGATCGGCGCGGGCGGTATCGGCTTTGATGTGAGTGAGTTTTTGATCCATCAAGGCGCATCTTCCAGCCTGGACCCGGAGCAGTTTGCGCGGGAATGGGGCGTTGACCTGACCGTGACCGCCCGTGGCGGCCTGACCCAGGCCCCCGAAATCCCCGAACCCGCGCGTGAGGTGTATTTGCTGCAACGCAAGACGACCAAGCTTGGCGACGGTTTGGGTAAAACCACCGGCTGGATTCACCGCGCCCAGATGCATCGCGCTGGGGTCAAGATGATTGGCGGCTGTAGCTACGACAAGATCGATGATGCGGGCCTGCACATCACGGTGAATGGCGAACCCCAGGTGTTGGAGGTTGATAATGTCATCCTATGCGCCGGTCAGGAATCGAACCGAGACCTGGCCGAAGCGATGGATCGTGAGCCGACCTTGATTGGTGGCGCCGATCTGGCGGCTGAGTTGGATGCGCGGCGGGCCATCGATCAGGCGGTACGCCTGGCGGCTGCAGTCTAACGGCGAATAAAATGGGCCCGGGGCGCGGATCAGATCGATCACGCCCCTGGGCCACTCTGCGATCTTCGATCAAAGCCGGGCGCTTAGCCCGGCTTTTTTTCGGCCATAGCTTCCAGCATTTTTTGCATCGCCGCGTGGACGACCTGCATCCCCTTCAACGGGCGCACCATGACCTTGAACTCGGTGATCTTGCCCTCGGCATTCCATTCGATCATGTCGACGCCATTCACTTCGATCCCGTCCATGAGCGTGACAAATTCCAACACCGCGCGATCACCGCAATCATAGCTGCGGGTATAGCGAAAACTGTCGTTAAACAGCGTCTGACCTGCCGCCAGTAAATACCCCATGGTCTTGGCTTTGCCGATTTGGGGCGTGTGCACGACCGGGCTCAGGAACACCACGTCATCGGCCAAAAGCTGGGACAGGCCCTGGGCGGAATGCCCCTCGGCCAACCAGGTTTTCCAGCGCTCTAAGTTGGACATGTGGTATCCACCATCGGTGGTGTCGAGGCGGGCCTGCGGCGGCTGTGAGCCTGGCGCATTGGGTGCGCGACGTGGCTTCGAAGGGCAGGGCGCGATCGAAGGTATTTCTATTATGGTTTTGATACGCAACCTTTTAGGGATTCGGCGGCTTGATCGCAACGGGCGCCCTAGCGGCATTTGGCGATTTGGTCGCACCTCACCGGGGTGGTTTGGACCCGGCGCAAATATCGTTGTATTCTTGCGTGTGATTTGCAAAACGGTTTTAATATGAAACCGAAAATCGCCCGTCACGGACCGACTCGCGACACGCGCTTGGATTAGGAGAGATGGCTGATGGCTGACGACAAACTGCATCCCGATCTTCACGCCGCCTATCGGTGGATGCCGGTCTTTCCTTACTATGGAAACCGGACCGTTCCGTTGGGCCGCCGCATGTATAATTTTGGCACCAAAACCAAGCCTGAATTTGGCGCGACGGTTTCCGAATATGATCTGGGCCATCTGAAGTTGCGCGTGTTCCGCCCGGTCACCGAAAACCTTGGCGGGGCGGTGCTTTGGATTCATGGTGGCGGCTTCATCGCGGGTACCATTGACCAGGTGAACGAGGTTGCTTCGCGCTTCGCGCGTTGGCTGCGCGCGACCATTGTCACCGTGCAATACCGCTGGGCCCCTGAAAATCCTTATCCCGCCGCTTTGGACGATGCGCGCGCGGCCTGGCAATGGATGTTGGACGCCGAAGATGTCGATTCGACCCGGATGGCGATCTTGGGGCAAAGCGGCGGCGGCGGGCTGGCCGCCGCTTTGGTGCTGCGCATCCATGATGAAGGTGGCCAACAACCCGTTGCGCAGGTGTTGCACTATCCGATGCTGGATGATCGCACGGCGGCCAACCACGCATTGGACAAGGACGATTTCAAGATTTGGAACAACCGTTGCAACCGCGTGGCATGGAACGCCTATCTCGCGCCGAACAAGGCCGGGGCCGACACCTTGCCACCTTATGCAGCCCCCGCGCGGCGTGAAGATCTAAGTGGTCTGCCCCCAACCTGGCTGGGGGTCGGTACCTATGATCTGTTCGCCGAGGAGGCCAAAACCTATG
This sequence comes from Paracoccaceae bacterium, assembly GCA_965229695.1. Classification (GTDB taxonomy): domain Bacteria; phylum Pseudomonadota; class Alphaproteobacteria; order Rhodobacterales; family Rhodobacteraceae; genus JANSYL01. The sequence goes on from OZ245921.1 coordinate 3,383,361, forward strand.
CCCAGCGCCTGACCGAGGCGGGTGTGCCTTGCGAAACCTTCTATGTCGAAGGTGCGCCGCATGTGTTTGAGGTGATGGCGCCGCATTGGGAAAACTCCGAGCGATTTCTTGAGCTTACCACCGATTTCCTGCGGTCGCATCTGAAGAAATAGGGGGCCGTCATGGCGCAGGTTCACGCCGGGCCGCCCCCAGAAGCAGCGCTGATAAACGGTTTTGCCAGCCGCCCGGGCTTTTACACCGATTGTTTTGTGACGCGGGTGCCGGGTCAGGTCGATTTGCAGGCGTTCTTACACGCTTTCTACAGCACGCCGCTTTTCCGGCTTGAGCGATGGATCTTGCGCAAAGCCCTGGGCGTGGCGACCTCGGATACCGATCTTGAGGCCTTGGTCGCGGGCGAAAGTGGGTCATTCGCGGTGTGGCAGCTTGAAACCAGAACCGAGGATCAGCTTGTGGCCAAGGCGGTGGCGGGCAGCGATCGGACGCGCTCTTGGTTCATGGTCGAACCCGATGACAATGGCACCCGGCTTTACTTCGGCTCGGTGCTAGAGCCAGGGCCGCAGGCCTCCGCCGGTCAGCCGCCAAAGCTTGGGATGCTGTTCAAACTTGGGATCGGGCCGCATCGGCTTTATTCCCGCGCGTTGTTGAACGGGGCCCGAAAAGCGCTTTGCTAGGCTGGGTTATAGGCCTGGTGCAGGGCGGGTTTGGCCTGGCCCCCTAAAGGCGGGGGGCCAAAGCCGAAAGCAGATTAAGACACCGCGGGGTTGGCCCCTACATACGCTCGACAATCACGGCGATGCCTTGGCCGCCGCCGATGCACATGGTGGCCAGGCCATAACGGCCTTCGATGCGCTTGAGCTCATAGAGCAATTTCACAAGAATGATCGCCCCTGAACCGCCAATCGGATGGCCCAGCGCAATCGCACCGCCATTGGGGTTCACCTTTTCCGCTGGCAGGCCCAAATCCTTCGACACCGCACAAGCTTGGGAGGCGAAGGCCTCGTTGCTTTCGATCACGTCCAAATCGTCGGTGCTAAGGCCCGCACGTTCCAGTGCCTGTTGGGTCGCGGGCACCGGACCCATCCCCATGATCTCGGGCGCAACACCGCCCAGCCCATAGGCCACGATGCGGCCCAGCGGCGCGACCCCTTTGGCTTTCGCCTCATCCTCTTCCATCAAAACAACGGCGGCCGCGCCGTCATTGATGCCGCTGGCGTTCCCGGCGGTGACCGAGCCATCCTTGCGGAAGGCAGGCCGCAATTTTTCCAGCCCCTCTAGGGTCACATCGGCGCGGACATGTTCGTCGGTATCAAAGACAACCTCTTTCCGACCCTGTTTCACCGTGATCGGCAGGATTTGTTCCTTGAAACGACCGGTTTCGATGGCGTTGGTGGCGCGGCGGTGCGATTCAAGCGCAAACGCATCCTGGGTGGCGCGATCAATATCCTTTTGATCCGCAATGTTTTCTGCGGTCACCCCCATATGTCCATTGCCAAACGGGTCCGTCAGGCCGCCGATCATCATATCGATGGCTTTGGTGTCGCCCATTTTCTGCCCGTGCCGCGTCGTGGTCAGCAAATGGCCCGCGCGGCTCATGCATTCGACACCACCGGCCAGGGCGACCTTGGCGTTGCCCAGCATGATCTGTTCCGACGCGCTGACCACGGCTTGCAGGCCGGACCCGCAAAGCCGGTTGACCGTCAATGCAGGCGCGGTTTCAGGCACGCCCGCGCGGATCGCGACAACCCGGCTGATATACATATCTTCGGGATGCGAATGCATGACATTTCCCATCACGGTCTGTTCGACATCCGAGGCATCGATGCCGGCGCGCCGGATGGCTTCTTCGGCGATGGTGGCGCCAAGTTCGCAGGGGGTGGTGCCCGACAAAGCACCTGCAAAGGTGCCTATGGCAGAGCGCACGCCAGAGGCGATGACAACCGATTTGGTCATGGTAACTTCCCTTTTCTAATCGCCCTGCCTCAGGAGGCGAGACAGCGGCATTCGAGTTGCGGAGTGAGTGAGGGGTTAGGCCTGATCGCGGCGCAGGCAGGCACTGAGGACAAAATCCTGAACCGTTTCGACATAGGTTTCTACGGTGACGCCACGGCGCCGGTATTTGGCCCGTTTGACATACCAATCCTGAAGCAACGGTTTAATCAGTGATGGCAAAAGCGGCGTTAGCTCGGGCCGCAGCAGATCTTGGGCGGCGGCGCGTTCGATCACCTCGGCAAAAATCCCTTCGGTCAGGATTTCGCTGTCGATGGCCATCCGGCGTTCTTTCGGGGGGAAATTTTTGGCTTCCATGAAGGAAAAGGTGAACCAGGGCAGCATTTCTTCGGTCAGCCGGATATGCGCCTCGATCAGCCATTTCAGATGCAGGATGGGATCTTGCGTGACCTCTTCGGGGGGCGTGTTCAGCACGTCTTGAACCGAGTCGGTGACCTGCGACAGGATCATGTTCAGCAGCGTGGTTTTGCTGTCGAAATAGGCGTAAAGCCCCCCCATCGAGACGCCGGCCTCATTCGACAGATCGCGCAGCGACATCGCCTGAAAGCCCTTTTTGTTCGAAAGCGTCAGGGCGGCATCGATGATCACCAGTAGCTTCTTAATCGCCACTTCCGGCTTGCGGATCGAGATCGTCTCGGCATTGCGTTCCAGGATGGCGCGGCACAAGGCTTCGGGTGAGTGTTGCGCAGTGGTGGTCAAGCATCGTCTCCCCGGGTGTGGGTATCACTGCCCACCACGTGGCGGGGCAGGGGCGTACCCAGTTCAGCTTTTGTGGATACTATCGAGCGCTCGTTCGAAATGCAAACGCCATACCGGTTTTGCTGAAATAGGCAGTTCCAAACAAGGCCTAGGCCGAGGCTTTGGCCAGGCGCATCAAATGCGCAATGGTGCTGTCCGAGGCGCCGGGGCCAGGGGCCAGGGTCACATCCTGCGGCCCCAGGTGGCGACCGTCATGGGAAAACACCGCGATGGTCTGCACCGGCGTGCCGCTGATCTTGTCGACCACATTCACCGGTTCACCCGAGGCACCGAAAATCCATTTGTCGCCCCATTGCCCAAGCGCAACCAGGATCGGGAACATGCCCAGGCCCTTCTGCGTCAGAACATAGGACACACGCGTGCTGCCTTCGCGTTGCGGCACCCGGTTGAAAATCCCGTGTTCGCACAGCGTTTCCAGCCGCGTGGCAAGGATGTTTTTGGCGGCGCCGGTGTTGCGCTGGAAATCCGAAAACTTGCTGACCCCGGCAAATGCCTCGCGGATGATCAGCATGCTCCACTTATCGCCAAAGATGTCGAGTGATCGCGCCCAGCTGCAGTTACGATCGGCAAGGGGAAGCAGGGTGGCTTCGGGCATCGTCTTTGGGCCCTTTCTTGGCAAAGTGGCGCTGCCCTGTTCGAGTTGCAATTTAGGACAAAGAACAACCGCAGGCAAAAGCCATTGGGTGCATATCTAGGCAAGCAAGGGCTTGTTTTCAACTTAAAATGAAGCGGAAACCTGCCTAGATTTCAAGCAGGATGATAATTCGTGACGCAGCGGCGCATTTTGTAATGGTTGCATAGTAAAACTAAAATTGTAGTTTGCACTCGACAGACGATATGGGAAGCACGGGAGGGATCCATGTCTTCGAGCAAACACAACTATCCGATGGACGGTGACGAGCCGGCCTATCCGGCGCTGGAGGTGCCCGAAACGGTCGAGCACAAGGCAGTGACGGTTTGGGCCAATGGCGTGGCCTTGGATGCCGATCTTTTTCGCCCCAAAGGCCTGGCCGAGGGCACCAAGGTGCCTGCCATTGTGCTGAGCCATGGTTGGGGCGGCCGCAAACGGTCGACCGATCGCTATGGTGCGAAATTTGCGGAAAACGGCATGATTGCGCTTTGTGTGAGCCAAGCCGGTTGGGGCGAATCTGACGGGCAGTTGATGCAGTTGAGTGAATTGCCAGAACTGGATGAAAATGACGAAGCCACCGCCCGCGTCAAAGCCGTGCGGAAATTTGTGGACCCCATCGGCTGGGTCGAAAACTGCCGCGCCTGCGTCGATTACCTGGTGGGTGAGCCGAATGTGGATGCCGACCGGCTGGGCGCTTGGGGCACCAGCTTTGGTGGCGGCGTCGCGATGTTCCTGGCTGCCAATGACCCGCGCATCAAGGCGCTGTCGATCCAAGTTTCGGCGCTGTTGAGCCTTCAGGGCCCGATGCGCCAGCACGCGCAGATGCGCGCAAGCGCTGTGGCGCGCGGCGATCTGCCCGCGATCCCGGTGGGGGTCGATACCATGCCCAACCTGTCAGGCAGCGTACATTTTGCAAAAGCGCTACAATATGATGTTATGCTTGCTGCTGAGCGCCTTACGATCCCGACCCTGATGATCGACGGCGCGGATGAAGACATGCTCGATATCAAAGAAAACTCGGGCAAGGCTTTCGAAATCTTGAAGGCCAATGGCGTCACGGCCCAATACGAAGTCTTCGAGGGCACGGACCATTACGGCATCTATTTCCAGGGCTTTGAACGGGGCAGCCAAATGGCTTGCGACTGGTTCAAAACGCAACTGGCTAGCTAAAGAGACCGAAAATGGGTGTATATGCTCCAGCCGCAGCAGGCGTTGATGTCATCGAAATGCGCAAGAAATACTTGCGCCCAATCATCTTGGGGATCATCGGCGGCATCTTCGCCGAGATCATGTTTATCCTGGTTCAAGGGGTGATCCTTTACCCCGGCCAACCGATCTGGGTGATGGCCTTTTGGGGTCTTTTCTGCGGTGTCGGCATGGGCTCGGTCGCCGGGATTTTCCTGAACCTCTTTGTGGTTGATCGCTTCACCGGGCGTTCGGCGATTACCTGGGGTACGGTCGCGGCCTTCATCCCCTACGCCTCTTGCGGGTATTTCTGCTACGAAATCGCGCTGAACACCGGCTATTACGGCGCGCGCGAGATGGGGATCATCTTTGTCTATAAGAACATGATCCTGTCCTTCGTGGGTGCTTTGCTGATCTCGCTGTTGATCTTCACCGAACGCGGGAAAGCCATCCTCGAGAAGTTGGGGCTATGATCTCTGGGGTCATCGCCTCCTACCAAGACAGGGCCTCCGGTTTCGGGGCCCTGTCGCTCAGGGGCATTCTGGGTCTAGCCATCATTGCGTTCTGCGCCAAAGCACTCGTGGAAATGGCGCTGTGGGTCGATGTCGACCAATACGCGCTGACCGTGCGGTGGGTGCTTGCCGAATATGGGTGGTACATGGTCGTTGCGGGTTTTGGTCAAGGTGGCATCTTTGCGGCGATCTTGCTTCTGACGCTGACCACCCAGCGCGCGCGCGTGGCCAAGCTGGCGTTTCTGGGGGCGGCGACAACGCTTTGGGGCGCCAATGTCATCCACAATTACGACGTGATCGGTCTGTGTCTGGGTCTTGGCAGCTTGGCACCGCTGACCTTCACCCCGGCTGTTTCGCAGACGATTGCCGGTGCCCTGATTGGGGCCGCGCTTGGGGCGCAACGTATCGACCTGTCGGGCGCAAAGAACTGAGAAGATAGGGTTAGAGTAGATGAAACTGGTGAAAGTCGGGATTTTCCTGGCCCTTCTGGTCGGGCTGTATCTGGTGTCCAAACTGGCCTTTGTCCTGGTTTTGGCGCTGATCCTGGGCCTGGTCGCGCTGGCGGCTTGGGTCAAAGGCGGCTCGCAAAAGGCCGAAGCATCGGTGCCCAAGTCCTTCGACGGGCCCGCCTTCCGCACCTATGAGGCCGTGGTCCCAGACAACCCGCTGCGGTTGAAACACCTGATTTCCCAACCGGAGGAGATCAATGTTTCCACCAGCCTGATCATGGGTAAGGAAGACGTCATTTGCGTCACCGCCCAGGCTACGCGGTTTGCGGCCGAACGCCTGGCCGATGAGATCGCAGAGACTGGCCTGAACCTGACCTATGTCTATCTCGACCATGCGCATTTGGATCATTCCCAGGGCGCGACGGTTCTGAAAAAGCGGTTCCCGAACGCAAAGTTCGTTGGCGCACCCGAGGTGGTGAAGCTGCAGCATCTGCGCATGGAAGCGGACGACAACATGGCCCGGTCGCGCTATGGGGCGAATGCCGCCGTGCCCTCGGTGCCGTTCGAGCCGCTAGATAGTGACACGCTGATGATCGAAGGCCGCAAGATCGAGCTTTGGCACAACCAGATCGGCGATGTCGGGATCGGCAAACCGGATGAGCCGCACACGGTCATGTATATCCCGGACCTCAAGGCGCTTTTGCCCACCGACATTTGCTATTACCGCGGCCATGTCATGTTGGGCGGCACCACCAAGGAAAGCCGCGAGCAGTGGAAGGCGCAGCTGCGCGAATGGATGAAGATGGATCTGAACGTCATCATCCCAGGCCATATCGTGCGCGCCGAAAGCGACAGCATGACGCCCCAAGGCGTTTTGGAATTCACGCTGAAATATATCGAGGATTATGAAGAGGTCTTCGAAAACGCCAGCAGCTCGGATGAGGTGATTGATCGGATGATCGCCAAATACCCCGGTATGCAGCATGTATCGGCGCTGCAAATTGGTACCTTCATCCTGTTCCGTGAAACCCACCGCCTGCTGTTTAACGCGCGGATCGAGAAAGTCGCCTCGTTCCTGCCGCGCGGCTTTGTGCGATGGGCCGACAACAAGATGTTCGAAAGTCGGCACGCCGCCGCGAATTTCTAATCCAACAACACGCGAAACTACCGCTAACGGGCCGTCGAGGAGGCAGCCCGACATTCCAGACCTGACATAGGAGGAGACAGGCCATGACCGGTGTCATGATGCATCAGCAGCTAACGGTTGGCTCGATTATCGACCACGCGGGCCGATTTCACGGCGATACCGAGATTGCCTCGGTCGAAACCACAGGGGGGCTGCGCCGGTCATCCTGGGGCGAGGTTGCCCGCAACGCCCGCCGTTTGGCCTCGGCCCTCGGCAAGATGGGCATCAACCAAGGCGACCGCGTTGCGACCATCGCCTGGAACAACATCCGCCATCTAGAGATCTATTTCGGCGTCTCTTCGGGCGGAATGGTCTGCCACACCATCAACCCGCGTCTGGCCCCGGAACAGCTGATCTACATCGTGAATCACGCCCAGGATCAGGTTCTGTTCCTCGACCGCACCTTTTTGCCCTTTGCCGCCAAGCTTGGCCCGATGCTGAAATCGGTCAAGGCGGTCGTTTTGATGGGCCCCCGTGATGAAGAAGCGGCTGGCATGGTCGACGGGCTTTTGTTCTACGACGAACTGCTGGAAACCGGCGATGACAGCTATGAATGGCCCGCGCTGGAAGAAACCGCACCGGCAAGCCTTTGTTACACCTCCGGCACAACCGGCAATCCCAAAGGCGTGCAATACTCGCACCGTTCGATCCTGCTACATGCGCTGGCGGGCAACAGTCCTGATGGTTTGAACCTATCGGGTCGTGACGTGGTGATGCCGGTCGTTCCGATGTTCCACGTATCGGCCTGGGGCGTGCCCTATATCGCTGCCAATATGGGCGCGAAACTGGTGCTGCCGGGGCCGGATATGGATGGGGCCAGCCTGGTCAATTTGATCGATGCGGAACAGGTCACCATCTCGTTGGGCGTGCCGACGATCTGGCTGGGCCTGCTGGCCGAGATGAAAAAGCGGGGCACCCATGCGCCGTCGATGCGCCGGACCGTTGTGGGCGGGGCCGCGATGCCGCCCAGCATGTTCTTGGAATTCCAGGAAACCCATGGGATCGAGTTGATCCACGCCTGGGGCATGACCGAAACCTCGCCCCTTGGCACTTTGAACCAGCCCAAGGCCAAGCACAGCGACCTGGAAGGGGATGCGTTGAACGCTTTGCGGATGGGGCAGGGGCGTCCGCCCTTTGGTGTCGATCTGCGGATTGTCGACGAAAACGGTGCACCGCTGCCGCATGATGGCGAGGCTCAGGGTGAGTTGCACATCCGTGGCCACTGGGTGGTCGACGGGTATTTCGGTGAAGACAGCAACGCGTTGAGCGCGGATGGCTGGTTCGATACCGGCGATGTCGCCACCATCGATCCCGATGGCTACATGGTCATCCGCGACCGGTCCAAAGACATCATCAAATCGGGTGGCGAATGGATTTCGACGGTCGAGTTGGAAAACATCGCCATTGGTCACCCGGCCATCGCCAATGCCGCGGCCATCGCAGCGAAACACCCGAAATGGGATGAGCGCCCGGTGATCGTGGCCCAGAAAGCCGGTGAGATCAGCGAACGCGATCTGATCCATTGGTTCGATGGCAAGGTGGCCAAGTGGCAAACCCCCGATGCGGTGGTGTTTGTTGAGCAACTGCCACTTGGGGCGACCGGGAAGGTGCTGAAAAACAAGCTCCGCGAGGAGTTTGGCGAGGTCTTGCTCTAAGTGTTTGCGGGTCTTGGGGCGGCCTGATGGGTCGCCCCGATCCGCTTGGCCCGGTTTAACGGGTCAACGGCCCCGGCACCTCACCGCCGGGGCCGTTTTCTTTTATCCGAAGATGAGGTCGAGCCCTTCGGTCGGCATCACCGCGCCATGGCGGGCCAGGATGGGGGCAAGCAGCTCTTCAACAATCGGGCGGCCTAGGTCGCGCATCGCGCCGACCGGCGGATGTTCAAAGCGCAGCGCCAACCAGGCACCTTGATCAATGGCGTCAGGCGCAGCCACGCCTTCGGCCAAGGCCTGCAAGACCGGTAAGAACTGCGCCGCGCGCAAGCGGCGTTCGATCTGATCGCGTGCCTCGGCATCAAGTGGCTGCGGCGCCTCCTCGATCTCCCAGGCTTGGTCGGCTTCACCGACCCGCACCAAACCGGCGGCCGGTTCATAAAACGCGCCCAGGGGTGACAGGTTGCCAACCGCGTTCAGGTTGATGCGCGGCTTGATGATGTTCATCACGGCAAAGGGCCCGATGGGCAGGCCAAAAAGTTCCCGCGCCACCAGGTCGATTTGGCCCGTCGTTGCAACCCCTTCGTCCAGCAGACGCACGGCTTCGTTGGTGTAGGGGCAGAAGAAGCGATTGATCGCAAACCCATTGGAATCTTTGCAGCGCAAGGCGGTCTTGCCCGTCGCCTCAAGAAAGGCCGCGCCAGCATCCAGCGCTGCTGCCTCGGTCTCGGCACCCGCGATCAGTTCTACCAGCGGGTTGATCTCGGCTGGGCTGAAGTAATGCAGGCCCAAAAACCGGTTGGGATAGGGCAGCGCGCTGGCTAGGTCGCTGACCCGCAATGCGCTGGTATTGGTGGCGATCAGGGTGGCGGGCGTCAAATGCGCGGCGATCTTGCCGAACAATGCGCGCTTGACCTCTAGGTCTTCAAACACGGCCTCGATGATTAGATCGGCACCTTTGACCGCAGCCAGATCATCCGACAGTGACAGGCGCGCAAGGGCGGCCTCTGCCTGGGGCCGGTCAAGCTTTCCCTTTTCAATGAGCCGGTCGAAATAGCGCTGCGCGCGTGCTTTCATTTTGGTCAGGCTATCCGCGTTCAGGTCGATGACCCGCGTGTCGATTCCGGCGGCCATTGCGCCGATGACGATACCACCGCCCATGGTGCCGGCGCCAATGATGGCCAATGTGGAAACGGTCATTCTATCCTCCCGCAGGTTTCCAGTCGTTAAATCTCATTTATCGAGCGAGCGTTCGATTGACAAGCCATATGAGTCGCGCTATTCAGCGAGCGAACGCTCGATTTTGGGAGGGGTCAGCCGTGTCATCATCAGATCACGCCACACCAATCTTCCCCGGCATCGCCGGGAAAAAAGCCTTGGTGACGGGTGCCTCGTCGGGCCTGGGGGTGCATTTCGCAAAGCTTCTGGCTGGCCAGGGCGCGACCGTGACCTTGGCCGCGCGTCGGTTGGAAAAGGTCGAGGCGTTGCGCGACACCATCCTGGCCGAAGGCGGGCAAGCCGACGCGGTGCAGATGGATGTCGGTCAGGCCAGCTCGGTTCAGGCGGCTTTTGAAGGTCGCAGTTTTGATATCGTCATCAACAACGCGGGCACCACGCTGTCGGCATCGGCCCTGGATCACGATCCGGCCTCGATCGACATGATCATCGACACCAATCTGAAGGGCGTGTTCCACGTCGCCCACGCCGCAGCGCTGGGCATGAAGGCCAGCGGGCAGGGTGGCAGTATCGTCAATGTTGCCTCGATCCTGGGCAAGCGGGTGGCGGGGCATGTCTCGGCCTATGCGGCCTCAAAAGGCGGGGTCATGCAACTGACCCGATCCTTGTCGCTGGAATGGGCGCGCTATGGCATTCGCGTCAACGCGCTTTGCCCCGGTTACATCGAGACCGAGCTGAACCAAGCGTTCTTTGCTTCGGACCCGGGCCTGGCCTTGATCCGCCGTGTGCCGCAGCGCCGCCTGGGTCAGCCCGAGGATCTTGATGGTGCTTTGTTGCTTTTGGCCTCTGATCTGGGACGTTTCATGACCGGGGCCGATATCGCCGTTGATGGCGGTCACCTTGTGTCGTCACTTTAAAGGACAGCCAATATGGATTTCACCATTTCCCCCGAGATCGAAGACTACCGCGCCCGTATCGCGCGGTTTGTTGAGGACGAGATCCTGCCCGTCGAAGAAAATCGCGACAGTTGGGACGAGCACGGGAACATCGCCAAGGATTGGCTCGAACCGCTGCGCGAAAAGGCACGCGCCGAAGGCTTGTGGTGCCTGCAGCTTAAGCCTGAGACCGGCGGTCAGGGCCTGGGCAAGGTTGGCATGGCCGTCTGTTATGAGGAAATGAACCGCTCGATCTTTGGGCCAGTCGTGTTCAACTCCGCCGCGCCCGATGACGGGAATATGATGGTGCTGGAACAGGCCGCGACCGACGCGCAAAAAGCCCGCTGGCTCGACCCCATCGTGAAAGGGCAGGTGAGTTCGGCTTTCGCTATGACCGAACCGCATCCCGGCGGCGGCTCTGACCCCGGTATGATGCTGACCACAGCGACCAAAAAGGGCGATAACTATGTGCTGCGCGGCCGTAAATGGTTCATCACCGGCGCCGCTGACGCCAGCCATTTCATCACCATGGCACGGACCTCGGACGATCCGCGCCGGGGGCTGACCGCATTCCTGCATCATAAGGATGAGCCCGGCTGGCATATCGAACGGCGCATCCCGATCATGGGGCCCGAAGAACATGGCGGCCATTGCGAGATCGTCTTTGAAGACATGGAATTGCCCGCCGACCGTGTCCTGTTGGGCGAAGGCCTGGGGCTGAAGGTCACGCAGATGCGGCTCGGGCCTGCACGGCTGACCCATTGCATGCGCTGGTTGGGACTGGCCAAACGCTGCGCCGAAATTGCCACCGAATATGCCGCGAACCGTCATGGGTTTGGCGTGCGGCTATCGGATCGCGAAAGCATCCAGATCAAATTGGGTGACCTGGCCATGGGTATCGAGATCGGCCGTCTTTTGGTGATGAAGGCGGCTTGGGCGCTGGACCAAGGCAGCTTTGCCCGCAAAGAGGTGTCGATGGCCAAAATCCACGTCGCCAATCTGCTGCATAAGGCCGCTGATGTGTCGATCCAGATCAACGGTGCACGGGGCTATTCGCAGGATACGGTTCTGGAATGGATTTACCGCTATGCCCGTCAAGCGCGCCTGGTCGATGGCGCGGATGAGGTGCATCAGATGGTCCTCAATCGGCATTTGACCGATCAGGGCAGCGATTTCTGGAAATGGGAGGCTGCCGCGAAGTAGGAGGCGCGGCGCCTTACACCCCGGCACGTAAGGGAGGATAATCATGTTTCGCGAGCCCCATTTGGCCCCGCGCCCGGCGAATTTTCAACCGATGACGCCGCTTAGCTTTCTAGAGCGCGCGATTGAGGTGCACACCACCCGGCCTGCCATCGCCTGGCGCGATGACCTTTGGAACTATGTCGAATTTGGTGAGCTGGTCGCGCGGATGGCCCATTGGCTTGAAGCGCAGGGGATCGGCAAGGGGGATGTCGTGTCTGTCATCCTGACCAACCGGCCCGAGCTTTTGGCGGCGCATTTTGCCGTGCCCGCTTTGGGGGCGGTGTTGAATACGATCAACACCCGTCTGGACGATGCGGAAGTGCTGTACATCCTTGATCATGCAGGGGCGAGCCTGGTTGTGACCGAGGCGGCCACCCGCGCCGAGATCGCGGGATGCCCGGTTCCGGTGCACAGCCTTTGCAGCGCGCCGGATGCCCAAGATGGGCTGAACTTTTTCAATGGGCCCGTGGGCGAGATCGATCTGCTTGGCGGGGTTGAAGATGAGTTGCAGCCCATCGCGCTCAACTACACCTCGGGTACGACCGGGCGGCCTAAGGGCGTGGTCTATACCCATCGCGGTGCGAGCCTGAACGCGATCAGCAATGCCGCTGGTATGGGGTTCACACCCGAAACCCGATACCTGTGGACCCTGCCGATGTTCCATTGCAATGGCTGGACGCATACCTGGGCGGTCACGGCGGCGGGTGGGCTGCACGTATGCTTGGATAAGGTCGATCCGGCGCTGGTGATCGACACCATCGCGGCGCGCCATGTCACGCATATGTGCTGCGCGCCGGTGGTTCTTTACATGTTGCTTGATCATATGCAGGCCCCCGCGCCCGCGCGGGTCAAGGTTGGCACCGGCGGGGCCGCGCCGACACCCACTTTGCTAGCGGGTCTTGAAAAGCTTGGGTTTGACCTGATGCATCTTTACGGGCTGACCGAAAGCTACGGGCCCGCCACGATGAACGATCCGGGCCCGGACGGCCCCACCGAACTGCATGAACGCGCTGAAATGCTCGCCCGCCAAGGCCGTCGCCACAAAACCGCGGGCCGCGCGCGCGTGGTCGATGAGGCCGGGCAAGATGTGGCTGCCGATGGTGAGACCATTGGTGAGATCGTCTTGCGCGGTAACACCTTGATGGCCGGTTATTACAAAGACCCAGAGGCCACGGAAAAAGCCTTTGCCGGCGGCGTGTTTCACACCGGTGATTTGGCGGTGATGCATTCCGACGGGCAAATCGAAATTCGCGACCGCGCCAAGGATATCATCATCTCGGGCGGAGAGAATTTTTCGAGCCTTGAGGTCGAATCCGTCCTGCATCAGCATCCCGACATCCTGCTGGCCGCCGTTGTCGCTGCGCCGCATCCGAAATGGGGCGAGACCGGATGGGCCTTTGTCGAAACGCGTGACGGCAAAGCGCTCGACACGGCGGCGCTCGAGGCGTTCTGCCGCGAACGATTGGCCGGGTTCAAACGCCCGCGCCGCTTTATCGAAGGGGAACTGCCCAAAACCGCGACCGGCAAAATTCAGAAATTTGTTCTGCGGGCACAAGCCAAGGAGATGGCGGACCATGACCGAGATTGATTATCAAGGCGCCGTGCGCTGGCTGCAGGCGCATTTGCCCGGACCCACGGATGTGCATATCCAACCGATCCGTGGCGGCCAATCGAACCCAACCTGGTTTGTCGATTGGGGCGAGCATCGGCTGGTTCTGCGCAAGAAACCCGTTGGTGATATCCTGCCGGGGGCCCATGCGATTGAACGGGAATACCGCGTGCTCAAGGCGCTGTCGCCGACCGATGTGCCGGTGCCCGACGCGCTTTTTCTAGAAGAAGACCCAAGCCATATCGGCACGCCGTTTTACGTCATGAACCGGTTGGAAGGGCGGGTGATCTCGGATTGCACCCTGCCGGATATCAGCCCCTCGGACCGGCGTGAGACGTATTTGGATATGGCGCGCACCATGGCCAAAATGCATGCCGTCCGCCCCGATGCCATTGGCCTTGGCGATTACGGGCGCCCCGGCAATTACTTTGCGCGGCAGATCAATCGCTGGTCCAAGCAATACCAGCAATCGCCCAGCGACCGCATTCCGGCGCTGGATCAGGTTATGGCCTGGCTGCCCGAAAACATGCCCGAAGATGACGGCGCGGTTTCCATCGCCCACGGGGATTTTCGCCTAGGCAATATGATGTTTCACCCCACCGAACCGCGCGCGATCGCGGTGCTGGATTGGGAGCTATCGACGCTGGGCCATCCTTTGGCCGATCTGGGGTTCTGCGTCATGCCGTGGCTGACGCCGCCCGAAGAATATGGCGGTATCCTTGGTACCGATTGGCAGGCCGGTGGTATTCCGACGATGGAAGAGTTTGTCGACGAATATTTTGCGCACGCGATCCCAACAGCGCCGCTGACAAGCTTTCACATCGCTTTCGCCTTTTTCCGCTTCGCGGTGATTTTTGTCGGGATTGCCGACCGTGCGCGGGCTGGCAACGCCTCCTCGAAAGAGGCGGAGCAACTTGGGCCCCTGGCGGTGCGCTTTGCGGCGCGTGCGCTGGAAACGATCGAGCGCAATGGGCCGGATTTGGGCGGAACGCTTGGCTAATTGGCCATAAGGCACCTTTCGCGCCCCGAGCTTTGGACGCGCCGACCCTAAGCGGCGGCGCGTTGCGCATCCGTTTCGCAAAAATCGACGGTTCCCCAAGGCGCAGATTTCTGTAGACCTAGCAGCATGGCCATTTTGACCGTCACCCTAAACCCAGCGCTTGATCTGGAAACCCAGACCGAGGCTTTGGCCCCCGGCCACAAGCTGCGCTGTTCCGAACCGCGCCGCGATCCTGGCGGTGGGGGCATAAACGTCGCGCGGGCCGTGCACCTACTGGGCGGGCAGGCGACGGCGGCCATGGCGGTGGGCGGCCCAATTGGGGTTGGCCTGGCCAATCTGCTGAAATCCAACGGCGTGGCGGTGGCGGAACTGCCCGCGCCTGGCGAAACCCGCCAAAATCTTTCAGTGATCGAAACTGAGACCGGGCAGCAATTCCGCTTTATTTTTCCGGGGCCGGAATGGGCGGCGGATGATGTATTGGCGGCGGTCGACGCGTTGCGTGGCCATGTCACCCAAGGTGATCTTGTGGTGCTGTCAGGTTCACTGCCACCCGGGGTCTCAGCCGCGCAATTTGTTGATGTCGCCCGAGAATTGGTGGCGATGGGGGCCAAGGTGGTCGCTGATACCTCGGGCGCGGCGCTATCGGCGCTGGCGGCGGGGCAGGCGGGGCTGACGGTGTTGCGGATGGATCGGCTGGAGGCGGAAACGCTTCATGGTCAGGCCCTGCCAACGCGTGAAGACAGCGCCCAGATGGCCGAAGGTTTGGTCAAGGAAGGGGCGGCCGAGATTGTGATTATCGCGCGTGGGGCCGAAGGATCGGTCTTGGCCACGAAAGAGGGGCGCTGGTTCGCGCCGGCGGCGGATGTACCTGTCGCCTCGGTCACAGGGGCAGGCGATAGCTTTGTGGCGGGGGCTGTGTTGGCGCTGTCGCGGGGGGCAGATTTGGGCGATGTGCTGCAATGGGGCTGTGCGGCGGCCAGCTCTGCGGTCACGACCAAAGCCACTGAGCTGTGCGATCACGCGATGTTCGAACAGGTGTTGCCGCACTGCGCGGCGCATCGGATCTGACGCGCCGCGCGAACGCGTTATTCCGCCGCGTCGCGCTTGGGCAGCACCCAATTTGGACGCGGGAAATGGCAGGTATAGCCGTGCGGGATGCGTTGCAGGTAATCCTGATGCTCCGGCTCCGCTTCCCAAAAATCACCAACGGGTTCGAGTTCGGTCACCACGGGCCCCGGCCAAATGCCAGAGGCGTTGACATCCGCAATGGTCTCTACCGCGCAGGCTTTCTGCGCCTCATCGACATAATAGATCGCCGAGCGGTAGCTCATCCCAATATCATTGCCCTGCCGGTTCAGCGTGGTGGGGTCGTGGATCTGAAAGAAGAACTCCAGGATATCACGGTAGCTGATCACGCTTGGGTCAAAGATGATCTCGATCCCCTCGGCATGGGTGCCGTGGTTGCGATAGGTGGCGTTGGGCACGTCACCGCCGGTATAGCCCACGCGGGTCGAAATCACGCCGGGCTTGTGGCGGATCAACTCCTCCATGCCCCAGAAACATCCGCCTGCCAGAACTGCGCGTTCGCTCATGCCACATCCTCCACTTGATCCAGATAGGCGCCGTAGCCTTCGGCCTCCATCTCATCGCGGTGGACAAAGCGTAGGCTGGCGGAATTGATGCAATAACGCAGCCCGCCCCGATCGCGCGGGCCGTCGGGGAAGACATGGCCTAAATGGCTGTCTCCATGAGTGGATCGCACTTCGGTGCGGATCATCCCCAGGCTCAGATCGCGCAGCTCATTGATATGGGCGGGCTCGATCGGTTTGGTGAAGCTCGGCCAGCCGCAGCCGCTTTCGTATTTGTCGGAGGAGGCGAAAAGCGGCTCTCCCGAAACGATATCGACATAAATACCCGGTTCTTTGTTATCCAGGTAAGCCCCGGTGCCGGGGCGTTCGGTGGCGTCTTGCTGGGTGACGCGAAACTGCTCGGGCGTGAGCCGGGCGATGGCGTCGGGGTCTTTGGTATAGGTGGTCATGGCCCCTCCTGTTCGTCTTGGTGTTGAAGGGGAATATGGGGCGTGAATAGGGGGCTGTCCAACCCTTGGGGTGATCACAAAAAAGCGCCTCGGGATGGGGTGTCCGAGGCGCTTAGGCAATCTTATATGTAACGGATAGGCGGTTAGCCGCCCCAGGTGCGGACCGGGCCGCAATCCATATGCACAAAGTTCGAGCGTGAATAGCGCCCCACGCCACCAGCGTTACAGGCACGCGCGGCGCTAAAGATTTGATTGACCGAGCGCGAGTTGACGCGCAGGTCAGCCGCTTCACCCACCATATGGCGCGAGTTACGCGCCACACCGGACGACCGCGATCGCAGCATCGCGTTGGTCGCCGGGCTGCGATAGCCGGACAGAAGCGTGTAAGGTTCCGAGGTTTCCAGCAGGTTGTGGGCTGCTGTCATGATATCGATGGTGCGGATATCGATGCGGTGGCTTTCGTCGGTGCGCCAGTCCCGCATGAAGTAATTGATCTCTTCCAGGGCCGGGGCGATATAGTCGCCTTCGATCCAATAGATCATGTCGATGCTTTCGCCTGCGCGCCCGTTATACATCCGGATGCGGCGAATATCACCGCCGCCACGCAGGAAACCCGTTGCATTTGCCATGACCGGTGCTGCGGACACAGCCGTTGCTGCGAACGCACGCAATAACGCGCGACGCGAAAAACCAGTGGTTGCCATAGTTAAATATGCCCCATCGTCTGCCTGTATCCATAGCCGCCGGCCCATTTCATGGGTCGTTGAGTGTTGCGAGCCATTCCCCTCAGGCGTGTGAGGGATATGACACAATCGAAACTTTTCTAAAACCCCTCACTGTGTCGCCCTGTGTATAAATCTGAGATTTCGGCGATTTTTCGCCAGTTTGCGGGTGAGTCGGCAGCGGTGAGCCGCGCCGATAGCGATCACATTCCCCGTCACGCATTTGTCGCAGGCGGGTCGGGTCGGGGCCGCTAAGGCGGGAAAACCCCCGTTGCACATCGGAAACTATCGGAAAACGCTTGCGAAAATGTGAATAGACACGAATCCCATCGCATTCAAAGCTCTGTTACTAAAGCGTGAACTGCGCGTGGGGCGCGAAGATTTTATTTTGATGAGGATCAGCTGCCAGATGCCAATTCGATTTCTAAAAGCCAGTTTTGTCGCGGCAGCGCTTGTCAGCGCGCCGGTAATGATAACAGCGATTGCACCGACACCGGTTCAGGCCCAGGCCTTTTCAGCCCTGCGCCAGGCTGTGGCCGAGGCGTCGTCGACCGACGAACGTCTGGCGGCCTTTTACCGCGAACGCAGCTTTGAACCGGTTTGGGCCGCCACCGATGCCGCCGACCGCCGCAACGCCTTGATCCGCGCCCTGGAAAATGCCGGTGATCACGGTTTGCCGGTTGACCGCTATGATGCCGATGGCCTGCGCGAGGCGTTCCGCACCGCGACCAACCCCTATCTGCGCGGGCAGGCCGATGTCATGGCCTCGCAAATGTTCCTGGAATACGCGCAGGATGTGCATGGCGGTTTCCTCGACCCGTCCGACATCATCCCCGACATTTTCCAGGATCAACCCCACCGAGATCCCTATGAGTTGATGACGGCATTCCTCGACAGCAACCCGCATCGCTTCATGGCCAGCCTGCCGCCGCAATCGCCCAGCTATACGCGGTTGATGCGGATGAAGCTGGAACTGGAAGAGCTTGCGACGCGCGGCGGTTATGGACCGACAGTGCAGGTGGGCAGCCTGCGTCCGGGTGATAGCGGTGCAGGTGTTGTGGCGCTGCGCAACCGCTTGATGAATATGGGTTATCTGGGCCGTTCGGCGACGGCGGAATATGACGCCACCCTGCAAGCGGCGGTGATGGATTTCCAAACCACCAATGGCATTGTGGCCGATGGCGTGGCCGGGGCCGACACGATCCGGGCCGTGAACCGCAGTGTTGACGATCATTGGAATGAAATCGTTTTGTCGATGGAACGGCAGCGCTGGCTGAATGATGGCCAGGTGCATGACCGTCTGATCTTTGTGAACCTGGCTGATTTCCACACCCGTGTGATCGACAATGGTGAGGTCACCTTTATCACCCGTTCGGTCATTGGCTCGCGCGACCGTCAGACGCCCGAGTTCTCGGACCAGATGGAACATATGGTCATCAACCCGTCCTGGTGGGTGCCCCGGTCGATCGCGCGTGGCTATATCCCGAATATCATCGCCGGGGGTGGTAACCATTTGCAGCTCATGGCTGGTGGCCGTCCGGTCAGCCGTGCCAGCGTGGATTGGACGAATATCACGCCCGCAAACTTCCCCTTCGATCTGCGCCAACCGCCGGGGCCGCGCAATGCGCTTGGGTCGGTCAAGTTCATGTTCCCGAACCGGCACGCGATCTATCTGCATGACAGCCCCGATCAGCATTTGATGGAGCGGCACGTGCGGGCCTATTCGGCGGGCTGCATCCGCTTGGACGATCCGCATGATTTTGCCTACCATCTGCTGGAGCGCCAGGTGGATGACCCGGAAACCTATTTCCAGAACATCCTGGCCACGCGCGATGAAACTCAGGTTGACCTGGATGTGCATTTGCCGGTGCATCTGACCTATTACACCGCTTGGGTGGAATCCGATGGCCGCCTGCAGACCCGGCCCGATATCTATGGCCGCAATGCGCAGCTCAGCCGAGCGATCCAATCGCTTGGGGTGGTCATGCCGGATATGTCCAGCTAATCCTGGCCCCCGCGACTGCAAGCGGGGGCGGAGATGCCAAAGCAAACAGTGAAATCCATCGCAACGGCGCTTGGGGCAGAGGCCTTGGGCGCCGTTGATCTTGTCGTGACCGGTGTGGCGGAACCGGCCCAGGCCGGGCCAGGTGATTTGGCCCTGGCGATGAGCCCGGCATATGCCGAAGGCCTGGCGGAAGGCGGGGCAGAGGCGGCCGTGATTGGTGCGGGCATGGATTGGCAGGCGCTTGGACTGAAAGCGGCCATCGTCGCGCCGCGCCCACGCTACGCTTTGGCCGGTGTGACCTCGGCCATGGATCCCGGGCCACAGATTGCTGTTGGCATCCATCCCACGGCCCTCATCGATCCAAGCGCTGAGATTGGGGCAGACGCGGCGATTGGGCCGTATGTCGTGATTGGGGCGCGTGCCAGGATCGGCGCGCGTGCCCGGATCGATGCCCAGGTCTCAATTGGGCAGGGGGTTGAGATCGGCGCTGATGCGTTGATCCATTCCGGCGTCCGCATTGGTCATCACACCCTCATCGGGGATCGCGCGATCCTCCAAATGGGGGCTTCCATCGGCGGTGATGGGTTTTCGTTTGTGACGCCAGAAACCAGCCAGATGGAACGCGCGCGCAAATCGCTTGGCCAAGACGACACCGCAGGCCCCGCGCAAAGCTGGACCCGTATTCATTCACTTGGCCGTGTTGTGATCGGCGACGATGTGGAGATTGGCTGCAACTCCACCATCGACCGGGGCACCATCGCCGACACGCTGATCGGCGATGGCACGAAGCTCGATAACCTGGTTCATGTCGGCCATAACTGCCAAGTGGGGCGTGATTGCCTGCTCTGTGGGCAGGTGGGCCTGGCTGGATCGGTGACCCTTGGGGATCGTGTGGTTCTGGGCGGGCGTGTTGGCGTGTCGGACAATGTGACCGTGGGCAGCGATGTGGTAGCTGGTGTTGCCTCTCTCTTGATTTCGAACGTGCCAAGTGGACGCATGATGATGGGCTATCCGGCGGTGAAAATGGATGCCCATGTCGAGATTTATAAGGCGCTACGCCGTTTGCCACGCTTGGCCAAGTCGGTCGCAGATTTGCAGAAAGCCGTTTTCAACGGGTCCAAGAGGTCTTAAGTCACGCCTAGATGTGTTCAAGGGGGTGTGAGACATGGCCGATGCCATCCAAGAGAAGGTGATCGCCATCATAGCTGAACAGGCGGTTCTGGAACCCGGCGATGTCGCGCTGGATGCCACGCTGGAAGACCTTGGGATCGATAGCCTGGGCCTGGTTGAATCGATCTTCGCCATAGAAGAAGCCTTTAATATTCAGGTGCCCTTCAACGCCAACGAGCCCGAAGAAAGCGACTTTGACATCTCGTCGGTGGCCGCGATTGTCACAGCGGTGACCGGGTTGATCGCAGAGCAGAAAAGCACGTGAAACGCGTTGTCATTACTGGGCAGGGCACGATCAATGCCCTTGGCCCCGATGTTCCAACGACGTTAGAGGCCATGCGCGAAGGGCGTTGCGGCATCGGCCCCTTGGATGTGCGCGATGTTGACCGGCTGATGGTCAAGATCGGTGGCCAGGTGCGCGATTACGACGAGCACACCCATTTCAACCGTCAACAAATCGCGCTTTACGACCGGTTCACCCAATTCGCGTTGCTTGCTGCCGACCAAGCGATCTCACAAGCCGGTTTGGAGTTTTCGGGCGAGCTGGCCGCACGCTCGGGCGTGGTTCTGGGCACCTCGGGCGGTGGGCTGTCGACCCAGGATGAAAACTATCGCGCGGTCTATGAAGAAGGGAAAAACCGGGTTCATCCCTTTGTTGTGCCCAAGCTGATGAACAACGCAGCCGCCAGCCATGTGTCGATGCAATGGAACCTCAAAGGGCCGTCTTTCACTGTGGCCACGGCCTGTGCTTCGTCCAACCACGCGATGGGTCAGGCGTTTCACATGATCCGGTCTGGCATGACGCGGGTGATGATCACCGGTGGGGCCGAGGCGATGTTGTGTTTCGGCGGGGTCAAGGCCTGGGAAGGGCTGAGGGTGATGTCCAAGGATGCCTGCCGCCCGTTTTCCGCCACACGCAACGGCATGGTCCAGGGCGAAGGCGCGGGCATCTTTGTGTTTGAAGAGTTCGAACATGCCAAGGCGCGGGGCGCCGAGATTCTGGCAGAGGTCGTGGGGTTCGCCATGACCTCGGACGCCTCGGACATTGTGATGCCATCCAAACAAGGGGCCGCGCGGGCGATTTCGGCGGCTCTGAAAGACGCGCAAATGGCCCCGGAAGAAGTTGGTTATATCAACGCCCATGGCACCGGCACGGCGGCCAATGACAAGGTGGAATGCGCCGCCGTGGCCGATGCGTTTGGGCGGCATGCCGATGATCTGATGATCTCATCGACCAAATCCATGCATGGGCATTTGATCGGTGGCACCGGCGCCGTCGAGCTTTTGGCCTGCATCATGGCGCTGAAGGACGGCGTGATCGCGCCCACGATTGGGTATGAAGAACCCGACCCGGAATGCGCCTTGGATGTCGTCCCGAACGAAGCGCGTAAGGCGGAGGTCACCGCCGTGCTTTCCAACGCGTTTGCCTTTGGCGGGCTGAACGCGGTCTTGGCGCTGCGAAAGGCGGGCTAACGAAGAAGCCCGCCGGGTGAGGGCGGGCTTTTGAAGGGTGTGATGCAAAGATCAGCGATTACTCGCTGGCCGCCTCGGACTGTAGGGCGTTCAAAAGCTCCGCGGCCGCGGCCGCGCGTGCTTCCAACGCTTCAAACCCTGCGGTGAACCCGGCCAGAGAGGCTTCAAGCGTGACCAATTGATCCGGTGCGGGCAGCGGTACGATGGCGACAAAGGCATCGCCGCCCGCGCGCATCGCATCGATATCAGCCTGCGTCAGCCCAAGCCGCGCGAAGCAGCCCACCTGTTGGCAGAAAGCAAAGGGGTATTCAGACCATTGTCCGTCATCCACGCGCAGGCGAATGCCGGGCGTCAGCAGCGTGTCCAGAGGCGTCACAATCGTTGCCCCTGCGATCACCGGCCCTTCATCGGGCAGATCGAACAGGTTGAATTCAGCAACGGCATTGCCTTCCTGATCGGTCAGCAATTGATACAGAGTGCAGGGTTCCGGCAGCCCCTCTTCAGCACGGATGCAGCGTAATTCCCAATCGCCGTGGGTTTCGGCAACATAGGTTTCGCCCACTTGATCAACGGGCTGTCCGATGGGCAGGGTGTCTTCGACAGTGGTTTCACCTTCGCTTTGGGCATTTGCCACCAGGGGCATGGCCACCAGACCGGCCATCATCAAAGCGCGGAGAGAATGCTGAAATGTCATGCGACGATCGTCCTTTGGTATCTGCTTTCGCATTGTTGGGCGCTGGCTAGCATGTCCGTTTGCATGTGTCAGGGGCAAAATGATGATGCGCGGGCGCTGACGCGGCAATTGGCGGGCAATCGCCCGTGCCGATTTGACGCCGTATCCCCAAAATAACCAAAGGGCCCGCAAGCGGACCCTTTGGCATTTTTTTCTCTCCCTGTCGGACTGGCCGACTTTCTGGTGGGGACGCTACGGCAGACATCCACAGCCGTCAACAGGCCAAATGACGGTCATTCCAGCTTTTTATGGATTGCCGATCACAATCTAAAAAACCGCGCCCCGAAAGGCGCGGCCAGTTGACAGGGAGGAAGTAGATATCAGCCGGGAAAGCCAGGCTGATATGCATCCAGACTGGCGCAAAAAGGTTAAAAATGTATTCTCGGCCCGGAACGAAAACGCAGGTGGGGCAGTGCGGATGACAGATCGGGTGTTCATCGGTGGCGGAGGTCTGGATTACGGCACGCCGCAGCAGCTTTTGTTGAAATACGCCAATCGCCACGGGCTGATCGCGGGCGCGACCGGCACCGGCAAAACGGTGACGCTGCAGATTTTGGCGGAAAGCTTTTCTGCCCAAGGCGTGCCGGTGGTTCTATCCGATGTGAAGGGGGATTTGTCGGGCCTTGGGCAGGCGGGGCGTGCGGATTTCAAATTGCATGGCGCGTTTACCGAACGGGCCGAAAAGATTGGCTTTGATAGCTATGGTTATCACGCGGTGCCGGTGACGTTCTGGGATCTCTATGGCGAAAAGGGCCATCCGGTCCGCACCACCGTTTCCGAAATGGGGCCATTGCTTCTCTCGCGTTTGTTGGAACTGAGCGAAGCTCAGGAGGGTGTGCTGAACGTTGCCTTTCGTGTGGCCGACGAACAGGAAATGCCGCTTTTGGATCTGAAGGATCTGCAAGCGCTGTTGGTTTGGGTGGGGGAGAACCGCAAAGACCTGTCGCTGCGCTATGGCAATGTTTCGACCGCCTCGGTCGGAGCGATCCAGCGGCGTTTGTTGGTGTTGGAAGGGCAGGGCGCGTCCGATTTCTTTGGTGAACCCGCGTTGGAATTGGATGATCTGTTTTTGACCGATGCCAATGGATGGGGCCGGGTCAATGTGATCGCTGCTGACAAGCTGATGCAAAGCCCCCGGCTTTACGCGACCTTTTTGCTGTGGCTGCTATCGGAGCTGTTCGAAACCCTGCCCGAGGTGGGTGACCCCGACAAACCCAAGCTGGTGTTCTTTTTTGATGAGGCACATTTGCTGTTCGATGACGCGCCCAAGGCGCTGGTCGATAAGGTCGAACAGGTCGCGCGTCTGATCCGGTCAAAAGGGGTGGGCGTCTATTTCGTCACCCAGAACCCGAGCGACGTGCCCGAGGATATTCTTGGCCAGCTTGGCAATCGGGTGCAGCACGCGCTGCGGGCCTTTACCGCGAAAGATCAGCGGGATTTGCGGCAAGCGGCGGATAATTATCGCGAAAACCCCGATTTCGATATCGAGGACGCCATTCGTGAGGTTGGCGTGGGCGAGGCTGTGACCTCGTTCCTGGAACGCAAGGGCGTGCCGGGGATGGCGCAGCGCACCCTGATCAGACCCCCGTCCAGCCAGCTTGGGCCGCTGGATGACGCGTCCCGTGCCGCCTTGATCGCGGGCTCGCCCGTGGCCGGGAAATATGACACGCCCGTCGATCGAAACAGCGCCTTTGAAATGCTTAAAGCCCGCGCTGACAAAGCTGCGGCAGAAGCCGAACGTTCTGAGGCCGCGAGTGCCGAGGCCGAAAGCCCCGCCGAGCGCGAGTTTAGCGCCGCGCGCCGGTTTTCCGGCAGCCGGGTGGGGCGGTCGAGCAGTGCGGCCCCAAGGCGCCGGTCGTCGCGGTCCGACAGCGTGGGGCAGGCATTCGCGAAATCCTTCGCGCGCCAGATGGGCACGCAAACCGGTCGCGCCTTGGTGCGTGGGGTTTTGGGCGGGCTGTTTCGCGGTCGATAAAGCGCTGTCCTTGGGGGGCCGGTCGCAGCCTCCGGCGGCCATATTTGGTGGATAAAGATGGTGGAGTTTGGTCACCTTTCGGTGAGGTGTTTCCCTTGGGCCTGCCCGAGGCCGTGTTTGGCTTGGGCGCGCAGCGTTGGTCATCACCTAATCCGATGAGGTTCAGCGTCGCATCCTATTGGCGGCGGCGGTCTGCGGCCCTAATGTCCGGCTCATGATCGTAGAGCTTGGACATTTCGCCCTCATCCTGGCCTTTATGGTGGCCATTTTCCAAATGATCGTGCCGTTGATCGGCGCGCATCGGGGCAATAGCGCCTGGATGGCCGTGGCCGATCCGGCCGCAACCACGCAGTTTTTGCTGACCGCGTTTAGTTTTGCGGCGCTGACCTATGCGTTTGTCACGTCGGACTTTTCGCTGAGCCTGGTTGTCGCCAATTCGCATACGCTGAAGCCGATGATCTATAAGATCAGCGGGGTTTGGGGAAACCACGAAGGCTCTCTGCTATTGTGGGTGCTGATCCTGACCCTGTTTGGCGCCATGGCCGCCTGGTTTGGCGGTAACTTGCCGCCGACGTTGAAGGCGCGGGTTTTGTCGGTGCAATCGGCGGTCGCGGTGGCGTTTTTTGCTTTCATGCTCTTCACCTCGAACCCGTTTTTGCGGCTGGAAACCCCGCCATTTGATGGCCAGGATTTGAACCCGCTGCTGCAAGACCCTGGCTTGGCCTTCCACCCGCCGTTTCTTTATCTGGGCTATGTCGGGCTTTCGATGGCGTTTTCTTTTGCCGTCGCGGCCTTGATCGAGGGGCGGGTTGACGCCGCCTGGGGCCGGTGGGTGCGGCCATGGACCTTGGCGGCTTGGATGTTTTTGACTGTGGGTATCGGCCTTGGGTCTTGGTGGGCCTATTACGAATTGGGTTGGGGCGGATTTTGGTTCTGGGATCCGGTCGAAAACGCCAGTTTCATGCCCTGGCTGATCGCGGCGGCCTTGTTGCATTCAGCAATTGTTGTGGAAAAGCGCGAGGCGTTGAAAAGCTGGACGATCCTGCTTGCAATCCTGGCCTTTGGGTTTTCGCTGATCGGCACGTTTATCGTGCGCTCGGGCGTTTTGACCTCGGTCCATGCCTTTGCCAATGACCCGGAGCGGGGTGTTTATATCCTGGCGATCTTGGGCATTTTCATGGGCGGTGCGCTGTTGCTATTCGCGTTGCGCGCCGGTGCGTTGGAGGCCAAGGGTGTGTTTTCGACCGTTAGCCGGGAAAGCGGTTTGGTGGTGAACAATCTGCTACTGGCCGTGGCGACATTTGTGGTCTTTATCGGGACGATCTGGCCGCTTTTGGCCGAGATGTTCTTTGGGCGCACGCTAAGCGTGGGCCCGCCGTTTTTTGACGCCGCCTTCACCCCCTTTGTCTTTGCCATGGCGGCGGTCTTGCCGCTGGCAGCAATGCTGCCCTGGAAACGCGCGAAACTGGGGCGGGTGTCAAAAACCTTGATCCCGGCGTTGGTGCTGGCCTTGGCGATTGGTCTTTTGACCTGGGCCGTCTTTACCGGGCGCACCTTGCTGGCGCCGATTGGCGTGGCGCTGTCGGTTTGGTTGGTCGCGGGCGCCGCGGTTGACCTGTTTTCGCGCACCGGGCGTGGCGGATTGGGCGACCGGTTGCGCCGCCTGACACGGCTGCCGCGCGCTGATTGGGGCAAGACGGTTGCCCATGCCGGGTTTGGGATCACGATGTTTGGGGTTGTGACCCTGACCGGTTATCAGGTCGAGGATATTCGCGTCGCCCGCGAAGGCGAACCCTATCGCGTTGGTGCCTATGAGATCGAGCTTTTGCGCGTTGATGAAAACGTGCAAGGGCCCAACTATCTTTCGACCATGGCGCAGATTGCCGTACGTGAACCCGGTGGCCGGTTGTTGAGCGTTTTGACGCCAGAGCGGCGGATTTATCCCGTAGCCGGGATGCCCACGACCGAGGCAGGCATCAACAATGGTTTCACCCGCGATGTCTATGTCACGCTTGGCGATCCGCAACAGGGCGGCGGATGGGCCGTGCGGACCTGGGTCAAGCCCTTTGCCAATTGGATTTGGGGCGGCACCATTATCATGGCGCTTGGGGGCGCATTGTCCTTGAGCGACCGGCGCTATCGTGTTGCAGCGGGCGCGGCGAAAGCAACGGCTGCGGGCAAAGGGGTGCCTGCGGAATGATGCGCGCGCTGTCTCTTGCCCTGATTTTGGTGTTGGCAAGCCCGGTTTTCGCTGTGCAGCCCGATGAAATCCTCGATGATCCGGTGTTGGAAGACCGCGCGCGCGATATCTCAGCCGGGTTGCGCTGTCTGGTCTGCCGCAATGAATCCATCGACGAATCCAACGCCGAACTCGCCCGTGATCTGCGGCTGTTGGTGCGGGAACGCTTGCTGGCTGGGGACAGCAATGATGAGGTCGTGACCTATGTGGTCGATCGCTACGGGGAATATGTTCTGCTGCGACCCAGTTTTGGTGGGGCCAATACGGTGCTTTGGCTGGCCCCTTTGGCACTTTTGCTGATCGGTGGTGCACTTTCGGTGGCCTTTATCCGCAACCGCGCCAAAACGACAGCGCCGACCGAAGCGGCGCTTAGTGCCGAGGAACAGGCGCGCCTGGATGAAATCCTGCGCGATTGACGCGGTGTTTCGGCTTTTCTGAACCGTTTCGTTTGCTTATGGTCCGCCAAAGACTGACGCGAGGCGGAGGCGCGGACTATGCAATATGAAACCATCACCCGGGACGATCAGGACGGGATGGCGCTGATCACCATGCGGCGTCCGGATGTGATGAACGCGCTGAACACCCAAATGCGGGCTGAACTGACCCATGCCATCGGTACTGCGGGCAATGAGGCGCGGGTGGTGGTCCTGACCGGGGAAGGGCGCGCCTTTTGCTCGGGCCAAGATCTGGGCGACCGGGCGAATGTGGGAAATCTGAACCTCGAACGCACCTTGCGGGATGAATATATCCCCATGCTCAAGGCGATCACCGATTGCGAGGTGCCGGTGATTTCAGCCGTGAATGGGACCGCTGCGGGGGCGGGGGCAAACCTGGCGCTGGCCGCCGATGTGGTGATTGCGACGCAATCGGCGAGCTTCATCCAGGCCTTCACGCGGATCGGGCTGATCCCGGATGCGGGCGGCACCTATGTCCTGCCGCGCCAGATCGGGATGGCCAAGGCCATGGGGGCCGCGCTTTTTGCCGATAAGATTTCCGCCGATCAAGCCAGCGAGTGGGGCATGATCTGGGAATCGGTGCCCGATGAGCAATTCGAAACCGTCTGGCGCGGGCGCGCGGCCCATTTGGCCAATGGCCCCACCGAAGCCTTCAAACGAGTCAAGCAAGCTATGCAAGCGAGCTTTGGCAATACGCTTGATGAGCAATTGAAATTCGAAGGTCAGTTGCAGGGCCAATGCGGCCGCAGCCGCGATTTCAAAGAAGGCGTGATGGCGTTTTTGGAAAAACGCGCCCCGGTCTTCGAAGGTCGCTAAACGCCCTTTGACGCGCGCAAGGTCCTGCCGCTAGAGTTTTCGCGGGAGGATCAGGGTATGAGCGATAGCTCAGGACAGGTGGCACCGTCCAAGGTGCCAACCGTCAATCAAATTCAGTTTAGCGACCTGCTTCGGGCCCTGCGTCTGGGGCTACGGGATTTTTGGCGCAAACCGATGATGGGCCTGTTTTTTGCTAATACCTATTTCATGGGTGGGTGGCTGATTTACCTGTTCCTTTTCGTCACGCATCAGGAATGGTGGGCCATTCCGCTGACGGTTGGTTTCCCGCTTTTGGGGCCGTTTCTGGCGGTCGGGCTTTACGAGGTCTCGCGCCGGTTAGAGGCGGGGCAGACCGAATGGGCGCGCAACGATATTTTTGGCGTGATCTGGCGTCAGCGCGCCCGGCAATTGCCGCTGATGTCTTGGGTGATCATCATCTATTTTCTGTTCTGGTCCTTTTTCGCCCACATGCTATTTGCCCTGTTCCTGGGGCCATCGGCGTTGACCAATGTGACCAGCTCTTACGCCTATCTGATCGAACCAGAAGGGTTGCGGATGCTGATTGTGGGCACGGGCTTTGGCGCTGTGTTTGCCTTCATCCTGTTTAGCCTGACGGTCGTCTCGCTGCCGCTGCTGCTGGACAAAGAACTGGATTTTGTAACCGCGATGCTGACTTCGCTAGCGGTGGTGCGGGCCAATCCGGTTATGATGGTGATCTGGGCGGCGATCATTGCCGGGCTGACCTTTGCGGCGATGGTGCCGGCGCTTTTTGGGCTTTTTATCGTGCTGCCGGTCTTGGGCCACGCAAGCTGGCATATTTACCGCGCAGCGCTGACCTCGGCCGACTAATCGATGCTTTCTGGTTTGGGGATGAACACCCAGGCAACCGCCGCGCCGATGGCGCAAAGCGCGGCTGTGATCCAAGCCAGGCGCGCAAAGGCGGTGGTCATGGCCTCTGCATGGCCCGGAAGTTCGGAAAACGCGCCAAAACTGCCAGCGCCACCCGCCGCCGCATAGATCGACCCCGCAAGGCTGCCCATGGCGGCCACAGCGATCAGCCCTGCGACGCGGCTAACCGCGTTGTTGATGCCCGAGGCTGCGCCCGCGCGATCCTCGCTCACCGCGCCCATGATGGCTGTCGAAAGCGGGGAGACGACCAGTGCCATGCCAATCCCCATCACGGTCGTGCCCGGCAGCACCGAAAGCCAGAAATCCTGCGCCGGGGCCGTGATCGCCATCAGCGCGAAGGACAACGCCACGATCATACCGCCGCCGCCGATCAAGCGGCCCGCGCCATACCGATCGGCCCACGCGCCGGATTTCGCCGAGAGCAATGTGATGAAGACCGACAGCGGCGCAAAGGCGGCTGAGGCCAGAACCTCGGCCACACCCCAGCCAGCAATGATCGTCATCGGCAGAAAGAACATGATGGTCGACAGCGCGAAATAGATCATCGCCGTGGCGAAATTGGCGGCGGCAAAGGCGGGGTTGCGGAACAGGCCCAGCGGCACCATCGGATAAGCGCTGCGGGTTTCCCACAGCAAGAACGCCGCCAGCGCGGCAAAGCCCAGGCCAACCAGTGACCAATCCGCGCCACCGGCACCCGCCGTCAGGCCCCAGGCGATCAGCGCCAGAGCGGCGGTCACCAGGATGGCCCCAGCTGTGTCCAAGGGATGATCGGGTTGCGCCGGGTCATGGGCCACGCGGGTCATCACCAGCCAAATCGCAAAAATGCCAAAGGGCAGGTTGATGCCAAAAAGCCAACGCCAGATATCCGGCCCGCCATATTGTAGGGCGATCCCGCCGATGATCGGGCCAAGCGCGGTCGTCAGGGCCGAGGCGGCGGCCCATATCCCAATCGCACGGCCGCGGTCGGCCTGCGGATAGGCCTTGGCGATAAGCGCCAAGCTGCCGGGGATCATGATGGCCGCACCAATCCCTTTTAGGATGCGGCCGGCGATCAGCGTTTCGGTGCTTGGCGCAAAGGCGCAGATAACCGAAGCCAGCACAAAGATCCCAATGCCCCAGGTGAAACTGCGTGCGGTTCCAAAACGGTCGCCCAAAGCGCCACCCAACAGGATCAGCGCCGACAGCGGCAGCAGATAGCCATTGTTGATCCATTGCGCCTGCGCCAGATCGGCCCCCAACCCTTCGCGCATGGCCGGCAGGGCGATGGCGATGATGGTGCCGTCGATAAACCCAAGGGCCGAGGCCAGGATGGCGGCGATCAGCACATAGCGCCGGTTCGCCACAGTACAAAACCCGGGCGTTTGGCCCGGGTTTTGTAATGGCTCTGTTGCCGGATCGGACATCGGTCCGGCCAGATGAACTTAGCTTTGGCCGTCAACGGCCGCTTTGGCCGCGGGGGCCGGGCCAGCTGCCGATGGGCGCGGCACGGAAGTGGCAGGTGCAGCGGCTGCCGGGGCGCTGCGCGGGGCAGGGGCGGCTGCGGCGGGCGCATTGCCCGTGGCCAGCGGATCTTCGGCGCGCTGCACCGAGCCTTCGAAATGGGCGCCGCTTTCGATGGCGATGGTCTTGTGAATGATATCGCCTTCGACCCGTGCGGTCGATGTCAGGCGCACCTTCAGCCCGCGCACCTTGCCCACAACACGGCCGGTGACGACGATATCATCTGCCACGATCTCGCCCTCGATATTGGCGGTTTCGCCAACGGTCAGCAGATGGGCGCGGATATCGCCCTGCACGGTGCCTTCCACCTGGATGTCGCCAGTGGTGCGCAGATTGCCCGTGATGGTCAGATCCGAGCTTAGGATCGACGGATTGGGTTTGGTTTTCGGGGACGAAGAAGGTGTCGACATAGAATCTCCAGCGGTGGAGGTGGATTTCGCAGCGGACCCTGCGCTGGCCGGTTTTGCATCGGCGCTGCCGCCCTGCTTGGGGCCGGGTTCGTTGATCTTAGATTTAGAAAACATCGCGTCCTGCCGTGATGAAAGTCATAGGGTTCACGGGATCGCCGTTGCGGCGCACCTCATAGTGAAGATGGGTGCCCGTGGACCGCCCGGTGTTGCCCATATCACCGATCCTTTCCCCGCGCGAGACCCTTTCGCCTTCGCTGACCCGGATGCGGCTGAGATGGGCATAGCGTGTGGTGTAACCATGGCTGTGGCGAATTTCGACCATCAAGCCGTAACCGCTTTGTCTGCCAGCAAAAATCACCGTGCCCGAGCCACCAGCCACGATGGCTGTGCCACGTGATCCGGCGAAATCCGTACCGGCATGAAGCCGCCGACCGCCATTGATCGGGTCGCGCCGATAGCCAAAGCCCGAGGTATGGCGATAGCTGCCAAGAACCGGGAATGAGAAGGGCAGGCTTTCAGCCGCGATACGGTGCATGTTCATTGTATCGAGCGCGGCCAAAACCTCATTGGCGCGGTAGGACATCGGATCGGGGTCTTCGCCCGAGCTGGACATGGTGATCGGCATCAACGGACCACCTTGACCATCATAGGTCGAGCGTACGGAGTTAACGATCTGTTCGGTCGACAGCCCGGCGGAACGGAACATGTCATCCAGCGGTTCCATCGACATGGCCACCGCATCTTCGATCTGGCGGAAGACACGTTCCTGGCGTTGCGATGCCAGTTCGGCTTCGAAGGTCAGGCGGTCGATCTCACCCGCCGCTTCGGCCACAAGGATGGCGGTATCGTCGCGCTGACCGGCGGTGCTTTCCAATGCCTCGGTCAAAAAGGCCACGGTACGGGTCAGGTCACGCTCGCGCGCCTCAGCGGTCATCACGGTGCCGGTATCCGCGGTCAGTTCCGAACGCAGCGTGGCCACTTCTAGTCGCGCACTGTCGCGTTCATCGATGGTCGTACGCAGGGTGCCCTGGATCACGTCAACGGCGGTTTCCAACTCGCGCCGACGCTCTTCGGATTCCAGCAGGCGCACCTGCATTTCTGCCACCTGGTCCATCGCCAAGGCAAAACGATCCTGGGCCTGGCGTGCCTCGGCCGCGCGAGCGTCGCGTTCGCCCGAGAGTGCGTTCAGCCGTTCCAGATATGTTAGTTGTTCCCGTTGCGCTTGTTCGCGCGCGTTTCCGGCGCTGATCGTGTCGATTAGAAAGATCGAGGTGACGATCACCGTCCACCCCACAAAAACCGATGCGCCCAACACAATCGCCCCTTGGGTGATCGGTCGAAGGCGCACGAAGCGCGTTCCATCCTCGGATTTAAGGAATAGCCGTTGTTCCGGCAGGCGTTTTTCCAATGCCGCGTTGACGCGACTTATCAGCCGTGCGTTCACCGTCTGTGCCCCATCTTCCCCTCATTTTTTATGAGCCGCCCCGCTTTTTTTCGTCCCCGGGTGCGGATGCGGCCCCGTGAAGGGAATACTTAAGGCCGCGCACTGCCTCAACAGACTATCCTGTCGCGGGGGAAAAAGCACTGAAAAACAGTCATGTTTTGGCGAAAATCCGCCGAAAACCGCCGTTTGAGTCCATTTAGTCGGCCAGCGGCCAGTAAAAATCGGGCGGCAGCCCTGCCTCGGCGCGTTTTTCCTCGTTAAAGGGCGGTTTGAGCGGGCCGTGGAAATAGCGGGTCACCAGATCGTGGAACGCATCCTTTGGATCCAGATCGTGGCGCCCGCATAGAAAGTGGAACCATTTGGAGCCATAGGCGACGTGGTGCACTTCTTCTGCATAAATGACCTCCAGCGCGGCGACGGCTTTTTCTCCCGCCGCGTCGCCCGCGCGCCGGAAGATGTCGATCATGCCGGGGGTCACATCCAGCCCTCGCGCCTCCAGCACCATGGGAACCACGGCCAACCGCCCCATCAGATCGTCAGCTGTATCCTCGGCGGCGCGCCACATGCCGGCATGGGCGGGCAGATCGCCGTAGAAGCTGCCCATCGTCTCCAGGCAGTCGCAAAGCAGATTGAAGTGTTTGGATTCCTCATCTGCGGCTTTGACCCAATCGTCGAAAAACCCGATGGGCAAGGGCGTTTCGGAAAACCGCGCGATGATGTCCCAATGCAGATCAACCGCGTTCAGTTCGATATGGGCGACCGCGTGCAGAATGGCTTTGCGCCCCTCGGGCGTGCCCGGACGGCGGCGGGGCACGTCGCGCGGGTTCAGCAGGTCGGGTTTCGCCGGACGTGCCGGTTGTGGCGGCGGTGAAGCGCGGCCGATCTGGGGCGTTTCGCCCGCCTCGCGTGCGGTTTGCCAGGCGGCGGCATAGTTGCGTGAGAGCGCGGTTTTCTCACGCCCATCGGCGGTGCGCAGCACCCGGTCGGCCATTTCAGCAAGCGGTAACATGACCGACCGTCTGCGAGTTTTGGTGGAAGGGGTCAAGGGGCGCTGCCGGGGCGCGCCGCCTGATCCCTAGGGCAGATCAGAGAGCCTTTACCGCCTCCAACACGGCGTCGGCATGACCCGGCACTTTCACCTTGCGCCAGACCTGCGCGATCTTGCCGGTGCCATCGATCAGATAGGTGGCCCGTTCGATGCCCATGTATTTTTTGCCATACATGTTCTTTTCGACCCAGGTGCCATACCGCTCGCACACATCGCTGTTTTCGTCCGAGACGAGCGCCACCCCTAGCTCGTGCTTGGCAATGAACTTGTCATGTTTGGCCACGCTGTCTTTTGAAATGCCGATCACAACGGCCCCCGCCGCGTCGAACTCCGCCCCCAGGCCGGTGAAGGCAATCGCCTCCTTGGTGCAGCCGGGCGTGTCGTCTTTGGGATAGAAATAAAGCACGACGGCCTTGGGTTGCTGCGCCGAAAGGGTTAACTCGCCACCACCATCGCGGGGCAGAGTGAAATCCGGGGCGGTTTGGCCGATATCGGGCATGGCGGCATCCTTTTGAACAGATGTGATCGTTTCATAGCGGCCTGGACGCCGCGACGCGTTTGCAAGCTAGGGGGATTGCGGCAAAGATAAAGGACAGATCCCGAGCAGATGCAGCAAAAATGACCGAAGATCAGGCAACGGCCCAAAACATGCGGGCGTCCGGTACGGCAAACCGCCGAACCGGGCGGGGCATCTGGTTTGCCCTTTTGGGGGTGGGCCTGGGCCTTGTCTTGATCGTGGTGGTTGTTGCCGGGGTGCTTTGGTGGCGCTTGAACGCAGGCCCAGTTGTGCTGCCGATCGCGCTTCAATCGCGGGTCGAAGCCGCCCTGGACGGTGCGATGGCGCAAAACGACGTGGCGATTGGGTCGGTTGCAATTGATCTACAAGATACCGGCGTGCCGCAAGTCGCGCTTAGCGACGTAACGTTGCGCGACCCCGATGGGCGGTTGCGCGCGGCCTTTCCCGATTTGCGCGCCACGCTTTCCGGCCCGGCGCTGTTGCAGGGCCAGGTGCACCCGACCCAGGTGATTGTCGCCGGCGCGGGTCTGCGCCTAAGCCGTGCGGCTGATGGCAGTTTTGATCTTGAGTTTGGAGAGGAGTTCGGCGGCGCCACCTTGAGCGTGCCGGAAACGCTCGCGCGGATCGATGCCATGTTCGCCTCGCCCGAATTTGCAGCGCTTGAGGCCGTGGTGGGGCGCGATTTGAACCTGGTCATGGCCGATTCCATGACCGGTCAGGTGATGCGCCTGCGCGATGGGCAAATGCGGCTGACCAAGACCGAGGGGCATTTGACGCTTAGCTTTGGGGGCGCATTGGAAGGCTCGCGGGACGCCAGCGTCGACATTGCGATCACCCGCCGGTCGGAACTGGGTGAAACCGATCTGGCGATGAGTTTCATCAATCTCGCAGCCCGTGATGTCGCCACGATAGCCCCGGCCTTGGCTTGGCTCGACCTGATGCGCGCGCCGATCTCAGGCCAGCTTTCGGCGCGCTTGGCCGATGACGGAACCCTGGGCGATTTTGGCGGGGTTTTGCGGGTCGGCCCAGGCCAGTTCACCGTTGAAGGTGTCGGCGCGCCCTTGAGCTTCGCGTATATGGAAGCCGAGATGACCTATGACGCGCCGACACGCCGGTTGCGGTTCGAGCGGCTGCGCCTGGATGCGCCCGAGCTTAGCTTTTCGGCCAATGGTCATGCGGACCTAAGCCAGGATGGCACGACCTATGTCGGCCAGTTCCGTCTAAGCGGGATCGAGGCTGACCCGCGCGGCCTGTTCCCCGCGCCGCTTATTCTGGACGGCGCGGCGGTTGATCTACGCCTGCGTCTGGCCCCCGATCTAGAGATCGAGATTGGTCAAGCGGTGATTTTTGACGGCGATGTTCAGATTTTGGCCGCCGGCGCGGTACTGTCGAACGCGAGCGGCGTTTCGGCCAGTTTGGATGCCGAGATCGAACAGATCGCCGCCGAACAGGTGCTGGCCTATTGGCCGGTCGATGCCGCTCCAAATACCCGCCGCTGGATTGGCGAGAACCTTTACGAAGGCGGGATTTCGGGGGCTGATTTTGCCCTGCGCCTCGATCCCGACGGGCAGGTTCGGCACGAATTGCAGTTCGATTTTCAAGAGGCGCGCGTGCGTGCTGTACGCACATTGCCGCCGATTGAAGAGGCTGCTGGTTTTCTGCGGCTGACGGGTCCGTCGCTGATGGTCCGCTTGGATGAAGGGCAAATGCTGGCGCCTGAGGGCGAGAGCTTGTCTCTGGCAGGCTCCACCATGCAGGTGGCCGATACGCGCCCACGTGGGCCCGACGCGCGGTTTGATCTTGCGGTTCAGGGCGGGCTTAGCGATGTGTTGCGGCTTTTGGCGCTGCCGCCGGTGTCGTTGTTCGCCGAAGGGGCCCTGACGCCTGAAGATATTGGCCGCGGCGATGTCGATCTAACCGTTGGATTGGATATGCGCTTGCTGCGCGGTCAGACGCTTGCGGATATGGATTTTGCGGTGGCCGGGACGGTGACGGATTATCGCTCGGACCGGTTGGTGCCGGAGCGTCTGCTGCAAGCCGAAACGTTGATGGTGGATGTTCGACCAGATGAGGTTGTGATCAGCGGCCAAGCCCGGTTCGACAACACACGTCTTTCCGGGCAATGGCGTCGTGCGCTTGGTCCCGATGCCAGCCCCGCCTCGCGTGTGGAAGCGCGGGCGATTGTGGATGCGACGGCGCTGGCCGGGTTTGGCATCACGGTTCCACAAGGCATGATAACGGGGCGCACGCGGGCCGATTTGGAACTGGATTTGCGCCCCGATGCCCCGGCGCAATTGTCGATCCGCAGCGATCTGCAGGGGATGGCGGTGTCGGTGCCAGCCCTGCTTTGGGGCCTGGGTGCCGGGCAAAGCGGTGATTTGCGGGTTGATATGCAGTTGGGCCCCGATCCTGAGATCACAGCGCTTTCGTTGGATGGCGCGGGGTTAAGCCTGGCGGGACGGGTCGCACTGGCACCGGGGGGCGGGTTCGAACGGCTGGTTGCCGAGCGTTTGCGTGTGGGCACCTGGCTGGACGTTGCAGGGGCGTTGATCTCCAACGGTGTGGGCCGCGCGCCGCGGATCGAGGTGCGGGGCGGCGCGCTGGACCTGCGCAACCTGCCGCAATCGGGCCAGCGCCCGGGCGCGGGGGCGGGTGGTGGTGTGATTGATGCGCGGCTCGACCGGTTGCAAATCACCGAAGGCATCGCCCTGACCCAGCTTCAGGCCGAGTTAAGCACGAATGGCGGCCTATCTGGGCAGTTTGCCGGCTTGGTGAACGGATCGGCCCCGCTGACCGGCACCTTGATCACCACCGAAACTGGCCCGGCGGTGCGGGTGCGCTCCAACGATGGCGGCGCGGTGCTGCGGGCGGCTGGCCTGTTTGCGACGGCCCATGGTGGCGATATGGAGTTGATCATTGGCGCGACTGGCGCCGAGGGCAGCTATGACGGGCAGTTGAGCATGAGCGGCCCCAGGCTGCGCGACGCCCCTGCGATGGCCGAGTTGTTGAACCTGATTTCGGTTGTGGGGCTATTGGAACAATTGGGCGGGGAGGGGATCAATTTGGGGGATGTCGATGCGCGCTTCCGCATCACACCGACACAGGTTGTGTTGAGCCAGGGTACGGCTGTTGGCCCGTCGATGGGCCTATCGATGGATGGCACCTATGACGTGGTGCGCCGACAGTTCGATATGCAAGGCGTGGTGTCTCCGCTTTATGCGCTCAACGGGATGTTTGGCGCGCTGTTTGCGCCGCGCCGCGAAGGCTTGTTCGGCTTCGCATATCAGCTTACAGGCACGCCGGAAAACAACAGCGTCACGGTCAACCCATTGTCGATTCTAACCCCCGGCATCTTCCGCGAAATCTTTCGCCGACCGCCGCCTGAACTGCCCACCGAATAATGAAACTGGATGATTTCGATTTCGATCTGCCCGAGGGCCGCATCGCAACCCGTCCCGCGCGCCCGCGCAGTTCGGCCAAACTGCTATTGGCACAAGGGGGCCAGATCGATGATCGTCAGGTGTTCGAATTGCCCGACATCTTGGAGCCGGGCGACCGGCTAATCTTAAATGACACGCGGGTCATCCCCGCGCGGCTTTTTGGAAAACGCTGGCGTGACAGCGCTGAGGGGCGCGTTTCGGCTAAAGTCGAAGTGACGCTGCTGGAGCCTCAGGCCGATGGCAGTTGGAGCGCATTGGCCAAACCGATGCGCAAGCTGGCGCTTGGGGAAACGGTGATCTTCTCCGACGATCTGTCTGCCGAGGTGGCCTCGCTAAGCGACGGGTTGCGATTGCGCTTTAACCTCGCGGGGGCGGATTTTGACGCGGCACTCAATGCGGCAGGTGCGATGCCTCTGCCGCCCTATATTGCGGGGAAACGCCCTGCGGATGAACGCGACCGCGAGGACTATCAGACCATTTGGGCCAAGCGCTCCGGCGCTGTGGCCGCGCCCACCGCCAGCCTGCATTTTGATGAAGCGCTGATTGCCGCCCTTACTGCGCGTGGGGTGGATATGAGCTTTGTCACGCTCCATGTGGGCGCGGGTACGTTTCTGCCGGTCACAGTGGATGATGTCACCACCCATAAGATGCATGCCGAATGGGGCGAGGTCCGCGAAAAGGCGGCGGAGGAGATGAACGCCACCCGTGCCGCAGGCGGGCGGATCATCCCCGTGGGCACCACCGCGCTGCGCCTGATCGAAACCACGGCCAAGCCCGATGGCACGATGCAGGCCTTTGAAGGGGATACCGATATCTTCATCTATCCCGGCTATGCCTGGAAGATCACCGATGCGCTGATGACCAATTTCCATCTGCCGAAATCGACGCTGATGATGCTGGTTTCGGCCCTTATGGGGCAGGATCGGATTATGCAGATTTACGACCACGCCCTGCGAAATGACTATCGGTTTTTCTCTTATGGCGACGCTTCACTGCTAATTCCGTCGCGTATGTGACAGAGCGGGCCCGCGCGAATCGTCATTCTTCTCCAACCAGTTATCGAAAGGTCAGCCCGTGGTTTACGTTCTGCGGACCTCTTGGGCCCTGCTTTTGGGCATGTTCCTTTTGCAGATCGGCAATGGTCTGCAAGGCTCGATGATGGGCGTGCGCGGCGCGCTGGAGGGGTTTTCGACCTTTGAGCTGTCCTTGATCGGCTCGGCCTATTTTATCGGGTTTCTGGGTGGCTCGAAAATCGCACCCAGACTGATCGCGCAGGTTGGACATGTGCGCGTCTTTGCGGCCCTGGGGTCACTCATTTCAGCGGTCGTCATCTCTTACCCGATCATCACCGAGCCTTGGGTTTGGATGCTGCTGAGGGTGGTCTTGGGCTTTAGCCTGTCGGGCGTTTACGTCACGGCCGAAAGCTGGCTGAACAATGCGTCGACCAACGACACGCGCGGGCAATCGCTGTCGGCTTACATGATGGTGCAGCTTCTGGGATTGGTGACCAGCCAGGCGATCCTGTCGGCGGGCGACCCGTCGGGCTGGTTGTTGTTTGTGATCCCGTCCATTCTGGTGTCTCTCAGCTTCGCACCCATCTTGCTGAACGCGCAGCCTGCCCCGGCGTTTGAAGCCGCGCGGCCCATGACCCTGAGCCAGCTTTACGAGACCTCCCCTTTTGGCGTGATCGGGATGCTGCTTTTGGGAGGCGTCTTTGCTGGCCAATTTGCCATGTCACCGGTTTACGCGACCGAGGCCGGGCTGACCCTGTCGCAGCTTTCAGGCTTTGTGTCGGCCTTCTTCATCGGGGCCGTGATCCTGCAATATCCCATCGGATGGATGTCAGACCGCGTGGATCGGCGGCTTTTGATCATTGGTGCGGCGGGGCTAAGCGGCGTGGCCGCGTTGGCGGGGGTGATGTTTGGCCATATCTACCCGATCCTGTTGGCGATTGGCTTGCTGAATGGTGGGTTGGCGCAGCCGCTCTACGCGCTGCTGATCGCTTACACCAATGATTATCTTGAGGCTGAAGATATGGCCGCCGCCTCGGGCGGGTTGGTTTTTGTCAACGGCATCGGCGCGATCCTGGGGCCGCCTGCTATGGGCCTGTTGATGGGGCAGTTCGGACCTGCGGGTTTCTGGGTGTTTTTGGCGGGCATCGGTTTTGCCATGGCCGGTTACGGGCTTTGGCGGATGACGCAGCGCCCATCGGTTTATGCCGAAGAAGACGATTACGAAGCGGTGTCTTACGCAAGCCTCTTGCCAGGTGCGGCGTCACCCGTTTTTGTTGAAACAGCGCAGGAACTTTATGTCGAGGCCGCCGAAGAGCTGGCCGAGAGCGGGGAGGGCGAAGAACCCCAAGCCCCCGCCAGCGATTAAGAAGGAGGAGAGCAGACCCATGGTAGAAACCACAATCCCACCGGACGAGGTGACG
Organism: Paracoccaceae bacterium; assembly: GCA_965229695.1. Classification (GTDB taxonomy): domain Bacteria; phylum Pseudomonadota; class Alphaproteobacteria; order Rhodobacterales; family Rhodobacteraceae; genus JANSYL01. The sequence continues at coordinate 3,423,032 of OZ245921.1, forward strand.
GCGTTCTGGCTGAACGCGGGCCCCGAGAAATGGTACAAACAGGATGAGGCGTTTGATGCCGAAATCCGCGAGCGGTTCCTGGATCTTTGGCAAAAAGCCCATGACGGCAAACTGGGCGGTTGGTGCAGCAACCCGAAATCCGCGTTGGCGATGATCATCCTGACCGATCAGTTCCCGCGCAACATGTTTCGCGGCGATCCGCGGTCGTTCGCGACAGATGCTCTGGCCAAGAAGGTCGCCTGCTACGCGCTGGATCGCGGGTGGGATCTAAAGATCCCCGAACCCGAGCGGCAGTTTCTTTATATGCCCTTCATGCATTCGGAGCGTTTGACCGATCAGGATCATTGCGTGCGCCTCATGGCCGAGCGGATGAAGGAGGGGAACAACCTGCTGCATGCCCGCGCCCATCGTGAGATTATTCGCAAGTTCAACCGCTTTCCCTATCGCAACGAGGTATTGGGGCGGAAGACGTCGACTACCGAACGCGCGTTCTTGGATGATGGCGGATATGGTAAAATCGTAAACGGTCTCGAAGCCAGCTGACCCCTGGATTTTGATCGTTTTGGCGCGTGCCGACGCGCTAGGGTTGCAAATCCTGCAACCCCGCTGACCTGCGACGCAGCGTCAATTGAGCCGTCCTGGCAGATTGTTTAACGTTGAACCAACTTGAACTTCGCCAGGAGGAGCCATCGTGGCTGACCAGAATTTTGATGTGGTGGTGATCGGCGCCGGGCCCGGGGGCTATGTGGCCGCGATCCGCGCAAGCCAGTTGGGCCTGAAAACCGCCATCGTGGAACGCGAACATATGGGCGGGATTTGCCTGAACTGGGGCTGTATCCCGACCAAGGCGATGCTGCGGTCCTCCGAGGTGTTCCACCTGATGCACCGGGCCAAGGAATTTGGGCTGAAGGCCGAGGGCGTCAGCTATGATTTGGATGCGGTGGTCGATCGCTCGCGCAAAGTAGCCAAGCAGCTGTCGGGCGGTGTGGCGCATCTGATGAAGAAGAACAAAGTCACCGTGGTGATGGGCGAGGCGACGATCCCCGCCAAGGGCAAGGTCAGCGTCAAAACCGACAAAGGCACCGAAACCCTGACCGCCAAGAACATCATCCTGGCCACCGGTGCGCGCGCCCGCGAACTGCCAGGGTTGGAGGCTGATGGCAAACGGGTCTGGACCTACAAGGCCGCATTGAAGCCGCCCCATATGCCGAAAAAGCTGCTGGTGATTGGCTCGGGCGCGATCGGGATCGAATTCGCCAGTTTCTACAACACGCTTGGCGCGGACACGACGGTGGTCGAGGTGATGGACCGGGTTCTGCCGGTCGAAGACGCGGAAATAAGTGCATTTGCCAAGAAGAGCTTTGAAAAACAGGGCATGAAAATCCTGCAAAAGGCGATGGTGAAAAAGCTCGACCGCGCCGCAGACAAAGTGACCGCCCATATCGAGGTTGGCGGCAAGGTCGAGACGCAGGAATTCGACACGGTGATCTCAGCTGTTGGGATCGTCGGCAATGTCGAAGGTCTGGGTCTAGAAGCGCTTGGCGTGAAGATTGATCGCACCCATGTGGTCACCGATGCCTACTGCCGCACCGGCGTTGATGGGCTTTATGCCATTGGCGATATCGCGGGCGCACCTTGGCTGGCGCATAAGGCCAGCCATGAAGGTGTGATGGTAGCAGAGCTGATTTCGGGCAAGAACAACGTGCACCCGATCAAGCCAGAAAGCATCGCAGGCTGCACCTATTGCCACCCGCAGGTCGCAAGCGTCGGCTATACCGAAGCCAAGGCGAAGGAACTGGGCTATGACGTAAAAGTGGGCCGCTTCCCCTTCATCGGCAACGGGAAGGCGATTGCGCTTGGTGAGCCCGAGGGCATGATCAAAACCGTGTTCGATGCCAAAACGGGTGAGCTTTTGGGCGCGCATATGGTGGGCGCGGAGGTGACCGAGCTGATCCAAGGTTACGTGGTTGGCCGTCAGTTGGAGACCACCGAAGAAGACCTGATGGAAACGGTCTTCCCACACCCGACGCTCAGCGAAATGATGCATGAGTCGGTCTTGGATGCCTATGACCGTGTGATCCACATCTAAGAACGACCTCGGCGTATCACGCCGGACATACATGGAACAGAAAACGGGCGGCCCGAGAGACCGCCCGTTTTTCTTTTTCGGTTTCGTTCAGGTCTATTCGACCTGGAACGGCACTTCGGCAATCGGGGTGCGATCCTGATTTAGGAAATAACGGATCACGTAGGCGCCGGGCTCATCGGGCAGCGTCAGGGTCAAGGGGTTGCCCTCTCGCGTATAGGCGTAGCTAACCCAATCCGAACCTGTGCCATCGGCGCGCCCAATCCCGATATAGTCGCCATCGTAATTCGGCCCGGTCCAACCGATCTGCACGTCTTCGCCCGCGCTGCCCTTTTCGGGCGGCGTAATGGTGGCCGAAACCTCTCGGACGATGAGGGGCACAGTGGCAATCGGCGTGCGATCCTGGTTGAGGAAATACTGCACCAGATAATCGCCAGGCGTCACCGGCACCAGGATTTGCAGCGGGTTGCCATCGCGGGTGTTCTCATAGTTCTCCCAGGCGCTAGCGCTGCCATCGGCCCGTCCGATGCCGATATAGTCGCCATCGTAATTCGGGCCGGTCCAAGTGACCTCGATTGTGGACCCTGCCACCGCTTCAGCCACCGTGGAGATGCTGGCTTCAACAGCTTTCACCGTGATCGGAACCTCAGCGATGGAGGTGCGATCCTGGTTGAGGAAATACTGCACCAAATAGTCGCCGGGTGTGGCTGGCGCGAGCAGTTGCAGCGGATTGCCTTCGCGTGTGTAGGTATAGTTCTCCCACGCGCTGGCACTGCCATCGGCCCGTCCGATGCCGATATAGTCACTGTCGTAATTCGGGCCAGTCCAGGTGACCTCGAACATCGCGCCTGCCGTCACCTCAGCCGGGGCGCTTACGCTTGCACCGGCCTCCCGCACGGTGATCGCGGTTTCGGCGATGGGCGTGCGATCTTGGTTCAGGAAATACTGTATCACATAGTCACCCGGCGTCGCAGGGACGAGGATTTGCAGCGGGCTGCCTTCGCGCGTGTAGGTATAGTTTTCCCAGGCCGAGGCAGAGCCATCGGCCCGCCCGATCCCAATATAGTCATCGGCATAGTTTGGCCCGGTCCAAGTGACCTCAATCGTCTCCCCAGCCGTTGCTTCGGAAGGCGCGGTGACGGTGGCGACAGCTTCGGTCACCGTGATCGGGACCGAGGTGATTTGGGTCCGGTCTTGGTTAGCGAAATAACTGATCAGATATTCGCCCGCGTTTTCCGGCACGCGCAGTTGCAAGGGGCTGCCTTCTCGCGTGTAGGTGTAGTTTTCCCAGGCTGACCCCGACCCATCGGCCCGTCCTATGCCGATATAGTCATCGGCATAGTTCGGCCCGGTCCAACCAACCTCGATCGTGGAACCAGCGACAGCGGTTTCCGGTGCGCTCAAGCTTGCCTCAACCGGGGTCACGGTCAGCGGTGCTGAGGCCAAAGGCTCCCGACCGTCGTTCAGGAAGTAGGTCACCGTGTAATCGCCTGGCTCGATGGGAACCAAAACCTCCAGGGGGGAACCTTCGCGGGTATAAGTATAGGTGTCCCAGGCCGAGCCAGTGCCATCCGACAACCCGATCCCAATATAATCATCGGCCTCGTTCGGGCCGGTCCAGGCCACTTGAATCGTTGATCCGGCAAGGGCGGTGGCGGGCGCTGTCACGCTGGCCTCGGGCAGTTGTTCGGGGAAGACCACGATGATCTCACGCGGGGCGCCAAACATATCGAAGGCAACCGTTTCCGAGATTTCTTGCGCGGTCCAATAAGCCTCAACCTCATAGGTGCCGGACAAAAGCTCGGTCACACCGGGGTTGATGGTTTCCGCCAACTCCCCGATCTCCGGCGAGACGGTCCAGATGATCGGATCTTCGACCAGGGGTCCGTCAGCGGCTCCGATCCGGGCGGTAAAGGCGACCTCGATGGGCATTTCGGGGAAGTTCAGCACAACCTCTTGCGCGGCATCTTCGACCGTCACCGTCGCGGCCACCTGCGTGCCGTCGATCAGTCGGCGGGCGTCAAAGGTATAGGTCCCGGGCAGCAGGTCGACATTGCCGCCGGGTGTTTCGACCGGGCCAAGCAACACCGTGCCAGCCCCATCGCGCAGCGTCCATTCCAAGGGCGATTGTGGCGCGCTGCCACCAGGGTCTTCGGTGGCGCGGAAGGTGACAGGCACCGGCAGGTCAACGGGCGGCATTTCGACCACAACCTGAAGCGGGGTGTTCGGTACCACCACAAAAGGCATGGTGTAATGCACTGTCCCGCCGGGTTCTTCGCGCAGGGCGCGGGCCAAATAATCACCTGGCAGCAAGCTGGCCGAAGCCGCGCCGCCCGGCACCGGGCCGGTCAGCGTGTCGCCAATCACGGTTTCGATATAGATATCCACGGGCAGAACGGGCGGCGTGTTGCCGGGCATGACGCGCGCCACAACCTCAACATCCACGGGCAGGGGCGTTGCGGCGACCACTTGTTCCAGCGCCTCGCTCAGTTCCGAGGCATTGTCAGCGCTCAGGAAAAGGCCGCCGGTGTTGTCGGCGATACACTGCATCTGTGCGCGCGCCTCAGGTTCGGAGGCGACATCGAAGCCCACCACATGGGCTGTGAATCCAATGCCCGTCGCTTCCAACTCGGCGGCCAGGGCGCAGGGGTCGGCCTCGCAGGTTTCCACGCCGTCCGAGACCAGAATGACGGTGGCCGGTTCTTCGGTATGGCGTAGCGCTTGGGCTGCGGCGACCACAGCGTCAGTCATCGGCGTGCGTCCGCGCGGGTTGATCGCCATGACCTCTTCCAAAATGCGATCTTGGGTGAAGGGGGCGGGTTCCACGATGGTTTCAATATCGCTGCAATCGCCCCGTCGGCGGTGACCATAGACCGTTAGGCCCAGCGATTCCTCATCCGGCATGTCCGCCAGCAGCCCCGCAATAACCTCGCGCGCGATGACGATCTTATTGACCCCATCAATCTGCCCCCACATCGAGCCTGAGCCATCCAGAACAAGGATGGTATTTGGTCGCCCTTCGGTCTGCGCCAGCAGCGCAAAAGGCAGTGTCAATGAAAGCAGTAGAGAAAGCAGAAATGCACGCATGTTTTCAAACCCGTCGGATGCAATGGAATAGGCTGTTTTCAATACGCTAACCGAAAGGTCAAAAACCGCAAAGCATGGAAAACCTGACGCTTCCGATTGACGCGGGGCAGGGGTGATGCGACAGGCCGGGCATGGATCAATCGATTTCCTCTCTGCGCACCGATTGGCGGCAAGTGGGTCTGATTTGGGCCGTGGGCCTGCTGGCGGCGGCGCAGTTTGGCAAGGTTTCATTGGCGTTTGATCTGTTGCGCCAGACCTATGCGCGGCCCGACCCGGAACTGGCTTTTATCGTCTCAGGCGTGGGGCTGGCGGGGATCGCCTTTGGGGCGGTTGCGGGCATGGGCATCGCGCGGTTCGGGGCGCGGCGCGTTTTGCTGATGGCGATGGTCGCGGCAGGGCTGTTGTCAGTGATCCAATCCACCTTGCCCGGCTATGGCCCGTTGATCGCCCTGCGCGTGATCGAAGGTTTGGCGCATCTGGCCATTGTTGTCTCTTGCCCCGTGTTGATCGCTGCGGCTGCCATGCCCAAAGACCGCGCCATGGCGATGGCGCTTTGGGCTAGCTTTTTCGGCGTCTCCTTCGCACTAAGTGCCCCACTGATCGCGCCTTTGGCCAGTTTAGAGGGGCTGGGCACGGTGTTTTTGGCACATGGGTTGGCAATCTGGGTGCTGATCCCACTGGTATGGCTATGGGTCGATGCGGCCCCCGGCGAAGCCAGTGACTGGCCTGGATTTTGGGCCGCGCATATTCGGCTTTACCAAACGCCGACCCGGCTCGCACCCGCGCTGACCTTCTTCTGGCACACGTTGGGCTTTGTGGCGCTTTTGACCTTTCTGCCCGAACAGATCACCTCCCCCCTGCCGCAGGCGGCAGTGGCTGGCGCGCTGCCTTTGGCGGCCCTGGTCGGTATCTTCGCCGCGGGCTGGCTGACCCGCTGGATCGCGCCCCTACAGCTTTGTTTGGTGTCTTTCCTGTGCAGTGCCGGATTGATCCTGGCGGTTGCCCTGACGCAGGGTTGGCCGCAGGTGATGCTGGCGATGCTGCTGATGATCTCTCTCGGCGTTGTGCCCGGCGGGGCCTTTGCCGCTATCCCTGCTTTTAACGAGGCCCGTGCCGCACAATCCGAGGCCAATGGCGCGATGGCGCAGCTTGGCAATATCGGCACCAGTCTTGGCACCCCGATCTATGCGCTGGCGCTGACCCAAGCGGGGGGCGCGGGCATGGCCGGGCTGACCATTCTGCTTTGCGGATGCGGGGCGCTTTGCGTGTTTTGGGTGCAGCGGCGGTTAAGGGCGGCTTGACCTAATCCGCGCGGCGCCTCGCGTCGGCACGGACCCGGCAACACCCTGTCAGCAGTCACTGGCAATCGTGGTTTTGTTCGCCTTACGTTCGCATTTTTCGGTTGGAGACTCAGCCCATGCCGCCTATGTGTTGACGGATGGTTAACGGGGGCAGGCATGCCAGAGTTGAAAAACATCGAGGTGCGCGGCGCGCGCGAACACAACCTCAAGAATATCGATGTCGATATTCCCCGCGACCAGTTGGTGGTGATCACGGGCCTGTCGGGGTCCGGCAAATCCTCGCTGGCTTTTGACACGATCTACGCCGAAGGCCAGCGGCGCTATGTGGAATCGCTCAGCGCTTATGCGCGGCAATTCCTTGATATGATGGAAAAACCCGATGTCGATCACATCTCGGGTCTCAGCCCGGCGATTTCCATCGAGCAGAAGACCACCTCCAAAAACCCGCGCTCGACCGTTGGGACGGTGACCGAGATCTACGACTATATGCGCCTGCTTTTCGCGCGGGTTGGCACGCCCTATTCGCCCGCAACGGGCCTGCCCATCGAAGCGCAGCAAGTTCAAGATATGGTCGACCGCGTTATGGCGATGGAGGAGGGGACGCGCGCCTACCTGCTGGCCCCGATCGTGCGCGACCGCAAAGGCGAATACCGCAAAGAGTTTCTGGAACTGCGAAAGCAGGGGTTTCAGCGGGTCAAGGTCGACGGCGAATTCTACGATCTCGACAGCCCGCCGACGCTCGATAAGAAATTTCGCCATGATATCGATGTGGTGGTTGACCGGATTGTGGTGCGCGAAGGGGCCGAAACCCGTCTGGCCGACAGTTTCCGCACTGCGCTGGACCTGGCCGATGGCATCGCAATCTTGGAAACCGCCCCGAAAGAGGGTGAGCCGGACCGCATCACCTTCAGCGAAAACTTCGCCTGTCCGGTCTCTGGCTTCACCATTCCGGAGATTGAGCCGCGCCTCTTTTCCTTCAACGCGCCGTTTGGGGCTTGCCCCTCCTGTGATGGGTTGGGAGTGGAACTGTTCTTTGACGAACGCCTGATGGTGCCCGATGCGGCGCTGAGCCTCGAAGACGGGGCCATCGCCCCTTGGCGCAAGGGCAAATCCCCGTATTTTGTGCAAACCATCGAGGCCATCGCTAGCCATTACGGGTTCGACCCGAAAACCAAATGGAAAGACCTGCCAGAAACCGTGCAACAGGTCTTCCTGCGCGGCTCAGGCACCGAAGAGATTCAGTTCCGCTATGACGAAGGCGGTCGCGTCTATCAGGTCAAGCGCACTTTCGAAGGCGTGATCCCGAATATGGAGCGGCGCTACCGCGAAACCGACAGCGCCTGGATTCGTGAAGAATTCGAACGCTATCAAAACAATCGCCCCTGCGGCGATTGCGGCGGCTACCGTCTGCGGCCCGAGGCACTGGCGGTGAAAATCGCTGGTCTCCACGTGGGCCAAGTGGTCGAAATGTCGATCAAAGAAGCGGCGGACTGGTGTGCCTCGGTGCCGGAAAGCTTGAGCGATCAGAAAAACGAGATCGCCCATGCGATTTTGAAAGAGATCCGCGAACGGCTTGGGTTTCTGAACAATGTTGGGCTGGAATACCTGACGCTTAGCCGGAATGCGGGCACCTTGTCGGGCGGCGAAAGCCAACGTATCCGGCTCGCCAGCCAGATCGGATCTGGCCTGACCGGCGTGCTCTATGTGCTCGACGAACCCTCCATTGGCCTTCATCAGCGCGACAATGACCGTTTGCTGACCACGCTGAAAAACCTGCGCGATCAAGGCAATACCGTGATTGTCGTTGAACATGACGAAGAGGCGGTGCGCGAGGCCGACTATGTTTTCGATATTGGCCCCGGCGCAGGCGTGCATGGCGGCCAGGTCGTGTCCCAAGGCAAGCCCGCCGATATAGCTGCCGATCCAGCTTCGATTACCGGGCAATACTTGGCTGGCACGCGCGAAATCGCCGTGCCCGCCACCCGGCGCAAAGGCAACAAAAAGAAGCTGAGCGTGGTGAAGGCCACAGGCAACAACCTGAAGTCCGTGACCGCCGATTTTCCCCTGGGGAAATTCGTCTGTGTGACCGGCGTGTCGGGCGGGGGCAAATCCACCCTGACCATCGAAACCTTGTTCAAGACCGCCTCAATGAAGTTGAACGGCGCGCGCCAAACCCCGGCGCCGTGCGAGACCATCAGGGGCCTCGAACATCTCGACAAGGTTATCGATATCGACCAACGCCCCATCGGCCGCACCCCCCGGTCGAATCCTGCCACCTATACCGGTGCCTTCACCCCCATCCGCGATTGGTTCGCTGGCCTGCCCGAATCCAAGGCCCGCGGCTACAAACCCGGCCGCTTCAGCTTCAACGTCAAAGGCGGCCGCTGCGAGGCCTGCCAGGGTGACGGCGTCATCAAAATCGAGATGCATTTCCTGCCCGATGTCTATGTGACCTGCGAAACCTGCAAAGGCGCGCGCTACAACCGCGAAACCTTGGAAATTCATTTCAAAGGCAAATCCATTGCTGATGTGCTGGATATGACGGTCGAAGACGCGCAGGAGTTCTTCAAAGCCGTGCCAAGCATCCGCGAAAAAATGGATGCGCTGGTCCGTGTGGGCCTGGGCTATATCAAGGTCGGTCAACAGGCGACGACCCTTTCGGGCGGCGAAGCGCAACGCGTTAAGCTTTCAAAGGAACTAGCCAAACGCTCAACCGGACGCACGCTTTACATCCTCGACGAACCCACGACGGGGCTGCATTTCGAAGATGTGCGCAAACTCCTCGAAGTGCTCCACGAGTTGGTGGATCAAGGCAACACGGTCATCGTGATCGAACACAATCTCGACGTGATCAAAACCGCTGACCATATCATCGATATCGGTCCCGAAGGTGGCGATGGCGGCGGCGAGATCGTGGCCACCGGCACGCCCGAACAGGTGGCCGAGGTCGACCGCTCCCACACCGGTCGCTATCTTAAGCCGATGCTTCAAGCGCGAAAACACGCCGCCGAATAACCGATCCTGCCCCTTCTCTGTTTCGAAAATATCCCGGGGGAGGCCGCAGGCCGGGGGCGGCGCCCCGACACATTCACCCAATCGCGCAGCCCCAAGCTCATTCCACCCCATTTTTTCGTAGAAAAAATGCCCCCGGCGCGGCGGCTAAGCCGCGCAAACCCTGGCCCAAACCCGCTCTGCCGTTGACCTTGCGCGGGGCAAATGTCATGCAATTCGCCAACGGACCGAATTGGCGAAAAGGCATATGAAGGTCATCATTTGCGGCGCGGGCCAGGTGGGCTGGCAAATCGCGCGCCATCTTTCCAATGAAAACAACGACGTGACCGTGGTTGATAACAACCCCGACCTGGTGCGTCGCGCCACCGATACGCTTGATGTCCAGGGGCTGACGGGCTTTGCGTCTTATCCCGATGTGCTGGATCGCGCCGGTGCGCGGGATGCGGATATGATCATCGCCGCGACCTTTTCGGATGAGGTCAACATGGTCACCTGCCAGGTCGCCCATTCGGTCTTTGCCGTGCCGCGCAAAATCGCCCGTCTCAGGGCGCAAAGCTATCTGAACGCGATCTATTCCGATCTTTACCGCCGCGATCATCTGCCCATCGATGTGGTGATCAGCCCGGAAAAAGAGGTGGCCGAGGCCGCGTTGCGCCGCATTGCCTCGCCCGCGACTTTCGATACGGAAACCTTCCTGGGCGGGGATGCACAAATGCTTGGCATCCAGCTGGACGCCGATTGCCCGGTCTTGAACACGCCCCTACGCCAGCTTTCGGAGCTGTTTTCAACACTCCGTGCTTTGGTGGTTGGAGTGCGCCGAGAAGGGTCGCTTTTTGCGCCTGAGCCGGGCGATCAGCTTTACGAAGGTGATCAGATTTACGTCTTCACCCATGCCGCAGACGCTGACCGCACCTTGGAGATTTTTGGCAAAGTCGCCAAGCGCCCCGAACGTGTTTTGATCATCGGTGGCGGCAATGTCGGTCTGGGCGTCGCCCAAAGCCTGGAAGCCGGGGCCGAGCGTATTCGCACCCGGGTGATTGAATATGACCGCCAGAATGCGGAAACCGCAGCCGACGCCCTGGCGCGAACCATCGTTCTGCACGGCGATGGTCTGGATATCGAGCTTTTGCGAGAGGCCAATGTCGATCGGGCCGATGCGGTGCTCTGCGTCACCGATGACGATAAAACCAACCTTCTGGCCTCGGTTCGGGCGAAATCGGCTGGTGCCAAAATGGCGATTGCCTTGGTCAATGACCCGACCATGGTGCCGTTGATGAGCCCGCTGAACATCGACGCTTATGTCAATCCGCGCTCGACCACTGTCAGCTCGATCCTGCGCCATATCCGCCATGGCCGGGTGCGCGGCGTCTATTCTATTGGCGATGCCGAGGCCGAGGTGATCGAGGCGCAGGTGCTGTCGACCTCTCCCATCGCGGGCAAACCGATCCGGGATATCGACTTCCCCGAAGGGGCCCTGGTGGGGGCGGTGCAAAAGGATGGCAAGGTGATGCGCCCCACAGGCTCCACCCGGATCGAAGAAGGGGATGCCGTGGCCATCTTTGCACTTGCTGCCGACGTGCCCGCGGTCGAGACGCTGCTTCAGGTCTCGATCGACTTTTTCTGATCGCATGGCCGGGTACCTGCGCAATCTTCCGTTTTTTGTGGTGCTGCTTCTGACCGCCGCAGCCGCGATGATGGTGCCCGCCGGTTTCGCCGCTGCGACCGAGGATTTCAGAGTCGCGCGGGATTTCTTCTATTCAGGCCTGTTGATCGGGATAGTCGGCGCTTTGATTGGTGTTGCGACGCAGCACAGCCAGCGGGGCGATAGCGAACGGGTTTATCTGGTCTCGCTGTTGCTCTCCTATCTCTGGCTGCCGCTGGTTCTGGCACTGCCGATGACCGAGGCTGTGGGCAACACCCGGTTTATCAATGTCTATTTCGATATGGTTTCGGCGCTGACGACCACGGGCGCGCCGATTTTCGACCCTGACCGATTGGCGGATGCCGTTCATCTTTGGCGCAGTCTGGTGGCCTGGCTCGGTGGGTTGCTGATCTGGATCACGGCAGCGGCGGTTTTGGCCCCACTTAATCTGGGGGGATATGAGGTCACCTCCGAGGCGAATATTCCGGGCCGCGTCAACGCGGCGGTGGCGCAGATGCAATCGGCCTCGGCTGCCGCACGTCTGCGGAAATACGCGCGGCGGCTGATCCCGATCTATCTGACCCTGACGGTCGTTCTGGCGATGACCCTGGCGTTGTTGGGCGAACGCCCCCTGGTCGCTGCAATTCATGCCATGTCCACCATGTCCACTTCGGGCATCACGCTGGATGCCGGGCTGATCGGCACGCCCGCGGGCGCGGCGGGGGAGGCGGTGATTTTTGTCTTTTTGATCTTCGCCGTATCGCGCCGCAGCTTCACCAGCGGTGTCGGAGCCGAGCTGTGGGCGCGCCTGTCTAAGGATCGCGAGCTGCGCTTGGCGATTGTCGCCGTTGTGGTGCTGCCGACGCTTCTGTTTCTGCGCCATTGGCTTGGTGCCCTGGAAGTGGATGAGCTGGCCAACCCCACCGGCGCGTTGACCGCGCTTTGGGGCAGCGTGTTCACCGTCTTTTCCTTCCTGACAACAACCGGTTTTGTGTCGGATAGTTGGGCGGCGGCGCAAAGCTGGTCGGGCCTGCCGACACCGGGGCTGCTTTTGATGGGCTTGGCCATCATGGGCGGCGGCGTTGCGACAACGGCGGGGGGGCTCAAGCTTCTGCGGGTTTACTCGCTTTACAAACATGGCGCGCGTGAGATCAGCAAACTGATCCATCCAAACTCGGTTGCCGGGGCAGGGCGGCTTGGGCGCCGCATCCGGCGCGAAGGGGCTTATATCGCTTGGGTGTTCTTCATGCTGTTCATCCTGTCGCTGGCCGCCGTCATGGTGGGTTTGGCCGCGACCGGCCTGGATTTCGAACAATCGATGATCCTGGGCGTTTCGGCACTATCGACCACTGGGCCGCTTGCCGGTGTCGCGGGGGAGGAGCCGATTTCTTACTTCGCGCTTAGTGATCCGGCCAAAATCATCTTGTCTGCCGCGATGATTTTGGGGCGCATGGAAACCCTGGTGATGATCGCGCTTTTGAACCCCGGCTTTTGGCGGGCGTGATGCAATTGCAGCATGGCTTTGCCAATTGCCTGATCTTGGGGTGGAAATCCGATCCAACACGGACCATACTTATTGTGATTGACTGACAACCCTGCCGTTCCGAGAGGCAGCAAAACCGATAAGGCTGGACGCCAAATGGCCGAAAACAAACAGAACCTTCAGGACGCGTTTCTGAATCATGTCCGCAAAACGAAGGTCCCGGTAACGATTTTTTTGATCAACGGCGTCAAGCTACAGGGCGTGATCACTTGGTTCGATAATTTCTGCGTGCTGCTGCGCCGGGATGGGCAGAGCCAATTGGTCTATAAACACGCGATCTCGACCGTGATGCCCGCGCAGCCCATTAACCTCTATGACGGGGAAGAGTGACCGGAGGCGATTTGCCCGGGGACTTGAATGAATTAGACGGGCGCGCCGGGATGCGGGCCTTGGTTCTACATCCGGATATCCAAACCAATCCTGACCGGAAAGCCGCTGGCCCCGCGCTGGAGGAAGCGGTGTCTTTGGCGGCGGCCCTGCCTGATCTGGAGGTGGTCGGGGCTGAGGTTGTGCGCCTGCCCAAGGCGCAACCGGGTTTGCTGTTTGGTCGCGGCAAGATTGCCGAGCTTAAGGATATGATCGCGGCGCTTGAGGCCGGGTTGGTCTTGATCGACGGCCCGGTCACGCCGGTGCAGCAGCGCAATTTGGAAAAGGAATGGAGCTGCAAAATCCTCGACCGAACCGGCCTGATCCTTGAGATTTTTGCCGATCGCGCACGCACGCGAGAGGGGGTGTTGCAGGTCGAACTGGCGGCGCTCAGCTATCAGCGGACCCGCCTGGTGCGGGCCTGGACCCACCTGGAACGGCAGCGCGGTGGGTTGGGGTTCGTCGGTGGGCCCGGCGAAACCCAGATCGAGGCTGACCGCCGCGCCATTGATGAGGCTGTCACACGCATTCGTCGGCAACTGGCCAAGGTGGTCAAAACCCGCGCTTTGCACCGGAAGGCGCGCAAGAAAGTGCCTTATCCGATTGTGGCTTTGGTGGGGTATACGAACGCGGGAAAATCGACGCTATTTAACCGGTTAACCGGCGCGGATGTGATGGCGAAAGATATGCTTTTCGCCACGCTTGACCCAACCATGCGTGCGGTCACCTTGCCCGACGGGACCGAGGTGATCCTGTCAGACACGGTGGGTTTCATCAGTGATCTGCCAACCCAGCTTGTCGCTGCGTTTCGCGCCACCTTGGAGGAGGTTCTGGATGCCGATCTGATCCTTCACGTGCGCGATATTGCCCATCCCGAGACCGAGGATCAGGCCAAAGATGTGCTGGCAATCTTGGCCGATCTGGGGGTGTCGGATAGCGCCCCAATGCTGGAGGTTTGGAACAAAACCGATCTTTTGGCGGCAGAGGCGCGTGAAAGCCTAAAAACCGTTGCTGAGCGGCGGGAGGAGGTTTTTGCCCTTTCTGCGATCACCGGAGAGGGTCTTGATCCGCTTTTGGCTGCGGTCGCAGATACGCTTTCGGCGCCCCGCGAACGGGTGACGGTCAAACTGCCCTTTGGCGATGGCCGCAGGCGCGCGTGGCTTTACGATCAAGGCGTGGTCGAGGCCGAACGGGCGGGCGAAGACGCGGCTGAACTGGATGTGTTCTGGACCGCGCGCCAGCAAAAAGCCTTTAAGGCGCTTTCTTAGGCCGCTGCCGCAGCAGGAGCAGCCCAACGCCCAGAACTGCAAAGCCTAGAAATGCGCTTGGCGCGAGCTGTTCGTCCAGAACCAGCCACCCAAGCAAAATCGCGATGGGCGGGATCAGCAAGGTTACAATCATCGTATTGCCCGATCCAGCGACCGCCAGGATGCGGTAGTAAAGCAGATAGGCCAAAGCGGTTCCGATCACGGCGAAATAGGTTATGGCGGCATAAGTCACCGGGTTTTCCGGCAATTGCGGTGGACCATCGATCAGGATGGCCAAAGGCAGCATGATCAGGCTCGCGCCGGTCAACATCCCGGCCGCCGCAACCTGGGGTTCCAGGTCTTGCAACCGGGCCCGCGCCCAGGCCGCCGCAAATGCATAAGACAGCGTGCCTGCCAGAACCGCCAGTTGTGCCAGCGACCGTATGTCGAATGCGGCCAATGCCTCGATCCCGATGGCAATACTGACTCCCAAGAAAGCCACCACGACACCGGTCAAGCGGCGCGGGGTCAGGCGCTCATCTGCAAAAAAGAGCGCGGCGACCAAGACCCCAAAAACGGCTGTCGCAGCGTTGAAGATCGATGTAAGGCCAGTTTCGATGAACTGCTGCCCCCAAGCCATGAGCGTGAACGGCAGCACATTGTTCAAAAGACCCATGACCAAGAACGCCCACCAGACCCCGGCCTGCTGCGGTACTTTAAAACCGCGCCACCAGACATAGGCCCACAGGATCACACAGGCCCAAAAGACGCGGTGTGCGACAAGGGTGAAAACAGGCACCTCTCCCAAGGCCAGTTTGATCGCAAGGAAAGACGCGCCCCAGATCACTGCCAGCAAGATCAGGTCCACCCAGGCGCGGAGTGACAAATGGGGCGAAGGTTGGGTGGGTGCCATGGTCATGAGTGCGCTTTACCGCGCTGCGGTGATCGAGACGACCCGGAACCTGCACAAAGAAAAGCCCCCGCGCGGTGCGGGGGCTTTGCATCGAGACTGTTTAGATTTGCTAGAAGCGGATGCCAAAGCGGATGCCAGCGGCAATGCCGTCATTGTCTTGGAACGAACCGAGACTTGGGTTGCTGTCCGCAAAGCTGATGTAGCGGACGCCGCCAGAAACCTCGAAACGCTCGTTTTCCCAGGTCAAACCGACACTTGCGGCTGTAAATCCATCAGCCGGGCCAAGGTTTGTCGCGTTGCCGCCAGCTTGCGGTTCATGGGCGATAGTAACCGCGCCCGACCAGTTTTCGTTGAAACGACGCCCAACCCCAAGCGTATAGGTCACCGTGTCGTTGGAGTAATTCACTAGGGAAGAGCCGCCCAGCGCAGGGGGCGTGATGTCAAATGCGCTCCACTGAACCCAGCGAGCCGAACCAAACAGCAGGGTATTCTCGGCGATCCCGGTTTGGGCCTCAAGCATTACCGATTGGGGGATGGTTGACTCGAACGAGGTGGCGGTCGGGCCGCCGCCCAGTGGGCCGGTGTTGGTACCCGAAAGCGTGTGCGTGATCTCTGAACTGTAGGTCAGCGCCACCCGGAACGCAATTTCAGGGATCTCATAAGCGGCACCAATCACATAGCCTAACTCCTGACCGCCATCGACATCCAAGGAATAGCCGAGGCCGATGAACGGCACATTGGCGACGCCCTCAATCGTCGAGAGACGCAGACCGCCGTAAACACTGAAGTTGCTTTCTGTTTCATATCGCAGCAGTGCGGTCAGCGCACGGCCCGATACATCGGCCGTGGTGCCTGAGGTCGTCGTCGGCGCGGCGGCTGGTGGGGCCGGAACCGCATAAGTGCTGGTCGGATAGCTGACATCGGCGCCCACGTGCTGATCGAAGATGATAGCAAATGAAAGATTATCGCTCAGGTCTTGCCGGTAAGACAGGCTTGTGGTGTTGAACGAGGCGGCCATGTCGCCCGACGCACCGCCCGCGTTTGACCCCGACAAGTTCGGGTCGGCGAAGCCAAACCCCAGCTCGGCATAGGTGCCTTCCTCAAACAAAATCGCCATCGATTGGTTGGACCGCTCGATCCCGCCGGCATGGGCCAGGGCAGTCGATGCCAATAACGCTGCGGAAGCGGCTACAATACGGGTCATAGGTGTCCTCCCAACATGATCCCTCATCCCTCTATTAATCCCATAAGCAAAAAAAGGTCCGAACCGGTCAATTCTTCCCCTGCGTAACGCGGTTGATTTGCCAATATTCGGCACAGACAATGTGTCAGTTTTGCTACAGTTTCCGCGCGGCGCGCTGTGTCGTCAGGATATTGAGGTAGTTTGCGGCGAAAATGAGGACTGCCCCAAACAAGACCGCCCATTGCAGCGGTTCGGCGTAAAACAACATGCCGATCACCGCGATGGCGGGCAGGCGCACAAAATCCATCGGCATCACGGCCGAGGCGGGCGCGATCTTAAGCGCTGTGGTCAGGCAGTAATGCGCCGTCATTCCACAAATACCGATCAGCAGCAGCCAAGGGGCTGTGGTGGTCGAAGGCAGGGCCATCTGACCGTCTGCAAAACAGGCCGCCAGCCCCAGCCCCAATTGGATCACCGCGAGATAGAAGAGGATGCAGGTTGTCGTCTCCGTCCGCGTCAGGCGTTTGGTCAGGATGGCCGTGGCCGCGAAGCCGATGGCCGCCAGGGCCGCCGTCACCATGCCCGAGTTGATCGGGGCGCTGCCAGGCTGCACCACGATCAGGACGCCAATGAACCCAAGCGCGCCGGCGAACAGTTTCACCTTTGTCAGCCGCTCACCCAGAAACAGGGCCGCGAAGATCATCACCCAAAGCGGTGAGGTGAACTCGAGCGCAAAGACCAAAGCCAAGGGGCTAACGGTGATGGCATAAAACCACAGGTTCTGACCGGTGAAATGGGCCAGGTTGCGGAAGAAATGGATGTTGAGATGCCGGAAGGTGATCTGCCCAAGCGTGCCAAAGGTTGCGCCAAAGACCAAAACGATCACCAAACCCACCATCGAGCGATAGGTCATCATCTCGAAGGTATCCAGCTCGAAACTGGCGGCGCGCCCGGCGATGGCCATGGCCGAAAACGACAGGATCGCGCCGATCATCCACAGCGCGGCCTTGACCGGTTGAACCGGTTGGTCGTCGGGTTGGGCGTGTGTCATTCCGCTGGGTCGATCTGCCTGCAACAGCCAATCGCGGGCGCTTGGCCTGCAAAAGCGGGGATGCCCAATTCGACGCTGAAGGGCAAGAGGATGCCAAAGGCCTGGCAGGCCCGACGCTCGATAAAGACAGGGATCGGACCACCCGCAGTCGATAGTTCGGTGCGGGTGAAGTTCTCCAACGGGGCGGCTAGCGGCGGAGACAGATCGAACACCCCATCGCCCAGATAATCGAACCGGGCTGTTTCGTCGTTCAAAACAAGCATAAACGCAGGCTCGCGCCCCAAGCAGTGCATTTCAAAAGCCTGCGCTGGCGCGGCGAAGACCGCGCATGCCAAATACAAAAGAACGGGCCGCATCTGATCCCCTTACGCATATCGCTTGCCAAAGCTTAGCGTGGAAAATCAGGGCCGAAGATTACTCTTTTGTGAACCCGGTCTTAAAGCCCGTTCGCCTTTGCAGCATCCCAAAGCGCATCCATTTCGGCCAAATCGCTTTGTTTTGGGGATTTCCCGGTTCTTGCCAACTCCGCCTCGATAAACTGGAAGCGACGGATGAACTTGGAATTGGCGTTGCGCAACGCGGCCTCGGGGTCGACTTTCAGGTGGCGCGCTAGGTTAGCCATGACAAAAAGCAGATCGCCCATTTCTTCTTCGATCTTGGCGTGATCGGCGGTGGCGCGCACCTCGGCCAGTTCAGCGGCCTCTTCGCCGATCTTCGCGATCACCTGATCGATCTCGGGCCAATCAAACCCGACCCGCGCTGCGCGTTTTTGCAGTTTTTCGGCGCGCATCAGGGCGGGTAGGCCGAGGGCGACATCATCCAGCACCCCGCCGCGCGATTTGGCGGCGCGCTCGGCGGCTTTCACCGTTTCCCAATCGCGCACCTGATCCTCGGCCGATTTATCGCGGTTTTCGTCACCAAACACATGCGGGTGCCGGTCGATCATCTTGTCGCCAATGGCGGCGGCAACGCTTTGAAAATCGAAATGCCCGGCCTCATCTGCCATCTGTGCATGGAACACGACCTGCAACAGCAGATCACCCAATTCCCCCTTCAGTTCATCGAAATCGTTCCGCTCGATGGCGTCGGCCACCTCATAGGCCTCTTCGATTGTGTAGGGCGCGATGGTGGCGAAGTTTTGCTCGACATCCCAAGGGCATCCGGTCTGCGGGTCGCGCAGGCGCGCCATGATTTGCAACAGCCGATCAAGCGGCGGCAATGATGGGTCTGGGGCAGGGGGAACGGGCATTGCGCCTCCGGGCGAATTGCGACAGGCTCGCCGCTTTAGAACCGATGGATGGGGAGGAGTCCAGCAATGCCCGTTGTCAACCGGATCGCCGGACTGTCAGAGGAAATGACCGCGTGGCGGCGCCACCTGCATGCCCATCCGGAACTGGGGTTTGATTGCCATGCAACTGCCGAATTTGTGGTCGAGCGGCTGCGCGACTTTGGTATAACCGAAATCCATACCGGGCTGGCGCAAACCGGCATTGTCGCCCTGATCGACGGGCAGGGCGCTGGCCCCACCATTGGCTTGCGCGCGGATATGGATGCCTTGCCGATTGAGGAGGCGACGGGGGCCAATCATGCCTCGACCATTCCCGGCAAGATGCACGCCTGCGGCCATGACGGGCATACAACGATGTTGCTTGGCGCGGCGAAATACCTGGCCGAGACACGGAATTTCACCGGTCGCGTGGCGCTGATCTTTCAACCGGCTGAGGAACAAGGTGGCGGCGCGGGTGTGATGTGCGAGGAAGGGGTGATGGATCGCTTCGGCATCGATCAGGTTTTCGCCATTCACAACGTGCCCGGTCTGGAATTGGGTCAGGTTCTAACGACCGCTGGCCCGATCATGGCGGCGGTTGATACTTTTCACATCCAAATCACCGGGCGCGGCGGCCACGGGGCCATGCCGCATGAAACCGCCGACCCGATCCCGGCGGCTGTGGGTATGGCAGGCGCGATCCAAACCATCGTTTCTCGCAACAATTATGCATTGGATGATCTGGTGATTTCCGTCACCCAGATCCACGCGGGAACCACCGATAACGTCATCCCCGAAACGGCGTATCTATGCGCGACGGTGCGCAGCTTTGATCCCAAGGTGCAGCAAATGGTGATGCGCCGGGTGCAAGAAATCGTCGATGGGCAGGCTGCGAGCTATGGCGTCAAGGCGCGGTTGGATTACCAAGTTGGCTACCCTGCGACGATCAATGATGCCGATGCCGCGGCCTTCGTGACCGAGATTGCGGAGGAGGTTGTGGGCCCCGATCTGGTCGATGGCAAAGCGGGCCGTGAAATGGGGGCCGAGGATTTCGCTTATATGCTGCAGGAACGCCCCGGCGCGTATCTGTTCTTGGGTGCCGGGCCGGGCGCGGGGCTGCACCATCCAGAGTTCGATTTTAACGACGACATCTCGCCTATCGGGGCCAGCATCTTTGCCCGGATTGTCGAACGCGCGCAGCCGGTTGGCTAGCTAGTGATCTTCGGGCCGCAAATAGCGGCGCATCCCATAAAGCAGCGGATCACCCTCATGGGCGGTGATCACTGCCTCGACCGCACCGATGCAGATATGATGGGTGCCAATCTTTTCGGCCGAGATCAGGCGGCAATCGAAACTGACCAGAGCATCGGATAGACGCGGCGCGCCTGTGGCCATGGTTTCAATGGCGACCGCATTGAATTTGTCGCCCCCCGGCGCGGGCACGCGCGAGGAAAACACATCCGAAATATCTGTCTGGCCCGTGCGCAGCACGTTGATGCAGAAGCACTTGTTTTCCAGCACCAGCGGCAAGCTGGAGGATGATGCATTCAGGCAAGTCAGCATCGTGGGCTGCGCACCATCGGCGGAAATCGAGGTCATCGCCGAAACCGTCACCCCGCCGCGCCCGGCCGGACCATCGGTTGTGACCACCGAGACCGAGGCCGCGGATCGGCTCATGCCCTCCAAGAACGCGGCGCGCACCGCCTCGGCATTGGTTTGATCGTCGCTCATTGCCCGCACTCCCAAGCCGCAGCGTCCTGCCGCAGACATGCCCGATGCGCCCAAAGGGGGCAAGGGCGCGGTGCTGGACTTTTTCCGGCCTTGGCTTAGGAACGAGAGGAACCGGTAAGGAGGGGCGTCATGGCTTTGGAAGATGCCAAAAACCAGGTAGATACGGCCTTTACGCGTGATGAACTGAAGGGGCTGTCGTTTGAAAACGCCTTTTCCGGCGCGCCAAGCCTGTTCCGCCGTCGCTTCACCAAGGATTTGACCGGCGTTGATATCGCCATCACCGGTATCCCCTTTGACCAAGCTGTCACAAACCGCCCGGGAACGCGGCTGGGCCCCCGCGCGATCCGCGCAGCTTCAAGCTTGCAGCCGTTTGACCCGCCCTATGGGTGGGATAGCTATTCACCCTTGGAGACACTGGCTGTGGTCGACTACGGCGATATGGCGTTTGATTATGCCCACACAGCCGATGTGCCCGCCCGGATCGAGGCGCATATCGCGGGCATTTTGGGGGCAGGGGCGGCCGCCATCACCCTGGGTGGCGATCATTCGATCACCCTACCGATCCTGCGGGCGCATGCGAAGAAATACGGGCCGTTGGCCTTGGTTCAAATCGATGCCCATACCGATACCTGGCCCGATGATGACCCATCCCGCATCGACCATGGCACGTTTTGCTATACGGCGGTACAGGAAGGGCTGATCGATGTGGAGCATTCTGCCCATATCGGCATCCGCACGGTGGTCGAGGACAATTTGGGCATCCCCATCTACGATGCGCGCGCCGTGACCGAGGAAGGCCCCGCGGCCATCGCGGCGATGGTCAAGGATCGCGTTGGGTCGGCCCCTTGTTACCTAAGCTTTGATATCGATGCGCTTGACCCGGCCTTTGCGCCCGGCACGGGCACGCCGGTGTGGGGCGGGCTGAGCAGTGCGCAAGCCAGCATCCTGTTGCGCGATCTGGCCGGCATCAACCTGGTCGGCGCGGATGTGGTTGAGGTGTCGCCACCTTATGACCATGCTGATATCACGGCGGTGGCCGCGGCCCATGTCGCGATGGATTTGTTATGTCTTTGGGGCATCAAGCCCGCGTGAGGCCCTGGACCGACTCGGATCGAACATCATATTCAAAGCTAGTGCCTTGAAAGGAAGCGCCCGCGCCATGGTCAATCGCAGACGCGACAAAAACCGCGAGGTTGCGCGGGAGATTTCTTACGCCTCATCGGCCATGTCAAAAGGTGGCCGCGCGATGATCCGCGTGATGGAAAACGCAACGGGCCGGATCGGGCTGATCAAACGCGCCGAGGGCTATGATGCCGATGTGCGCAACGGTCATGATTTCTGGCAGGTGATGGTCGATCGCTATGGCCTGAGCCTGGAGGTTGTGGGCGGTGATCTGTCCAACATCCCTGCAGACGGGCCGGTGGTGATGATCGCCAATCACCCCTACGGCATTCTGGATGGGCTGATGATGGGCCATATCCTGTCGATGGTCCGGGGCGAGTTCCGCATTCTGGCCCATCGCGTGTTCCGCAAGGCCGAGGATATCAACCGGATCATCCTGCCGATCAGCTTTGATGACACGAAAGAGGCGCTGCAGCTTAATATCCAGACCCGCAAGGATGCGCTGCGATTTTTGGCCGAAGGCGGGGCCATTGGTATTTTTCCTGGCGGCACCGTCTCGACCGCCGCCAAACCCTTTGGGCAGCCAATGGACCCGGGCTGGCGTAGCTTCACCGCCCGCATGATCGCCAAATCCGAGGCCACGGTGGTGCCTGTCTTCTTCGATGGCCACAACTCGCGCCTGTTCCAGCTCATGAGCCATATGCACACGACCCTGCGCATGGGCATGTTGATCAAAGAGTTCAAAGCCCGCGTGAACAGCCCCGTGCGCGTGGTCATCGGCGACCCGATCCCACGCGCCGAATTGGACCCATATGCAAAAGACGCCAAAGCAATGATGGCCTTCCTGCGGGAAAAGACCTATAGCCTCAGCCCGCGCCCTTTGGATACGCAGATTCAAGGGTTCGAGTTTGAAGAACGTCACCGCGACCCGGAAGCTGATCAAGGCCGGGTGCGGGGTCGGTTGAGGGATCGGTACTAAATGGCCGTTGGTATTTTTGATTCTGGGCTAGGCGGGTTGACCGTGTTGGATGCCGTTGAGAAACGGCTGCCGGATCTGCCTGTCGTGTATTTCGGCGATAACGCGCATACGCCTTATGGCGTGCGCGATGCCGATGATATTTACGAGCTGACCACCAAAGGTGTGCAGGCGCTGTTTGATCAAGGCTGCGATCTGGTGATCCTGGCCTGCAATACCGCTTCGGCCGCTGCGCTGCGCCGGATGCAAGAAGGGTGGGTGCCGGAAGACAAACGCGTCTTGGGCGTGTTCGTGCCGCTGATCGAGGCTTTGACCGAACGCAAATGGGGCGACAACTCGCCCCCGCGGCCTGTCGGGGTGGAAACCGTCGCGCTGTTCGCAACCCCAGCAACGGTGTCGAGCCGCGCGTTCCAGCGGGAACTGGCCTTCCGGGCCATTGGGGTGGATGTGGAGGCGCAGCCCTGCGCTGGCGTGGTCGATGCCATCGAAATGGGCGATATGATCCTGGCTGATGCGCTGGTCCGGTCCCATGTCGAGGCGTTGATGCGGCGGATGCCCAAACCTGAAGCGGCGATTTTGGGCTGCACCCATTACCCGCTGGTCGAAGATGTGTTCCGCGAAGCCTTGGGCGACGGGGTGGCGGTGTATTCGCAACCCGCCCTGGTGGCGGATGCGTTGGCCGATTATTTGGACCGGAGGCCTGAATTTGTCGGCGGCGGTGCGGGAGCCACCTTTCTAACCACCGGTGACGCCAAATCGGTGTCGAACAAAGCCACCCAATTCTTGCGACGACGGATCGAGTTTACCCCTGTAGACCTCTGATCTTTCAACAGCTTGACACGTGAGCTTCATCTAAAATGACACATAATATCGCAATCCTTGGCGCCTCGGGCTACACCGGCGCTGAACTCGTTCGGTTGATTTTGGGCCATCCGGATTTGACCATCACAGCACTGACCGGCGATCGGAAAGCTGGGCAGCCCATGGCCTCGGTCTATCCGTTCTTGCGGGGCTATGATTTGCCTGATTTGGTGAAGATCGAAGAGGTTGATTTTTCGACTATCGATCTGGCGTTCTGCGCGCTGCCTCACGCCACATCACAGGGCGTTATCAAAGAATTACCATCCGATCTTAAAGTCATAGATTTGAGCGCTGATTTCCGGCTGCGCGACCTGGCGGCTTATGAGAAATGGTATGGCAAACCCCATGACGCACCAGATCTGCAAACACGGGCCGTCTATGGCCTGACAGAGTTCTATCGGGATGAGATTAAATCCGCGCGGCTGGTGGCGGGCACCGGTTGCAATGCTGCGACGGGGCAGTTCGGGTTGGTGCCGCTGGTGAAGGCGGGGGTGATCGATCTGGATGAGATCATCATCAACCTGGTCACCGGTGTTTCGGGTGCCGGGCGCAGTCTGAAGGAACACCTTCTTCATGCGGAACTGTCTGAAGGGGCCAATGCTTATGCCATCGGCGGCACGCACCGGCATTTGGGTGAGTTCGATCAGGAGTTCTCGAAATGGGCCGGGCGGCCCGTCGAGGTGCAGTTCACCCCCCATCTCGCCCCGATGAACCGCGGCATTTTGGCCACGATCTATGTCAAAGCAGAGGCGGGCGTCGTATATGATACTCTGTCCAAGGCCTATGCTGAGGAGCCGTTTGTCCACGTGCTTCCTTTCGGCTCAGCGCCTTCGACCCATGATGTGCGCGGCACCAATTTCGCGCATGTCGGTGTGGCGGCAGATCGGCGGGAAGGCCGGGCGCAGGTTTTCGTAGCGCTCGACAACCTGTGCAAAGGATCGTCGGGACAGGCGCTTCAAAACGCCAACCTGATGCTCGGTTTGGAAGAGACGACGGGATTGATGGGCGCAGCGCTCTTCCCGTGACGCGAGGATGAGGAGGGCGCGATGCGCAGCCTGAAAAAACAACGCCGTATCCAGGTGATCATGCTGACGACCTTGGCATTGATCCTATCCACGGCGCTGATCGGCTATGCCATGCGGGACGGGATCAATTTTTTCCGTCCCCCCTCTGAAATCGCCGAAAACCCGCCGCCGCCGTCCGAGGTATTCCGCATTGGCGGCTTGGTTGAAGATGGCAGTTTGGTACGCGGTGAGGGCGAGACGATCAGCTTTTACGTCACCGATGGTGGTGCCTCGATCCCCGTGACCTATACCGGGATCCTGCCCGATCTATTTGGTGAGGGCGAAGGCATGGTTGGCACCGGACGTCTAGTCGACGGCACCTTTGAAGCGACCGAAATCCTGGCCCGGCATGATGAAACCTATATGCCAGCCGAGGTGATTGATGCCTTGCAGGAACAGGGTGTCTATCGCGACCCCAACGCCGCTGACAGCTGATCAGAGCCGCGCGAGGTGGGATGCGCAGCCGGTGAGCGCCGCGTAATCATCGACAACCACCTGAATGCCGAACTGGCCCATGAAGTCAGAAAACCGGCCTTTGTCGCCGAAGGCCCCGGCAAAATCGAAGCGCTCAAGATAGGGCAGGATGGCCCGCGTGACCCCACCCACCAGGTAGATACCGCCAAAGGGCAGGTGGCTTAACCCCAAATCCCCCACGACCGTGCCCGTGACGCGCACGAATAGCCGCGCGGTTTCCGCTGCTTTGGCATCGCCCTCGGCAAGCTGTTCCATGACTTTGGGCGTTTCCAGTTCGTCCCCATGCAGGGCCTTGTGCACCTGCGCGATGCCCCGGCCCGACAACACCTCTTCAATCGAGGCGAAGCCGAATTCTTCGGCCATGAAATCCATCACTGGACCAAGCGCTGGATCACACATGGGCAGGCTGACATGCCCCGCCTCGGACGGGGGGACAAATCGACCAGTTTCGGTCTCAAAAACCGGGCAGGCGTTGAAGCCTGTGCCAATCCCCACCACCAGCTTTGTCGCCTGGCGCGGCGATTTGGGCATCGGGATCACGTCGATCAGGTCATCGGGGGCAATTTGCCCAATCGCATGGCCCTGGGCCTGCAGGTCGTTTAACACCGCTACCTTTTCTGCGGTCAACGCGCGGCCAAGAACCTCTCGATCAATGCGCCAATCCAGATTGGTCAGTGTTGCCACGCCATCATGCACCGGGCCCGCGGCAGCCACGCAAACGCCGGTAATATGGCTGTCGGACGTGCCGGTATCCTGCAAATACTGGGTGATGACATCCGCGATCCCGGCGAAATTGGCATTGCGATAGCGCCGCACGCTGGTGGTTTCGATCCGGGGGCCGTTGGCCAGCGCCACGCGCGTATTGGTGCCACCGATATCGGCAACAAGGCTTAGGCTGGTTTCAGCGGCTTCGAACGGCATTCCGGGTCCGATCAGTCAGAGGGGGCGTTCCACCAAGAGGCGAGCGCGTCATAAGATGCTTTCGGGGTCCTTGCCAAGGTTTCGAAGTCAACATGAACCAGGCCGAACCGCTTTTCATAGCCGCGCGCCCATTCGTAGTTATCCATCAAAGACCAGGTGTAATAGCCCTTGAGCGGCACGCCATCGGCAATTGCGCGGCGGCAAGCATTCAGATGGCTTTCCAGGAAAGCGATGCGTTGAGCATCAACCTCGCCCACCCGATCCGGGCCAGACATGCCGTTTTCGGTGATATGCAGCGGCAGGTCGCCGGTATAGGTCTGGGACACCCATTTCAGGATTTCATAGAGCCCGTCCGGATAAACCTCCCACCCCATGGAGGTTTTTTCGAGCGGCCCTGGGATATCGCGATAGGCGGGCCAGGGGCCGTCATCTGGCGCCATCAATTTGCGGCTGTAATAGTTAATGCCAAGCCAATCCAAGGGGGCGGCGATGGTTGCCATGTCGTCTTGCCAATCCTTTGGCAAATGCGGCTCCAGCCCCTCCAAGGACAGCGCGGGATACTGACCGGTGAACATGGCGCCGACGAACCAATGGTTGAAGTTCGCTTCATACCGGCTGGCGGCGGCCTGCGCCTCGGGCGTGTCATCTAAGGGCATGACCCAATCAAGATTGGTGACCGCGCCAACCTGGCCAATGCCCATGTCACGCAGGGTTTGAACACTGCGCCCGTGGGCTTTGAGCACATGGTGCATGGCCCGCGCTGTCGCTCGGACATCGCGCAGGCCCGGCGCGTGGCGGCCCAGGAAATGAGCGTTCCAACTGACGCACCAAAGCTCATTCAAGGTGGCGGTCGACCAGACCCGATCCCCAATCCGTTGCATCAAGACGCGCGTATAATCGGAGAACCATTCCGGGATATCCGCATTGCTCCAGCCGCCCAGATCGGCCAGCGCGGCGGGCAGTTCCCAATGATAGAGCGTCAGCAGAGGCTTAATCCCACGTTCCAAGCAGCCGTCGACAAGCCGGTCATAGAAATCGAGGCCCTCGGGATTCGCGGCCCCGCGCCCGTCTGGCTGCACCCGCGCCCACGAGGCGGAGAAGCGATAGACATCCGCCCCAAGCCCGGCAATGAGGTCCAGATCTTCATCCAGCCGGTGATAATGATCGCAGGCCAGTCCCCCATGTTCGGCATTGGCGGTGTTGCCCGGTGTGGCAGCCCACGTGTCCCAATGGGTGGGTCCGGCACCGCCAAATTGATGCCCCTCTATCTGGTAGGAGGATGTGGCGACCCCAAAAAGAAAATCGGGTGGGAAATCGGTGCGGCTGAGCTTCATGCCCGCCACCAGTCCGCCAACGCGTGGTAGGAGGCTTTGGGCGTCCGTTCCAGCGTGTCAAAATCCACATGGACCAGGCCGAAGCGTTTTTCATACCCAAGCGCCCATTCGTAATTGTCCATAAGCGACCAGCAGAAATAACCCTTCACCGGCACACCTTGGGCGATGGCGCTTTGTACAGCAGACAGGTGTTGGACAAGATAGTCGATCCGAGCCTGATCTGGTTGGTCGACCTCATCCGGGTTCGCCATGCCGTTTTCGGTGATGTAGATCGGAAGATCGCCGGAATACTCGGCCGCGATCCGGGTGAGGAAATCGCGCAGGCCGTCGGGGTAAATCTCCCACCCCATCTGTGTGGTTGGCAGCACGGCAGGGCCATCGCCATAGGCGGGCCATGGCCCTTCTGCGGCAGCGACGCGTTTCCGGGTGTAGTAATTCACGCCAATCCAATCGAGCGGTGCTTGGACCGTTGGGAAATCCGCTTGCCAATTGCTGGGCAGGTGCGGCTCTAACCCGTCCAGAACCAGATCAGGGTAACGCCCATAGAACAGGCCGCTTAGGAAAAACCGGTTGTAGATCGCATCATGGCGGGCGGCAGCGGCCACATCTTCGGGCGCGTTGCTGGCGGGGCTGGACCATTCGAAGTTGCAGACCGCGCCCAGATTGCCCATGCCAAGCCCGCGCATCACTTCGATCGCACGGCCATGGCTGACCAGAATATGGTGCATCGCGCGCGCGGTGGCGCGGATATCGCGTAGGCCGGGGGCATGGTGCCCTTCGAAATGGCTGAGCCAGCCGACGCACCAGGGTTCATTGATCGGCGCGGCGGACCAAACACGATCCCCGATGCGGGACATGACGGTTTCGGTGAACTCGGCAAACCAATTGGGCATATCCGGGTTTCGCCAGCCGCCCTGATCGGCCAGGGTCTGCGGCAGTTCCCAGTGGTACAACGTGGCGGCAGGCTTCAGCCCACGTTCCAGCATGCCATCGACCAATCGGTCATAGAAATCCAAACCTTCGCGGTTGGGCGTGCCGATCCCCTCAGGCAGCACCCGTGCCCAGGAGGTTGAGAACCGATACACCTCGGCCCCCAGATCGCGGATCAGGTCCAGGTCTGCTTCCCAGCGGTGGTAGTGATCGCAGGCCAAATCGCCGTTTTCGGCCCGCACCACATTGCCGGGCGTGGCGGCGAAACTGTCCCAATGGGTTTGGCCCGCGCCGCCGAACTGGTGCCCTTCGATCTGATAGGCCGAGGTGGCCACGCCAAACAGGAACCCCGGGGGGAAATCATCGCGCGTAAACTGCATTATATGTCCTTTAGGCAGGGCAGGGGCCGGTGGAACGCCCGACCATCAATTCGGTTTCCCAAAGCTCCTGCACCGGGCCGCTTTCGGGGTTGCGCACCAGATCAATCAAAATCTCGGCACAGCGCCGCCCGGCATCACGGATGGAACTGCGTGTGGCGGTGAAGGCCAGGCCGGTGGCGTCATTGGTCAGGTAGCTCAGCACATCATCATGGCAGATCAGTGAGACATCGCGCCCAAGCTGCAGGCCACGCTCCAACACCGCGCGCCGCACACCAATCGACGGGATCACGGAGGAGACCAGGAAGGCGGTCGGTGGTTCGGGCCCATCGAGCAATTTCGCGGCGGTGGCATAGCCATAGCCTTCGGTCATCACGTCTGACGAGATATATGCGGGGTTCACAGGCACATCCCGCGCGCCAAGCGCCTCTTCATAGCCGCGCTGGCGGCGGCGGGCGAAATCAAACCCTTCTTGCCCGTTCACAAGCGCGATGCGGCGGTGCCCCAGATCCAAAAGGAAATCCGCCGCGCTGCGAAAGGCGCGGATATTGGCAACATCCAGCCAGCTATAGCCCGAGGGGTCAGCGGTGCGCCCATGCACCAGAAACGGCACTTGAAGGTCTTGCAAAAGCGGCACACGCGGGTCTTCAACCTGGGGGCCCTGCACCATGACCGCATCGACCGAGCCATTGCTGACCAGATCGCGATAGGCTTGTTCTGCGCCGCCATCTCCGACCACCGACAGCAGCATGTCATAACCTTCGCGGGCATAAACTTCGCCCGCTCCAGCCAGGAAATCGCCGAAGATCGGGTTCATCATTTCGGTCTTGCCGGTCAACGGGATCACATGGCCGATGGTCATCGCCCGGCCCGTGGCCAGGCGTCGAGCGCGAGTATTAGGCGTGTAATTTGCTGCGCGCGCAGCCGCCATCACCCGGGCGCGGGTTTCTTCGCGCACTTCGGGATAACCGTTCAAAGCCCGGCTGACGGTGGTTTGCGATAGGCCGAGGCTTTCGGCCAGTTCCCTGAGATTCATACCAAAAATCGTTTCAAAGCGCTTCGGATTCTTGTGGAGGCTATCGGGATGCCCGCCGGTTTGTCAAAGATTCGAAATCGCCTTGTTTTTCTGCACCTGCAAGAAAAGCCATTTATTTACAGGGGAATGTGAATGCGTGATTGACAGACTCAGTTGCATTCGAAAGTGTAAGCACAACCCAAAGCGCTTTGGAAAACCTTCGAGGTCAGCGTTTGGGCGTCATGGATCATGCCGACGCAAAGAGCGGCACCAACTGGGAGGAACCAATGAAACGGACTTTGTTCGCCAGCACCGCTGTGCTTGCGGTCGCCGCCAGCGGCGCCCTGGCCGATGGCCATATGCCCTTTGCCGAAGGCGAAGGCGGGTTCAACTGGGACAGCTACACGGCCTTTGCCGATAGTCATGACCTGAGCGGTCAGTCGGTCACCATCGCGGGCCCTTGGCTGTCACCGGAAGCCGACCGTTTTGACATCATGCTGAACTATTTCGAAGCCGCCACCGGGGCCGAGGCGACCTATACCGGGTCGGACAGCTTCGAGCAGCAGATCGTCATCGATGCCGAAGCCGGTTCCGCCCCGAACCTGGCCGTGTTCCCGCAACCTGGCCTGGCTGCCGTGATGGCGGGCAACGGCCTGCTGACGCCGCTTGGCAATGAAATGGGCGATTGGGTGCGCGACAATTACGCCGCCGGTCAATCCTGGGTCGACCTCGGCACCTATGCTGATGCCGATGGCGCCGATCAGTTCTACGGTTTCTTCTTCAACGTGAACGTGAAGTCGCTGGTCTGGTATGTGCCGGAAAACTTCGAAGATGCCGATTACGAAGTGCCCGAGACGATGGAAGACCTGATCGCGCTGAGCGAACAGATCGTCGAAGATGGCGAAACCCCTTGGTGCATCGGTCTGGGGTCGGGGGCTGCCACCGGCTGGCCCGCCACCGACTGGGTAGAAGACATCATGCTGCGCACCCAGACGCCGGATGTCTATGACATGTGGGTTTCGAACGAGATCCCGTTCAATGACGAGCGTGTTGTGAATGCGATCGAAACCTTTGGCATGTTTGCGCGCAACGATGATTGGGTGCAGGGTGGCGCAGGTGCCGTGGCCACGACCGATTTCCGTGATAGCCCCACGGGTCTCTTTGCGTCGCCTCCGGGCTGCTACATGCACCGCCAGGCCTCCTTCATCCCGGCCTTCTTCCCCGATGGGACCGAGGTGGGTGAAGATGCCGATTTCTTCTACTTCCCATCTTTTGAAGGCGAAGATCTGGGCAACCCGGTTCTGGGTGGTGGCACGCTGATGGCTGTGACCGACATGAACGATGCCACTATGGCGTTTATGGAGTTCCTGCAAACGCCTTTCGCCCACGAGATCATGATGGCCCAGGGTGGCTTCCTGACCCCGCATTCGGGTGTGAACCTTGATACCTACAGCTCGGGTGTGGAAGCCGGGCAGGGCGAGATCTTGTTGAACGC
Source organism: Paracoccaceae bacterium (assembly GCA_965229695.1). GTDB lineage: Bacteria > Pseudomonadota > Alphaproteobacteria > Rhodobacterales > Rhodobacteraceae > JANSYL01. Next base: position 3,454,030 of record OZ245921.1, read on the forward strand.
CACCACCTTCCGCTTTGACGCCTCCGACCTGATGCCGGGCGCGGTTGGCGCGGGCACGTTCTGGACCGGTATGGTCGATTACGCCGGTGGCGCGGATGCCGAGGCGGTTGCGACCTCGATCCAGGAAAGCTGGGACGCGCTGGACTGATCCAGAGCATCTGACATCACCGACCCTGGCCCCGTTTTGCGGGCCGGGGTCATCGCAGCCGCCGCCACAGAGCTAAGACGCGGCAGCGCGAACGCGCATCCAAGGGGAGGGGACGCATGAATCCGGCCTTGCAAGGTTTGATCACGATCATCGTCGGTGTCGGCGGTTGTGTCGCGTATTTCTATTTCTCGAACCAGTTTCTGGATCGGGTGCTGTTCCCCGCCAAAGGCCCGCAGGCCGGGCGCAATATCAACCGCGCCAATGCGATCCGTCCTTGGCTGTTTCTGTTCCCTGCGATTTTCGCCCTGGGCCTTTACCTGGCCTACCCGGTTTTTGAGACCCTGCGCCTATCGGTGACCGACCGCAGCGCGGGCGGGGCCTTTGTTGGCGGGGAAAACTACGCTCAGATGTTTGGCGAGGATAAGTTTTGGGAAGCGGTGGTTAACAACTTCCTTTGGCTTTTGATCGTGCCTGCGGCCGCGACCGCCTTTGGCCTGTTGGCAGCGCAACTGACCGACCGGATTTCCTGGGGCAATATCGCCAAATCCCTGATTTTCATGCCGATGGCGATTTCTTTCGTTGGCGCGGCGGTGATCTTCAAACTGATCTATGACGCCCGCCCCGAAGATGTGGCGCAGATCGGCATTCTGAACGCGGTTTACCTGCAACTGGGCGGCGAAAGCCCGGTGACCTGGCTGACCGTGCCGTTTTGGAACAACTTTTTCCTCATGATCGTGCTGATCTGGATTCAAACCGGCTTTGCCATGGTGATCCTATCAGCAGCTCTGCGCGGCATCCCCGAAGAAACGGTGGAGGCGGCGATTGTCGATGGCGCGAACCCGTTTCAGATCTTTTTCAAGATCAAGGTGCCGCAAATCGCGGGCACCATCGTCGTGGTTTGGACGACCATCACAATCGTTGTGCTCAAGGTTTTTGACATCGTGTTCGCGATGACTAACGGCCAGTGGGAAACGCAGGTTTTGGCCAACTACATGTATGACAAACTGTTCCGCGCCAATGATTGGGGCGTCGGTTCGGCCAGCGCGATGATCATCATGCTGATGGTGACGCCGATCCTGGTTTGGAACGTCTACAACGCCCGGAAGGAGATGCGCTGATGGATAACATCGCTGGCAAAAAGTCGTCTCTGACATGGGCCGTGCACATCTCGGTTGCCGCTCTGGTGCTGTTGTGGATTTTCCCGACACTTGGGCTTTTGGTGTCGTCCTTCCGGACCACGGATCAAATCCGAACCTCGGGCTGGTGGGCCGCGATGTTCCCCGCCGTGCAGAACGAAACCCTGCGCGCCGCTGACCCCGATGATTTCCGCGTTGAGCGCGACGGGATGTTTGTGGTCGAAGGCAATCTTTACGTGGTCGAAGGCAGCGTCGAAAGCGCGGATGAAGTCGAGGCTGAAATTTCGGTCTGGGGCACGTCTTCGCGCGCGATTGATGCCTATGTGCCGGGCGAAACCGCTGATTTGGGGGATGGTGAAACCATGACCGTCCAATCCAACGGCGATTACGTTTGGGTCGGCAATGATGATCAGATGTCGGGCCGTGGGCAGCGGGTCTTTGTGACTGCTGAAAGCCCGCCTGAGTTTACCCTGGCCAATTACCGCGGTGTTCTATTCGACCCAGGCAATCGCGAAGGCATGGCGAAGGCGTTCTTCAACACGCTGACGGTGACCATTCCGGCGACCATCATCCCAATCCTGATCGCAGCCTTTGCGGCCTATGCGCTCGCTTGGATGGAGTTTCCGGGCCGAGCGTTGCTGGTTGCCGCCGTTGTGGCGCTGCTTGTCGTGCCACTGCAATTGGCGTTGATCCCGCTTTTGTCGCTGCACAATGCCGTCGGGATCGGCAAAGGCTATCTGGGGGTCTGGCTGGCCCATACCGGCTTTGGCCTGCCGCTCGCGATTTATCTCTTACGGAACTACATGGTCGGCCTGCCGCGCGAAGTGATCGAAAACGCCCGTGTCGATGGCGCAACAGAGTTCCAGATTTTCACCCGGATCATCCTGCCGCTCAGCTTTCCGGCTTTGGCCAGTTTCGCGATCTTCCAGTTCTTATGGACCTGGAATGACCTGCTGGTGGCCATGGTTTTCCTGATCGATGCATCGGGCGAGACGACCGTCATGACCCGCCAGATCGTGGAACTTATGGGCACGCGCGGCGGCGATTGGGAAATCCTTGCGACCTCGGCCTTTGTCTCCATCGCCGTGCCGCTGGTCGTGTTCTTCACAATGCAACGTTACCTGGTGCGCGGCCTTCTGGCCGGCTCCGTCAAATAAAGGCAGATGCATCCATGAACTTGATGCAAGATATCCAGCGCGAACAGATCGTGGCACCAGACCACGATTGGTGGCGTGGGGCGGTGATCTATCAGATCTATCCGCGCAGTTTTCAGGACTCCAACGGCGACGGCGTGGGCGATTTAGCGGGTATCATCCACCGCCTGGACCATGTGGCAGAGCTTGGGGTGGATGCGATCTGGATTTCGCCCTTCTTCCGCTCACCCATGTTGGATTTCGGCTATGACGTCAGCGATTACCGCGATGTTGATCCGATGTTCGGCTCGCTCGGGGATTTTGATGCGCTGATCCAGCGCGCACATGAGTTGGGGCTGAAGGTTCTGATCGACTTGGTGCTGAGCCATACCTCCAGCCATCACCCCTGGTTTCACGAAAGCCAGACCGGCCCCGATAATCCCAAAGCCGATTGGTATGTCTGGGCCGACGCCAAGCCTGACGGATCGCCGCCCAACAATTGGTTGTCGGTCTTTGGCGGATCGGCCTGGGAATGGTCGGGCGACCGGATGCAGTATTACCTGCATAACTTCCTCAAAGAGCAGCCCGATCTGAACCTGCACAATGCCGAAGTTCAGGAAGAACTGCTGGGCGTGGCGCGGTTCTGGCTGGATCGTGGTGTCGACGGCTTCCGCCTGGATACGATCAATTTCTACTTCCACGATAAGGAGTTGCGCGACAATCCCGCGCTTGCACCCGATGATCGCAATTCCACCATCGCGCCCGAAGTGAACCCCTATAACTGGCAGGATCATCTTTACGATAAGAACCAACCGGAGAACTTGGATTTCCTGCGCCGGCTGCGCGCGGTGATGGATGAATACCCGGCCGCGACCGCGGTGGGTGAGGTTGGTGATGCTCAATACGGGCTGCAAATCCAGGCCGAATACACATCTGGGAACGACAAGGTTCACATGTGTTACTCGTTCGAATTCCTCGCCGCGACGCCACCCACGGCGGAACGCGTGACCGAGGTCTTGGCCGATTACGAGGCCAGCATCGGTGACGGCTGGGCCTGTTGGGCGTTTTCCAACCACGACGTTGTGCGCCATGCCAGCCGTTGGAACCTGGATGAAGGGGCGCGCCGCCTTTACGCCGCCCTGTTGCTGAGCCTGCGGGGGTCGATCTGCCTTTATCAGGGCGAAGAGTTGGGCCTGACCGAGGCTTATGTGTCTTTCGAAGATCTGCAAGATCCCTATGGCATCCGCTTCTGGCCCAAGTTCAAAGGCCGCGATGGCTGCCGCACGCCGATGCCTTGGATTTCCGACAACCAAAATGGCGGGTTTTCCGATGGCAAACCTTGGCTGCCCATGGCGGTTGAGCATCTGAACCGGGCTGTGGGCAATCAGGTCGATGACCACGAAAGCACCTTGGCGTTTTACAAAAACATGATCCGCTTCCGCCAAAGCTATCCGGCACTGATCAAAGGTGATTTGACCGAACTCAAGGCCAATGGCGGCGTTGTCAGCTTCCTGCGAAGCTTTGGCGATCAGAAGCTTTTCTGTGCCTTTAACCTGACCAAAGCGGCCCAGCCCGTGGCATTGCCCGAGGGCCGTTGGCGCGCGGATAAAGGCGCGCCTTTTGCAGTCGCACTCAACGGGGCTGAAGCGACGCTTCCACCCCACCAAGCCCTTTTCGCCGCGCCCGGTGACGCGGATCAGGCGCAGTAAGAAATTCGGGGAGGAGACGGGGACAATGGCAAATCTAAAGCTGACCGATGTCGAAAAAACCTATGGTGGAACGGTTACGGTTCTGCGCGACATTGATCTGGATATCGAACAGGGCGAGCTGATCGTCTTTGTCGGCCCCTCGGGCTGTGGCAAGTCCACGCTTTTGCGGATGATCGCGGGCTTGGAAAAGATCACCGGCGGCACGCTGGAAATCGACGGCATGGTGGTGAACGATGTGCCGCCGTCGCAGCGCGGCATCGCCATGGTGTTCCAGTCCTACGCGCTTTATCCGCATATGACGGTCTATGATAACATGGCCTTTGCCCTAAAGATCGCGGGCAAAACCAAGGACGAGATCGACACGGCCGTCCGCGCCGCGGCTGAAAAACTGCAACTGACGAATTTCTTGGATCGTTTGCCCAAAGCGCTCTCGGGCGGGCAGCGGCAGCGCGTTGCTATTGGCCGTTCGATCGTGCGCGACCCGAAGGTGTATCTGTTTGATGAGCCGCTTTCGAACCTCGATGCCGCCCTTCGGGTGGCCACCCGTATCGAGATCGCGCAGCTGAAAGAACAGATGCCCGATACCACGATGATTTACGTGACCCATGACCAGGTGGAAGCGATGACGCTTGCCAGCCGGATCGTGGTTCTGGCTGGCGGCGGCATCGCCCAGGTCGGCAGCCCGCTGACCTTGTATGAACGGCCAAATTCGACCTTCGTGGCCCAGTTCATTGGCTCGCCCGCCATGAACCTGCTTGGCGGCAAGATTGTTGGAACCGGCGAAACCACGACGCTGGAACTGAACGAGGGCGGCGGCACCGTCACCTCCAACTATCCTTCCAAGCCCGAAGATATGGGGGCCGAGGTGCAGGTGGGCATTCGCCCAGAGGATATGGTGGAAACCGATGCGACCGATTACGCCTTTAGCGGCAAGGTCGAGATTATCGAGGCTTTGGGCGAGGTGACGCTGCTCTATTTTGAGAAATCAGCGCCCGAGCATGACCCGGTGATCGGTAAGCTGACCGGCATCCATAAAGAGCTGCGCGGGAAAGAGGTGCGCCTGACTGCCGCCGCCGACAAGGTGCATGTGTTCAAGGACGGTATCTCGCTGCTCTACCGCGATGAAGGCGTATTCTTGCCGGGCGTGCAGCCGCACTAGACCGGCGGATTGGTCTAACCCAGGACGCGGGCGAAGCTGCTGAGAATCCAGCGTTGTGCGATGATGACCAGCAACACGGGCGGCAGCGTGGCCATCACGGCCAGCGCCATGCCCTGCGGCGTGGCGGTGCCGAACCGTTCGATGCCGTGCACCAGCGTGTAGTGCTCTTCGCCCGTGGTGGTGATCATCAGGGGCCAAAGATACTGGCCCCACCCAATCACAAACAAAATGACAAACACCGCCGCAACGGCCGGGGCCGCCATCGGCAACAGGATGTCGATCAGAAACTTCATTGGCCCGGCCCCGTCGAGCTTTGCCGCCTCGGCCACGTCGTCATTGATCTGGCGAAAGGTCAGACGGAACACCAAGGTGCCTAGACCGGTTGCCGCGATGGGTAGGATCATGCCTGTGTAGCTGTTCAGCAGCCCCAGATCGCGCGCCACCAGAAAGGTTGGCATCACCCGCGTTTCGACCGGAAAGAACAGCGCCACGACGATGGCTAGGAAGATCGCGTTAGCAAAACGCAGGCGGAAATAGACCAAACCATAGGCCGCTAAGACCGAAATGATCGTTGTCAGCGCGGCAAAGCCGCCCGCCACGATCAGGGAATTGCGCAACATATCCAGCGCCGTCACCCCATTGCCAAAAAGATCATCGGAAAACGAGATTTGGCGATAGGTCGACAGGCTGCTGCCCCCATGCGTCGAGCCCCAAAGCAACAGCGCCAGCGGTGCCAACATCAGCAAACAGCCGAGAATAAGGATCAGATGGTCTGACAGGCGCGGGCGCGGCATATTTCGGGGTCCAATCGCTAGGCCCTTTGCTGTCGCATGGGTAGCGCGGCGCTGCAACCAAGGTCGTCTGGGAATTGACGTGGAGCAGCTCTTGCGTTTAATTGAACAAACGTTCAATTCGGAGGGGGCGATATGGACATCGCAGAGGCAAAAATCATCGTCACGGGTGGGGCCAGCGGCCTTGGCGCGGCCTGTGCAGCGCATTTCAAGGATCAAGGCGCGCAGGTGACGATCTTTGATTTGTCGGCCGAGGGGCCAAATGCCTTTGCCGTTGATGTCACATCCGAAGACCAAGTGGCCGAGGCTGTGGCGCAGGCTTCGGCGGCCATGGACGGTATCACTGCCGCGGTAAACTGTGCGGGCATCGCCACCGGGGCCAAGACGGTGGGCAAATCCGGCCCGCATGATCTGGGCCTGTTTCAGCGCACCATCGACATCAATCTGGTCGGCTCGTTTAACGTCAATCGGCTGGCAGCGGCGGAGATGGCCAAGAATGACCCGAACGCCGACGGCGAGCGTGGGGTGATCGTGAACACGGCCTCGATCGCTGCGTTCGATGGACAAAAGGGGCAGGCGGCTTACGCTGCGTCAAAAGCCGGGATCGCGGGCATGGCGCTGCCTATGGCGCGTGATCTGGCCGATCTGGGCATCCGCGTCTGCGCCATTGCGCCGGGGATTTTCCTGACCCCGATGTTGGAAGGCCTGGGCGAAGAGATCATTGACGGCCTGGCGGCGGACGTGACCTTTCCCAAACGCCTAGGCCGCCCTGAGGAATTTGCGCGCATGGCCGGTTTCATGCTTGGCGCGGCCTATTTGAACGGCGAAACCATCCGCTTGGATGGCGCGCTTCGCATGCGGTGATACGGGGCTTTCTCGACGGGTTCGTTCACCAACAGATCAACTAAGCGTAATTGCCATGATCTCATATTTGGGTCTGGCATTGTTAGCGCTAACATGATACTGGCGCGACATCGACCTTTTGGGGGATGTCATGCCGCTCGACTCTCGTATCGCCGCCGTTACCGATCGGATCGTTGACCGGTCAAAAGATAGCCGCGCCACCTATCTCGACCGGATGCGCCGTCTGGCCGACGATGGCCCGCGCCGCGCGCATCTGAGCTGCGGCAACCAAGCCCATGCTTATGCCGCGATGGGCCAGGACAAAGACGGGCTGGTGGCTGCCCGCGCGCCGAACCTTGGCATTGTCACTGCCTATAACGATATGCTCTCGGCCCATCAGCCGTTCAAAGACTACCCCGACCGGATCAAAGCCGCCGCGCGCCGCAACGGGGCCACCGCGCAGGTCGCCGGTGGGGTGCCCGCCATGTGTGATGGCGTGACCCAGGGCCAAGTCGGCATGGAGCTAAGCCTCTTTTCCCGCGATGTGATCGCCATGGCGACGGGCGTGGCGCTGAGCCACAACACCTTTGACGCGGCCATGTATCTGGGCGTCTGCGATAAAATCGTGCCGGGCCTGGTCATGGCGGCGGCCACCTTTGGCTACCTGCCGGGCATCTTCGTGCCTGCCGGGCCCATGGTTTCGGGCCTGCCCAATGAAGAAAAGGCCAAGGTCCGCCAACAATTCGCCGCAGGAGAGGTCGGGCGTGACAAGCTGATGGAGGCGGAGATGGCCTCCTATCACGGGCCAGGCACCTGTACCTTTTATGGCACCGCCAATTCCAACCAAATGCTGATGGAATTCATGGGGTTGCACCTGCCTGGTGCCAGCTTCGTCAATCCCGGCACGCCGCTGCGCGATGCGCTAACCGATGCGGCCACCGAACGCGCCAGCCAGATCACCGCCCTCGGCAATGATTTCCGCCCGGTCTGCGATATCCTGGATGAAAAGGCCTTCGTGAACGGGATCGTAGGGCTGATGGCCACAGGCGGCTCGACCAATCTGGTGATCCACCTGATTGCCATGGCCCGCGCGGCGGGCGTGATCCTCGATTGCAGCGATTTCGCCGAGCTGTCGGCAGCCACGCCCTTGATGGCGCGGGTCTATCCCAACGGCTTGGCCGATGTGAACCATTTCCATGCCGCAGGTGGGTTGGCTTATATGATCGGTGAGTTGCTGGACGCGGGGCTGATGCATCCCGACACCAAGACTGTGGCTGGCGATGGTCTGGCGCTTTACACCCAAGAGCCACGCTTGACCGAAGCCGGGCTCAGCTATGGGGCAGGCGCATCCGAAAGTTTGAACGATAAAATCCTGCGCCCGGTTGGGGAGGCCTTCCAGCCCACCGGTGGCTTGGTGGAATTGTCCGGCAATCTGGGGCGCGGGGTGATGAAGGTGTCTGCCGTTGCCCCCGAACGCCATGTCATCGAAGCACCCGCCGCGATTTTCGAGGATCAAAGCGCAGTTAAGGAGGCCTTCAAACGCGGTGATCTGAACCGCGATGTGGTGGTTGTGGTGCGTTTCCAAGGGCCGAAAGCCAACGGCATGCCCGAGCTGCACGCGCTGACCCCGATCCTGGCTGTGTTGCAAGATCGCGGCTTCCAAGTTGCGCTTGTCACCGATGGCCGGATGTCGGGCGCATCAGGTAAGGTGCCCTCTGCCATTCATGTCGCGCCCGAAGCACTGGATGGCGGTCTGATCGGCAAGTTGCAGGACGGCGATCTGATCCGCGTCGATGCGACGGCCGGGACCCTATCGGTTCTGACCGATGGCGTGGCTGAACGCCCCGCCGCGACCCCGGACCTTTCCGCCAACGGCCACGGCGTGGGCCGCGAGCTGTTCGAGATTTTCCGCCAAACCGCCGGACCCGCCACAACCGGGGCCGCCAGCATCCTCTGACATGGGCTTTCATCTTTCCCAAAATACGCATCGGAACGCATGTCAAAACCGCACGCTCCGTTCAGGTGCGGGCCGCCAGACATGGATCCGCGATTTTTCACAAAAATCGCGCTAGGGCCGCAACTTTGCTGGCGCAATTTCTTAATTTGCATAGGATCACCCCATGACCCCGCAAAGCCAATCCGCCACCACCCGTGAACTTGCCCAGATGGCCCCGATCATCCCGGTCATCGTGATCGAGGATGTCGCGACCGCGCGGCCCATGGCGGAGGCGCTGGTGGCCGGCGGCCTGCCGGTGCTTGAGGTGACGTTGCGCACCCCCGCGGCGCTTGAGGCGATTTCGGCCATGGCCGAGGTTGATGGCGGCGTTGTTGGGGCGGGCACCTTGCTCACACCCGATGATTTGCGCGCCGCCAAGGCGGCGGGTGCTCGGTTCGGTGTCTCACCTGGCATGACGCCGCGACTGATCGAGGCGGCGATTGCGGAGGATTTTCCGTTGCTGCCCGGGGCCGCTACGGCGACCGAGGTCATGGCGCTTTACGATCTTGGCTATGACATGCTGAAATTCTTCCCCGCCGAAGCCTCGGGCGGGGCGTCCGCGCTCAAAGCCATTGGCGCGCCGATCCCACAGGTCGGGTTCTGTCCAACCGGTGGCGTCAGCCCGCAAAACGCTGGTGATTACCTGTCGCTTTCCAACGTGCTCTGCGCCGGTGGTTCCTGGGTTGCGCCCAAGGATCGGGTGGCCGTCGGCGATTGGGATGCGGTTACCGCGCTTGCGCTCGCGGCATCCGCGCTGCCACGTTAGGACAAGACCGTCGGGCGCCGCGCCTTAGCCAACCGCGCCCAAATCGGTCGCGGCCCGCGCGGCGAATGCGAGCAAGCGGTCAATGGCCTCGGCAAACTGATCGTCGGGCAGGGTTAGGGCCACGCGCACATGGCCCGCCGCGGCCCGCCCAAAGCTTTCGCCCGGCATCACGGCGACAAGCTCTTCGGCCAAAAGCCGCTCGGCGAATTCCGTTCCGCTCAGGCCGGTGCCGCGAATATCCAGCATCACATACATCGCCCCTTGGGGCGGGATCGCGCGTAGCAGGTTTTGACCCTGCAACCGCTCCAACATCAGCGCCCGGCGGCGCAGGAAAGGCGCGCCAACCTCGGCCTCGGCCCCAGGGCCAAGCATCAGGGCAAAAAGCCCGGCTTCCTGAATATAGCCAGGCACGCCATAGGTCGTGTGGGTGGCCAGGTTGATAAGGTCTGCAATCACCGGTTTCGGACCTGCGACCCAGCCCAAGCGCGATCCGGTCATCGCGTGGCTTTTCGACAAGGAGCCAACCGTCATCGTGCGCTCAAACATACCTGGCACGGCGGCAAAGGGCAGGTGACGCCCCTCCCACACTTGGCTGTCATAGACCTCATCCGAGATGACCCAGAAATCTTCGGCCTCGGCGATCTCGGCGATGCCAGCCAAACTGTCTTGGCTATAGACCGCGCCAGTTGGATTGTTCGGGGTGTTGATCAGCAGGCTGGCCGCGCCCGGCGCGGCGGCTCGCAACGCCGCCAGATCGGGCTGAAACCCATCTTCTGATTTTGCAGCGACCGCGACCGGCACGGCGCCAACGGCGCGGATCGTGCCGGGATAGGTTGCGTAGTAGGGATCGATCAACAACGCGCGATCCCCGTCGTCACAGGCCGCATTATGGGCCGCAAACAGTGCCGATTGCCCGCCGGGCGTGATCAGGATGTTGTCGATGTCATAGCTCAGCCCATGGCTGGCCGAGAGTCGCTTCGCCACCGCCTCACGCAAGGGCGTGATCCCAGGGACCGAAGCATAACCGGTGGCCCCAGCATGGGCCGAACGCGCCATTTCATCCAAAATCTCGGGCGCGGTGCGGGTGTCATGTTCGCCAATCGTCAACTCCAAAACCGGTTGACCCGCCGCTTTCATCTTGCGCGCGCGATAAAACACGCCCCAGCCATCATCGCCGCCGGGGGTCAGATTGCGCAGACGAGACGAAGCCTGTGGCATTGGGATGCTCCTGAAAACGGGTATCGAACGCGGGCGACAGGGCCACGGGTTGCGACCGGGCGCAAGGGGCAATTTGATCCGCGCCTGCCCGCGCCCTTGCTTGGTTGATGCCAATCGCGTAGACCAACCCCATGACCAAGACCCGCATCATGATTTGCGAGATTTGCACCACCGCCTGATATGCGCGCGGGCAGGTCTGTCTTTGGTTTTCAACCCAATCCCAAACTGCTAGGCCCGCGGGCGTCCTGACCGGCGCAAGAAAAAGGGGCATGTGCCATGCCAGAGATCCGCCTTCGGAACTCGATGACCCGCAAGATCGAACGGTTGGAGCCGATCGATCCCTCGGATGTGCGGCTCTATCTGTGTGGCCCAACGGTGTATGACCGGGCGCATCTGGGCAATGCCCGGCCCTCGGTCGTGTTCGATGTGCTGTTTCGCCTGCTGCGCCATGTTTATGGGACAGACCACGTGACCTATGTGCGCAACTTCACTGATGTGGATGACAAGATTAACGCCCGCGCAGCCGAAAGCGGGCGTCCGATCTCGGACATCACGACCGAAACCATCGCTTGGTATCTTGAGGATATGGGCGCGCTTGGCATTTTGGAGCCCACCCATATGCCCCGCGCCACGGATCATATCGCCGATATGATCGCGATGATCGGCGACCTGATCGCCAAAGGCCATGCCTATGCGGCGGAAGGCCATGTGCTGTTTTCGGTCAGCAGTTACGCGGAGTACGGATCCCTTTCGGGCCGTTCGGTCGAAGATATGATCGCGGGCGCGCGGGTCGAGGTTGCGCCCTACAAACGCGACCCGATGGATTTTGTGCTTTGGAAACCCTCCGATGATGCGACGCCCGGATGGGACAGCCCCTGGGGAAGGGGGCGGCCCGGCTGGCACATCGAATGCTCGGCCATGAGCAAGGCTTTGTTGGGCGAAAGCTTTGATATCCATGGCGGCGGCAACGATCTGATGTTCCCGCACCATGAAAACGAAATCGCGCAATCGGCTTGCGCGCATCCCCATGGCGATTTTGCCCGCATTTGGCTACACAATGAGATGTTGCAGGTAGAGGGTAAGAAAATGTCCAAAAGCCTGGGCAATTTCTTCACCATTCGTGACCTGCTGGATCAAGGTGTTCCGGGTGAGGTGATTCGCTTTGTGTTCCTGTCCACGCATTATTCCAAGCCGATGGATTGGACCGCCAAAAAGGCGGAAGAGGCTGCAAAAACCCTGCGCAAATGGCGCGAGCTGATCGATGGGGCAAGGGCGGGCGACCCGCATTCCGATATCATCGCGGCGCTTTCTGATGATCTGAACACGGCCGGGGCGCTCGGCCATTTGCATCGCCTGGCGGCCGATGGCGACGTCGACAGCCTAAATGCCTCGGCGGCGATGCTTGGGCTGTTGGAAGATGGGATGGGCGATTGGGCCGAAGCGGTTCAGGTCGACCTGTCCGGCTTCGAAACCCGGTTCGCCGAAATTCGCGCGATGGCGATGGAAAGCAAGGATTTCTCGGCGCTGGATGCGATGAAAGCGGCCCTGATCGAGGCCGGCGTTGAGGTGCGCATGTCAAAGGCCGGTGTCGAACTGGTGCCCGGCCCAAGCTTTGACGCCGCTAAGCTGGAGGCGATCCAATGACCCGTGCGCGCCTATACCTTTATGATACCACGCTGCGCGACGGGCAGCAGACCCAAGGCGTGCAGTTTTCCACCGCTGAAAAGCAGCGGATTGCCGAAGCTTTGGATGGCTTGGGGCTCGATTACATCGAAGGCGGCTGGCCCGGCGCCAATCCCACGGACAGCGCCTTTTTCGATGCGGCGCCTAAAACGCGCGCGCACATGACCGCCTTTGGCATGACCAAACGCGCCGGGCGCTCGGCGGCGAATGATGAGGTGTTGGCGGGTGTGCTGAACGCCGGCACCGGCAGCGTCTGTTTGGTGGGCAAAACCCACGACTTTCACGTCACCGACGCGCTTGGCATCAACTTGGAAGAAAACCTCGAAAACATCCGTGCTTCGATCGCGCATTTGGTGGGGCAGGGGCGCGAGGCCTTGTTTGATGCCGAGCATTTCTTTGATGGCTACAAGGCCAACCCCGATTATGCGTTGAACGGCCTGCGCGCGGCACTGGAAGCGGGCGCGCGTTGGGTGGTGTTGTGTGACACCAACGGCGGCACGTTGCCCGAAGAAATCGGACGCATCACGGCTGATGTCATCGCCGCGGGCGTACCGGGCGATAAGCTTGGCATCCACACCCATAACGACACCGAAACCGCCGTCGCCGGCAGCCTTGCAGCGGTGGAGGCTGGGGCGCGCCAAATCCAGGGCACGCTGAACGGGTTGGGCGAAAGATGCGGTAACGCCAACCTGACCAGCCTGATCCCAACGCTGCTTTTGAAAGCGCCCTATAAAGACAGGTATGAGATTGGGATTTCGGAAGATGCCCTGGTTCACCTGACCCGGATCAGCCGAATGCTCGACGATATCCTGAACCGTGTGCCGTTCCGCCAAGCACCTTATGTCGGGGCCTCCGCCTTTGCCCATAAGGCGGGGCTGCATGCCAGTGCCATCGTGAAAAACCCCGCGACCTATGAACATGTTGATCCCGCCTCGGTCGGGAATGCGCGGATCATCCCAATGTCGAACCAAGCGGGTCAATCGAACCTGCGCAAACGCTTGGCCGAAGCGGGATTGGATGTGCCGCGCGATCATCCGGCCCTGGCGGGGATTTTGGATGAGATCAAAGCGCGCGAGGCCGAGGGGTATTCCTTTGATACCGCGCAGGCCAGTTTTGAGCTGCTTGCACGTCGGGCGCTCGGCCAGATGCCCACGTTTTTCGAGGTGAAGCGCTACAAGGTCACCGTCGAGCGGCGGAAAAACAAATACAACAAGATGGTCAGCCTGTCCGAGGCGGTCGTCGTCGTTAAGATCGGCGATGAGAAAAAGCTGTCGGTCAGCGAGTCGATGGATGATATCGGCAGCGACCGCGGCCCGGTGAACGCGCTTTCCCGCGCTTTGGCTAAAGACCTTGGCCCCTATCAGCGCTTTATCGACGATATCCGCCTGGTCGATTTTAAGGTGCGGATCACCCAAGGCGGGACCGAAGCTGTGACCCGCGTGACCATCGACAGCGAAGACACCGAAGGGCGGCGTTGGTCGACCGTTGGGGTTTCAGCCAATATCGTCGATGCGTCTTTCGAGGCGCTATTGGATGCGGTTGAATGGAAACTTGTCCGCGATGGGGCGCAAGCATCATGAACCGACTTCTCCTGATCGCCATTTCGGCTTTGCTGGCCGCCTGCCAATCGCGGGAACCAATCTCGATTTGCGCCGCTTATGGCGACCCATCGGATGCTGTGACAGCGGTCATGCACCAGGCTGACGGCACCCAATCGGTTCTGTCTTATGAGGCCGCAACGGGCCTTAGCCTGATTGAACACGAGGTTTTGGCAACGCCACTTCTGCCCGCGCTTTGGCGGATGGCGGAAACCACGATGCGGTCTTTGCCCGAGGTGGAATCGGTGCCTTGCGGGCTGGATGTTGGCTCGGCCGTGACCGTGATTTTTGATGACGGCACTGTCACGACGCGGCAGACCAGTTGTACCGGCAACGCACTTTCCCGCGTTCGGTCAGAAGCCTTCAGCGATAGCGGGATCAGCCGTGGCGCCGGGGCGCTTGAAGATCAGGGTGATGGGCAGGCACTTGGGGCGCTGGAGAACCTCGCGGCGGCTTGTGAGAGGTTGCAATGAGCGACGATTTCGACGCCGAAAGCTTTTTTATCGTCCACGCCGATCTTCCCCGCGAAGGGCCGGGTGAAACCGCTGATGTCGCCTGGGCGGCGGGGGTCGCGGGCCTGGCGGAAGATGGTCAAATCCTTGATGCGGCCAGCGGGCCGGGCGGGGATATCGGTGCGCTTTTGCGGGCCGCGCCCAAGGGCCATGTTACTGCCATCGATTTACACGCGCCCTTTATCGATGCCGCGCGCCCACGCTGGGGCAAAGACAGGCGCGTGTCGCTGCTGGTCGGTGACATGACCGCGCCAGAGGGGCCATTTGACCTGATCTGGTGCGCGGGCGCGGTCTATTTCCTGGGGATCGAGGGCGCGTTGTCGGCTTGGCGCGGCCGCCTGGCCCCCGGTGGCACAATTGCGTTTTCCGAGCCTTGTTATTTCACCGACACCCCTTCTGACGGGGCGCGGGCGTTTTGGGAGGGGGAAGGGGTGACCCTTGCGACCGAGGCGGGGGTTATGGATCAAATCGCCGCCGCCGGATACGAGATTTTGGCCACGCGGCGCCTAAGCGACATTGCCTGGGAAAGCTATTACCGCCCGATGGAAGCGCGGATTGCCGAGTTGCGGCCCGGCGCGGATGCGCGCCTGACCAAGGCTTTGGATGAAGCCACCGCAGAAATCCAAGGCTGGCGCGCCCATAAACACGAAACCGGCTATCTGCTTTGCGTGGTACGTCCGGCATGAGCTTGGGGGCCTGTGCCGAGCTGGTGCATCGCGCCGATCCGGATCGGTTTTTGGCCACCATGGCCTGCCCGTTTGAAACGCGGAAGATCCTCTTCCCCTTCTATGCGTTGAATGTGGAGGTCAGCCGCGCGCCTTGGGTCACCGAAGAACCGATGATCGCGGAGATGCGCTTGCAATTCTGGCGCGATGCGGTGGAGGAGCTGGGGCAGGGCAAACCACCCCGCGCCCATGAGGTGATTGGCCCTTTGGCGGAAGTGTTGAAAGCCGAAGACGCCGCGCTTTTGGATGCGATGATCGCGGCGCGGCGTTGGGATATCTACAAAGACGCCTTTGAAGATCGGGCCCATTTCGACGACTACATCAACAAAACCTCAGGCAATCTGACCTGGGCGATCGCGCGTGCGTTGGGCGCGCCCGATACCGCTGAGGCACCCGTTCGTGCCTTTGCCAAGGCTGCCGGTTTGGCCGCTTTCCTACGCGCCATCCCGGCGCTTGAGGCGCGAGGGCGCGTGCCCTTGGTCGATGGCACGCCGCAAGCCGTCCGCGATTTGGCGCAGGGTGGCTTGGACCTGATCGCCGAAGCCCGCGCCGCGCGCCATTTGGTGTCGAAGCAGGCCGCTTATGCGCTTTATGCCGGATGGCGCGCGCCAAGCCTGTTGCGGGCCGCGCGCGACATCCCTGAACGGGTGATCGAAGGCAAGCTGGATGAAAGCGAATTCGCCAAACGCGCAAAGCTGTTCTGGCTGTCGCTGAGTGGGCGCTGGTAAACCAATTCCCTTAGGTAAAGGCGTCTTTCGGCTTAAGTGCCAACCAGATCAGCGCCGCGCCTGCCAGCATGAGGAAGGGGGCCATGGCGATGTTCACGGCGCTCCAACCGCCGATGACATCCGCGCCGGAATTCATCAAGACGCCGGAACTAAGCGAGGCGATGGTGACACAACCGAAAACCAGAAAGTCATTCATGCCCTGCACGCGGCCGCGTTCCTCGGGCGTGTGCCCCTCGGACAGAAGCGCCGTGGCCCCGATGAAACCAAAGTTCCAGCCCACGCCCAACAGGATCAGCGCGCCGAAGAACTGGTAAAGTTCCACCCCCGTCAACGCGACGCCACCAGCAGCCGCCAACAGGAACAGACCTGTCGCCACAATCCGCATCGCGCCAAAGCGCGCGATCAGGTGGCCGGTGAAAAAAGAAGGGGCGAACATGGCGATCACATGGGCCGACACGACATCCGCTGCGTCATCGGTGCTGAACCCGCAACCCACAACCGCCAGCGGCGTCGAGGTCATCATCAGGTTCATCAGAGAATAGGAGACCATGCCACAGATGATCGCGACGGCGATCTTGGGATCGCGCAGCAGCTCCATCCGGCTGCGCCCTTGAACCGGTGCGCCCTTTTCGCGCCGCTCAGGCTCGGGCAGGTCGAGGAAGAAGAACAGGATTGCGCCGACCAGGTTCAAGACAACGACCAGCGCATAGGTGGCCAAAAACGGGATCAGTGCGAAAATCGCGGTGTCGGCAAAGATGCCCCATTGGCCGTCGCCAACCGTGGCTTTGACCAGCTGCGGCCCGATCAAAGCCGAAAGCAACCCACCCGCCATGACATAAGAAATCGCCTTGGGCCGGAACGCCGGGGAGGCGGTGTCAGTCGCGGCAAAGCGGTAAAACCCCTGCGCCGACATATAGATACCGGTCAGATACGACCCGATCAGGAACACGGTGAAACTGTCGATATAAAGCCCATAGGCCGAAATCGCGGCCCCGACGCCCCCGCCAAGGGCGCCGATGAAAAACCCGATCTGACGTCCAAACCGCTGCATCAGCGCGGAAAGCCAAGGCGCTGTGGTCATCGAACCAAACACGATCAGCGAAATGGGGATCGTCGCCAAAGCAGGCGAGGGCGCGATCATCAGCCCTGCGAGGCCCCCGATCACAAAGATCATTGGCATCTGGCTGCCCAACAGCGCCTGTGCGGCGACCAGGACGGCTACATTGCGCTTGGCGCGGGCGTCGTTTTCGGGCGATGTTTCGAGGGTGGCGTCCGTCATGGGCACAGCGGTATAGGAGGTGGCAGGCAGGGTCCAGACCCTTGCCGATCACAATGAAACTGACGCCCCCTGGGCCCCGCGCCCATGATCTGCATCAAGCCCAAAGGATGCTCCCCTTGCCCGCCTCCATGACCGCCCCCGAGCGTATTGAGACCGAGGACGATCTGGCCGCAGCAGTGCCTGTATTGCTGGCGCGAGAGCCCCGGTTTCAGGCGGTGTTGGAGCGGATTGAGGGATTGCCGCTGCGACGGCGACCTGACGGGTTTGGCGCGCTTTTGTCGGCGATTGTCGGGCAGCAGGTCTCCACGGCTTCGGCTGCGGCGATCCTGGGGCGTTTGGAAACCGCCGGGTTCGATGATCAAAACGCGGTGCGCGCGGCAGATGATACAGAGCTTTTGGCCTGCGGTCTTAGCCGCCCGAAATGCCGCTATGTCAAAGCTTTGGCCGAGGCGGATTTGGACTATGCCGGTTTGCGCAGTGCAGAGACCGAGGCGGTGGTAAGCACTTTGATCGCGTTGCCTGGCATTGGTCGTTGGACGGCGGAAATCTATGCCAAATTCGCGCTGGGCCACACCGATGCCTTTGCCGCCGGTGATCTGGCTTTGCAGGAGGCCGCAAAGCGGCTTTTTGGTCTGCCGGAACGCCCCGGTGAACGCGCGCTGCGGCAAATGGCCGAAGCGTGGCGGCCGGTTCGCTCGGTTGCCGCGCGAGCCTTATGGGCCTACTACCGGCTAGAGACCAAGCGAGAGGGCACGTTATGACGCGGGTTTTGGATTTCAAACGCAAAGCCGCGCAATCGGGCGAGCCCGATAGTTTGGTGATTTTCCTGCATGGTTACGGGGCGGATGGGGCCGATCTTTTGGGCCTGGCCGATCCCCTGGCGCCGCATTTGCCTAACACGGTGTTCATCGCCCCGGATGCGCCGGAACGCTCGACTATGAATCCGATGGGGTTTCAGTGGTTCCCGATTCCTTGGATCGACGGCTCTAGCGAAGAAGAGGCCGAGGCCGGTTTGCGCCGCGCCGCCGACGATCTGAACGCGTTTTTGGACCGGATGATGGTCGATGAAGACATGCTGCCCGAGCAGGTGGCTTTGGTCGGTTTCAGTCAAGGCACGATGATGAGCTTGCATGTCGCCCCGCGGCGCGAAGATGCGCTGGTTGGCATTGTCGGGTTTTCGGGGCGGTTGGTGTCCCCCGAAACGCTGGCCGACGAGGTTCAGGTGCGCCCACCAGTTCTGCTGATCCATGGGGACGCCGATGATGTTGTGCCGCCCGCAAGCCTGCCCGAAGCGGCAGAGGCGCTGCAGGAGGCAGGCTGGACCGAGGTTTATGCCCATATCATGAAAGGCACCGGCCACGGCATTGCGCCCGATGGCTTGTCGGTTGCCTTGGCATTTCTGCGCGAACGGTTTGGCCTGAACTGATCCGAGCGAGGCGCGGTGCAAACGGCGCCCGCGCATCCTGTGGATAACGTCACATTCCTGTCAGGGAATCCCCCTAGTCTTGCCTGCGACAGCCACAGCATGTTGTTGGGCTTGTCCTAGGCCGAAGCCTAGATATAGTGATCATAAGGCTGGAGCGGGGTGCTCCCGCTCTGATGCCAAAAACACGGGCAGACAGAGCGGGATCGGAGTCACTCCATGCAGCAGGCCATCGAGATCGGAACGCCGCCAAGCGGCGAGGGTGAGATAGAGTTCAGGACCGGATTTGTCCGTGCGCCGGGCGCCTTAAAGCAACATCCGGCCTTGGTGCTGAACGCCGATTACCGCCCGCTTTCTTATTATCCCCTGTCGCTGTGGCCCTGGCAGGAGGCGGTTAAGGCCGCCTGGCTCGACCGGGTGCAGATCGTTGCCGAATATGACGAGGTTGTCCGCTCGCCCTCGACCGAGATCCGCATCCCCTCGGTCGTGGTGTTGAAGGATTATGTGAAGCCGCAAAAGCGCGTGGCGTTTACCCGGTTCAATCTGTTCCTGCGCGATGGGTTTTCGTGCCAGTATTGCGGGGCCAAAGGGGATTTGACCTTTGATCATGTCGTACCACGGGCGCGTGGCGGCGTGACCTCCTGGGAAAACGTGGTGGCGGCCTGTTCGAAATGTAATCTGCGCAAGGGTTCAAAAAGCTTGCGCCAGACCGGCATGTCGCTGCGCAAAGCGCCCCGGCGTCCGGGCGCGGAAGAATTGCGCAATCTGGGCCGCAAGTTTCCTCCGAACCATTTGCACGAAAGCTGGCTCGATTTCCTATATTGGGACACCGAATTGGAAGCCTGAGACGTGGTTTGGGGCGCTGCCCCCGGGCTGCGGCCTCCCCCGGGATATTTTTGAAACAGAGAAGGGGGCGAGGCGGCACGTTTTGGCGGGGTGACATCGGGCTTGGCCCTGGCTAGCGTCACCTGGCAGCTATGAAAGGTTCGCCCATGTCCGACCCGTTTTTTCAGCCGCCTTCGGGCACCGATTTGCCGCGCTACGCGGGGGTGCCGAGTTTCATGCGCTTGCCCTATTTGGCACCGGGTGATCCGCGCCGGGGCGAGGTAGATATCGGATTTTTCGGGATGCCTTGGGATGGCGCGACTTCGAACCGGCCGGGGGCGCGGCACGGGCCACGGGCGCTGCGCGATGCCTCGACCATGATCCGCGAGATGAACCGCGCCACCGGGCAGTTGCCGTTTCAGGCCGCCAATTGCGCCGATTTAAGCGACGTGGCGATGAGCCCGGTCGATCAGGATGACGCGCTGGAGGCGGCGGCGGATTTTGTGTCGAGCGTTTTGCAGGACGGCATTCGCCCCTTCATGGTTGGGGGCGATCATCTATGTACGTTGACGACCTTACGCGCCATCAGCGCGGCGCGGGGCGGGCCCGTTGGGCTGGTTCTGCTAGACAGCCACACCGATCTTTACCCGCCATATTTTGGCGGCAAGACGCTGACCCACGGCAACCCGTTTCGGCAGGCGATTGAAGAAGGGTGCATTGACCCCACGCGCACCGTGATGGCGGGGATGCGCGGGACCTCTTACAACAATGAGGATTTCCAATATGGGCTGGATCGCGGGGTGCGCATTCTGCCGATTGAGGAATGTATGAGCCTTGGGTGGGAGCAGGTGATGCAGATTGCCCGCGCAATCATTGGGGATAAGCCCTGCTATGTCAGTTTTGACATTGATTTCATCGACCCCGCTTATGCGCCCGGCACCGGCACGCCGGAGGTCGGCGGGCCGACCAGTTTTGAGGCGATTCAATGCGTGCGCGCGTTGCGGGGGTTGGAAATTGTTGGGGCGGATTTGGTTGAGGTGTCGCCACCCTTTGACAATGGCGGCATCACAGCTTGGCTTGGCGCGTCGGTTATGTTCGAGCTGTTATGTGCCATGCAAAGCTAGGGCAAACATCGGCCATTGGGGTCGTGGCTCGCTGCAGCCGAGGGCCGCACCGTGCATTCCCCGTTGAGCCGGGCGCTGCTTTTAGTAGACTTTTGACGAAAGCGGTTGTATCTCGCACTCAAGAGCGCCGTTAGCGCTAACATAATGAAGGTATCAGCAGAGGGCAGGGGCTGAGATGGTTTCTCGCGTTATCCCGGTCGACCCGTTCGACCTTGTGATTTTTGGCGCGACCGGCGATCTGGCCCGGCGCAAGATCCTGCCGGGGCTTTATCGTCGGTTTTGTGATGGTCAGATGCAGCCCGAAGCCCGGATCATTGGCGCTGCGCGGACCGAGCAGACGCCGGAGGAATGGCGCAAATCGGTCGCTGAGGCGATCCATACGTTTTTGCCCAAAAGCAAAACCGACAAGACCGGGGTTAGCCAGTTTCTGGAACGCTTGGACTACGTCGCGGTCGATGCGATGGGTGATGGCGGCTGGAACGACCTGAAGACCATTGTCCGCGATGATGTGGTGCAGGCTTATTATTTCTCGGTCGCGCCAAGCCTGTTTGGGGCACTGGCGGAGCGCTTGAATAGCTTTAAAATCGCCCGGCAAGATGCTCGGATTGTTGTGGAAAAGCCGTTTGGTCGCGATCTGCAGTCTGCCCGGGATTTGAATGCAACCCTGGCTACGCATTTCGATGAACACCAAATCTATCGCATCGACCATTACCTGGGCAAAGAAACCGTCCAGAACCTGATGGCGATCCGCTTTGGCAACACGCTGTTTGAGCCGCTTTGGAACGCGCAATATGTCGATCACGTCCAGATCACCGTGGCCGAGGAGGTTGGGGTGGCCGGGCGTGGCGCTTATTACGACAAATCGGGCGCGATGCGGGATATGGTGCAGAACCATTTGATGCAGCTTTTGTGCCTGACGGCGATGGAACCGCCCAGCCGGTTTGAGCCTGACGCCGTGCGCGACGAAAAGCTGAAGGTGATCCGCGCGCTCGACCCGGTGCTGCCCGAAGACATCGTACGCGGGCAATACCGCGCGGGGGCGGAGCCGTCTTATCTGGAAGATGCCGAAAACCCCGACAGCCGCACTGAAAGCTACATCGCAATGAAGCTGCACGTGTCGAACTGGCGCTGGAATGGCACCCCTTTTTACCTGCGCACGGGCAAGCGGTTAAAAGCGCGCCGGTCCGAGATTGTGGTGCATTTCAAAGAAACCCCGCATTCGATCTTTGATGCGGATGCTGGCATGAAATCCAATGTGCTTTCGATCCGTCTGCAACCGGATGAAGGGATCGATCTGCGCGTGACGATCAAGGAACCGGGGCCGGGTGGGATGCGTTTGATCGACGTGCCGCTGGATATGTCCTTTGCCGATGCCTTGGGCCCAGAGGCGGCGGATGCCCCGGATGCCTATGAACGCCTGATCATGGATGTGATCCGTGGCAACCAAACGCTCTTTATGCGGGGGGATGAGGTCGAGGCCGCCTGGGCGTGGACCGATCCGCTGATCGCCGGGTGGAGCGATCGCGGCGATAAGCCGCTTGAATACGAACCGGGCAGCGCCGGGCCGGAAGATGCGTTAGTGTTGATGCATAAAGATGGTCGTCGCTGGCGGGAGATTGCAAGCCAATGAACCTGATCGAATACCCCGACCAAGATCTGATGATGTTGGATCTGGCCGATACCTTGGCCAGTGAGATTGCCGACTGTCTGCGTCGGCATGACAGCGCCACCTTTTGCGTGCCGGGTGGCAGCACGCCGGGCCCGATTTTTGATGTTCTGAGCGAGCAAGCGCTGGAATGGGATCGTGTGGCGGTGATGCTGAATGATGAACGGTGGGTGCCCGAGGATAATCCGCGGTCCAACAGCGCGATGGTGAAATCACGGCTCCTGACCTCGAAGGCCGCGCAGGCGCAGTTCATCCCGTTTTATACCGAGGCCGAAAGCCCCGAAGCGGGCATCAAAGCGCTCACGCCAGGGCTGGATGGGCATTTGCCGATCTCGGTTCTTTTGCTTGGCATGGGCGCAGATATGCACACTGCGAGCCTCTTTCCAGGCGCGGATAATCTAGAGGCGGCCTTGGATGCCAATGCCCCGCCGTTGATGGCGATGCGGGCCGAGGGCGCGGGCGAACCGCGCATCACCTTGACCGGCCCGGTCTTGAGCGGCGCGATGAGCACCCATGTTGTCATCACCGGCGCAGAAAAGCGGGCCGCCATCGAAAGGGCCGCGCAGCTGCACCCGCTGGATGCGCCGATCCATCTGGTTCTGGGCAGCGCCACGGTTCATTGGGCAGCTTAAAGGCGATTTTCATGGATGATCTTTGGAGCAAACTGGCCGCGCATCAGGCGGCGACCGCTGGTCGCGCGATCTTAAGCCTGTTTGATGACCCCAACCGCGCCCAGACGTTTTCCGCCCGTGCCGATGGGCTGCTGTTTGATTACTCCAAAACCCAGATGGATGCGCAAGCGCTGCCGCTTTTGTTAGAGCTGGCCCAGGAAACTGGCGTGGCCCAGAAACGCGATGCGATGTTCGCCGGGGCCAAGATCAACGAGACTGAGGGGCGCGCCGTCCTGCACAGCGCATTGCGCGCGGACACTGGTCCGATCTTGGTTGATGGCGTCGATGTTCTGCCAGAGGTACAGGCCACGCGCGCGCGGATGGCACAATTTGCCCAAGACATTCGCAGTGGCGCGATCCAAGGGCAGGGCGGTGCCTATACCGATGTGGTGAATATCGGCATTGGCGGCTCTGACCTAGGGCCTGCGATGGCCACACTGGCTTTGGCTCCGTTCCATGACGGGCCGCGTTTGCACTATGTCTCGAATGTAGACGGGGCGCATATTGCGGATGTTCTGGCCGGGCTCGATCCAATCCGAACCTTGGTCATTGTTGCCTCCAAAACTTTCACCACCATCGAAACCATGACCAATGCGGAAACTGCGCTGGCGTGGATGGCCGCCCAGGTGGCCGAGCCCGCGGCGCAATTCGCAGCACTTTCCAGTGCCGTTGACAAAACCCAAGCCTTTGGGATTGCCGAGGCCCGCGTCTTTGGGTTCGAGGATTGGGTTGGTGGGCGGTATTCGCTTTGGGGTCCGATTGGGTTGGGCCTGATGCTGGCCATTGGTCCAGACGCGTTCGAAGAGATGCTGGCCGGTGCCCGCGCGATGGACACGCATTTCCGCAGCGCCGATTTCGATCAGAACCTGCCGGTTTTGCTGGCCTTGGTTGGGATTTGGCACAATCAGATCTGCGGCTATCCCACCCGCGCCGTCTTGCCCTATGAACAGCGCCTGTCACGCTTGCCCGCCTATCTTCAGCAGCTCGAGATGGAATCGAATGGCAAGGGTGTTGCCATGGATGGCAGCCCGTTGCCACGCGCGGCGGGGCCGATTGTTTGGGGGGAACCCGGCACCAACGGCCAGCACGCGTTCTATCAGTTGATCCATCAGGGCACGCAAGTGGTGCCTTGTGAATTCATGGTGGGTGCGGTTGGGCATGAGCCTGATCTTGCGCATCAACACCGGCTGCTGTTGGCCAATTGTCTGGCCCAATCCGAAGCGTTGATGCGCGGTCGTTCGCTTGAAACCGCCCGTCAGATGATGACCGAAAAGGGATTTGAAGGGGCCGAGCTGGAGCGCCAGGCCGCGCATCGGGTGTTCACTGGCAACCGGCCCTCAACGACTTTGGTCTATAGCCGCCTGACGCCCTTCGTTTTGGGGCAGATCATCGCGCTTTACGAACATCGCGTGTTTGTCGAAGGCGTGATCTTGGGCCTGAACTCGTTCGACCAATGGGGTGTGGAATTGGGCAAGGAACTGGCCGTCGCCCTCGCGCCTGTTTTGGCGGGTGAGGATGACGGGTCCGAGAAAGATGGATCAACCCGCGCCTTGATCGCCGATATTCAGGCCCGCATCGCCGCAGGGGGGCTTTAACCCGCTTCGTCCAACGCCTTGTCGATGGTGCGGAACGCCTCGATTCCGGCCTCCGGAATTGGGTAACGTCCGCTGCCATCCCGTTGAAGCAGTACGATGACCGCTTCGCCGCTGGCCGTCAGGCTGGTGGCCCCGTCCTGGAGGGCAAAGACGCCGTATTCCATCGTAAAGGATGTGTTGCGATAAGCCCGCGTGCGCCCGACCACCACGTAATCCAACCCCATCCCCATTTCAGCCCGGTATTGGGCCGCGACCGAGCGCAAGACCAACCGGGGTGAGGTTGGGCCGTAATCCGTGACATGACGCGCCTGGAGATAGGGCAGCCGAAAGCTTTCGAACCAGCGTAGGTAGGCGGTGTTGTTCACATGGCCAAGCGCGTCCAATTCGCCAAATCGCACCCGGTCGGCTAGGCCAAAGCCCCAAGGTTCGGGGATGCCCAGCTTGCGCAGATCATAGTCGAATAATGGCGTGTGATACGGCAGCAAGGGCTTGGTCATGTCGGAAGGTTCAATGCGTTGCAAACGGGGCTGCGCTGGAGCGGGTAACGGGAATCGAACCCGTAACTTAAGCTTGGGAAGCTCGCGTGATACCTTTTCACCATACCCGCGCAGGGCATCCGGATAGGCCCTGTGCCGCCCGAGGTCAAGCGGTGATGATACCCCTTGCGAAAGCGCGGATCAGGCCCGCCGACGGCGCCTGCGCCCGCCGCCACCTTCGCCCGGTTGGGCGCCCGATGCGCCAAAGGCGACTTGGGGTAGCGGCGCAATTTTTGCAAGCTCCGGGAACGGGTCGGTGGCGTGAGGAATGGCGTTGGCATTCACAAAATGCTCTTGGAATTTGGGTTCTACCGCCGTTTCTACCTTGTGGATGTCGCGCACCGTACGTTCGATCTGCTGGCGTGCGCCCCGGTTACACAGGGCGATGCGCGCGCCATGGCCAGCCGCGTTGCCCGCGCTTGTGACCTTTTCAAGCGGCGCATCGGGGATCATGCCCAGAACCATCGCGTGTTTGGGGCTGATATGGGCGCCAAAGGCCCCGGCCAGCACCACGCGATCCACCTGATCGACGCCGCGCTGATCCATCAACAGCCGCGCCCCGGCGTAAAGTGCCGATTTGGCCAACTGAATGGCGCGAATATCACCCTGGGTTACGGTGATGCGCGGTCCGCCGTGCTCGCTCGCATCATGGACCAGATACGAGAATGTGCGCCCCTCGGGCTCACAACGGGGCGTGCCCGCAGCCTCTGCCGAGCCGATTAGGCCCGAAGCATCCAGAATGCCAGCCATACGCAATTCGGCCACCGCCTCGATGATGCCCGAGCCGCAGATGCCCGTGACGCCGGTATCCTTTGTCGCCTCGGCAAAGCCGGGGTCGTCGGACCAAAGCTCGCTGCCGATGACGCGGAAACGTGGTTCTTTGGTCGCGGGATCGATCTCGATCCGCTCGATCGCGCCGGGCGCGGCGCGCTGGCCGGAACTGATCTGTGCGCCTTCAAAGGCCGGGCCGGTGGGCGAGGAGCAAGCCAACACGCCATCCTTGTCACCCAGCAGAATCTCCGCATTCGTGCCGACATCGACAATCAGCGTCAGTTCCTCCGCTTTTGTCGGTTCTTCGCTTAGTGCCACCGCCGCCGCGTCCGCGCCCACATGGCCTGCGATACATGGCAACAAATACACCTGCCCACTTTCGGCGACCGTGCCGATATTCAAATCACGTGCCGAAAGCGTCAGGCTTTGCGAGGTGGCGAGCGCAAAAGGCGCTTGCCCCAGTTCAACCGGGTCGATGCCCAAAAGCAGGTGATGCATGACCGGGTTGCAGACGATCACCAACTCGAAGATCAGCGACGGATGAATTTCAGCCTCAGCCGCGATTTCACCCGCCAAGGTGGCAATCGCTTCCTGCACGGCAAGGGTCATTTCCTGATCGCCGCCGGGGTTCATCATCGCATAGCTGACCCGGCTCATCAGGTCTTCGCCAAAGCGGATTTGCGGGTTCATCAGGCCGGATGAGGCCAAAACCCGCCCGTCGGACAGGTCGCACAAATGCGCGGCGATGGTGGTCGAGCCGAGGTCAATGGCCAACCCATAAAGCCCGCCATCATGCAGGCCCGGCCAAACATCAAGGATCTCAAACCCGTCGCTATGGGCGGCTTGATGCAGAGCCAAGCTGATCTGCCACTGGCCTTTACGCAACGCTGGTTGCAGCTTTTGCAGAACGTTTAGGGGGCAGGTCACTTTGTCGATCTGCCATTGGTCCCTCAGCGCCGCTTGCACGCGTTCGAAATCGCCCGAGGGTTCGTGCATATCGGGTTCTTCGACCTCGATCAGAACCAGCCGGGTGGCCGGGTCCATGGTGATCGGGCGGGCCGAGGCCGCTTTGCGCACCACTTGCCTATGCACCTGGCTTTCGGGTGGCACGTCGATCACGATATCGCTTTGCACCGTGGCTTGGCAGCCCAGGCGGCGACCTTGTTTCAGGCCGCGCACGCGGTCATACCGCTCCTCCACCGCGTTCCATTCGGATAGGGCTCTGTCGCTAACGGTCACGCCATGTTTGGGAAAGTCGCCGTAAGACGGCGCGATCTGGCATTTGGAGCAAATCCCACGCCCGCCGCAGACGCTATCCAGATCGACACCCAACTGGCGCGCAGCGGTCAGGATGGGCGTGCCCGCTGGAAACCGCCCGCGCTTGCCCGACGGGGTGAAGATGACAAGAGGGTTTTCCGACATGGCTAAGATGCGCCTTAATAGCTGCGTCGTGAGTTTTCGGACGAAAGCTCACACGATGTGAAAACTCGTACAAATTTTCGATTTAGAACAGAAGCCTGATCGACTCGCGGGGCAAAAGGCACTGGAACGACGGGGCGCATCAGTGTCATGCACCCAGATTGCAGCTGGTTTGGTTCGCGCCACCTTACCCCGCCCGACGGCGACGGCGGCCACCGGCCCGCCCGCCTTGCGGGGCGGCATCGGGATCTTTGTTGAAGTTGATCCAGGCGGCCCCACCGTCGTCGTGGTTCAGCAGGAAGTTGGCGGCGCGGATGGCCTCCATCTCCTTACCAGCGCGCGGCTTGGTCGAGCCCATGCCGAACAGCTTTACGAACGCCTCGTCATCCATATCGGGCGGCAGGATCACGCCGGCCGCTTCGACCTGGGCCTTTTTCTCGGCGATCTTCTTGGGGCCGACGGGCAGGGCGACCGGATTCATAATGGCCGAGGTCATGCCCGCATTGAATGCCATGGGCAGGAACGCGTTGTTGATGCCATGCCGGTTCGGCAGCCCGAACGAGATGTTCGAGGCGCCGCAGGTGGTGTTGACGCCAAGTTCTTCGCGTAGACGTCGCACCAGCGTAAAGACTTGATGCCCTGCGGTCGCCATTGCGCCGATGGGCATGACCAGCGGGTCAACCACGATGTCATGGGCTGGAATGCCAAAATCGGCGGCGCGTTCGACGATCTTCTTGGCCACTGCAAAACGCACTTCGGGGTCTTCGGAAATGCCCGTGTCATCATTCGAGATCGCCACAACAGGCACGTTGTATTTGGCGACCAGGGGCAGCACGACCTCGAGCCGTTCTTCCTCACCGGTGACTGAGTTCAAAAGCGGGCGACCTTCAGCGGCGGCCAGGCCGTTCTCCAACGCGCCGGGGACCGAGCTGTCAATGCAAAGCGGGCAATCGGTGACGCCTTGGACCACTTTGATCAGCTCTGGCATCAGGGTCGGCTCGACAAAGTTATTGTCAGCGTAACGCGGGTCTTCGGCCATTTTGTTCGAAAACACCGCGCCCGAGTTCACATCCAGCACCGTGGCCCCAGCCTCGACCTGGGCAATCGCGTCGCGCTCGACACGCGAGAAATCACCGCGTTCCAGCTCTTCATTCAGGATCTTACGGCCGGTGGGGTTGATCCGTTCACCAATCACGCAAAAGGGCTCATCAAAGCCGATCACGGTTGTCTTGGTTTTCGACTCGATAACGGTGCGGGTCATGGGCGTGGTTGCTCTTGCGTTTGAGGGTTAGGCCAGGTTGGCCGGCTGGGCGGCGGCGCCACCGTGATCGGCGGCAAAGGCCGCGTTGGTTTTGATCCCGCCAAGGGGGAAGAAATGGATGCGCTCGATGTTTTTGGCGCGGCCTTCGGCTTTGGCGGCGGCCAGTTCCGTCAGGATATCCACCGGCTCAAACGGCAAGAGCAGTTTTGAAACATCGCGCGCACGCTTTTGCAGAACCGAAAGCGACGGACCAACGCCACAAGCGATGGCGAATTTGATCAGGGTTTGCAGCTTGGCAGGGCCTGCGATGCCCAGATGCACGGGCATGTCGACGCCAGCATCAGCCAGACGGTCGGCCCAAGCCATGACCGGCCCTGCCTCGAACGCGAATTGGGTGGCGATGGCAAATTCCGCGTCGGACCGGTTGGCAAAATCCTGTTTCCACTTGGCGGCGGCCATCACCTCGGCCTCGCCGCCATCGGGGTCGATATCCTTGTTGCCTTCGGGGTGGCCCGCAACATGCAGATGTGTGAACCCGGCATCGTCAAAGAAGCCGGTTTCCAAAAGCTGCATGGAGGAATGGTATTCCCCGCGCGGCATACCAATACCACCGGCCAGGATTAGGCCCTGTTTCACGCCCGCCTCGACCTGATAACGGCGGATCCAATCGGCAAGCGTGGCCGCTCCGGGGATTGAGCGCGCCGGGAAATGCGGCATCGGCTCAAAGCCTTGCTCTCGCAGGCGCTTTGCTGTGGCGACCATATCTTCGATCTCAGTGCCATCGATATGGGCGATGTAGACCCGTGTGCCAGCCGGAAGATGATCGCGGAAATCATCGATCTTGGCGGCGGTGCGCGGCATCACCTCGATCGAATACCCCTCCAACAGCGATTCCATCGCCGGGTTCGCGGGGCGAACCACCGTTTCAGCCTTGGTGCGGAAGTTCAAAAGGGCCATTGCTCTCTCCCAGATAGATGCCAAGGGGGCCTCAGGCGGCCGTGCTTGCAGGGTCGTGGCCTTCGGCGTCGATCAGACGTTTCAGGCGGTCGGTGTCGTAATCAGCATCCAGGCGCGCGGCTTCGGCGGCGGCGATTTCGGCGGGATCGCCGTCAACTTCGCCTGCCGGCACGCGGCGCCATTCCGCGAGATAGGCATCTTCATCCTTTGCGCCAATTTTCATCGCGCAGCGGTCAATGGCCTGTTCGAAACGCTCGGGCAGGATCGCTTTGGAGCCACGGCGGCCTTTGCCCACAATGACTTGGGCGGGAATATCGCGCCAGAAGACATGGGTTATGGCAGGCATGACATCCTCCGTTTGGAATCGCCCAGCAGGCTTTGGTTCGGCGCACCATAGGGGAGCGCCGGGGCAGAACCGATCCTGTTTTCGACACCACACGCGGCGAGAGCGACGCGTGCACAAGAAATGGAATACCGGCTGACAAGGCGCGGCGCGAGGGGGCGCGGCCCCCATAATTCTCATGATGATCTTGAGGGCGAGCCAGGCAGGGCCATTGTGAGCTTGCCGCGCGCAGGCTACATTCGCCTGAAGCAAGAGACACCCGGAGGCCCCATGGCGCGCAAACGCAAACCTGGCGCCGGCCCGTTCCCCAGACCCGTGGCCCCTGTCACCCCGGCCACTGACCCGCCTGCCGAACGGCGCGCCGCGCCAAACACCAAACCTGATCCCGCGGATCTTTACGCGGCTTTGGACCTGGGCACGAATTCCTGCCGGATGCTGATTGCGCAGCCCAAAGGCAGCCAATTGCATGTCGTCGATAGTTTTTCGAAATCGGTGCAGCTTGGGCACGGGTTGGAGGCCTCGGGCCGTTTGTCGCGCAGTTCCATGGCCCGCACGGTTGGGGCGCTGAAAATCTGCCAGAAGAAACTGTCGAAGTATCAGGTCACCCGGATGCGACTGGTGGCGACCGAAGCCTGCCGACGCGCGACCAATGCGTCTGAATTCATTTCGGTCGTGCAGCGCGAAACTGGGTTGGAGCTGGAGATCATCGAGCCGGAGGAGGAGGCGCGCCTGGCCGTGGTGTCCTGCGCGCCTTTGGTGTCGACCAAGACCGAGCAATTGTTGGTGGTTGATATTGGTGGCGGCTCGACCGAACTGGTTTGGATCGATCTAAGCCGGGTGCCGCGGATCGAACGCCCGCGCGCGATCATGCGGCTGCATCAAGGCTTCGATCACGAGGAGACGATTTTCCCCCGCGCCAAGGTGGTGGATTGGATTTCGATCCCGCTTGGCGTGGCCACCCTGAAAGACATGTATCGCGACGTGGCTGATGATGGCGCCCGCTTTGCGCTGATGAGTTGGTATTTCGAAGAGCAACTGGCTGCGTTTTCGCCTTATGACGATGCCGCTGATCAGGCGCGCGAGGGATTTCAAATCATCGGGACAAGCGGCACGGTCACAACGGTCGCCGCCTCTCACCTTGGGTTGCGGCGTTATGATCGCAATAAGGTCGATGGGCTGCGTATGACCTCGGACCAGATCGACCATGTGATCCAAGGCTATTTGTCGCTAGGGCCAGATGGCCGCCGGCGCGACCCACGGATTGGCCGCGACCGGCAGACACTGATCATGTCCGGTGCCGCGATTTTGCAGGCCCTGTTGCGCGCCTGGCCCACGGATCGGTTGAGCGTGGCTGATCGCGGGTTACGAGAAGGCTTGCTTTACGCGCAGATGAGCCGGGATGGCGTTTTGGAAGACGGTCCTTACTAGATCCTCAGAATGGTTGCGCTGCGGCTGCGCCGCATCGCCCGGGGCAAATTCCGAAGCTCGGAATTTGGCGGGAGATGGCGCCGAGCGCGCTATTGAGCAACCGATGTGCTTTTGGCGAGTGGCGTTGCCTCCGGCGGCCATATTTTGGGGATAAAGATTTGAAGGCGCGCCTTAAGCTTTGCGTCGCGTTGCGTTGCAGGGGGCAGGGCGGTAGCGTCGCGCTGAGCGATGCGTTTGGGAGAGGGTTGGATGGCGCTATTGGCCGATTTGCCGCGGAATGAGGCGGGGATTGCAACGGCGCTGGACGTGCTGCGGCAGCGGTTGGGCCCGCGGGTAGAAACCGGTCAGGCGCTGCGTGAACAGCATGGGCACACGACCACCTGGCTGCGCAATCAACCGCCCGACGCGGTGATCTTTCCACAAAGCACCGAAGAGGTTCAGGAGATCGTCCGGATTTGCGCCACGCATCGGGTGCCTGTGATCCCCTTTGGCACCGGCACCTCGCTTGAAGGGCACGTGAATGCGCCTGCGGGGGGCGTTTGTTTGGACATGAGCCAAATGGATCGGATATTGGCCGTTCATCCCGAAGATATGGATGTGGTGATTGAACCGGGTGTCACACGCAAAGCGCTAAACACGCATTTGCGCGATACCGGTCTGTTTTTCCCGATTGATCCTGGGGCTGATGCGTCGCTTGGGGGGATGGCGGCCACCAATGCGTCGGGCACCTGCGCGGTGCGCTATGGCACGATGAAGGACAACGTGCTGGCCTTGAAGGCAGTGCTGCCTTCGGGCGAGGTCATGACCACCGCCGCGCGGGCGCGCAAGACGTCGGCCGGATATGATTTGACACGGTTGATCATCGGGTCGGAAGGCACCCTTGGCTTGATCACCGAGATGACGCTGCGGCTTCAGGGCATACCGGAGGCGGTGTCAGCGGCGACCTGTTCCTTTCCCACAGTGCGCGCGGCCTGTGACGCGGTGATCAGCACCGTCCAATATGGGTTGCCGGTGGCGCGGATCGAATTGCTGGACGCGTTGCAGGTGAAGGCGGTGAATGCCTATTCCAAGCTGAACCTGCCCGAGACGCCGCTATTGCTTTTGGAGTTCCATGGGACGGAGGCCAGCGTGACCGAGCAGGCCGAGGTGTTTGGCGAGATTGCGGGCGATAGCGGAGGCACCGGCTTCACCTTCGCCACGCGTGAGGAGGAGCGCAGCAAGCTTTGGCAGGCGCGCCATGATGCCTATTGGGCAAGCTTGGCCTTGATGCCAGGGCGCAAGGGGATTTCAACCGATGTTTGCGTGCCGGTGTCGCGCTTGGCCGATTGTGTCGGCGCCGCGCAGGAGAAAGCCGCCGAGATGGGGTTTGTGGCCCCGGTGGTCGGCCATGTCGGCGATGGGAATTTCCATGTGCTCCTTTTGATCGACATGGAGAACAGCGCCGAGGTCGCGCGGGCCGAACGCTATGTCGGCTGGCTAAACGATGTGGCGATCGGGATGGGCGGCACCTGCACCGGCGAACATGGGATCGGCCAAGGCAAAGCGCCCTATCTAGAGCGAGAGCTTGGGGCGGCCTCGATGGGGATGATGTCGGCGATCAAACAGGCGGTGGACCCGCTGAATATCTTTAACCCCGGCAAACTAGGGTTGGATCATGGTACGTCCTAGCGGCCACGGGGTGATTTCGGCCCATGTGGAGCCGCATGTGTCGGGGCGCACGGGCTGGTTGCGGGCGGCCGTCATGGGGGCCAATGATGGCATTCTGTCGACCGCCGCGCTGGTCATGGGGGTCGCAGCGGGGAGCGCCGATAAACCCGCGATCTTGTTGGCGGGCACCGCGGGGCTTGTTGCCGGCGCGCTGAGCATGGCGGCGGGGGAATATGTCTCGGTCTCGAGCCAAGCGGATGCCGAGCGTGCCGATATCGCACGTGAGCGGACCGAGCTGCGCGAAAACCCCGAGGGTGAGTTGGCCGAGTTGGCCGCGATTTATGAGGCCAGGGGGCTAGACCCTGACCTGGCAGCCGAGGTCGCGCAGACCTTGACGGAAAAAGACGCGCTTGGCGCGCATCTGCGTGATGAGATTGGGCTGACCGATCTGTCGCCACCAAGGCCCCTGCAAGCCGCCGTGGTTTCGGCCATGACCTTTGCGGCAGGGGCGGCGGTACCGCTTGGGGTGGCCGGCTTGGCACCTTTGGGCAGCACCAGTTGGGCCGTAGGGGCCGCAACGCTGATCGCGCTTGGCAGCTTGGGGGCCTTGGGCGCGCGCGCCGGGCGGGCCCCGATCTTGCGGGCATCGGGCAGGGTGGTGATTTGGGGGGCTTTGGCGATGGCGGCGACATCGGCCATCGGGGCGCTTGTCGGTCAGGCGCTTTGACGCTGGCTAGGCCAGGAACACGCCCATCACAACGCTCATCAGCCCAAGGACAGAAACCAAAAGCGCGCCCATATTGATACCGACGATCCGCTGCAGCCGCGCCCGCAACTCGGCATCTGGCAATCCCGCGCGTTTGGCCGAGACGGCTGCAAAGATGCAATAACCCAGGGCCATCAGGCCCAGCACGGCCAAAACCGTCCCTACCACAACCAGCCAAGTCATCAGCGGTCTATCCTTTTCGCGGTCACATAATTGACCTAGGCCATTATCTTGAATGCGGCAAGACTTGCGGGCCAACAAGCGGGATTCTATAGCAGCGCTTCAATCCGAATTCACCGCCGATCAGGAGACCGCCTTTATGGATGACAGCGCCCCCAAGCCCGACAGCTACCGCGTCACCGCCGATGAGTTGCGCCAGTTTATCGAGCGGTTTGAGCGGCTTGAGGCCGAGAAAAAGGACATCGCCGATCAGCAAAAAGAGGTGATGGCCGAAGCGAAATCGCGCGGCTATGACACCAAGGTGATCCGCAAGGTCATCGCACTGCGCAAGCGCGAGCCTGACGATATCGCCGAAGAAGAGGCGGTGCTGGAAATGTATAAAGAAGCGCTTGGGATGCGATAAGCGAGCAGCGGGTCGCTTAGGCTTTGCCAGCCTCGACGTTCGTCGTAACCTTTCGCCGCTTTAGGGGGCCAGAAGCGTGACCCCCGGGATCCGGGCGATCACATCCATATCGGCTTCGTAACTGGCGGTCATGTCTTCGATCAGGTCTTCGGTCCAGCCGGGCAGGTCGAGCGTTTCCTCAATGGCATCTTCGCGCGCGTAGCGGTCGAGAAAGGCCGCCACGATGCGGCGGCGTTGCATTTCCGTCTCGGGCGGATTGTCCCGTAGATAGGCTTTCATCCGACCAAACCCGGCCTCTTCCATGATGGTTTCGGCCAGGTCATCCATGCCGTCGAGCGTGACATCGCCACCAACCCCAGCCAGTTCCCGCATCACCTCGCCCCAAAGTAGCGGCGTATCCTCGTTACACCAGGTGTAAACCGGGCAATCGGGTTGCGCGACGCGCAAGCGGCGCAGCATTTCCGACCAAGCTACGGCATGGGGCTGCATGTTTTCGGTGAACTCTTCGAAGTCTTTGAAGCGCGAGCTTCGAAACAGCGCCGGGATCAGGGTGGCGGGATCGCGCATGCCGATGAAAAACTCGACCTCAGCCTCGGGAAAAAGCGCCCGCAATTGCGCCGCCTGCCGATCAATCATTGGCCAGATCTGCGCCCCCTGAACCACCAGCCGGTTGATGCAAATAAAACGTGGGTCAGACAGGATCAAGCGATCGACATCCATCTCATCCACGATGGCATCCAGCAGCGCCTCTTGCACCTCATCGGTGGCCGAGCGGCCCGACAGCGCCCGGCCGGTATCACGCACCACGGCGCGATAGCGCGTGGGTTGCGGCACGATCACATGCTCGCGCGCCAAAACCGCCCGGTTCTTTAAGAGCGATCCAATCAGCAAATCGCCGTCGGTGCATGGCGCCCCGATATGAAAGACGACCTGCATACTGCCCCGCGGCCCCGTCCTACCCCCAAAAGTGCTGACAAACGGTATAGCGAGCTTTCCGGCCTTGCAAACCCCCGGCCGTTCTTGCACGCGCTTTGTGCTTGGCGTATGGGAACCCGCGTGCCCCTATAGCTCAGCTGGTAGAGCATCTGATTTGTAATCAGAGGGTCGGGAGTTCGAGTCTCTCTGGGGGCACCATTTAATCAACAAAAATCAGTATTATCCAGCGAACCTTGGCCGGGCAATTCCCGTCTCTGCTTCTCGTGGAAGCACTGTGGAAGCAGCTGTAGCTCGTTTGTTCGTGCCTTTCGCACAACGGCCCGGCTGCTGACGCGCTGCGGTATCGAGGATCTCTGCGCCCCAGCCGCCCAACGTTCAGACCTGCCTCGTTGAGCTGAGCTTATTCGGCCCTTAGCGGTCGTTCGCGATAAAACCTGAGTGCCGCAGCGCGGCCCATCAGAGCGGACGTTCGTATCAGAAGTTTCGGGCAGGCGGTGATCGGCCTCTGGAGTGCATCCCATCTTCGCCATTGATCTTGGCTAATCGGTCGCGGGCCTCGGGCACTCAAGATTGTCCGCGCATCTTTCAACTGAGCCGACAGAAATGACCCCGCGTAAGCTACCGGGTCAAGCGACCCCGTCATTCCTCCCGGAACGCTCGGTTGAAGTAGTTGGTCAAGGGCCGCAGCAGATACTGCATGGGCGTTTGATCTTGGGTTCGGATGAAGGTTTCGACCGGCATGCCGGGCAGCAGGGTCAGGTCGGCGATGCGGTCGATTTCGCCGGGGCTTAGGATCAGTTCGGCATCGTAGAAGCTGGCGCCGGTAACCTCATCCAGGAAGGCATCGGCAGAGATGCGGGTAACCTGGCCGAAAAGCTCGGGCGTGGTGCGCGTGTTGAAGGCGGGAAAGCGCAGGATGGACTCTTGGCCTTGGCAGACCTGATCGACATGGATGGCCTCGACCCGGGCGGCGATCACCAGCGGGCGGTCTTGCGGGGCCAGGAACATCACCGATTCGGCGGGGCGCACGACGCGGATCGCCACCTGCGCCTTAGGATATTGATGGATTGGGCGGAGCGGGCGCGGCGCGGCCAGCGGCAGCCGCTCGAGGCAGTTACAACCGATGAAAACGCGTGGATCGAGCCAATAAGCGGCACAACAACATACTCGATCTTTGCCGATGATGGGTGCTTATCTTCCTGACAACCTGCTTTTACGAAGAGTCTTTGCGCCGCAGGTCGGGCGCCTATTGTCGCGGTTGGTTTCATGATCGTGAAACAGGGATTGTAGCTTTCGTTGTATTCCCGCTCGCGCTCAGGCGGCGCGGAGCCGAAGAGTATTAGCGCGGTCCGATCGAAATGATCCGACACAAAATCGCAGAATGGGCAATCGAGTAAATGAGTTTTTGAGATGACGCAGTTTAGTCAAATTATACAAGAAGTAGTCGCACCGACTTTAACCTCGCGCTTCCCGCACTGGCGCCCGAGTTGCAGTCTGGACGCGAGAAAGCGAGGAAGCGTATGGATCCGAGGGAAGAGACGCGCCAGCTTTGGCCAATCAGCATCCTCCAAGAGCGCAGGGTTGCACGCAATGCTCGGCAGTTTGCGCCAGAAATCAATGGGAGAGCTCTAACGTGGTGACCTACATCCCTTACGAACCAAAGCGCACCATGCAATTCGAGCCGCGCTTGGATGGCCGACATTTCTTTGGCGACGATGACACAGATTGGGTTCAAATATTGCCAATCAATGATAGGTTAAACGATCCATTTCGCCTTTGCGCCAGTATCGGTGGTCAGCTAATCGGCGCAACAACACTTCATGGCAAATCGAATACCGAAGATGCATTCCTAGCTATCAAAGATGGGAAAAAGTTGAAACAGTTCATAAAAGTAGAAAAAGTACCTGCGGTTGTTTTTGAACGCGTTGTATTGTATTCACCAGAGATCATAAAAACTTCAGATGACTGCGCTACAGACAGCACTACTCTGTCACATGCGCTGGATGCTATGGCTGGTGCGGTGATTGCTCATTCATCAAAATTCTCGCCAAGAGATATAAGTGGCATAGCCATTCCAGAGAATACTCTCTCCGGTTGTTAGTTTTAGGAGGTTAGGATGCTTACCATCCAACAAGCGTTTGATCAGGTTGCTGCTTTTCCAAATTCTGGTTCCAACG
Organism: Paracoccaceae bacterium; assembly: GCA_965229695.1. Classification (GTDB taxonomy): domain Bacteria; phylum Pseudomonadota; class Alphaproteobacteria; order Rhodobacterales; family Rhodobacteraceae; genus JANSYL01. Next base: position 3,491,582 of record OZ245921.1, read on the forward strand.
AAGATTTCATTTCTCTATTGAGAAGCCTCTCGCAGCAGCTGGACGCGATGGCCGCGCACGGTGCGCATAGACCCGCAACATGTAAAGCGGGCCGGTCAATATCAGGAGGTTGACGAAGATACTGAAAAAAACCAGCCAGAGCGGGCGAAAAGAAGGCATTATGGGCACTCAGGGAAATGGGCGTGTGGAAATGGTGAGGGGAATCAACTGGCGTGAAGGCACGTCAATAAAAGTAACTTAGGATTGCGCGCTGCGCCACATTTTATTTACGCCAACATAATCTGATAAGCTAATTTATCAGCAGATAAGCCACGCTCAGCCATCGATTCATCGGCAAACTCAAGGGGTTGGGCGTTTCAACCGCGACATAATAGCATATGTTTGGTCTAACCCAAACAAGCTTCGCTTGGGATTTATTGAACATTCGTGGTCAGGTGCGTCAAGTTGAAAGCACTTTATTTGGGAGAATTTTCCCATTGAAGGCCCGCGCCTTTTCGATGCTATCAGCCAAGCCTCATCCATTTTCAATTTAAGTAAAATGAACCTCAACATGTTTTCGCGACGCACATCGCACGTCAGCGAGAGCCTGCTACACTTGGGGTCACAAAAGAATCACTTGCAGTTGAGATCTTCTTGCGGAATTCTCGCCCTAATCCAAACTCGTTCAACTGGTGGCGATAGTAGGTTTTATATATTTCGAATGTGGAGCTTACCTGTATCTAAAAACGATACCGTTGGGCCTTCGGTGTATATATTGCGTATGCGTATCTCGTGGAACAGCAACCTCTAGACAAGTGAATTGCGTTCGTTTTACATGCGATTAAATAATCGATCCTTCATGACCTGCAGCCAAGCTACCGTTGCCCTTCTTCTGGTTGTAGTATGGCTGCCAAATTCTGCGCTTGCATGTTCCTTTTGGAATGGAACTGCGTCCGAAGAAGAAATTGTGGCCAGAGTGCTTGAGAGAGAAACAGGCCAAGATTTATCAGCCGAAGAGCTTTCACTGCGCCAGCACGTCATCCAAATCGGAAATACTGAACGAATGGTGGAGCGACTCACTATCGTTTTGGAGGACGGTTCGATGGCTTACGCGGAAGCTAGCTATTACAGACCAAGTAGGATTTTTAACGTCACGGGAAGGGCTCGCGGCGAGCCGTTCTCGTGGATCTATGATCGTTGCGGGAATCACTTAGGGGGCTAATGCTGTGAAATATTACTCAAAGTAATGATGAGTTTGGTGATCCAAGCAACGTCTTCTACGTCGCTGATGTTAATGCCTTGACCGTTACCGAGGTCGTGAATCTCTATAACGGGTTGCGACCGGATGGCAGTCCTAAGAACTGGTCTGGCCAAGGCTGGATTGGATTTGTTGGGTGGGGCTCGGGCGCGCGCTCGTAGTGGACTGATGCCTGGTACGGATGGCGGCTCGTAAACTAACCCAAACGCGCTGCGCGCTGCTGTTGATCGCGCTAGGGGAGAAATCCTTCCTGAAAGATCTGACACAGCATTTGGGGGGACCAGGAAGTATGGGCAACCCAGGCGGCGGTGGGGACGGCGGCAATGATACTGACGTCTGATCACCGAGCGGCGGGAGCTTTGGGTGGAATGGTGACGCCCATGATGACGCGTGGGACGCAGCCGTTACAAGCGGAGATTACATCGCCGCTGAGGGAGAGCTGACCTCCAGCGGTCACTCGGGTAAAAGCATCCAGAACGATCCCAGAGATCCGTACGATTGGAGCGCGGCGTTTCCTCTCATCCTCGACCTGAACGGAAACGATGTCGATCTCAGCTTCGGCAGTAATGTCTTGGTCGACATGGATGACGATGGGTTCCTTGAGGAGATGGCTTGGGCGGCGGTAGCGGTGGGCCCTCAGCAGTCTCTTTGCGGAGTGTTAGCGGCTCGAGCCCGCCGACCGGCCATAATCTAAATGACGATGGCCTTGAATATAACGAGCGTCGTCGTGGCGGAAGCGAGATATCGATCTGTTGGCATCATTTAAGCGCTCCGTGCCGAATTCGCTTTGTCGCATTGAGGGGGGTCACTCTCTAGCTTACGTTGGTCAAGTATTTTGAATTTAGAGTTACCTTGCTGTGAATTTAAATGCTTGGATTCTGCCTGCGCTGGCTTCTATATTTGTTCTGGCTTCGTTTGCTGTGATGCGCGGTGGTTTTCGGGTCGCAGGGCCGCGGGCTCTGGCGCTTTCTATCTTGATGCTCTCGGTGACCTTGTTTGCTCTGAACGCCTATTCGATATATGATCAGGGGTCACGAGGATATGTTCCGGAAACGCTTGTATTCGATGCTTTGCAATTGCAGGTTCGAGATCCGTATTCTTATACAGCTTCTCGAACCTTGCTGGGTATTATCTTTTTTCCGATTTTTGCCTTGCTCGTGATGCGCTCTAGGCCTCTATTGGCTATCTTAGTCGCGATTTTATCGTTGACGCTGGTCTATATATAGAAGGGCAGGTTTATATAAAATAAGCTAGAGGGTAATTTAATGATTTAGAAGCTTCACTTCCAAATTTAAATGAGGGAGGATCATATCTTCTTATCCCGCAACCTCAAGTAACCCGGATTTCATCTCAATTGATCAATTTACCTCAGATTATGATCCGATCTCGGAAGGAATCCATTCATTTTCTGTTTCTGACATTCAGAGGCCTACACTGAGGGATGTAGTTCTAAGTCCTTTTGGTTTTGGGGCTTGGCCAGCTTACGGGGGCTGTGAATTTGGACGGGGCGCTGTGATGGCGCCTCTTGCCGCCGAACAGTCTACTAATACCGACGGAAGAGGCGGCTTCTTTCTCCACGGTGGGCAATATCCAGGCTCTGCTGGCTGTATAGATGTTACGTCTCACGATGAAGCCTTGATTTCAGACATAGTTTAACCATTCCCAATGGTGGGGTTGTTACCGTAAATGTGAGTTATACAGGGAATATCGAAGGGCCTTATCATGTTGAAAGATTGATGGGCATCGCGCCTGACCGCTATGTAATGGAGGCTACGGTCGGTTCGGCGAGAGTTTCGTCGCCCAATTCAATCGTCAATAAGGGTCATCAGTATAATAGTCTTGACGCGTTGACCGAGTTGGCCGCACGCGGCGGTGGTTGCGCTGGCCTCCGGGCGTACAAATACAACTCCGGCGACAGCGACAGTTCAAACGACAACGATTGGCAGAATCCCGGACGGAGTAGCGACCGCGACGGCGACTCTAGTGGGCCCGCGCCAAACTACGGCTCAGGCGGCGGAGCAGGGTCGTCGGTGGGGAGTGGAAGCGGCGGGCACGGGACATCTGAGAACCATTCTATCGGGTCCGCCACAGGATACGACTCACGCGGCAATCAGGGACTTGGCTCCGGCTGAGGGGGTATGCCCGATATCCTTGATCTGAAAGGAAACGGTGTCGATGTGAGCTTCGGCAGCCATATCTCCTTCGATATGGATGGGGATGGGTGCCTGGAGGGGGCGGCCTGGGCGGCGGCCCCTTGCGATCCGCGATTGTCGAGGCCTCAACCTCGCGCCTCAGGCCGGTTCTATTGGCGGCCAGCACCACGATCCTGGGCATGATCCCGCTTTTGGGCGATGCGTTCTTTATCTCAATCGCGGTTACCCTCATGGACGGCCTGGTGCCCTCTGTACGCTTGCGTCCGCCCCGTTTACGAACGGTTAACCCTTCTTCGCGTTAGAGCCGGTAAAGCTTCTTCTCATTCACTTGCCATCCCTCGCGCTTCAGCAGGATGTGCAGACGCCGTTAGCCAAACCGTCGCCGCTCGGAGGCCAGTTCTTTCATCCTTGTCCGCAGCTCCGTGTCGGCAGGGCGCTTCGACCTTCGCCGATACACACGCGGGTCGATCCCGGCCAAAGAACAGGCCCGTTTCTGATTGTAACCCTTGGTCTTCATGGCCCAGTTCACAGCATTCCTCCTCGAACATTCGCCATTGTCGCTCGGACCAATGGCGCGACATGGCTCATCCTCAGAAGCTTTTTTCGAGCATCTCTTTCAGCGTCGCTACATCCATCATCTGCTCGGCCAGCGTTGGTCGGGGAAAACGCCCCACTGGGGCCTTTTCTGCTCCCTCCAACTCTTCAGCTTGGCGTTCTCGCTTTCCAGCATCTTCAGCCGCCGCGCATCAGACACTTCCATGCCACCATACTTCGACCGCCACTTGTAGAAGGTCGCATCGCTAATCCCATGCTTGAGGCACAACTCCTTCGCGCCAAGCCCAGCCTGGTGCTCTTTCAAAATCCCAATGATCTGTTCTTCGCTGAAACGGCTTCTCTTCATCGTCTGTCTCCTCAGTTGGAGAACAGGCTAACTCCAAATGCCGGGCATTTCAGGGGAGCAGGTCAGCTGCACCCGAACTCAGAAACCCTACCCTCCGTTAGAAGCCGGATCATTCCTGCACCAACACTGGAATTGGACCAATCAGCTTGGCTGTTCAGTATTTCGTAAGCTGCTATTAACGAACCGGCTTACCCGGATGTTGTGCTCAGCAGCGCCTCGATGCGGGTTGGCCGAGCATCGCTTCTAAATTCGAATACGACCGAGTGAATATCGAACACGACGCCACTGAGATCGACCCACCAATCGGCTAGGATCGCGACCTCGTCCATCCGGCTTTTGCGTCGCATCCGTGTTGTGGTTTCATCACCATCTCCGGATACGACGCGAACTACTATGTCGCGTATCTCAGCGCCATCGACTCGCACCCCTATGAGATCGGTCACCGGCGCGCCGCCGGACACCTGGAAAGTCGCTTCGTTGTCGATCAGCGCGAGAGGCGTGTTTGTGGGTTCGACCTGCGCTGCCCGGACGGCTCCCAGCAACTGGCGCAGGGCCGCTTCATTCATTTGGTAGGTGTACGGAAACTCCCAAATGATCATGTTTGGCCGATCCACCATGAATTGCCCGCTTAGGAAATATGTCTCGAAGGGGCCTATCATGCCGCCGCCAGACACGGAGCGGTTTTCAACTGCTTGGCCCAGCGCGGCTGAGAGGGCTTCTGCGGTTTGATATTGGTCTCGCCGGTAGCGATCGGAAAAGCTCGTGCCAAGCAACACCGCGCTGATTTGGTCGGCGCCGCTGTCATCCAGAAGGCCGACCGCGGTGGTCAGATGGCCGGTATAATCCAGAAGTGGGCTCTGCTCACCCCGGGGGCGATGGCCGCATGTCGCTTCCACGATGCTGCTGAGAGACCCGCGCTCTGATGTCATTTCGAGCACCGGTAGATCTCTGACACTGAAAGCGGGGGCCGCGTCCGGGGTTATCGTTGCAGCCAAGGCGATTGCGCTGTGCGCGGCACCGAGGTTCGTCCAATGGGTATCGCGCTGGAAGTAATAGGCTCTTCGGACCTCAGGATCGGTTTCCACCAGTTCCAAAAGATTCGGAACATGTGCTCCTGCGCCTGACATTTGCTCGATCATCCGGTGGAATGCATCGCCCTGTTGAACGACATCATAGAGACCCGGCCGCCCGGTCGTGGCATCAACGATAACCTGGCCTGCTACAGTCGGGCGGGGTGGTGCGATCAAGATTGCGAGATCGGTGCCCAGCGCCGACAGCTCCAAAACCAGTTGCCGAAGCAGCGCCTCTTCGCCCGAGTTTAAGATATAGCGATTGTTGAATTGATCGCTGCCAAAAATCCAACCAGTGTCGGCCTCGTTGTAGATAGGCGCAATCCGTTGGTACCGGTGCTCAAGCCTTTCCGGCGTTAGCATTTGCGGACAATAGGCTTCTGCCCCGGCAAGAGTTGCCACAGACGAAAGGCACACGGTGGCCGCAAGAAGGATATAAGCTTTCATTGTAAGCTCCTGATTTGGAGGTATCTCTCTGGGATTTCCCAGAAGACTATGTTGGGGTTGAGTTCGAAGATGCTCCCGTCGGCCAATGCATTGCGCATCGGTGCGAACGGTCCCTGACCTTCGACGGCCAAGTTGACGATATTCAGGCCGGTTTCGACCTGGAGGAACCCGTCGAAGTTGAAGTCAGACCGCGCGGAAAAGCTTGTACCGATCAAGACAGCATCGATCTGCATCTCTCCGAAAAGGCCAAGGTCCGTGTCCAAGGCCACGGTGGTGGGACGCTGGATGGTTTCCTCAGCAGGGCCCGCGAGATCGCGAAACGGACCGGTTTCCACGAAGGGACGGAGATCGCCGTCGAACGGTTCCGCGGCGGAGAATGTGGTTTCAAACAGTGTCTCGCCCGCGCCACGAAGACCTACGGCCTCGGCCAGCACACGGGCCACTGTTTCAGCCCCAAATGGGCTCCAATGGGTGTCGGTGCGCATGTAGGTCGGCGCGATCGCGCGGGCTAAGATCAGTTGGGTGCTCAGATCAGCAACCGGGAACCCAAGTTCTGCCAGCAGATCGAGGGATTGATTGTAGCGTGCCTCAACCCCACGCGCTCGCGGTCGTGGCAACAGGTCAGCATATACGCGCGCCTTATCCGGGACGATCAAGGGGACCAACGTTATTCCGTGTTCCGACAGAACGTTGCGGGTGCTCAAGAGTTCTTCTTGGAGCGCGTAGAGCTGGCTTGGGGCACGAAATTCTTCGGCTGTGAAGACCCAATCGCGGGCCGCAATGACAACCTCTGATCCGGCTTCTCCGAACAAAGCGATTGTGGCTGTGGTGTAGGCGTTTTGCGCTAAGATGGTGAGGGGAACATTGGCCGAAAAGCTTTCTTCATAGGCTCTTTGGTATGAACCGGTTAGGATTGGAGTCTCGCCCAGCGGCACCCGCGTGTCCGAAAAAGCCAGGACACCGGCCACCGACAGCACGGAAAAAAACGGCAACACGGTCAACAGCTTGGATGTGGTGGTGTTCATATCATCACCTCAGAACTGAAAGTACAAAAACGGTGAGTGGGTTCGCGCGTTTAGCACCATGACCGACAGCACAAGCAAAACTGTCGCGCGCGTCCAAGCAAAGCGATCTGCGGTGGGCAGAAGGGTGCGTAGTCGCCCGCCTGCTGTTGACAGCGCGGCCCCCAAGCAAAGCGCCAAAAGTTCGACGGATTGGATGGCGTAGGCGGCCTGGGGGCTTAAGGCGAAGCCATTCAGACCAATCATGCCGCGATACATGTCGACAGCTGCACCGACGTCGGCGGCGCGGAACATGACCCAACCGACCAACACGATCAGCATCGTGCCTGCCCATCCAAATCCAAACGGCTTCCGTTGAGCGCTACGTCGTGAAGCCACCACGCGTTCAAGCGCTAAGGCCAGCCCATGCCATGCCCCCCACAGGGCGAATGTCCAATTCGCGCCGTGCCAAAGACCACCCAACACCATAGTCAGCATCAAGTTGCGATAGGTTTTCAACGTACCCTGGCGATTTCCCCCAAGAGGGACGTACAGATAATCCCTCAGCCAATTTGATAGGCTGATATGCCACCGGCGCCAGAATTCAGTGATCGAGCGGCTGGCATAGGGCTGGTCAAAATTCTCTACGAACCGAAACCCGATCATCAGTCCAAGGCCAATGGCCATGGCCGAGTAGCCAGCAAAATCGAAGAACAGCTGGATAGCGTAGGCCAACGTCCCCAACCATGCTTCTGCCAGTGTCGGCGCGCTCAGGGCGAACATACGGTCCGCCAATGGCGCAACGCTGTCCGCGATCAATAGCTTCATCGCCAACCCGGTGACGAAGCGCTGGACGCCGCGTCCGGCCTTTTCCAAGCTATGTATTCGAGATTGAAACTGATCTGCGAGATCCTTGTAGCGTAGAACCGGCCCCGCGATGAGTTGTGGGAAAAGCGAAACGAAGGCCAAAAAGTCTACCAATGACTTGGCCGGGGGCGCATCTCGTCGTGCAACATCAATGATGTAGCTGATCGACTGAAAGCTCAGAAACGAGATGCCGATCGGCAAAATAATGCGATCCAATGTGAAAGCGCTCGCGCCGAAGCTTTGGGTCAGACCATTGGCAGCGCCCATGATGAAATGTGCGTATTTGAAATAGCCAAGGCAACCCAGGATCAGCACCACACCGAACGCAACGACGTGTTTGCGTTGCTTAGTGCAACCCTGTCGCAGGGCTTGTGCCCCGCAGACATAGCTGACGACCGAGATGCCGATAACCAGCGCGAGATAATCCACCCGCCACCACCCATAGAACGCGTAGCTGGCCACCAAGATCAGCCATGACCGCCATGGGCGGGGCGCCGCGTAATAAAGAGCCAGAAAGACCGGCAAGAAGCCGAACAGGAATATGTGGGAGGCAAAGATCATGTGATCAGTCCTGGCCAATGATCGGGCCAAACCGATGCTCTACCAAGTGAACCTCGCCATCTTGAACCAAGAAAGTAACATTCCCACCCCGTCGCAGAACGACGTCGAAATTGTTCGTGCCAAAACCAGTCTCCACAGACAGAGCGACGGCGAGCGGATTCACGGGGCGTGTTTCGATTTGGCCGGTTGGGACATTTGCGATCACTTCCGGGCCGCCTTCGGCGACGACAAGGCTGGCATCCATTTCGTCTGCATTCAGAAGGAACAGATGCACCCTCGACCTATCATCGCGGCTCGGTTCGTGTATCAGCCGTGTTTCAACCCCGTTGGAGAGTATGGTGTAAAACGATCCCGGCTCTGCATTTTCCAATGTCTCAGCTGAAACCGCTGTGTATGCTGTGGCATCGAAGTCGCCTTGGGTGAAGGGTCGCCCCAAAGCGAGGATTGGGAATTCCGCTGCCCCAAATTGGCGTATGAAGACAGCGTCGGCGGGCAGGGCATCGCCGTAAAGAGCGTCCTCTTCTTCCGCACTTAACGACCCGGCGCCCAGACATGCCGCGATAATGATGATGGGTTTGAGTAGCCGTTGACCAAGCATGTTCGTCTCCTTTCGGTTTCATGCTTGGTAGCGGCGAACGGCGATGGGGAGGCGCATTCTTAAGTCTAGCGGCGAGCGCGAAAGTATAGTTTCGCACGTCGCTCAGGCAGACGAGAAATAGCATTTGTACGATTTGTTGGGTACGGCTCGACGCGGTCACGCGCCGCCTCCTTGACAAAGACCGTCGCATTGCCCGGCAAAACGGCACCCCACCCGCCATTCCTGACGGCAACCTTAGCTATCGAACCGTTCGGTATAGCCGGGCTGACGTGCTCGAATTTTTCGCCGCCAGCTGCGTTGACTGAGGCAGGGGATAATACGACCGATACGCAAAAACCAAACCTCCGCGCACGTGCGCGGGGATTGGTGAGCCGGGATCAGGCGAACCATCTGAAATAGTAGAATTCTCGTTTCGTCAATGAAGTCGCCTTACTTGGCTTGGGCTTCGGATCGTGTTGGCAGCGGTGGTTTGATCCCTGTTCTAGACGTTGTTGAACGCCTTGAAGGTGCGCGGCCAGAGAAACTGAGCAAACGTATCCTCACCGGCGCGGCGGATGCGCTGGCACGGATCGGCTATGGCTTTGTGGGTGGAACGGCAACGTCGTTGGTGGATATCGCCGAATCCATCCGAAACATCCCGAACATCCGATGGTCAGATATTCGCCGTGTTGCGCGGGCGCTGTATGCCGATCCATCGGCGCTGCCCGAGGCGATGGTCGAGCCATTCAGAGAACGCATTGCCGTTGGCGACTACGCAGGCGCATTGGCCTACGCCCTGCCAGAGGTGATCGCGGGCGTGGCCGCACTGGGCCGCGTGCGCACTCGGGCCGAGGGGCTATCCGCGCCCGAGGAACTCACGCTCGAGCGGCTTCAAACCGACCCCGACTTCGAAGGCATTCTCAATGCGGGGCCGAATGCGCCGCGATTCGAGCGCTGGATCAATCAGGGCGGCAGTGTTGAGCTAATGCCAGAAGGGCATTTCCGTTACACTGCGGAAATTGACGTGCTGGGTCAGCGTCAGCGGGTCTCGGTGGAATATCCCGACGGACACCCGGATTTCACGCCCTTCATGACACATCCGAGCGGTGTGCGATCAGTAGAGATTGAAGTGTCGGGCCACAACCCGACAGATTTCCGTCGCGCTAATGAGGCGGCTGGTCATCCTGAATGGGGAAGCCGACCCCCAGACAACAACTGGACTTGGCACCATGTTGAAGATGCACGGACAACGCAGCTAATTCCAAGAGGATTGAATCGAATGTTCACTCATGAGGGAGGCGCGTCGCGCGCTAGAAATCAATGAAATTCGACATAAAAAACGAGCCTACCGACGAGGGGAAGATTGAGGACTTTGAGGCGAGAAAGGGATTGAGGCTTCCAGTCGACTACAAGACGTTCCTTCTAGAGCATAATGGAGGGCGACCAGTGGAGGACAGTGCCTTCGCCGAAGTGGAAGGCTGGAACTGGTTGGTCGTCGAAGATCTTTATGGATTGACGAGAGAGGCTGAGCACTCAATCGATGGAGAGTGGTTTAACAATTTTTCGGACGACATCTTTGCTCGGTTGCTCTCGGTGGGTTATGCGAGCGCATCCAGCCTCTACATGGACCTGCGAGACGGGCCAATGCACGGCAAGATTTACATTATGGCCCATCCCGCAAATGAAACGGTTTTGATCGACGACGCGGGTTTCGAGGACGACGGCGACTATGAAGAAGCCAGGTTTCTTCATCCCGTCGCAAACAGCTGGACCGAGTTTGTCGCCATGCTTGGCCCGGAACCACCCTTCGACGACTGAACGCAACACATCCGGTCGGACCTAACATTGGAGGACATTTCCGTTACACTGTGGAGATTGACGTTCTCGGTCAGCGCCAGCGGATCTCGGTGGAATACCCCGGCGGATACCCGGATTTCACGCCCTTCATGACACATCCGAGCGGGGTAAGATCGGTTGAGATTGAGGTATCGAGGCATTCACGAACAGGTAATCGGCGCGCCAACACGGAAGCCGGTCACCCGGAATGGGGAAGCAGTCCGCCTGCCGGATGGGTTTCGAGAGAACCGGAGGCCATTGGCGGCCCTGACTGCGCTGCGGCGGCGCAACCTCTGGCCCCGAACAACGTGACAGGAGTCAGACCCGATGACCGTATCCCTCCAGCCTTAGACCAATCCACCCCCGACGCTCCCCCCCGGCTGGCACGCTCTACGGCTTGCCCGAGCTGGCGCCCGCCGCAGAGGCCGTGACCCGGCTTTAAGAGCGCCACAGCCGCTTGATCGAGCGCCTTGAGGCCGCGATCTTGAAGGCGGCGAACGATGCCGCTGAGAGCGCCCGCTGCGCGGGATTCGACAAGAATGACGCCGACAACGCGGGCCGCCGGATGGCCGCCAAGGCGCGCGGCGACGTGCGCGCCGGCTCGGACGATGACCGTTGGGCGATCCGGTGGAGGCCGTGTCGTGAGGGATACCGACACACTGGCCGACGCCTGCCACGCACTCGTGCCGCGCCCATTGCGCGCCGCTCGTTGAGCTGGTCTCTTGGCGTGAGCCAGGCATCCGTCGCGTCTGTTGGGCATCTGAGAAGAGGGACGAGGTCCGGCGGGATGTTGAGGCCGCCTTGTCCTCGGCGTCGATGAAGATGTAGTCGCCGCCTTGCCCGGAGTGGGACCGCTTCTCTGGAAGCTCTGCCAGCGGGAAGATGTGGTCGATCCCGCCGTGTTCGTTGGTGACGCGAACAAACTTCTCGCCGTCGCGCCCCTTGAGCCACTCGATGGCCTTGAGGTTGATGCCAACCCTGTCACGGGACGAATAACCTTGGATGATCTTGCTCAACTCGGGGTAAGACGAACCGGGCAATTGAATTCTTCGGACATCGCAATCTCCTGCCTAATGTGGCGCCAGATATTGTAGCTATTGCGACGATCTGCCCAAGGGATTGTCATCGTGGCAGATACGGCGGAGCAAAGATGCCGCCCAAAAACACCGCCTAGAGCCTTACGCGAGCCTTACTTGTCGTAAGGCTGCGGTTCGGTAGGTGTAGCTAAGTCTTTGATTTTATGGCTCCGGCGGTAGGGATCGAACCTACGACCAATTGATTAACAGTCAACTGCTCTACCGCTGAGCTACGCCGGAACTGGCGGTGCGTATAGCAATAGCGATTTGGCGCGTCCAGTGGGGAGAGGGGATATTTTTCACCTTAATTCACCGCAGGCAAAATCGGCTGGTGGCGGTGATGTTATCGGGGCAGGACACCAGATTTCTTTCTTCAAGATCAATAAGATGCGCCAGAACATTGCGCGCAGCTGCGGGTAACAGGGCGGGGGCGAGGTCGGTGTAGATATTTTGGGCCAGTTCGGCCGCCGTGCCGCCGCCCCCTCGGCTCAGCGCGTCGAGAATCTGATGTTCGCGGCCTTGGCGATGCGAAATCAGGGCTTCGGCGCGTGCCTGCGGGGCCTCAACCGGATCGCCATGGCCGGCATAATAAATGCGGTCCTCGCGGACGGCGAGCCGACGAACCGAGCGCATGAAAGCCCCCATATCGCCATCGGGCGGTGACACGAGAGAGGTCGACCAGCCCATGATCAAATCACCAGAGAAAAGCGCGCCTTGCCACGTAAAGCTTAGATGGTTGGCCATGTGACCAGGGGTTTCCAGCACCTCGATTGCGCCCCAGTCGCCGGTCACCTGATCACCTTCGCGCAAGGGCTCGTCCGGCGCGAAATCTGGATCGACTCCTTCGCCGCCGCCAACCCCGCCCAGGGCCGCCAGCCGCGCCATGACCCGGCTGCGGCCCCAATCTGAAGGACCAGCGGCAAGGATCGGCGCTCCGGTCGCTGCGGCCAAGGGTTTGGCCAAAGGTGAGTGATCCAGATGCGAATGGGTGACGAGGATCTTTTCAACCCACTCACCTGGGGCAAGCGCGCCCAAGATTGCCGATAGATGCGCGGGCAGCGCAGGCCCGGGGTCGATGACACAAACCGCGCCGTCGCCCAGAATATAGGTGTTGGTGCCGCGATAGGTCATGGGGGAGGGGTTTGGGGCCAGCACCTGCCGCAGGCCGGGCTCCAATTCTGTGACCACCGTGCTTTCCATCCCGGCCTCCGCTCGTCTACAAGGGCGCCATGGATTTCTCCTGGCTCAAACGTTTGATGCCCCGCGGCCTTTACGGGCGGGCGGCGCTCATTTTGCTGGTGCCCATTGTTACGCTGCAACTTGTCGTCTCGGCCGCGATCCTGCAACGCTATTTCGAAGGCGTGGCCCGTCAGATGACCGAAGCGGCGGTGCTGGAACTGACGCTGATCCGCGAACAGTTGGAAAGCGCGCCAGAGGTTGCGGCAAATATCGCCGAGGCCATGGAGGTTGCCATCGACGCCCCCGCCGATGCAGGAGACCTTGCCGATCAGCGCGCCTTTTATGACCTGACGGGTATCGAGGTTATTCGGGTACTGCGCCAAGGCATGCCGGACACACTGGCCATCGATCTGCAAACCGATTGGCGCCGGGCGATGGTGACGGTGGAGGTTGCGGGCGATCCCGTTACGCTTTCCATGTCGCGCAACCGGCTTTCGGCGTCGAACCCACATCAACTGCTGGTTCTGATCGTCTTCACCGGCCTGCTGATGACGATCATCGCTTATCTGTTTTTGCGCAACCAATTGCGTCCGATCCGTCGCCTGGCGCGCGCGTCTGAGGCGTTTGGCAAGGGGCAGATCGTTGAATACTCGCCCTCGGGCGCGACCGAGGTCCGCAGCGCCGGGCGGGCGTTTTTGGATATGCGCGGGCGGATCGAAAGCATGTTGGAGCAGCGCACCTTGATGCTGTCGGGTGTTAGCCATGACCTGCGCACACCGCTGACTCGGATGAAACTGGAGCTGTCGATCCTGGAAGACAGCAATGATGTTGCCGCCTTGCGCCGCGATGTCGAAGAGATGGAAACGTTGCTGAGCACCTTTCTGGATTTTGCCCGGGGCGAAACCTTGGACGATCCGGAGGAGACCGATCCCATCGCGCTTGCGCAACGTATTGCCGAGGATGCGCGGCGGGGCGGCGGGCAGGTGGTGTTCTCACCACCCGCAAAGGGACAAAAGGTGATGCTGCGCCCGCAGGCGGTGCATCGGGCCGTGTCCAACATGGTTTCAAATGCGCTCCGCTATGGAAGCCGGGCCTCGCTGACCGTGCATCTGGTCGACCGCGCGGTGCGCTTCACCGTGGAAGATGACGGTCCAGGCATCCCGCCGGACCGGCGCGCTGATGCGCTGCGCCCCTTTATCCGGCTTGATGCGGCGCGCAACCAAGACAAGGGCAGCGGCGTGGGTTTGGGCCTGGCCATCGCGCAGGATATCGCGCGGCGGCACGGTGGCACGCTCAGCCTTGGCGAAAGCGCGGCTATGGGGGGGCTGAAGATCGAGTTGATCCTCCCACGTTAGCGGGGTTTTTGCCGCCAATCCGCGCCGATCAGCTTGTCCATGGCTTGGTCATAAAGCCGCGCATGGGCCTGGGCCCGGGCGCGGCGATGATCGCCGCCGATCCAAGCGGCGCCCGCGAGATCAAGAGCCATTGCAGAAAGATGGTCCAGTGCGAAAAGCGCCAGTTTGACCTTTTCCATGCCGTCACCCCTTGGGTTTGAGGATCACATTCAGGCCAGCACGCGGCCCGAAGCGGATGATCCCGCGTCAGGATGCAGTCACTATGCACAAGATGTCGCAGATCATGGCTTCACATTCAGGCAAAGACGCGTGATCGCAGGGCACCGGCGTTCGCGGCGATGAGGGCTGTGCGTGATTGAGCGACGAAGGCGCGGGTGCGGTTTGGTAGGCCCGGCAGGACTTGAACCCGCAACCAAAGCGTTATGAGCGCTCTGCTCTAACCAATTGAGCTACAGGCCCGCCTGGGCGACACGCTTACCAGACCGGCTTGCCCCGTCAAGCGCCCGGCTTGCGGCGCGGCCCCTCATGACCTAAGCCAGGGCCGATCCCCTCCGGAGACTGCTAATGCCGCCGCTTTCCTCACTTGCCCTTCGTTACCTGGCCTGGTTGATCGGCCTGCGTGTGCTCTATGCGCTTGGCGTCGCGTTTCTTGGCCTGCCGCAGATGATGGCGACCGATGTCATTCTGGCCGCAGCTCCGATGATCGATATCGCTTCGCAAGTCGCACGGCGTGCAACACGCGAGATTTCGATAAGCGATTGGGCCATGATCTGGGGCATTTGTCTGGCGATTTTTGCGGTGCTCATGGTGATTGGCCCACTTGCCATCGCGATGAGTGGCGGGGCCGATATTGCCGCGCCCACGGTCATGCGGACTAATCTGGCGGTCGTGTTCGCGACCGGGATCATGATGGCGCTGTTTTTGCTGATCGGTGCCCGGATCAAGCGCTAAATGCGCCCTGCCGCATGGACGCCGCCCTTTGCCCTTGATAGGGCACCGCCAGCAACCCGAGGAGCTTTCTGATGTCCGATGCAAAACCCGGCCTGACCTATGCAGATGCGGGCGTCGATATTGATGCAGGCAATGCCTTGGTGGATCGGATCAAGCCCGCCGCCGCCGCGACGAACCGGCCTGGTGTGATGGCCGGCTTGGGCGGGTTCGGTGCGTTGTTCGACCTGAAAGGGGCGGGCTATTCCGACCCGATCTTGGTGGCGGCCACCGATGGGGTGGGCACCAAGCTGAAAATCGCGATTGAGATGGGCAAGTTTGACACGATTGGCATTGATCTGGTGGCGATGTGTGTGAACGACCTTGTGTGCCAGGGGGCAGAGCCCCTGTTTTTCCTGGATTATTTTGCGACCGGAAAGCTGGAAGTATCGGCTGCCGCTGAGATTGTGGAGGGCATCGCCAAGGGCTGTGCCGCGTCGGGCTGCGCCTTGATTGGCGGGGAAACGGCGGAAATGCCGGGCCTTTACGCGCCGGGCGAGTTCGATCTGGCGGGCTTTGCCGTTGGCGCGATGGAGCGTGGCAGCGCCTTGCCGGCAGAGGTCACCGCGGGCGATGTGGTTTTGGGCATCTCCTCGGATGGGGTGCATTCCAACGGGTATTCGTTGGTGCGCAAGCTGGTGGCCCAAGAAGGATTGGCTTGGGACGCGCCCGCACCTTTTGCCAATACCTCTCTGGGCGAGGCGCTGCTGACGCCCACACGGCTTTACATTTCGGGCGCGGTCACGGCCCTGCGCCAACCCGGTGCGCTGCATGCACTGGCCCATATCACCGGTGGCGGCTTATCGGAAAACCTGCCGCGTGTGCTGCCCGATGGGTTGGGGGCCGAGATCGATCTGGGTGCCTGGGAATTGCCGCCGGTCTTCCGCTGGTTGGCCGAAACCGCCCGGATGGACGAGGCGGAGCTTCTGCGCACTTTCAACGCGGGCATCGGGATGGTGGCGGTTGTGCCAGAGGGGGCGGTGGCCCAGGTCAGCGCCGCCTTTGCCGCAGATGGGGCCGAGGTCATGCAAATCGGCACAATCACCGAAACACCTGGCATCACCTATCGCGGCACGCTTCTGTGACGAAACGGGTCGCCATCCTTATTTCTGGCGGCGGCTCCAACATGGTGGCGCTGGCCAAGTCGATGGCTGGGGATCATCCGGCGCGGCCCTGTCTGGTGCTGTCCAACAGGCCCGGGGCCGGGGGGCTGGCCAAGGCCGAGGCGCTTGGCATCCCCACCAGTGTCGTTGATCACAAAGCCTTTGCAGATCGCGCCGCGTTTGAGGCCGCGCTAAGCGAGGCCCTGGCCCCAGCGGCGCCCGATATCATCTGCTTGGCCGGGTTCATGCGCGTGCTGACGGCTGATTTTGTTGGCCAATGGCGCGGCAAAATGCTGAACATCCACCCGTCGCTTCTGCCGAAATACCGTGGTCTCAACACCCATCAACGCGCGCTCGAAGCGGGTGACAGCGAGCATGGCTGCACCGTGCATGAGGTCACACCCGAGTTGGATGATGGTCCGATCCTGGGCCAGGCCCGGCTGACGATCGAGGCTGATGATACGCCCGACAGCCTCGCGGCGCGGTTGCTGCCCTTAGAACACCAGCTTTACCCCGCGGTCTTGCGCCGTTTCGCGTCGGGCAACCGCAGCCCTGTTTATCTTTCCTAAACCAACGCGCGTCGCCGAGTTTCGCGGTAAGCCAGCCGGTGCTCTTCCCTTTTTCGCCCCGACGGCCTAGACCCGACCGACAACAGATCACCTGACGGATCACACCACGTGCCAGCTTCGCAGATCACCACGATCACCACCACCGACGCACTTGCCGCGTTTTGCGCCCGCGCCGATCAAGCGCCCTACATCACGGTCGATACGGAGTTTCTGCGCGAACGCACCTATTTCGCGCAGCTTTGCCTGGTGCAGGTAGCTTTGCCTGGCACCGACCCCGATGATGCGGTTCTGATCGACCCATTGGCCGATGGGTTGTCGCTTGAGCCGTTGTTCGAGGTGTTTCGCAACCCCAAGGTGGTCAAGGTTTTTCACGCCGCCCGCCAAGACCTGGAGATTTTCCATGTCGACGGTGGCTTGGTGCCCGCGCCGCTCTTTGACACGCAAGTGGCCGCCATGGTCTGCGGCTTTGGCGATCAGGTGGGTTATGAAACCCTGGTGCGCAAAATCGCCCGGGCCAGTTTGGACAAATCCTCTCGCTTCACCGACTGGTCGCGTCGCCCGCTGAGTGACGCGCAAAAAACCTATGCCCTGGCCGACGTGACCCATCTGCGTCAGATTTACGAACATCTAAAGGGCGAGTTGGACCGGAGCAAACGCACCCATTGGCTGGAGGAAGAACTGGCCAACCTAACCGATGCGTCCAGCTATGTGGTCGATCCAGATGCCGCCTGGCAGCGGCTGAAATTGCGCACCAATTCGGGCCGGACGCTGGCGATTGCCAAAGAACTGGCGGCTTTCCGCGAAACCTATGCACAGACCAAAAACATCCCGCGCAACCGCGTTTTGAAGGATGACGCGCTGATGGAACTAGCCTCGACCAAACCAAAATCGGTGCAGGACTTGGGCAAATCGCGCCTGCTGCTGCGTGAGGCGCGCAAAGGCGATATCGCCGAAGGTTTGGTGGCCGCGGTCGCGCGCGGCTTGGCGGTGCCGCCTGAGAAACAGCCAAGCCCACCCAAAGGCCGGGACCGGTCGGCCTTGAATCCAGCTTTGGCCGATCTGTTGCGCGTGCTGCTCAAGGCCAAGGCCGAAGGGGCAGGGGTGGCGACCAAGCTGATCGCGTCATCTTCAGACCTCGACGACATCGCCAGCGGGCTAATTGATGGCATCTGGGCCACCGGTTGGCGGCGCGAGGTGTTTGGCGAGGATGCGTTGCGACTGATCAGCGGTGAGATTGCGCTGTCCGCCCAGGGCGAACGCGTCAAAATCGTTCCGGTATCGGCTTAGATCAGCGGCGGCTGGTGGTTCGGCGGTTCTGCGCGCCGATCACGGTGATGCTGCGAATTCCCGCCAGTTCGAAATTGCTAAGCTCCACCGCAGTTACAACCTCGCGCGATTGCGGGGTGCTGACGCGCGTGGGGCCGAGCGGCGGGATCACCCGAAATTCATACGTCAGCGACCGGTCGGTGCGTTCGACCAGGACCAAATCAGGCTCCCAAAAACCTTGCACGGCGGGCAGGCCGGTCGCGCGGATGATGGCCCCTTGCGGGACCGCCTCGGCCGAAACCGATAGAACCTCAGCCACCAAAGGACGCGGGTCGGCCACCTCCTCGGTTTCGGTGATGGTGATACGTTCCTCCCGATCATTGCCGAACCAGTTGAACGGGTTCAAAAACGTCCCGCAGGCCGCAAGGCTAAGGGTCAAGGTCAGCAGAAGGGTCAGGCGCATCATCGGTGGTCTCGTCCAGGCCAGGTCTATGATCGGGTTAGCGCATCGCCCGCATGAAGGAAAGCGCCTCTGGACGCGGGGCCGCGCGCGACATAGCTACTGCGGCAGCTTAGTGACGGAGACGACCATGGCCAGCGCCGCCTTTGAAGACATCGCAGAGACCTTCGATTTTCTCGACGATTGGGAAGAGCGCTACCGCCATGTCATCGAGTTGGGCAAGGCGATGCCCCCGATGGAGGATGCGGTGAAGGTGCCGGCCACCAAAGTGGATGGCTGCGCCAGCCAGGTTTGGATTCTGCCCCAAATCGACGGGGAGGGCGGCGCGGCCCGGTTCCATTTTCAAGGCGATAGCGATGCGATGATCGTGCGTGGCCTGATCGCTGTGCTGCACGCGCTTTATGACGGGCTGACCGTGAAAGAGGTGTTGGGCGTTGATGCCGGGGGCGAGCTGGCGCGCTTGGGATTGAACGATCACCTATCGTCTCAACGCTCTAACGGGTTGCGCGCGATGGTCGAACGCATTCGCGGCTTGGCGCAGGAAAAGGCGGCGGCCTAGCGTTCGGCGCCCAGGCCGCGCAGGGTGGTTTCCAAATCGCCATAGCCGGTGAAGCGGCGTTCAAATGCCAACCCCAAGGTTTCGGCATGTTGCCGTGCCAACTCGGTCAGCGCGGGATCGTCGATCTGCGCCTGATAGACCAAGGTTGTGTAGTTCCCGAAATACATATCCCGCAGTTCGGGAAAGCGGTCGAGACCTAAGGGTTTGGTCACAAAGGCATCGAATTGCCGGACCAAAAAGTCGGTCAGGTAAAACGCCGTCATCTCATCACGCGCCGCAAAAGCGGTATTGCCTTCGAAAAAACTGTAACAATGTGGTCCTTCGACCATCGCGACACCCAAATCGGCACAGCGATTTTGTAACAAACCACCCGTTCCGCAATCGGCATAGACCACAAAGATGTCTTCGTAAGCATCGCGATGCGTCCGCACCGCGGCCTCCACCGCATCGGGGATTTTTTCGGGTGTGTTGTGCAGGATCGCTGGCAGGCAGTGAAGGTCCAGATGACCCCATGAATTCAATCGCTTAAGGGCCAGAATCTCATGGGCTAGGGCGCCACAGGCCAAAAGCAGAATACGCCCGCCCGAACGTGCATTCATGCCGCTGTTGATCAGATTCTCATCACTTATGTGCATTGAAACACTTTACACCAGCCCGTGCGCTCACGCCCCCGTCAATTGAGACCAGGGGCTGTTCCGGCGATCTTCACCCCATCGCACCGCAATCTGCAACGCATAGACCGACATCACATCTTAAGGACCCGACCAAAATGGCTTTCCAATCCACAAATCCCCGCACCGCCCCGTTATTTCCGGCAATCAGCCTGGATACGGTTGCGCTCATCTTCCTTTCTGGCGCCGTTGGCACCTTGGCCTTTGATCTTTGGGGCAAGGCCATCGCGCCGCTGCTCGGTTTGGGCAACCTGGCGCCCGTGGGGCTCGCCCGCGCCTTTCTGGGCACCCTGGGCCTGCCTAACAGCGCGGCTTATGGCAACCTGATCCACCTGTTTTTGGTGGGCGTGATTGCTTACCCCGTCGGCTGGCTTTTCGTCGCCCGGCCCGTCGCTGAGCGTGTCACGCCTGGCCTGCATTGGACGGTCACCTCGGCCATCTACGGCATTGGGCTTTGGATCTTTGCCATTGGCGGGATCGCGGCTATCGCGGGCAACCCGGCCTTCCTGGGCTTCACGCGGATCACCTGGGTCGCCTTGGCCGGACATGTGATCTACGCCGTCGCAGCTGCCGCGACCGTGGCCTATCTGGAACGCCGCAAAGGCTAACCCATTCCTCCCCCCTGAAGACCAAAGCGGGCCGCTCAACCGGGCGGCCCGTTTGCCTTAGCGACCGAGCGCCGCGCGCAGGGCCAAAGCCAATAGAAGCATGACGGGCAGGGTGACGCCCGCGATTGGCCCGAGCGTGAAGGCCAGCGCCAAAGACAGAGCCGCCGCGGCCAAGACAGCGGTGACGAGCAACAGAAAGCGGGCAGGGGGCATGGGCAACTCCTCTCCCCATTAGCTAGGGGTCCGATTGCG
The DNA here is from genome assembly GCA_965229695.1 of Paracoccaceae bacterium. Lineage (GTDB taxonomy): Bacteria > Pseudomonadota > Alphaproteobacteria > Rhodobacterales > Rhodobacteraceae > JANSYL01. Next base: position 3,512,317 of record OZ245921.1, read on the forward strand.
CCGCGCAATGCCCGCTTAGCGTTTGATCCAACGCGGGCCGAGTACGGCCAGGGCCAAGCCAGCCAGGATCAACACCGTGGCGACCATCTCGACCCAGGTGATCCGTTCTCCCAACACCACAGCGGCCACGCTGATCCCGACGACGGGGATCAACAGGGCAAAGGGCGTGACTATTGCCGCCGGGTGGCGCGACAACAGCGCCCCCCAAAGCGAATAACCCAGCAACGTCGAAATCACGGCCACATAGATCACCGCGCCCCAGCCCATCAGGCTCATGGACCAGATTGTTGCAAAGGGTGTTGGCCCCTCGATCAGCATCGACAGGCCCAGCATGGGCAGTGGCGGGATCAGAGAGGCCCAAACAAACAGCGCCATCATGTTCACCCCAGAGGATTTGCGCAGGATCAGGTTGCCAAAAGCCCAACACAAAGCGCCCAGCAGCACCAGCGCAAGCCCAAGCGGCGTGACATTGCCACCGCCAGAGATACCAAAGACAGCCAGACCCGCCACGGCCAAGCCAATGCCGATGCTTTGCAGCCACCCAACCCGCTCTCCAAAGAACAGTGCTGCCAGCAGAATGGTGATCGGTGCTTGTGATTGGATCAAAAGGCTGGCCAATCCGGCTGAGACATCGTCCACCATTGCGCTGAACATAAACGCAAACTGACCCATATTGATAAACAAGCCGACGCCGATGATCGGCCACCAACCGGTGGGTCGCGGCAGGAAAAACAAAAGCGGCAGCAGGATGAAAAACCGCAAACCAACGAACAAAAGCGGCGGCACCTCTTCCAACGCCAGCTTCATACCTGAGAAATTGGAACCCCAGGCCAAGACCACAATCAGGGCCAAGATGATATCGCGTGCGGGCATCGGTCTAGTCCGCTCGCGTCGGGATCGGTACCCGGCCTTGGTCGGTCAGCAGGAAAACCGCGCGGCCCTCAATCACCACCGCCGAAAGTGGGCCCCCATAGGCCGCGCCGGTGTCGAGGTTCAGGCGATTGCCCCAATGCTCAACCTCCTCCACCGGGGTATGGCCATGGACGACCAACGGGCCATGATCGCGCCGATCGTTGAGAAATTCATGGCGAATCCAAACCAAGTCACCCTCGGTTTGTTCGGCCAAGGCGACACCAGGGCGAATGCCGGCATGCACCAGAAACGTGCTGTCTTGCCGGAATGAAAGCGGCATGGATGACAGAAAATCCATATGCGCTTGTGGAACCGCCGCGCGCGCAGCGCGATGCATGTCCGCAACGGGCGCAGAGATGTCGACACCGTAGGAGGCCAAGGTGGTGAGACCCCCGAGTTGAGGGCTGAGATAGGTCAGACCCGCCCGCAAATGCGGATCATGTTTGATTTCGGGCCGCAAAAACCAGCGAAACATGCGGTCATGGTTGCCCATCAGAACCGTGACGCGCGTATCTTCGACCACCAGACTGGCCAAATATCCAACCACCCCAGCACTATCGGGGCCGCGATCAACCAAGTCACCGACATGCACGAGCGGCGAGTCAGCAGCACCCGATCGCGCGCGGTCGGCCGCCACCCGATCATGGGCGGCGCGCAGCAAATCAAGCTGACCGTGGATATCACCAATGGCATAGATCGTCATGGGCGGACCAAACGCCGGGCGCGGCCCAGGCGCAAGCCTAATTGCGGCCTAAGCCCCCAGATCAAAGCTGAACATGGCCAGGTTTTCACCGGTCTGTTTCACACCAAGGCTTTGGTAGAACCCCATCGCCTCGGTCGTCGGCATGGAAACCAGCCAGGCTTCGCGGCATCCCAAGCGCCGCGCATGATCGCAGGTGACCGTGATCAGCCGGCTGGCGATGCCCTGCCTGCGCCAGGGCCCTGCGACGCTCAATTCGTTGATCCAGTATTGGTTTGGCTTGTCGGGGTGATGGTAGACTACGCCCGAGCACATTCCGATCATCTGCGCGCCATCGCTGGCCACGGCGATATGCAAATGGGGGGCGGCCAAATACTCGGCCACCAGATCGGCCTGGGGCGGATTGTCGAACACATCCTCATGCGCATTCGCGAAAAGCGGGGCATCGATGCGGCGCGCGATGAAGACTGAAATCGCCATGACAGGTCCGGTTGCTCAAAAGAAAACGGTCCGGACAGCTAGGCCCGGACCGCAGAAAACGCAATGGAGCGTTTGGCGTTAGCCTTGCGCGGCCATCTGATTGTGCTTGCGCGCGACAAACTCTTTGGCGGTTTCAACAGCCACAGCGGCGTCGCGACAGTAAGCGTCTGCGCCGATGGCTTTGCCGAACTCTTCGTTCAGGGGCGCGCCGCCAACCAAGACGATGTAATCGTCGCGGATGCCTTTTTCGTTCATCGTGTCGATAACGACCTTCATATAAGGCATCGTGGTGGTCAAAAGCGCCGACATACCCAGGATGTCAGGCTCTTCGGTTTCCAAGGCTTCCAGGTATGCCTCTACGGCGTTGTTGATACCCAGATCTACCACTTCGAAACCCGCGCCTTCCATCATCATCGACACCAGGTTCTTGCCGATATCGTGGATGTCGCCTTTGACCGTGCCAATGACCATCTTGCCCACGCGCGGCGCGCCGGTTTCGGCCAGAAGTGGCTTCAGGATAGCCATGCCGCCTTTCATCGCGTTGGCGGCCATAAGCACCTCGGGCACAAACAAAATCCCGTCGCGGAAATCGTTGCCGACGATGGTCATGCCGCCCACCAGTGCCTCGGTCAGGATGCGGTAAGGCTCCCACCCGCGTTCCAGCAGGATATTGACCCCTTCTTCGATCTCTTCCTTCAGACCGTCGTAAAGGTCATCAAACATCTGGGCGACAAGTTCTTCGTCATCCAGTTCGCTAAGTACGATATCGTCTTCTTCATCGGACATGGCGCGTCTCCCGATCTATAGGCCCCGCGCAATGCGCGTTGGAATCCACTGGTATACCGCGGGGCGATTTGCACATGGCATTTTGCGACATGGATCGGGTCGGGCGCGACCCGGGCTTGTCGATGTTCTTTTTTTGTTCTAATTTTGGGGAATGCCGCCAAGCTCGCCCCATCACTCTAACCGTCTGAAAGCGCGTGCTGCCTTGTCGAATGAGGCCGGGCGCTTCGAACGCTTTCAACGGGAATCGGTTCAGGATGGTTGGCGCGACCCGGATGAGGATTTGCCGCCTTTCCGGACCGAGGTTTCCGAGGAACGACCGCGCAAGATTATCACGCGCAACAAATCGCCCGATTTGAGTTTCGACCGTTCGATCAACCCGTATCGCGGCTGCGAACATGGCTGCATCTACTGTTTCGCGCGGCCAAGCCACGCCTATTTGGGTCTGTCCCCGGGGCTGGATTTCGAAACCAAGCTGATTGCGCGGCCCGACGCGCCCGCCGTGTTGGAGCGAGAGCTGCGCAATCCGCGTTACGACCCAAAGGTGATCGCCATCGGCACCAATACCGACCCATACCAGCCGATCGAACGGGATCGCCGCCTGATGCGCGCCATTTTGGAGGTGTTGTCGGACTATCGCCACCCGGTCGGCATTGTGACCAAAGGCACGTTGATCGAACGCGATGCCGATATCTTGGGCGAAATGGGGCAGGCGGGGCTGGCCCATGTGGGGATCTCGGTCACCACGCTGGATGCCGATTTGGCCCGCAAGATGGAGCCGCGCTGCCCCAGCCCGGCGCGGCGCTTGCGCGCGATTGAAGTTTTGGCCCAAGCCGGATGCCCGGTGCGGGTGATGGCCTCGCCCATGGTGCCAGGGCTGACCGACCATGAGATGGAGGCGATTTTGCAAGCCGCCCGCGACGCCGGAGCCCGTGCGGCCAGCACCATTCCCCTGCGTTTGCCTTTGGAAGTTTCTGGCTTGTGGCAAAATTGGTTGGCGGAGCATTTCCCCGACCGGCAAAGCCGCGTGATGTCGAAACTGCGCGATATGCATGGGGGCCGCGACTATGACCCGGAATGGGGCAAGCGCATGACCGGGCAGGGGATTTGGGGGGAGCTGCTGCAAAAGCGGTTCCGGCGCGCCATTGAGGCCTTGGGCCTGACAACGGACCTGCCTGCCTTGCGCACGGATCTGTTTACGCGCCCGCTGCGCAGCGGAGATCAGATGTCGCTTTTCTAATCGGTCAACAAGTACCTTCGAGGGGTTTTGCCGAGCCTTTTGAACGGATTGGGCGCTGTTTCTAATCCAAGAGTTGCAAGGGCGCGGCGGTGCACAAGATGACGACCTGACCGCCATCGGCCATAGCGCGGGCCGAAAAGCGATGTGCGATCCATCGGGCGGCGCGGCGGCAAGCGCGAGCGGAAAGCTGACGTTGCATGGGCCATCGAATGACCGCCGCAAGGTTAACATCCCCTAAACCAGTTTATGCGCGGGCGCGGCGGCGTCCACGGCGTTCGCGGACCGGCGCGGCCTCATCAGTTCCATCCGAGCCAGAGGAAAACCCACCAAGCGCGTCGGTGATGGCCTCAAGCGTCGGGGCGGCCCCTTTGGGGGTTTCTTCCAGGGCTTGGCGCATATGGCGCAAATGCTCCGGCGTGGTGCCGCAGCAACCGCCGATGATCGTGGCACCGGAATCGCGCGCCAGCACCGCGTAATGGGCCATCAACTCGGGCGTGCCGTCATAATGGATATGGCCATCGACGTATTTCGGAATGCCTGCATTGCCCTTGGCGATCACTGGGCGTTCGCTGCCAGCGGCGCGGAAACCAAGAACCGTGCGCAGCAGGTCCGAGGCACCGACCCCGCAATTCGCACCGTAGGCCAGCGGTTTGTGATCGAGCTTTTCGACCATCGCACTCATCGCGGCGGAGGTCAGCCCCATCATCGTGCGCCCGGCGGTGTCAAAGCTCATTGTGCCGCACCAGGGCATCCCGGCCTTTTGCGCAGCCTCGGCGGCGGCGGCATATTCTTCCGGCGCGCTTATGGTTTCGACCCACAGCACATCGGCCCCGCCATCGCGCAGACCCTCGGCCTGTTCATGGAACATCTCGACCGCTGCCTCATGGGTCAGCGCGCCCATGGGGGCCATAATCTCACCGGTGGGGCCCATGGAGCCGGCCACAATCACCGTGCGGCCTGCTTTGTCCGCGACCTCGCGCCCGATCTCGGCCGCGCGCTTGTTCAAGGCATAGGCGCGATCCTGGGCGTCATGCAGTTTCAGCCGCGCCCGCGTGCCGCCGAATGAGTTTGTCAGAAACAAATCAGACCCCGCATCCACGGCCCCTTGGTAAAGCGCGGTGATGCGATCAGGGTGATCTTCGTTCCACAATTCGGGCGCGTCGCCCGATTGTAGGCCCATATTGAACAGGGTGGTGCCCGTCGCGCCATCGGCCAGCAGCCAGTCACGGGTTTTTAAAAGCTCTTCCAAAGGGCTGCTCATCGGGCGGGATCCATATGCGGTTTGCGCTGGTGGTGATCTGGCCTGACCTTGCTTTATGAGCAAGGCGCAAAATTCGCATGAAGATTATGAATGCGCTTCATGAAATGAAAACAGCGCCCCAAATCAGGGCGCTGTCACAGTCGAAACGTGATGGGGGTGCTTAAACTTCGTCCATCAACTGCGCTTTGGCGACCGTCAGAAGCTCCGCATATTTTTTGCGCACATCTTCTTCGGGCAGGCGACCGTCGAGATCGGCCATCACCTTACGCATGACATCTTCGTGCCCCGCTTCTTCAAAATCGGCTTTGACCACTTCAACGGCATAAGCCTCGGCCTCGTCGCCCTTTTTCTCAAGGATATCAGCGACCCAAAGGCCCATCAGCTTGTTGCGGCGCGCCTCGGCCTTGAACAGCATTTCCTGGTCATGGGCGAATTTGTTTTCGAACGCGTTTTCGCGTTCGTCGAATGTGGTCATCGGGGCGGTCCTTATGTCGATACCGTTTCGCGCGCAATTTAAGCGCTGCGCGTCTGCCCCACAAGCCACCTGTCTTGCGACACAGCGCGCTTTCCCCTATAGGCCGGATCAATTGGTCCGCGTATGGCAGAGCGGCCACAGACCCCCGTTTTGGAGACAGCATGGCACGGCGCAAAAAGGTCTACGAAGGCAAGGCCAAGATTCTCTATGATGGCCCCGAGCCGGGCACCTTGGTTCAGTATTTCAAGGATGATGCCACGGCCTTTAACGCCGAAAAACATGCCACCATCGACGGCAAAGGTGTGTTGAACAACCGCCTGAGCGAATTCTTCATGTCCGGTTTGAACTCCATCGGGGTGCCGACGCATTTCATCAAACGCATCAATATGCGCGAACAGCTGATCCGAGCGGTCGAGATCATTCCGCTTGAGGTTGTGGTGCGCAATGTCGCCGCAGGTTCGATCTCAAAACGGCTCGGGATTGACGAGGGCACACCGATGCCGCGCCCGATTGTCGAGTTCTATTTCAAGAACGATGATCTGGGCGACCCGCTGGTCAGCGAAGAACATGTCATCGCCTTTGGGTGGGCAACGCAGCAGGATCTGGACGATATGGTCAGCCTGGCCTTGCGGGTGAATGATTTCTTGTCAGGTCTGATGTTGGGTGTCGGCATCAAACTGGTCGATTTCAAGATCGAGATTGGCCGGATCTGGGATGGCGATTTCATGCGCCTGATCGTGGCCGATGAGATCAGCCCCGATAGCTGCCGTCTTTGGGATATCGAGACCGGGCAAAAGCTCGACAAAGACGTGTTCCGCCGCGATTTAGGCGATCTGGCGGATGCCTATACCGAGGTGGCGAAGCGATTGGGCGTGATGCCGGCAAACAATCCGCCCGTGACCAAGCCGACTTTGATCAATTGAACCGTCGGATTTTGCGCATTTTTGGAAAGATGAAGGGGCAGGGGCAATGAAAGCGACCGTCACCGTGATGCTAAAACAGGGCGTGTTGGACCCGCAGGGCGAGGCGGTGAAATCGGCGCTTGGCGCGCTTGGCTTTGATGGGGTGTCCGGCGTGCGTCAGGGCAAGGTGATCGAGCTTGACCTGGCCGATGGCACGACCGAAGCGCAGATTGCCGATATGTGCGAAAAGCTTTTGGCCAATACGGTGATCGAAAGCTACCGGGTGGACATCGCTTGATGTTGGCGCGGCAGGGCGGAGGCGGCGCATGATCGCAGCCCGTCTGACCGGATTTCGAGAAGCTCTGGAGATCGGCCAAGCGCCTGAGCCCGACTGCCCGCCGGATGGCGTGATTGTCGAGGTTCTTGCCTGCGGGATTTGCCGCTCAGACTGGCATGTTTGGGTGGGGGCTGATCCGGATGTATCGCTGCCACATGTGCCCGGGCATGAGTTTTGTGGCGTGGTGGTCGAGACCGGGGCGCAGGTGCGCCAATGGCGCAAAGGCCACCGGGTGATCGCACCCTTCATCCTGGCCTGCGGCGCGTGCGCGGCCTGCCAATCTGGGCAACAGACGATCTGTGCCGATCAGGTGCTGCCCGGCTTTACCTGTGATGGGGCCTTTGCCGAACGTGTCGCCGTCGCCCATGCCGATGTGAACCTGGCGGCTTTGCCCGAGACGATGGACCCAAGCTTGGCCGCAGCCTTGGGCTGTCGGGTTACGACGGCTTGGCACGCGCTCACCGGGCGCGCGGCGCTGCAACCGGGCGAATGGCTTGGCATTTGGGGCGGCGGCGGCATCGGGCTTGCGGCACTGATCCTGGGCCGTGCCATGGGCGCGCGGGTGGCCATCGCGGATATCGTGCCCGACAAACTGGAACAAGCGCGCGCTTTAGGCGCTGAGGTCACGCTTGATGCTCGTCAGGATAATCCAGCCCTGGCGATGGTCGAGGCAACCGGAGGCGGGGTGCATGTGGCGATCGAGGCGCTCGGTATCTCAGAAACCACACGCAACGCGTTACTTTCCCTGCGGAAACTGGGGCGGATGGTGCAGGTGGGTATGCCGGCAGGTACCCACACCCAGATGACACTGCCCTGGGATGCGGTCTATTCTGGGCAGTTGGGCATTTTTGGCACGCGCGGTATGCCCGCGCATCGCTACCCCTCGCTCTTGACTTTCATCACAGCCAGCGGCGTCGACCTTGCCCCGATGATCGCGCGCCGCGTGCCGCTTAGCCAAGCCAGCGCCGAACTGGCGCTATTTGACCAATCCGCACCGCCCGGCGTGGCGGTGATCACTGATATGACCTGCTGAAAGGATCACGCCATGCGCGCCGCTGTTCTCGTTTTTCCTGGCTCTAACTGCGACCGCGATCTGGCCGTGGCCTTTCGCCAAGCCGGGTTCCAGGTCGATATGGTCTGGCACAAGGATACCGAGTTGCCCGAGGGCGTCGATGTTGTCGGCATTCCTGGCGGGTTTTCTTATGGCGATTACCTGCGTTGCGGCGCGATTGCGGCCGGCTCACCCATCATGGGGGCGGTGCGCGCCCATGCCGAGCGTGGCGGCTTTGCCCTTGGCATTTGCAACGGATTTCAGGTGCTGTGCGAAACGCAGCTTTTGCCCGGCGTGTTGATGCGCAATGCTGGTTTGAAATTTGTGTGTCGGATGCAGGGATTGAAGGTGGCGACAAATGATAGCCCCTTCACCGCAAACTATAGCACCGGCCAGCAGGTGGATTACCCCGTCGCCCACCATGACGGCAATTACATGATTGATGAGGCCGGGCTTGCCCGCTTGCAGGATCAAGACCGCATCGCCTTCACCTATCTCGACAATCCCAACGGTGCGCAGGCCGATATCGCCGGGGTTTTGTCGGAAAATCGGCGTATCCTGGGGCTGATGCCACACCCCGAACGAGTGATCGATGCCGCCCATGGTCAGATCGATGGCGCAGCGCTCTTCAAAGGGCTGACGGACGCTTTGGTCAGCGCATAGGCGGGAACCCGCCCGTGGCGTGACGTGCTTGGCTTGAGCGGACCCCGGCGCAGGCATAGAGTCAGGGGCAAGATGACGACCCGCACGACTGCCTTCCCCAAACTCCCGCGTGCCTGGCGGGTGCGTGTGCTTTTGGCGCTTTTTGTTGGCGTCGCCATCGCAACGATTTGGGCCACCAATACGTGGCTGACAGCGCGCTTTACCGAAACCACCAGCAACCGGGCCGAATTGCGTCTGGCCAGCTATTCCGGAACGGTGCTGTCTGAATTGCAGCGCCATTCGGTGGTGCCCTTGCTGCTCAGCCGCGATCCGGTTCTGATCCGCTCGCTGGAAAACAATGATTTTGCCACCACCTCACAGCGCCTGATCTCTTATGTGGATGAGCTTGGCGCGGCGTCTCTGATCTTGCTCAGCCGCGAGGGGCGGGTTGTGGCCGCCACCGACCGTGCGCGTTTGGGGGAGCTCAGATCCTCCGACCCGTTTTTCGTCGAAGCCACGCGGTCCCCGGATACGGTTTTCACCTCGAACGAACCCGAAACCGGACGCTTTGATTTCACCTTTTCGCGGCGGGTGGAGTTTGAGAACGATTTGCTTGGTGTGATCCTGGTTGAGGTGGACCTGCCGCGCGTGGTCGAACGCTGGCGCGGTGCGAATGAGGCTGTCTTTGTCACCAACAGCCAGGGCCAGATTATCCTGTCGACCGAAAGCCGCTGGCGCGGCCGGACCGAGGCGGAAGCCGTCGCCTTACAAGCCCCGCGCACCGCCATTCAACGCGCGATTGAGGCGACGGGCGATTGGTCTTTCGGCGGCCCATCGGGTGATTTCTTTGGGTCCGACACCATCCGCCTGGAAAGCCGCATCGCGTTTCGCGGTTGGCGCATCGTGTCTTACACCGCCTATAACTCGGTGCGTGAGCGGGTGAATGCGGTTCTGGCCTTGCAAATCATGGGCTTTGCGCTGCTTTTGGCCGGCGGGTTTTACGTGCTTGGCCGCCGTGCCCGGATTCAGTCGGTCCGCCTGCAACGGGAATCGGCTGAACTGCGCCGCCTAAACGGGCGCTTGCTGCGCGAAATCGCCGAACGCCAAAAGGTCGAACGCAATCTGGAAGAGGCCGAGCAAAGCCTGCAACAAAGCCAGAAACTGGCGGCTTTGGGGGAAATGTCGGCAGCGGTTAGCCATGAGTTGAACCAGCCGCTGGCGGCGATGAAAACCTATCTGGCGGGCGCGCGGCTGTTGTTGCAGCGGCGCAGGCACGAAGAAGCGGCCTCCAGCTTTCAGCGCATTGATGATCTGATCGAACGCATGGGCGCGATCACGCGGCAGCTGAAATCCTACGCACGCAAGGGTGGCGAGGCGTTTGAACCGGTTGATCTGCGGGATGCGCTGACCGGGGCGATCACCATGATGGAGCCGCAATTGCGTACCATGAAGGTGCAGATGACACGCACTCTGCCGCGCCAACCGGTGATGGTGTTGGTTGATCGCCTTCGCCTGGAACAGGTGATCATCAACCTGCTGCGCAACGCCTTGGACGCGATGAAAGAGGTTGAGCCGCGCGAGTTGGATTTGCTGATCGCCGAAGGCGATGAGGCGGTTCTGACGGTGCGAGACAACGGCAACGGCATCGAAAACCTCGATGCCTTGTTCGAGCCGTTTTATACCACAAAGAAGCCAGGGGATGGCGTCGGATTGGGCCTGGCGATTTCCTCGGGCATCGTCAACGACCTGGGCGGGCGTTTGACCGCACGGAATAGCGATACGGGTGGCGCCGTTTTCGAAGTAAGATTGCCTTTGATCGACAACGCGTCAGAGGCCGCCGAATGAGCAGAAAGGACCGAGCGATATGAAAATCGCCATCGTCGATGACGAACAGGATATGCGCCAATCGATCAGCCAATGGCTGGCTTTGTCGGGCTTTGAGACCGAAACCTATGCCAGCGCCGAAGACGCGCTAAAGGCGATCAATGCCGATTTCCCGGGCGTGGTGGTGACCGATGTGAAAATGCCCGGCATGGATGGGATGGCGTTTTTGAAACGTCTTATGGGGGTCGATAGTGGTCTGCCCGTGATCTTGATCACTGGCCATGGCGATGTGCCCATGGCGGTGGAGGCGATGCGGATCGGGGCTTATGATTTCCTTGAAAAGCCTTTCAACCCTGACCGGATGACCGATCTGGCCAAACGGGCCAGCCAGCAGCGGCGCCTGACACTTGATAACCGGGCGCTGCGCAAGGAACTGGGCGATGGTACGGTTTTGATGCGCAAACTGATCGGCTCGTCCCCGGTTATGGAACGCTTGCGCGAAGACATTTTGGATTTGGGTCAGGCTGATGGGCATGTCCTGATCACGGGCGAAACCGGCACCGGCAAGACCCTGGTCGCCCATGCACTGCACGCCGTGGGTCCGCGCGCGGGCAAAAGCTTTGTCACGCTATCCTGCGCCGCCCATGACGAAGCCGATTTGGCCGCGATGCTTTTTGGCCCGGTGGGGGAAGGGCAGGATCTGCCACTTGTCGAACAGGCGCGGGGCGGCACCCTGGTGTTGGAGGATATCGAAAGCCTGCCGCATCCTTTGCAGGCCCGGCTTTTGACGACGATCAACGATCAAGGCACGCCCGCTGAAACCCGGATTGTGGCGATTTGCAACGCGCCTGATCCCGAGAATTGCGAGGCGTCGCTGCGCCCCGATCTGTTCTACCGCCTGGCCGCGATGCGGATTGATCTGCCACCTTTGCGGCAACGGGGCGAAGATATCCTGACGCTCTTCACCCGTTTCGGCGAACAGTTTGGCGAAGAATACGGCACCGACGCGCCCCAGGTCACCGCGCAGGAGGCGGCGCAGCTTTTGCAAGCGCCTTGGCCCGGCAATGTGCGTCAGCTGATCAACATCGCCGAGCGCGCGATCCTGCAACAGCGGCGCGGTTCGGGCACCATTGCCTCGCTTCTGATGTCGGACACGGCGGAGATCTCGCCGCAGGCGATTGGCGAGGGCAAACCGCTCAAAGAATATGTTGAAGCCTTCGAGCGCATGTTGATCGACAACACCATGCGGCGGCATCGCGGCTCCATCGCCAGCGTGATGGATGAACTATGCCTGCCGCGTCGAACGCTGAACGAGAAGATGGCGAAATACGGGCTTAGCCGGTCGGATTACCTATGATCCAAGGCTGCCTGTTCGACATGGATGGCCTGCTTTTGGATACCGAGCGGGTGGGCCTGGATGCGTTCAAAACCATCGTGGCCGCGTATGGCATGGGTCCGGCAGAGGCGGAAGCGTTCTATATCTCGGTCATCGGAACCAGTGACGCCAACACCCAAGAACAGGTGCGCGCGACCTTTCCCGGCGTCGATGTCGAGGCGATGTCGCAGGCCTGGTATCAGGCTGTGGATGAGCGGATGCACGCAGCCGTTCCATTGCGCCCGACTGTTGCCGAAACGCTGAACGGCTTGGCCGCACGCGGTGTACCGATGGCGGTGGTGACCTCCACCCATGCGCGGCGGGCGCGGGCCCATCTGGATCAAGCCGGGCTCTTGTCGCTTTTCGTCGAAGTGATCGGCGGCGATCAGGTGTCTGCCCCCAAGCCCGATCCGGCCCCTTATATCGCTGGGGCGGCCGCCCTGGGGCTACGTCCCGAAAACTGCGCTGCCTTTGAAGACAGCGATACCGGAACGCGGGCAGCCGCGGCGGCAGGCTGCGCCGTCTGGCAAATCCCCGATCTGCGCGCGCCCGATCAACCCTTTCCCGATCTGGGGCAGTCGATCGCCACGACTTTGGCCGAGGCCGTGCAGGCCGCTGGCTTCTAGCGCGCCAAGCCTGATTTTGCGGATCAACCTGATTGCTAGGGATAGCGCGATCTAATCAAGCCGATGGAATCACCGATGCACGCCGGTCGCATTGTCAAAAAGCGGATCGATTTGCCGATTGTCCGCTGATTTCAAGCGGGATCAAGGTCTCGCCCTTCCTTGCGCCGCAACGATCCGAAGGCTTTCACCTCACCCGAACCGGCTTGATTTCCGCCTGTAATCCTTTGGGTTTCGCCCGGAAAATAACGATCCGAGCGTGGTTCGATCTTCAAGGAAATCGCCTCACACAGCGGAATTGGCATTGTTTTCCCGACCTCGGACGCCTTAATGTCACAGGGTCGGCCCGTTTGATTGGCCGATCGAACAGTTTCTCTGCACCCCAAAGAAGCGTGCGCACAATGGCGCAGGTTGGGGAGGCAGGTCACTGGGGCGGTTCAAATGCCCCGCGCAAAGATCGCGGCTTTGGATGCAGCCCCGTATGAACCGCGCCCCGGTTTCGGGGCATCAGATTGGCGATGGGCCTCGATGCGCATCGCCGGAGATAGATCGCGATGCAACGCGTGTGGACAGTGACAACAGGCGCAGCCGGGGCAGATGCCCAGGCGGCCCCAATCGCGTCCGCGCCCATCGCTTTTACAAAACAACATGATCGCCAAACCACGCCGCGCAGTGCCGCGCGGGTTCGGTCGTCATGGGCAAGGACATCATGGCAAAGAAAATGCTTATCGATGCCACCCACCCCGAGGAAACTCGGGTTGTCGTGGCCGATGGAAACAAGGTCGAGGAGTTCGACTTTGAGTCGCTGAACAAGCGGCAGCTGGCAGGCAATATCTATCTGGCAAAGGTCACGCGGGTCGAACCCTCGCTGCAAGCGGCCTTTGTGGATTATGGCGGCAATCGCCACGGTTTTTTGGCCTTTTCCGAGATCCACCCGGACTATTACCAGATCCCTGTGGCCGATCGCGAAGCGCTGTTGGCCGAAGAACGTGCTTATGCCGAAGAACAGGCCAAGGCCGAAGACGAAGCCCCAAAACCCAAACGCCGCCGCTCACGCCGTCGCAAATCCGCCGAGGTGAAAGCCGAGGAGGCGACCAAGGACGCCGTTGCAACCGGGGAAGCCACCGCGCCATCTGGGATGGATGTGGTTGATCTGGGTGATACGCCCGAGGCCGAAGGCCCGGTTGAAATCGCGGTCGATGAAGCCACCCCAGAAGCGGAAACGACCGATCCCGACCCCGAGACGGAGGCGCAGGCCGAGACAGCCGAGGCCCCCGAGGCCGACAGCGCATCGAATGACGCCGCACCTGAAGTAACTGAAACCGCGAGCGACGGTGAGGCTGCGGCGGAGACGCTGGAAGCTGACGCACCCGATAGTGCCGAAGACGCTGAGGCTGCGGCAGAAGATACCGCAGATGAAGCGGCAGCACCCGCTGAGGACGTGGACAGCGAAGCCGAAGAGGCTGACGGCGAGGCGGAAGCTGACAGCGATGACGAGGCCGAGGGCGACACAGCGCCAAAGGCTGAAACCGTCGCTGATGATGATACCGAGGAAGAGATCCGCCCCGCACGCAAACCCCGCGCGCGGCGTTACAAGATCCAAGAGGTGGTGAAAGTCCGCCAGATCATGCTGGTGCAGGTGGTCAAAGAAGAACGTGGCAACAAAGGTGCCGCCCTGACCACCTATCTCAGCCTGGCTGGCCGCTATTGCGTTTTGATGCCCAATACCGCGCGTGGTGGCGGGATCAGCCGCAAAATCACCAATGCCGCCGACCGCAAGAAACTCAAGGAAATCGCCACCTCGCTTGACGTACCGCAAGGCGCTGGTCTGATCGTGCGCACCGCCGGGGCGAAACGCACCAAGACCGAGATCAAGCGCGACTATGAATACCTGCAACGGCAATGGGAACAGGTCCGCGCGCTAACTTTGGAATCGACCGCGCCCGCCCCGATCTATGAAGAGGGCAACCTGATCCACCGCTCGATCCGCGACCTCTATAATCGCGATATTGGTGAGGTGTTGGTTGAAGGCGATGCCGGGTATCGGCAGGCCAAAGACTTCATGAAAATGATCATGCCGTCCCACGCAAAAAACGTGAAACACTATGCCGATCAGATGCCGCTTTTCGCCAAGCACAAGGTGGAAAGCTATCTGGCCGACATGTTTAACCCGACGGTTCAGCTGAAATCGGGTGGCTATATCGTGATCGGGATCACCGAAGCCTTGGTCGCCATCGATGTGAACTCGGGCAAGGCGACCAAAGAAGGCTCGATCGAAGAAACCGCGCTGAAAACCAACCTGGAAGCGGCTGAAGAGGTCGCGCGCCAGGTGCGGTTGCGCGATTTGGCCGGTCTGATCGTGATCGACTTCATCGATATGGATGATCGGCGGAACAACTCGGCCGTCGAAAAGCGTATCAAAGAAAAGCTGAAATCTGACCGCGCGCGGATTCAAGTCGGGCGCATTTCAGCCTTCGGCCTGATGGAGATGAGCCGCCAGCGCCTGCGTCCAGGCATGCTAGAAGCGACCACGCAGCCTTGTCCGCATTGCCACGGCACGGGCTTGATCCGCTCCGATGACAATCTGGCCCTGTCAATCCTGCGTCAATTGGAAGAAGAGGGCACCAAGCGCCGCGCGCGGGAGGTGTTGCTGACCGCGCCGGTGGGTATCATCAACTTCTTGATGAACGAAAAGCGGGATTACCTGGCCGCAATCGAAGCCCGCTATGGCTTGTCGATCCGCATCGAAGCGGACCCTGCGATGATCCCGCCTGATTACAAGATCGAAAAGTTCAACACTGCTACACGGCGCGTGCCAACGCCTGCGCCGGTCGTGTCGATGGACGCGGCATTGATGGACGAGATCGAAGAAGAGGCCAACCAGGAGGAAGAGGCCGAAGCCCAGGCGCGCGCTGAAGGTGATGAGGGCGATGCACCGAAGAAAAAGCGCCGCCGCCGTCGCGGAGGCCGTGGCCGCCGGAAGAATGGCGCCAATGGGGAGGCGTCGGAAACGGAAGCCAATCCCGAGGCGCAGGCCGAAGCGGAGGCATCGCCCGAGGCAGATGCCGCCGAGCCCGCGCCGGAGATCAAGGCCGCAGAAGCTGCGACCACCGAGAGCGAAGAAGCTGCGCCTGCGGAAGCCGTTGATACCCCTGCCGAGGAAGAAGCCCCCAAGCCCAAGCGCCGGTCACGTCGGAAGCCCAAAGCCAAAGCTGAGGCAGAGGTTACGGAAGCGGCAGAGGACAGTACCGCAAAAGACCCGGCACCCGAGGCTGAGACCGCTGAAGCTGAAGCCCCCGAAGCCGCACCCGCTGAGGAAATCGCGCCCGAGCCTGCACCCGAGCCGGAGCCAGAGGCACCGTCGGAACCAGAACCCGCGCCGGAGCCAGAGCCGGTTCTAGAGACCTCGGCTGCCGAACCTGTGGCGGCCGAACCCGAGCCGGAACCGGAACCCGCCAAGCCCAAGCGGCGCGGGTGGTGGTCCATCGGTTAACACACAGCGGCACTGAAACAAGAAACGGCCAGGGACATCCCTGGCCGCTTTCATTTGAACCGGCGTCGGAGGCTTATTCGGCCTCGGCCCGCAACTCGGCGACCAATTGCACCATGCCGTCAAACGGCACATAGCCGCGCACCAGCTGGTCTTCGAAGATAAAGCTTGGCGTGCCCGAAATGCCCAAACGGGTCGCCAGATCGCGGTTGGTTTGCAGCGTTGCCTGTACAACCGGGTCATGCAACGAGCCCATGATCGCATTGGCGTTCAGCCCAAGCTCGGCAGCCATACCGACCAAAGAGGCCTCGGTGATATTGCCGCGCATTTCGATCAGCGCGTGGTGCACCTGTTCATAGGCCTCATCACCCAGGGCCAGCCGCGTGGCGATGGCAAAACGCGAGGCCAAAACGGATTCTTCACCCAGGATCGGGAATTCTTTGACCACCAGCCGGATACTGCCATCCGTCTCTAGCAGCGCATTTACCTCGGGATGGGCGCGGCGGCAAAAGCCGCAGCGGTAATCGATGAACTCGACCACCACGATATCGCCATCTGGATTGCCCCCGACCCAATCAAAAGCCGAGCTATAGATCAGGTCGCCATTGGCCGCGATCGCCATTTCTGCGGCTTCCGCCTCAGCCGCGGCCTGGCGTTCTTCCAAGACCGCGAAGGCTTCCATCAGCACTTCGGGGTTTTCCATCAGATAGGCACGGATTTCCGCCCGAAAGGTCTGGCGTTCAGCCTCGGTCATGTCCTCCAATTCAAAGGCCACGGCAGGGGCGCCAAGCGTTAGGCACAGGGCCAAAGCAAGCAAGCGTTTCATCGGGTGATCTCCGCGCAGGGTTGATGACACATGTCCTAGCATATTGGTGGGGCTTGGCCAGTCATCGCATCTCACAGGCTTGTCATCGGGGCCATCTGCCGCGCATAGACCAAACGGGCCGCACGAAAACATGCCGGGCTGGGGAAAGGACCAAGATGAAACTGTCGAAACGCAGCGCGGTTGATCCGTTTATCGTCATGGATGTGATGGAGGCCGCCCGCGCGGCAGAGGAGGCAGGCCGCGACATCATCCATATGGAGGTTGGCCAGCCCGGCACCGGCGCACCCCATGCCGCGCGCGCCCGTTTGGCGGTCGAGATGGAGGCAGGTCCGCTTGGCTACACCGTGGCCTTGGGCCGCCCCGATCTGCGCGCCGGTATCGCCGCCCTATATGATGAATGGTACGGTATCGATCTGGACCCGGCGCGCGTGGTGATCACGGCGGGTGCCTCCGGCGCTTTCATCCTGGCGTTTTCGGCGCTCTTCGATGCAGGTGCGCGCGTGGGGTTGGGGGAGCCTTGTTATCCATCCTATAGGCAAATTCTACATGCGCTAAGCCTGGAACCTGTTGGGTTGCGCACCGAGCTTGAGACCCGCTTTCAACCCACGCCAACCCATTTGGACCCCAACCTGGATGGCCTGATCGTGGCCAGCCCCGCCAATCCAACCGGCACCATGCTGGACCGGCCCGCCATCGAAGCGCTCCACACGGCCTGCCTGTCGCAGGATATCGCACTGATTTCCGACGAGATTTATCACGGTCTGCAATATGAGGGCCGCGCGATTTCCGCGCTTGAGGTCACTGATCAGGTCTATGTCATCAACTCGTTCTCGAAGTATTTTTCGATGACCGGCTGGCGCTTGGGCTGGATGGTCGTGCCGCCCGATCATGTACGCGCCATCGAACGACTGGCGCAAAACATGTTCATTTGCCCGCCCCACGCCGCCCAGGTCGCAGCGCTCGGCGCGCTTAGCCCGGAGGGCCGTGCTGAGCTAGACGCCCACCGCGATGTCTATGCCGAAAACCGCACCCTGTTGTTGCGAGGGCTGGCAGAGGCGGGTTGGACCAAGACCGCGCCCGCCGATGGGGCGTTTTACGTCTATGCTGATGTGTCTGCCTTCACCGATGACAGCCGCGCCTTTTGCGCCGATGTGTTGGAACAAGCGGGCGTTGCCATCACGCCGGGCCTGGATTTCGACAAAGGGCGCGGGCTTGGCACGGTGCGGTTGAGCTATGCACAATCTCGCGCAGCGATTGAAGAAGGGGTCGCGCGGTTGATTAAATACATGCAATCGCGGGGCTAGGCGCCCGCCGCACCAAAACCGGCAAAAGATCTGTCTTGAAGGCTTGGGGCAGGGCGCAGACTCTGCTAGCTTGGGCGCAACCAAACCAACGGGACCAGCCCCGTGATCCGAGCAGTCATTACGATCTTAACCGCCGTTTTCCTGGCCGCGCCCGCGCTGGCGCAGCCCTTTGGTGCGTTGGCGCGATTGCTGCCCGGGGAAACGCAGCTAACCAGCAGCGAAGACAGGATTGATCTGACCCTTGGCCTAAGCCAGGCGGTGCCGTTCCGTGTGTTCTCATTGCCTGATCCCTGGCGCGTTGTGGTCGATTTTCGGGAGGTCGGCTTTTCCGGCCTCGACAACGCGATTTCACCGCATGGCCCCGTGATCGATGTGTCGGCGGGCCAAGCGACCGAAGCCGGGTGGTCACGCCTGATATTGACGCTGGATCGCCCGTTCTTACCGCAAATTGCGGCGATGGAAACCGACCCGATCACCGCAGAAGCGTCGGTTTTCTTAAGCCTGTCGCCGGTCAGCGCAACAGCGTTCCAAGAACAAAGCCGTCCACCGCAAGGGTTGGCCGCGCCCACGCCAACCGTGGCCGAGGCGCGGCCCGATACGGGCGCGCGTCTGACCGTGGTGCTTGATCCCGGCCATGGCGGCATCGATCCCGGCGCCGTGCGGGGCGAAGTGACCGAAGCAGGGCTGGTTCTGGGCTTTGCCCGCGAGTTGCGAGAGGCGCTGCGCCGCACCGGGAGGGTCGATGTGGTAATGACGCGCGATGCGGACATCTTTGTGCCGTTGCCAACCCGCGTGACGCTGGCCCGCGCGGCGGGGGCGGACGCATTTTTGTCGATCCATGCCGATGCATTGGCTGAAGGCCGCGCGCGGGGGGCGACGGTTTACACACTGTCTGAAACCGCCACCGATGCCGCCGCCGCCGCCCTGGCTGAACAGCATGACCGGGCTGATCTGCTGCAAGGGGTTGATCTTCAAGGCACGGATGATGTGATCGCAGGCGTGTTGATGGACCTCGCCCGATTAGAAGCGGCCCCGCAAAGCGCAGCCCTGGCCGATGGCATTGTCGAGGCGATTGGCCGCTTGGGGTTAGAGTTGCATCGCCGCCCCAGGGGTGAGGCTGGATTTACCGTGCTGCGCGCGGCCGATATCCCCTCGGTCTTGATCGAGGTTGGGTTTATGTCCGACGAACGGGATTTGGCCAATATCCAAGACCCGGATTGGCGGGCCGAGATGCAAGCCGCCCTGGTTCAATCCGTGCTGGATTGGGCGGATACTGAAACCGCCCGGCGCGAGTTGCTGCGGCAGTGAACCGTCGCGTGCCCTAACGCTTACGCGCGAGCCAGACCGAATGACCTTTGAGTTCTCGATCTTCCGGGCGAAACCACAAGACATCGAAACCGGCATCGTCGAACAGGCTCCGGTAGGCCTCGGGGTCGAGCGAGGCGTGATAGACCGGCGATTGGCCCACACGCCCGACGCTTTCGCCAGCCGCAGGCCCGGTGGTCAGGAGCAGACGGCAATCCGGGGCCGCGTGGTTGGCAAAGACCGGAAACATCGCCCGTTGATCCGCCTGGGTCAGATGGAAAAAGCTGTTCCAGCCGAGGATCACGTCGAAACGTTGGGCTAGCGAAAGGCCACGCATATCGGCGTGCAGGCCCTCGACCTGCGGCAAGCGCTTGGCCATCTCGGCAATCATGGCGGCGGCCCCATCAACGCCGGTCACGTGATCCCCGCGCGCCCAAAACCATTCCGCAATCGGCTGACCCGCCCCGCAACCCAAATCCAAAACGCGCAAGCCCGGCGCACGCCCGGCAACAGCGGCCAAAAGCGCCGGTTCTTCCCACAAGGAGCGATTGCGCGTCGCCGCCCAATCGGCAGCTTCACGTTCATAAGCGCGCAGGATGTCATCGGGCTCCATACCCCCTATATGGCTAAGGAAATCAGGGGCGGAAACCCGCCGAACGTGTTTTGACCGGGCTTGGGCCAGCGCGTATAAGGGCGAAAAGTGGAACGGGCGGCAGTTTTGATGCGATTCATCATCGGCTTTTTCGGCAGTATCTTCAGTTCGATCACCTTGGGGCTGGTTGCTGTCGCCATTGGGATCGGCGGCATTTTGTTCATGTATTCCCATGACTTGCCGGATCACGAAACGCTAGCCAACTATACACCGCCCACGATCAGCCGGATCTATTCCCGCGAAGGGATGATCGTGGATGAGTTTGCCGCCGAACGGCGTTTATTTGTTCCGGCCGAAGATATCCCCGACCGCATCGCGCATGCCTTTGTCAGTGCTGAGGATCGAAATTTCTATATCCATGGCGGTTATGATCTGCGCGCCATCGCGGCGGCCTTTGTCGAGGCCGTACGCTCGCGCGGGCAGGATGTGCGCGGTGCCTCGACCATCACACAGCAGGTGATGAAGAACTTCCTGCTCGATGGTAGCCGCACCATTGAACGGAAGATCAAGGAAATCATCCTGGCTGCACGCATTGAAACCACGCTCAGCAAAGACCGCATTCTTGAGCTTTATCTGAATGAGATTTTCCTGGGTCAGAACTCCTATGGGGTGGCGGCTGCGGCGCAGACCTATTTCAATGCCGATTTGGAAGACCTGAGCCTTGAACAAGCCGCCTACCTGGCGGCGCTACCGCAGGCCCCGTCGAATTTCCATCCGGTGCGCGACTATGACCGCGCCATCAGCCGCCGGAACTATGTTCTGCGCGAGATGTTTGAAAACGGCTACATCACCGAAGACGAGATGCAGACCGCCCAAGCCGCCGAGCTTGAGACGGTGCAGGGCGGCCATATCGAACCCTTCCGCGCCAACCTGCCGCCACGCAACTACTTCACCGATGAAATCCGCCGTCAGCTTTCGGCCGAATACGGGCAGGAGGATTTCTTTTCCGGCGGTTACACCGTGCGCGCGACGATGGATGAGAGCCTGCAATTGGTGGCCGAACGCGCGCTGCGCCGAGCGCTGGAACGCTACGACCGCGACCGGGGCCTCTGGCGCGGCGCGGTGGCGACGATCGATCCGAGCTTGCTTGATGGCGAAGAAAGCTGGCGCGCAGCCTTGGCCGATGCCGAAATCCCGCGCGACATTGATGGTTGGTTCGCCGCCGTGGTGTTGGAGGTTGGCAATAGCGCCGCGCGGATCGGGATTGAGGGTGTTGATGAAGACGAGGATGGCCATTTCATTCCCGCTGAAGATGTAACCTGGGCACGGCCCGTCGATGAAGACGGCAATCGCGGCAGTCAGGCACGTGTGGCGGGTGATTTGTTGAGTGTCGGTGACGTGGTGCATGTACGCGCCATGACCCGCGACAGCGACGGGTCGTTCCTGCGCTGGACCCTGCGCCAGATCCCCGAGGTTCAAGGTGGCTTCATGGCCATGGATGTGAACACGGGCCGGGTTTTGGCGATGCAGGGCGGGTTTTCATATCAGGCTTCCTCCTTCAACCGTGCAACTCAGGCGACGCGGCAGCCGGGGTCGTCCTTTAAGCCCTTTGTCTATGCCGCAGCGCTAGACAGCGGGTACAGCCCCAACACCATCGTCATCGACGCCCCGATTGAGGTCGATACCGGCGCCGGGATTTGGCGTCCCACCAATGCCTCGAACCAATTCTACGGCCCATCGCCGCTGCGCACTGGGATTGAACGGTCGAGGAACCTGATGACTGTGCGCTTGGCGCAGGATGTCGGTATGAACACTGTCGCGCGCTATGCTGAGCGCTTTGGCGTTTATCAAGATATGCAACCCTTCCTGGCCAACTCGCTTGGCGCGCAGGAAACCACGCTGTTCCGCATGGTCGCGGCCTATTCGATGTTCGCCAATGGTGGGGAGCGGGTGGAGCCGACGCTTGTTGACCGCATTCAAGACCGCTGGGGCAACACCGTCTATCGCCATGACCAGCGGCTTTGCCCGGATTGCCAGCTGGCTTCCCTTGATACCGGGGTTGCGCCGCGTATTGTGTCGAACCGCGAACGGGTGATGGACTCGATCACGGCGTATCAGCTGACCTCGATGATGCGGGGCGTGGTGCAGCGGGGCACCGCGGCAGGCTCGGTACGGTTGCCTGTGCCTGCGGCGGGCAAGACCGGCACCACCAATGACGCGCGGGATGTGTGGTTTGTGGGTTTCACCTCCAACATCGCGGCCGGCTGTTACATCGGCTTTGACACGCCCCGCAGCCTGGGCCGAGGGGCCTCGGGCGGTGGCATGTGTGGCCCGGTGTTCAATGAGTTCATGTTGGAAGCCATTGAGGAGTATGGCGGCGGCGATTTTGCGGTGCCCGAGGGTGGTACCTTCTATCCCATCGACCGCTATTCCGGGCAGCGCTTGGAGGCCGGGGCATCGGGCGATCACGTGGTCTATGAATTGTTCCGTGAGGGCGAAGAGCCCTTCTTTGGCATCCTGTCGATCATCGATGGCGGGTGGGGTATGTCCTCGGACCTGCCGATGTTCGGGCCGGGCGAAGGGCCAGGCCAAGGTCAGGGGCAGGGGGAAAACCCTGCCGATCTGGTGGTAACCGCACCTGCGGGGCAGTCGGTGACGACCTCAACCGGGGAAACCGTGCAGGTGCCCACTGGCACAGGGTTTGGCACACTCAGCACCGGCGGGCTTTATTAGACCCGGCCCGGTTGCGGCGGCTTTGGGGGTGGTTTAGATCAGTTTGACCAACCCCAAACCCACGCCCCGCGAGAGGCCCCATGCGCGCCGAAACCCAAAGCCATATTGAGAAAATCCGCAAATCCCTGGACCTGTTGGGCCAGCGGATGGATATCGACACGGCGCCCCATCGTTTGGAAGAGTTTAACGCCCGCGTTGAAGACCCTGATCTGTGGAACGATCAGCCCAAAGCGCAGAAACTGATGCGTGACCGGCAGGTCTTGGTCGACAAGATGGGTACATATCAAGCCATCAAATCGGGCCTTGAGGACAATATCGAACTGATCGAATTGGGTGAGGCCGAAGGCGACACCGAAGTGGTGGAAGAAGCTGAAGCCGCCATTGCCGTTCTGGTCGATGACGCCGCCGCCAAAGAATTGGAAGCGCTGCTGGATGGGGAGGCGGATGCCAATGACACCTTCCTAGAGATCAACTCGGGCGCGGGCGGCACAGAAAGCTGCGATTGGGCCAGCATGCTGGCGCGCATGTATGTGCGTTGGGCCGAGAAAAAGGGCTATGAGGTTGATCTGCAATCGACCAGCCCAGGCGAGGAAGCCGGGATCAAATCCGCCGTTTACAAGATCAGCGGCCATAACGCGTATGGCTGGTTGAAATCCGAAAGCGGCGTACATCGTCTGGTGCGCATCTCGCCTTATGATAGCAGTGCGCGGCGCCATACCTCGTTCAGTTCGGTCTGGGTCTATCCCGTGGTCGATGACAATATCGAGATCGAGGTGAACCCCGCCGACATCCGCATCGACACCTATCGATCCTCGGGCGCTGGTGGGCAGCACGTGAACACGACCGATTCCGCCGTGCGGATCACCCATAATCCGACCGGGATCGTGGTGACGAGTTCTGAGAAATCGCAGCACCAGAACCGCGATATTGCGATGAAAGCGCTGAAATCGCGGCTTTATCAGTTGGAATTGGAAAAGCGCACGGCCAGCATCCAGGAAGCCCATGAAAGCAAGGGGGACGCGGGCTGGGGCAATCAAATCCGGTCTTACGTGTTGCAACCCTATCAGATGGTCAAAGACCTGCGCACGGGGTTCGAAACCTCGGACACGGGTGGCGTTTTGGACGGTGATTTGGACGGGCTGATGGGATCGGTTCTGGCCAAAGATGTCTCGGGCAAAAGTCGGGCGGACGCAACGGCCGAGGATTAAGCGCGCGCAACGGGGCGTCGCCCAAGCTCAGGCCCCGATGGAGCCCTCGCTCGGGCGATGGGCGCTTGAGGCGGGGCTTCATGCACAGTCGGTGCGGGTGTCGCGATATGGTGGGCCTCGGATGCCTTCGGCGAGGATATTTTTGAAACAGAGAAGCAGGGGACGCGTTTGATGGCCGAGCTTTGGCGATTGGGGGCGGGGGAGCTGGCGCAGAGAATTGCCGAGCGGGCGGTATCGCCTGTCGAGGTGATGCGCGCGACCCTGGGTCGGATCGATGCGGTGAACGGTGCGGTGAACGCGGTTGTCTCGCTGCGGGATCGTGAGGCGCTGATGGGTGAGGCGCGCTTGGCTGAGGCCATGCCCGCCGAGGGACCGCTGCATGGGGTGCCAATGGCCGTGAAGGATTTGGTGGCGGTCAAAGGTGTCACTTCGACCTGGGGCGCGCCGTTTTTGCGGGATTTTGTTCCGGATCAGGATGACGGTTTGGTGCGCCGGTTGCGGGCGGCGGGCGCGATCATCATCGGCAAGACCAATGTGCCGCAATTTGGCCTGGGCTCTCATTCGAAAAACCCCGTTTTTGGCGTCACGCGCAATCCGCATGATCTGAGCCGGAGTGCCGGTGGCTCCTCGGGCGGGGCCGCGGCGGCGCTGGCGACAGGCATGGTGAGCCTGGCTGACGGGTCGGATATGATGGGCAGCCTGCGTAACCCGGCGGCTTGGTGCGATGTGTATGGGTTTCGCCCAACGGTTGGCTTGGTTCCGGGGGATGTGGGGGAGGAGACCTTTGCCGCACGCCTATCGACGCGCGGGCCAATGGCGCGGTCGGTTGCCGATTTAGAGCTGCTTTTGCACGTGTTGAGTGATGGCCGCTACGCGCCCCTTGAAGCGCCAGGCGCAGCACCGAAGGTGGGCTGGCTTGGCGATTGGGGGGGCGCGCTGGCCATGGCGCCGGGGATACTGGATCTGGCGGGCGCGGCGCTTGCGACCATGGAGGCGTTGGGGTGGGCGGTTGAACCGATGGCCCCGCCCATGCCCGCTGAGGCCATTTGGCAAAGCTGGACTGAGCTGCGCAGTTTCACCGTGGCTTTGGAGCAATCGGAAAACTGGCGCGATCCAGCGCGCAAGGCGCAGTTGAACCCGCAGGTCACCTGGGAGGTAGAGCAGGGGCTGGCATTGACAGCGACGCAGATCGAAGGGGCAGTGGCGCTGCGCCGGGCGTGGCTCGCCGTTTTGGGCCGCTTATTCACGCAGGTCGATCTGTTGGTTCTACCCTCGGCGCAGCTTTGGCCCTTCCCGGCGGAGTGGGATTGGCCGACCGAGATCAACGGGCAGGCCATGGACAGCTATCATCGCTGGATGGAAGTTGTGGTCCCGGCCTCTCTGGCCGGATTGCCGGTTGTGAACCTGCCAGCGGGCTTTGGGCCTGAGGGGCTGCCCGGCGGGGTGCAGGTGATCGGCAAACGCGGCGCGGATGCACGGGTTTTGGCCTGGGCCAAACAGTATGAGCAGGCGGTCGGTCCACGGCGCATTGTCGATCCGGTCTAGGGGCGCTCGACAACCCGGCGGCCTGATTACAGCGCCAGTACCTCTTCCTCAGACTCCACCGGTAGGCCCGTATTGGCAGTGGTCAGATCGCTAGCGGCGATCGGGTTTGTGCCATCAAGCAGCATGGTCAGGTTGAGGGTGCCCAAGACACCCGCCGTCAGATCGGCCTGCGCGTCGCCGAGCGTGGGATAGAAGGCCGTCAGATCCATGAAGTCATTGGCCG
This sequence comes from Paracoccaceae bacterium, assembly GCA_965229695.1. Taxonomy (GTDB): domain Bacteria; phylum Pseudomonadota; class Alphaproteobacteria; order Rhodobacterales; family Rhodobacteraceae; genus JANSYL01. Next base: position 3,538,148 of record OZ245921.1, read on the forward strand.
GATCCCAATCGGAAATGGTATCATCCGCGCCCGCAATGATGACGTCGTTGCCGGTGCCTGACGAGATGTTGTCGGCGCCCAAGCCGCCATCGAGCGTGTCATCGTCGCCGAAACCTTCGAGCGTGTCTGCACCATCGCCGCCAACAATGCTGTCATCACCAATGCCGCCATGGAGCATCGCGTTGCCGTCGTCGTCACCCAGGATCGTGTCGTTACCGGCTTGCATGAAAACCGCATCGATGCCGCTGACACTTTCCGTGCCGAAGGCGCCTGCGGCGGCGGTGACTGTTCCGTTGCCCAGATCAACAAGGCGGTCGGTCGGGTCTGCAAAGTCTTCGGACAAGATAACAAAGGCACCCGTGCCATCGATGGTGTCGTCGCCGCGGCTGATCAGAACCGTATTGTCATCGGCGCCTGCAACGACGCTATCATCGCCATCGCCAGGCTCGATCGTGGCACCAAGGCCAGAGGCCAAGATCGTATCGTTGTCATCCCCTCCATCCAGGGTATCGAAACCGCCCGAGGAACTGATCAGCAGGTCATTGCCCGCCTCACCAAACAGCCGATTGGGGGTTTCGGCATCCACCGGTCCGGCGATGAGCGTATCGTCACCTTCACCGCCCAGAATGCTGTCGAAGCCCGCCCCGCCATCAAGGGAGTCGTTGCCCCCGCCACCCAGGATCGTGTCAGCGCCCGGTCCGCCAAGGACCGTATCGCGACTGTCCCCGGCTTCGATGCTGTCGTTCATGACGCCGGTGTCGATCGTGTCTTGATCGCCATCCTCTTCCAGACCGCCAAAGATGACATCCAGGCCCGCCGTTCCGGCGATCATACCATCATCGGGCTGCGCGGTGGTGCCGTCGAAATCGTCAAAGATGAAGGTCGCCACCGAGATCGCCGGGGGGAGGCCTGTGTTGGCCGTGGTGAGGTCTCCGGCCACAACGCCATTGAGGCCCACATTGATCGCGTCAAGCAGTTCTTCGGTGCCATTGGCCAGATCTTCCTGCGCGTCTTCGAGCGTGGCGTAGAACGGTGTGAGATCAATGAAATCATTGTCTGGATCGAAATCGAAGACGGTGTCGTTTTCACCGACAGCCACAAAATCCATCCCGTCGCCGGTGTTGATCGCGTCGGCCCCGCCGCCACCATCAATCGTGTCATTATCCGCGCCACCGACCAGGAAATCCACACCGTCGCCACCCGTGAGACTATCGTCGCCGGCGTTGCCGTAGATTTCCATTCCGGTGTCGTCGGCCAGGACCGTGTCGTTCCCTGCGGCCCCAAAGAACGTATTAAAACCACTAAGCTGGCTGGTGCCGCCAAGGCCTGTTGCGGTCCCGGCGACGAAATCAACATCAACCCCAACTGTCTCGGCGGGATCGACGACAAGCTCATTGATGGCGGCAGTATCACTCATGCTTAGCGTGTCGTCGCCGGAGCTGAGGGTCACAAAGTTAAACCCTTCACCACCGACCACACTGTCATCGCCCGGACCAGGTAGGATGGTCGTTTCCCCGTCACCCCCGATAAGGGTGTCATTGCCTTCCCCCCCAATTAGCGTGGTGAGCGAGAAGCCCTGCGCGACGAGCGAGTCGTTGCCCATGCCGCCATCAAGCGTGTTGTTGTCTTCGACATCCTCCGCGCCCGAAAGGAGTGTGTCGTTGCCCATGCCGCCGCGCAGGTCATCGGACCAGGCGCCACCATCGATCAGGTCGTCATCGGGCCCACCGTCGATGGTGTCGTCACCGGGGCCACCGAAGATCGTATCGTTGCCCGCCAGACCATCGATACTGTCATTAGGGAAAGTCGCATCAACTGAATCTTGAACACCGTCCGCCAGGACACCGCCGAGGATCAGATCGGCTGTCTCGGTCCCGGTGATTATCCCATCGTCGGGTTGCGGGTCGGTGCCGTCGAAATCATCATAGATGGGTTCGGCCTCGGAGTCCGCCTCGTCGTCATCCCCACCACCCAGGCCAGCACCACCGCCCAAGAGCAAGAGAAGCAGCAGTAACAGAATGCTTGGATCGTCCATGATGCGTGGCCCCCGGTTGCACAGGGATCAGGCTGAACCAATTAGTTAACGCAGGCAAATTTCCTGGGCTGTTTGTTCAGGCGCGCCTGCGAATTGCGGCCAAGCTTGGGCACTGTTCCCAATCCCGAAACATTCGCAGCGGATTCATTGGCCGCGCAGCTTCCACGCGCGCAGCCAAAACCCTGTTTTCTTGATCGATTCGCCTGCGTCTAGCGTTCTGGGATCAGACCCCTTGGGCTAAACCGCAAAACAATCAGCAGGATCAGACCCATGGTCAAAAGCCGCATATGTGGGGCGGCATCCAAAAGGTGATCGCGCAACCAGGCACCTTCGGCCATGCCCGAGGTGATGGTTTGCATCAGCAAAAGCCCAAGTGGCTCGACCTGAATCCAGAGCCACCAGATCAGAAAGCCGCCCAAGACCGCGCCCCAGTTGTTGCCGGAGCCGCCCACGATCACCATGACCCAAACCAGGAAGGTAAAGCGCAACGGGATATAGGTGCCGGGCACCAATTGGCTGTCGAGCGTTGTCATCATCGCCCCCGCGAGCCCGCAGATGGCCGAGCCCAGGATGAAGACCTGCAAATGCCGCGCTTTCACGTCTTTGCCCATGGCGCTCGCCGACACTTCATTGTCGCGGATGGCGCGCATCATGCGGCCCCAGGGCGAATTCCAGGCCTTTTCGCTCAGCCAGATCAGGCTGAGCAGCACCAGGATGAACAAGCCCGCATAACAAAGCTTCACGAAGATCGAAGAGAAGGTGACAAAATCCGCCCCGATGCTGTCGGAGAGATTGATGAACCAGCTCGAATTTTGAAGGTCGATTTCATAGGGAACGGGGCGCGGGATGCCGGTGACGTTCTTCACGCCGCGCGCCAGCCAATCCTCGTTCTTCAGGATTGAAATGATGATTTCGGCAATCCCAAGCGTTGCAATGGCCAGATAGTCTGACCGTAGGCCCAGGGCGGTTTTGCCGATGATCCAGGCGGCACCGGCTGCCAGCAAGCCGCCAACCGGCCAGGCCACAATCACCGGTAGACCCAAGCCGCCCAGATAGCCCGTCAGCGCCGGATCGACACTTTCGACCGCCTCGACCGCCGGGTCAAAGACGGCGCGGAACAGGAAGAACCCGCCGATTAAGACCGCCAACATCACAAGGGTGCGCGCGCGGCCTGCCGACATTCGGCTATAAATCAGGATCGCTGCAACAATGGTGGCCGCTCCAAGAAGCAGCGCCAGCAAGATGCCCATGCCACCCGCGGCCCAAGCCTCATTCACCGGCTGCATCGACACTAGCACAGCCGCCAAGCCACCAAGCGCCACAAAACCCATGACACCCACATTAAACAGGCCCGCATAGCCCCATTGCATATTCACGCCGAGCGCCATGATCGCGCTGACCAACCCCATGTTGAAGATCGTCAGCGTCGTGTTCCAGGATTGAACAAACCCCGTCCCGATAAAGAGCAGGGCGACCAAGCCGAATAGCGCCAGGTGCTTGGGTTCCATCGATTTGATCATACCGCTTTACCCTTCATGATGCCGGTCGGCTTAAACAGAAGAACGATCAGAAGGATCGCAAAACTGACCGCGAATTTGTAATCGGTGCTGAGCAGTTGCAGCAGCCCATCGGGCTCCATGCCTTCTGGCACCAGGTAGCTGACCACGCGACGGAAGGCATAGGTCACGCCGACCTCGGAAAAGGCGATCAGGAAGCCGCCCAGGATCGCGCCCACCGGGTTGCCCAAACCACCCACAATGGCCGAGGCAAAAATCGGCAGCAAAAGCTGGAAATAGGTGAAGGGTTTGAAGCTTTTGTCCAGGCCGTAAAGCACGCCCGCCGTGGTCGCCAAAGCCGCCACGATCAACCAGGTGATCATCACCACGCGCTCGGGGTTGATGCCCGACAGCAGCGCCAAATCTTCGTTGTCGGAGAATGCGCGCATCGATTTCCCCGTCCGCGTTCGGTTGAGAAACCAGAACAGAAGCGCGACCGCAATGATCGCGACAACGATGGTCAAGCCCTGGCTGGTGCGGAAAGCCAAGCCTTCGTCCAGGCCGGTCAGGTTGCGAAACTCGCGCGCCGAGATGATGAACCGTTCGCCATCGGCAAAGCGTTGGTCATCGACCCCGATGATGAAGCGCACAATCCCGTTCATGATGAACATCACGCCAAGCGAGGCGATGACAAAAATCACCGGTTTGGCCTTTTGCTGGCGGTAAAAGCGATAGACGATCCGGTCGGTGCCGATGACCAGTAGCCCGGTCACCGCGATCCCCACCGGCAGGGCCAAAAGTGCCGTGGGCAGGGGCCCAAGTGAGACGCCAGCGGCTTGCAGCGCCCAGGTGCAAAGGATCGTCACCATCGCGCCAAAGGCCATCGTGTCGCCATGGGCGAAGTTCGAGAACCGCAAAATCCCATAGATCAGCGTGACCCCCAACGCGCCAAGCGCCAACTGTGCGCCATAGGCCGTGGCCGGGATCAGAACAAAGTTTGCAAGCACCACGAAGGCGTTGATGAAGTCCATTAGTTCAGCACCTCACAGGTTCCGAAATACGTTGCGGCCTGGGCCGTTTCGTCAAAAATATGCAGCGTCATCAAAGCGGTGCCATCCGCCTCGACGGTGAGAAGTTCAGCCAAACCGGCCTGCCCCGCGCTGGCATAGCTGGCGGGCAGGGTGCCGCGGTCGGTCAGACGTTGAACCGGGCTTGTACCGGTCGCAGTCGAAAGAAACAGCTGTCCTTCGTGATCGGCCGCGATGATCTCAGCCGCATAGGCGGCATCTGCACAGCCAGCCGCCGCCTGACATTCCACGGTGAAATCGCAATGCCAAGGTTCGGCCAGCGCCGCGCTGGCTGTCAGGCAAAGGGGCAGGGCGGCCAAGCGCATCATCCCTGCACCTCGCATTGTCCGGTGAAGGTACTGGTTTCGATCCGGCCCGAGGCAACCTGACGATGCTCCGTCAGTGCCGCCGCGCCATCCGCGGTGAGCGTGAAGAGCAAACGGCCCGCACCGTCATCGAACAGCAGACCAAGCGGCGCGTTCTCGACGCTGGTCAATGGCACACCGGCCAGAGGTGCGCCATCGCGTTCAAACTCTGCCCCGGTTTCGGTCATTGATAGATCGAAGGGGATGCCATCATGCGCCTCACACCCGATTTGGGGGGCACAGACGGCGGTGAAATTGCATTGGATCGCTTGGGCGCGCGCTTCAACAGCGACCAGCGCGCCAAGGCTCAGCGCTGTGTATAGAACCGCCACGGGCTTCATTCTTTGCCCGCCTCTCGGCAGATCATCATCAGCGTGCGCTGCTCGGACCAACCATTCACACCTTCGACCAACAAGCGCGCGGTGCCTTCGGTCTTTAGGATCAGGATGCCGTAAAGCTGCGGGCCAAGCTGGCCTCCAAAGACCAAATCGCCACCCGAGGTACGATCCAAAATGACGAGGCTTTCCGGCGCGCCGTCAAACGGGAACTGAATATTGCCGACGGTAATTCGTGCCTCAAACGCCTCATCCATGTTGCGGCAACTGCCACCGCTGCAATCGAAATTCAGATCGCAGGCCAGCGTTACCGGATCAAGCAGGATATCGGCCTGAGCCATTGACGCAAAAGCCGCGAAGGCCGCGCTTGCCGCAAGGGTATTTGGGCGGGGCAAACGCATCACCCCCCCAAGAAGCTGCGCCGGACCTGTTCGTCGGCCAGCAGCTCTTTCCCGGTGCCGGTATGGGCGTTGCGGCCCTGAACCAAGACATAGCCTTTATCGGCAATCTCAAGGGCTTGCCGGGCGTTCTGTTCCACCATGAGGATCGGGATACCGGTACGGCTGACCTCGATGATACGGTCGAACAGCTCGTCCATCACAATGGGCGACACGCCCGCTGTGGGTTCATCCAGCATCAGCACCTTGGGTTGGGTCATCAACGCCCGGCCCACGGCGACCTGCTGACGCTGGCCACCGGAAAGCTCGCCAGCCGCCTGGCGGCGCTTTTCTTTCAGGATCGGGAAGAGCGTATAAATCTGCTCCATCGTGTCGCGAATATCGTCGCGGCGGATGAAAGCCCCCATCTCCAGGTTTTCTTCCACCGTCAGCGAGCCAAAAATGTTGTTGGTCTGCGGCACAAACCCCATGCCCTTGGCCACGCGCGCCTGAGGCGTGAGACCGGTGATATCCTCCCCATCCAGCCGCACAGAGCCCTGGCGGACATTCAACATCCCAAACACCGCCTTCATCGCGGTCGATTTGCCCGCCCCGTTGGGGCCCACGATCACCGCAATCTCCCCGGGGTTCACGGCGATGGTGCAATCATGCAGGATGTCTGGCCCGTTGCCATAGCCGCCCGTCATCGTGTCACCGATCAGAAACGCCTCGGAGGTGTGCATCGGGCGGTCGGTGCCTGGCGAGGAAACCAGCGTCGACTGCCCCTCTTTCCGAGTGATGGAGGCATCTTTGTTGCCACGGTCGTCTTGGTAAGGATTGTCGCTCACGCGCCCGCGGCCTCCAACTTATCTTTGTTTTTCAAGCCCGTGCCCAGATAAGCCTCGATCACCTGCTCATTGGCTTTGATCTCATCGAGCGTGCCTTCAGCCAACACCTTGCCCTCCGCCATACAGATCACAGGGTCACAAAGCCGCCCGATGAAATCCATGTCGTGTTCGATCACGCAGAAGGTGTAGTTGCGTTCTTTGTTCAGGCGAATGATCGCATCGCCGATGGTGTTGAGCAGCGTGCGGTTCACGCCCGCGCCGACCTCATCCAAGAACACCATTTTGGCGTCGACCATCATCGTGCGACCCAGTTCCAGCAGCTTTTTCTGCCCGCCCGAGACTTGGCCCGCCGGATGATCGGCCAAATGTTCGATGGTCAGAAATTCCAGCACCTCATCCGCTTTGGCCTTTAAGGCGCGTTCTTCCTCGGCAATGCGACGGCGGCCAAACCAAGTGTTCCACAGGCTTTCACCCGACTGCCCTTCGGGCACCATCATCAGGTTTTCGCGGCAAGTCATGGAACTGAACTCATGCGCAATCTGAAAGGTGCGCAGCAGGCCCTTGCCGAACAGCACATGCGGCTTAAGCCCGGTGATATCCTCACCATCCATCGTCACCCGGCCGGAGGTTGGCGGCAGCACGCCCGCGATCACATTAAAAAGTGTGGTTTTTCCGGCCCCGTTCGGACCGATCAGTCCGGTGATCGTTCCGGTCTGGATAGACAAGCTGGCCCCGTCAACCGCGTGAAACCCGCCAAAATGCTTGTGGACGTCTTCGACGACGATCATGCCCGCCAGCCCCCTTTAGAAAAAGCAGCCCGGTGGTATGCCGGGCTGCCCTTGTGGTTATTTATGATCTGATTAGCGGAACTGCGCGGTGACGATTTCACCGCCTTCGATCTCGATCTCGCGATAGTTGCCGGCGCTTTCGCCAGCGCCCACCAGTTCAACCGCCGAAGCGCCGACATAATCGACATCTTCACCAGCCGCGATCAGTTCCAGCGCGCGGCCCAACTCACCCGGTTGGATCGGCTCACCCGGGGCGTTGGCGACATCCATGATATGCGCGGCGTAGTCACCCGGATCGGTGGAGCCTGCAGCCTGCATCGCCAGCAGGATCAGAGCGGCGGCGTCATAGCTTTCCTTGGCGAAGGGCGAGGTGCCATCGAAACCAGCCGCCTCGGCCATGCCGTGGAAGATTTCCGCACCTTCCGAGTCGGTGCCAGGATGCTGGCCGAACGACCCGTCGATGTCCGACCCAAAGTTGTCTGCCAGTGCCTGGCTGACCATGCCATCGGGGAAGACAAAGGTTTCAAACGCACCGGTGTCGAGGGCGGCTTGGATCACGCCCGAGCCGCCTTGGTCGACATAGCCCGCGACAACCAACGCTTCACCGCCAGCGGCGGCCAATGCGCCAACCTCGGCCGAGTAATCGGCGCGGCCATCTTCGTGGGCGGCGACGAGGGTCACGGTGCCACCGGCAGCTTCAAACGCGGCGGCAAAGCTATCAGCCAGACCCAGGCCATAGTCGTTATTGGTGTAGGTCACGGCCACTTCGCTGATGCCGCGATCCATGATGACCGAGGCCATCACTTCACCCTGGCGCGCGTCCGACGGCGCGGTGCGGAAGAACAGGCCATTGTCTTCGACGGTCGACAGCGCGGGCGAGGTTGCCGACGGCGACACCATCACCATGCCATTGGCCACAGCCACGTTCGACAGGATCGAGGTGGTCACACCGGAACAGTCGGCACCCACGATGCCGTCCACATTGTCGGCGGTCACAAGACGTTCAGCAGCGGCCTGGGCTGCGGCGCTATCGATGCAGGTCGAATCCGCGCGAACCGAAGTAACCGATGCACCGTCCATCAGGTTGCCGGATTCGGTAACCTCGGCCATCGCCAGTTCAGCACCATCGGCCATATGCGGGGTCAAAGATTCAATCGGGCCGGTGAAGCCCAGGATAACGCCAAGCGTCACATCCTCGGCATAGGCGGCACCGGTCACCGCCATGGTGGCCGCAGAGGCCAGCAGGATCTTTTTCATCATAGTCTCCCTGTGTGGATCGAAATCCGTTTGTTATGGGCCAAAGTTTAGCTTTGGCCTGCGGCAATGAAAAGGGGCGCTTACACCAGGGAAGGCAGCCACAATACGATCCCGGGAAAAGCGATTAAAACCGCAACGGTCAGCACATCTGCCCCAAAAAACGGCGTCGCGCCTTTGAACACATCCTGCACCCCGATATCGAGTTTGCTGTCTTTCGCGACACCGGCCACGACGAAACAGTTCAATCCAATGGGCGGCGTAATAAGACAAAGCTCGGCCATTTTGACCACGATGATCCCGAACCAAATCGCGCATTCCTCAGCCGTCATGCCAAAGGCCGACATTTCGCGGGTCACATCCGGGCCACCATTGAGCGCGATGATCGCGGGGAAGGTGATGGGCAGCGTTAGGATCAACATCCCAATCGCATCCATGAACATGCCCAAGATCACATAGACCAGCAGGATGCACAGCAGGATCACATAAGGAGAGTATTCCAACCCGCTGATGAACAAGGCGAAATTATCCGGCAGCTGCGCGAAACCCAAGAAACGCACATAGATCAGAACACCCCAGATCATCGCAAAGATCATCGCGGTCAGCTTCGCGGCCTCCATCAAGGCCGAGCTTAGCTGTGCCCATTTCATGCCCTTCCAGAGCGCCATGAGCAGGACAACAAAGGCGCCCAAAGCCCCGGCCTCGGTCGGGGTGGCCCAGGCGCCGTCTTCGCCCCGGTAATAGATCGAAAAGATGATGATGAAGACCACAAACAAGATCGGCAGCGCGCCGGGCAGGCTTTCAAAACGCTCTTTCCAGGTAAATCCTGTGACCGGCGGCCCGAGATTGGGGCGCGTTTTGGCCAGGCCAATCACCAGCCCGGCATAGATAATCGCCGAAACAAAGCCCGGAATGAAGCCTGCCAATAACAGTTTGCCAACGCTTTCTTCGACAATGATCGCGTAGATGACCAAAATCGCCGACGGTGGGATCAGACTGGCCAGTGTACCGCCTGCGGCGACCACGCCTGCGGCAAAGGCTTTGTCATAGTTGAGCTTCAGCATTTCGGGGATGGCGATGCGCGCGAACACCGCTGAGGTCGCAACCGAGGCGCCCGACACGGCCGCAAAGCCCGCCGTGGCAAAGACCGTCGACACCCCCAAGCCGCCCGGCAGCCAGCCAACCCACCGCTTCGCCGCCTCGAACAAGGCCCGCGTCAGCCCGGCGTAATAGGCCAGATAGCCGATCAGGATGAAGGTGGGGATCAGGCTGAGCGCATACCCCGTGGATTTTGAATGCGGCACCTGTCCCGCCAGCTTCAGCGCCGTGACCAGCCCCCGGTCAAACCCTTGGCGTTGCATGAAAAAAGCACAGAGCCCCAGGATGCCGACGAAGGCCGCAGCAAAGGCCACGCGCACGCCGATCAGGACCAAAAGCAGCAACAGTCCCGACAGCCACAGCGACACCGTGAAGATATCCACGCCATCTAATAGGGCGCGCATGTCGATGAATTGATCCATTACAGGCGGCGTCCCAATTTGGCAGGGTGGGGGGGGGCGTTTTTTTGAAAAGATGAAAGCTTAGCCATCTTTGGCTCCGCTGACCGTTTCAGCCTCACGCGAGGCGACGCTCATCGCGTCTTCGGGTAAGGGCACAGCCACAGGTTTTGAGTCGCCGGTTTTGAGCGCGCGGGAATAAGCCCAAAGTTGCAGTGCCAGGCGCAGTGCCAAAAGCGCAAGCGCGACGGGAACCAGCAGTTTTGCGGGCCAGGTCGGTAGGCCGATATCGATCGAGCTGTCGGTTGACCAAAGCGGGCTGCCCCAATCAAAGCTGCGCAGGAAATGGTGCCAGGAGCCATAGACCAATCCGATGGCCACGATCAGCATAAACAATGTCGAAAGCCATTCGAACGCCCAAAGCACGCGACCCTTCAGCCGCATCACCAGGATATCCATGCGGATATGGCCGCCTTCACGCTGGCAATAGGCCAGGCCTAGAAAGGCGAAAATGGCCATCAATTGCTCGGTCCAATCGACATAGCCATAGACCGGCGCGTTCAAAAGCTTGCGCCCCAAAACGTTCACCACGGCCATGAAGACCAGCAGGAAAATCACCACCCCACCGGCCAGGTTTAGGCGCGATTCGAGTGCAAGGACCGCGCGATCAATGCGTGACAGCCGCGTATCGTCGCTGAGGACAGAGGAAGAAGTGGCCAAAGATCAGTGCCTTATTGTGGAAGGCCCCGCCCGGTTCGTGGCGGGGCCAATCCTGATCAGTTACCGGCGCGCATATCGGCCAAGGTCGAATGCACCAGGTCGTAAAGCTCCTGGGCTGGCATGCCTTGGGCGCTCATATCGTCGATCCAAGCTTGGTGGATCGGCGCGGCCTGCTCGGCCAGACCGGCCAGCGTTTCGTCGGGGATGGTCACGGTTTCAACACCGCGTTCTTCAAGAACGGTCGCCCAACGATCCAGCAGTTCACCATAGTTGGCCAGGTAATGGTCAATCGCGCCTTCGACCGCGTTGTCGAGCGCTGCGCGATGTTCATCCGAGAGCGACTCGTAAGCATCGATATTCACCACCACCGGGCAGTTCACGGTGCCGGGGTTCAGGTTCTCGGTCCACCAATCGGCAATGTCGATGGTGCGGAAGCTCAGATGCGCGTGCTGTGCAAAGGCCACGGTATCAACCACGCCCGATTCCATCGCGTTATAGGCCTCGGATGAAGTGACGGAGGTCGGGACGCCACCCACGGCACTGAACAGCTCGCCCAAACCACCGGTGGCGCGGACGCGCATCCCGTCCATTTCTTCCAAGGTGTCGCGCGGCTCACCGGTGCCGACGAGGTTGTATTGCGGCATGGGCGAGGTCATCAGCATCATCGCGTTCCACTGCGCCATTTCTTCGGTCACGGCGGGGTGGGCATAAACGGCGTGGCTGACGGCAACCTCTTCTTCCAGGTTGCTCACGCCCATAAAGGGCAGTTCCAGCACGGTGATGGCCCGGTTCTTGTCGCGGTGATACCCGGCGCAGAACTGGGCCATTTCGAAGGCACCGATGGAAATCCCATCCAGATTTTCGCGGTTCGAGCTAAGGCCACCATAGCTGATATTCATGGTGAACTCGCCATTCGTGGCCTCAGCCACAGCATCCGCCAAATGATGCACATGTTCGGTAAAGGCGCGGCGCTGGCCCCAAAGCGACACGTTCCACTCGGTCGCCAAGGCTTCGCCCACAAAGGTCAAGGAAAGAACCGCCCCAATGGCGGTTGTCGATAGCTTTTTCATGATGTCCTCCCAGACTTGCGGCCGGTTTTGATTTGGCCGCTTGGCGCGCAGATTAGCCGCGACAATCTGGCAATGCCAAGTCCCGAATTGCGAGAGCGGTCAGAGAATCTGACCAAATCTGACAGGATTAGCAGCTTTGGGTTGAATTCGGCGCGCGCAAATCAGGCCGCGGTGGTGCCGAACAGCCGCAACCGCGACACGCCACCATCGGGAAAGATGTTAAAGCGCACATGGGTGACCGGGCCCAGTTTGATCAACTCATCCCGGTAGCGATGTTCAGCATCGGGCCCCAGTTTTTGGGCAGGCAGCAGATCCTGCCAAAACATCGAGTCCGTGATCAGAGCGTCGGTTAACCCATCCCCAAAATTCCGCAAATCTGCCGCCTGGATCGAGGCGCTATCGGGGTAATTGCCCTTGAAATGCGCGGTGTCGATCAGGGCCTTTTCAATCTCGCCCCGCGCGCCCAAGGCGATGATCATCCAGTCATAGCCAGGTTCCCGGCGGCGGCGAGTTTCCCACCCGTCGCCCATATTCACCCCGCGGCCCGGCGCCAAAAGACGCATGTAATCGCCGTAATGGGCATCCGAGAACCCCAGGATACGCCCGCCGTTCAGCGCGGCGGCCAGATCAATTTCACCCTTTGCATCCGCCTCGGCCAGTTCTGGCACGCCAAAGACGCGAAGCCGCGCAATGCCACCGTCGGGGTAGATGTGGATGCGCAAATGGGTCCAGCTTTCGTAGCTATCGCATTTGAAATAGTGATGCGACGAGGGGCCCAGGGGTTTGTGTGTCAGGATGTTGACCCAACGCTGATCCTCGGGCGGCAGGTCGCCCGCAAAGGTGCAGGCCTCGATCTTGCAAGCCGGCGCGTAATTGCCGGTGAAATGCGCGGTGTCGACATCAAAGCCGATAACGCGGCCCGGCCCTGCCAGCTTGATGATTGCCATATCATGCCCGCCATCGCGGCGGCGTTGGGTTTCCCACCCATCCATCCATTTGCCGTGATCATCGAACTTGCCTTCGATGAAAACCGGATCGGCATCCGACAGCATCCGGTCAAGCGGCGCGAAAAACTGATTGGTCGACCAAATCGCCTTTGCCCCAAGCCCGGCCGAGGCCAGATTGATGCCGGTTCGCGCAAATAGCGGGATATCGGGGTTCAGGCTTTCGATACTGGTCATGGGGCCTCGCAAGCGCACGCCGGTGGCGCGAAAAGGCGCCGGGGCGGAGTGCTTTGAAATGCAGCAGATGATCAGGGATTAAGCGGCTTTGGGGGCAAAGGGCAAGGGGCAGGGGCGTCATGGCTTGCGCATGGGGCCAGAAATGCCTCAAATCCCGGCATCTGATCGGATGTGAGGCGCTTGCCATGGATATGACCATTTTGCTGCATTGGGCGGAGTTTGCCGCGCGTTGGCTGCATGTGATCACTGCCATCGCGTGGATCGGGTCAAGCTTTTACTTCATCGCGCTGGATCTGGGCCTGAACCGAAACATCCCGGGCCCCGCCGATGGCGAGGAATGGCAGGTGCATGGGGGCGGGTTTTATCACATCCAAAAATACATGGTCGCGCCCGAAGCGATGCCCGAGCATCTGACCTGGTTCAAATGGGAAAGCTATGCCACCTGGCTCAGCGGTGTGGCGCTGTTGATCCTGCTTTATTACGTGGGGGCCGAGCTTTACTTGGTCGATTGGACCGTGATGGAGCTTGCCGCCTGGCAGGCGATCTTGATCTCGGCCCTGTCTCTGACGCTTGGGTGGGTTGCCTATGATTTGCTGTGCAAATCCAAGCTTGGCGACAACCCGACGCTTCTGATGTTGCTGCTTTTTGGCATCATCGTGCTGCTTTCCTGGGGCTATACACAGGTGTTTTCCGGCCGCGCCGCGCTGCTGCATCTGGGCGCTTTGACGGCGACAATCATGACCGCGAATGTGGCGATGATCATCATCCCCAACCAAAAGATCGTCGTTGCCGATCTCAAGGCCGGACGCACACCCGATCCAAAATACGGCAAGATCGCCAAGCTTAGATCGACCCATAACAACTACCTAACCTTGCCGGTCATCTTCTTGATGCTGTCGAACCATTACCCGCTGGCCTTTGCCAGTAAATACAACTGGTTGATCGCCGCGCTGGTGTTTCTGATGGGGGTCACGATCCGGCATTTCTTCAACACGATGCACGCGCGCGGCGGCTATAAATGGTGGACCTGGGCCGCAACGACAGCGATTTTCGTCGTCATCATCTGGCTCTCGCTTTTGCCACTTGCCCGCGACGATGATGTGATGGAGGAGGCGCGTCTGACCCCGTTACAGGAACGCTTTGTCGCACATGAGGATTTCGCCGCCGTATCGGACATCGTATTTGCCAACTGCGCCATGTGCCACGCGCAGGAGGTGTTTATGCAAGGCATCCCCACCGCTCCGCGCGGCGTGATGCTAGACAGCGACAGCCGCATTGCCACGCAGGCCCGCGCGATCTACCTACAGGCGGGCGTGACCCATGCCATGCCGCCCGGAAACTTCGCTTTCATGCAGGAGGATGAACGCGCCATGATCCGGGCTTGGTATCGCGACGTAACGGGCGGCGCGCTTTAAAGACTTGGGGGGGGACATGCAAACACCTGTGAACGCGCTGAAAGCGGCGCTGGCCAATGGTGATATGCAACGCGGGTTTTGGCTTTCAACCGGTTCGGACGTGGTGGCAGAAATTGCCGGTCGCGCGGGCTTTGATTGGTGTCTAATCGATGGCGAACACGCGCCTTTTGACCCGGGGCTGATCCGCCGCCAGTTGGTCGCGCTAGCATCCACCGGAACCCAAGCCGTAGTGCGTGTGCCGGTGAACGAAGATTGGGTGATCAAGCAGGTTCTGGATCTCGGCGCGCAAACCCTGCTGATCCCCATGGTGAACTCCGCCGCCGAGGCGCAGGCCGCCCTGGCCGCCTGTCGCTTCCCACCCGATGGGGTGCGGGGTTGGGGCGGCTCGACCATGCGGGCCGGTGGTTATGGCGCAATCGCGGACTATGCGGCAACCGCCAATGACCAAATCTGTGTGATTGTGCAGGCCGAAAGCCAGGCCGCGTTGGATGACCTCGACGCAATCTGCGGCATCGAGGGTTTGGATGGCGTTTTTATCGGACCGGCGGATTTGGGCGCTGATATGGGCTATCGCGACAATCTCGAGGCGCCCGAGCTTTGGGCCGCGATTAATGAGGCCATCGCCACCATCCGCGCCGCAGGCAAAGCCGCGGGCATCATCGTGCCCGCCGTGCGCGAGGCGGAAATGACCGCAGCCGGTATCAATTTCATCGCCGTAGGCGGCGATACGGGGCTCTTGACCCAAACCCTTTCCGCTTTGGCCAAGGGCCGCGCATGATCCGCCTAAGCCATGGCGATGCGGTTTTGCATATTGATGAAACCGTCGGAAACCTGCCGCTCTGGCAGGTGGGCGGTCGCACGCCGCTGCATGCCGCCCCCTGGCGGGATGAGGCCGCGGCTCAGGACGATCCCGACATCCCGTTGGTGAACAAACGCCTGGCCGGTGATTTCTTCTGCATGCCCTTTGGGCGGGATGATGTTGAAGACGGGCCGATCCACGGCCACCCTGCCAATACGCGCTGGAATGTCGAAAAACTGGAGCCTTCCGCCGCGCGCCTGTCGCTCAGCACGCCCGTGCGCGGCGCGGGTTTGACCAAGGAACTGCGCCTGACCGGCCCCGTCTTGTATCAGACCCACACGATCCAGGGCGGGGCCGGGCAGGTGAGTTTTGCCCATCATCCCATGGCGCGGATGGCCGAAGGGGGGCGATTGAGTTTTTCCCCAAAGCGCGCCGCGCTCTCCGATTCGATTTATCAATATGAAGACCACAACCTTTGGGTTTTGAACCAGATGCGACCCGACCTGACGCTGGATTGCGAGGATGGGCGTTCCTGGGATTTGCGTGACTATCCCATGGGCCATGCGGTCGAGGATTTTGCCATCCTGGTCGAGGCGCGCGATGCCACGCTTGGGTGGACGGTGCTGATGCGCGCGGCCGAAGATGACATGCTGGTCATTCTGAAAGACGCGCGTGTGATGCCCATCACCATGCTGTGGATTTCCAATGGTGGGCGCGATTTTTCCCCTTGGAACAGCCGCCATCGCGGTGTCATCGGCATCGAAGATGGGTGCGCGCTTGGCGGCGAAGGGTTGCGGGCGGCCATGGCACAGAACCGCCTCAACGCGATGGGCGTGCCCACGACCCGCGCGCTCGGTGATCGATGGGTTGTGCGCCACGCGATGATGTCTCTGCCACGCCCGCCGGGATGGGCGGATGTGGTCGATATCACCCTGACCGACGGTATCGCCAAGCTGCGCGAAGCCCAGGGCGAAGAAATTGCTGTGCCCTTCGACACCGGATTTTTCACATGATCTTGGTCGATGCGGATGCCTGCCCGGTGAAAGAGGAAATCTACAAAGCCGCCTGGCGCCACAAAATCCCGGTTGTGCTTTATGCCGCCACCTATTTGCGCCACCCGGACCACCCGCTGATCTCGATGCAAATGGCCGGTGATGCGTTTGACGCCGCAGATGATCTGATTGCCGAAGCTGCCAGACCGGGCACGCTGGTCATCACCGCTGATATCCCATTGGCCGACCGGGCCATTGCCAAAGGTGGGGCGGTGCTGACCCCAAGGGGGGAGGCGATGACCGCGCAAAACATCGGCAGCAAACTGGCCACGCGCGATCTGATGGCGGACCTGCGCGGCGGGTTAGAGGGGCAGGGGCTTGGCGGCCCGCGCCCGTTTTCCAAATCCGACCGCAGCGCGTTTTCCAACGCGCTCGAAACCACGCTCAGGCGTTTGCCGCGCTAAGGGGGATTTTCAAGCCGCCCCGCTTGCGCTAAGCCGCGCGCCTTGGAGACCCGCTGATCATGTCTTTTACGCTCGCCATTGTTGGCCGCCCCAATGTCGGCAAATCGACGCTCTTCAACCGCCTTGTCGGCAAACGCCTGGCGCTGGTCGATGACCAACCCGGCGTGACCCGCGACCTGCGCGAAGGCGATGCGCGGCTCGGCGATCTGCGATTTATGATCCTGGACACAGCCGGATTGGAAGATGCGACCGATGACAGTTTGCAAGGCCGCATGCGGCGACTCAGCGAACGCGCGGTCGAGATGGCCGATGCAAGCTTGTTTTTGATCGATGCCCGCGCTGGCGTCACGGCCAATGATCGCCTTTTTGCAGATATCCTGCGCCGCAGCGGACGCCCGGTGATCCTCGCGGCCAACAAGGCCGAAGGTCGCGCCGCTGAAGCCGGCCTGATCGAGGCCTATGAGTTGGGTCTGGGCGAGCCCATCGCGCTTTCTGCCGAGCATGGTGAGGGGATGGCCGAGCTTGCCATCACGCTTGCGCCTCTGGTCGAGGCGGCTGAGGCGGCCTCGGAAGAGGCCGAAACCGATCTGGATATCGACGATGCCGCGCGCGAAATCAGCGCGGCCCGCCCGCTGCAAATCGCGGTGATCGGCCGCCCAAACGCGGGCAAATCCACCCTGATCAACCGTATCCTGGGCGAAGACCGCCTGCTGACCGGCCCCGAGGCCGGGATCACCCGTGACAGCATCGCCGTGCCGACCACTTGGGACGGCACACCCATGCGCATCTTCGACACCGCTGGCATGCGCAAAAAGGCCAAGGTACAGGAAAAGCTGGAAAAACTGTCGGTCTCCGACGGGCTGCGCGCGGTGAAATTCGCCGAGGTTGTGGTGGTTTTGCTCGATGCCGCGATCCCGTTCGAACAACAAGACCTGCGCATCGCCGATCTGGCCGAGCGGGAAGGGCGCGCGGTCGTCGTCGCGGTGAACAAATGGGATATCGAAACCGAAAAACAGGAAAAGCTGCGCGACCTGAAAGAAGCCTTCGAACGCCTTCTGCCGCAGCTGCGCGGCGCGCCTTTGATCACGGTTTCGGCCAAAACCGGACGCGGGCTCGACCGGCTCCACGCCGCGATCCTCAAAGCGCATGAGGTCTGGAACCGCCGCGTGACCACCGCGCAGCTCAACCGCTGGCTCCTTGCCATGACCGAAGCGCACCCGCCCCCCGCGCCTTCAGGCCGCCGCATCAAATTGCGCTATATGACCCAGGCCAAAACCCGGCCCCCAGGGTTCGTTGTCATGTGCTCAAACCCAGAAAAGCTGCCTGCAAGCTATTCCCGCTACCTGATCAACGGGTTGCGGGATGATTTCGATATGCCAGGCACACCCATCCGCCTGCATATGCGCAGCCAGGCCGATCAAAACCCCTATAAAGATCGGAAGAAATCCACGCCGTCGCGGCTCACCAAACATGTGAAGAAGGGCGCGACGAAGAAAGGGTAGGGCGTTGCTGGCGCTGGCCGGAGTAGTTGCCCGCTTGGCGCAAGGTAGGATAGGGCTCCGCCCATTCGCCCTTTGAAGCCTCCACTGGATGCTTCATCGCCGAAGGCGAACCGGGGCTCATTCTCTGTTTCAAAAATATCCTGGGGAGCGCGAGGGGCAAAGCCCCTCGCCACGGTCGCCCCGCGCAGCGGGGCGAAACCCTTTAGGAGATGATCCTAAGCGTTGGCTTCGCGGATCTTATCCGCCGCCTCTTTGTCGAACCCAACGCCATTATCGGCAAACAACGTGTCGAGTTCCCCCGAAAGGGTCATCTCGGTCACGATATCGCAGCCGCCAACAAACTCGCCTTTCACGTAAAGCTGCGGGATGGTCGGCCAGTCCGAAAAGTCCTTGATCCCCTGGCGCAATTCCTCATCCGCCAAGACATTCACATCGGCAAACTCCACGCCCATGTAATTCAGCACCCCCGCCACGCGGGAAGAAAACCCGCATTGCGGCATCATCTTGGTGCCTTTCATGAACAGCACCACATCGTTGGCGGTGATGGTATCTTTGATGGTGGTCTCAGCGGTCATTCCTGTCTCCGTTTCCATGCGCGTCTGCGCAGCTGTCGTTCTACCCGCCAGAATCTTGGGCCATATTTCATCAGTTTTCCGCTCTCGCAAATCACAACGAGGAAAAAGAAGGCCACATCTGAAAGCCATAGAAGGAATCGCATGGCAGCCCACCCAAGCGGCTCAGCAATGCCATCCACGCTACTCCGGCGCTTTCGTTGTCAGCGCCAGCGCGTGCAACTCGCCATGGCTGCCATCCATCTTGCCCTTCAAAGCCGCATAAACCGCGCGTTGCTGCTGAACCCGGTTCTTGCCACGAAAGCTTTCATCGATGACCATGGCGGCCATATGCACCCCGTCATCGCCACTGACCTCGATCTTGGCGTCGGGAAAGGTTTCGCGCAGAAGGCTTTCTATTTCACGGGCTTGCATGGGCATATGCGACGATCCTCGACAAGTTCACTCAGGAATGTAAGCGCTGCCGCCGGGCGTCGCAAGACGCCGATTGGGGCGCCAGACGCCAAGCGCGCTTGGCTTAGGCGCGGCGGGTCAAACACCATATTTGTTCGGCCGGAAACTCCTTGGCCCAAGCCACCGGAACCGAAAACCGATCACGGGTGTCATCGGCGGGGGCATAAAGCTCGTGATACCCCGCCACATCGAACCCCGTTTCCGCAAAAAGCGCCATCCAGCCCGCGAAGGTTCGGTTAAACTCAATCCCCGCCGGATCAATCTCGACTTGGGTCCAATCCGCCCCCGTCAGACCGCGATAAGATCGGTGCAGAACCCGCTCGCACGGCGCACCATTCAGGGGGGTGGTGATGATGGTCAGGGGATGGTTGCCCAAGAACACAAGCCGGCCGCCCGGGCGCAGCAAGCGATGCGCCTCCGGCAGCCAAAGCGCGGGATCACACCAAATGGCGGCCCCATATTCCGAAATGGCGAAATCAAAGCTGCCCGTGGGCAGGCCCGTGGCCTCGGCATTGCCTTCTAGAAAGGTGATGTTCAGACCGTGCTCATCATTCAGCCGCCGCGCGGTGGCCAATTGCTGATCCGAGATGTCGATGGCGGTCACCCTGGCCCCGCGTCGCGCCATCCAGGCCGCGACATAGCCTGTGCCGCAGCCAAGCTCGATCGCGTCTATCTCAGTCATATCCTCGGGCAGAATCTGCAACTCGGCTTCGGGCGCCGACCAGTTGCCCCAGGCAGGCTCGGACACCCAGGCATGTTCCCCGCCAGCGACCCAATCGCCCGCCATGCCGTTCCAATAATCGCGATTGACGGAAACATGGTCGGTCATGGTGTACCTCGAAGGGGTTGGGGTGCGCCCAATCTGCCCTTGCCCACGCATAGGAGGCAAGGG
The DNA here is from genome assembly GCA_965229695.1 of Paracoccaceae bacterium. Lineage (GTDB taxonomy): Bacteria > Pseudomonadota > Alphaproteobacteria > Rhodobacterales > Rhodobacteraceae > JANSYL01. The sequence goes on from OZ245921.1 coordinate 3,558,269, forward strand.
TGGCGGCCAGATTGCTCATCGTCACTTTGTCAGTCAGGGTCCGAGGAAACTCTCTAAACAAGACCTCGAACCGGGGCGTGGCCCTTAGGCAAACTGTGCGGCAAATGCCCCACGCCACAGGGTCTCCAACTCGGCCAGCGCGGCCTCAGAGGGCCCGATCTTCAGGCTCTCCCCACCGACCCGGCCAACACTGACAATGGGCACCCCGGCTTTGCCAGCGGCCACCATTAGTGCCTCGGCCTTATCAAAGCTGGTCGAGATCAGATATCGCCCCTGATCCTCACCAAAAAGCGTCGCCGTGTCGCCCGCATCCAAGCTCAAGCCAACGCCGCCAGCCACAGCCATTTCAAACGCCGCGAGTGCCAAACCGCCATCGCTCAAATCTGTGCAGGCGTTGATCCATTGCCGGTTTTCCCGGATGAAATCGCCATTGCGCCGCTCCGCCTCCAGATCGACCGCTGGGGCATCACCATCTTCGCGGTTGAAGACCTCGTAAAGCAGGGCCGATTGGCCCAAATGGCCCTGGGTCTCCCCGACCAACAGCAACACATGCCCATCGCGGGTGGTATCACCAATCAGATCGTCCAGGCTGTCCAGCAAGCCAACCGCGCCAATCGTCGGCGTCGGCAGAATGCCCTGACCATCGGTTTCATTGTAAAGCGAGACATTGCCCGACACGATGGGCGTATCAAGCGCGGCACAGGCCGCGCCAATGCCTTGGATCGCGCCGACAAATTGGCCCATGATCTCGGGCTTTTCGGGGTTGCCGAAATTCAGATTGTCCGTGGTCGCCAGGGGCTTTGCCCCAACGGCACAGAGGTTGCGGAAGGCTTCGGCGACGGCCTGCTTGCCACCTTCAACCGGGTTGGCTTTCACATAGCGCGGCGTCACGTCCGAGGTGAAAGCCAGCGCCTTTTCGGTGCCGTGGACGCGCACGACGCCTGCGCCCAAACCGGGGGAGACAACGGTATCGGCCATCACCATATGGTCGTATTGTTCGTACACCCAAGCGCGCGAACAGTAATTGGCCGAGCTGATCAGCGCCTTGAGCGCATCGATCGGGTCAACCTCGGGCACCGGGTCCATCTCGGCCGCTGGTTCGGTCGGCATCCAGGGCCGGTCATATTCCGGTGCGGTCGAGGCCAGTTTCGAAAGCGGCAGATCGGCCATGGTTTCATTGCCATGCAAGATCAAGAACCGATCTTCGGGGATGGTTTCCCCAACAATGGCGAAATCCAAATCCCATTTTTCAAAGATCGCGCGGGCCTGGTCTTCGAGGTCCGGGTTCAGGACCATCAGCATCCGCTCTTGGGATTCTGACAGCATCATCTCATAGGCTGTCATATTGGTTTCGCGCTGCGGCACGTGATCCAAGGTTAGCTTGATGCCCAGGCCGCCCTTGTCGCCCATTTCAACCGCGGAACAGGTCAGACCGGCCGCGCCCATGTCTTGGATCGAAATCACCGCGCCCGAGCCCATCAACTCCAGACACGCCTCCAACAGACGTTTTTCGGTGAACGGGTCGCCAACCTGCACGGTGGGGCGCTTTTCTTCGATGGTGTCATCGAACTCGGCGCTGGCCATGGTGGCGCCGCCAACGCCATCACGACCGGTCTTGGCGCCCAAATACACCACCGGCATCCCGACGCCCGAGGCTGCGGAATAGAAAATCTTATCGGCATCGGCCAAACCTGCGGCAAAGGCGTTCACCAGGCAGTTGCCGTTGTAAGCGGCGTGAAACCGGACCTCGCCCCCCACGGTCGGCACACCAAAACAGTTGCCATAGCCGCCAATCCCCTCGACCACGCCATGGACCAAACGGCGGGTTTTCGGGTGATCAACCTCACCAAAGCTTAGCGCATTCATCGCCGCGATGGGGCGCGCGCCCATGGTGAACACATCCCGCAAAATACCGCCCACACCGGTGGCCGCGCCCTGGTAAGGTTCGATGTAGGAGGGGTGGTTGTGGCTTTCCATCTTGAAGACCACGGCCTGCCCATCGCCGATATCCACGACACCTGCGTTTTCGCCAGGGCCACAGATCACCTGGGGACCATCGGTGGGCAGTGTGCGCAACCATTTTTTCGAGGACTTGTAGGAACAATGCTCGTTCCACATGGCCGAAAAAATGCCGAGTTCGGTAAAGCTCGGCTCGCGGCCAATGATCTCTAGGATGCGGTCGTATTCGTCCGGTGTCAGCCCGTGGGCAGTGATCAGTTCGGGCGTGATGGTCGGCTCGGTCATATGTGTCCCCTTACTTGCCCCGGTCTTTAGGCCAGCCAGCGCTCAGGGGAAAGGGATTGGACGACGAAAGGTCAGGCTTGTGGGGCGATCATAGCCGGGGTGGGTTGTCGCACCGACCTGCTGAAAGCCAAGGGCGGCAAAGGTGGCATGGTTTTCGACCAGTTCGACCCGCGATTCCAGCTCAAGCGCGCTGGCCCCCAATGCCTGTCCATGGTGGGCGGCGGCGGTGATCAAGGCACGGGCAAACCCCCTGCGCCGATGCTGCACCGCAGCAGAAAGCTTGCCGATGTAATAGGATCGCCCGGTCAATTTGCCGAACAAACAGGCAAGCGGCCTGGTTTGGTCGCGTATCAAGAACAGGTCTTCGGCGCGAGCCTTGGCCGCCAGCTGCTCAACCCCAAGGCGTGCCATGGAGGAGGGGGGATCGATGCGCCCCTCCATTTCCGCGAAGCTTTCGGCCAATAATCGGTGCAATGCGCGCCAATCATCAAAATCTGGTGGGTTTGTTTCGACCGTAGAAACGACCATCGTCGGCTGCCATCCCTCTGATTGACCAAAAAAAAGGCCGAGACGAATCTCGGCCAAAGTCCAACAGGGAGGTAATGGATCGACGATTGCTCGCCCATATCCATTGATGCTGAAATAGTCAGCACAACTTAAACGATCAACCTAAAACATGCCGCAATGCCGCAAAGCTGCCATGTCTGTGGCGCATACCACACAGCCCAAATGCTCAAATTTTGGGCCTAGCTGGCCGCGTCGCGCTGCCGTCGGCGGTAGGCGATGACCTCTTCGGCGACGAAATCCCGGAACACTTCGATCCGCTTGGAATGGCGCAACTCTTCGGGATAGGCGAGGAAAACCGGCACTTCAGCCGATTGTACCTCGGGCAGAACGCGCACCATCTCGGGGAAGTCCTGGGTCAGGTAATCGGGCAAAACCCCGATGCCCAAATCATGGATCACGCCCTGCAGCACCCCGAAATAATTGTTCACAGACAGAACACTACCGATTTCATAGCTCATCAACTCCCGCACAAGAAGCGCGCCTGCGCTGACTTGGGCCGATGCTGCGTTTTGGCTGATCAACCGGTGGCTGTGCATATCCTCGAGTTTTTCGGGGGTGCCATTTGCCGCCAAATAGCTCGGAGAGGCATAGAGGCACATATTGATGGTCATCAGGCGGCGCCGGATCAGGTCGGCCTGACTGGGTTCTTTCATGCGAATGGCGACATCCGCCTCGCGCATGGGAAGATCCAACAAACGCTCTTCCAACATCAGGTCGATCTTGAGATCGGGGTATTTTTCGTAAAGCGCAGGCAGGCGTGGCGCCAGCCAGAGCGAACCGAACCCGATGGTTGTGGTCACGCGCAGCTCTCCAAACACCTCTTCTTCCGAATCGCGGATGCGGGCCGATGCGGCATCCAGGCGTTTGCTCATCGATTTGGTGGCATCAAACAGCAGTTCACCCTGTTCGGTCAGGATCAGCCCCCGTGCATGGCGGTGGAAAAGCGTGGTGTTCAACCCTTCCTCAAGGGCGCGGATTTGGCGGCTTACGGCGGATTGGCTTAGATGCAGCGTGTCGCCGGCATGGGTCAAACTGCCAGCATCGGCCACGGCATGAAAAATGCGTAGCTTATCCCAATCCATCACCTGTCTCCTGCTTTGCGCCGGACCCTAGGGTCAATGGCGCTTCATATGAAGGAAAAACTTCGCCCTAGGCGGGAATCGACAGGGGCGTTGCCGCTTGAACCAAAGAAAAGGATTTTCAGGTCAGCACTTTTGACCTATAGTGATTGCAACGATCCCATATTCATGACCGCAGGGAGGTGCGCCATGGGTCTGCAACAGATCTCGCTCAACGACAGGTTCGATCTTTCGAAAACCCCCGTTCTGCTGAATGGCACCCAGGCCCTGGTCCGGCTGATGCTGATGCAAAAAGCGCGTGACCGGGCGGCGGGGCTGAACACGGCGGGTCATGTTTCGGGCTATCGCGGCTCACCCTTGGGCGCGGTCGATATGCAGATGATGCGCGCCAAGGCGCAGCTTGAGGCATCGGACGTCCTATTCCAGGCCGGGATGAATGAAGACCTGGCTGCAACTGCACTGTGGGGCAGTCAACAGGCTGAGTTGCGGGGCGAGGGCAAATTCGACGGTGTGTTTGGCTTATGGTACGGCAAAGGTCCGGGCGTCGACCGCACCGGGGATGTATTCCGGCATGTAAATATGGCCGGCACCTCGCGCCACGGCGGGGTTTTGGTGGCGATGGGCGATGATCACACCGGCGAAAGCTCGACCGTGTGCCATCAATCCGATTGGGCGCTGATCGACGCGCATATGCCGGTGCTGAACCCCGCGGGCGTGCAAGAGATTCTGGATTACGGGCTTTATGGCTATGCGATGAGCCGCTTTGCCGGTGTCTGGGTCGGTGTGAAGATGATGAAGGATACGGTCGAGGCAACCTCGGTCGTTGATGGCGACCCGAACCGGATGCAATTTGTAACGCACGAGTTTGAGATGCCCGAAGGCGGGTTGAACATCCGGCTTGGCGACCACTGGATTCCGCAGGAAGAGCGGCTTTTGGAGTTCAAGCGCTTCGCAGCAGAGGCGTTTTCACACGCCAACCGCATTGATAAGCGTGTCTATGGCAAGCCCGGCGCGAAAATCGGGCTGGTGGCCGCGGGCAAGAACTGGCTTGATCTGGTCTCGGCCCTGGACGCGCTTGGCATTGACGCGGATGAGGCTGAACGGCTTGGCGTCACGACTTACAAGGTCGGTCAGACCTGGCCGCTGGACATGAAAGCGTTCCACGATTGGGCCGAAGGGCTCGATCTGATCGTTGTGGTCGAAGAAAAGCGCAAGCTGATCGAGGTCCAGGTAAAAGAGGCCATTTTCGATGATCGTCGGGGCCGCCGTGTCTATGGTTATAAGGATGGGCAGGGGAACACGCTTTTCCCGACCCATTTCGCACTCGACCCCGCCGATATCGCCCTGAAACTAGGCCATATCCTGATCGCAGAGGGACGCGAGACAGACCGGATCAAAGCCGGGATGGCCCAGGTGGAGGAGGCCAAACGCGCCAATAACGCCCCCGATCTGGCGGTACGGACGCCTTGGTTCTGTTCCGGCTGCCCGCATAACTCCTCAACCAAAGTGCCCGAGGATGCCCGCGCCGGGGCCGGGATTGGCTGTCATTTCATGGCCAAATGGATGGACCGCAATACCGAGGCCTATACCCATATGGGTGGCGAAGGCGTGAATTGGGTCGGCGAAGCGCCGTTTTCGACCCGCGATCACGTGTTCCAGAACCTGGGCGAGGGCACCTATAACCATTCCGGCATCCTGGCGATCCGCGCCGCTGTCGCGGCGAGCACGAACATTACCTATAAAATCCTGTTCAACGATGCTGTCGCCATGACCGGAGGGCAGGAGAACGAAGGCGATCTGGACCCCGCGCGCATCGCCCATGAGGTCAAAGCGATGGGGGTTGAGCACATCGCGCTGATCTATGACCCCAAGGAAGAGATCGATTTTGGGGCGTTCCCCAAGGGTCTGGAACGGCATGAGCGTGATCAGTTGATGGCCGTGCAAGAGCGTTACCAAACCCTGCCGGGCGTGTCGGCCATTATCTATGTCCAGACCTGCGCCGCCGAAAAACGCCGCCGCCGCAAGCGCGGCAAGTTTCCCGATCCCAACAAGCGGGTCTTCATCAACACCGATATTTGCGAAGGTTGCGGCGATTGTGGCGTGCAATCGAACTGCGTCTCGATTGTGCCGGTCGAAACCGAGCTGGGCCGCAAACGCGCGATCGACCAATCCACCTGCAACAAGGATTTTTCCTGCGTCAAAGGCTTCTGCCCGTCTTTCGTAACCATCGAAGGCGCGCAAATCCGCAAGCAAGCCACGGCTGAGGTCGATCTAGGTGACTTGCCGATGCCGCAACTTCCGCAGATCGATGGGACCCATAATATATTGGTGACGGGCGTCGGCGGTACCGGCGTGGTGACCATTGGCGCCGTCATGGCGCAGGCGGCGCAACTCGACGGCATGGGTGCGGGCATGATTGAAATGGCCGGGCTTGCACAAAAAGGCGGCGCGGTGTGGATCCATTTGCGCTTGGCCAACCGGCCCGAGGATATCAGCGCCATACGTGTTGGCGCGGGCGAAGCTGATGCGGTGATTGGCGGCGATTTGGTGGTAACCGGCGGGGCCAAGACCCTGGGCCTGATGACCACGGGCCGTACCGGGGCAGCGGTCAACAGCCATGAGATCATCACCGGTGATTTCACCCTGAACACAGAGTTCCGCATCCCCGGCAAAGATTTGGAACTGGCGCTCGAGGCGCGGCTGCGCGACAAGCTTTCGCTTTTCGACGCCACGGAACTGGCCCGCGTTTTGATGGGCGATTCGATCTATTCCAACATGATGACCTTTGGCGCGGCCTGGCAGATGGGTCTGATCCCGCTCAGCCACGAGGCGATTCTGGGGGCCATCGCGCTGAACGGCGCGGCGGTGGCGGACAACCAAAAGGCCTTTGATATGGGCCGCTGGGCGGTGGTGAACCCCGGCGAGGCTGCGCGCCTAACCGCGGCAGAGGTGGTCGCGCTGCCCAGAAGTCTGGAAGAGAAAATCGCCTTCCGCGCCGATCATCTGGTGAAATACCAAAGCCAGCGGCTGGCCGCGCGTTATCGCAAATTGGTTGATGGGATCGACGATCCAAAACTGCGCGAGGCGGTCGCAAAAGGCTATCACAAGCTCCTGGCTTATAAAGATGAATTTGAGGTTGCGCGGCTGCATCTGGAAACCGAGGAAAAGGCCCGCGCCGCCTTCGACGGTGATTTGAAACTAACCTATCACCTGGCACCGCCCCTGTTGCCGGGCAAAGACGCGAGCGGGCGGCCCAAAAAGCGAGAATTTGGCGCCTGGGTCGGGCGGCTTTACGGGCTGTTGGCCAAAATGAAACCGCTCCGCGGCACGCCCCTGAACCCCTTTGGCTATACCGCGGAACGGCGCATGGAGCGGGCTTTGATCCGGCAATATGAGCGCGACATGGCCGAATGGCTGCCCAAAGCCGCGCCTGAGACCGAGGAGGCGCTATTGGCCTTGGCAGAACTGCCGCTGCAGATTCGCGGTTTTGGTCCGGTGAAAGAGAAAAACGCCGAAAAAGCAGTGGCCACGCGGGAGGCGATCTTGGCCCAGCTACGCTCTGGCGGCGCGCCGTTCCAGCAAGCGGCAGAGTAGGGCGCGGTTTCGGCACGCGCTGGTTTGGGTGGCGGAGGGCGGACGCCTCCGGCGGCCATTTTTTTCGGGATAAAGATTTGGGGCGGGCTTAGGGCCCGAGCGGGCCGATGAGGGTTTCCCCTTGCCAATGCAGGAGTTGCGTTGGCTGGCCGATGATCAGACGATTGGGCGCCGCGGTTAGCGCGCGGTGGGGGGCGTCGAACGCGGCCTTCAGGCAGGTGTGGAAGGGCAGCTTGGTCACCTCTGCCAGAATTCGAACCGCCTGGGCCTGGGTCAGATCAGCTCCGGCAAGCGTGCCGTCGGCCCGGGTCAAAATACCGGATTGGCGGGTGATTTTGGCCTTTCCCAGGGTGAAGTCGGTCATCTCGGTTCCGGCGGTGGCCATGGCGTCGCTGACTAGGCAAATGGCATCGGGTCGGTTTGTCATGGCAAGGCGCAGGGCAGCGGGATGCACGTGATGCCCATCGGCAATCAGGCCGATGAAGCTGGCGTGGTCCAGCGCGGCCCCGACCAGGCCGGGCGCGCGGTGGTGCAGCCCGGACATGGCATTAAAAAGATGGGTGGTGCCCGTGGCCCCGGCAGCAAATGCCGCCTGCGCCAGGTCGTAATCGCAATCGGAATGGCCGAGGAAGATCGTGGCACCTGCAGCTTTCAGCCCGGCGATTTGTTCGGGCGTCGCGTATTCCGGCGCGAGGGTGATCAGCAGATGCGGCAGTCGGGCCGCGGCCGAGACGTAAAGCTCAAGATCGCTTTGCGTCATGGGGCGCAGCAGGTCCGGTGGATGCACGCCTGCGCGCGCCAGATGCGGGCCTTCGAGATGGAGGCCGCGTACAGCGGGGTCTTGCGTGGCCGCTTTGGCGACCAGATCGATCATGCGCGTGGTCGTTTCGGGCGTATCGCTGATCAAGGTTGGCAGCAGGCCAAGCGTGCCGCCTGGTCGATGGGCGGCGGCCAGGCGCGAAATGTCTTCGGTGGTTTGGCAATCGGCCAGCATCAGGCCCGCGCCACCGTTCACCTGCAAATCGATCAGGCCTGGCGTGATCAGAGCGCGCGCGCCGTTTTGGCTTAGATCCTCACCCCGATCTTCACCCTGTCGCGGTTCGATGGCGGTGATGATCCCGTCCTCAAGGCCGAGGGTCTGGTCCAAACACAGCCCCTCACCATCGAGAATATCGATCCCGATGAAGTTGGTCATGGCAACCCACGCGCCAGGCGCAAAGCACCATCCAAGGGGCGCGCCTTAGCCGCCTGCCGGGTTTCGGCCAGATAAGGCGGCAGGAAGGGTTGCAAGGCTTTGCCCAACCCACCGGTCAGCACCCAATCCTGGCCGGGCAGGTGGCCAAGATCGGCCAAGCCGGATTCAAGCTCGACCAACACCTCCTCAATCAACGCGCGCGCCAGCGGGGTGTCGGGGCTGGCGATGACCTCTCGCGCCAATTGCGCAAAATCGGCGGGCGTCGCCTCGGCGGCAAAACGCACCGGGTCGGGTGGGGCGGCCGCGATCAGGCGGCTGGCCAGGGGATCGCTTGGCCTGCGGCCATCAACCACTTGCAGAGCCGCGCCAAGCGCCAAGCGCCCAAGCCAGGCGGCGGAGCCTTCATCGCCCAGGGTCAATCCCCAACCGCCAATGTGATGCACGGCCCCCTGCGATTTGCGGATGAAGAAACTGCCGGTGCCAAGGCTGGCCAAAGTGCCATCCCCGCCATCAAACGCGCCCTCCAGCGCCGTCACGCTGTCATCAACGACATAGGCCAGAAACGGTAGCCGCGTGGCAAACGCATCCGCCGCCCCGGGCAAGCGCGCACCGGCTAAACCGGCGCAAATCCTGGCATCATGCAGATCGTCAAAGCTGAGCCCGTTTGCTTGAAGCGCCTGTTCCAGGGTCAAACGAATGGCAGCCTCGGCACCAGCGGCGTCGCTGACGATATTGGCCGGGCCGCCCTGAAATTCCGCCGGATCGTCACCGGCAATCGAAATCGCCAGGCGGCAACCTGTGCCACCGCCGTCGATTCCGATATCGATCCGCGCACCCATGGCAGCAGTCTAAGGGGTTGATCAGATCAGGGAAACCGCCTGACCGCTGAGCGCGGAATCCTGCGCCGCCAGGCCAAGCCGCACAGCGGCAGCGCCATCTTCCAGCGTCACCTCGGGGCGGCGTCCCCGGCGGATCACATCCAGGAATTTCAGATGCTGGTAATAGGTGGCCCCGTTATGATCGCCCGCCGCCAAAAGCTGGCGATCAACGGGTACATCATGCACCGTTTGGCCTTTGGCGCCGCGCGGGCTGACGACAACTTGGGGCGTCGGGGCCGGCCCATGATCAAAATTCCAGAACCGGGTGGGGCCAGGAACATGCGCCTCGATCTTTCCCTTGGGGCCGACGGCGGTGATCTCTTCTTGATACTTCGACCCTTCGGCAAACATGCACAGTTCCAGCATCGCGCGGGTGCCGCGTGAGAACTCCACAATCACATAGCCATTGTCCCAAATATCCGGCGTCTCACCGCGATAGTTTTCATCGAGATGATTCACATCCTGACCCGCGCTGGCCATGACGCGCACCGGTTCATCTTTAAGGATCAGGCGCATCAGATCGAAGAAATGGCAGCATTTTTCCACCAAGGTGCCGCCGGTGTTGCGGTTGAACCGGTTCCAATCGCCGATCTTGGGCAGGAAGGGAAAGCGGTGTTCGCGGATGGTAAGCATTTTGATGCCGCCGGTGGCCTGCTCGACCAGCTCGCGGAACCGCGCGATGGGGGGCATATAGCGGTATTCCATCGCCACCCAGATCGGCGCCGGATAGGCGCTGGCGACGCGGGCGAGGACGCGCGCATCGTCGGGCGCGGTGTAGACCGGCTTTTCCACCAGAACGGGCAGCGCGCGCGCCTGGGCGGCCTGCTGCAACTGTTGGACATGCATGTGGTTGGGGGAGGCGATGACCAGAGCGTCAACATCATTGCGCTGAACCAGGCTTGGGATGTCGTCGCAAGCGGTGGCACCTGGCACAAGCGCGCGCGTGTCAGCGGCCATCCCGGGATCAGGTTCAACAAAGGCGGAAACCTCGGCCTCGGCCAGCAATCCGATATTCCGGATATGCTCCTGCCCCATCATGCCGCAGCCGACAATGCCGTAGCGGGTGGTCATGGCGTTCTCCTCCCAGATCGCCGATTATGGAATGCGCGCGACATAGCGGGCGCGGGCAGGATCGAACCATGTGGTTGAGACCTCTGCCAGACGCCCATATCCGTCAAAAGCCTGCCGGTCCACAAGCCCCATCTGTGTGATTTCACCATTCGTCAGGGTGTTTGGGCCCCAATCGGGCGGTGCGGAAAGGCCAATCCGATCCTCGGCCCGCGTGATCTCAAGCCCAAGGGCCCGGCGATAGCTGTGATAAAGCGACTCGCTCAGCTCTGCTTCGGTCAAGTGATTGGCATAGCGCCCGTGTAGCTGGATTTGCTCAAGCGCGACCGGCACACCGTCGAGCCGGCGCAGCCTGCGAATGACCCAGACATGGGGCGCATCGGGGAAATCTGGTGTCGCCTCGGATCGGGTGAGCGAGAGCAGATCCGCGGTGGGCAACCCGCCCCCCTGCGGATTGCGCTCTAGGCGGAACAGCGCATAAGCGCCGACCCGGTCGCTTTCGCCCGTGACATAGGTGCCTGAGCCGTGGCGACGATCGACCAACCCGCGATCTGCCAAGACGGCAAGCGCCTTGCGCAGGGTGATCACCGTCACCTCGAACTGTGCGGCCAACTGGCGTTCGGTGGGCAATCGATCCCCCGCACCGAAGCGGCCCGAGCCGATATCGCGGCTTAGGCTTTCGGCGATTTGCAAGTAGCGAGGCAGGGGCGCCATGGGGGTGGTCATGGGCCGTGGGATTCAAATTGATATACCATTGATCTAGTTTGATCCGGCGGCTACAGCTTTGTCCAGACCGGACGGGAGGCCGCTTTTCATGACAATCGTTCCTATAACCTCGCCAGACCTGGATGCCGCCGAGGTATCTTGGTTTTCAGCGCTCTGCTCGGATGATTATGAGTTTCTGGGCGTGCCCGATGGCGTGCTGCGATCTTCCTGGGCGCATTGCCGGGACATCGTTCTGGAGGCTGAGACGCAGGGGTTTCGCAACATCCTGTGCCCGTCCTCCTATCAAGTTGGCCAGGATACACTGAGCTTTGTGGCCGGCTGCGCCCCGCTGACCAGCAAGATCAACATGCTGGCCGCTGTGCGCTGCGGGGAAATGCAGCCCATTATGCTGGCGCGTACCATCGCGACGCTCGACCACATGCTGGAAGGGCGGCTGACGGTGAACATCATCTCCTCCGACTTTCCGGGTGAAAAGGCGGAAAGCGGCTATCGCTATCAGCGCTCGCGCGAGGTGGTGGAGATTCTGAAACAGGCTTGGACCCAGGATCACATCACCTACAAGGGTGAAGTCTATGATTTTGAGGGTTTAACCACCGATCCTGCGCGACCTTATCAGATCGGCGGGCCCCTTTTGTATTTTGGCGGCTATTCCCCACCCGCGTTGGAACTGTGTGGCCAGCATTGTGATGTCTATCTGATGTGGCCCGAGCCCAAGGAAAACCTCGCGCAACGCATGAGGGACGTGCATCAAGTCGCTGAAAAATATGACCGAACGCTCGATTATGGCCTGCGCGTTCATATGATTGTCCGCGATACCGAGGCCGAGGCGCGGGAATATGCGGAGCATCTGGTGTCAAAGCTGGATGACGAGCTTGGCCAATTGATCCGTGAACGCGCGCTGGATAGCGGATCGCTCGGTGTGAGCCATCAGGCCAAAGCCCGTGAATTGGCAGATAAATTTGGCTATGTTGAACCCAATCTTTGGACCGGCGTGGGCCGTGCACGGTCGGGCTGTGGCGCGGCTCTGGTGGGGTCGGCCGATCAGGTGCTGACCCAGATCGAAGAATACAAAAAGATGGGCATTCGGGCCTTCATCTTTTCGGGCTATCCGCATATCGACGAGTGCAAGCATTTCGGGCGGCTGGTTCTGCCCGAGCTAAAGACCTGTTCCATGCCCGAAGCCTATGGGCGGGTTCCGGCCAGCACACCAGCGACGCCCTTGGGCGTAGGGGAGAGACGCTGATGGATCGTGTCGCGGTTGGAGATCTGGAGTTTTCCAAGATCGTATATGGCATGTGGCGCTTGGGCGATGACGACGATACCGCGCCCGCCCATGTCCAAGCCAAGGTGGAGGCGTGCCTGGAACAGGGCATCACCACCATGGATCAGGCCGATATCTATGGCGACTATGGAGCCGAGGCGCTGCTTGGCGCGGCCTTCCGGGCCAGTCCGGGGCTGCGCGACAAGGTCGAGCTTGTCACCAAATGCGATATCGTGGCCCCGATTGGCAAATTCTCGGATAAGCGGGTCAAATATTACGACACCTCAGCGGCCTATATCACCGGGGCGGTTGAGACCTCTCTATCGGTCATGTCGGTCGATGTGATCGACCTGCTGTTGATCCACCGACCCGATCCGCTGATGGATCATATCGAAACCGGGCAGGCGCTGGATGCGCTGGTCGCCTCGGGCAAGGTACGCGCGGTGGGGGTGTCGAACTTCCTGAAACATGATTGGGATCTTTTGCAATCGGCCATGTCGACGCCACTGGCGACCAATCAGATCGAGTTAAGCGTGCTGCATCACACGCCCCTCACCGATGGTCAGGTGGCTTGGATGCAGCAGGCGGGCGTGCCGATCATGGCCTGGTCGCCTTTGGCAGGAGGCCAGTTGTTCGGGCCCGAAGGAGCCTCAGTGCGCGCCGTGCTGGAGCGGATTGGCGCAGACCAAGGCGTTGGCGCGGATGCGGTGGCGGTGGCGTGGCTGATGCGCCATCCAACCCAAATCTTGCCGGTGATGGGTACCAATAACATGAACCGGATCAAGGCCTTGGGCGATGCCGCCAAGGTAGAGCTTGACCGTGAAACCTGGTTCGAGATTTACACCGCCGCGCTCGGGCACGAGGTCGCATAACCGAAACGGATTTTGATTGAAGCACCCGTCGGCGTTTTGTCGGCGGGTGCTGTTTTTTTGGGGCACTGCCCCCGCGCCTTTGGCGCTCCCCCGCCATATTTTTGGGATAAAGAGGGGGCGGCGTTAACGGGATATTCAGGTTTTTCTGTCTGAGATTAGAGAACCGGAACCAATGAGCATGGAGGGCGGGCCATGCAGTCGGTTCGTGATATTGCCAGAGAAATTGTCGCCCGTGAGGGTGGGTTTGTGGATGACCCGGATGATCCAGGCGGGGCCACCAATTATGGCGTCACCATTCACACGATGCGGCGCTTGGGTCTGGATTTGGATGCGGATGGCGATGTCGATACCGCGGATGTCCGCGCGCTCAGCCGTGATCAGGCGATAGAGATTTTCATTGAGCATTACTATCAGCGCCCGCGCATCGCGCAGCTTCCCGATGCGCTGCATGCAACGGTTTTTGATATGTATGTGAATGCCGGATCGAACGCGGTGCGCATCCTGCAACGTCTGCTGCGGGATATGGGATTGGATATTGCGGTGGATGGGGTGATTGGGCCGCAAACCGCGCGGGCCGCTTTCGCGGCTTTTGAACAAGCGCCGGACCATCTGGTCGATGCTTACGGCATTGCCCGGCGCAACTATTACTATGGGATTGGTGACAGGCGGCCCGCCAGCCGCAAATACGCGCGGCGACGCGATGGCGGCAAAGGCGGCTGGATCAAACGCGCGGAGGAGTTCATCTCACCCCGCTATCATCTGAGCGAAGCGCAACACCGCGACCGGGTGGCGTCATGGGGGTGATCGATCGGATTGTCGGCGTTTCCGATGCCGCCGAGGCCCTGGGCGCGGCAGCGGAAGGCGTATCAGAGGTGTTTGTGCCCAACGCCACTCGCGCCATGGAGATCGATGGCGATATCCACCGCGCCACGCTGCAAACCGCCGCGGCCGAATTTCAGAACACCGGGGCCGGGCGCTTCAATCAGGCGGTCAACGGGCTCAACCGCTTGCCGCGCCCCTTATTGGCTTTTGGCACCATTGGCTTGTTCACCTACGCCATGATCGACCCGGTCGCATTTGCGCATCGGATGATCGGGCTAGAGGCCGTGCCAGAGCCGCTTTGGTGGTTGTTAGGCGCGATTGTGAGCTTTTATTTCGGCGCGCGCGAATTGCACTACTTTCGCGCGCCGGGGCAGGGGCGCATGGCGGGCCTTTTGCGCGGCGGTTTGTTTCGCCGCCGCGCCGAACAGGCCCCTGCCGATGATCCGGTGGCCGTGAACCCGGCCCTATCGGCCTGGCAGAACCGCCAGGGTTAGCCGCGCATCCGTTCCATATTGGCGTCGAATAACGGGCTGCGCTGCGGGCGCGCATCGTGATGCTGGCCGAGGATTTCAATCGACCAGGCCCCGTCACGGTCGGCAAGATCTTTCGGCACATAACCTTGCGCCACCGAAACGCCGGAATGATGCGCATAGCCGCCCGAGGTGACCCAACCCACAACATCGCCGTCGATTGAAATCGGCTCATCCCCGATCACGTCGGCGTTGCTGGCATCCACCACAAAGCTCAGCAGGCGCAGTTTGCCGCCGCCATCGCGTTCGTCGATTGCGCCCGCCTTGCCGATGAAATCCGGTTTTTCATAGGCCACAAACCGGCTGAGCCCGGATTCCAGCGGGCCGTAGATCGGGCGGAATTCCCGTGCCCACCCGCCAAAATTTTTCTCCAACCGCATCGCGTTCAGCGCCCGCAGGCCAAAGGGTTTCAAGCCCAGATCGGCACCTTCGGCCAAGAGGCGGTCGAAGACTTGGCGCTGGTATTCAGGCTTCATCCAGATCTCATAGCCCAGATCACCGGTGAAGCTGACGCGGCCCACGTAACAAGGGGCCATGGCCACATCCATCTGCCGGAACGCCATGAAGCGGAAGCCCGCGTTGGAGACATCTTCCCCGGTCAAACGCGCCAACAGATCGCGTGCCTTTGGCCCAGCGATGGAGAGGCCGCAGAGACCCAGGCCAATCACCTCAAGCGAAACCGATCCATCTGTCGGCATGTGTTGTTCGAACCAGCGGGCATAAAACACTTCGGCCATGCCGGAACCGAAAAGCATCCAATCCTCGTCGTTCACACAGGCCACGGTTAGATCGCCCTGAAGCTTGCCATCTTCTTTCAGCATCGGGGCCAGCGTCATGCGGCCCGGCTTGGGCAGTTTGCAGGCCAGCACCTTATCCAAGAACGCCTGACTGCCGGGGCCGGTGACGCGGAATTTCGAGAAGCCAGAGGTTTCCATGGCGCCCACAGCCTCGCGGCAGGCTTGCACCTCGGCCGCGACGTGATCGAAATCGGTCGAGCGGCGCCAGGAAAACACATCCTTGGTCTCATCAGGCGAGAACCAAAGCGGTGCCTCCAAACCCCAGCTGTCGCCCATCTGCGCGCCAAGCGACAGCATTCGGTCATAGATCGGTGTGGTCTTGTGCGGGCGGGCGGCCTCCAACTCTTCATTGGGGAAACGGATGGAGAAGCGCCGGGAATAGTTTTCCTGCACTTTGGGGTTGGTGTAGCTGAGCGTGGCCCAGTCGCCGTAGCGCGCGATATCCATGGCGAAGACATCAAAGCCGGGATCGCCATTGATCATCCAGTTCGACAGCGCCAGGCCAACGCCGCCACCCTGGCTAAAGCCCGCCATCACACCACAGGCCGACCACATGCCGGGCAATCCGCGAATGGGGCCGATCAGCGGGTTGCCATCGGGGGCAAAGGTGAAGGGGCCATTGATGATCTGCTTGATGCCCGCGCGCTCAAAGGCGGGGAAGTGGCGGAAGCCAACCTCCAGCGACGGGGCGATACGGTCGATATCGGGTTGCAGCAGTTCGTGCCCAAACTCCCACGGGGTTTCTCGTTCCGACCAGGGCACACAGGCGCGCTCATAGGTGCCCATCAACATGCCGCCGCGTTCTTGGCGCAAGTAAAGCTCGCCATCGAAATCGACGGCATGAATCACCTGCTTGCCGGTCTTTTCGTTGACCTCGGCCACCTCGGGCATGTCTTCGGTCAGAAGATACATATGCTCCATTGCCAGAACCGGGATTTCCAGGCCGACCATCCGGCCCACTTCCCGCGCCCAAAGGCCGCCGGCATTAACCACATGCTCGCAGGCCACATCCCCCTTGGCGGTTTTTACGATCCAGCCGCCTTCGCGGGCCTGAACGATATCTTCGACCTTGCAATGGGTTTCGATCCGGGCCCCGTAGTGGCGCGCCGATTTGGCATAAGCATAGGTGGTGCCCGACGGGTCCAGGTGGCCATCGACGGTGGAGCGCATCGCGCCCACAAATTGTGACGGGTCGAGAAGCGGCATCAGATCATGCGCCTCTTCGGGCGTAATAATCTCGGCCTCGATGCCTTGGTATTTGTTCTTGGCGGCGATGGATTTCAGCCAATCGAAGCGTTCTTCGGTCGCGGCCAGCATGACACCGCCGGTGATGTGATGGCCCACGGCTTGGCCCGACAGCTCTTCGATCTCTTTGTAGAGATCGATGGTGTATTTCTGCAAAGCTGCCACATTCGGGTCGCCATTGATCGTGTGACAGCCCCCCGCCGCGTGCCAGGTCGAGCCCGAGGTCAGTTCCGAACGCTCCAACAACAGCACATCCGACCAACCGCCTTTGGCAAGGTGATAAAGCACCGAGCAGCCGACAACGCCGCCCCCGATCACAACCACGCGGGCTTGGGTGGGAAAATCGGACATCTGGGCGGCTCCTGTTGGCTAACTGTCTCGCGCGAGACTAGGCAAGCCGCGCGCAGGCCGATAGCCGGTTTTCGACATTCCATGGGGGTGCAATGGCGCGCTTTGACAAATGCGCGCTTAGTCGGTGCTTTCGCCGCTGGTTTCCGCGCCGCGCGCCAAAAGCGTCGCGCGGTCGGCAATGCCCAAATCCCAATAAAGGCCACACATCACCGAAACCGCATCGGGAAAGAGCGCTGCGGGCAGGTGTTCATTGGGGGCGTGCTGCGAACAGCCGGGATAGGAATGGGGCACCCAGATCGTGGGCAACCCCATAGCCTCGCAGAAAATGTCATTGGGCAGAGACCCGCCAAGCGAGGGCAGAACCACCGGCGCGGCGCCGGTCGTATGGGTGATCGAGGCGACGGCATAGGCCACAGCCGGGTGATCGGCGGGTGTTTGGCTGGCGCGGAAACTTGCGCCAACCTCTGCGATTTCGATATCGGCAAAACCTTGGGCATCCAGATGCTTGCGCAGCTCATCTGCGATGTGATCCTGATCGATCCCCATCACATGGCGCAATTGCACCCAGGCCATGGCCTCGGGCGGGATGGCATTGACCGGATCGGGCGGATCGCCCGCGTGCAGCGCCAGGATTTCGGCCGAATTCCAAGCATGAATGCGCTCAGCGGGGGTCAGATCGGGGGCGCCCCAATCGGTATCAACCTCACCCCCCGCCGGGGTCAGCCCAGCAAGGGCGGCGCGCGCGGCTTCAGGCACCTCATCCGGGGTCCAGCCATCTACCTGGATCGTACCGCGACCATCCGCGATGGTGGTCAGCGCATGGGCCAATTCCAACGCGGGGTTGCGCAGCCCGCCGCCAAAATTGCCCGAATGCCGCCCCCCTTCGCGCCGCTTGAGCGTCAGCTTAAGCGTGGTTGCCCCGCGCGCGCCCAGAAACAGGGTTGGCGTGTCGGCATCCACACGCGGCCCGTCTGAGGCCAAAAGCAAATCGGCGTTGATCTGATCCTTCAGCTCCCCCGCGATTTCCGCCAAGCCGGGCGAGCCGATTTCCTCACCCATCTCGATGAGCATATGCATGTTAAAGCCAAGCGCGCCGCGCACAGCCAGAACCGATTGCAATGCGGTCATATTGACCAGCACCTGGCCCTTATTGTCGGCGATGCCACGCCCGTACCAATTCCCATCCTCTCCCGCATCAAGCCGCCAGGGGTCACGCCCACGCCGCCAGCGCCCTTCCATGCCTGGAACGGTATCCCCATGCCCATAGCCAAGGATTGTGGGGCGGTCGGGGTCTTCAACGCGAGAGGCGAGCAGAAACGGACGCCCCTCGGCCTCAAGCGTATAGGCGCTAAACCCCATCGCCTCGAACCCTTGCGCCAGGTGGTCGAGAAACGGCTCCAGCGGCGCGTCGTCGGTGCTGGCATCTGTGGGGAAGGCGATCATATCGGCCAATGCGGATTTGAACGCGTCATCTTCGGCGATGGCGCGGCCAAGATCGATGCAGGTCCCGCGTGCGGTCTGGTCGAGCATGGGCAGAGGTTCCCCTTGGGTCGCGCTAAGCCATATAGGCATGCGCCTGCGCTGTCCAAAGGCAAGGCCGCCCGGGAGCGTAAACAGAGTGTTGCGCGATCGGGGATGAGTCGGCGGGCCAGATGGCGGAGAGACAGGGATTCGAACCCTGGGTAGGCTTGCACCCACAACGGTTTTCGAGACCGCCCCGTTCGACCACTCCGGCACCTCTCCGCGCTTGGGGTCTAGGGTAGTGGGCGGGTCTCTAGCGGGCCATGGGGCGGCGCGCAAGGGGCCGAGATCGGGAAATTGCATGATCGCGGGCTGCGGGCTTTGGGCGGGCGACCGCTCACAAACGCGCCATCACGGGTGCAAGCGGTGGAAATCGGGGCGCGCCTGGCCCATCTTTTGGGGGACAACACGCCCAAGATGCGGAGATATCATGCTGCGAGCAGTCCTTTTGGCAGCGCCCTTGGCGCTCACCCCATTGGCCCCGACGGCTTTGGCCCAAAGTCGCGAAGCCCAAGTGATCTTGCCGGAAAGCCAATTGGCAACCGAACATCCCGCGCTTTACGACCTGTTTGAAGGGATGGGCCTTTATGAGGTTCTGCATGTCATGTCGCTGGAAGGGATCGAAGCCGCCGACCAGATGGAGGCGGATATGTTCCCGGGGCAGGGTGGGGCGGCCTGGCCCGCTGTGGTGGCAGGCGTCTATTCGACCGATCGTCTGATCGCGGATTTCGAAGCCTCATTGCCCACCGAGGTGTTCACCGATGAGGTGGTCGCCGAATTGCTGGAATTTGTGACCTCGGATGTTGGTCAGCGCGTGGCCGAGGGTGAGGTCGCGGCGCGCGTCGCCTTTCTTGAGCCGGGGGTGGAGGAAAGCGCGACCCAGATCGCCAATCAGATGCGCGAAGACAAAGACCCTCGGATCGATCTGCTAAGCGAGTTCATCGCGCTGAATGCCCTGATTGAGCGCAATGTCTCGGGCGCGCTAAACGCCAATTTCGCGTTTTTCCAAGGTTTGACCGATGGCGACGCCTTTGAGGTGGAAATGCCCGAAGATTTGATGCTGGCCGAGGTGTGGGGCCAAGAACCCGAAATTCGCAGCAGCACCACAGAATGGCTTTATGCCTATCAGGTCACCGCCTATTCGGGGCTGAGCGATGCGGAGCTTCAGCAATATGTTGATCTGAGCGCGACCGAGGCCGGACGTGTTCTAAACACCGCGCTTTTCACCGCCTTTGACGTGATGTTCGAGCGCGTCAGCTATGACCTGGGCGCGGCGGCGGCGGTGTTCATCGCGGGGGAAGAAACCTAGGCGACCAATCGCGCCTCAAACCGTTTCAGCTGCGGGCGCGCGATATCCATCGCGGGGTGTTCGGGCGCATCGGGGAACAAAAGCGTAATCTCTGCCCGATGCGCATCAGTCAGCCGCGCCAGGCTGGCAGGGCCCACCATCAGCGTTTCCGACCAAACCCCATCGACGCAAACCAGGTCATGGGCATCGGTGGCCAAATGCACATAGGTGACGAACCCGGCGGGCAGTTGCCGCACCCGGTCACCGTCGGCCAGGTGAATGGCGCTGGCCAAAACCTCGGGCTCACCCACCAACATCTCGGCCCAAGCGCCCGACAGCATGATCCGGTGCTGAGGTGACACGCGGTGGCTGCGGCTTGCCCCAAACATGCCGATCGGAATTTCGACGGGTGCCAGACGGCCAAACCCGGCCACTGTGCGGGTGCCAATCCATTGCACCGGCTGCGCGCCGCGATCATAGGTCAGAACATGACCGCCTGGCTGCAAGGTCTCGATCGGCCGGCAGCCATCGGGCGTGTCAATCAGCCCGCCAACGGTGAAGCATACAAAGTTTTCATAAGGCCGCCCGGCACCGCCGCCGATATTCCCCTCGGACGTATAGGTATAGGTCTGACCGGGCACCATGGGCTCGGTCGTGACAAAGGCCGTGGTTTCATTGCGCCCGGTGTTTTGGTCGCCAAAGGGCAGGATGGTGATGGAATACCCCAAAAACCCGTTATCGTCGGCAAGCTCATAGTTCAGCACCACGCGCTGGCCGGTTAGATAGGTCACCCCATCAATCACCACATCCTGCGCCAGAAACTGATTGCTATCGGCGTTGTTGGTTTCTTGGAAATTCGGATCGTCATCTTGGATGATGATCTCGATCCGGGTGTAATTGGGATTCAGGCGGATGTTGAAAGGCGGATTGCCATCGGCATCCGCACCGCGTTCGTCCGGCGGCGTCACGTTCCCGCCGCTGGTATCAAAATCGGTTAACTGATAGACGTGCCCAATGGTGTATAATGGCATCTGACGGCTCGAATACGCTTTGTTTTCCTGCGATTTGCCCCAGAATTGCGGCGGAACGGGGGAGGAAGCGGGCAAATCCGGTGATCATCTGGTGCCAAGCCTGTGTTCCAAACGGTTTGAGCGCTTGACAGGCGGGGCGATTTGGCCGATATGCGCAGCCTCAACGTCGGCGGATTTCCGTCGGCGTTGGTATTTGGTGAAAACGCCCTGAAAGAGGGGCGCGCAGCCTGAGGCGGGGTGAAACCCCGAAACACGGACAGAGCAGGTGCTCTGAAAGGGCCACAAGGCGCGGGTGATAAAAAGGAAGCGACAGATGTTCGCTGTGATGAAAACGGGCGGCAAACAGTACCGCGTCCAAGCAGGCGATGTCCTGCGGGTCGAAAAACTGGCCGCAGCGGCGGGTGATACCGTCCAATTCAATGATATCCTGATGCTTGGTGGCGACACCACGACCGTGGGCTCGCCACTGGTGTCGGGCGCTGCCGTGCAGGCGCTGGTCATCGACCAGATCAAAGGCGAAAAGCTGACCCATTTCGTCAAGCGCCGCCGCAAGCATTCGTCGAAGCGCAAGAAGGGCCACCGCCAGCAGCTGACCCTGCTGCGCGTGACCGACATCCTGGCCTCGGGCGCGGATAAATCGGGCGTGATGGCCGCCGTTGGCGCAGGCTCTGCCGCCACAGTGGCCGAAGCTGCCCCGGCACCGAAAAAAGCCGCGAAGCCGAAAGCCGAGAAAAAGGCCCCGGCCAAAGAGGCGGATGCCCCCGCCGCAGCCCCGGCTGCTGAAGGTGGCGATGATCTGAAACAGCTGTCGGGCGTTGGCCCCGCGCTGGAGAAAAAACTGCATGCCGCAGGTGTGACCACCTTCGCGCAGATCGCCGCTTGGACCGAAGAAGACGTGGCCGCGATGGACGAAAAACTGTCCTTCAAAGGCCGGATCGAGCGTGAAGGCTGGATCGAACAAGCCAAGAAACTGGCTTAAGTCGTAGGAGTAGAGACACATGGCACATAAAAAAGCAGGTGGTAGCTCTCGCAACGGTCGCGATTCCGCGGGCCGTCGCCTCGGCGTCAAAAAATACGGTGGTCAGGAAGTGATCCCCGGCAACATCATCGTGCGTCAGCGCGGCACCCGTTGGTATCCGGGCGAAGGCACCGGGATGGGCAAAGATCACACCATCTTTGCAACCTCGGAAGGCCGCGTCTCGTTCTCGAAAGGGTTTAAGGGCCGCACCTTTATTTCCGTACTCCCGACCGCGGAGGCTGCGGAGTAACGCCGAAACCATATTGGGTTTGAAGAAAACCAAGGGGCCGGCGGAAACGACCGGCCCCTTTTGGTTTTTGCAGATCCGATTTCCAGGGCCGCACTTGCCACGGCCTGTCCCAAGCCCCACCTGAAGATGCAAGAGGGGCGGCATCCGGTTCGGAGGAGGACCAAGGATGAAACAAGAAACGATCCTGGCGCAAACCGCCATTGACGCCCCGCGGATGATCCTGCGGCCCGTGCGCGTGTCTGATGCCGGTCTGATGACCATGTATGCCTCGGACCGGCGGGTGGCCGAGATGACGACGATGATCCCGCACCCGCTGCCACCCGGCGCGTCAGAGGCCTTTATCCAACAGGCGATGAAGCCGGATCGGACGGAATTTGTCTGGGCCATGGATGCGACCGAATTTGGCGGGGCCGAGCTGATGGGTGTCATTTCGCTCAATCAGATGGATCGGAACCAGTCAGAGATCGGCTATTGGGTGGCACCCGCGATGTGGAACACCGGTTTCGCTTCGGAGGCGGTGGCGGCGTTGATCGCGGCCAACCCGCTTGAAAATCAGACGATTTTCGCCAGCGTCTTTCAGGACAACCCGGGCTCAGCCCGGGTGCTGACCAATGCCGGGTTTGCCTATTTGGGCGATGCCGAGGCGTTTTCGGTTGCCCGCAATGCCAAGGTGCCGACCTGGACCTATTTGAAACGTCTGGCCTAAGCGCGTAAAGGCCAAGGACAGGACCGGGGGCCAGCCCCCGGACCCCCGCCATATTGTTGGGATAAAGATGGTGGGAAGCATTGGATTGGCCGCGATATGAAGTTCCTCGATCTTGCCAAGGTTTACATTCGCTCCGGCGCGGGCGGGGGCGGATGCGTCAGCTTCCGGCGTGAGAAATACATTGAGTATGGCGGGCCCGATGGCGGCGATGGCGGGCGCGGCGGTGATGTGTGGGCCGAAGCGGTCGAGGCGTTGAACACGCTGATTGATTTTCGCTATCAGCAGCATTTCTTTGCCAAAAACGGCCAGCCCGGTATGGGCAAACAACGCACCGGCAAGGATGGGGAAGACATCGTGCTGCGCGTCGCCGTGGGCACTGAGATTCTGGATGAGGATGAAGAAACCGTCATCGCCGATTTGACCGAGGTCGGACAGCGTGTCTTGCTGGCCAAGGGTGGCAATGGCGGCTTTGGCAATCTGCACTTCAAAAGCGCCACCAACCAGGCGCCGCGCCGCGCCAATCCCGGTCAGGCCGGGGTCGAGCGCACGATTTGGCTGCGGCTGAAACTGATCGCGGATGTGGGCCTGTTGGGGCTGCCCAATGCGGGCAAGTCGACCTTCCTGGCTGCCACATCGAACGCGCGGCCCAAGATCGCCGATTACCCCTTCACCACCTTGCATCCCAATTTGGGCGTCGTAGGTGTGGACAATGTCGAGTTTGTCGTGGCCGACATCCCCGGCCTGATCGAAGGTGCAAGCGAGGGCAGGGGGCTTGGCGACATGTTCCTGGGCCATGTGGAACGTTGCGCCGTCTTGCTGCATCTGATTGACGGCACGGCCGAGGATGTGACGGCGGATTATCAGACCATCATCACCGAGTTAGAGGCTTACGGCGGCGATTTGGCCGAAAAGCCGCGGGTGACGGTTTTGAACAAGGTCGATGCGCTGAGCGACGAGGAATTGGCCGAAAAGCGCGCCGCGCTGGCGGCGGCGGTGGGCGGCCCGATCATGACAATGTCCGGTGTCGCCCGCACCGGCGTGACCGATGTGTTGCGCGCGCTGCGGGCGCAGATCGACGCGGGCCGGTTACGCATGCGCGCCCAGGTTGAGGAGCCCGGGCCATGGCGACCCTGAGCATGACGGCCACCCCCGCCTTGACCGATGCCAAACGGCTGGTGGTCAAAATCGGCTCGGCTCTGTTGGTGGATCGCACCACCGGCGCGCTCAGGGCGGATTGGCTGAAGGCGCTGGCCGAGGATGTGGCGCGGATCAAAGCGCGTGGCGTCGATGTCATCCTGGTTTCGTCGGGCTCCATCGCGCTGGGGCGGCGGGTGCTGAGCCTGGGCCTTGGGGCGTTGTCCTTGGACGAGGCGCAGGCGGCGGCAGCGGTTGGGCAAATTCGGCTGGCGCGCGCCTATGAGGAGGCGTTGGCCCCGTTCGATCTTGTGACCGCGCAGATCCTGTTGACCCTTGATGACAGCGCCGACCGGCGGCGATACCTCAACACCCGCGCCACACTCGCCAGCCTTTTGGCGCGTGGTGTGGTGCCGATTGTGAATGAGAACGACACCATTGCCACCGATGAGATTCGCTATGGTGACAACGACCGTCTGGCTGCCAATGTCGCCGTGATGGCGGGGGCAGATACCTGTGTGCTGCTGTCCGATGTCGATGGTCTTTATACCGCGAACCCGGCCGAGGTGCCGGATGCGCAGCATTTGGCGGTCGTCGACCGGATCACGCCCGAGATTGAGGCGATGGCGGGGGATGCCGGTACGGGCCTGTCGAAAGGTGGGATGAAAACCAAGATCATGGCTGCGCGCACCGCGACAGCCTCGGGCTGCGCGATGGCGATCACCGAAGGGTCGGTTTTGCGGCCCCTGACCGCTTTGGAAAAGGGCGCGCGCGCCACCTGGTTCACGGCCGCCATCGACCCGCAAGCCGCCCGCAAACGCTGGATTTCCGCGATGAAACCCAAGGGCAGCTTGCGCCTGGATGCGGGCGCTGTGGCCGCCTTGGGGCGTGGTAAATCTCTGCTGCCCGCCGGGATCACCGAGGTGACGGGCGCGTTCCAGCGCGGCGACCCGGTGGCCCTGGAAGGGCCGGATGGCGCGCGGCTTGGTCTGGGCCTCAGCCGTTATACCGGGGCCGAGGCGCAAGCGATCGCCGGTCACCGCTCCGATGAGATTGAAGCGCTTTTGGGTTATCCAGGCCGCGCCGCTTTGGTGCACCGGGATGACATGGCGCTCTGATCCCCCTTCATCTTTCCAAAAATACGCCTATCCTGACCAACACACTCCGCGATGAGGCCCGACATGCTAGACCAAGCCACCGACATCCCCGCCTTGATGGCCGATATTGGCGCGCGCGCCAAAACCGCCGCGTCGGAGCTGGCCTTTGCACCGCCGCAGGCCAAGCAAAAGGCGCTGGAGGCGGCGGCAGATGCGGTTTGGGCGCGCCGCGCCGAGATTGTCGCAGCGAATGGGCGTGACATGGAATTTGGCCGCGACAAGGGTCTGTCAGCGGCCATGCTGGACCGGTTGATGCTGGATGAAGCACGCATCCAAGGCATCGTTGACGGGCTGCGTGCGGTAGCGGGTCAAGCCGATCCCGTGGGTCAGGTGATGACCGATTGGGATATGGCAAGCGGTCTGCATATCGAACGGGTGCGCACGCCTTTGGGCGTGATCGGCGTGATTTATGAAAGCCGACCCAATGTGACGGCTGATGCCGGCGCGCTCTGCCTGAAATCGGGCAATGCCGTTATCCTGCGCGGTGGCTCGGAAAGCTTCCATTCCTCGGGTCTGCTGGTCGAATGCCTGAAGGACGGGCTGCGCGCCGCGGACCTGCCCGAAGATGCGGTGCAACGTGTGCCCACCCGCGACCGCGCCGCGGTCCAAGAGTTACTGACCATGACTGATACGGTCGATGTGATCGTCCCCCGTGGCGGCAAGGGCCTGGTCGGCCTGGTGCAACGCGAAGCGCGGGTGCCGGTTTTTGCCCATCTCGAAGGCATTTGCCACATCTATGTCGATGCAGCGGCGGACCCGGAAAAGGCGCTGAAGGTGGTGCTGAATGCCAAAACCCGCCGCACCGGGATTTGTGGCGCCGCCGAGTGCGTATTGATCCACCGCGACGTCGCGGAAACGATCGGCCAGGGCATCGTCCGCGCGCTGATCGATGCCGGTGTCGAGGTGCGCGGCGATGCCGATCTGCAAAAGATCGACGGGGTGGTCGCGGCTTCGGAGGAGGATTGGGGGCGCGAGTTCCTGGATATGATCATCGCCGCGCGGGTGGTCGATGATATCGATGCCGCCATCGCGCATATCCGCAGCTATGGCTCCAGCCACACCGAAAGCATTCTGACCGAGGATGATGCCGCCGCCGCGCGGTTCTTCCAGCGCCTGGACAGCGCGATCTTGATGCGCAACGCCTCCACCCAATTCGCGGATGGGGGGGAGTTTGGCATGGGCGCTGAGATCGGGATTGCGACGGGCAAGATGCATGCGCGCGGCCCGGTGGGGGCCGAGCAACTGACCTCGTTCAAATATCTGGTGACCGGGGACGGCACGATCCGCCCCTGATCCCCTTTACATACTGCCATCAAACCGCCGCGCCGGGACTTGGCGCGGCGCATTTGGGATGACCTCGTGATGACCGACCGCAAAAACGACCGCCCCGATACGCTTGTGCGCCGCACGCCCTTTCCCGAAAGCGTCAGCCGCGCGGTGGTCACGCCTTTGCAGCCCTCGGTCGTTTACGCCTCGCCCTCGATTGCAACCCTGCACGATCAGTATGAGGGCCGGGCCCAGGGATATACCTATGCGCGCGAGGGGCATCCCAATGCGACACTGCTGGCCCAGAAAATCGACGGAATGGAAGGCGGCGCAGGTGGCCTGATCACCGGCTCTGGCATGGCGGCGGTAACAGCGGCGATCATGGGCATCCTGGGGCAGGGGGATCACATCATTGGTGCTGATCAGCTTTATGGCCGGTCGCTGCGCCTGATGCATCAAGACCTAAGCCGATTTGGCATTGCGACCACGGTTATCGACCCGACCAATGCCGAGGCCTTGCGTGATGCCATCCGGCCCGAGACCAAGATGATCCTGCTTGAGGTGGTATCGAACCCCACGCTGCGCGTCGCAGATATGGAGGGCATCGCCCGCATCGCGGCTGAGGCCGGCGTGCTTTTGGCGGTAGACAACACCTTTACCACACCCATCGGTTATCGCCCCTTCGATCACGGCGCCGATATCGTGATCCATTCGGTGACCAAGCTGTTGGCCGGGCATTCGGACGTGACACTTGGCTATGTCTGCGCCAAAGACCCGGACCACGCCAAGGCGATTTACGATTTTGCCGTGACCACCGGCATGACGCCAAGCCCGTATGATTGCTGGCTGGCCGAACGGGGGCTTTACACCTTCCCGCTGCGTTTTGACCGGGCCGAGGCCAATGCCCGCGCTTTGGCGGATATGCTGGCAGCACACCCAAAGGTGCTAGAGGTGCTCTATCCTGGGCGCAGCGACCACCCCGACCACGCCCGCGCGCAGGCGCTTTTGGGTGGGCGTGATGGCAATATGGTCAGCTTCCGCATCGATGGGGACGAGGCGGCGGCCGATCGCTTGGTGCAGGCGGCGCCAAATCTGGCCTTTGCCCCGACTTTGGGGGATGTGGGCACCACGCTGAGCCACCCGCCGTCATCCTCCCACCGTGGTTTGACGCCCGAAGGGCGCGCCGCGCTTGGGATCACAGATGGGTTTTTCCGCGTCTCGGTTGGGATCGAAGACATCGCGCTTTTGATCGCGGATTTTGAGGCTGGATTGGCGGCGGTCTAACCCGTCATCCGCCGCAGCGAATCCATTCGCGCCCGAACCCCTCCGACAAAAGATACATGCCCCGATCGCTCGGCGTCAGAATGATCGGCCCCGGTTCCCATGTCGTGCCTTCACCCGAGCAGCTTTGCC
This sequence comes from Paracoccaceae bacterium, assembly GCA_965229695.1. Lineage (GTDB taxonomy): Bacteria > Pseudomonadota > Alphaproteobacteria > Rhodobacterales > Rhodobacteraceae > JANSYL01. Next base: position 3,586,282 of record OZ245921.1, read on the forward strand.
GAAAACGGATCGCATCCATTCCGGGGATCGGAAAGGGGTCCGTCAGGATACAAGCCGTTTCCACCCCCAAAAGCCGGTTCCCTTGTAGGCCGACCGCACCACCATCGCTGCCCAAATCGCGGCAGTTCCAAGAGCTTCCAGGAAAATCTGGGTAATAAAGACCCTGTAAACGATCCAAAAGGTTCTGGGCCGACGCGGGCCCCGCAAGGCACAGCGTTGCGCAAACCGCAAAAAGATAACGAAACATGAAAAACACCCGATCTGAAAACCACGCCCTTAAAGAGGATGCAAAGGGCTGGTGCCGTCAAGGATAACGATGTCGAAGTTCAATTGTGGCGATTGCGCTGCGACCTCGGCCCGGATCAGATTTGCGCTGGGCAGCGCATCGACCAAGGCCAAATAGCGTCCGCGATAGCCCGATTGATCCAAGTAACGGGCCAAATCCAGCGCATCGAATGTCGGCGTCAGCAGCGGGGTCAGGATCAGGTCGGGCGCTTTGGGGCCGGATAATACGATCTGATCCAAGCCTTCATAGCTTGATTGCACCACATGCGCCTGAGGATCGAGCACGTTGCGGGGCAGGGCGGCCAGGGTCGCTGTGGTCAGGCCAATCGTCAGCACCCGGCTGGCCCTCTGATCGGACCCGTCGGTTACAATAGGGTGCGACACCGATTGGCGTCTGTCGGGCCCGTCCATCATGGTTCCTTACCTCGGTAAGAGGGGTCATTCCGGGATGGTCTTGATCCGGCCTTTGTCGTTCTAAAGTCGACCGCGAGTTTAGCGGCGGCGTCAACTATTCGCAAAGCAAACTTTGCACATAAAACTAAATATATACGGAAGATTACCAAATGGTAAATCGCGCCAGATCGGAATTATGCTATCGCCTTGGCCATAAGTTCATGCAACGGATGGCCCCATGACTGATGCGCGCCTTGAAACCGTGATCGCCGCTGTGCCCGAGCCGATGCTGTATATCGCAGGCGATGGGACGATTGCGGCCAGCAATGCGGCGGCCCGCGCGCTGTTGGGGGAATGGATCGCGCAGCGCAGCTATGCGGCTGTGCTGCGTCAGCCGGGGCTTCTGGACAAAATCGAAAGCGCCCAAGCCGGTGGGCCAGCGGTTGAAGCCCGCTATCAGCTTGCCGCGCCATCGGGCGAAACCCAGTTTCGTGTTCGCATCACGCCGTTGGAGCCTGTCGGACGGGTTTTGCCGATGCCGGTGCTTTTGCATTTCAACGACATCACCCATCTGCGCGAGGCCGAAGATATGCGGCGCGACTTTGTGGCCAATGTCAGCCATGAGTTGCGCACGCCGCTGACGGCCGTCATGGGCTTCATCGAAACCCTGCGCGGGCCGGCGCGCGATGATCCCGCCGCGCAAGCCCGTTTCCTCGGTATCATGGAGGAGGAGGCGCGGCGGATGAACCGCCTGGTTTCCGATCTTCTGTCGCTCAGCAAGGTTGAGGGGCAGGAACGGATGCGCCCATCTGAGGAGGTCGACCTGGAGGCTGTCTTGCAAGGTGTCATCGCCGCCCTGCGCCCGGTGGCCGAAGAAAACGGCAACGACCTGAACCTGGAAGTGCTGCCGCCTTCACCCGATTTGTTGCTTGGCCCGAAAGACAGTGCGCATACCATCCTCGGCGACCGCGATCAGCTGATGCAGGTGTTTTTGAACCTGACCGAGAACGCGCTGAAATATGGGGGGGCAGGCAAACCCATCACCCTGCGCCTGAGTTGGGAAGAAGCCAGCGGCAGCCTAAAAGGGCCGGTCGCGCGCGCCGAGGTGATCGACCAGGGCGAGGGGATCGATTCTCTGCATCTGCCGCGCCTGACCGAGCGATTCTATCGAATCGACACCCATCGCTCTCGGGCTATGGGCGGCACCGGGCTGGGCCTGGCCATTGTGAAGCATATCGTGAACCGGCACCGCGGGCGGTTGCGTGTCGCATCCGAAAAGGGTGTGGGCAGCACATTTACGGTCTTGCTCCCTGTCAATTAAGGCAAAAATCGGGCGCAGGTCTTAACCGAATTTAACGGCGAAAGCTCAGGCCCCGCACGCTGTCATAAAACCGTTACATAGCTGTCACAAAAGCATTGCGTGGCGTCTTTACCCGGCTCGCTGAGCGCGCGTGAGAGAGGCGCGTTCCGAATGTATGAGAACCCCAAGGAGAGTCGTTTATGTCGCTCGCTAAACTCACCGTTTCTGCGCTTGCCGTCGCCGCCGTTTCCGCGACCGCTGCCGCAGCGCAAAGCCGTGACACCGTGCAGGTTGCCGGTTCGTCGACCGTTCTGCCCTACGCCACCATCGTGGCCGAAGCTTTCGGCGAAAACTTTGATTTCCCGACCCCCGTCGTTGAATCCGGCGGGTCGTCCACCGGTCTGCGCCGCTTCTGCGAAGGCGTGGGCGAAAACACCACCGATATCGCAAACTCCTCGCGGTCGATCCGCGACAGCGAGATCGAAACCTGTGCCGCCAATGGTGTGACCGACATCATCGAAGTGCGCTTTGGCTATGACGGCATCGTGTTCGCCTCGGACATCAACGGCCCGTCCTTCGCCTACACCCCGTCGGATTGGTACCTGGCTCTGGCCGCTGAACTGCCCGTCGATGGTGCAATGGTCGCCAACCCGAACACCATGTGGTCGGAAGTGAATGCCGATCTGCCCGCACAGGCCATCGCCGCATACATCCCCGGCACGCGCCACGGCACCCGTGAAGTGTTCGAAGAAAACGTGATCCTTCAGGGCTGCGAAGACACCGGCGCCATGGAAGCCATGATGGGCATGGGCATGGATGAAGACGCCGCAGAAGAGGCTTGCCTGGAGCTGCGCGCTGACGGTGTGTCGGTCGATATCGACGGCGACTACACCGAAACCCTGGCCCGCATCTCGGCCAACCCCGAAGGCATCGGCGTGTTCGGTCTGGCGTTCTACTCGAACAACACCGACCGTCTGCAGGTTGCCACCATGTCGGGCGTGACCCCGACCGTTGACACCATCGCAACCGGCGAATACCCGGTTTCGCGTCCGCTGTTTTTCTACATCAAAGCCGCGCATATCGGTGTGATCCCTGGCCTTCAGGAATACGCGTCGTTCTTCGTGTCTGACGACATTGCTGGCCCCTTCGGCCCGCTGGCCGCTTACGGCCTGGTCTCGGATCCGGAACTGGCTGAAGTGCAGGCCACCGTTGCTGACGGCGTGACCATGGGCAACTAAGCCCAACGCGAAAATACCGGTCGGGGCCGCGCCAGTTTCCGCGGCCCCACCATCCAAGTTTCTAAAGTGATGACCAGTTTCTGGGTCGGATAGACGGAACCCCCACATGCCATTGATTTGGATCGTTACCCTCGTCCTTGTGCTCGGCGCGATTGGGTATGTGTTTGGCCGCCAGCGCGCGGTTGCCAGCGCAGGGGGCGATGCGCGCATCCTGCATTCTTTGCCTGGCTATTACGGCACCAATGTCGCCATCTTGTCGATTGTGCCCGCGCTTTTGGTCATGGCGGTCTGGATGTTGGTCCAGCCCATGGTGATCGAAGGTCGCGTGACCGGCATGATTTCCGAAACCGCCATCGAGGAGGCCGGATCGCGCAGCCTGGTGATGTCGGATGTGCGCCGGGTAGCCAACGGTTTGGACGTGGCCATCGAAGCCGGAGCAATCTCACGTGAAGATGCCGGCAGCATGCGCACCGAATTCACCAATGTGCGTGAACGCCTGGGCGAGGTTGGCGTGGCCCTGGGCAGCGAGGTGACCGCCGAGGTTTTGCGCGCAGCGCAGCGATATCGCGAGCTGACGCGCACCGGCAACCTGCTGATGACCGGGTTGGTGTTGATCCTAGCCGCGCTTGGCCTGGCCTATGGCTATATCCGCACCCATCAGGAGTTCCGCGCCCGCAACGCGGTCGAGGCCTCAGTCCTGGCGATCCTGATGCTCGCCTCGACCATCGCCATTTTGACGACGGTGGGCATCGTTTTGTCGATGCTGTGGGACAGCTGGAATTTCTTCCAACTCTACCCCTGGCAAGACTTCTTCTTTGGCCTGGAATGGCGCCCGAGTTTTGAGGGCGGATCGGAACTGGGCCTCATCCCGCTTTTGTGGGGCACGCTTTATGTCTCCTTCATCGCGCTTTTGGTGGCGGTGCCCATCGGGTTGTTCGCGGCCGTTTACATGGCGGAATATGCCAGCAAGCGGATGCGCTCGGTCGCCAAACCGCTGATCGAAATCCTGGCGGGGATTCCCACCATCGTTTACGGGCTTTTCGCCCTGATCACGGTCGGCCCGATGCTGCGCGATTACTTTGCCGAGCCGCTGGGCCTAGGCACCTCTTCCTCGTCGGTGATGACGGCGGGGATCGTGATGGGGATCATGCTGATCCCGTTTGTGTCGTCGCTGTCGGATGATATCATCAACTCGGTCCCGCAAAGCTTGCGCGATGGCTCTTACGGGTTGGGCGCGACGCAATCGGAAACGGTGAAGCAGGTAATCCTGCCCGCCGCCTTGCCGGGCATCGTTGGTGCGGTACTGCTGGCCGCCTCGCGCGCAATTGGGGAAACCATGATCGTGGTGCTTGGGGCAGGGGCCGCAGCCAAGCTGGACCTGAACCCCTTTGAGGCGATGACAACGGTCACGGTAAAGATCGTCGGCCAGTTGACCGGCGATACCGATTTCTCAAGCCCTGAGGCGCTGGTCGCCTTTGCCCTTGGTCTGACGCTGTTTGTCATCACGCTCGGGCTGAATGTTCTGGCGCTTTATATCGTGCGCAAATACCGGGAGCAGTACGAATGAGTGTGACGACCGAAGGCGGCGCGCCCAAGAAAAGCACGTCGCTATTGGCCCAAGATACGCGCACCAAGCGGCGCAACCGGGCCGAAGCGCGCTTTCGCATGTATGGCTTGGCCGCCGTGACGGTGGGCATCCTGGCGCTGGTCTTGCTGCTGGTGTCGATCCTGTCGAACGGGTTGAGCTCGTTCCGCCAGACCTATGTCAGCTTTCCGGTGACCCTGGCCGAAGAACGGCTGGACCCGTCGGGCAACCGCGACCCGGCGGAAATGGCACGGGTGACAACCTTTGGCTATCTGCCAGTGTTGGCCCAGGCCTATATCGATCATGTCGAGGCATTGGGGATCGAGCATTCCATCGGTGCCCGCGACATGGCCGCGATGATTTCCGACGAAGCCCCTGCACAGCTGCGTGCCATGGTTCTGGCCAACCCTGATCTGATTGGCGAAACCCTTGACCTGAGCCTTTTGGTCGGCGGTCGGATCGACGGGTATTTCAAGGGCCGCGTGACGATGGACAGTGCCGAACGGGACGCCAATGTCACCCCGGCGCAGTTGGAACTGGCACAGGCTTTGGCTGATCAGGGCGTGATCGAAACCCGCTTTAACTGGGATTTCATCACCGCCCCCGATGCCTCGGGCCAGCGGCCCGAAGCGGCGGGTCTGGGCGTGGCGATCCTGGGGTCGTTCTACATGATGCTGGTGGTGTTGGGCCTGGCCCTGCCCATTGGTGTGGCGGCCTCGATCTATCTTGAGGAATTCGCGCCGAAGAACCGGCTGACCGATTTGATCGAGGTGAATATCTCGAACCTCGCCGCCGTGCCCTCGATTGTCTTTGGTATCCTGGGTTTGGCGATCTTCATCAACTTCGCGGGGCTACCGCAATCGGCCCCAATCGTGGGCGGCTTGGTTCTGACGCTGATGACCTTGCCCACGATCATCATTGCCACCCGCGCCTCGCTGCGTGCCGTGCCGCCCTCGATCCGGGAGGCTGCATTGGGCCTGGGCGCGTCCAAGATGCAGTCGGTGTTCCACCATGTGCTGCCGCTGGCCGCGCCCGGCATTCTGACCGGCACGATCATTGGCCTGGCGCAAGCCTTGGGCGAAACCGCACCGCTTTTGCTGATCGGGATGGTCGCCTTTGTGCGCGAATACCCAAGCGCGCCGCCCGAAGGCTTTTTTGATCCCGCCTCGGCCCTGCCGGTGCAGGTCTATAACTGGACACAGCGGTCCGATCCTGCCTTTGTGGAGCGAGCCTCCGGGGCGATCATCGTGCTGCTGATCTTCTTGATCTTCATGAATGCGATGGCCGTGCTTTTGCGCCGCCGCTTCGAACGTCGCTGGTGACCCCGATGGAGGATGGAAACGTGAACGATATGCGAGTGGTGGAGCGCGACGTGAGCATCGACGACATCAAAATGCGGGCCCGCCAGGTGCAGGTCTATTATGGCGACAATCACGCGATCAAAAACGTGGATGTCGATATCCAAGACAACACCGTCACCGCCTTTATCGGCCCATCAGGCTGCGGGAAATCGACCTTTCTGCGCTGTCTGAACCGGATGAACGACACCATTGATGTCGCGCGCATCGAAGGCGATATCCGGTTGGATGGCGAAGATATCTACGACCCCAAGGTGGACCCGGTGCAGCTGCGCGCCAAGGTTGGGATGGTGTTCCAAAAGCCGAACCCGTTCCCGAAATCGATCTACGACAACGTGGCCTATGGCCCGCGCATCCACGGTTTGGCCACCAACAAGGCGGAACTGGATGAGATTGTCGAGAAATCGCTGAAACGCGCTGCGCTTTGGAACGAAGCCAAGGATCGTCTGAACGAACCCGGCACGGGCCTTTCAGGCGGTCAGCAGCAGCGTCTTTGCATCGCGCGCGCGGTGGCAACCAGCCCCGAAGTGTTGCTGATGGACGAACCCTGTTCCGCGCTCGACCCCATCGCCACGGCCCAGGTCGAAGAGCTGATCGATGAGTTGCGCACGCGCTATTCAGTGGTGATCGTGACGCATTCGATGCAACAGGCCGCGCGCGTCAGCCAGAAAACCGCCTTTTTCCACCTGGGCGAGTTGGTCGAGTTTGGCGAGACCGGCAAGATTTTCACGAACCCCGACGATCCCCGCACGGAAAGCTACATCACGGGCCGGATCGGCTAAGTCATTAAGATAGGGTAGGGCAATTATGCCAAATTCTGAACATATCGTCGCGTCTTTCGATCGCGATTTGGAAGGCATCCAGGCCAAGATTATGCGCATGGGTGGGTTGGTCGAAGACGCGATTGCGAAATCGGCCCAGGCGTTGGACACCCGTGATCTCGATCTGGCCCGGCAGGTGCGGGCCGGGGATAAAGCCATCGACGGGCTGGAAGAACAGGTCAACGAAGACGCCGCGCGCATTCTGGTGCTGCGCCAACCCTCGGCGAGCGATCTACGCACCGTTCTGACCGTGTTCCGTGTCTCGACCAATCTGGAACGGATTGGGGATTACGCAAAAAACATCTCCAAACGCGCCGAGGCGATCATCGACCATCCGCCGGTGAATGAGGCCTCGGCCTCGATCCGGCGCATGGCGCGTCAGGTGGAACTGATGCTGAAAGACGTGCTGGATGCCTATATTCAGCATGATGTCGATCTGGCCGCCGATGTGCGCGCCCGCGATATCGAGGTTGATCAGATGTACTCGGCGCTGTTCCGCGAATACCTGACCTTCATGCTGGAAGATCCGCGTAACATCACGCCCTGCATGCATCTGCATTTCATGGCCAAGAATATCGAACGGATGGGCGACCACGTGACGTCGATCGCCGAGCAGGTGATCTATCTGGTCACCGGCGAAATGCCAGATGATGACCGCCCGAAAGAAGATCGCACACCGTATGAGCAGGGGGCCGAAGGGTAAACGGCCATGGCTGGCGAACCGCTTGTACTCGTCGTTGAAGATGAACCCGCGCAGCGTGAGGTTCTGGCTTATAACATCCAGGCCGAGGGCTTTCAGGTCGTCACCGCCGAGGCGGGGGATCAGGCGCTGGATTTGGTGCGCGAAGCCCCGCCCGATGTGATCATCCTGGATTGGATGCTGCCGCATGTCTCGGGGATCGAGGTGTGCCGCCAGCTGAAAATGGCCGGGGATACCGCGCGCATTCCGATCATCATGCTCTCTGCACGGTCCGAAGAAATGGACCGGGTGCGGGGGCTGGAAACCGGCGCCGATGATTACGTGACCAAACCCTATTCGGTGGCGGAGTTGTTGGCACGGCTGCGCACGCAGCTGCGGCGTATCCGGCCAGCGGCGGTGGGCGAGCGGTTGGAATATGATGACATCATGCTCGATATGACCGAACACCGCGTCTATAGGGCAGGGCAGTCACTGGCGCTTGGCCCCACCGAGTTCCGGCTGCTGACCGCGTTTATGGAACGCCCAGGCCGGGTCTGGAGCCGCGAGCAACTGCTCGACCGGGTTTGGGGCCGTGACATCTATGTCGACAGCCGCACGGTTGATGTGCATGTCGGACGGCTGCGCAAAGCGCTGCGGGTCGATGATGCGGTTGATCCCATTCGCACGGTGCGCGGGGCAGGCTACGCGCTCGGCTGAGGTTTCGGCCGAGACCGGGTCGCATTCCAACTTGCGCTTTTCGATAAGCCTAGTGTCTCAAACGCATGGTTTAAGGGTACTGGACTGCCGGGGCGGCAATGAAACCTTGGGCTTGATGAGCCGACGGAGTTGGACGCATGTCCATCTTATTGGGCATATCTATATATCCCATAATCATTATTATGTTAAATATTGATGTGATTGAATTTGCACCACGCAGCCTTAGCGGCTGTGCACCGCATTGCGCTTCCCTAAGTGAATGCGAGCGAATACCCGCTAGAAACCACTTGATAACAAAGCACTAACAGGTGCACTTAATGTCACGCCAGGCACGCACACAACGCCTGAGCGCGCTCAGCCACCGCGCTGCCAACACCACACCAGAAGACCACACCCAGAGTATCTCCCCCCAAAGACGCCTCCTAGCGCTCAGGCATCGCGTAGAAAACGCACCTGCCCCGCGCCATCCATGATCACCTCAAGCCCAATGACCTGTTTTCCCTTTCCCCACCGGTGCTTGCGCCTATAATTGGGCCAAAGGGGATTGGGACAATGAAAATTCTGGTCTTAAACGGCCCCAACTTAAACCTGTTGGGCACGCGCGAACCTGAGATTTACGGCAGCGATACGCTGCCAATGATCGAGGTTGCCTGCATTGAACATGGCAAAAACCTTGGCGCGGAGATCGCCTGCGCGCAGTCGAACCATGAAGGTGCACTGGTCGACGCGCTGCACGGCGCGCGCACGGAGCAAGATGGCGTTGTGCTGAATGCGGGTGCCTATACCCACACGTCGATTGCGCTGCGAGATGCGATTGCGGCGATCGGCATTCCGGTGATCGAGCTGCATCTGTCCAACACCCATGCGCGCGAGGCGTTTCGGCACACATCGATGATCGCATCGGTTTGCACGGGCGTGATCCAAGGCTTTGGCCCGGCGGGCTATGCGCTTGCGATCACTGCGCTCAGCGATTTGGTGAAGGAGCGTGCATCGTGAACCGTCTGCGCCCCTATCTCCAAATGACCGAGGTAGAAGACCTTTGGGCCCATCACACGGCGCTGATGGACGATTTCGGCTTTGATCGGTTGTTTTATGCCTTCAACGCCTTTCGCGGTCTTGGCCTTTACGACAACCCCGAAGACGCGCTGCTTCTGACCAATATGCCCGCCGAATATGTCGAAGCTTATGTGGATGGCGGTCTGTTCCGCGATGGTGTGATGATCCGCTGGGCGACACAGAACACCGGCGTTGCAAGCTGGGCGGATGTGTTCGCGTCGATGCCGGATTACCCTGCGACCGATAGCGAACGGGCGATGCTGGCCTTGAACCAGAAACATGGCATCACGGCGGGTTACACGATCAGCTTTCCCATGGGCCTGAAGAACGCCAGTGCCGGGATCGGCATGGCGGTGCGCGATGGCATGACCCAGGCCGATGCGGATGCGATCTGGGCCGAACATGGCGAAGAGATCGAGATCATCAACCACGTGGCGCATCTGTGCATCATGCAACTGCCCGCGACCGGCCAGCGGCGCTTGCTGACCCCCCGCCAGTCAGAGGTGCTGGAACTGGTGGCCGATGGCAAAACCATGCAGGATGTCGCCCTGCTGCTGGAACGCAATGTGGCGACGGTGGAAAAGCACCTGCGCGGCGCGCGTGATGCGTTGGGGGTTGAGACCACGGCGCAAGCTGTGCGTAAAGCCTCGATTTTAAATCAGATTTTCCGTCTTCACGATGGTGATGCAGCGCCCGCTTGAGGTGCCGGTAAGGATTCCCGCAGTTTCAGCTGGCGCGACTTCGACGCATATTCGAGGTGTTCCATGAGTGATGGCATTTCTGCCAGGAACACTTGGCGACGCCGGATAATTGATCCCTTCGGCAGCGCCTTACGATGGCGGGTTTGGGTGCGATTTCATCCAATCCGCTGGACAGTTAGGGGCAGCGCGCGATCCCCAATCCCCTGCGCTTGGTCCCGTCACGCGGCGCCACCACGTCCCTCGGTGGCGCCGCATCTTTTTTGACCAAACCCGCAACGAAAAACGGGGCAGAGGTCTGGCCCCTGCCCCGCAGAATGTCTTGGCTTGTTTCAGGCTTAGCCCTGGGCAGCCTTGGCAACCTCGGCCGCGAAATCTTCTTTCTCGACCACGATACCTTCGCCCACTTCCAGGCGGATAAAGCCGGTGATCTCAACGCCGGCTTCTTTGGCGGCATCAGCAACGGTCAGGTCGGGGTTCACCACAAATGCTTGGTTCAACAAGGTCGATTCCGCGACGAATTTCTTCATCCGGCCCACGATCATCTTTTCGATCACCGCTTCGGGCTTGCCGCTTTCGCGGGCGATATCCATCTGAACCTGCTTTTCTTTTTCGATCACCGCGGCATCCATATCAGCCTCGGACAGAGCAGCGGGGTTCACAGCCGCGACATGCATGGCAACCTGCTTGGCAAAGCCTGCATTGCCGCCATTGATCGCGACCAGAACACCGATTTTGCCCATGCCGTCGGCGGCGGCGTTATGCACGTAGGACACAACGGTTTCGCCCGACAGTTTGGCCATGCGGCGCAGGGTCATGTTCTCGCCGATGGTGGCGATTTTGTCGGTCAGCGTGTCTGCCACCGATTTGCCGCCCATATTGGCAGCGGCCAGCGCCTCAACATCATCGGCACCCAGGGCGGTGGTGGCAAAGCCTGCAACCATTTCCTGGAATTCGGCGTTTTTGGCGACAAAATCGGTTTCCGAGTTCACCTCGACCGCGACGCCGGTACCAGCGTCAACCGCCACGGCCACCAGACCTTCGGCGGCGGTACGGCCCGATTTCTTCGCGGCTTTGGCCAGGCCCTTGGTACGCAGCCAGTCAACGGCGGCTTCCATATCGCCACCGGTTTCGGTCAGCGCTTTTTTTGCATCCATCATGCCTGCGCCCGTGGTGTCGCGCAGTTCTTTCACCAGTGCAGCGGTGATTGCCATGTCGGAATCTCCTCAAACGTTTGGAGGGTTAAACAGGGGTCTGGGCCGGGATGTGCCCGGCCCATGTATCAATTGCGTGACGGCAGCGCGATTAGGCGCCTTCGGCGGGCGCTTCTTCTGCGGGGGCCTCGGCCTCGGGGGCGGCGGCCTCTTCTGCCAGCGCCTCTTCAACGGTGCCCTCTTCCAGGGCGCCCAGATCAACGCCTGCGCCTTCCAGCTGTGCGCTCATCCCATCAAGGGCGGCACGGCTGACCAGATCACAGTAAAGTGCGATGGCGCGGGCCGCGTCGTCATTGCCGGGGATGATGTAGTCGACCCCATCGGGCGAGCAGTTGGTATCAACCACGGCCACAACCGGGATGCCCAGTTTCTTGGCTTCGGCGATGGCCAGGTCTTCTTTGTTCACGTCTATGACAAAGATCAGATCCGGCAGGCCACCCATTTCGCGGATACCGCCAAGCGAGGCTTGCAGCTTGGCCTGGTCGCGTTCCATGCCAAGGCGTTCTTTCTTGGTCAGACCGTCCAGACCTTCGGCCATTTTCTCGTCAATCTCTTTCAGGCGCGAGATCGAGTTCGAAACGGTTTTCCAGTTGGTCAGCGTGCCGCCGAGCCAACGGTGGTTCATGTAATACTGCGCGCACCGCTCAGCGGCGTCTGCCACGGGCTTTTGCGCTTGGCGTTTGGTGCCCACAAAGAGGATACGACCACCTTTGGCGACGGTTTCGCGGACCACATTGAGCGCTGCGTCGAGCATCTCATAGGTCTGCGTCAGGTCGATGATGTGGATGCCGTTACGGTCGCCATAGATGAACTCCGCCATACGGGGGTTCCAGCGTTGGGTTTGGTGACCAAAGTGAACGCCAGCTTCCAAGAGCTGACGCATGGAGAATTCAGGAAGCGCCATGCCTGTTTGTTCCTTTCCGGTTTGCGCCTGAGCGGAGGATCAGCGGCATCTGCCGCAACCGGTGGACGCATTGGGGATGTCTCCCCCAACGGCCCGCCTCCGCCTGTGAAGTGGGCGCCGTGTAGGACAGGTTTGGCGCGGGCGCAACCCCAAAGGGACCGGAAAACGCGCGTTTTCCGGGGCGGATTTCGCGCGAAATCCGTTTGCGTATTTTGGGAAAGATGAAGGGGAGTGGGGGAGGCCCTTGTCTTTTGTGTAGGGCTGCGGGCAAGTGGGGCTTATGAGTGCCATCGACAATCTGCCGCCCTTGCGTGAGGTGATTGCCAGTCACGGGCTGAGCGCGCGCAAAGCTTTGGGGCAGAACTTTCTGTTGGATCTGAACCTGACCGCCAAGATCGCACGGATGGCGGGCGATTTGACCCAGGCGGATGTGTTGGAGATCGGGCCCGGGCCCGGCGGGTTGACGCGCGGACTTTTGGCCGAAGGCGCGCGCCGCGTTGTGGCCGTGGAAAAGGATGCGCGTTGCTTGCCCGCCTTGGCCGAAATTGCGGCGGCCTATCCTGGGCGGCTGGAGGTGCTGAACGAAGACGCGCTGGAGGTTGATTGGCGGGCGCAGCTAACGCCGCCGATCAAGATTGTCGCCAATCTGCCTTATAACGTGGGGACAGAGCTTTTGGTGCGCTGGCTGACGCCCAAGGTCTGGCCGCCCGCTTGGGACAGTCTGACCCTGATGTTTCAGCGCGAGGTGGCCGAACGGATCGTGGCGCAGCCAGGGTCAAAAACCTATGGCCGCCTGGCGGTTTTGGCACAATGGCGGGCTGAGGCGCGGATTGTCATGAGCCTCCCGCCCGAGGCGTTCACCCCGCCCCCCAAGGTCCGGTCGGCGGTCGTGCACCTAACCGCCCTACCCGCGCCGCGCTATGAGGCGGAGGCCGATCTGTTAAGCAAGGTTGTCGCGAAAGCATTTGGCCAGCGGCGCAAAATGCTGCGCGCCTCTCTCAAAGGATTGGCGCCGGATATAGAGGATCGCATCATCGCCGCCGGGCTAACGCCCTCCGACCGCGCCGAACAGGTGCCGATCGAGGGGTTTTGCGCCCTCGCCCGTCAACTCGCCTGATTACTCAGCGGCCTCTTGCGGTGGGGTGTCTGGGCCATCGCCGGATGGAGCCTCGGCCGATGGGGCGGCCTCTCCGCCCTCGGGCTCGGCCGCTTTGCGGGGGCGGCGCGTACGCGGCTTTTTGGCCTTGGGCGCATCTTCGGGCGTTTCCACCAGACCCGCGCCTTCTTGGCCCGGGGTGTCGATCACCGCATCAAAACCGCTATCGGAGGGTTGATCCGCTGCCGCTTGCGGCGGCTGCTGGTTGCGATCACCGCCGCGATTGTTGCGCCGATTGTTGTTGCGCGAACCGCCATCACCGGCATCCCCGCCCTGCCCGTTTTCGCCCGCCGCTGGCTGCTGGCCATCTTGGGCGTTGTTTTGGGCATTGTTGTTCTGCGCGTTGTTTTGGTTGTTCTGCTGGTTTTGTTGTTGTTGCTGCTGTTGTTGCTCGCGACGTGCCTCTTGCTCGCGCTGGGCTTCGCTTAACATGCGCGAATAATGTTCGGCATGTTGCTGGAAGTTTTCAGCCGCCACGCGGTCATTGCCAAGCTGGGCGTCACGCGCCAACTGGTTGTATTTATCGATGATCTGCTGCGGCGTGCCGCGGACTTTGCCTTCGGGGCCCGAGCTATCAAATACGCGGTTGACCACATTGCCGACAGAGCGGTTGCGGTTCCCCTTGGACCGCGAACGGTTTTTCGATGATCTCATTTTGATATTTGGTTCCAGTTGTCCTGGTTGGTCAAAAGCGCCGGGCTAAGGCCCGTCGCGCAATATAGCCAAGCCCATCATACGGTTCTGAGCGAGGAGTGTTCGGCAAATCGTAGGGGACGCTTTTCAACGTTCAAGCCCCACGAGATCAGGAGTAACCATGACGCGGCGGTCCTGACAAGGCCAATTATCACTTGAAATAGGCGATTTTGTCGGGATTTGCCCGGTTTTAGGGCAGCGTGGCCTTTGGGCATCGCCCGGACACGACCCGATCCTTGCCATCTAGATCAGAATGCAGCGTGACATCTTCAAGACCCGCAGCGTGAAAAAGCGATGAAACCGCCGTGCCCTGGTCGTATCCGATTTCAACCAGCAGCCGTCCGTTCGGGCGCAGATGCTTGCGCGCGTCGGTGCAGATCAGACGATAAGCGGCAAGCCCGTCACCGCCGGGGGTCAAGGCAAGCTTGGGTTCGAAGTTGCGCACATCGGGCATCAGGGCGTTATAGGCTTCGGCGCTGATATAGGGCGGGTTTGAAACGACAAGATCAAAGGCCCCCTCCACCTCGGCCCACCAATCCGCAACTTTGAATCTGACCCGATCCGCGAGCCCGAGCGCATCGGCATTGCGGCCCGCGACGGCCAATGCCGCCTGGGACAGGTCTGTGCCAAGGCCGCTCGCCCCCGCGCGCTCGGCCAAAAGGCTGAGCAAGATACACCCGCTGCCCGTGCCGAGGTCGAGCACGGTTTCAAACGGCTGCGCCAGCGCCAGCTCGACCAGGGTTTCAGTCTCTGGGCGCGGGTCCAACACGTCTGGCGTAACCTCGAACCAACGGCGCAAGAATTGCCGCCGTCCCAGGATATGGCTGATCGGGCGGCCGGTGGCGCGCGCGGCGATTTGGTCGAGAAATTTCGCGTCGGCCACGTCATCGAGGGGGTCGCGCAGATGCAGGATCACGCGGTCCGGCGCCACACCGATCGCGGCGGCCAAAAGCCAGCGCGCATCAAGATCGGGGTTGGGTATCTGCGCCTGTTCCAGAACCGCCCGCCCCTGGCTAAGCGCCGCCTGAACGGTGCGGCTCACGCCTCCATATCCGCAAGCTTACGGGCCTGGTCTTCGGCGGTTAGAGCATCGATGATCTCATCCAGATCGCCCTGCATGACCTGATCGAGCTTATAAAGCGTCAGATTGATGCGGTGATCGGTCATGCGCCCTTGCGGGAAGTTATAGGTGCGAATGCGCTCGGACCGGTCACCTGATCCGACTTGGGCCTTGCGGTCGGCGGCGCGGGCATCATCGGCTTTTTGCCGTTCCAAATCGTAGAGCCGTGCGCGCAACACGCCCATTGCGATCTCGCGGTTGCGATGCTGCGATTTTTCGGAGGAGGTCACCACGACCCCGGTCGGGATATGGGTGATGCGCACGGCACTGTCGGTGGTGTTCACATGCTGACCCCCTGCCCCGCTGGCGCGCATGGTGTCGATGCGGATGTCGCTGGCGGGAATGTCGATATCGACCGCCTCGGCCTCGGGCAGCACAGCGACGGTGGCGGCCGATGTATGAATGCGCCCGCCACTTTCGGTTTCGGGGACGCGTTGGACACGATGCACGCCGGATTCGAACTTCATCCGGGCAAAGACGGCCTCCCCCTCGATCCTTGCGGTGACCTCCTTGATTCCGCCTAATTCGGTTTGCTGAAGGTCGATGACCTCCAACCGCCAGCCCTGACTTTCGGCATAGCGTTCATACATCCGCAGCAGATCACCGGCGAAAAGCGCGGCTTCGTCGCCGCCGGTGCCGGGGCGGATTTCGATCATCGCAGGCCGCGCGTCAGCCGCATCTTTGGGCAGCAGCGCCAGTTGCAGCGCCTGTTCCGCCTCGGGGATCGCTGATTTCAGGCGCAGCAGTTCATCTTCGGCCAGTTCGCGCATTTCCGGGTCGGCCAGCATGGCCTCAGCCTCATCGAGATCAGCCAAAAGCTGCTGATAGGCGGCGATTTGATCGACCACGGGCTTTAGCTCGGAATATTCGCGGCTGATCTCGGCGATCTTATCGGCATCCGGCCCGGCATTTAGCTGCGCTTCGAGAAACTCGAACCGGTCGGTGATCTGATGAAGGCGGTCTTGGGGCAGCATGTGGGTGATGTGCCGGGCGCGGGCGGTGGGGTCAAGCCCGGCTAGGGTGCAATCGCGGCCAACCAGCGATCCACCCGTGCGGCATTGACCCCGAAATCCGAGCGACCAAAGCGCGAGCGCGAAAAGATTTCGACCCGCGTGCCCTCATCAACCGGCGTCAAACGGATGGAAATCGCATCGGGATAGCCCATCAGCCGCGTCCGCTGGACATAGGTGGCAAAACCCTCGGTCAGATCGCCGGCAATCTGGGTGGCACCTTCAACCTCGGCAACTTGGGCCAAACCCTCCGCAACAGATGCGGGCGGCAGCGCAACAACTGGGGCACCTTGGCCTTGCCGCAGCTCGGCATTGGGCGTGTTCGGCAGGTTCGCCGTTGCCGGGTCAACATGCCAAATCTCGGCTGGCATGGAGGCGAAGCGAAAATAGACAGCGGCAGCCATAACCGCGGCAAGAAGAAAGATGGTGATAAGGATCAAAATACGCATATGTCCGATCTGCGCGCGAATGCGCCAAATTCAAGCCTGATCTCACGCCACGTCATGCAGAGATTTGCGCGACGGTGGCCCGCGCGATCACCCGTTCTTCATCGGTTGGGATCACCAGGATCGGGACGGGGCCCGCATTGATCAGTGTGGCGTTCGCGGCGTTGGCCTGTGCATCGACCGCGAGGCCCATGAAACCCAAACGCTCAACAGCGCGTGCGCGGATCGGCGCGGCGTTTTCGCCAATGCCGCCGGTGAAGACAAGCGCGTCCACCCCGCCCAAAACCGCCGCCATCGCCCCGATTTCACGGCCAAGCCGGAAGACGTAATAATCAATCGCCTCCCGCGCATGCGGATGATCCGAGGCCAGAAGTGAACGCATATCATGCGTTATGCCCGATAACCCTTTGAGCCCGCTTTCTTTATAGAGCAGCTCGGTGATCTCTCGCCCGCTCATCCCTTGTTCCAACAGATAGAGAACCACCCCAGGATCGACCTGGCCCGAGCGTGTGCCCATGGGCAGGCCATCTAGGGCAGAAAACCCCATGGTGGAGCCCACGGATTTGCCATTTCGCGTCGCGCAAAGGGACGCGCCATTGCCCAAATGTGAAATGATTACAGCGCCGTGTGAGTAGTCATTAAACTCATGCCTCAACGTGTCGGTGATGTAATCATAGCTCAGCCCATGGAACCCATAGCGCCGCACGCCTTGGTCATAAAACCGGCGTGGCAGGGCAAAGGTGTCATTCACCCAAGGGTGGCCGCGATGAAAGGCGGTGTCGAAACAGGCGACCTGAACCGCTCCGGGAAAAGCCCGGCGCGCAGCGGCAATCGCGGCCAGGTTATGGGGCTGGTGCAGCGGTGCCAGGGGCGAAAATGTGGTCAGCGTCTCGATCAATGCATCGTCAACCACGCGCGGCCCATCGATATCCGGGCCGCCATGCACAACGCGATGGCCCACCCCCGCGATCTCGCGCCCATCCATCATTGGCGCCAGGGCCGACATGAGCGCCGCCAGCCCTGTGGTGTGGTCGGCGGGCCCGATCTCGGTCACGGTTTCTTCACCGGCGATCTCAATCTCTAGACGCGCGGAGGGTCCAAGCGCCTCGATCTGGCCCCGCACCTCTTCCACCGGTTCTTTCGTTGCCTGATAGAGCCCGAATTTGATCGAGCTTGACCCGGCATTCAGCGTCAGGACCAAACTCATGCCAGGCTATCCGCATAAAGGGCCGCCACCGCGCAGGAGGCCAGGCGTGCTTTGTCGTCATCGGCGCGGCTGGTCAGGATCACCGGCACCTGGGCACCCATCACCACGCCAGCCGCCTCGGCATGGGCAAGGAAGGTCAGTTCTTTTGCAATCATGTTGCCCGCTTCCAGATTGGGGGCGACCAAGATATCGGCCTGCCCCGCGACGCTGCCTGTTAAGCCCTTGGTCTTGGCGGCACCTGGGTCGACGGCATTGTCCATTGCTAAGGGCCCATCGACCAGGCCGCCTTTGATCTGGCCGCGATCGGCCATTTTCGACAATACCGCGGCATCCAAGGTGGACGGGATCGAGGGCGTCACGGTTTCAACCGCAGACAAGATGCCGACACGCGGGGTTTCGATGCCGAGCGACAAGGCCAGATCAATGGCGTTCTGCACAATCGATACTTTGCAATCGAGATCGGGGGCGATGTTGATGGCCGCGTCGGTGACGAACAAAAGCCGTTCCCGCCCAGGCACATCCATCACAAACACATGGCTTAGGCGCCGGTTGCGGCGCAGCCCGGTTTCTTTCTTCAAAATCGCATGAAGCAACTGATCGGTGTGCAAATGGCCCTTCATCAGCGCCTTCGCGCGCCCTTCATGGATCAGGGCCACCGCGCGCAGGGCAGCGGCGCGGTGATCAGGGATGTCGATGATGTCGATTCCAGAGATATCCGCGCCAACCTCCGCCGCCGCGGCCTCGATCTTGCTGCGCGCACCCACAAAGATCGGGGCGATGAGGGTGTGATCGCGCCCCAGGATCGCGCCCATCAGCGCATCGGGTGCCTCAGGGCAGACCACAACCGTTGGCAGGGCTGGCAAAGGCTCGGCCCGCGCCAACAGCGCATCGAACTGGGCATGGCTTTGAACGGTCAGGCCCGGCACATCCGCACCATCAAAGCTGCGCACCGCATCAGGCGCGATTACCTGCGCCTCGCCTTCGCAAATCAATCCATCGGGGCCGTCGACCCGCGTCGACAGGCGCACAAGCCCATCCCCAAGCTTTTCTTCCACCCGCACCCGCACCACCAGCGTGTCACCCGCATGGGCGCGGCCCGAAAACCGTAAGTCTTGGCTTTGATACAAGGTGCCCGGCCCCGGTAGCTGATTGCCGAGCACGCCCGAGATCAACGCCCCGATCCAGGCCGAAGGCGCAATCGCCTCGACCTTGCCATCGCCATCCCCATCCTGTTTGGGCAAATGCATCGGGTTCAGATTGCCGCTGGAATTGGCAAAAACATACAGATCTTCGGCGCGGCAAAGGCGGCTAACCGACGCCTCCTGCCCGATGGTCAGATCCGCGTAAGGGGTGCTTGTCAGGATGGTCATATGGCAGGGATGCTTTCCTATCGGTTTCAGGGGCACGCTAGTCGGCTTACATGACAAAACCTTGATATACGTCAGGTTTCCGTAACGTCGCGGCCCCTAATGACAGGCAAGGATTAGCCAATCGCCCCGCCGTGTCCCCGGTTTCCCCTTTACGAATAGGTTGCGCCATGAAAGATGGGCCAAGCTACGTTATCTCTATCGATCCATCTGTCTTCGGATTTTCCGGCCAGTATGTGCGCGATCTAGCATAGACAAAGCCGAGCTGCCGCAAAATGTGGGTAGCGCAAATCAAAGGAGACCACGGATATGGCCACTGGCACCGTGAAATGGTTCAACACCACCAAAGGCTACGGCTTTATCGCCCCCGAAGAAGGCGGGCGTGATGTGTTCGTGCACATCTCGGGCGTCGAGCGTTCGGGCCTGACCGGCCTCGCCGACAACCAAAAGGTGACCTACGACCTGGAAAAGGGCCGTGACGGGCGCGAAAGCGCTGTGAATATCGCGCTGGTCTAAGCCAAAGCGGCAGATCATTTGGAAAAGGCGTGCCGCCGTGCACGCCTTTTTTACTTTCAGGGCGCGCCTCGGCGGAGCGCAAACACATACCCGTGAAGATCGACCAAAAGCGCTTACCTCATTGTGTTTCTTCCGCCATGCCCACGGCCAACCTTCCATCAAAAGGCCGAAATCATGGATATTCAGTATTCCAAGCATATCGCCGCCGTCCTTGGCCCATTCATGATGATCGTCACCGCGACTGAGATGATCAATTGGCGCATTTGGGCCGATATCCCCCCGGCCCATGTCTTTCTGAACGGGACGATTTGGCTGTTGGGAGGCTTGGCGTTAGTGCGTTTCCACAACATCTGGGCCAGTGATTGGCGGGTTTTGGTGACCATCGCTGGCTGGCTGACCCTTCTGGCCGGTCTGTTTCGCATGATCTTTCCCGAAGCGCCGCAAGCCTCCGGTGGGGTCGGCACCTATATGATGGTCGGGGTGATCTTCGGCATCGGAGCGGTATTGGCCTGGCAGGGCTGGCGGCGGGCCTAAGGCGCCGCGCCTTGGTGATACTGTGCGTTGAGCGCCGCGATGTCTCGGTCCTCGATCGGGCGTGTCGAAAGGCTTTCAGCAAAGCGCAGCACATAACCATCCGGGTCCAGAACCATGAACTGCCGCCTTTTGTCCATGCAATCGGTTTTCCAGATTTCCGCGTCGTGGATATCAAGAAATGGTGCAACGCCCCGCCGCGTAATCTGCTCATAGATCGCTTGCACGCCATCGACCATGAACTGGAAGTTGATGCCGCGCCCAAAAGGGTACTCCATCGGGGTGGGATGCCAAGGTTCACAACTTCCGTCGAACGTCCAATGGGCCAACATGATCTGCGCAGCTTGAAACGACAAATAGGCGTGCGGGTCGCTGCCGCGTTGCTGAGCGACCTCAAACCCAAGCTGCACGGTGTAGAATTCCAGTGACGCCTGAAAATCCGAGCACCAAAGCTCGGGCACCAGCGTATTGATATTGAACGACATTGCTGCCTCTCCTGACCAAAGTTTGCCAGAGCCTAATTGCTCAAGCTAGGTTGAGGTCAAGAGGGACCTAAGATCCAAAAAACCGAGCGTTCGGCTTAGTGATTGTCGCGCGGCAGGTCTTTGGCAATGCGCTGATAGGCCGTCGCCAGTTCCAAACACCCACCTTGTGCCAGTTGCCCGACAGTCTTCCGGTAAAGCTCCTGCCAGGGGGTTTGGCTGGTGATCTCGGGGGCCTGCCAAGCGTCGCGGCGGGCCTGCCATTCCGCCTCGGGCACCAGGGCATCCAGCGTGCCTGCGTTCAGATCCAGCCGCACCGGGTCGCCGGTTTGGATCAGGGCCAAACCGCCGCCCACCATCGCCTCGGGCGAGGCATTTAGGATCGAGGGGCTTTCCGATGTGCCCGATTGTCGGCCGTCGCCGACCGTGGGCAAATGCTTGATGCCGTCTTTGATCAGCGCATCGGGGGGCTGCATGTTCACCACCTCGGCCGAGCCGGGATAGCCGACGCAGCCGACATTTCGGATGAACAGGATCGTGGTTTCATCGATCCCAAGATCGGCGTCATTCACGCGATCATGGTAATCCTCGGGGCCTTCAAAGACGACGGCGCGGCCTTCGAACACGCCATTTTTCAGGAACCGCGCGCGGAAATCTTCTGAAATCACGCTGGTTTTCATCAGTGCACTGTCGAAAAGGTTGCCGGATAGGACGAGGAACCCGGCCTCCTCGCGCAGGGGCTGTGCGACGGGGCGGATGACATCGGTATCGGTTGATCTGGCGGCACCTAGCGCTTTCTCCAGTGGTTGGCCCGAGGCGGTCATGACCGAACCGTCCAAATGCCCGGCGGCTAGCATTTCGCCCATCACCGCAGGCACGCCACCGGCGCGGAAGAAGCTTTCGCCCAAGTATTCACCCGCTGGCTGCATGTTCACGAGAAGTGGCAGGGCATAGCCGTGGGTCTGCCAATCCGTCACGTCCAAATCGATTCCGGCATGGCGCGCGATGGCCTGCAAATGCGGTGGCGCATTGGTGGACCCGCCGATGGCCGTGTTCACTTTGATCGCGTTGAGGAAGGAGGCCCGGCTCAGGATGTCGGAGGGTTTCAGGTCGGCCTCGACCATCTCAACAATCCGGCGACCAGTCAGATACGCCATCTCCATCCGTTCGCGGAAGGGCGCCGGGATTGCCGCCGCCCCGGGCAGGGTCATCCCAAGCGCTTCGGCCATCGCGTTCATCGTGCTGGCGGTGCCCATGGTGTTGCAATGCCCAAGCGAGGGGGAGGAGGCGCAGGCAAGCTCCATAAACTCTTTATAGTCAATCTCACCCGCCGCCAGCAGGCGCCGCCCCTCCCAAATCGAGGTGCCAGAGCCGGCGCGTTTGCCTTTGTACCAGCCATCCAGCATCGGGCCGCCATTCAGCGCGATGGCCGGCAGATCCACCGTGGCCGCGCCCATCAGCATCGCGGGCGTGGTCTTGTCACAGCCAGTGGTCAGCACGACGCCATCAATCGGGTAGCCATGCAGCACCTCAACCAGGCTGAGGTATTGCAGGTTGCGATCCAAGGCCGCCGTGGGGCGTTTGCCGGTTTCTTGGATCGGGTGCACGGGGAATTCCATCGGAATGCCGCCTGCATCCCGAATACCGGCTTGAATCCGATCCATCAGGAACACGTGGATCTTGTTGCAAGGCACCAGGTCTGAGCCCGTCTGCGCGATCCCGATGATCGGCTTATCCGCCTGCAACTCCCCTTGGGTGAAAGCTTGGTTCTGATAGCGCTCAAGATACAGCGCGGTCATGCCCGGGTTGTTGGGATTGTCGAACCATTCCTGGCTGCGGTAACGGCGATTGGCGCGGGTGTCAGACATGGGCGAAGTTCCATATGTTGAAACCGAGGCCCGCATTTTGAGACCCCTTACCCGGTGATACCGGAGGCGGAGCACAGACCGCAAGCGGCACGGCATTCTAGCGCGCCGATCTTCGAGATTTTTTCAGGGTTATTTCAGGATTTCGCCAAACGCCCCTGTCAGGTTTTGCAGGTGTTTGACGCCCCGCCCAACGACAAGCCCGCGATGAATTTGAGCCAGATCAAATTGTTTGCGGCGCGAATCTGCGACATCCGCAAAAGGAGGTAAACGAAATGGTTCAGATGGTGTTCCGCACCCAAGGCCTGACCAAGGTCTATGACACGGGCGAGGTCAAAGTGCATGCCTTGGCCGGGGTCGATCTGGAGCTGTTTGCGGGCGAACTGGCCGTGCTTCTTGGCGCGTCTGGGTCGGGGAAATCCACGCTTTTGAATATCTTAGGCGGGTTGGACCATGCCACCGACGGGCGTGTCTGGTTCCGCGACCTGGAGCTGACAAACCTCAAAGATCGCGCCCTGACACGGTATCGGCGCGATCATGTGGGGTTCGTGTTTCAGTTCTATAACCTCGTCCCATCGCTGAGCGCGCGGGAAAATGTGCAGCTTGTCACCGATGTCTCGCCCAACCCAATGAACCCGGCCGAGGCGTTGGATATGGTGGGCCTGGGCCACCGCCTGGATCACTTCCCGGCCGAGATGTCGGGTGGTGAACAGCAGCGTGTGGCCATCGCGCGCGCCATCGCCAAACGGCCCGAGGTGTTGCTGTGTGACGAACCGACCGGCGCGTTGGACAGCAAAACCGGCGTTCAGGTGTTGGAGGTTCTGAAAACCATCAATGACACGCTGGGCACCTCCACCGTGGTGATCACCCATAACGCGGGCATTCAGGCTATGGCGCATCGGGTGATCCGATTTGCCGATGGCAAGATTTCGGAGGTGATCGAAAACGCCACGCAAATCGCCCCGCATGAAATCGCCTGGTGATCTGATGCAGGCGATCGACAAAAAGCTTCTGCGCGATTTCCAGCGCCTCTGGCTACAGGGCTTGGCCATTGCCGTTGTTCTGGCCTGCGGTGTGGCGATTTTGCTGACCGCTTTTGGCATGTTCACGGCACTTAGCGACACGCGCGCGGCCTATTACGAACGCAACCGCTTTGCCGAT
The DNA here is from genome assembly GCA_965229695.1 of Paracoccaceae bacterium. Taxonomy (GTDB): domain Bacteria; phylum Pseudomonadota; class Alphaproteobacteria; order Rhodobacterales; family Rhodobacteraceae; genus JANSYL01. Next base: position 3,610,084 of record OZ245921.1, read on the forward strand.
GTTTTTGTCGAAACCCGCCGCGCACCTGAAACGCTGCTGCCCGACATCTTGGCCATTCCTGGCGTCTATGCCGCCGAACCTCGGGTGCAGGGGCTTGCGGTGCTTGACCTGCCCCAACGCGCGGAACTGGCGATGGGCGATATCCTATCCTGGCCCGAGGATGACACGCCGCTTCTGAATGTACCGATCCTGCGCACCGGGCTTTACCCCCAACGCCCCGGCGATGTGATGATCAACGAGGCGTTTGCCCATGCCAATGGGTTCGAGATTGGCGATCAGTTCGAGGCCAATCTAAACGGTCAGCGCCGCACCTTAACCATTACCGGCACGGCCCTGAGCCCGGAGTTCATCTATACGCTCGGCCCCGGCGCGCTGATGCCCGACAACGAAAACTTCGGCGTGCTTTGGATCACCGAATCTGCCGTCGCCGCCGCCTATGACATGGCAGGCGCATTCAACCATCTAGCCCTGCGCATCAGCGCGGATGCCAACCCGCAAGACATATTTGATCAGGTCGACCAATTGCTCGATACCCATGGCGGGCTTGGGGCTTATGGGCGCGAGGATCAGTTTTCCAACAGTTTTGTCTCGGCCGAGATTGATCAGTTGCGCAGCATGGCCTTTGTCATCCCGCCGATCTTCTTTGCCATTTCCGCCTTTCTGGTCGGCATGGTGATGAGCCGGATTGTGGCGCTCGACCGGTCCGAGATTGGGTTGCTCAAGGCACTTGGTTATTCGGATTTCGAGATTTGCCTACACTATCTGCTGCTGGCCAGCCTGATCGCTTTGGTGGGCGTGGCCATCGGCTGGGCCACGGGCACGATGCTGGCGCGGGCCATGGCCTGGCAATATGCGCGGTTTTTCGAATTTCCCTATCTGATCTTCCGCGTGCCCACCTGGGTCTACGCCATGTCGGGTCTGGCGGCATTGATCACCACAATGCTGGGCGCATTGAAGGCCGCGATGGCCGCCGCACGCCTCGCCCCGGCGGTGGCGATGCAACCCCCTGCCCCGCCCTTGTTCCGGCGCACGCTGATCGACCAGTTGATGACCCTCGCGCGGCTGCGTCAGACCACGATCATGATCCTGCGTGCCGTCATCCGATGGCCGGTGCGCAGCCTGCTAACCGCCACGGGCCTGGGGGCTGCAACGGCGGCAATGATTTCTTCGGGCTTTATGGGTGTCGCGCTCGAACGGATTATCGACGTGGCCTATTACCAATCCTACCGACAAGACGCGATGATCCTGTTTTCACAGGAGGTGCCGCTGAGTGCGATTGAGGATGTGGAACGCCTGCCCGGTGTCATCCAGGCCGAACCACAGCAATTCCACGCCGTGACCCTGCGCAACGGGCCGCATGAGAAACAGGTTTCGCTTGAGGCGCGCCCACCTGATGCCTCGCTGAGCCGCGTGATCGATGAAAACGGTCTGCCGGCCGTGCCGCGCCCCGGCGGTTTGATGATGGCCGAACGCCTGGCGACCGAGCTTGAGCTTCAAATTGGTGACACCGTTGAGGTCGAGTTCATGGGCGGGCGGCGCGAAACCCATGAAATGACGGTGACCGGCCTGATCCAGCAGTATTTCGGCCTGGGCGCCTATGCCGATATGGAGTTTCTGGACGCGCAATTGCGCCGGTCGCCCCAAATCACCGTCGCCAATGTCATTTTGGATGAAAGTCGCATTCTGGATCTGCATGCCGCCGTGCAAGACACGCCCGCCCTATCGGGCCTGGTTTTGCTGACCGATAGCCGCCGGTCGTTCCAAGAAACGCTTAGCCAGAACGTGCTGGTCATTAACTCGATCTACGGCATCATCGCGGTGCTGATCACCATCGGCGTGGCCTATAACGGCGCGCGCATTCAACTGAGTGAGCGGGCGCGCGAACTGGCCAGCTTGCGCATCCTGGGCTTTTCCCGGGGCGAGGTCTCAGCCGTGCTGATCGGGGAAACCATGCTGCTGGCGCTGATCGCGCAGCCCATCGGGTGGCTCATGGGCATATGGATTTCAACGGCAATGTCGAACTCCTTCACCTCGGATCTTTATGCGATCCCGCTGGTGTTGGAGCCAAGCGTCTTTGCCACAGCCAGCTTGGTCGTGCTGATCACCAGCTTTGTCTCGGTGATGTTGGTGCGGCGGCGGATCGACCGGATGAACCTGGTCTCAGTTATGAAAACGCGGGAGTGATTTGAAATGTGGACAACGCGTAGCATTGGGGTAACTGTCGCCGGTGTCGCGATCATCGGCGGGCTGGCCTATGTCGCCTTGCGCGAAACGCCCGTCGCGGTGGATTTGGTCGAGGTTGTGGCCGCGCCCATGCAAGTCACAATCGACGCCGATGGCGAAACCCGCATCCGCGAGGTGTTCGATGTGGCCGCGCCGATTGCAGGCACCGCCCTGCGCGCGCCGGTCGCGGTCGGCGATCCAGTGGTGATGGACGAAACCATCGTGGCCCGGGTCGAACCGGTTCAACCCTCGCTTCTGGATGCGCGTAGCCGGGCCCAGGCCGAAGCCAGCGTGGCAGAGGCCCAAGCCTCGCTTAATGTCGCCCAAAGCGATCTGGCCCGCGCCGAGGAAGAACGCGCCTTTGCCGAGTTACAATTCAACCGCACCCAAACCTTGGTTGAACGCGGCGTCAGCACCGTGACGCAGTTGGAAACCGCGACCCAAGCGCTGGCCGTGGCCACCGCGACGGTCCAGTCGGCGCAATCGCGCATCGCCATGGCCGAAGGCGTTCTGGAACGCAGCCAGGCCGGTCTGGTTGAGGCCAGCAGTGCGGGCGCAGCCACGGCATGTTGTGTGGATCTGCACGCGCCGGCTGATGGCGTCGTGCTGTCGATCTCGACGATCAGCGAACACCCGGTTCAGGCGGGCACGCCCCTACTCAGCATCGGTGATCCCGGAGACCTTGAGATTGTCGCCGATCTGCTTTCTACCGACGCCGTGCGCATCGGGCCCGGAACACAAGCGCGGATCGAACGCTGGGGCGGCGATGACGTATTGCACGCCGTCTTGCGCCGCGTGGAACCGGCCGCCGAAACCCGCGTCTCGGCGCTGGGGATCGAGGAACAGCGTGTTGATGCGATTTTCGACATCACCACTGGCCTCAATGATCCCGCTGCACTTGGCCATGGCTTTGCCGTCTTCCTGCGTATCGTGGAATGGGAAACCGACAGCGCCCTGCAAGTGCCGCTTGGTGCCCTCTTCCGCCGGGGTGAGGCCTGGGCCGTTTATGTGATGGTCGATGGCATCGCGCAGGAACGGCTGATCGAGGTCGGACAGCGCGGCGACCGTATGGCCCAAGTCATCGCAGGCCTGGTCGAAGGCGACATCATCATTACCCACCCAAGCGATGCGGTGGCGGATGGCGTCACGGTGGTGGATCGGAACGAGTTGTAAGTCGATTGGATCAAGGTGTTACGGCTGATTGGCCCGGCAACACCTTGACCCCACCCGCCTTAGAAGCTGGGCAATCCGCGCGACCAGGTCACAAAGCGCAGCGTATTTGCAGGCGTCCCGCGCGGAGCCGCCATCGCCGCGCTTACATCCGACGGCCGGGCACAGGAATACTGGGTCTCGCCAGTCGCAATCGTGTAGCTCATGCAGATGCCATGGCCTTGACGATATTCACCGGCAAAAATGTTGAAGGTAAGGGTTGTCTGCCCATATCCATTCAAATCACAAACATGAACCAAACGGGCGCCGTCTAGCCAAGCATACTGATCGTATTCCGTGATGGATGGGACGACATTCGATGGCGGCACAACGACAGCCCCCATGACATCGCGGCCAGCGGCGCAATCGAGCGCCAAGGCAGGACTGCCAAGCCCGGCAGCAAAAAAGAGTGTCGAAAGAAGGATTTTGCGGTTCATCGCGGTCTCCTGACCATACTTAATAAATCTAAACGCCAAGGTCGGTTAAACGAACCAAGGTCAGGAGAAGTGTTTCAGATCACCACGCAATTGCAAATGGAATTGGGCCGCACTTCAATTAAATCAAAGGCAGCGCTTTTTTCACCAGCTCATTCAAATCGCTGTCGTCTTTGGCGGCAAAGTCTTTGAGTTCCGCGCGCATTTCCGGCCCCCAGAAATCGTTCAGATGCGCGGCCACGCGCTCTGCTTGATCGCTGCCAGGCTGGCTTTGGAAGAAAGTCGCGATCTGGTTGGCCATGCGGGTCAGTTTTTCGGTCGACATCGGGCGATTATCCTTTGATCCGATGGGGGTGGGCAAAGACCTCCATCCGGTTGCTGCGGGCAAAGGCCGCGAGGGTCAGTCCGGCCTCTTCAGCCAGGCGCAGCGCGTGGGAGGTGGGGGCGGAGACCGAGATCAAGATCGGGCAGCCTGCGAGAACAGTTTTTTGGACCATCTCCATCGACACCCGGCTGGTCAGCACAATGGCCCCCTCGTTCGGGTCGATATTGGCGCGGGTCAAAGCGCCGATGAGCTTATCCAGCGCATTATGCCGGCCCACGTCTTCGCGGGCCATGACCACACCTTGGCCAGGCCGTAGGAACCCGGCGGCGTGGACGGCGTTCGTCAGATCATGCAGGGGCTGATGCGCGCGCAAAGCTTCGGGCGCTTGGGCGGCCTCATCCCAGGCCATTGCGCCTGTCTCAGCCAGTTTCGGCAACGGGCGCACCGCTTGCTCTAGGGAATCGATCCCGCAAAGCCCGCAACCCACCGGCCCCAACATCGCGCGCCGACGCGCGCCCAACCGTTCGGCTTGGGCCTCATCAATCCAAAGTCGGGCTTCAATCCCTTGATCCAGTTCGACAATCTCGATCCGCTCGATCTGATCGGGAGTGGCAAAGCCCTCGGTCAATGCAAAGCCCACCGCAAAATCCTCAAGATCAGCGGGGCTGCACATCATCACCGCTTGGGTGGAGCCGTTGCAGGTCACTGCCACCGGAACCTCCTCCGGCAGAGAGCGCGCAATTTCCCGCGCACCCTTTGGACCCAGGGATTGGGCCGATATGGAGCGGCTCGGCTTCACTCCGCCGCCGGCAGGATACGGCGCGACTGCTCGGCCTGGGCGTTATAATCCTCCTGCCACTCGGTTGGCCCGTTCGAGAGGCCCACCTGCACCGCCGTCACCTTGTATTCCGGACAGTTCGTAGCCCAATCCGAGAAATCCGTGGTGATCACATTGGCCTGCGTGTCGGGGTGGTGGAAGGTGGTATAAACCACGCCCGGCGTGACCCGGTCGGTCAGCGTCGCGCGCAGGCTGGTTTCGCCCGACCGGCTGGCCAGCTTGATCCAATCGCCCTCTTTCACACCGCGCACTTCGGCGTCGTGGGGGTGGATTTCCAGCACATCTTCGGAATGCCAGACGCTGTTTTCGGTTCGCCGCGTCTGCGCGCCCACATTGTATTGGCTCAGGATGCGCCCGGTGGTCAGCAGCAGCGGGAAACGCGGGCCGGTGCGTTCATCGGTGGCCACATATTCGGTGATCATGAAGCGGCCTTTGCCGCGCACGAACCCATCCACATGCATAATGGGCGAGCCTTCGGGGGCCGCGTCGTTGCAGGGCCACTGGACCGAGCCACGCTCCTCCAACATCGCATAATCGACATTGGCAAAACCGGGCGTGGTGGTCGAGATTTCTTCCATGATTTGAGAGGGATGGGTGTAGGTCCATCCTGCCCCCATGGCATTGGCCAGAAGCTGCGTGACCTCCCAATCCTCATAGCCTTGCTTGGGCTGCATCACCTTGCGCACGCGGTTGATGCGGCGTTCGGCATTGGTGAAGGTTCCGTCTTTTTCCAGGAAGGTCGAACCGGGCAGGAAGACATGGGCGTAATTCGCGGTCTCGTTCAGGAACAGGTCATGTACGATGACACATTCCATCGCGGCCAGACCGGCGGCGACATGTTTGGTGTCGGGGTCGGATTGCAGGATATCCTCGCCCTGGCAGTAGAGGCCTTTGAAGCTGCCGCCCACCGCTGCGTCCAGCATGTTCGGGATGCGCAGGCCGGGCTCGGGGTCAATCTCTACGCCCCAGGCGTTTTCAAAGATCGCGCGCACATCGGCGTTTTTTACATGGCGGTAGCCCGGCAATTCATGCGGGAAACTGCCCATATCGCAGGAGCCTTGCACGTTGTTCTGCCCGCGCAGCGGGTTCACCCCAACGCCTTCGCGCCCGATATTGCCGGTCAGCATGGCGAGGTTCGCAATCCCCATCACCGTGGTGGAGCCTTGGGAATGCTCGGTCACGCCTAGACCGTAATAAATCGCACCATTGCCGCCGGTGGCATAGAGCCGGGCCGCCGCGCGCAACTCTTCCGCCGGGACGCCGGTATACATCTCGGTCATCTCGGGGCTGTGGCGCACATCCGAGACAAACTCGATATATTCTTGGAATTCCTCCCAATCGCAGCGTTCGCGGATGAAGGCCTCGTCATAGAGTTTTTCATCGACAATCACATGCGCAAGCGCCGTGACCACGGCCACATTGGTGCCAGGGCGCAGGGGCAAATGATGCGCCGCTTCGATATGGGCGGATTTCACCAGATCGATCCGGCGCGGGTCGATCACGATAAGCTTCGCGCCTTGGCGTAGGCGCTTTTTCAAGCGGCTGGCAAAAACCGGATGCCCATCGGTCGGGTTGGCCCCGATGACTACGGCCACATCGGTTTGCATCACCGAGTCGAAATTCTGCGTGCCCGCGCTGGTGCCATAGGTTTGGCCAAGCCCGTAGCCGGTGGGGGAATGGCAAACGCGTGCGCAGGTATCGGTGTTGTTGTTCTGGAACACCGCGCGGGTCAGTTTTTGCACCAGATAGGTTTCTTCGTTGGTGCAGCGGCTGGAGGTGATCACGCCGATGGATTTGCGACCGTATTTCTCTTGCAGCCCGCGCATCTTATCGGCGGCAAAGCCGATCGCCTCTTCCCAGGAGACCTCGCGCCACGGCTCTTTGATCGAGTCGCGGATCATCGGGTTCAGGATACGGTCGGAATGGTTGGCATAACCCCAGGCAAAACGGCCCTTCACGCAAGAATGGCCCCGGTTCGCCTCACCATGCTTATAGGGCACCATGCGCACCAGCTCGTCGCCATTCAGCTCGGCTTTGAACGAGCAGCCGACCCCGCAATAGGCGCAGGTTGTGATAACCGAACGCTCGGGCGTGCCAAGCTCGATCACCGATTTTTCCTGCAAGGTGGCGGTTGGGCAAGCCTGCACACACGCCCCGCAGCTGACGCAATCCGACGACAGGAAATCATCCCCCACCCCGCCTGCGCTGACGCGGCTGTCAAACCCGCGCCCCTCGATGGTCAGGGCAAAGGTGCCCTGCACCTCTTCACATGCCCGCACGCAGCGCGAGCAGACGATGCATTTTGACGGGTCATAAGTGAAATAGGGGTTGCTGTCGTCTTTTGGAATGTATTGCGGGTTCGGCCCGGTGGCGCCCCGCTTTTCGAAATGGTTGACCAAGCCGCCGTTTTCCGGCGCCTCATAACGCACGTCGCGCAGGCCCACCATGCCGGCCATGTCCTGCAGCTCACAATCGCCATTGGCCGCACAGGTCAAACAATCCAACGGGTGGTCGGAGATATAAAGCTCCATCACACCGGTGCGGATCTTTTTCACCTTATCGGATTGGGTGCGCACCACCATGCCAGGCGCCACCGGCGTGGTGCAGGAGGCGGGCGTCCCGCGCCGCCCTTCGATCTCCACCACACACAGGCGGCAGGACCCAAAGGCCTCCACACTGTCGGTCGCGCAAAGCTTTGGAATTTGCAGGCCCGCAATGGCCGCCGCGCGCATGACCGAGGTGCCTTCCGGCACTGTCACCTCAAACCCGTCAATCGACAGCGTGACCGGCGCGCCGGACCTCGCGGGCGTGCCCATATCACGGTCATCGTCCCAAGGAATGATGAAGTCTTTCATATCACAAGGCTCCGATTGAACTGGAGGAAAGGCGGTTCGAACCGCCTTGGGAACGCGATTTGGAAACCGCGTTTAAACGCCGTTTCAAAGCGGCGTGGGGATGGGTTTTCGAAAACCCATCCTTGGTGGGCGCGGCACTCATTCTGCGGCCTCTTGAACCAGGGAAAACTCCTCTGGGAATTGTTCGAGCGCGCTCATCACCGGGAAAGGGGTGAACCCGCCAAGTGCACAGAGCGAGCCATCTTTCATGGTTTCGCAAAGATCAACCAAGAGCGGCACGGCGCTGGCATCACCGTCGCGGATGCGATCCAGCGTTTCGACACCGCGCACCGCGCCAATGCGGCAGGGCGTGCATTTCCCGCAGCTTTCGATGGCGCAGAATTCCATCGCAAACCGCGCCATGCCCAACATATCCGCGGTGTCATCGAAGACGACGACGCCTGCATGGCCGATCAACCCGCCCTGCCCGTCAAATTCTTCATAGGCAAAAGGTGTGTCGAACTTCTCGGGCGCGAAATAGGCGCCCAAAGGCCCGCCCACCTGCACCGCTTTCACCGCACGGCCGGTGGCAGTTCCGCCCGCAACCTCATGGACCAAATCACCCAGGGGCATGCCAAACGCCGTTTCAAACAACCCGCCATGTTTCACATTGCCCGCGATCTGGATCGGCATAGTGCCTTTCGACCGGCCCAAGCCAAACCCGGCATAGTGATCGGCCCCCTTTTCAAAGATCACCGGCACCGTGGCGAGCGAGATGACGTTGTTCACAACTGTGGGTCGACCCAAGAACCCTTCCAAAGCGGGCAGTGGTGGCTTGGCGCGCACGACGCCACGCTTGCCTTCCAGCGAGTTCAGGAGCGAGGTTTCTTCGCCGCAGACATAGGCCCCCGCCCCGACGCGGATTTCCATGTCAAAGGCACGACCGGAACCAAGCACATCCGCACCAATCACGCCTTCGGCCCGCGCGATCTGGACCGCCTCTTCCATCACTTCGATGGCATCGGGGTATTCCGAGCGCAGGTAAACATAGCCTTTGGTTGCACCGACCCCGAGGCCCGCAATCGCCATGCCTTCGATCAGGCAGAAAGGATCACCTTCCATGATCATGCGGTCGGCGAAGGTGCCGCTATCGCCCTCATCGGCGTTGCAAACGATATATTTCTGCGCCGCCTCGGCCCCGCGCACGGTGTCCCATTTGATGCCGGTCGGGAAGCCAGCGCCACCACGCCCACGCAGGCCGGAGGTTTTGACCTCCTCAACAATCTCCTCAGCGCTCATCGCAATGGCGCGGCGCAAGCCCGCCAGGCCGCCATGGGCTTCGTAATCGGCCAGATTTAGCGGGTCGATCACGCCACAGCGTTGAAAGGTCAGACGCGTTTGCTTGGCGAAAAACGGGATATCTTCGACGGGCCCGAGGCTGTCCGCCGTTTCCTCCAGCAATCCGGCCACGTCGCCCGCCTGAACCGCGCCGTAGGCTATGCGGCCTGCGCCGCGGTCAATCTCCACCAACGGCTCCAGCCAGATCATGCCGCGCGTGCCCGTGCGAATGATCTCTGCCTGAACACCGCGCGCTGTCAGCTCGACCTCCATCGCCTCGGCCACCTGGTCGGCGCCGACGGCTTTCGCGGCGGCATCACGGGGGATGTAAATCTTCATTGCGCCACCTCCGCCACCAAGGCCTCAGCTGTGACGCGGCCTTTCACGACCCCATCGACCATTGCCGCAGGCGCACAAGCGCAAAGCCCAAGGCAATAGACCGGCTCGACCGTGACGCGCCCATCCGGGGTCGTGCCATGCCAATCCAAGCCCAACAACGCCAGCACCTCTTCCGACAGGCCATTTGCACCCATCGACTGACAGGCCTCGGCCCGGCAAATTTTTACCACATGCTTGCCAGCGGGGGCGTTACGATAATCATGGTAAAAGCTGATCACCCCATGCAGCTCGGCCTTGGTGATATTCAGCGCCTTGGCAATCGGGTCATGCACGCCCTGGGGCAAAAACCCATATTCCGCCTGAACCGCATGCAGTATGGGCAAAAGCGGGCCTTCCAAATGCCGATGGGCGTCGATGATCGAGCTTAGATCGGACAGGTCTGGGCCGGCGGCGGGCGGGGCGGCTGTGGCGGTCATGGCATGCTCCGTTAACGTGGCCGGAACCTCTCAAACCATCATCACCTTTTCAATAATGATTTCTCGTTGAGTGATAGAGATTTTCAATGGCTCGACGGCGACATTTGCAGCTCAAGAAGCGACGAAAACGGCAGTTAGACCGCCACCCGGCGCGCTTCGATCAGCAGGGCATCCAAGACCGGCGTGTGCGGTTCGCGGAAAGGGGCCACAATCCCAACGGGATGAGTCGCATGCCGCCCATGGATGGGCCGCACGACCATCGGCTTTCCTGCGGCTAAAAATGCGGCCATGTCCGAGGGTAGGATCGTTACCCAATCGCCTTCTTCGACATGGGCGGCCAGCACCACAGTCGAGTTCGATTCCACCGTTGCATCAGGGGTGATCCCGGCCTCCATGAAACACTGGTTCAGGATGCGCCGGTTCTGCATGTCAGGCGTCAGCAAGCACAGCCGCGCTCCGCCCAAATCCGACCAGGAAATCTGCGGCTTCTCCGCCAGCGGATGCGCGCTATGGGCCAGAAGCGTGAACTGTTCGCTATAGATCGGCGCGGTGGTGACGCGACCAAGCGGTTCGTTTTCCAGGTAAGACAGACCGGCATCGATTTCTAAATTGTCGAGCATCGACAGGATCTCGGCCGATGTACGCGATAGGATGGTGAAGCGCACATTGGGGTGCCGGTCGGTGAAACGCGCGCTTAGCTTCGCGGCCCAGGTCAAGGCGGTGGGGATCACCGCCATGCGCAAATGCCCAGAAAGCCCGTGACGACTGACGCGCATTTCTTCCCGAAACGTGCGGGCATCGCTGACCAATTGTCGGGCCCAGACCAAAGCCCTCTGCCCCTCGGGCGTCAGCCCGCCATAGCGCGAGCCGCGAAAAATCAACTGCACGCCCAACATCTCTTCCAACTGTTTGATGCCGGTCGACAAGGTGGGCTGCGTGATGCCAAGCCGTTCCGCTGCGCGGCCAAAATGCTCTTCTTGAGCGACAGCAATAAACATTTCGAGCTTGTGGATCATGATTGGGATATGCCGCGTGAGGCAACAATTTTCAATTCAGATTCCCAATTAAACGTAAAACGGGGCCCCAAAGGGCCCCGCCATCGCTTTGTCGATTGTGCCCTAAGCCTCGGCTTCGGCGACGATCTTTTTAACATCCAAGAAACTATCTGGCGTGACCGAAATGGTATCGATCCCCGCATCGACCAGAACCTTGGCGAAATCCGGGTAGTTCGACGGGGCCTGGCCGCAAAGCCCGACCTTACAATCATGGGCATGGGCGCGTTCGATGATGGATTGGATCATCCAAACCACCGCCGGGTGCCGTTCGTCGAACAGATCGGCCAGCTTGTCGCTATCCCGGTCAATACCAAGGGTCAGCTGCGTCAGGTCATTCGATCCGATGGAAAAGCCATCGAAGCGCTTACAGAACTCTTCGGCCAGGATGACATTCGATGGCACCTCGCACATCACATAGACCTGCAATCCGTCTTGGCCGCGTTCCAGACCGTTTTCCTTCATCACCGCCAGGACTTGATCGGCCTCCTCCGGGGTGCGGCAGAAGGGGATCATGATGGTCACATTGTCAAAACCCATCTCGCCCCGCAGCTTGGCCACGGCTTGGCATTCCAACGCAAAGCCATCCCGGTAGCCTTCGTCGTAGTAGCGCGAGGCCCCGCGCCAACCGATCATCGGGTTTTCTTCATGCGGTTCAAATTGCCGCCCACCAAGCAGATCGGCATATTCATTGGTTTTGAAATCCGACATGCGCAGGATCATCGGGTTGGGGTAAGCAACCGCCGCGATCCGGCTAAGACCAATGGCAAGCTGATCAACGAAATACTGCGGTTTTTCATCGTAACCCGCTGTCAGCGCTTCAATTTCGGCCTGCACCGCCTCATCCCGGATTTCGTCGAAATGTAGGAGCGCTTCGGGGTGTACCTTGATCGCGTTGGACACCACAAACTCCATCCGCGCCAAGCCCACGCCATCGGCAGGCAGTTTCCACCAGCGGGAGGCGGTTTGGGGATTGGCAAGGTTCAGCATGATCTTGGTGTTGGTGTCAGGCACATTATCCAGATCAAGCTGTTCAACGGTGTAATCCGCCGTGCCCGCATAGACGAAGCCCGTATCCCCCTCAGCACAGCTGACAGTGATCTCTTGCTCGGAGTGCAAAAGATGGGTGGCGTTGCCGCAGCCCACGATGGCCGGCACCCCTAACTCCCGGCTGACAATCGCCGCGTGGGAGGTGCGACCGCCATGATCCGTCACAATGGCGCTGGCCTTTTTCATGATCGGCACCCAATCGGGGTCGGTCGTGCCGGTCACCAGCACCGAGCCTTCAACAAACTGATCGATATCCTTCACGCTTTCGATCAGGCAGATTTTGCCGGTGGTGATGGCTGATCCGACTGAGATACCTTCGACCAATGTCTCACCATGCTCACCGATGGTATAGGCTTTGAGATTGCCCGCATCCATCCGGCTTTGCACGGTTTCGGGACGGGCCTGCACGATGAACAGATCGCCGGTGATCCCGTCGCGCGCCCATTCCATATCCATCGCCAGCCCGTAATGGGTTTCGATGGTTTTGGCCATGCGGGCCAAGGCAATCACCTCGGCATCTGACAAGACAAACGATCCACGCTCGGCCTTGGAGGTTGGGACGTTTTTGATCGTTTCCCCCGCCTCGGTGGAATAGATCATCTTTTTCTCTTTCGCGCCCAAGGTTTTGGCCACGATCGGGCTGAGCGCTTCATTGTCGAGGAAGGGCTTGTACACCTGGAATTCATCGGGCGTCACCGCACCCTGCACCACGTTTTCGCCCAAGCCCCAGGCGGCGTTGATCAAGACAACCTTGTCAAAACCGGATTCCGTATCGATCGAGAACATCACGCCGGAGCCACCAATATCCGAGCGCACCATTTGCTGCACACCGACCGAAAGCGCGACCTGGTTGTGATCAAAGCCCTGTACGTTGCGGTAGCTGATGGCCCGGTCGGTAAAGAGCGAGGCATAACAGTTGCGGCAGGCATCAAGCAGTGCGTCTTCGCCTTCGATATTGAGGTAAGTTTCCTGCTGCCCGGCAAAGCTGGCATCGGGCAGGTCTTCGGCGGTGGCCGATGAACGCACGGCAACCGAGAGGTTTTCGATCCCCGCCCGGTCGGACAAAACGCGATAGGCCTCGATAATCGCCAGGCGCGTCTGTTCGGGCCAATCGCCCGCCCGGATCGCGGCCCGAACCGCGGTGCCGGTTTCGGCCAGCGTGGCTTTGCCCGCCTCCCATGCGGCCAGGGAGGTGGCGATGAACTCGTTCAAGTCATTGGCCGCGATATAACCGCGGAATGCATCCGATGTGGTCGCAAACCCAGGCGGCACTGTCACGCCAAGCGCGCCCAGTTCCTGCACCATTTCCCCAAGCGAGGAATTCTTGCCGCCAACCAAGGCAACATCGCCCCGACGCAACTCGTCAAAGAAAATCACCTGTGTGTCGTTGAAGATATGACCTTTGCCCATGTCTTTCATCGAACTCCTCCGATAATGCCCCATCGCCATTTGCGAAGATGACAGGTTTGGGCGGAGGAACCTTGATACGGGTCAAATTGCGCACGCCCCCTCGGGCAATAGGCCAATCCTATGACCCAAGGGGCAGTTTCCGATGAAAAGGTCTAACCGTGTAGCAAGGCTACGGCGTTCTTAAGGTGGCGGCGCAAAATGTTCTTGGCTCGTTTGCCATCCAAAATCGTGCGTGCAGCGGGATAGACATGATCAACGCCAAAAAGCTCTGGGAAAATCGCGTGGATCTCTGCCTGGCTTTCCTCATCCATCGTGTCCAGTGCCATCGGCCCAGGCAGCAAGCTTTCGCTTGGGCTGCCCTCGGCAAACAGGATTTCATGATGATCGAGCAAGAGATGCACATAAGTGATCGAGCTGACGGAATCGTCCACAAAAATACCGGGCGCCCCGGTCAGTTTGATCGCTGGGATCAGCACATCGCGGGTATCGGCACAGCGTTCGATGATTTTCGAACGCACGATCATCCGGTGTTGGCGTGACACCAGCAGATCACGGCGCGGCAACCCTTGCCCCAATGCACCGGCCATAATCCGCACCGGATAAAGCTTGGGGTTGCGATGCAGGTCGATGGCCCGGAACTTACGCTTGCCGATCCAGCGCACTGGCTGCAAGCCGTTGTCTTCGGTTTCGACAAGATCGCCCATTTCCAATTCATCAATCCGGCGTTCGCCGAACTCGGTCGCAATCTTTGTTTCACCGGCGAAACAGGGAACGCCTGTGACCTCGCGGATCTGCGATGGCGTTAAGCTGTGCAAGACACCGAGACCCGAGATCTGGCCACCGGCCATATCGCCGTTTTCCAACACACCACCCGGTGTCAGATGATCCAGCAGGTCGCTGATATCGGTGAAGTATGGGGTCAGATCGACAAAATCATTGTCGGTCATCACACCGTTGCCGATATTGGTTGAACCCAGGGTGAAATCGGTGATGTGCAGCGTTTCGCCCCGCGTGTAGATAAAGGTGTCATCCCCCATCCCACCCGAGACGGCGTTGATGCCTGCCCCACCCTGCAAGGTGTCATTGCCACCATTGCCGCTGAGGGTGTCATTTCCGCCTCCACCCGAGACATGATCGCCGCTTTCGCTGCCGATGAACTGATCTGCGCCACCGCGCAGATTGACGAGGCCTGCGGGTGACGCGGCTGTCAGCCCTGACAGATCGACCAAATTGGCTCCGTTCGAGCCGGTCATTGCGCGACCGCCCCAATCGATCACCTCGAAATTCAGGGGGGTGAATTGATCAACTGACACATTGTTGGTCAGGCGCAGCACATCGCCAGTGGTCTCAAGCCCCGTGCCGCCATCCAAATTAACGCTGCCGATATTGCCGCGCAGATCGACGGTGTCATCGCCACTGCCGCCGGTCACGGTGTCAAACCGATCGACCCCTTGGATCAGATCGGCACCCGCCCCGCCATCGATCAGGTCCGCGCCTGCGCCGCCATCCAACGTGTCATTGCCGCCGTGACCCAAAAGCGTGTCATTGCCGCTACCGCCACGCACATTGTCGCCACTTTCGCTGCCATCAAAGCGGTCATGCCCGCCGCGCAAATTGACCAACCCGGCGGGAGAGGTCGCCGCAAGCCCGGTCAGGTTGACCTGGTTTGCGGCCGAATTGCCGCTGATCCCAAAGCCGCCCCAATCCAAACGCTCAAAATTGATTGGATTGAACTGGGCGACCGAGAGATTACCCGTCAGCTTGAGCAAATCGCCCGCCGTCTCTCCGCCCGCGCCACCGTCGGGGGAAAGGCTGCCGATATTGCCGCTAAGCTCGATTGTGTCGTCACCAAGGCCGCCGGTTACGGTATCGGCGCTGTCGACACCGGTGATCAGATCATTGCCCGGCCCACCATCGACAAGATCCGCACCCTGACCGCCATCCAGCGTGTCGTTACCCGCATTGCCCGTTAACGTATCGTTGCCCCGCCCGCCGGAAATGCTGTCATCACCGACCGTTCCAACCAGGGTATCGTTCCCTGGTGTGCCAGAAATCGTGGCCATTCTTCCCCCCGTCACTAGGTGACTGTGTGAACCCCCAACGGTGCAAATCGCCGGGCGAGGCCCTTTTCAGAGCCCTGATTGAAGAACGGGGAGCCCGGATTTTTATTCCAAACTTTTCAAAAATTCTTCGGTTCCTGGGCACTGCGCATGGTGATCCGAGTGCGCGCAAAAACCTATGGCCACGCACAAAACCCTCTTCCCGGATCGCGACACAGATTTCACCGGCCAGCCCCTGAATCGCCCCTAGGCAGTTCGGCCACGTTCAAAGGCCCTCGAAACCCCGAAACCGCCCAACTTCGCGTCGCAGCGGCGGAAAACTGCGCTGAAATTCCGGGCATCCGAAAAAGCTTCTGCTGCATAGCAGCGAAACCCTTGGCCTCAGCCGGTGGGCGGCACACAGTTAGGGCATGCGCGGTACTTGGGCTCTGTCTCCTCCCTTCCTTTGCTGAGCCTGGGACACGCGCAAGAAAACCTGCTGGCGGCCCGCCTCCTCGTCTCTCTTCCACATTGGCCGGGTCGCCAGCTTTTTTCGGAGTAGAAGCAGGCAGGGCCACGCGCCCAGGTCATTGCTCCGATCCACCGGCCCAATCAGGCCCTTGGATCAGGAGACCTGCAATGTCAGAGACTTACAACCTTGATGAACTAAACCGCGAAACACGCATTGGCGGCATCGGCGCCGAAGCGGCACATCAGGTCGCCTTGATCGACCTCAGCGATTTTGAGGCGCGCCAAGCTCAGATCGCCGATGCGCTTTGGCAGGCCGCGACCACGCTTGGCCTGTTTCAACTGACCGGTCACGGCATCCCCTTGGCGCAAATCGAAGAGGCCTTTGCCCTGTCGGAAGCCTTCTTTGCCCAAGACGAAGCGGCTAAAGCCGCCCTGCCCCTGCGCCCCGGCACCAATGCGGGGTGGGAGTTTAAAAGCCAGATCCGCCCCTCGACCGGGACGCCGGATCAGAAGGAAAGCTATCAGATCACGCGACCGAAGATGGAGGGGCTTTGGCCCGAGCCCGCCGCCTTGCCCGATTTCAAGGCAAAAATGCTGGCGTTTGAGGCGGCGAATTGGGCCGTCGCGATGAAGGTGTTGTCATGCTTCGCGCTGAAACTTGGGTTTGACGACGATCTCTTCACCCGCGCCCATGATCCCGTCAGCCCAGAATACCAATCGACCCTGCGCCTGATCCATTATCTGCCGATGGAAGATGCCAAGGCCGAGGATTTTCAGGGTTGGCGCGCCGGGGCCCATACCGATTTCGACTGCCTGACGCTTTTGCATCAGAAAACCGGTCAAGGCGGGCTGCAGGTCTGCCCCGGTCACGCAGCCGAGGATGGCGCCTGGACCAGTGTTGAACCGGTGACTGGGATCATCACCTGCAATATCGGCGATATGCTGATGCGTTGGTCGGATGATCGGCTGCTGTCGAACCCGCATCGGGTGCGCATGCCCCGCGCGGATGAGTATCTGGGCCCGCGCTATTCGATCCCCTTTTTCGCGCAAGCCAATAAGGATTTTGTCCTTCAAGGCCCGGCCAAGAAATACCCGGCCATCACAGCAGGCGATTACATTCTGGAACGGATCCAGGCCAATTACGCGGCGCTAGAGGCGAAAAAATAAAATCCAGACCTGCCTTAATTTCGCCGAAACCTGCGCGCAGGCTGATTTTACGAGGGAGAAAAACAATAAAACCCTTGGAGCAGGTCAATGAAAAACCATATGCCCCACCCCCCCAAGGGGGCAAAGCCTGAGAAAGAACGCCCCGCACCCCGGCCCGCGCCCGTGCGCTTCACCGACTGGGCGTCGATCTGATAGGCTGCCGGGCAGAGGTGCCCGGCGATGACAAAAGAAGATGCGGATGATCCGCTAACAGCCATCCGCAATATTGGCCCCGCTTTGGCGGGCGAACTGGCCCGCGCGGGCATACGAAGCGCTTCGCAGCTGCGCCAGATTGGTGCCCATGACGCTTACCGCAGGCTTTTGGCCGCAGGCACCCGGCCCCATTTCATTGGCTACTACGTCTTGCATATGGCGCTGCAAGGCCGCCCCTGGAACGACTGCAAAGGCGCGGAGAAAGACGCGTTGCGAGCAGATTTCGATGCCTTGAAGGCTGAGATGGCGGGTCAACGCGATGATACCGGTCTGGAACGCATCTTAGATGAAATCGGCACCGGGCGCCGCCGCGCCAGTTGATCGCACACCCTCCCAAAAGCAAAAAAGGCCACCCAAATGGGCGGCCTTTCCTAGGGTTTAGCTTGCGGGTTGGATTAACCGACCAGCTCCAGACCCGAGAAGAAATACGCGATCTCTTCAGCGGCGGTTTCCGGCGCGTCCGAGCCGTGGACCGAGTTTTCGCCGATCGATAGCGCGTATTCTTTACGGATCGTGCCTTCGGCGGCTTCCGCAGGGTTGGTGGCGCCCATCACTTCGCGGTTTTTCGCAATCGCGTTTTCGCCTTCCAGCACCTGAACCACGATGGGTTCGGACGACATGAATTCGCACAGTTCGTCATAGAAGGGGCGTTCTTTGTGAACGCCATAGAACACGCCCGCCTGAGCTTTGGTCAGGTGAATGCGCTTGGACGCCACAACGCGCAGGCCCGCGGCCTCGAACTTGGCGACGATGGCGCCGGTCAGGTTGCGTTTGGTGGCATCGGGTTTGATGATCGAAAAGGTCCGTTCCAGGGCCATGGGTGTCGCTCCGTTCAGCGGTCAGGTTGCAATTGGCGCGGCGCTTAACACGGGCGCGCAGCGGTGAAAAGCCAGACCGTGCGCGCGCCGATTGACAGCGCGCGCGCCAAGGGTCACACCGCGCCCATGCTGCGCATCGAAGACATTCAGTATTCCATTGCCGGACGCCCGCTTTTGGAGGGCGCAAGCGCGGTGATCCCCACCGGACACAAAGTGGGGATTGTCGGGCGCAATGGAACCGGGAAAACCACGCTCTTTCGGCTGATCCGGGGGGAGCTGACCTTGGATGGCGGTCAAATCTCACTGCCCGCGCGCGCCAAGGTGGGCGGCGTGGCGCAGGAGGTGCCGGGCAATGAGGTCAGCCTGCTTGATACAGTGCTGGCAGCCGACACCGAGCGCGCGGCCCTCCTGGCCGAAGAAACCGAGGATGCGGCCCGCATCGCCGAAATTCAGGCCCGCTTGGCTGATATCGATGCCTGGTCGGCGGAGGCGCGCGCCTCGACCATCTTGAAAGGCTTGGGATTTACCGATGCCGAGCAGCGCATGCCCTGTTCGGCTTTTTCGGGCGGTTGGCGCATGCGCGTGGCGCTGGCGGGCGTGCTTTTCGCGCAGCCCGACCTTCTGCTTTTGGACGAACCGACCAACTATCTGGATTTGGAAGGCGCGCTTTGGCTGGAAAGCTATTTGGCGAAATATCCCCATACGGTTCTGATCATCAGCCATGACCGGGGGCTTTTGAACCGGGCCGTGGATCACATCCTGCATCTCAATGACCGCAAGCTGGCGCTTTATTCCGGGGGCTATGACGCCTTTGCCCGCGCCCGCGCCGAACAGCGCGCGGTGCAGGCGGCCCAGGCCAAGAAACAGGCCGAGCGCCGGGCGCATCTGCAAGGCTTCGTGGACCGCTTCAAGGCCAAGGCCAGCAAAGCCAAACAGGCGCAAAGCCGGGTGAAGATGCTTGAAAAGATGGAAACCATCCGCGCACCCGAGGATGCCGCGCGTACCGTCTTTACCTTTCCAACGCCCGAAGAGCTATCGCCGCCCATTGTGCAATTGGACAATGCTGCCGTCGGCTATGAGGGTAAAGCGGTGTTGCGACGGCTGGGGTTGCGCATCGATCAGGATGACCGGATCGCGCTTTTGGGCCGCAATGGTGAAGGGAAATCGACCCTTTCAAAGCTTCTTGCCGGCAAGCTCGACGCGATGGAGGGGCGGCAGGTGTCCTCCTCGAAACTGCGCATCGGGTATTTCGCGCAGCACCAGGTGGATGAGTTGCGCATCGAAGAGACCCCGCTGCAGCATATCCAGCGCGAGCGGCCCGAAACCGCGCCGCCGAAGCTGCGCGCGCAATTGGCGGGGTTCGGCCTGGGCGCCGATCAGGCCGAGACTGAGGTGCGGCGTCTCTCGGGCGGACAAAAGGCGCGGCTATCGCTGTTATTGGCGACGCTGGACGCGCCGCATTTGCTGATCCTGGACGAGCCGACCAACCATTTGGATATCGAAAGCCGCGAGGCCCTGGTCGAAGCTTTGACCGCCTATACCGGCGCGGTGATCCTGGTCAGCCACGATATGCATTTGCTGAGCTTGGTCGCCGATCGGCTGTGGCTGGTCAAAGACGGGGGCGTGGCCCCTTATGCCGGCGACTTGGAAAGCTATCGGGATCTGCTGCTGAAAGGCGACGCCGCGCCGGTGAAAAAGCCGGACAAGCCCGCGAAACCCAAGCGCCTGTCGCAAGATGCGATCAAAGATCTGCGCAGCGATTTGCGCAAATGCGAGGCGCGCGTGGCCAAGATCGAAGAGATGCGCGAGAAGCTGGCCTCGAAGTTGGCCGATCCGTCGCTTTATGACGAGGCACGTCTGGGCGAGCTGGAAACCTGGCAAAAGAAGTATGCCGAGGTAATGGAAGGCTTGGACAAGGCCGAAGCGCTTTGGATGGCGGCCGCCGAGCGGCTGGAGGCGGCGGAAAACCCCGCTGCCTGAATTGGTTGCGCCGCGCACGCACGTCGCCCGAGCCATTTTATGACGCATTAAATGTAGGGGGCCTTGCCCCCCGCGCCTTTCGGCGCTTCCCCCCAAGGGTATTTGGAGCCAGATGAAGGAGGGATCGGAGACAGGGGCTTGCGTGTTGTCGTGAAAGCTGGTTGAGCCCAAGGCATGGATTTGGCGGCCTATATCCCGGCCTTTGTGGCTTTGTTTGTGATCATCGATCCGATTGGTCTGGCACCGTTGTTTGTGGCCTTGACGCAAGGGATGGATACGCGGCAGCGACGCAATGTGGCGATGCGGGCCTGCGCGGTAGCCCTGGGGCTGCTGCTATTATTTGGCCTGGCGGGCGAAGCGGTTTTGAATTTCCTTGGGATTTCGATGCCCGCGTTTCGCATCGCCGGTGGGGTTTTGTTGTTTTTGACCGCGCTCGACATGTTGTTTGAGCGCCGCTCGCAGCGCCGACAGGGCCAGGCCGACGCGCCCCATGCCAGTGATCCATCGGTGTTTCCTTTGGCCATTCCGTTGATTGCAGGGCCGGGATCCATCGCGACAATGATCCTGCTGACCGGGCAGGACGGCGCGGATTTGGCCCATATCGTGATCATCCACGGCGTCATGGCCTTGGTTTTATTATGCGTTTTGGCGCTGTTCTTGCTGGCCGTACCGCTTGAGAGAGTCTTGGGACCGACCGGCATCAATGTGGTGACGCGGATTTTGGGGATGCTGCTTGCGGCCCTATCGGTACAGTTTGTGATTGATGGATTGCGCGATCTCTCTGTGATTTAGGCCTACAGACCCTATATGCTGGTGCAAGCAAAAGGGTGCGTGATGAGCGGCGAACAGATTGGCAGCCTCGGCTATTTGGTGCTTTTGGGTCTGGTCCTGACCGGCTGGCTGATCGCCGCGAACCGTCGCAACATCGGCAAGCTGGCGCAGCAAGCGGCGATTTGGGTGTTCATTTTCCTGGGCGCCATCGTGGCCGTAGGTCTTTGGACCGAGATCCGCAACGATATCACGCCGCGCCAATCGGTGATGATGGATGGCGCGCTGATCGAAGTGCCGCGCAGCATCGATGGGCATTATTACCTCACGCTCGAGATCAACGACGCGCCGATCCGGTTTATTGTCGATACCGGTGCCTCGGACCTGGTGTTGAGCGCGGAGGATGCCGTGCGGGCGGGTGTGAGCACCGATGGGCTGATTTTCTCGGGTCGCGCCTTCACCGCCAATGGCATGGTGGAAACCGCCCCGGTGCGGTTGGACCGCGTGGCATTGGGCGGCGTGGTCGATCACGGATTGCGCGCGGTGGTGAACCGTGGCGCGATGCCCGAAAGCCTGCTGGGGATGAGCTATCTGGGCCGATTTGAGCGGATCGAAATCTCTGGCGGCAAGCTGGTGTTGGAACGCTAGTCGGCCCCGGTTATGCGCCGCTTTCGGCCTTTTTCTCCCACCGACCAGATTCTTCTGACCAGTATTGCGCCGCCGCGCCGGCCCCGGTGAGCGCTTTCCATTGCTCGCGCGCGGCCTGCACGGCGCTTGGATCGTTGCCATCAAAAAGGATCATGGCCCGCTCGAGCGGGGCGATTTCTTCGGCGGTCAGATCGGCGCCTTCGACGGAGATCAGGCAAGTGGGATCATTGGCGGCCATCCGCTCGGTCGTCAGCAGAATGGGCTGATCGGCCTCAAACGCCTGCCCCGCTCGTCCATGGGGCAGGAACCCATCGTCGGGGTGCATCCAAAGCTGCTGATCGAGCCGCTCGAGCAGCGCGTCGCTGCGGGCGCGCACGGCCACGCGCCAACCGGCGGCGCGGGATTTTTCCAAAAGCACCCGAAGCGTGACCTCCAAAGGCTGCCGCGTCAGGTGATAGAAATAGACCGCGCCCAAGCCCCCTGCCCCTAGCTTTCGAACCGATCGCGCACCAGACGATCCAGCGCCATCACCCCCCACCCGGTGGCACCCTTGGGTGCCAGGGTGGTGTCAGACTTCACGCTCGCCGTGCCCGCGATATCGAGGTGAATCCAAGGCGTGTCATCTTTCACAAACCGACCCAGGAACTGGGCCGCCGTGATCGATCCTGCAGCGCGACCGCCGACGTTTTTCATATCGGCAATTCGCGATTTCAGCATGTCGTCATAAGCTTGGCCCATCGGCATGCGCCAGGCACCTTCGCCCTCGGCCTCGGCGGCTTTCAGGAAGGCCCCACAGAGGTCGTCATTGTTGGAGAAAACGCCCGCGTTTTCATGACCAAGGCCAATGATGATCGCACCGGTCAATGTGGCCAGATCGATCATCCCCGAGGGTGCGAACCGGTCTTGGGCGTACCACATGACATCGGCCAGAACCAAACGCCCTTCGGCATCGGTATTGATCACCTCGATCGTGTCCCCTTTCATGGATGTCACAACATCGCCGGGGCGCTGCGCGCGGCCATCGGGCATGTTTTCGACCAGACCCACCAGACCGACCACATTGGCTTTGGCCTTGCGCATCGCCAAGGTCCGCATCACGCCCGAAACGACGCCCGCGCCACCCATATCCATGGTCATGTCTTCCATGCCACCGGCGGGTTTGAGGCTGATGCCGCCGGTATCGAACACGACGCCCTTGCCGATCAGGGCAAGCGGCGCTTCGTCACCGCCGCCATTCCACTGCATGACCACAACCTTGGACGGGCTTTCCGAGCCCTGTCCGACGCCCAAGAGCGCACCCATGCCCAGGTCTTTCAGTTGATCTTCTTCTAGAATTTCAACCTCGAGACCCAGATCCTGCATGACTGCCAAGCGCGCGGCAAAATCATCTGTTGTCAGGACGTTGGCGGGTTCATTGACCAGATCACGGGTGAAGAACACGCCTTCCGCCACGGCCATCATCGGTTTGGCTTCGGCCGCGACCTCTTCGGGTTTGGTGACCATCAGGCGCGCGCCTTTTGGGGTATCGTCATCTTTGGACTTGTGGTCCGTAAACGCATAGCTTTTCAGCACCAGGCCAAGAGAAAGATCGGCGATTTTCTGGGTCGAGCCGCAAGCGACGGTCAGCGTCTCGGCGCCCTTGGCTTTGGCCAGCGCCGCGCCCGCCTTGCGCGCGAGGTCTTGGCCCGGACGACGGGGCAGTTTGACCACAAGCACAGCGGTCGCGCCCATGCCCGCCGGATAACCGACCGAAACAAGCCCGCCGGGTTTGGTTTTTTCCCAAGCCTTGCCGTCGATCAACCGATGCACCGCACCCTTGGTCAGGCGATTCACCCGGCGGCCCGCAGGGTCAAGCTTGCCGTCTTCGGTGACCAAAACAGCCACTTTACCTTCGGCGTCGGCCAAGGCGTCCAAATCGGTTTCCAGAAAGTCGATAGCAATCGGCGCAGTCATGTCGAAATCATCCTTTATCGGTCCAAGCGTGACCTTTCCGCCGCGACCTTAGGCCCGTGCCCCGGAATTGACCAGATCGCCCTCGCGCCCCGGAGCGCTTTCGCCTAGAACTCGGAAAACTGCCCGGGCTGCCACCCGGAGCCACATGATGGGGGATGACAGCGCCTTGGGGCGATATGATCGCTATATCTTGGCCCAATTGGTCGTTCTGTTCGGCTTTTTCAGCCTGGTTTTGATTTCGGTCTACTGGGTGAACGAAGCGGTCGACCTGTTCGATTCGCTGATCGCGGATGGACAGACGCTGCCGGTGTTTTTTGAGTTCAGCGCCCTGACCTTGCCGCAGATCATGCTGCTGGTGCTGCCGGTGGCCGCATTTGTGGCAACGCTTTACGTCTTCAACCGGCTGATCGGTGAGAGCGAGCTAGTGGTGTTGCAAACCTCGGGGCTCAGCGCGCTTCGGCTTTTGCGACCGGTCTTGAGCTTTGGGCTGCTGCTGGCGGTTTTGATTGCCCTGCTAGGCAATGTTCTGGCCCCGGCGGCGCGGACGCAGTTCGCCGACCGAAACGCAGAGGTGCAGGAGGATTTGACCGGCAAGTTTCTGCGCGAAGGGCAGTTCCTCCACCCCACCGCCGGGCTGACCGTGTATATCCGCGACATCACCGAGCTAGGTGAGTTCCGCGATCTGTTTCTGCAAGACCGCACCGACCCGCGCGCAGAAACCAGCTATACCGCACCGCGCGCTGTATTGGTTCGTGCGGACACCGGGCCGCGTTTGGTTATGTTCGAGGGCATGGCCCAAACCTTGGACGCCGATACCGGGCGGCTATCGATCGTGCGATTTGAGGATTTCACATATGATATTGGCGCGCTGATCCGCGATAGCGGCGCGCGTTACCGCGACATTCGAGAGCTGCCGACCCATGTCTTGATCACAGCTGACCAGGAAACGGCAGAGGCGTTTGGCCAAAACCTTGCCCAGATGCGCTTTGCCGGACATGACCGGATCGGGCGGGCGCTGTTCGTGATCTTCCCGCCTGTGATCGCAGCGGCGATGCTAATGCTTGGCAGCTTTTCGCGATTTGGCGTGTGGCCGCAAATTTTGGGGGCGGTTTGTGTGGTCATCCCGTTGCAAGCGATTTGGAACGCGGCGGAAACAGCGGCGATCCAAGACGCGAGCTTGGCCTATCTTGCCTATCTACAGCCGGTTGTGGCGGCGCTGGTTGCGGCGACAATCGCCTGGCTTGCGATGCGTGATCGCGGCCGGATGAGACGCAGGTGGGCCGCGACATGATCTTGCACCTATACCTCGCCCGGCGGTTTTTACGCGCCTTCGGCATCGTTCTGGCGGTGTTTGTGGGCATCATTCTACCCATCGATCTGGCCGACCAGTTGCGCAATATCGGCCCTGGCCACGGGTTTGGTCCGGTGTTGCAGCTTGGCCTGCTGAACCTGCCCGGCACGCTATATGAGATGATCCCGCTTTTCGTGCTTTTGGCGACCCTGCTGCTGTTTTTGGGGCTATCGCGCAGTTCTGAACTGGTGGTTGTGCGCGCCTCGGGGCGGTCGGCCTTGCGCAGTGCCACGTCGCCCGTCTCGGTCGCGATCCTCATGGGTATCTTGACCGTCATGGTTTTGAACCCGCTGGTGGCCGCGACCGAGCGCCAATACGATTTGCAAACTGCACGTTATACCGGGGCCGAAGAACGCACGGTGTCGGTCAGCGCCGAAGGGCTGTGGCTGCGGCAAGGCAGCGTCGATGCGCAGACGGTCATCCGTGCTGGCGCCACCAACTCCGATGGCACGCATCTGTTTGATGCGAGCTTTTTCACCTTTGACGATCAAGGTTTATTGACCCAACGCGTCGCCGCCGCCGAAGCACGGCTGACCGCAGGGGCGTGGACGCTAACCGATGTTGTGGTCTGGCCCATCGCCGGTGTCGAGAATCCCCAGGCCGAAGCGCAGGAGCACACAACGCTTTTGCTGCCCTCCAGCCTGACCCGAGAGCAAATCCGCGATAGCTTTGGGCGGCCAGAAACGGTGCCGATCTACGAATTGCCTGGCTTCATCGCACAGCTTAATCAGGCGGGCTTTGCCGCGCTTCAGCATCGGGTCTGGATGCAGATGGAATTATCCAGCCCGCTGATGTTGGCTGCGATGGTATTGATCGCAGCCGGCTTCACAATGCGGCACACGCGGTTCGGCAAGACCGGCGTGATGGTTCTGTCGGCAATCCTTTTGGGGTTTGGGGTGTTTTTCTTGCGCAGTTTCGCCCAGGTCTTGGGGGAGACTGGGCAATTGCCCGCCGCCCTGGTTGCCTGGACGCCGCCACTTGCCGCGATCCTATTGGCCCTTGGCCTCCTTCTGCATACGGAGGACGGATGAGGGTTTGGGCACTCTTCGCAGGCGTGGTGCTGGTGGCTGGGGCATTCCTGGTTTCACCTGCCGCTGCGCAATCGAACGACCCGCCGCCCGCGACACTTATTGCGGATACGATTGACTTTAACCAACAGGCCGATCTGATCACAGCCAGCGGCAGCGTTGAGATCTTTTTTGAAGGTTCGCGTCTTCGGGCGACATCCGTGACCTACAGCGGCGCCGATGACCGCGTGCGCGTGCAAGGCCCGCTGACCTTGACCCAAGAAAACGGGCGCACGGTGATCTTGGCCGATTTCGCTGATCTAAGCGCCGATCTGCAGGAAGGCGTGCTGAGCGGCGCGCGTATGGTGTTGGACCGTCAACTTCAGATCGCGGCAACCGAGATTGATCATAGCGAAGGCCGCTATACGCAGGCCTATCAAGTCGTCACCTCAAGCTGTGAGGTTTGCGCGGACAATCCAACCCCGCTGTGGGAAATCCGCGCGCGTCGCATAATCCACGATCGCACCGAGCGGCAGCTCTATTTCGAGAACGCGACGTTCCGCGCCTTGGGCGTGCCAATCGGCTATCTGCCACGCCTGCGCCTGCCCGATCCGACGGTCGAGCGCGCGACAGGGCTTTTGGTGCCGTCCATCCAATCAAATGATGAGTTAGGTTTCCGCGTTCGGGTGCCCTATTTCTTCCGCCTGGGCGATCATGCCGATCTGACAGTGGCGCCTTGGCTTGGCGGCGACAACACCAACACGGTCGACCTTCGGTACCGCCAAGCCTTTGTGAATGGCGAGATCGAGATCGAAGGCGCCATCAGCGAAGACAACCTGACGCCTGATGACCAACGCGGATACATCTTTCTCGAAGGCCAGTTCGATCTGGCGCGCGATTTCACCTTGGATTTCGGAATCGAAGGGGTTTCGGATCGCGGATATCTGACCACTTATGGCTTCCCATCCCGCGAATTGCTGGAAAGCTTTGCGCGTGTCAGCCGCACGCGCCGCGACGAATACATTGAAATCGGCGCCTCAAGCTTTGTGGGATTGCGCAGCACCGATGACAACGAAACCCTGCCGACCCAGGTGATCAATGCCCATCTTCAACGACGCTTTGTGCCCCGTTGGATCGGCGGCATTGCGACAGCCAGCCTGGATGGCGGCGGCTATTACCGCATTTCCGATACCGAAGGCGTCAATGGCCGTGACGTGGCGCGTCTAACGGGTTCGGTCGATTGGCGGCGCGAAACAGTCTTGCCCGTGGGCATCGTGGTGGCCTTCGAAGGGGCGCTTTACGCGGATATTTACAATACGCAACAAGGCGGCACGCTGACCGGTACCGAGACCCGCGTCAGCCCCATGGCGGCCATTGAAGCGCGCTACCCGCTCAGCCAAACCAGTGCGCGGGGCGTCACGCATTTGATCGAGCCGGTCGTGCAGCTTGCCTGGTCTGATACCAGCGGTGGCGCCATCCCTGCCGAAGACAGCGCCATTGTCGAGTTTGACGAAGCCAACCTGTTTTCGCTGAACCGCTTTCCGGGGCAAGACCAACGTGAAGATGGCCGCCGCGCCAATATCGGCCTGGGCTATACCCGCGTCGATCCGCTTGGCTGGACGGTTGGCGTGTTGGGGGGCCTGGTATTACGCGACACCGGCACGCAGCAATTCACCAACGGCTCTGGCCTTGCGGGAACGCAATCGGATTTTCTGTTGGCCGCCCATGTGACCCTGGATGGGCGCTGGCGGGTCATCAACCGTTCGCTATTTGACGAAAACTTGGAGTTTACCTCCAACGAGTTGTCGCTGGGCTGGGCAGGCGATGCCCATATGATCGAAACCTCCTTCACCTTTCTGGAGGCTGATGCGTCCGAAGGACGGCCGCTGGACACATCGGAATGGGCGTTTGACGCCAGCTATCAGTTCAGACGCAATTGGGAAGCTGCCGTGAATTGGCGCTATGATTTTGAAGAGGAATCCGCCACGCGGGCCGAGCTGGGGATCAGCTATGAAAATGAATGTGTCGATATGGCGTTTTCGGTCTCCCGCCGCTTCACCAATTCCGTCACCGTCACCCCCACGACCGAGTTCGGTTTCACCGTCGCCTTGAACGGATTCGGCGCCAACCGCAGCGGTCGCAGCCATAACCGCAGTTGCCAGCGCTAGGCAGTCGGTTCAAAAAGGCGTAAAGCCATCCCCAAGGCCGAGCAGGGCCTGAAGATGAACGAGATGAATATGATGCCATTGCCCCGTCTTCTTAGCCTCCCCAACCTGCTGGTTTGCGCCGTGCTGGCCAGTGCCCCTGCCTGGGCGCAAAACCCCTTTTCGGCGGCGGTCCATGTGAACGAAGACATCGTGACCTATTACGAGATCGAACAGCGCGCCCTGTTCTTGGAACTGGTGCGCACGCCGGGTGATCTTTATGCCGAAGCGCTTGAGGCTCTGGTCAATGAACGCCTGCAAGCGCAGGAGGCGGAGCGCATGGGCGTGATCGCGACGCCGGAACAGATCGAGGCGGGCGTCGTCGAGTTTGCCGCACGCGCAGAGCTTGGGGCTGAGCAATTCCTGCGCGAAGTTGCCCAAGATGGCGTCGCCCCCGAAACTGTGCGCGATTTCGTCGCCAATGGGATCAGCTGGCGCAATGTCGTGCAGGGCCGCTTCGGTCCCCGCATTCAGATCAGCGATGAAGCTGCGCAAGAGGCGTTGGAGCTGAGCACCAATCTTGAAAACGCCCAGATCCTGCTGGCCGAGGTTGTTGTGCCGCTCACCCCAGAGAACGAAGCGATCTTGGCAGAAGAAATGGGGCGCCTGGCGGCCGATCTCAGCGGTGATATTGAACAGTTTTCCGAAGCCGCGCGGCGCTTTTCCGTGGCGGCGACGCGCGAAAATGGCGGTGTCACCGGCTGGCGGCCCTTCACGGCCATTCCACCGGTGTTGCGCGAATACCTGCAATACCTGCGGCCCGGCGAAACCTCGACCCCGGTTTCTCTCGGGCCGGCTTATGCCATTTTCCAGATGCGCGGCATTCGCGAAACCGGGCATCGCAGGCCCGCGGTTTCCGCGATCGATTACGCGACCATTCCGATCCCAAGCATTCAAACACCCGAAGGCCAAGCCGCGATGGCGGCGTTGCGGGCGGAAGTTGATGTCTGTGACGACCTTTACGGGCAGCGCCCCGGCGCGTTCGAACGCCAATCCGCACCTTTGCGGGATATTGCCACCGATATCGGTTTGGCCCTGTCCAGCCTCGACACCGGCGAAATGTCGTTCGACGTGACCCGCAGCAGCGGCAGTGCGACTTTGGCGGTGATGCTGTGCGGTCGTGAACTGGCCGAAGGTGACCTGGGCTTGGCGCGCCAACAGCTTTTTGGCTCGCAGCTGGAAAGCTACGCGAGCGGCCTTTTGGAAGAACTGCGCGCTGACGCGATCATCGTCTATAACTGATCCGATCCCAGCACCATGCAACCGATTGCGTTGAGCATTGGGGAACCGGCCGGTATCGGCCCGGAGATTGCGGTGAAGGCTTGGCAAAGCCTGCGCCAACGGCAGCCATTTTTTGTGATCGGCGATCCGACCCATCTGGACGGGTTTGGCGCCCCCATCGAAGCCATCACGCGCCCAAGGGATGCGCTGCATATCGCAGGCCATGCCTTGCCGGTCTTGCCCCACGCGTTTCCGGCCCCCGCGACGCCGGGCCAACCCGCGCCCGAAAACGCCCAAGCCGTGATCGACGTGATCGCGCGTGGCGTTGACCTGGTCAGCCGGGGCGAGGCCGCTGCGCTGACCACCGCGCCAATCCATAAAAAAGCGCTTCAGGATGGGGCCGGTTTTCGCTTTCCCGGCCATACCGAATACCTCGCCCATCTGGCGGGCGTGGATCAGGTGGTGATGATGTTGGCTTGCGATACGCTGCGCGTTGTGCCAACCACGATTCATATTCCCCTGTCCGAAGTGCCCCAGGCTTTGACGCCCAAACTGCTGTCAGACACGATCCGCATCACCGATGCCGGTTTGAGGCGCGATTTTGGGGTCGAAAACCCCCGTATCGCGGTGTCTGGGCTGAACCCCCATGCGGGCGAAGGCGGTGCGATGGGACACGAGGACCAGCAGGTGATCACGCCTGTGATCGAGGCGCTGCGGGCCGAAGGCTTGGCCATCAGCGGCCCGCATTCCGCCGATACCATGTTCCACGCCGCCGCCCGGTCGGGCTACGACGCGGCCATTGCGATGTATCACGATCAAGCGCTGATCCCGATCAAGACCCTGGCCTTTGACGAAGGGGTGAACGTGACCCTGGGTCTGCCGTTTATCCGCACCTCCCCCGACCATGGCACGGCCTTTGACATCGCGGGCAAGGGCGTGGCCAATCCCGCAAGCCTGATCGCCGCGCTGACGATGGCGGGCGACATGGCCGCCGCGCGGGCCGGACAACCGGTATGAGCAAGACGCCCGATATCCTTTGCATCGGTTCGGTCCTTTGGGATCAGATCGGGCGCACCGATCTGGCAATGATCGCGGGCAATGATAAGCCTGGGCGGATCACTCGGCTGCCCGGCGGCGTAGCGCTGAACATTGCGATGACGCTGAAACGCATGGGCCTTAGCCCCGCTCTGCTGTCGGTGGTTGGCAAAGACCCGCAGGGCCAATCGCTGCTTACCGCCTGCGCCGAGATGGGGCTGATCACCGCTCATGTGCTGACCGACCCGGAACTGCCCACCGACCAATATATGGCGATTGAAGCGCAGGGCCAATTGATCGCCGCTATCGCGGATGCCCATTCACTGGAGGCGGCGGCCGGTCGTATTCTCGCCCCCTTGCGGGATGGCCGCCTGGGCCGCCCCGCCGCCCCTTGGGCCGGGCCCATTGCGCTGGATGGCAACCTGACACTCGCGCTTTTGAGCGAGATCGCCGACGATCCGACCTTTGCCGCCGCCGATCTGCGCATTGCCCCGGCCTCACCAGGCAAGGCCGAGCGCTTGCGCCCGTTCCTGAGCCATCCGCGCGCGACCTTTTATGTCAATTGCGAAGAGGCGGGCCTGATCACCGGGCAAGCCGCGCCAACGGCGCAGGCAGGTGCGGATGCCCTGATCCAGGCGGGCGCGGCGCGGGTCTTGGTGACCGATGGCGGGGCCCTCGCGGTTGAGGCCACGCCTTCTGGCAGCATCGCCTGCACACCGCCAGCGATCACGCCCCGGCGGGTGACCGGCGCTGGCGACACCTTCATGGCGGCCCATATCGCCGCCGAAATGCAAGGGCTGGACCGCAAGGCCGCGCTGGCCCGCGCGGTGGAAGCCGCGGCCGATTACGTGGCGGGATAACGACAGATGGATGATTTGATCCTTTATTCAGACGAGGTTGCCGCCGCCAAAGCCAAAGGCGCGCCTGTGGTAGCGCTGGAAAGCACGATCATCACCCATGGCATGCCGTTTCCTCAAAACCTGGAAACGGCCCGCACGGTCGAGGCGGAAATACGCAAGGCCGGGGCCACACCGGCAACCATCGCCGTGATGGGCGGGCGGATACGCGTGGGACTGCCGGATGGTGATCTTGAACGCCTGGCGCGCGCGAAAGATGTGGCCAAGCTAAGCCGCGCCGATTTAGCGGCCTGCCTCCACCGTGGCGCAACCGGGGCCACAACCGTGGCAGCCACGATGATTTGCGCCGCCCGCGCCGGTATTTCGGTTTTCGCGACCGGCGGCATCGGAGGCGTGCATCGCGGCGCTGAGGAGAGCTTTGACATCTCCGCCGATCTGCAAGAGCTGGCGCAAACCCCGGTGACGGTGGTCTCAGCGGGGGCCAAAGCCATTTTGGACCTGCCCAAAACGCTCGAAGTGCTGGAAACCCTAGGCGTACCGGTCATTGCCTTCGGTCAAAGCGCCCTGCCCGCCTTTTGGTCGCGCGACAGCGGTTTACAAGCGCCGCTGCGCTTTGACGATGCCAAGGATATCGCCGCCGCCCACCAAATGCGCGCGCAACTCGGTCTGCCTGGCGGACAATTGGTGACCAATCCGATCCCTGAAAAGGACGAAATACCCGCCGCGACCCTGACCCCCTTCATCGCTCAAGCCACCAAGGAGGCCGAGGCCCAAGGCATCAGCGGCAAGGAGGTGACGCCATTTTTGCTGCAAAGGCTGTTCGAGCTGACCCAAGGCCAAACCTTGGTGGCCAATATTGCCTTGGTTTTGAACAATGCGCGGCTGGCTGCGCAGATTTCGCGGGCGCTTGCGGCCTAATCGCCCGTCTCAAGGCTGATGGCTTGTGCGCTTTGGCCCGCGCGCCTACATAAAGACCTGTCCGACCCTAGGTAAACATCCAACCCACGACCATGCAGCTTCCTGAAACGCCACCGCCGCCCAAACGTGGGTTTCTAGCGGGTTTGCGGTCTAGCTTTCTGACCGGATTGATCGTCATTGCCCCGATTGGGATCACGATCTGGCTGCTATGGACGATGGTGGGATGGATCGACAGTTGGGTTTTGCCCTTCATTCCCAACGCCTATAATCCGGCGATCCTGATCCAGGAATATACCGGCCTGACGGTCGATATTCGCGGCATTGGGGTGGTGACCTTCCTGATCTTCACCGTGCTGGTGGGCTGGATCGCCAAGGGCATCATTGGCCGTTCGCTGATCCGGTCGACGGAGTCGCTGGTCCTATCGATCCCGCTGATCCGCTCGGTCTATTCCGGGCTGAAGCAAATCGCCGAAACGATCCTGCAGCAAGGCCAACAGAATTTCGACAAAGCCTGCCTGGTCGAATACCCGCGCAAGGGGATTTGGGCGATTGCGTTTATCTCGACCACCGCCAAGGGCGAGGTCGCGCGCCGACACGGACCGGAGGAGATGGTTTCGGTCTTCCTGCCGACAACGCCAAACCCGACCTCGGGCTTTTTGCTATTTCTGCCCAAGAAAGACGTGATCGTTCTGGATATGGCGGTAGAAGACGCGGCGAAGCTGATTATCTCGGCCGGTCTGGTCTATCCCAATGGCGATGGCGCGCCCAATGGCGAAACCAACCTGCCCGACGCGGCAGAGTAGCGGGCAGAGCAAAGGCGATCCCCAAGGGATCGCCTTTACCAAGATCATTCAAGCATTTCGGGCCGCGCTTTACGGCGTTTCGACCCACCATACATCCGGCTGCCATCCGATCCAATCGCCATAGATTGGCAGGTGATCAGGGAAGCGCAGTTCCGCGTTATGGGCGATCCGGCTGATCGGGTTGAAATAGAACGGCACCGCGTATCGCCCCGCGATCAACACGCGGTCCAGCGCGCGTACGGCTGCCACATAGTCGTCCTGACTGGCGGAGTTCAGCATTTGATCGATCATCGCGTCGATGGCCGGGTGACACACACCCATCATGTTGCGAGACCCCTCCGAGCTTGCGGCCTCGCAACCCCAATAATTGTATTGCTCGTTGCCGGGGCTTAGCGACAGACCCCACCGGTAATAGATCATGTCGAAATCGAACACATCGCGGCGTTCCCGGAACTGCGCAGCATCGACCCGGCTGACATCAACACCGATCCCAAGCCGCTCCAAGGCTTCGGAATAGATATTGATGATGGCGTCGTTTTCGGCGGAACCGGTTTGCAGCAGGATGCGGATGACGAAAGGCGCACCACCCGGCATCGTCATCACGCCATTTTCAACGGTGAAGCCCGCAGCCTCCATCAGCGCCATCGCCTGCGCGATGCCACGGCGGTTCGATTCCTGGCCA
This sequence comes from Paracoccaceae bacterium, assembly GCA_965229695.1. GTDB lineage: Bacteria > Pseudomonadota > Alphaproteobacteria > Rhodobacterales > Rhodobacteraceae > JANSYL01. The sequence goes on from OZ245921.1 coordinate 3,643,786, forward strand.
TTGGATTCGGGCAGCGCGTAGCCTTCCATCGTGCCGGGCAGCAAATCATCGGCAAAGGGGGCGAGAAACTCGGCCACACGCCCCTCGGCCGGGCCGCCAAGATTGCCCAAAGGTGAGTTCCCGAAATAGGAGGTCACGCGCGGCTCCACGCCTGCATTCAGCGTTTCATTGATAAATTCAAAGTTGAAAGCCTGGATCAACGCCTCGCGCACGCGCCAATCCTCAAAGCCGGGATTACGCGTGTTCATGACCAGGCCAACCATGCCAGACGGGCGCTGGTGCGGAATTTCCGACAACACGACGTCGCCCGCCTGCACGCGCGGGAAATCGTAATCCTCGGCCCAGGTCTGGGCGTTGGTTTCCCGCATCGTGGTCAACTCGCCCGAGGTAAAGGCCTCGCGCATGGCCACCCCATCCCCAAAGAACTCCATCCGGATCTCGTCGATGACATTGGTGCCGCGGCGGAACGGCAAGTCCGCCCCCCAATAATCGGGATTGCGGCGGAGCGAGACAAACCGGCCCGCTTCAAAGTCATCGATCACATACGGGGCCGAGGAAATCGGGATGGTGTCGAGCCCCGATTCCGCGAAATCCACCCCCTCCCACTGGGCGGCTTGCAGCACCGGGCGCATCCCCATGATCATCGCCAATTCCCGGTCGGGATCCGAAAAACTGATACGCACGGTGCGCTCGCCCACCGCCTCGATGCTCGAGACCCGTGTCCAAGAATTTAGATAACGCGGATGCCCTTCGCTGCCCAACGTCTCAAAGGTCCAGATCACGTCCTCGACCGTGACCGGGCTGCCATCAGAGAATCGCGCCTCGGGGCGGAGCGTGTATTCGACCCAAGAATGGTCCTGAGCCACCTCAACCGATTCGGCCAGAACCCCGTAAAGGGTGAAGGGTTCGTCGTAAGACCGCCCCATCAGCGACTCGTAAGCCAAAAACCGCAACTGCCAGGGAACCGATCCGCGGCGGATATGTGGGTTCAAACTGTCGAAGCTTCCGACCTCGCCGGTGACGATCCGACCGCCGGTGGGCGCGTCAGGGTTGGCATAGGTCAGATGCGCAAAATCTGGGGGCAAAGCAGGGTCGCCATACATAGCAATGCCATGCTGGGGTTCTGCACCGGCGCCTGTGGACAGCCCCGTAACCAGGCCCAAAACCATCAAAAATTTCGCGAAACACTGCGTCTGCATCTGTGAACAATCCTCGTTGCCCCAATGTCTGTTATAAAATTAGGCTATCTGCGCGCTGCCTGCTTTTCAAACTTTTCGATTGGACAACGAGCAGGGCTTTGCTTATAAAGGTGGCACTGCTCGATAGGTTTCTTGCCTGTATGAAACCTGCCTCAATAACTTAACGCCAGCTTCGTGCTGGCGTTTTTTTTTGTGCAACAGGTTCACGCGAATATTTTGGGGGCCTGCGCCCGCTTGCTCTGTATCTCGCAGCCGCAGCATGTAGACTGCCGCACAAGCGAAGATACCCAGATGGAGCATTGCAATGGCCCTGACCACCGACCTGTCCGGCAAAACTGCCGTCATCACCGGTTCAAACTCTGGCATCGGGCTTGGCATCGCCTGGGAACTGGCCAAGGCGGGCGCGGATGTGGTGCTAAACTCCTTCACTGATCGGGAGGAAGACCATGCCATCGCAGCCGAGATTGCCGAGGCCACCGGCGTCACCGCGCGCTACATCAAAGCTGACATGTCGAAGGGCGGCGAATGCCGGGATCTGATCGCACAGGCCGGGGCCTGCGATATTCTGGTGAACAATGCTGGTATCCAGCATGTCGCGCCCATCGATCAGTTCCCGGTCGAAAAATGGGATGCGATCATCGCCATCAACATGAATTCGGCGTTTCACACCACGGCCGCTGCCCTACCCGTGATGCGGGCTGCCGGTTGGGGCCGCGTGGTTAATATCGCATCCGCCCACGGGCTGACCGCCTCCCCCTTCAAAGCGGCCTATATCGCGGCCAAGCATGGTGTGGTCGGCATGACCAAGACCGTGGCCCTGGAAACCGCCGAAGAGCCAATCACCGCCAATGCGATCTGCCCAGGCTATGTGCTGACGCCTCTGGTCGAGGCGCAGATCCCCGACACCATGAAAGAATACAATATGGGCCGGGACGAGGTGATCAAAAACGTCATGCTCAAACGCCAGCCGTCGAAAGAATTTGCCAGTGTCGAACAGATGGGTGGGACAACGGTGTTCCTGTGTTCGGACGCCGCCGCCCAGATCACCGGCACGACGATCAGCGTCGATGGCGGCTGGACGGCGCTTTAAGGGGCTCCGCCCCCGGCGCTGCCGCGCCTCCCCCGCCATATTTTGGGGATAAAGAGGAAGGGTCGTCACATGTCGAAAGCCAAACGCATCAATCTGGCCCTTCAGGGGGGCGGTGCCCATGGCGCCTTTACCTGGGGCGTGCTCGACGCGCTGCTCGATTGCGATGAAATCGAGATCGCAGGCATGTCGGGCACCTCTGCCGGGGCGTTGAATGGAGCGGCGGTGAAGGCAGGGCTTTCCTGCGGATCACGAGATTTGGCCAAAGAGAACCTTGCCTGGGTTTGGGAACAGGTGGGCGCGATTGACGATCCGCGCTTTAACCCGTCGCTCGAGGCGGTGGCCCCGGTTGCGATCAGCCATGCACTGGAAAGCTCCCTGCCCTTTGCCATGGGCGACGCCATCTCGCGCATGGTCAGCCCCTATGCCAGCGGTCCGTTCTACATGAACCCGCTGGAACGGATCGTGGATCGGTTCAAATATGCCGATATCTGCTGTCTGGATCGCGGGCCCAGTTTCTTTATCTGCGCCACCAATGTGCGCACCGGCAAAATCCGGCTTTTCACCGGGGAGGAGATTGGGCCCAAAGCCGTCATGGCCTCAGCCTGTCTGCCGACGCTTTTTCGTGCGGTCGAAATCCCCGACCCCGAAACCGGCAAGATCGAGGCGTATTGGGATGGCGGCTATACCGGCAACCCGGCGCTTTACCCGCTTTTCGATCCCGACCTGCCGCGCGACATTTTGATTGTGAATATCAACCCGCTTTACCGCGATGAGGTGCCAACCTCGGCCCGCGCGATCCAAAACCGGATCAATGAAATCAGCTTTAACACCTCGCTTTTGCGCGAATTACGCGCCATCGCCTTTGTGCAGCGCCTGCTTGAGGACGGCGTGGTGTCAAGCAACACGATGAAAGATGTCTTGATCCATATGGTCGCTGATGACGCGCTGATGCGGCAATTGTCCGTCGCCACCAAAATGATCGCCACGCCGCAAACGCTGCACCAATTGCGCCAAGCGGGGCACGCGGCCTGCACCGCCTTTCTTGAGGCCGATTTCGACAAGATCGGGCAGAACAGCACCGTCAACCTGCCCGATATGTTCAGCTAACCCAACGACCCGGCCAAGATCATGAGCGACGCGCAGCAAACCCTCACGAACCGCCTGATTGCCGAAACCCTCGGCACGCTGCTGTTGCTGGTCGCGGTCGTTGGCTCGGGGATCATGGCCGCGGAGCTTTCGCCCGACAACACCGGTGTTGCGCTTTTGGCCAATGCCATTGCAACCGGTGTGGCGCTTTACGTCTTGATTACGCTTTTCGGACCGATTTCGGGCGCGCATTTCAACCCGGCCGTGACCTTCGCCTTTTGGCAAAGGGGGGACATCGACACCAAACCTGCGCTGGCCTATGTCGCAATGCAAATCCTGGGCGGCATCCTGGGCGTCTGGCTCGCCCATCTCATGTTCGACCTGCCGATCCTGCAAAGCTCGACCACCGCCCGCAGCGGAGCCGGCCAATGGGTGGCCGAGGTCACGGCCGCTTTCGGCCTGGTCCTCACCATTCTCGGTGGCCTGCGTCACGCACCCACCCAGGTGCCCGCTCTGGTCGCGGCCTATATCACCGGCGCCTATTGGTTCACCGCCTCCACCAGCTTCGCCAACCCGGCTGTGACCATTGCCCGCGGGTTCAGCGACACCTTCGCCGGCATCCTGCCCGCCCATGTCCCTATTTTCATCGTGATGCAGCTTATCGGCGCGTCCCTTGCCGTAGCGCTCGCCGCCCGCCTTTACCGCGCCCCGTAACCCTCTTTATCCCAGAAATATGGCGGGGGAGGCGCGGCAGCGCCGGGGGCAGCGCCCCATTGCGCATTTTTCGCAAGAAAAATGCCACCGGCGATGCGCGAAGCGCAGCGCAATCCCTTCAATCAACTCAGCGCTGTCACCCACAGGATCGTCGCATCATCCTGCGAGGTCGAAATCACGTTATGCCCCATCGAGGCGTCGTAATAGGCACTGTCCCCCCGTTTCATATCCACCGGCGCGTAAAACTCGGTCAGCAGCCGAATGGTGCCGGTCAGCACGTATAAGAATTCTTCGCCGTCATGGCGCACCCAACCGTCAAATTCTTCAAATGCCCGCGCCCGGATACGCGCGCGGTAGGGCAGCATGGATTTCCGGGTCAAAGCGCCCGCCAACAACTCATGCTCATAGGTGGCGGTTGCATGGGCCTCGCCCTGGCCTGCCAAGGTCACCGCCATCCGCCCATTCACCGCCGCGCCCGAGGGCGGCGTGAATAGTTGCGGCACCGAAATCCCAAGCCCCACGGCCAGCTTCTTCAACGCTTCATAGGTCGGCGACATTTGGCCGTTTTCGATCTTGGACAGGGTCGACCGCGCCAAGCCCGCTTGCTTGGCCGCCTGCTCCAAGGTCCATTCCCGTTCCTTGCGGAGCGCACGCACGCGTTCGGCCAAATCAACCGGCACCCCGTCATCCCCCGCATCGCCCGAGGCGCGTGCCAAGCGGATCAGGCTGGGCTCGTCTTGAAGATCATTGCTCATGACCCGGCGTCTTACCCGCGCCCCGGCCTGCTTGCAACGCGGCGCGGGCGCGCGTAGGCCCAAAGCCATGCAACCCTGCCCGACCCCGTTCAACCTAGCCGATTATGTGCTCAGCGCCGGACATGCGACGCCGGACAAAATCGCCCTGGCGGTGCTCGGCCCGGCCAAAGCCGAACGTTGGAGCTATGCAAAGCTCGACCGCGCGGTGGGCGGCATGGCGGCGGGATTGCGCGCGACGGGCTTAGCCCCAGGCGATCGTGTGCTTTTGCGCCTGGCCAACACACCTGATTTTCCAATTGCATTTCTGGGGGCCATCGCCGCCGATCTTGTGCCCGTGCCGACCGCCGAAGGGCTGACCACGCCGGAAATCAGCCAGATCGCCCAGATCATACAGCCACAGGCCATCCTGGCCCATCCCGGCGTCAGCCTGCCGACCGCCTGCAACGCCGCGGTGATCGACGATCTAGCCGGGCTGATCAGCCATAATCCGATCGCGCCCGCTTTGGGCGATCCAGACCGTCTAGCCTATCTCGTCTTCACCTCAGGCAGCTCTGGCAAACCCAAACCCGTGGCCCATGCCCATCGCGCGATTTGGGCTCGGCGCATGATGTGGCGCGATTGGTATGGGCTGGGGGCGGAGGATCGCGTGCTCCACGCCGGCGCGTTTAACTGGACCTACACGCTCGGCACCGGCCTTTTAGACCCATGGAGCGTCGGGGCGACCGCGCTGATCCCCAAACCCGGCACCGCGCCTGAAACCTTACCCCTGCTGCTCAAACGCCATGACGCCACGATCTTCGCGGCGGTTCCAGGCGTGTTTCGCAAGCTCCTGTCCAAGCCTGACCCAATATCCGTGCCGCGCCTGCGCCATGCGCTAAGCGCCGGAGAAAAGCTGCCGCAAACGCTGCGCGATGCCTGGGTCGCGGCGACCGGCACCGATCTGCACGAGGCGCTTGGCATGTCGGAATGCTCCACCTTTCTCTCTGGCGCGCCTTCGCGCCCGGCCCCGCCGGGAACGCTTGGCTTTGCCCAAACCGGGCGCAAGCTTGCCGTGGTGACCGAGGCTGGCGCACTCGTGGCCGATGACACAACCGGCATCCTGGCGGTTCATGAATCCGACCCCGGCTTGTTTCTGGGTTACGCGCAGCCTGATGGCGGGGTCGAACTGCCGCTTGTGAATGACTGGTTCCTGACCGGCGATCTGGTCCGCCGCAACGCGGACGGCGTGTTCCACTACCACGGGCGGCGTGATGATCTGCTGACCACCGGTGGCTTCCGCATTTCACCACTGGAGATCGAGGCAGTGTTCCAATCGGCCCTCGGCATCACCGATTGCGCCGCCACCGCGATCGAGGTCAAACAAGACACCCGCATCTTGGCCCTGGTCTATTCCGGCCCCGCGACAGAAGATGAGCTGCGCCCGCTGGCGGAGGCGGCGCTCGCGGGCTACAAACGACCCCGACTCTACCTGCACCGTGACACCCTGCCCCGCAGCGCCAATGGCAAATTGAACCGCCGCGCGTTGGCGGACGCCCTGAAGGACACCAGATGATCAAGCTCGACATTCTTTCCGACCCGATCTGCCCGTGGTGCTTCATCGGCTGGTCCAACCTGGCCCGCGCGATGGAGGCGCGACCGAACCACCCGTTCAACATCGAATGGCATCCGTTCCAACTGAACCCCGATATGCCGGCCCAGGGCATGGATCGGCGCGAATACCTCGAAACCAAATTCGGCGGAAAAGAAGGTGCTGTGCGCGCCTATGCGCCGGTGATCGAACATGCCGAAGCCGCTGGCGTTTCGATTGATTTTGAAGGCATCAAAACCACGCCCAACACGCTGAATGCCCATCGCGTTCTGCATTGGGCGGGGCTGGAAAACCGGCAAACGCCGATGAAGCTCGCGCTTTTCCGGGCCTATTTCCAAGATGGCAAGGATATCGGCGACACCGGCGTTTTGGCGGATTTGGCGGCCGAGATTGGCCTGGACCGCGCGATGATCGAAACCTTGTTGCAAGGGGACGCGGATGCCGAGGATATCCGCGCGCGCGATGCCCATGCCCGCCAGCGCGGCGTCAATGGCGTGCCGACCTTTGTGATCGCCAGCCAACATGTCTTGCGCGGCGCGCAACCCACCGATCTGTGGATCAAGGTGATGGATGAGATCACCGAACAGCTTGAGAAAGCGGAGTGATGGCGCGCGTCCGATGACCGAGGCGGCGGAGCCCCAGATACCCCGCATGGCGCGGGCTGAGTTCATCGCGCTCATGGGCATGATCTTTGCCACCGTGGCCTTTTCCATCGACGCGATGCTGCCCGCCCTGCCCGAGATTGCAGGCACGCTGGCGCCCGAGGCCCCCAATCTTGCGCAGCTTGTGCTGACCAGCTTTGTTCTGGGCCTTGGCATCGGCACGTTTTTCACCGGCCCGCTCTCGGACAGTTTTGGCCGCAAACCTGTGATCATCGTGGGCGCGGCGCTATACATCATTGGCGCGGCGACCGCCTATTTCGCCCAAAGCTTAGAGTGGGTCTTGGCCGCGCGCATTCTGCAAGGCCTGGGCGCGGCGGGTCCGCGCGTTGTCGCCATGGCGATTATCCGCGATCTTTATTCCGGGCGGCAAATGGCGCAGATCGTTAGCTTTGCCATGCTGATCTTCACCATTTTCCCGGCTGTCGCACCCATGATTGGGCAGGCGATCATCTGGGGCTTTGGCTGGCGCGCGATCTTCTTGGTGTTTCTGTTGTTTTCGCTGATCTCGGTCAGTTGGCTTATGATCCGCCAGCCAGAAACCTTGCCGCCCGCCGCGCGCAGGCCGTTGCGCCTGTCGACGCTAAAGGCGGCTTTCGTAGAGGCGCTGAGCTTGCGCCAGATGCAATTATCGATCCTAGTTCAAACCCTTGTGTTCGGCATCTTGTTCGGCACCATTTCGTCGATCCACCAAATCTTTGCCGACACCTATGACCGCGCGGGCGAATTTCCTTATCTTTTCGCGCTCATCGCCTGCGTTGCTGCGCCCGCCGCGCCGATCAATGGCAAGCTGGTAATTCGATTGGGCATGCGGCCCTTGGTGCGACGCGCGCTTGTCGCGCAATCTTTGGCGTCATTGGCGATGGTGGTCGCGCTCGGCGGGATAACGCTGGGTGCCAGCGAATTCTGGGTGTTTTTCGGATGGTGCACGACGGTCTTTGCGTTGGCGGGCTTCACCATCGGCAATCTCAACGCCTTAGCGTTAGAGCCGTTGGGCCATATCGCTGGTATGGCGGCCTCGATCATGGGGGCGCTGGCGACGGTCGGCGGCGCAATCATAGGCGCTATCATTGGTCAGTTTTTCAACGGCACCGCCCTGCCCCTGGTCGTCGCGGCCTGTATTGCCTCGGCGCTCGGGGCGCTGATCATGCGGTCGATGCCACGGGAAGCAGTTTGACACTTAGCCATAAGGCCAGCGGTTGAAGGCCCCGCCGGTGGGAAAATATGCTTCCCATCCCTGAACCAAATCGGACCATAACCCTGCGTCCCCATGTACCAATGCTCGGATGATGAGAACGGCGGCCACTGCCAGAATCAACACGACCAGAACCACAATGGCCCCTCTGGCCATCAGGGTTGCCAATTGGACATCGCGGCAAACCAAAGATCGATCCTTTGACTGAATTTGGAGCACAGGCAACGGCAAAGGGATGATCGCTTGATTTTGCGCAACTTCGCCTTCGCTGGTGTCAGCAGGGCGGCGCAGGTGATGCGGTATAATCTCGGGCATCAGGCAGACCTCCATCGACGTCAGCACAAAATACCGCCACGAGACCAGAATCGATTAAGGTTTCTTGATAACATGAAGATTTACCCATAAAGCCCTAATCTTTAACTAAATTTACAAATTACGAGTGACGGAATTGAGCCAAAAAAGGACAAGTGTTCTTATTTTCTGGCGGCGAAATCGCACGGATAGGCGAATCCTATCCCTTCGCCTGCATCGCCAAATCCCGCGCGATGGCAAAGGCGCCTTTGATCTTGTCGGCATCCTTGGACCAATCCCGGCGCACAACAATCTTATTGTCTTTCACCTTGGCCAGCCCGTTTTGATCCTCAACGAACGCGACCAGACCCGCCGGGTTGGGGAACTTATCGTTATGGAACTGGATCGTGGCCCCCTTGGGCCCGGCATCCATCTTGGCGATATGGGCGCGTTTGCACATGGCCTTGATGCGCACGACCAGAAGCAGCGTGTTCACCTCACGCGGGAGCTTGCCGAAGCGGTCAATCAACTCGGCGGCAAAGCCTTCGAGATCGACTTTGGTTTCCAGCTGGCTGAGGCGACGATAAAGCCCCAATCGCACGTCCAGATCCGGCACATACGCATCGGGGATCAGAACCGGCACACCCAGGTTGATCTGAGGCGACCATTGCCCGTCATCACCCGGCAAGCCCTCGGCCTCGCCCGAACGGATCTTGGCAATCGCCTCCTCCAACATGGATTGGTACAGCTCAAACCCAACCTCACGCACATGGCCGGATTGCTCTTCGCCGACGATATTGCCCGCCCCGCGAATATCCAAATCTTGGCTGGCGATGGTAAAGCCCGCGCCTAAGCTATCGAGGCTGCCCAGAACCCGCAAGCGTTTCTCGGCAGCCGGTGTCAGTTTCGCGCGCGGCTTGGTCGTCAGATAGGCGTAAGCGCGGGTTTTCGAGCGCCCCACCCGTCCGCGAATTTGGTAAAGCTGCGCCAGGCCAAACATATCCGCGCGGTGGATCACCATGGTGTTGGCGGTCGGGATGTCGATGCCCGATTCGACGATGGTTGTGGCCAGCAACACATCATATTTGCCGTCGTAAAAGGCGACCATCCGGTCATCCAACTCACCCGCTGCCATCTGGCCATGGGCGGTGACAAATGTGACCTCAGGCACCTGGTCGCGTAGGAAAGCCTCGATATCGGGCAGGTCTTCGATCCGGGGCACAACGTAGAAGCTTTGCCCGCCGCGATAGTGTTCGCGCAGCAGCGCCTCGCGGATGGTGACCGCATCGAATTCGCTGACATAGGTGCGGATCGCCAATCGATCGACCGGCGGCGTGCCAATCAAGCTCAGGTCACGCACCCCGCTCAGCGACATTTGCAGCGTGCGCGGGATCGGCGTGGCGCTGAGGGTCAGCACATGCACATCCGAGCGCATTTCCTTCAGCCGTTCCTTATGGGTCACGCCAAAGCGCTGTTCCTCATCCACGACCAGCAGGCCCAGATCTTTGAACCGCACGGTTTTGGCCAGCAGCGCGTGGGTGCCAATGACAATATCGACGGAGCCATCCGCCAGCCCCCTGCGGGTTTCGCTGGCCTGTTTCGCTGGCACAAATCGGCTAAGCTGGCGCACGCGGATCGGGAAACCCCGGAACCGGTCGGTGAATGTCTTGGCGTGTTGGCGCGCCAGAAGCGTCGTAGGCGCAATCACAGCCACTTGCAGCCCGGCGGCAGCGGCGACAAAGGCCGCGCGCATCGCCACCTCGGTCTTGCCAAAGCCCACGTCGCCGACAACCAACCTGTCCATAGGCCGCCCAGCGGTCAAATCTTCCAGCACATCAGCAATGGCGGTCAGCTGATCATCCGTTTCCTCATACGGGAAGCGGGCGCAAAACGCCTCCCACATGTCACCGGGGGTTTCTAACATCGGGGCGCGGCGCAGCTCCCGCTCGGCGGCGATGCGGATCAGCTTGTCCGCGATCTGCCGGATGCGTTCCTTCAGTCGGGCTTTCTTGGCCTGCCACGCACCGCCGCCCAAACGGTCAAGCAGCCCCTCATCATGGCCATACCGGCTAAGCAGTTCGATGTTTTCGACCGGCAGGAACAGACGATCCCCGCCCGCATATTCCAGCGCCAGGCATTCATGCGGCGCCCCCATCGCAGTGATGGTTTCGAGCCCTTTGTAGCGACCAACGCCGTGATCGACATGCACGATCAAATCACCGGGGCTGAGCGATTGTGCCTCGGTCAGGTAGTTTTCGGCCCGTTTGGTGCGGCGCTTTGGTCGGATCAGCCGGTCGCCCAAGACGTCTTGCTCTGAGATGATGGTTAAACCATCGCCGGTAAAGCCCTGTTCTAAAGGCCAAATTACCAAGTTCAGGCTGCCTTTGCCGCCAATATCTCGCGCATCCCGCGCCAGATTGGCATCCGCGATATTTTGGTCTTCCAGCAGGCCCTGCAAGCGCTCACGCGCGCCTTCGGACCAGGAGGCAATGACAACAGCGCTGTCTTCACGCATTTTTTGAATATGCGCCGCCAATGCCCCAAAAAGGCTGATGTTTTCCTGCTGACGCTCCGGCGCAAAGGATCGACCGGTGCACCCACCCGCGTCGATCACACCCGGCCCCGGCGCTTGGGACAGCGGCGAAAACTGAACCAGGCGATGGGCGCTGACCGCCGCCTCCCAAGCGGTATCATCCAGGTAGAGTTGTTCGGGCGGGACGGGCTTATAGACCGTATCCAGCCGCCCCTTTTGGGTCAGCGCAGTTTTGCGCGTGTCGTATTGATCCGAGATCGAATCCCACCGCGACAGGCGCTGCGGGGTGGATTGATCATCCAATGTGATCGTGGCCGCCGGAAGGTAGTCGAACAGCGTTTCCAATCGTTCGTGGAAAAACGGCAGCCAGTGTTCGACCCCCTGGTGTTTGCGCCCCGCGCTCACCGCCTCGTAAAGCGGATCATCGGTGCCTGCGGCGCCAAATTCGATGCGATAGTTTTGGCGGAACCGGGTGATCGCGGCCTCATCCAGGATCACTTCCGAAACCGGGGCCAATTCCACCCGCTGCAGGGTTTCGGTGGTGCGCTGACTGATCGGGTCGAACCGCCGTGCGCCATCCAGAATGTCGCCAAACAAATCCAATCGCACCGGCGCGGGTTCACCCGGTGGCCAAACGTCGATGATACCGCCGCGCACGGCATAATCGCCGGGCTCGGTAACGGTGGGCGTCTGCATAAACCCCATCCGCACCAGAAAGGCCTTCAGCGCGCCCTCATCAATCCGCCCATCAACCTCGGCCACAAAGGCTGCATCCTGCAAAAGCTGACGCGGCGGAATGAACTGGCTGGCGGCATTCAGCGTGGTCAGAACCACAAAAGCGCCAGAAAACCCTGCCGCCAATGCGGCCAGCGTCGCCATGCGCGTGGCCGAGATATCGGCGTTGGGCGACACCCGATCATAAGGCAGGCAATCCCACCCCGGAAACCGTAGAACCGGAACGCCTGGATCGAAAAAGGCCAAAGCCGTTTCCATCGCCGCCATGCGCTTATCATCGCGCGCGACATGCAGGACCGGACCGTCCCCTTTGGCCAGTTCACGCAGCACAAGACGGGCATCAAAGCCCTCGGGCGCGCCGCCGGCAAGAATATGGTCAGGGGTCGGGGACATTGCGCGCCTCACCTACGCCGCGTGGCGCGGGTGTCAAGCCAATCAGTTCAGCGGGCTGAAGGTGACGTTGGTATACATGCCCCACATCGCGGTCACGAAGATAAACACCACGCCCATCGCTTGCACCATCATGCGGTGATAGCGCAGCGTTTTGGCAAGATCGGCGAATTCGCGGGCTTGCAGACGCTTGGCTGTCCAAACCGTCAGCCCGCCAACACAGAAAAACGGCAGCACAAGCAGCAGAACGGCCTGACAAAACTCCACCCGATAACCCCAGCCCAAAACCGCCAAGACCGTGATGAAAAAGGTTCCGAACCCCACCAGAAACACGCCCGCATCATCCACCGTCGTCAGAATGGTGCGCACATTGATCTGGGCCAGGGTGTGCATATCGCGCGCGCTTTGTTCATGCCCGCGGCGCGCACGCACGACCATATGAAACGGCACGCCCACCACCCAATGCGATAGGGTCGACCAAAGGATCGCAAGCACGATCCAATACCACAGGTTCGAAAACGACCTGAGGTCGATGACTTCTGTCACAAGGTCTAGGAATTCCACGGGCTGATCTTGGTCTTTAATGCTCGGCGTTTTTTCTAGCGGGCACCATAGGCGGGCGCTGCGTCGGTTTCCACCCTTGAGATTGCCCTTTGGCCATGGCACCGAGTGGCCAATGACCGCAGTTGATGCTGGAATTGCCCGATGACACGCCCCCCCTTCCCCGCCACGCGCCTGCGCCGCACCCGTGCCACACCGGCTTTGCGTAATCTGGTGCGCGAAACCGAACTCTCGGTGAACGATCTGATCTGGCCGATTTTCGTGCGTGATGGCGACGGGGTGGAAGAACCCGTGGCATCAATGCCGGGCGTCATCCGCCGGTCGGTCGACAAAATTGTGGACGCCGCGCGCGAGGCCGCAGATCTTGGCATCCCCGCGATTTGTCTCTTCCCTTATACGGATGCCAGCCTGAAGACCGAGCTATGCGAGGAGGCCTGGAACCCCGACAACCTGACCAACCGCGCCATTCGCGCCATTCGCGATGCGGGCATCGAGATTGCGATCATGACCGATATCGCGCTCGACCCCTATAACGCCAATGGCCATGACGGGATCGTGCGCGATGGTGTCATCGTGAATGACGAAACGGTTGAGGCGCTGGTCAAAATGGGCCTGGCCCAGGCCGAGGCTGGCGCTGACATCCTTGGGCCATCCGACATGATGGATGGGCGCATCGCCGCCTTGCGCCACGCGTTGGAGGATGCAGGCCATCAGGGTGTGACGATCATGTCCTACGCTGCCAAATACGCCTCCGCCTTCTATGGGCCGTTTCGTGATGCGGTTGGGGCGTCGGGCGCTTTGGTCGGGGATAAAAAGACCTATCAGATCGACCCGGCCAATCGGCTTGAGGGTTTGGCTTGCGTCGCGCGCGATATTGGCGAAGGGGCGGATATGGTCATGGTCAAACCCGGCCTGCCCTATCTGGATATGTGCCGCGCGGTGAAAGACCAGTTCGAGGTGCCGACTTTTGCCTATCAAGTGTCTGGCGAATACGCGATGATCGAGGCGGCGGCGCAAAATGGCTGGATCGACGGTGAAAAGGTCATGCTGGAAAGCCTGATGGCGTTTCGGCGCGCGGGCTGTGACGGCGTGCTGACCTATTTTGCCCCACGGGTCGCGCGCATCCTCAACGCTTAGCGGGCGCGTCGGCGAATTATCGCAGATATTGTGGATTGGCAGATGACACCTGCCGCCATTTCGCGTATGTTTTGTTGAAATTGACAGGGGTGAACCCCTGCATGTTTGAGGCATGGCGCAGATCGCGCCAAAAAGGTGAGGCGCCGAAATGAGCAAGCTTTCCCGTCGGAATTTCGTAATGACCGGTGCCGCGGTGCCGCTATTGGCCGCCTGTGGCGGTGGCGGTGTGAACTCGCGCGCTTCCCAACGGCTCGACTCGCGGGTCGATGCGGCCTTGGATTTCATGTATGCCGAGGTTCCGGGATCGGAAGAATTGGCCTTTAACTCCGCCGGGATGCTGGTGATGCCGCTGGTGACCGAGGCGGGCTTTGGCTTTGGCGGTTCTTACGGGCGCGGGGCGCTGCGGGTCGGCGGGGCGACGGTTGATTACTACTCGGCCATTGCTGGCACCTTTGGGTTACAAATTGGCGCGCAGCAATATGCCCACACGCTGTTTTTCATGACCGAGGATGCGCTGCGCGATTTCCGCGAATCTGCCGGTTGGGCGATTGGGGCGGATGTGCGCTATGCGTTGAATTCGGATGGCGGGAACCTGGGCCTTGATACCAACACCCTGCTCGATCCGGTCATTGCCGTGGTTTATGGTCAGGCGGGCTTGATCGTGGGCGCAACGCTGGACGGCACGCGGTATTCCCGCATCATCCCCTAAGCACGGCTTTGCAATTCCCCCTGGCCCCGTCTAGGACAGGCCAAACTTAAGCGTTTGTCCCCGAGGGTTCATGGCCGTCTTCCTGCAATGGCTTGTACGTCTGGTTACGGCCGCCGTCGTGCTGAGTGTGGCGGCGGTTGTTCTGGCGTTCTGGATGGCCTCACGCTCGATCCCCGATTACGACGCTGATTGGACGGTCAACGGCCTGTCCGGCCCGGTCGAGATTGTCCGCACTACCTCGGCCGTGCCGCATATTTTTGGGCAAACCGACGAGGATGTGTTTTTCGGCCTGGGTTTTGCCCATGCCCAGGATCGCCTGTGGCAAATGCTAATGATGCGGCGCACGGCCCAGGGGCGGTTATCTGAACTTTTTGGCAGTGCCACGCTTGAGATCGACGATCTGCTGCGGCGCTTGGACCTTTATGGCCATGCCTCCCGTTCGGTCGCCGCGCTGGAGCCTGAGACCGTCGAAAGCCTGCAAGCCTATGCCGATGGCGTGAATGCCTGGCTTGGGCAGATCGGCAGCCAAGCGCTGGGCCGTGGCGCGCCGGAGCTATTTCTATTTGAGCCCGAAATCGCGCCCTGGCGACCTGCCGATAGCGTGGCGATGACGCTGATCATGGCCCTGCGCCTAGCCGATCATCAGGAGGAGGAGGTGCTGCGCGCCCGGGCGGCGCTAGCACTTGGCAATAGCGATCTATTGAATGACCTGATGCCTGACGCCCCCGGTCCTGGCGCGGCGGCGATTGGCGATTTTGCGGCCCTGTTTGACATGCCCCCGTCCCAATTTGCGCAAGCCGCCCCGCGCGCGCGGCACCCGCTGCACCCGAGTGTGCACGGGCATGCGCGCGCGGGGGCCTCGAACGCCTTTGCCGCAACCCCGGAACGCAGCGCTGCGGGCGGCACGCTTTTGGCCAATGACCCGCATTTGGGCCTCAGCGCGCCATCGATTTGGTATCTGGCCCGGTTGGAGCTTTCGACCGGTGGCGTGATCGGTGGCACCATCCCCGGCATGCCCGTGGTCTTAGTGGGTCGAAACCCGGATTTGGCTTGGGGTCTGACCTCGGCCTATCTGGATGACATCGATCTTTATGCCGAGGAACTGAACCCGCAAAACCCCGAAGAATACCGTACCCCCGATGGCTGGGCCCGGTTTGAAACCCGCCGTGCGATTATTGAAGTGGCCGATGAAGACCCGGTGACCATCACCCTGCGCCACACCGAAAACGGCCCCGTCATCCCTGGCGTGCATTACAATATCGGCAGCGTCACACCGCCCGGCCATGTAATGAGCATGGCGTGGACTGCGCTGAGCGACGAAAACACCTCGATCCAGACCGGGCTGAACCTGATGCGGGCCAGCAGCATCGAAGAAGCGATCGAGGCCGGGCGCGATTTTGTGGCCCCTGCGCAGAACCTGATGCTGGCGTCTGCCGATGGGCGCATCGCCATGCAGGTGATCGGACATATGCCCTGGCGCTTGACCGCGCATCAGACACAGGCGCGCATGCCCTCGCCCGGCTGGATCGAAGACAACCGCTGGCAGGGCATCACGCAGTATTTCGCCAATCCCACCTTCATCGACCCTGAAACCGGGCTGCTGGGCAACACCAATAACAAGACCGTGGATCGGGATTTCCCGCTGCATGTCTCCTTCCACTGGGGCGACACGCAGCGCATCACGCGGCTGGAACATTTGATGGAGGGGCGCCAGGTCCATACCCGCGACAGCTTCATCGAAGCGCAGTTGGATACGGTTTCGGCCGCCGCGCGCAACATCCTGCCCCTGGTCGCGCGAGAGCTGTGGTTCACCGGCGAAGCCGCCCCCGATGGCTCCCCCGAACGGCGGCGACAGCGGGCGCTTGCGCTCTTGGCCGAATGGAATGGCGAGATGAACGAGCATCTGCCCGAGCCGCTGATCTATGCCGCCTGGATGCGAGAGTTGCAGCAACGGCTGATCCGCGATGAAATCGGCCCGCTTGCAAATGAGTTCCAGCAGGTTGAGCCGATTTTCCTTGAACGCGTTTATCGCGACATCAACGGGGCCAGCGAATGGTGCGATGTGCGGCCTTCGACGGTCGAAGAAGGCTGCACCGCTATTGCGCGCCTGGCCCTGGACGACGCGTTGCAGTTCTTGGAAGAACGCTATGGCCCCGATATCGAAAGCTGGCGCTGGGGTGCGGCGCATGAGGCGCAGCATGATCATCCGGTTCTGGGCGACACGCGTCTGTTTTCCTGGATCGTGAATATTCGTCAGCCAACCTCGGGCGGGGATTTCACGCTGCAACGCGCAGCAACCCCCGGCACCTTGCCCGATCCCTTCCTCAACACCCATTCGGCGGGCTATCGCGGCGTCTATGACTTTGCCGATCCCGACAGTTCCGTCTTTGTGATTGCGACCGGGCAGTCGGGCCACCCGCTTAGCCGCCATTACGACGATCTGGGCGCGCTTTGGCGACGCGGCGAATACATCCCCATGACGCTGGACCCGGATTTGGCGCGCGCTGGCAATCTGGGTGTGACCACGCTGACACCGCGCGAGTGAGCTTCCTCTAGATTCCTGAGCGGCAAACCGGTTTGTGCGCGTCTTGTATTTTACCAATTGTTTAATTAACGAATCGGTATAATAAAGCGGTATGACCCCTTCTGAGCAACTCGACTCGGCATTTGCCGCTTTGGCGCACCCCGTGCGGCGCGCGATCTTGGCACATCTGGCACAGGGCGAGGCGACAGTGAACGAAATCGCCGAACCCTTCGACATGAGCTTGCCCGCCGTCTCCAAACACATCCGCGTGCTCGAAGGTGCGGGCCTGATCGCCCGCGGCAAACACGCGCAATTCCGCCCATGCCGCCTCGACGCCAAACCGCTCGAGGCGATTTCGACCTGGACCAGCCAATACCGCCACATCTGGGAAAACCGCTTTGACGCAATGGCGGATGTTCTGAACGAACTGAAAGGATCACATGATGAGCCACACTGAAGACTGGGTCAAAATCGAACGTGAATTTGATGCACCAATCGCTCTGGTTTGGTTGATGTGGACCGATCCGGACTCGTTCAAGAAATGGTACGGACCGATGGGATTTTCCGTACCGGAGGCCGAGATGGACGTGGTCGTCGGCGGCCAGCGCAAGATTTGCATGCAGATGCAGACGCCCAACCGCACCATGACCATGTGGTTTATCGGAACCTACAAGCTGGTCGAGGCCCCTAGGCAGCTGATCTACACCGAAAGCATGTGTGACGCAGATGGCAACGTGCTTTCGCCGCAGGCGATGGGCCTGCCCGAGGGGCACCCTGATACCACCGAGGTGACGGTCGAACTAAGAGAACGGGATGGGAAAACCCACATGACCATGACCCATGTAGGTGTGCCCGCTGGCAGCGCTGGTGAAGGCGGTTGGAGCCAAGCCTTCGACAAACTAACGGCGCAGCTTAAGGAAAGCAGCTAAGCCCCAAATCAAGCCAAGGCTTTTGTTCGGCGTTTGCGCAAGGTATCAGCGCCAAAGCGACCCTTTGCGTTTCGGACTTTGCCCATGCCGCTTCTATACGACAGCCCCTCTGCCTGGGCCGATGCAACGGACAAACGCCTGGCCGTGTTCGGCATGTCGGGCCTTGGCAAAACGCGGCTTGCAACTCTGCTGCGCGGCGGTGGTACGTGGTATCACTATTCCATCGATTACCGCATCGGCACCGCCTATATGGGCGAACATATCGAAGATAACCTGAAGCGGCAGGCGATGCAGGTTCCCTTTCTGGCCGAGCTTTTGCGGTCGGATTCGATTTATATCCGGCAAAATATCAGCTTCGACAATCTCAGCCCGCTCTCGACCTTTTTGGGCAAGCCCGGCGACACGGCGAAGGGTGGGTTAAGCTTCGACGAATACTGTCGACGCCAAGACCTGCACCGCCGCGCCGAGATCAACGCCCTGCTCGACACCCCGGCCTTCATCGCGCGCGCGCGCGATCTATATGGCTATCCGCATTTCATCTGTGACACCGGAGGGTCGATTTGCGAGGTGGTTGACCCCTCTGACCCTGCGGACGAAGTGCTATCGGCCCTGGCCAAGACATGTCTGATGGTCTGGATCGAAGGGCCCGAAACCCACACGCAAGAGCTGATCCGCCGCTTCGACCGCGACCCGAAGCCGATGTATTACAAGCCAGAATTTCTGCTACCGCTTTGGCAAGACTACCTGGATGAGACCGGCCAGAGCGCTGATCAGGTCGACCCCGACAGCTTTGTACGCTTTGCCTTCGCCAAAGCCATGGCCCATCGCGCGCCGCTGTACCAAGCGATGGCGCAAAACTGGGGCATCACCGTACAGGCGGAAGAGGTCGAGACCGTGCGGGATGCCCAAGATGCCGAAGACCTGATCGGCCTGGCCCTTGGCAGACGGGCTGACAACGCCTAAATCGTCGCCCCTACCCTCGTTCAGGACACTTGCGAGCCTTCTGATGCCGATCAAACTGCCCTCCACCCTGCCGGCCTTTGACGTTTTGAAGCGTGAAGGGGTGATGGTCATGGGCGAAACGGCAGCCTCGAAACAGGATATCCGCCCGTTGCGCATTGGGCTGCTCAATCTGATGCCCAAGAAGATCCAGACCGAAACGCAGTTCGCGCGGCTGATCGGGGCGTCACCCCTGCAGATCGAACTGAGCCTGATCCGCATGTCCGAGCACGAGACCAAAAACACCTCGGCCGCGCATATGGAGGAGTTTTATCGCCCCTTCAGCGAGGTGCGCGAAACTGGTGAGAAATTCGACGGTCTGATCATCACCGGCGCGCCCATCGAACATTTGCCGTTCGAAGATGTGACTTATTGGCAAGAGTTGACCCAGGTCTTCGACTGGACCCAAAGCCATGTGCATTCGACCTTTGGCGTCTGCTGGGGCGGAATGGCGATGATCAACTATCTGCATGATGTAAAAAAACACATGCTCGATGCCAAGGCCTTTGGATGTTTCCGCCACCGCGTGACCGACCCGGCCTCGACCTATCTGCGCGGGTTTTCCGATGATTGCGTGATCCCCGTAAGTCGCTGGACCGAAATGCAGCAGGATGAAATCGATGCTGTTTCGGGCCTGCGCACGCTGATCGGTTCGGACGAGGTTGGTCCCTGCCTGGTCGAAGATCGCGCCCATCGCGCGCTCTATATCTTCAACCATTTCGAATATGACAGCGACACGCTGAAACAGGAATATGACCGCGATGCCAGCCAGGGCGCGCCGATTGAGGTGCCGGTCAATTATTACCCCTCGGACGATCCCGATCAGCATCCGCTAAACCGCTGGCGCAGCCATGCCCATTTGCTTTACGGCAACTGGATTTCCGAGGTTTATTTGACCACCCCCTTCGATATGGACTTGATCGGCCAGGCCAGCACGGATTTGCGGGCGTGAAAGTGCTGCTGGTTCTGGTTGCATTGACCCTCGGCTTCGCAGGCGCGACCCTGTGGAAGGCAAATCGGCAAGAGATGCGGGCCGAGGCCACCTATCCGCCCTTGGGTCAGATGATCGACGTTAATGGGACGGCAGTGCATTACCTGCAAATGGGCAGCGGGCCGGATATTGTGCTGATCCATGGGGCCAGCGGTAATCTGCGGGATTTCAGCTTTGACCTGATGCAGCGCTTGGCCCCGCACTATCGGGTGACAGCCTTTGATCGACCCGGCCTGGGCTATACGGACCGCTTGGATGGGAACGGTGCGTCGATCTTTGAGCAAGCCGATCTTTTGGTGGACGCCGCAGCGCAGATCGGCGTTGAGCGTCCCCTGGTGCTGGGCCATTCCTATGGCGGGGCGGTTGGCCTGGCTTGGGCCACGCGCCACCCCGAGCGGACAGCCGGTCTGATCCTGCTGGCCGCCGCCTCTAACCCATGGGAGACGCCGCTCAGCACCTATTACCGGGTTTTGTCGCATCCCCTCGCCGGGTCGGTCACCATTCCCATGCTCTCGGCCTGGGTGCCCGATCGCGTGGTGACCGACACCATCGCGCAGGTTTTTGCGCCGCAAACCACGCCCGAGGGGTATGACGCCTATGTCGGCGCAGGCCTGACCCTGCGCCGATCTTCCTTGCGTGAAAACGCGTTACAGCGCGCCAGTTTGTTGGCCGAAGTCACACAGATGACGCGCGCCTATCCCGCCATCGATATGCCCGTGGAGATCCTGCACGGGACCGAGGATACGACGGTCTGGTTGAGCATTCATTCCGAGCCTTTGGCCGAAATCATCCCAGGCGCTAATCTGGTGCGGATGGAAGGTGTGGGGCACTCGCCGCATCATGCGGAGCCCCAAACCGTGTTGGACGCGGTTGACCGCGCGGCAAGCCGCGCTGGATTGCGTTGACGCCGCGCGCGGCCTAATGTCAAAGCCCATTACATAAAAACGGGGCCGGTGACGTATGACCAAACCCTTTGACGGCGCGATCAGCACATTCTTCGAAGAAGAGGCCCCCGACCCCGTTCGGCAGGCGATCAAAGACGGCAGCAAGAAAGATATCCTTGACCCCGGCTATCCCTATGCCGAGCGGATGGATAAGCGCGATTACGAGGATCAGCTAAAGGCGTTACAGATCGAGCTGGTCAAAGCCCAGGCCCATATCCGCGACAGCGGCAAGCGCATCGCGGTGGTTTTCGAAGGGCGCGACGCCGCCGGCAAAGGCGGGTCGATCAAACGGGTGCGCGAGAACCTGAACCCGCGCGTGGCGGGCGTGGTGGCCCTATCAAAACCCACCGACCGCGAGAGCGGGCAATGGTATTTCCAACGCTATATCCACCATCTGCCCGCCGCGGGTGAAATCCGGCTTTTTGACCGATCTTGGTACAATCGCGGCGTGGTCGAGCATGTGTTTGGCTTTTGCACACCCGAAGAACGGGGCGCGTTTTTCCGCCAACTGCCCGAGTTCGAGGCGATGCTGGTCGAAGACGGGATCGAACTGACCAAGATCTGGCTCAATGTCGGGCGCGCCGAGCAGCTGCGCCGCTTTCTGGACCGCGAAGGCGACCCGTTGAAGCAATGGAAGCTCAGCTGGATCGATGTCGAAGGGCTGAAGAAATGGGATGCCTATTCCGATGCGATTGGCGAAACCCTTGCGCTGGGCCATTCGGCGCGGGCGCCTTGGACCGTGATCCGATCCGATGACAAACGCCGCGCGCGGCTGGCGGTGATCCGCGCGGTGCTGCACAAGCTTGATTATAAGGGCAAGGATGCCGATATCGTGGGCCAACCCGATCCCGCGATCTGTGGCGGCCCCGAGCTTTGGGCCGATCATTCCGCCCCCCAAACGCAATAGGCCCCCATGCCCAAACGCGGCTATCACCATGGCAATCTGCGCCAAGCCCTTGTCGATGCGGCCTTGAAGCTGATCGAAGAAAAGGGACCGACGGGCTTTACCCTGTCGGAGGCGGCAAAGAACGCAGGCGTAACCCCCGCAGCCGTGTACCGCCATTTCGAGGGCCGGGAAGAGCTGATCGCCGAATGCGCGCGACAGGGGCATGAGATTTTCGCCGATTTGATGCGCTATGCGTTCAACGAAGGCGAGCCCACCGCGCTTGCGGCCTTTGAGGCGACGGGCCGCGCCTATCTGGCCTTTGCCCGCCGTTACCCGGGCCATTACATGGCGATGTTTGAAAGCGGCACCTCAGCCAATGCAACGCCGGAACTGGCGGCGGCGGCGGCAAAGTCGCGGGATGTGCTGGAGCGGGCGGCAGAGGCATTGTCAGAGCATATTCCGCCCGAAAAGCGCCCACCGCCGTCGATGTTTTCCGCCCATATCTGGGCCATGAGCCATGGGGTGGTGGAGCTTTTTGCTCGCGGACGACCAGGTGCCAACGCACCCTTTCCGCCCGAGGATTTGCTGGAGGCTGGTATCGGGATCTACCTGCGCGGCCTTGGATTGATCAAACCCGATACGTGAAAGGTTTGCGCTGCCTGCGGCATCGCCCGCGCGGAAAACAAGGTTTTCCGCGCCTTCGGCAAGCGGCACTCAAGCGTCGTTGAGGATTGCATGATCTGGCTGGCGGTGGATGCCTCCGGCGGCCATTTTTTGGGGATAAAGATAGGAGGACGCGTTGGTGCCTGAAGCGGCTTGACGGTTACCGATGCGACCTACGGCGCCCAGACCCGTGGCAGCGGGCATTTTATGTGAAACGACCACTGGAAGGATGCGCGGACGGGTGGCGATGTGGCCCACCAAAGAGTTTTCCCCGTGTCGATGCCGAAAGCCCGATCATCGAAAACTGGCGGCCCTTCGGCATTCTGGGCCTGGCGCATCAGGTCGGCGTCGACCTGCTGGGTCGTGTCGCGCATTTGAGCGGTCGACCACGAATGAACCTTGGCTGATCCGATGTCTTAGACCGGCATATCGTTGAACAGATCGTCCAACGCATCATCCGAGATTGGATCAGGCAAAGGGTCGAGCATTTTGCGTTTTGCCTCCGCCGCGCGGGCCTTTTCGGCGTCGCGGGGTTTAAGCTCGGTATGCACCTCTTTGGGCTGGCTGCTGGCCCGGTTTTTGGTCATTGAATGCCTCCCTTTCGCTGGGACGGTGGATCGCCCTTTTGCAGATCGTCCTTGGTGATTGTGATTGGCTTTTGCGTTGCCGCATGTTCCGCCCATGCCCCTTGTGCCAGTGCCATGGAAACGGCGCTGGCAGCCTCGGGCGTCCGCAGGAAACCCGCGATGCGCTGGTGCAGATCACTGCTTGGATATCCCTTTGGCATCTTGCACCGCCTTTCGGCACGGTTTGGGACCGCACGCCTGGCTAGGGCGCGCATTTTTTGCAGAACGGTGTCGCGGGGAGCAAATCCAGTCGCGCGGCCGAGATCTCAGCGCCGCAAGTCACGCAATAGCCGTATTCGCCATCCTCCAGACGTGACAGGGCGGCTTTGATTTGCTGGATCTCGGCCTGGCCCGAAAGCCCAAGACGTTCCAAAACCTCTTCATCCTCACGCTCGGTCGCGGAATCCTCCCAGTCTTTCGATTGGTGGCTATCCAGTTCATCTTCGATCCCATGCAAACGTGCATCAAGATCGGCAAGACGCTGTTCCAATTCGGCGCGACGGCGGGTGTGATCGGTCATGGCCCACTCCTCCTCCTTCCGGGCGGATCGACGGCAAACTGCCAGACCTGCCGATCAATCCACCGCAAAGCCTAGCCTTAACCAAGAATTCCAGCCTTGATGTGGGTCAACCGATCTGGGCTTTTCCTTTGGGGCTGCCTGCGGCATGGTCGCGCCAAGATTTGCCCCAAGGAGCCCGAAGATGGACCTACGCCCCATCACCGACCGCTACAGTGTTGCGCCGCAGCTTGACCCCGAGGATATGGCCAAACTGGCCGAACAGGGGGTCGCCACGGTGATCGACAACCGCCCCGAAAACGAAATCCCGCCCAGCCATCAGGCTGCCGCGATACAGGCCGCTGCCGAAGCGGCGGGTTTGACCTTTGTCTTCAACCCCATTGTGCCCGGCGGATTGACCGAAGCACAGGTTGAAGAACAGGCCGATGCCATCGCCGCCTCGGAGGGGCCGGTTGTGGCCTATTGCGCTTCGGGCAATCGGTCGAGCATCGTTTGGGCGTTGGGGGCCGCCGGCGAGGTTACCCCGGCCGAGATCATCGCGACCACAACCGCCAATGGCTACAATCTAACGGGCCTTCTGCCCGAACTGGAACGACGCGCGGCGGCCTCCCAAGGGTGAGCCGCCTTTCCCCCACCGCGCAGGGCATCTGTTTGATGATCGGCGCGATCTTCTTTTTCTCATCCATGGATGCGCTCGCCAAGCATTTGGCGGCGCGCTACGACGTGATCCAAGTGGTCTGGGCGCGTTATGCGGGACAGATGCTGGTTGTGGCCTTGATCCTGGCACCGCGCCTGCATTTGCTCATCCGAACCAAACACCTGGGGCTTCAACTGTTGCGGTCCGGGTTTTTGTTCGCTGCCACCTTTTGCTTTTTCACCTCGCTGCCCCTGATCGACATCGCCGCCGCCACGGCTGTGATGAATGTGCATCCGATCTTACTGACGATTGGTGCGGCCCTGATCCTGCGCGAAACCCTGGGCCCGCGCCGTATCTTGGGCATCGTGGCGGCGCTGATCGGGGCGTTGATCATTATCCGCCCAGGGACCGAGGTATTTTCACTATCCGCCCTACTGCCCTTGGCGGCTGGCACGTTTTACGCGTCATATGCCCTGACCACCCGCTTCTTGGGTCGGGATGAGCCGATCTTAACCTCGTTTCTTTACACCGCCCTGATCGGAACGCTGGTTTCCAGCGCAATGGTGGTGGGCGAGTTCCGGGCACCCGACCTGCCCGATACAGGCTTGTTTTTGCTGCTGGGATCGGTGGCCGCCCTTGGGCAATTCTTGCTGATCCGCGCGCTGACGGTTGCCGAAGCGGGCGCGGTCGCCCCGTTTGGATATGCCGGTGTGGTCTTTGCCACGATCTGGGGGTTGCTGGCATTTGGCGAGGTACCGGATCTTTGGACCTGGGTGGGCGCGCTTGTGATCGTGGGGGCCGGTGTTTATGTCTGGCACCGCGAAACGCGCGCGAAAGCGTCACCGGCTTAAGCCCGCGCAGCAAAAGGACAAAACGCAGACATGCCCGCCAAAACCCGCAGGCTCTGGCTCGACTGGTTGACCGACCGCGCCTTTCGCGGGGCGCTTTGGCTGGCCTTCCGCTTGCCCTACCCCAAGCGCGTGGCGCTAATGGGGTGGTCGTTTCAGCGCGTGGGCCGTTTGGTGGGCTATCGCACCCGCGCCGAAGAACAGCTTGAATACATCTTTCCCGACATGCCCGCGCATGAACGGCGCAAGATTGCCGAGGCCGTTCTGAACAATTTTGGCCGCACTCTGATCGAAAACTATTCCACCGAAGATCAATTGCGCACGGCACAAGATTGGACACCCGAAGGCCCCGGATGGGAGGCGTGTGAGGCGGCGCGCACCCAGGGCCGCCCAATCCTGTTCGTTTCAGGCCATTACGGCAATTACCAGGCCGCCCGCGCCGCGATGAATGTGCGGGGCTACGAGATGGGCGGCCTCTACCGCCTGATGAATAACCCTTATGTAAACGCCCATTATGTCGCCTCGGTCGAAGGTGTGGGCGGGCCCGCCTTTGCCCGCGACCGGCGCGGCCTGGCGGGGTTTGTGAAAAATCTGCGTCAGGGCGGCCAGGGCGCGATGTTGATCGATCAATATTTTGGCGATGGCGTGTTGTTGGATTTTCTGGGCCAACCGGCCCCAACAGTCCTGTCTGCCGGGGAAATGGCGCTGAAATACGATGCGCTTTTGGTGCCGATCTATGCCGAGCGCCAGGAAAACGGCTTGGATTTCAAGGTCAGCGTCGAAGCTCCGATCAAGCCCAGTGACCCGCACCGGATGACCCAAGACTTGAATGATAGCCTGTCGGCCCGCGTGCGCGCGCGACCTGATCAGTGGTTTTGGATACACCGCAGATGGAAACCGGGGCGGCAATTGCGGTTCTTTCCGCCTTATGAGCCCCTGCCAAGCGCCGAAACGCTGCCCGAGGATGAGAGCAAGGCCGAAAGCCCTAACGCTTAGTCAAGCTTGGCCGCGCCCAGGATTGGTCCGTGATTGGCGGCCTGAAACAGCACGGCATGCGGCAGGTCCGATTCTGGCGCCAGGTTCGCGCTAAAGGGTGCCCGCCCATCCCATTCCGCAACCACAGCCCAACTGCGCACTACATTGTAATGGGATGCGTGGCGCCCGGCATTTTCGCCGCGCATGATCTCTACCTCCTCGTGGGGTGAGTATGCGACCAGATGCACCTCGATCATCTCGGGCATATCGGCCTGCGCGATCGTGGTTGCGGCCACCATATAGCCACCCGCGGACGCTGCGCTGATGGTGATCGCAATGGGGTCGGGTGTGCTCGCATGTTCGGCAATCAGATCGGCAACCGACATCGGGCGATACCCGACAACATGATCTTGGCCCGCGATAATCATCTGCGGCGTATAGACGACGGCAGAGCCCGCAACCCGCCCATAGCTTTGCTGGCGTTGCGTAAATTGTGGTGAGGCGAAGGTGTCCGCCCACCCGATGTAATCCCAGTAATCCACATGCAGCGCTAAGGCGATCACATCATCGCGCTCGGCCAGTTCACCCAACATGCGATCAGCGGGTGGACAAGCCGAACACCCTTGGGAGGTGAAAAGCTCCACCACCACGGCATTGTCCTGCGCATGGGCAGAAACGGGCAAGAACAGGCTGGTCAAGGCAGCAAAGAGGATCGGCAGGCGCATCGGTTTTCGTCCACAAGGATCGTTTTCGGATGCAATAGCTAGCCTGGGCCGCGCCTCCGTTCCAATCAAGCCTTTGCGAGACTGCGTTACAACCACCGTCGCGTGGCCGTGAGGTAACGCTCAGCCTCGGGCCCGAACTGAGCTTTGAGCGCGGCCTCTTCGGGTTCGATGAAACGACGGGTCAGAACCCAGTGAAACAGAAAGGGCAAAAGCACCGGGCTCAGCGCGCCTTGGATCAGCACAAATCCAACCAGAATCGCCAACATGGCCAGATAGATTGGGTTGCGACTGAACCTGTAGGGCCCTTCCACAATCAAGGCCGAGGGCGTGTGATGCGGCTCAATCGTCGTGCTTCGGCGCCGAAACCACAGCGCTGACCAAAGGATTAGCACGAGGCCCGCGGGGATCATGAGCCAGCCGAGGCCCTGATAGATCGGCCCGAACAAGGTGACCAAGGGCAGGCCCTTGGCCAGAACCCAAGCAAGCCCTAAGAAGGCCAAAAGCCAAATCGGCGGGAGATCGGGGAAGCCTTTCATGGTCGGCCCTCCAAAGCATGGTTTTGGTGTGCGTATGCGTAACCTCCTCACCAAAACCCAAAAGGCTTGGCAAGCTTTGAAAAGGCGGGTTGCCTAGCGGCTTGCACAAGGGGGATGCAACAGAGATAAGCGTGCGGGCCTGATCATTGTCAGGCGCAACCCTGAAACGGACAGCAGAACTGATGGCCGAAAACCGCAACATCGCAGAGATTCGGCCAATCCTGACGCCCTATGTCTTCTTTTTGGGGTTTCTTTGGCGCGATCATGCATTCGTGCGGTATTTGATCCCAAACTTCTATGCCGTCGATGATCAGCTATTTCGCTCAGGGCACCCAAGCCCGCGACGGTTGCGCATTGCCCGTCGTAGGGGGATCGCCTCGATCCTATCCCTGCGGGGCGGCGCCGATAACACGCCAAATTACATCGAACGGGTCGCTGCTGCCGATCTGGGGCTGGAACTTCGGTTCATCCGAATGCGGACGGTCGAACTGCCCCAGGCCGATGTGCTGCTGGAGTTGCTAGACCTGCTGCGCGATATGCCCAAGCCCATGCTGGTACATTGCAAATCCGGGTCAGATCGCACCGGCCTGGCCGTGATGCTTTACCAACATGTGATCAAGGACATCCCCCTGGCCGAGGCGCGACGTGCACTTTCCTGGCGATTTGGGCATTGGCGGTTTGGCAAAGCGGGTGTCGTGCATCGCCTGCTCGATACCTATGCCGCCGCCCAGGCGGAAACTGGTATAAGCTTTGAGGATTGGGTTCGAACCGATTACGACCCGGCGGCGCTCATGGCTGCGCATCGGTCTGGGCGGGTGTAGGCCGGGCCCAGCGGTCCGCTGGCACAACATGCACCCTTTCCGCCACGGGCGCCCGCAGCAGCATTTTCAGACCCATCATAATTTGCGCGCCGATCCGGCGGCGGCGATACCCCAGACGCGCGCCAAGCGGCACCCCCCCCCGCGCTGGCTTCTTAGCCGCATCGATCAGAGATTTGGTGGGGATCGCTTGGGGCACGCCATAAGCCTCACTTTGATCCAACTGGATCGAAAGCGCGGGATCAGCCTGATAGCTTCGCAAGCCCGGGCAAGATGAAATCAAAGCGTCCGAAGGCGCACCTGCGCGTTCGGCGGCTGCCAGCAGCTTTTTTGCCCCGCTCGGCCAAATCACCATCGCTGCCGACCCGGTGCGATCTTGGTAAAGCCGCCGGATTGGAGCCTGCGGATGTGCCTTGCGGGCAAGCATTTTGCGGCGGCTGCGGGTTTCGAGGCTGATGTGATCAATCCCTGCCAGATCGGCCACCTGTGACAGGAAGCCCACAAGATCGGCGGCCAGAAGTGCATCATCCTCCAACACCACACAAGGTGTGCCCTGTGCAACAATCTTACGCCAAGCTTCCATATGCGACGCACACAGCGCCATCTCGGTCACCCGAAGTGGGCGCTGCCAGCGATGCCAAACCGGATCGGTCTTAGGTGGCACTAAGCTGTCGGGTGTCACCGCGGGCACGCGTTCCCAAGACAGCCCTAAATCCGCCATCTGCGCCGCCATAAACCCCAAGCGGTCCTGCGCACTGTCCATATTGATGATAAGGCACAGCATCTTGGGCTCAGTAGTTGCCATCGAAGATCTCAAAATACCGATCCACAACGCGGGCTTTGGTGAAATTTGCTGCCAGGCTGGCGCGCCCATTTTCAACCAAACGTAGGGCCAGTCCTGCGTCGCCCCGCACGCGACAGATTGCACGCGACATCTCCTCGGCATCTCCGATGGGCACCAAAAGCGCATCCTCCCCATCCCGGACAAACCAGCTTGGCCCCTCAGAGGCGGTCGAGACCACCGGAACACCGGCGTGCCAGGCCTCCAAAATCACGTTGCCCAAAGGTTCGTGCCGCGAGGGCATCACAAAACAATCTGCGGCGGCAACAATATGCATCGGCTCTTCCACCCAACCGAACCAACGCGTGCGTTCGGCAATGCCCAGGCGTTCAGCTTGTGTGCGCAGGGCCTGCTCATCCTCACCCGCACCAATGAGCCAAAGCCAAGCATCGGGGATCGTGGCCGCCGCCTCGATCAATTCTCCGAACCCTTTGCGCCCGATGAAACGTCCAGATCCGACGATTACGAACGCGTCGCTCGGCGTATCGTGGGCGCCGCGATCAATCGGTGAGACCTCAATCTCTCGCGCGAAGTTCGACACGACATGGACCGGCCGCGTCCAGCCGAGCTCCCGACAGGCGGCCGCGATACCGGGCGTATTTGCGACAATCAGATCATTGTTGCGGAAGTTTTTAAGATGTCTGGGGTAATCGCCAAGCCGGGACAGTTTCACCGCGTTTCCACCCGCTGGCAGCAATCGGGAGGACCGCGACATCCATGCCATAATCGCATCGGGTTGCCAGGTGCGGATCATCCCCTGCACCCGAAGCGCAAATATCGGAGCGCTCAGCGAAAGCCGCCGAAAATGGTTGGTGTAAATCGGGCCCAAATCTGCGATCTCATCATGCCAAATCCGCCCCGGTCGGGTGACAAAACGCTGCTCGGCCCCGCGTTCGCCAAAGGCTTGCACCAGATTGACGAAAAACCGCTCGGCCCCGCCATCTTTGCCGAAATGCATATGCAGGATTTTCTTAGTCATTTTTCGCGCCCAGCCTCGGCACGTCGATGTCGCCGCAAGCGCCACGCATACCGCAACTGATAGCTCAGATTATGCAGCGTTTGCCCGAGCACCGAACGGCCAGAGCGCGTGGCGCGGCGAACCGATCCGATGGTGCCGGTTGCAGCCTCCTGATCGCCCACGGTGATCGGCGGTGGCAGGATCAAAGCGACCCGTAGCCCGGTTTCCCAGACAAATTTCTGATCTTCATCCACCGGCCGGAAGAACGGGATCGCACGGTCAACCAGTCGCGCTGCAGCGGATTTGGTCAGGCCATAGCCGATCAAACAGGTTGGGACGCGATATGGAATGCCAATTTCGTAAGGCCCGAGCGCTTTGGTTTCGACCATCTTCGGTGTCGCGTCGAACGAGAAAAGCTTTACCATGTCCCACATATCCTGCGGCCCGCTGAGCAAGTCGAGCTTTTCCGCCAGGCTGTCATCGGCAGCAAAATCATCCTCGAAAATGAACCCGCCGGGCGCATCCCCTTCGGCAATCGCGCGCCAGGCTGCAATATGGCTAAGATAGCAACCGATCTCGGGCGCGACCAAACGGTGCTTGCCATCGCGCGCATTGCGCTTGGCATCATAGACCGCCCCGATCTCGGCCTCCCCCATCGCCCAACCATTGACCCCATCGATCCGGTGCCAAGCCACGCCCGCACCGTCCAATTGGCGCGCGCTGCGCTGCAAGCGGCTGGTGTTATCGGCCAGGTTGATGACATAGGCGGGCCACATCGGCGCGGTGATCCTTGTCTTGGGGTTCCCGCGCGATCTACGCAGCCGGGGGGCGGATGACAAGCGCCGCTGCATCGGGGCCTTGCGGATACCACCGGATTAAAGGCAAAAGTCGGCCACCATGGCCCAAGCGATCCCCATCTACGTCATCAACCTCGACCGTCGACCGGATCGGTTGCAACGGATCGCCAAACACCTGACGGACCGGGGGGTGCGGTTCTTTCGACAAAGCGGCTGTGACGCCCGATCGGTGCCCGAGGATGACATCGCACGAGTTGTGGCCGAACATGGTCCGTTGGGCCAACTGGGCCTCGGAGATCGCGCCTGCACGATCAGCCACACGATGGCTTGGCAGGCTTTCTTGGAGACCGACGCCGAGCACGCGCTGTTTCTGGAAGATGATATCTATCTTGCAGAAGATTTGGCGCCTTGTCTGGAGGTCGCGGACTGGATTCCGCACGGCACCCATGCGGTGAAGCTAGAGAAGTTTAACGAAGGCTATTCGCGATTGCTGATGGCGCCGCCCACCGCCCAAACCCCGTCCGGGCGCGATCTGCGGCCCATGCGTTCGCGACATGTGGGCGGTGGGGCTTACATCCTGTCGCGTCATGGGGCCGAGCTAGCGCTGGCCCATCGCGGACGGTTCCGGGTGCCGGTCGATCATTTCCTGTTCAATGACACCGTTTCCCCCATCCGTCGGCAGTTAAACGCCGCGATGGTCGTGCCCGCGATGGCGACGCAGCGGGCATATGAGTACAACTCCGACATCGCGCCCTTGGGCAAAGCCATTCGACCGAAAGGTCTGAAAAAGCGCCTGCGCACGCTGCGGCGGGGGCTGGCCGAGGTGAACCAACTGCCCCGGCAATTGACGCAGCTTCTGTCCGGTCACGCGCAGCTGATCGATGTGGCGTTTTCTGAAACGCCCCCGGACCCCTGACAGAAAAAGGGGCGCACCGGATGGCACGCCCCTTTGATCGATTTAACCGGCGATTACTCTGCTGCGACCGGCGCTTGGGCTAGGTTGCGCAGCACGTAATGCAGCACGCCACCATGTTCGATGTATTCGATCTCGACCGCGGTATCGATCCGGCATTTCAGAGTGATGTCTTTCGACGATCCGTCGCCATAGGTGATCGTAGCCGTCACCTCCTGCAGCGGGGTCACGCTATCGAGCCCGGCGATGGAGACGGTTTCATCCCCTTTCAACCGCAGGCTGGTGCGGTTGTCGCCGCCGGTGAACTCGAACGGAATTACGCCCATGCCCACCAGGTTCGAACGGTGAATACGCTCGAAGCTTTCGGCGATCACAGCCTTCACGCCCAAAAGGTTGGTGCCCTTCGCGGCCCAGTCGCGCGACGACCCTGCCCCGTACTGCTCACCACCAAAGACGACCAGCGGGGTGCCCTGCTCTTGATAGGCCATAGCGGCATCGAAGATCGAGGTCTGCTGCCCATCCGGCCCAAGCGTGTAACCGCCTTCGACACCATCCAGCATCTCGTTTTTGATACGGATATTGGCGAATGTGCCGCGCATCATGATCTCGTGGTTGCCGCGGCGCGACCCGTAGGAGTTGAACTCCCGCACCGGCACTTGGCGCTCGACCAGATACTTGCCAGCGGGCGTCGTGTCTTTGAACGAGCCTGCGGGGCTAATATGGTCGGTGGTGACCATATCGCCCAGGATCGCCAGCACCTTCGCGCCTTCGATGTTCGAGATCGTGCCCGGCTCAGAACCCATGCCTTGGAAGTAAGGCGGGTTCTGAACATAGGTCGAGGTGGCGGGCCAATCATAGGTTTCGCCACCCGAAACCTCAACGCCCTGCCATTTCTCGTCGCCTTTGAAGACATCGGCGTATTTCTCGATAAACGCTTCGCGCGTCACGGTTTTTTCGACCAGCTCGGCAATCTCGGCTTGGGTCGGCCAGATATCTTTCAAATAGACATCTTTGCCATCGGGCGTCTGCGCGATCGGGTCAGAGGCCAGATTGATATCCATGGTACCGGCCAGCGCATAAGCCACCACCAGCGGCGGCGAGGCCAGATAGTTGGCGCGCACATCGGGGCTGATCCGGCCCTCAAAGTTGCGGTTACCCGACAGGACCGAGGTGGCGACCAAATCGCCCTCGGCAATCGCATCGCTGAGTTCTTTCTGGATCGGGCCCGAGTTGCCGATACAGGTTGTGCAGCCGTAACCCACAAGGTTGAAGCCGATCTTATCTAGGTCCTCTTGCAGACCCGCAGCCTCCAGATAGGCCGAGACAACCTGAGAGCCCGGTGCCAACGAGGTTTTCACCCAAGGCTTGCGGTCAAGACCCAGAGCGGCGGCTTTGCGGGCCACCAACCCAGCGCCAATCATGACGTAAGGGTTCGACGTGTTGGTGCAGGAGGTGATCGAGGCGATCACAACTTTGCCCGATTCCATCGTGTAATCTTCACCGGCAACGGCCACTTCTTTGCCCATCGGGCGCTTGAAGGTTTCGGCCATTTCTTTGGTGAAGGCGGCTTTGGCATCGGTCAGCGCCACATAATCCTGCGGGCGTTTCGGGCCTGAGATAGCGGGCACGATGGTGCCCATATCCAGGCTTAGCGTGTCGGTATAAACCGGCGCGTAATCCGCCCCGCGCCAGAAGCCGTTTTCTTTGGCATAGGCTTCGACCAGGGCCACGGTCTCCGCGTCACGACCAGTGGCGGTCAGGTAGCGCAGGGTTTCCCCGTCGATCGGGAAGAAGCCGCAGGTCGCGCCATATTCCGGGGCCATATTGGCGATGGTCGCCCGATCGGCCAGCGGCAGACTGTCGAGGCCCGCGCCGTAGAATTCGACGAATTTGCCGACCACGCCTTTCTCGCGCAGCATTTCGACCACTTTCAGCACCAGGTCGGTGCCGGTGGTGCCTTCGACCATCGCGCCGGTTAGCTCGAAGCCGACCACTTCGGGGATCAGCATGGAAATCGGCTGGCCCAGCATCGCGGCTTCGGCCTCGATCCCGCCGACGCCCCAGCCCAGAACGGCCGCACCATTGACCATGGTGGTGTGGCTGTCAGTGCCCACCAGCGTGTCGGGATAGGCGACCATTTCGCCGGTCTGGTCGGTATCGGACCAAACGGTTTTGGCCAGATATTCCAGGTTCACCTGGTGACAAATGCCGGTGCCCGGCGGCACCACACGGAAGTTATTAAAGGCCGACTGACCCCATTTGAGGAAGGTATAGCGCTCCATATTGCGCTCGTACTCGCGGTCGACATTCATCTGGAACGCGCGCGGATTGCCGAACTCATCGATCATGACCGAGTGGTCGATGACCAGATCAACCGGGTTCAGCGGGTTGATCTTTTGCGGATCGCCGCCCAGCGCCTTGATGCCGTCGCGCATCGCGGCCAGGTCGACCACAGCCGGCACGCCGGTGAAATCCTGCATCAGAACGCGCGCGGGGCGATAGGCGATCTCGCGCGGGTTCTTGCCGCCTTTGGTCGCCCATTCGCTAAAGGCTTTGATATCATCAACATGGACGGTCTTGCCATCCTCGAACCGCAGCATGTTTTCCAACACCACTTTTAGCGCGGCGGGCAGTTTGGAAAAATCGCCCAGCCCCGCGGCCTCGGCGGCGGCAATCGAATAGAAGGCGTAAGATTTGTCACCAACTTGCAGGGTTTTGCGGGTTTTTGCGGTATCGTGGCCGACGGTAATGGGCATGAAAGCCTCCCTTCATCCGGTCGTTCTGGCTTCGTCGTAGGGTTCGTGTCTGGGTTCGTGTCGTGCCAAAGCGCGCGGGGGCCGCGCAATTGGCCAAAACGTCTCTGTCAGGGTTATGGTATGCAATGGCATACAATTCAAGACCCCATGCGCGGCTGCGCTAACTTGTCACCATCCGCGCCAGCGAAGGGCCAAGAGCAATGGGCTGGACCGGAAAACGCGCGGTTTCCGGCCCGAAAACTGCAAGATCTTCGGCGATACCGGTTTGCACCGCCCCTCCCTTCCCCTTGGCGGGCCGATGGGCTACCGGTTTTTGTCATGAGCTTGCGTGTCACCAACCTCGCCTGCGCCCGAGGCGGCATCCAGATCCTAGACGGGGTGCGTTTCGAGCTGTCGCCCGGCCAAGCGCTGATCCTGCGTGGGCCAAACGGGGCCGGGAAAACCACCCTTTTGCGCACGCTCGCGGGCCTCACCCCCGCGCTTTCTGGTGAGATTGAGGTGGCCGATGACGCTATCGCCTATGCCGGTCATGCCGACGGTCTGAAAGCCCAGATGAGCGTGGCCGAAAACCTGCACTTTTGGGCGGGCGTATTTGGGGCCTCAGATATCGCCCAAGCGGTCGAAGGGTTTGATCTGTCCGAACTGCTGGAGCGGCGTGCAGGCGATTTGTCCGCCGGACAAAAACGGCGTTTGTCCTTGGCGCGCCTCCTGGTCACGGGGCGTCCGATTTGGTGTTTGGATGAACCCACCGTATCACTCGACACCGAAAACGTCGCGCGTTTCGCGGCCGCCGTTGAACAGCACCTGTCCCAAGGCGGCATGGCTTTGATCGCAACCCATATCGATCTGGGCCTGTCAGACACCAAAAGCTTGGACATCTCGCCCTTCGTCGCCAAAGGCCTGCGCGCCGATGACCCGTTTGGCGACAGCTTTGTCGAAGGTGCGCTATGATCGGGCTTTTGAAACGCGATCTGGCACTGGCGATCCGCGCTGGTGGCGGCTTTGGGCTGAGCCTTGCGTTTTTCTTGATCTTCGCCACGCTGGTCCCGTTTGGCATTGGCCCCAACACCACAACCCTGTCGGCGATCGCGCCGGGCATCTTATGGCTCGGCGCGCTTCTGGCCTGCCTTTTGTCGCTTGACCGGGTGTTTCAGCTAGATTGGGAGGACGGAACGCTGGATCTGATCGCCACCTCCCCAATCCCGATGGAGGGTGTGGCGCTGGTCAAAGCCACGGCGCATTGGCTGACCACCGGCCTGCCCCTTGTGGCCGCCGCCCCGGTATTGGGCTTTTTGCTGAACCTGCCACCCATTGCTTATCCGTGGCTTATTGCCTCGCTTGCTTTGGGCACCCCGGCGCTGAGCGCGATTGGCACCTTTGGCGCGGCACTGACGGTAGGGATCAAACGGGGCGGTCTTTTGATGTCACTTTTGGTCCTGCCGCTTTACGTTCCGACCTTGATTTTCGGGGCCTTGACGGTGACCCGCGCGGTATCGGGCCAAGATGCCGCCGCCGCGCTGATGCTGACCGCTGGCATCACATTGGGCAGTTTCGCGCTTTTGCCCTTTGCGGCGGCTGCCGCACTCCGCGTCAATCTGCGCTAGGCCCGCGCCCGGTTGCCCCATTGTGAGCGCTCACGGCCCTCCTTAAGTTCGCGCCCATGGCGTCCCTTTGGGAATATGCGAACCCGCGAAAGTTCATGGCCACCTCGGCCACGCTCCTGCCTTGGACGGCGGGGATTGCGGCGCTGTGCCTGGGCGTTGGCCTGATCTGGGGGTTCTTTTTCACGCCCGATGATTTCCGCATGGGATCAACGGTGAAAATCTTCTACGTCCATGTGCCCTCGGCGATCATGGCAGTGAATGCCTGGCTAATGATGCTGGTGACCTCGCTGATCTGGGTGATCCGGCGGCACCATGTTTCGGCGCTCGCGGCCAAGGCGGCAGCCCCGGTGGGCATGGTCTTTACTCTGATCGCGCTTTTCACCGGTGCGGTTTGGGGGCAACCGATGTGGGGCAGCTGGTGGGAATGGGATCCGCGTCTGACCGCGTTCCTGATCCTGTTCCTGTTCTACCTGGGCTACATGGCACTGTGGGAAGCGGTCGAAAACCCCGATGCGGCGGCTGATCTGACCTCGGTCCTATGTCTGGTGGGATCGGTCTTTGCCATCATTTCGCGCTATGCGCTGCAGTTCTGGAACCAAGGGCTGCATCAGGGCGCGACCCTGTCGCTGGATCAAGAACAGAACATCGCCGATGTGTTTTGGTATCCCGCCATTGTCACGATCGCGGGCTTTGGGTTCTTGTTCCTGGCCTTGGTGCTGTACCGGACCCGGACCGAGATTCGCGCACGCCGCCTCAAAGCCTTGATCGCGCAGGAGCGGACCGCATGATGCCCGATCTTGGACGATATGCGACCGAGGTGCTTTCGGCTTATGCCGGATCGCTGGCCTTGTTGGTTCTGATTGTGATCGTGTCGATCATCCGCGCGCGCCGGGTGCGTGCCCGTTTGGATGAGGTTGAGGCGCGGCGGAGGCAGAGCACGTGAAGATCAACTGGCTCATGGTGCTGCCCCTGGCATTGACCCTGCTGTTTTTCGGGGTTGCCGGGTTCCAGCTGATTAACAACCAAAACGCGTTGAACCAGGGCGTCGATACGCAGGCCTTACCGTCATCCCAGCAGGGCCGCGCCGCCCCTGATCTGGATCTCGCGCAACTGGCCGAAACGCCGCTGCTGACCCGGGCCGATCTGCAAGGCAACGGGCTGATTATTCTGAATTTCTGGGCCTCCTGGTGCCCGCCCTGTCGGGCGGAGCATCCGGTGCTGACCGATCTGGCCGAGGCTGGCAATCCGCTTTTTGGCGTCAATTACCGCGACCGCACCGATCAGGCGCTGAGCTTTTTGGAAGAACTGGGCAACCCTTATGATCGGATTGGCACCGATGATGTCGCGCGCAATGGGCGCGATTGGGGGGTGGTGGCGATGCCAGAAACCTTCTTTATCGATGATACCGGCACCGTGGTGTTGCATTTCCGTGGTCCGGTCACGCGCCGCGCGCTGGATGACCGCATCATCCCCGCCTTGGCTGAGCTTGGGCATGTTTTGGCGCCGATTGTTGATGAGACCGCGGCCACGAACTGAGGCGCCCAGCCCGAGGATCGGACAAACCGCAGCCCCGTCAGCAAGCGCCCCACACCCATGACCCATCACAGCCGCAGCTACGTTATTTGCACGACCTCTCGCAGCGGCAGCACGCTCTTGTGTCGCCTTCTCGCACAGACCGGTCAGGCGGGTCATCCTGCGTCGTTCTTCCATCGACCGGACCTGCGCGATTGGGCGCAAAAGGCCGGATTGGAGGCAGGCGCGACCCAAGACACGCCAGAAGGGTTGCGCCAGATTTTCGACGGTATCCGCACAGCGGGTGCTGGCAATACCGGTGTTTTCGGCCTCCACCTCATGCGGAAAAGCTATCCCAAGCTGGCTGAACAACTGGCAAAAGCGTTTCCGAATGCGGCCACAGAGCGCGCCCGCCTAAGCGCCGCCTTTGGGGATTTGCTTTATATCCGCCTGACTCGGGGGGATAAAATCGCCCAAGCGGTGTCATGGGTGCGCGCGCAACAAAGCGGGCTATGGCATCGCCACGCCGATGGGTCGGAGTTGGAGCGAACAGCACCGCCCGGCCTCTTGCATTACGACGCCGAGGCAATTGGCGCACAGCGCAATAGCTTGATGCGCGATGACGCGGCCTGGGAGCGTTGGTTCGAACGTGAACAAATCACCCCACTTAAACTCACCTACGAGGGCTTAGCGGAGGCGCCGCAAACCTGCGTTGACCGCATCCTGCGCCGCCTTCACGGCGCTTCCGTACCATCGGCTACCGGGTCGATC
The DNA here is from genome assembly GCA_965229695.1 of Paracoccaceae bacterium. Taxonomy (GTDB): domain Bacteria; phylum Pseudomonadota; class Alphaproteobacteria; order Rhodobacterales; family Rhodobacteraceae; genus JANSYL01. The sequence goes on from OZ245921.1 coordinate 3,682,198, forward strand.
ACGCCAGATGTCCGCCCGCTTTCCGATGAAATCAGCCAAGAATGGATTGCACGGTTTCGGGCCTCAGACTCCCATCAGAGCGACCTCAACCAGCCGCAGACCTAGTAGATGTATCGAATCTGGTCGGTCCAGAACCGCTCCACGCGCTTCAAAGAGTGGTTCACACGGTCGACCCCGTCGGCACCAAGCACCCCGTGCTTTTCCAACCCGTCAGAATGCCGTTCGAACAAGGCAGAAACGGTATCACGCACATGCCGCCCCTTTTCGGTGAGCCGCACCCGGACCGAGCGGCGATCAATCTCGCATCGTTGATGGTGCATATAGCCCATCTCAACCAGTTTCTTGAGGTTATAGGAGACGTTCGAGCCTTGGTAATAACCACGGCTTTTCAGCTCCCCCGCCGTCACCTCATGATCGCCAATATTGAACAAAAGCAGCGCCTGCACCGCATTGATATCGATGATCCCCAACCGTTCAAATTCATCCTTGATCACGTCAAGAAGCAGCCGGTGCAGCCTTTCCACCATCGACAGCATATCCAGATACCCGCCCAAGAAACCGGGATGGGGCGTTGTCGCAAGGGGGGCATGCATACTCATCATCGTCTCCGAAACATCTGCTTCGGGGCGCAGACTGCGCGAGATTCGGAAAGAATGCGTTAAAGGCCGCGCAATTTGTCAGGAACGGTCGAGCGCTGCGAATTCTTCCGCCAAGCGCGTGATGAATGGCTGCAAGGCCTCGGGCGCGGGCTGTTGGCCGGAAACCCACTGGTAAAGATCGTGATCGGCCTCGGCCATGACGGTTTCGAACTGATCCAAAGTCGCATCGTCGGCGTCATCCAGATGCGCCGCAGCCCATCCGCCCAAGATCAGGTCCATTTCCTTGATGCCGCGATGGCCCGCACGCATCCTAAGCCGCTTGACGCGCACCTCACGAGGTTCCGCCATCCCGCTTACTCCCCCGCAGCCAGCGCCAGGCGCAGACGCTTTTCCAAGCGACCCAGGCGTTCGGCGGCGCGGGATTGTTCGACCTTCAGCGTGCGAAGTTCGCCCAAAAGCGCTGCCAAATCCTCAGAAAGATCGTCGTCGGTCTCGGGGCTATCCAACCCCTCCCCTTCGCCACTGAGCAGCCACATAATCGACACGCCCAACATACCCGCCAACATCTGTAGCTTATTGGCACGCGGCTCGGACTGATCGTTTTCCCAGGCACGGATGGTTTTCAGCTTGACCCCAAGCCGCTTGGCCAGATCGGATTGGCTTAACCCGATGACCTCGCGCGCGCCGGTCATCCGATCCCCAAAGGTCGTGGTCTCGGCATCGAACCAGGTGGTGCCTTCTTCGTAATCGTCGGTCATGCGATCCCCTCGCGTGGCGGCTTGATTGCAGCGCGGGCGCACCCTAAGCATGGGCCGTCCTGCATTACAACCGGGCCCCAAGACGCATGGGGCCTGCCCAGACCGGAGCGACCCGATGCCGTTTCTTTCCGACACGTTGGCACGTGTGAAGCCCTCGCCCACGATTGCTGTTTCAAACTTGGCCGCCGAATTGAAGGCGGCGGGCAAGGATGTGATTGGCCTGGGCGCGGGGGAACCCGACTTTGATACACCGGACAATATCAAGGATGCGGCCAAGGCGGCGATGGATGCGGGCAAGACCAAATACACCGCACCCGATGGTATCCCCGAGCTGAAACAGGCGATCTGCGCCAAGTTCAAACGCGACAACGGGTTGGATTACACACCCGCCCAGGTCAGCGTCGGCACTGGCGGCAAGCAGATCCTGTATAACGCGCTGATGGCAACGCTGAACCCCGGCGATGAGGTGGTGATCCCCGCGCCTTACTGGGTCAGCTACCCCGACATGGTACTGCTGGCCGGGGGGGAGCCGGTGATTGCCGAGGCACAGGCGCAAACCGCCTATAAGCTGACGCCCGAACAACTTGAGGCAGCGATTACGCCAAAGACCAAATGGTTTATCTTCAACTCGCCCTCCAACCCCACTGGTGCGGGTTACACGGCGGAAGAGTTGAAGGGGCTGACCGATGTCTTGATGCGTCACCCCCATGTCTGGGTGATGACCGACGATATGTATGAACACCTGGTCTATGGCGATTTTGAATTCGCCACCCCAGCGCAGGTTGAGCCCCGGCTCTATGACCGCACCCTGACCTGCAATGGCGTGTCGAAAGCCTATGCCATGACAGGCTGGCGCATCGGCTATGCGGCGGGGCCAGAAGAGCTGATCAAGGCGATGCGGAAGATCCAATCGCAATCGACCTCGAACCCCTGTTCGATCAGCCAGTGGGCGGCGATAGAGGCGCTGAATGGCACCCAGGATTACATCCCCGAGAACAACAAGACCTTCAAACGCCGTCGCGACATGGTGGTGGAAATGCTGAACGAAGCCGAGGGGATCGACTGCCCGGTGCCCGAAGGCGCGTTTTACGTCTATCCCTCGATCAACGGTTGCATGGGCAAGACCACGCCAGCGGGCGTGACCATCGACAGCGACGAAACCTTCGCCAAGGCGTTGTTGGAGGAAAAGGGCGTGGCGGTCGTCTTCGGCGGTGCCTTCGGCCTCTCGCCCGCATTCCGTGTGAGTTATGCAACCTCGGACGAAAACCTGAAAGAAGCCTGCAAGCGGATTCAGGATTTTTGTGCTGGGTTGAGGTGAGCTAGACGCTTTCAACTAGACCCAGGCGATCTAATGAACTGAGGCCTGGGTCTGATTGGCGGCATTGCTACCCCTTCAACGCCTCCGCCAGAAAATCATAAACCACCCGAATCCGCGCGCTGGTGCGCAACTCTCGGTGCGTGGTCAGCCATAGCTGCACTGGTAGCGGTTTGAAGGCGGGCAAGATGCGCTCCAAATCGGGGGTTTGGGCGGCCACGTCATCGGCCATGATCCCAACCCCCAAGCCACGCCGAACCATTTCCCAGGCGACAGCCGAGTTCGAGGAATGGAATTTGATGTTCTCAACGCGCGCGGGCAGGCCAAGCTTGCGCATTTCGCGCACCATGACCTCGGGTGACGCCATACCCACGATGGGCAGATCAGCCAATTCCTCGATCCGGACCGGGCGGCCATAGCGGCGCAGAAAGGAGGGCGCGGCGTAAAGGCTGCCCGCCCCTTCGCGGATTAGCTTTGTCACCAAGTCTGGTTCCTGCGGGCGGACGTGGCGCAGCGCGATATCGGCCTCATGGCGCAGCAGGTCCGACAGCGCATTTGTCACGACCAGTTCGATTTCGATCTCGGGTGCGCGGGTTGCCAGTTCGGCCAGGATATCCGGCATCACATAGATGGCCATCGAATCCGCCACGCTGATCGACACCTTGCCCGACACGCTTTCCGACCGTCCCGCCGCGATCAGGGAAACGCGCGTCGCCGCCTCGCCCATGGTGCGCACGTGATCCAAAAGATCATGGCCGGTCGGGGTTAGATTCAAGCCGCGGCCCACACGCTCGAACAGCGACACGCCCAAGGCATGTTCCAGGGCCGCAACCTGGCGCCCGAGGGTTGGCTGGGTTTGGTGCAGCGCCCGCGCGGCCGCTGAAAGTGAGCCTGTTTCTGCCGTGGCAAGAAACGCGCGCACTTGGTTCCAGTCAAAGTTGATCGCATCCCAATTCATGCAAAAACGCATAGCACACATTAAGATTCATGCAATTCACCACGGCCTTTTCCCGAACTATATCCGCCATTGACGAAGGAGCCGTAAGATGACCGCCATGAGCCAAGCCACCCCCGCCCGTTTCTGGGATAAGATCGCCCGCAGCTATGCGGCCAAACCGGTTGCGAATCCCGACAATTATCGTGACACCCTGCGGCGCACGCGGACCTATCTCAGCCACACCGATCATGTGCTCGAGGTGGGCTGCGGCACGGCCTCAACCGCGATCCTTTTGGCGCGGGACGTGGCGCATATCACCGCCAGCGATATCTCGGCCGAGATGGTTGAGATCGGCAAAGAAAAGGTCTGGTCCGAAGGTTTGAAGAATGTGCGCTGCGTGCAGGGCGTTTTGGGCGACACAGCTTTGGGAGATGGCCCGTATGACGCTGTGCTGGCCTTTAACCTTATGCACCTGGTGCCCGATCCCGAGGCCGACGCACGGCATGCCTATGACCTCTTGAAACCGGGTGGTTATTTCATCTCCAAATCCGGGGCGATTGCCGACGGGGCCTGGTTCTTGTGGCCGGTGATCAAGCTCATGCAGCTTTTCGGCAAAGCGCCATATGTCGGGTTCTACAGGCGTCGCGATTTCCAGAACCACGTCACCGCGGCGGGCTTTGAGATTGTCGAAACCCATGACTACCCCGGCACGCCGGTCACGCAGTTCCTTGTGGCGCAAAAGCCCCTTAGCTAACCGCCGCGCGAAAGCTGCGAATGGGGCTTTGACACAGGCTGGCACGCCCCCTACCCTCAGCCGTTAAGACGAGGTGAGGGCAGCAGCACCGATGACCGAATTGCCAGAGTTTTATTTCCGCATCCGCGAAAACGGGGCGGCTGTGTTTCGGGTGTCGACCGACAACCGGCAGCGCCGGATCGAGATGGATGAGATTGCGGTGATCAACATCCGCAACGGCAATGTGAAACCTCATGGCGATCATCAGCTGACCGAGGAAGAAAACGCCGTCATCACAGACTGGATCGAAGAGCGTCGCGCGGTGCTGGCCGACCGGGACATCGACGATATCCACCGCGCGGTCGATTACCTGAACCTGACCACCCATTGGGCGCAAAGCCGCGCCTCGGATGAGGATCTGGAAGAGGTGACCGACCGGTTGCTGCTGACCATGCATGACCTGCGCACGGTTCTGGTGCGCAAGAAAGCCGACCGGTTGATGGCTGCCGCCGAAGCGCGGGATGCCAAATCGCAGGCGTCGAGCTAAGTTGGGTTACGCCGTACCGGCCCCCTTTGCCTTTGCTTCAAGATACATGATCCGCGCCATCATGGCCGTCAGACCGATTGAGGCTGTGCTGCAGACAAAAATCGCCCAGGGCAAAAGCGGCATACCCCGGCGCCGCGCCATGGGTGCTAGCGCAACAAATGCGATGGACACCGCGAGCAGCAGGTCAAAGAACACCTGGTTGCCCCACATATTCTGCGACTGGTTGAGCCAAAGCGGCCAAAGACCTTCACGCACCAAGGCGATCACCGTCCAAAGCGTGAAGGTTAGAAACAGACCAAAGGGCACAAGCCAGGCCCAGCGCGGACGCGCGTTGCGGTCGGCGTTCGCATACCAAAGGATGAACCCCACCGCAGCCAGGGTGGTTGGGATGGGAAGGAATTCGGTCAAAGCCATGATGCGGCCTCCTCAGCTTGCATCGGGGCGCGCGATCAGGCGCCGCCCTCAATTTTGTAGCATATGCTACATATCACATGTAGCGATTGCTACAAGGATTCTTTGATGATGGCGAAACTGGATAAACAGCGGCTGCTCGACGCGATGTCCGCGCATGTGCTGGCCCATGGTCTAAATGGCGCCAGCCTGCGCCCTTTGGCCAAGGCGGCGGGCACATCCGACCGGATGCTGATCTACCATTTCGGAAGCAAAGACGCGCTGATCGCGGATCTGTTGCAGCACCTCGCCACACAAATGGCCGCAGGGCTAAGCGCCGCCTTGCCACCCGAGCCCGCGCCGACCGAGGCCGCATGCCTAAGGCAGATCATCGGCCTGCTAAGACAGCCCGCAATCGCCCCCTATATGCGCGTCTGGTTCGACATCCTCTCAGCCGCAAGCCGCAAGGATGCCGCGCATCTCGAAACCACGCGGCAGGTGTTGCAGGGATATATCGCCTGGATCGTCACCCGCCTGCCTGCAGACCTGCCAAATGCCGAGGCCCGCGCCGCCGAAATGCTGACGCTGATCGAGGGCGTCTTGGTTTTGGACATGGCTGGTTTCAGCGACGCCGCCGATGCAGCCATCGCCCGGTTTTACCCCGCTGGCGAAAACTGATTGAAGATGATCGCGTCTTTGCGCGGGCCAGTGACATGCCAGCGCTGAGTCCAGTTTGGCCAGGCGCTGAAATCATAGACAACATCATAAATGTCGGGCGGGCATAGGTGCCGGTCTTCCGCACCATTAGCGTGCAGATTGTGGAACGGGCGGCCATCTTCGAACAACACCTCTAATCCGGTGCCTGCCTGCCGCCATAGATAAACACGGCTGGCCTGCATCGGTGGCCCATCGCCATAGTGCAGCAGGCCTGTTTCTTCCTGCCGCAGGCCCGCGCCATCGGGCTGCCAGACCGATTGCCCCTCGAACCGCCCGGTCACACCGGCCCGCGCATCCTCGATCACCCGCGCGAGCGTCCAAACCCCCTCTAAGTCGGCCAACGCGATCACTCAGCAAATGTCCCGACCGAGGTATTGCCCCATTCATCGGTGAACCGCACCTGGGTGCCGCCGTCATAAGCCACGTCATAACAGGCCCAGGTCGCGCTAGGCGGCCATTGGCTGCAATACTGCCCCGCCACCGGACGCCAATTGCCCCAAGACGGCTCGCCAAATGTGTAGAGCGTTCGGCCCGAGGCCATGAACTGCTGATGCGCGCCGTCGGGATAGGTCAGATCATGCTGCACCAAAAGATCGGTCAGCACCTGGTCATCGGTGATGGTCCGCATCTCCTCGGCGCTGGCAATGCTTGCCAACAGCACGATCGCAATTGCCGCGATATGTCTCATCCCTGCCTCGTCGCCTTGCCGCGCCCCCCGCGCCTGCCTATGAGAGCGGCAGACAAAGCAAAAAGGCAAGGCCCGGCCCATGATCCCCCGCTATTCCCGCCCCGAAATGGTCGCCCTTTGGGAGCCCGCCACCAAGTTCCGCATCTGGTATGAGATCGAGGCCCATGCCTGTGACGCGATGGCCGATCTGGGCGTGATCCCGCGCGAAAATGCTGACGCCGTGTGGAAAGCCAAGGATGTGGAATTTGACGTGGCCCGGATCGATGAAATCGAGGCCGTGACCAAACATGATGTCATCGCCTTCCTGACCCATCTGGCCGAAATCGTCGGCAATGACGAAGCGCGGTTCGTACATCAGGGCATGACCAGTTCCGATGTGTTGGACACCTGTTTGAACGTGCAATTGGTGCGCGCCGCCGACATTCTGATTGCCGATATGGAAGGGCTGCTCGCCGCGCTGAAACGGCGTGCGTTCGAGCATAAAGATACCCTTCGCGTTGGCCGATCCCACGGCATCCATGCCGAGCCCACAACAATGGGTCTAACCTTTGCCCGGTTCTATGCCGAAATGGACCGCAACCTAACGCGGCTGCGCACCGCACGGGCCGAGATTGCCACCGGCGCCATCTCGGGCGCGGTGGGCACCTTCGCCAATATCGATCCTGCGGTGGAGGAACATGTGTGCGCCAAGCTGGGCCTGACGCCCGAGCCGATTAGCACTCAAGTGATCCCGCGCGACCGCCACGCGGCGTTTTTCGCCACGCTTGGCGTCATCGCGTCCTCGATCGAAAACGTGGCCGTCGAAATCCGTCACATGCAGCGCACCGAGGTTCTTGAGGGGGCCGAGTTCTTCTCGATGGGTCAAAAGGGTTCTTCGGCGATGCCGCATAAGAAGAACCCGGTCTTGACCGAAAACCTGACCGGGTTGGCGCGGCTTGTGCGCATGTCGGTCATTCCCGCGATGGAAAATGTAGCCCTCTGGCATGAGCGCGATATTTCGCATAGCTCGGTGGAACGGATGATCGGGCCCGACGCCACCGTGACGCTGGATTTCGCACTCGCCCGTCTGACGGGTGTGATCGATAAGATGCTGATCTTCCCCGAAAACATGTTGGAGAACATGAACAAGTTCCCCGGTCTGGTGATGAGCCAGCGGGTGCTTTTGGCCCTGACCCAAGCAGGTGTCAGCCGTGAGGATGCCTATGCCATGGTGCAGCGCAATGCGTTGAAGGTCTGGGAACAGCGCACGGATTTCAAAGCCGAATTGCTGGCCGATGAAGAGGTTTGCGCCGCCCTCAGCGTCGCGGAGATCGAAGAGAAATTCGACATGGGCTATCACACCAAACATGTCGACACGATCTTCCAACGGGTCTTCGGCGAAAGCTAAGCTGCCGTCCATTTTGGCGGTGACCTGGCCGCCACTGACTTCGGTACCCAGCCCCGTTCGCGTGGGCCCCTGGTGCGAATGTGAATTGACCGTGATCGCCGCCGCGCCACCCTTGGTCTCAGGACAACCTGAAACCCTGGAGCCATCATGCCCTCTGCCCTCCGTCTTGCCGCCGTTTTCTCCCTGGCCGCCACGCCGCTTTTTGCTGTGGGCCTTGGGTTTGATGAAGACACTCCGCCCACGCCAACCGAAACCACGGTGACCTGCCCCGATGGCGCGGTTTGGGATGGCGACCGCGAGGCTTGCGTGATCATCCAAGACAGCAATCTTGGGGCGGATCAGGATCGTTTGATCCGAACCGCGCGCGAACTGGCTTATGCCAACCGCTACGACGATGCGATTGCGGTTTTGGCCATGGCAGCCGACCCGCAAGACACGATGGTGCTGACCTATCTGGGCTTTTCGCATCGCCGCGCTGGGCGGATGGATGTGGGGCTGGAGTATTACGATGACGCGCTGGCGGCGAACCCCGACAACATCCTGGCGCGCGCCTATCTTGGCATGGCGTACATACAGCTGAACCAGGCCAGCCTGGCTGAGGAACAATTGGCCCAGATCCGCGCCCGCGGTGGCACTGATACCTGGCCCGACCGCGCCCTCACCCGTGCCTTGGCCGAAAATGACGGCAGCAGCTACGATTATTGAGCCCCTGGCGACACCGTGGATTTTCAGAAAATCCACGATGGGCGGGCGGAACGTGTCAGGCCCCGCTTAACCCCTTTCTGACAGGTTTGCCGTTGGGTGAGTCTGATTTTTGGGGAACTCGATGGGTGTCACAACAAGCATCGATACTGGCAGCGGCGGTGCAAGCCCTGGCGCCGAACGCGATCTAAGCCCGCGCCAAAAGGCGGCTGTGATTGTGCGGCTTTTGCTAAGCCAAGATGTCTCGCCCGGTTTGGATCGTTTGTCACCCAAGCAGCAATCCGAGCTGACCCACGCCATGGCCAGCCTCGGCCCGATCAGCCGCGACACCTTGCGCGCGGTGGTCGGGGATTTCACCAAACGGCTGGATGATCTGGCCCTGACAGCGCCGCGCGACCTGCCCGGCGCGCTTGCCATGATGGAACCCCACATCTCGCCCATCGCCCGCGACGGACTGCGGGCCGAGGCCGAAGCAGGCGATAGCGCGGACCCCTGGGCGCGGCTAAGCGTTCTGCCGCCAGAGCGTCTGCGCCCGCTTCTGATCCATGAAAGTGCCGAGGTTTGCGCGATCCTACTGTCCAAACTGGGCGTGGCGAAAGCGGCGAGCCTTTTGGCCGATCTGCCGCCGGGGCGCGCCGATATCATCGCCCATGCCGTATCTCTGACCGCCACGGTGACGCCCGCAATGGTGGCGCAAATCGGCGATTATCTTTGGGCGCAGATGCAGATCGCGCCCGTCGCGGCGTTTCGATCCAGCGCGGTCGACCGCGTGGGGGCGATTTTGAACGCGGTGACCGCCTCGGCCCGTGACAGTCTGCTGGAGGGGTTGACCGCGCGCGATCAGGGTTTCGCGGATGAGGTGCGGCGCGCGATCTTTACCTTCCACCACATCCCCAAACGGGTGGAGCCCGGTGACGTGCCGCGCATCCTGCGCCGGGTTGAGGCCGACACCCTGCCCTTGGCCCTGGCTGCCGGAATGAAAGCCGCCCCGCTGACGGTCGAGTTTCTGTTGGAAAACATGTCAAAACGCTTGGCCGAACAGCTGCGCGACGAGGCCGAAGCCCTACCACCCCCGCGCGAGGCGGAGGGCGAAGCCGCCATGGCCGAGGTTGTGACAGCCATCCGTGCCCTGGAAGAGGAAGGCGAGCTAAGATTGATCCCGGCGGAGCCCTAACCGCTCAATGCGCGCCATCTTTTGACAGGCCCACGGCGCGCAAGGCCGGGCCGATAAAACGCTCGACCAGCGGCATCAGAAGCGTGCCAATAACCAAGCCCAACCCGCCGTAAAGGCTGACACCCACAAGCCAGCCAATGAACCCGCCCAGACCGGCTGCGGCATGGGCCATGGCCTCAACCAGATGTTCGGGCCCGTGCCAGCCCATCTGCGCCAGCCCATGCACAATGATCTGCCCGCCGACCCAGAGCATGGCGGCGGTTCCGACCACCACCAACAGCCGCATGAAGCCCGGCATGCCGCGCACAATCGCACGACCCGTTGCCCGGCCCAGACCGGTCGCGGATTCGGCGGCCATATGCAGGCCCACATCATCGGCTTTCACAATCAGCGCCACCGCGCCATAAACCATGATCGTGATCCCAATCGCCACAACGATCAGCGCTGCCGCCTCGAACCAAATCGAGTCGGTATCCAGTGCCGACAGCGCGATGGTCATAATCTCAGCCGACAGAATGAAATCCGTCTTGATCGCACCGCGCACCTTTTCCTCTTCCAGATGGGCGGCATCCTTCACCTCCTCATCCAACGGTCGGTGGTGCGGGGCCAGTGGGTTCAGCCAATGCCAAACCTTTTCCGCGCCTTCAAAACACAGATACCCGCCGCCCAACATCAGCAATGGCGGGATCGCCCAAGGTGCGAAGGCCGACAGCAACAGCGCTAGGGGCAGCAGAATCACCAGTTTGTTGAAGATCGACCCGCGCGCGATTTTCCAGACGATGGGCAGTTCCCGATCCGCCGAAAACCCGTGCACATATTTGGGTGTCACTGCGGCGTCATCGATCACGGCGCCCGCAGCCTTGGCCCCGGCTTTGGTCGCCTGCCCGATCACATCATCGACCGAGGCGGCAGCAACCTTCGCAATCGCCGCCACATCATCCAAAAGCGCCAGCAGACCGCTCATCCCTGCTCTCCCACCTGGTTTTCTGGCAGCCTAGCAACAGCGCGCGCCATGGCAAGAGCGGGCAAAGCCCAGCTTTGTTAGCGCAACCAAATCGCAGATCACGAAAGTTAACGCTAACACTTTGCGAAGATTGAATATTCTCCGTTGCATATGATGGCATACACTCCCTATAGCAGGCCCCAAACCAGTACAGGCGGAGCACGCGATATGACCATCAGACTTGGGATCAACGGGTTCGGGCGGATCGGGCGTTGCACGCTTGCCCATATCGCCGAGGCTGGCCGCAACGACGTCGAAGTGGTCAAGATCAACGCCACCGGCCCGATTGAGACCAACGCCCATCTGCTGCGCTATGACAGTGTGCATGGCCGCTTCCCCGGCGAGGTGCGCGTCGCTGATGACACGATGGATTTGGGCCGTGGCCCGATGAAGGTGTTTTCGACCTATGATCCGATGGAACTGGACTGGGAAGGCTGCGATGTCGTCCTGGAATGCACAGGTAAGTTCAACGAACGTGCCAAGGCCGCCGTGCATCTGGAACGTGGGGCGAAAAAAGTGCTGGTCTCCGCCCCCGCCAAGAACGCGGATAAGACCATCGTATACGGTGTGAACCACCGCGAGCTGCTGGATAGCCACGCGGTTGTCTCGAACGGCTCCTGCACCACCAATTGCTTGGCCCCCCTGGCCAAGGTGCTGCACGAGGCCATTGGCATCGAACGCGGTATTATGACCACGATCCACAGCTATACAGGCGATCAGCCAACGCTCGACCGCCGCCATAAGGACCTTTACCGCGCCCGCGCCGCCGCGATGGCGATGATCCCAACATCGACCGGGGCTGCCAAGGCGTTGAAAGAGGTTCTGCCAGAGCTTGAAGGCCGTCTGGACGGCACCGCCCTGCGCGTACCCACGCCTAATGTTTCGGCTGTCGATCTGACCTTTGAGGCCGCAAAAGATGTCAGCGTCGAAGATGTGAACGCCATCGTGGCAGAAGCCGCCGCTGGCCATATGGGTGCCGTTCTGGCCTATGATGATGAGCCCAAAGTCTCGATCGATTTCAACCACACCACCCATTCCTCGATCTTCGCGCCGGATCAGACCAAAGTGGTCGGAGGTCGCACGGTACGGGTTTTGGCCTGGTACGACAATGAATGGGGTTTTTCGGCGCGAATGGCCGATGTTTCTGCGGCGATGGGCCGGTTGCTGCACTAGGCGCCCAGAGAGACTTGTCGGATAACCGTCCAAAGAAAGTCCCCGCGCGCGGGGACTTTTGTCTTTCGTCCTGCTATGGCAGGGTCCGCCAGGCCTGACGGGGCAAGGGGCACGGATATGAACACGGCATCATCGATCTTTCTGGCGGGGCTCATCACCCTGTTTCTGGTCGTCGATGCGGTTTTCTTTGGCTGGCAAGCCACCCTGTTTCTGGCCATGAAATTCGCCGGATTGCTGGACTGGATGGCCTTCTGGCGCTGATTCCCGTCAGGCAAGGGTTCCTTTCTGACCCAACCCGTTCTAGAAGCGCACTGTTAACGCTAACATGATCTAGGCGCGATAAGCCGGTTGGGTCAGACGGCAGGACGTGGCAGGGTTCGCACAGGATGCCACCGGAACAGATTTGTGGAGGACGACATGGCCGTTAAAGTTGCCATCAACGGGTTTGGACGCATCGGGCGCAATGTGCTGCGCGCAATCATCGAAAGCGGGCGCACCGATATCGAGGTTGTCGCGATCAACGATCTGGGGCCGGTGGAAACCAACGCGCATTTGCTGCGCTTCGACAGCGTGCATGGGCGGTTCCCGGCGACGGTGACCACCACCGACAGCACCATCGATGTGGGTCGCGGCCCGATTGAGGTGACGGCCATTCGCAACCCGGCCGATCTGCCCTGGGGTCATGTCGATATCGTGTTGGAATGCACCGGCATCTTCACTTCGAAAGAGGCCTGCCAGGCGCATCTGGAAAATGGCTCAAAACGGGTGCTGATCTCGGCCCCTGGCAAAAATGCCGATAAAACCATCGTTTACGGCGTGAACCATGATAGCCTTTCGGGCGACGATATCGTGGTTTCCAACGCGTCTTGCACTACGAACTGCTTGGCCCCGGTGGCCCATGTGCTGAACCAAACCGTCGGCCTCAAACGCGGTCTGATGACGACGATCCACAGCTACACCGGTGACCAGCCCACATTGGATACGATGCACAAGGATCTCTACCGCGCCCGCGCGGCGGCGATGTCGATGATCCCCACTTCGACCGGGGCGGCCAAAGCCGTTGGCCTGGTTCTGCCGGAACTGAATGGCAAGCTCGATGGTGTGGCGGTGCGTGTACCGACGCCGAATGTGTCGGTTGTCGATCTGACGTTCGAATCCGACCGTGACACCACGCCGGAGGAAATTAACGCCGCGATGCATGCCGCCGCCGCTGATGGGCCGTTGAAGGGCGTTCTGGGTGTCACCGATGACAAGCTTGTGTCGATGGATTTCAACCATGATCCGCATTCCTCGATCTTTGCCACCGATCAGACCAAGGTCATGGATGGCAATATGTGCCGCATCCTGACCTGGTATGACAATGAATGGGGCTTCTCCTGCCGCATGTCCGACACGGCGGTGGAAATGGCCAAATACCTGTAAGGCTTGGCCTCCGGCGGGGTTTGCGTATTTGAAGAAAGATGAAGGGCAATTCTAGTCAAATTGTCCGCGCCTTCATCTTTCCCAAAATACGCCCGCCGGAGGCATCCTGTCCTCTGCCGCGCGCGCCATGGCGTGATAGAACCGGGCCAACGCCCCCGCTGACGGAGATTTTGCGATGACCTGGAAAACCCTCGACGACATGGATTTGGCGGGCAAGATTGTCCTGACGCGGGTCGATATCAACGTGCCCGTGGCCGAAGGCGTTGTGACCGATGACACGCGCATTCAGCGCATTGTGCCAACCATCAAAGACATTCTGGCCAAGGGCGGTATGCCGGTCATGCTGGCCCATTTCGGGCGACCCAAAGGCAAACCGGTGCCCGAGATGTCGCTGCGCATCACCCTGCCCGCCTTGGAAGCCGCGCTTGGGCAAGCGGTCAGCTTTGTCGAACGCCCTGACCGCGCCGCGCTGGAGGCGATGGAAGCCGGTAGCATCGTTTTGGTGGAAAACACCCGCTTCACCGATATGGAAGAAAAAAACGACCCGATGATGGCGCAGTTCTTGGCCTCACTCGGCGATATCTACTGCAATGATGCGTTTTCGGCAGCCCATCGCGCCCATGCCTCGACCGAAGGGGTCGCGCGACTTTTGCCAAGCTGCGCCGGGCGCCTGATGCAGGCCGAGTTGACAGCGCTTGAGGCCGCATTGGGCAATCCGAAACGCCCAGTGATCGCCGTGGTGGGCGGCGCGAAAGTGTCGACCAAGCTGGATCTGTTATCGAACCTCATCGAAAAGGTCGACATGCTGGTGATTGGTGGCGGCATGGCCAACACGTTTTTGGCCGCCCAAGGCGTCGATGTCGGCAAATCCTTATGTGAACATGACCTGGCCGACACCGCGCGCGAGATTCTGACCAAGGCTAAAGCGCAAAACTGCGAGATATTGCTGCCCAGCGATGTCGTCATCGCGCGTGAATTCAAAGCTGGTGCCGCCAGTGAAACCGTCGCCGCCAGCGCCGTGCCCGCTGACGCGATGATCTTGGATGCGGGGCCCGAAAGCGTCTCGCACATACTGGCCGCATTCGACCGGGCTGAAACACTGATTTGGAACGGGCCGCTCGGCGCGTTTGAAATCGAGCCTTTCGACATTGCCACCAATGCCGCTGCCGAAGCCGCCGCCGCCCTGACCGATCAGGGCAAGCTGATCTCGGTCGCCGGTGGCGGCGATACCGTTGCGGCCCTCAACAAAGCCCATGCGGCCGACCGCTTCACCTATATCTCGACTGCGGGTGGGGCCTTCCTGGAATGGATGGAAGGCAAGACCCTACCCGGTGTCGCGGCGCTGGAACAAAGCTAAAAAAGACGCGGCGCAGGGTCTCTGTTACCGCCACCATGATGGACAGGCGCGCGCCCGCTTTCTAGAAAGCCGGGCAAGCGACCCATCAGGAGGCACCCAATGTCGAACCCCGCCCAGACCGCGCAAATGACCAACGGCCAAGGTTTCATCGCCGCTTTGGATCAATCGGGCGGGTCAACGCCAAAAGCGCTGCGGCTTTATGGGGTTGGTGAAGACACCTATGGCTCGGACGCCGAGATGTTCGATCTGATCCACGCCATGCGCAGCCGCATCGCCCAAGCACCCGCCTTTACCGGGGAAAAGGTGATCGGTGCGATCCTGTTTGAAATGACCATGGATCGTGAGATCGGCGGCAAACCCTCTGCCGCGTATCTGTGGGAAGAGCGTGGCGTGGTGCCGTTTCTGAAGATCGACAAGGGTTTGGAAGACGCCAAAGACGGCGTGAAACTGATGAAACCCATTTCCGGCCTGGACGAGCTGCTGGATCGCGCCGTTGCCCATGGTGTTTTTGGCACCAAGGAACGCTCGGTCATCGATGCCGCAAACCCAACAGGCATTGCGGCCATTGTCGCGCAGCAGTTCGAGTTGGGGGGGCAAGTGCTGGCCAAAGGTCTGGTGCCGATCATCGAGCCCGAGGTGACGATCTCGATCACCGACAAGGCCGAGGCCGAAGACATCCTTTTGGCTGAAATCACCAAGCAGTTGGACGCTGTGCCAGAGGGCCAGCAGGTGATGCTCAAGCTGACCCTGCCGACCAAGACCGGGCTTTACGCACCCTTGATCGCGCATCCCAAGGTTATGCGGGTTGTGGCGCTGTCGGGCGGCTATGCGCGCGAAGAGGCCAACGCGAAACTATCGGAAAACCTGGGCATGATCGCCAGTTTCAGCCGCGCGCTGACCGAAGGGTTGAGCGTCGATCAATCCGATGCAGCGTTTAATGACACGCTCGCCGCGACCATCGACAGCATCTATCAAGCCTCAATCACCTAAACCCATCGCCAGCGACGGCTCTGCGCCCTATCATTCAGGGCATGGTTTTGGAATTTCGCGAGGCGGGCATCTACTGCCCCGCTGCAGATGCTTATATCGACCCCTGGCGCCCCGTTGAACGGGCGCTGATTACCCATGGCCATTCGGATCACGCGCGCTGGGGCCACAAGCATTACATGTGCACCCATGCCGCTGCCTCGGTGATCCGCCACCGGCTGGGTGATATTCGGGTTGAGACCACGGGATATGGCGAGCCCCATCAGATCGGCGCGGCCAAGATCAGCTTTCACCCGGCCGGTCATGTGCCTGGATCGGCGCAAATCCGGGTCGAGGTGGGTGGTGAGGTTTGGGTTGTGTCCGGCGACTATAAAACCGTCGATGACGGGCTGAGCGAGCCTTTCGAACCGGTGCGCTGCCACAGCTTCATCACCGAATCGACCTTTGGCCTCCCGATTTATGCTTGGCCCGATCAAGCCAGCCTGGCCGCGCAACTGAACGGCTGGTGGGCCGATTGCGCCGCCAAGGGCCAGGTGGCGATCTTGGGCGTTTACGCCCTGGGCAAAGCGCAGCGCATCCTGCGGTTGCTCGACCCGAGCATCGGCCCGATCCTAACCCATGGCGCGGTGGAAGCGACCAATCAGGTTCTGCGCGGGCAAGGGATATCCCTGCCTGACACAGTGCTGGTCACGGCAGAGACGGATCGGAAAGCCTATCCCGGTGCCATGGTCTTGGCACCACCGTCGGCGCTGGGGTCGGCCTGGGCGCGGAAATTTGGAGCGCAATCAACCGGCTTTGCCTCGGGCTGGATGCGGCTGCGGGGGGTCCGGCGGCGGCGCGCGGCGGATCGGGGGTTTGTGGTGTCGGATCACGCCGATTGGGCCGGGTTGAACAATGCCATTCAAGCCACCGGTGCCGAACGGGTTTTTGTGACCCACGGCTACACGGCGCAGTTTTCCCGCTGGCTGACTGAACAGGGCTATGACGCGGGCATTGTCGAGACCGAGTTTGATGGCGAAAGCCTGGATGCCGATGAGCCGGAGGTGGTGGAATGAGTGCGTTGACCTTCACCGACCGCTTTTGGCGTGCTATGGCGCGCGGCCTGGACCGGCAGGTGTTGAGCCTGGTTGCGTCCCAAAAACTGGTACGCGCGGCCTTTGCCGTTACCGGGCCGCTTGGATCGGCGCTGCCGCGCGGGGCTCGGGTCGAGCGTGAGGAGGATGGCAGCCAGTGGATCACACCCCAGGGTGTCGCGCGTGATACGGACACCCTGCTTTATTTCCATGGCGGTGGCTTCACCATCGGCAGCCCACGCACCCATGCGGCTCTGGTCGGCCATTTGGCGGCGGCAGCCGGGATGCGGGCCTATATCCCGCGCTACCGGCTTGCGCCGGAACACCCCTTTCCAGCCGCGAAAGACGATGCCTGCGCCGCGTTCGACAAACTGGTCGCGGCCGGATTGCCGCCTGCCGCCCTTTGCGGTGACAGCGCGGGCGGTTGTCTGGCGTTACAGGTCGCGCTCCACGCGCGCGACCAGGGCGCGCCGATGCCCAAGGCCATGGGGTTGATCGCGCCCATTGCGGATTTTGCCGACGATATCGAAGCGCGATTTGCCGATAGCCCCGACGAAATGCTGATCCCTGCGGCCTGGGCCAAACGGATCTTGAGCGCTTACCTACCAGAGCACGACCCGGCCTCACCCGATATCTCGCCATTGAAAGGCGACCTTTCCGGCCTGCCCCCGGCTTTGATCCAGGCCGGCGCCGAGGAGGCGTTGGCGCAAGACGCCGAAGCCTTGGCGCGGGCGATGCCCGATGTCACGCTCGATCTTTGGCCTGGGGTGCCGCATGTCTGGCACATCCATGCCGGGCGCGCGCCAGCGGCTGATCGGGCATTGGCACAAATGGGGGCCTATCTGCGCGATAAGGCGGGCACGGGATGAGGATCGGCAGACTGATTTCCTTTTGGCAGATCTTGCTTTGGGGCTCTGCCCCGCGGGCTGCGCCCGCCCCCCGCCATATTTGGGGGATAAAGAGGGGGCAAAGCGCGTGAGGGCCTTTGCCGATCTGTTCACCGCCTTGGATCAAACCACCAAGACCAGCGTGAAAACCGCGGCGATGGCGGCGTATTTTCGGGAGGCGGCGGATGATGACAAGCTTTGGACCATCGCGCTGCTTTCTGGCCGGCGGCCACGGCGGACGATCACCACAACCAAGCTCAAGGAATGGGCGGCCGAGCGGGCAGGCATTCCGCTTTGGCTGTTTGAAGCTTGTTATCCGGTCGTCGGTGATCTGTCGGAAACCATTGCACTGGTCCTGCCGGAACCGGACAGCTCGGCGCAGTTTGACAAATCGCTGGCGCAATGGATCGCCGAGTTGCGCGCCTTGGATAAGGCCGAAGAGGCAGAGCGCAAAACCTTCATCCTCGCCGCATGGGCCGGACTTGGGCCGGTGGAGCGCATGGTGTTCAACAAGCTTCTGACCGGTGGCTGGCGCATGGGGGTGAGCCAAAAGCTGATGACGCGCGCGCTGGCACAGGCAACGGGTATCGAGGAGGCGGAACTGACCCATCGGTTGATGGGCGATTGGAGCCCAGAAAGCACCAACTTTCACAATCTGGTCGAAGCCCCTGATCCCAAAGCAGATTTATCCAAGCCTTATCCGTTCTATTTGGCCTATCAGCTGGAGCAGAAAGCAGATGAGCTTGGCGCTGTAAGTAACTGGTTAGCTGAGAGAAAATGGGATGGGATACGCGGGCAATTGATCCTGCGCGAAGGCGAGCATTTTCTTTGGTCGCGCGGCGAAGATCTGATGACCGACCGGTTTCCGGAATTGGCGCAACTCAAAGATTTTCTACCCGGTGGCACGGTGATCGACGGCGAGGTATTGGCCTTTGATCAAGCGACCGAGGCCCCGATGAGCTTTGCCAAGTTGCAACCCCGCATCGGGCGCAAAACGGTGCCTAAAAAGCTACTGTCCGAGGCACCGGTGATCTTGATGGGCTATGACCTGCTGGAATGGGGCGGAGAAGACTGGCGCCCGCGCCCATTGAGCGAACGGCGCGCGCAACTTGGTAAAGCGATTGCGGGCCTGCCCGCAAATCTGCCCCTGCGCCTGTCCCCCAAAGTGGAAGCGGAAAGCTGGGCCGATCTGATCGAAGCACGCGCCCAATCCCGCGATTTAGGGGCCGAAGGGTTGATGCTAAAGCGCCTTGAGGCGCCCTATCTGGCGGGGCGCAAGAAAGGCGATTGGTGGAAATGGAAGGTCGACCCGCTGACCATCGACGCGGTGATGATCTATGCCCAGGCCGGATCGGGGCGGCGCGCGACGCTTTATACTGATTTCACTTTCGCGGTTTGGAGCGGCAACGATCTGGTCCCTTTCACCAAAGCCTATTCCGGCCTGACCGATGCCGAGTTTCGAGAAATCACCGCCTGGGTGCGCAAGAACACCCTGCAGCGCTTTGGCCCGGTGCGCAGCGTGACCCCCGAACATGTCTTCGAAATTGCGTTTGAGGGCATTCAGGAAAGCCCCCGGCACAAATCCGGCGTCGCCCTGCGCTTTCCACGCATGTTGCGCTGGCGGCGCGACAAACCCGTGCAAGAGGCCAGTACCTTGGATGACCTGAAAGAGATGCTGGCCCTTTACGGCTAGGTCGCTATCGACCCCTCCGGCACGGGATCCGGCAAGCCGCGCCCATTGTTCCACCAGCGGTTGGGATTGTCGCTATTCGGGTCATAGGTCGCCCGGCTCACCCAATCTTCGCGCAGAAATATCACAGGCTCTTCGTAGTGATGCACCGCGAGCACCGCGTCCATCACGCGTTCCAACACCGCCAAGTCGCGCTCGACGGAAATTTTCAATTCGACCATGGGATAGGTTTCGGTGCCGCCGGCTTTGAACCCAGGCACATGGGTCGTCGTGGTGGAACCAGCTTCCGGCTGCGCGGTTTCCCGCCCGATGGCAGAAATGCTCGCATTGCGCTGATATCGGCCATAGCTGAGCGGATGGACGGCCATGATCGCATCCAAGATACGGTCCGTATCCCCTGGCAATGTTTGAATCTCCAAGGTCCAGACCGGCGCGAACCGTCCGGATTTGGCTTTGTATTTGGACAGATCAGCCACGGGCACCTCATCAATTTGTTCTATTTTTGTTCCAACACCCACGCGCTGTCAATCGTCAAACCCTGTGAGAGGCCGCCCAGATCATGTACACTGAGACCATCGACAAGCTTGCCGCAATCGGGGAGGACATCGATGCAAAGCTCAGAAATCACCCAACATGCCCATGCGCTTTACCGCGCCTATGGCGATAAGGCTGAGGCCGAGGCCGCTCGCAAAGCGCGCGAGGCGGGCGCCAAAAGCGAAGCGGAAGACTGGCGCAAAATTCGGCGTCATATCAAAGAATTGCGTGGCCCACGCCTGACCTAACGGGCGTCAGGCGACCTCGGCCACCGAGAGCGGCCTTTGGCCGTTCGACCAGGCCTGGGCCGCGACGCCAAAGGCTTCGAATAGGGGCCGTGACACCGGATCTTGCGCCGCACGGTATTCGGGATGCCATTGCACCGATAAGGTAAAGCCCGGCGCATCCGCAATATAGGTCGCCTCGGGCGTGCCATCTGGCGCGTGCCCATCGATGATCACACGCTGGCCGGGGCTTTTGATCCCCTGACCGTGGAGCGTATTGGTCATCACCTCACGCGCACCGAACAGCCGATGGAACGGGCCGCCTTCGGTGAAACTGACGGTGTGGCGCAGGGCGAATTTCTCTTCAATCGTGCCATCGGGCGGCATCCGGTGGTTCATCCGTCCCGGCAGGTCGCGAATTTCGGGGTAAAGCGACCCGCCCATGGCCACATTCACCTCCTGAAAACCACGGCAGACGCCCAGGAACGGCTGCCCGCGCTCTACACAGGCCCGGATCAAAGGCAGCGCAACGGCATCGCGCGCGCGGTCAAAGGCACCATGGGCCTCGGTCTCGGCCTCGCCATATTCTTCGGGGTGCACATTGGGGCGGCCACCGGTGAACAGGAACCCGTCACAGGCCTCCAACAACTCATCGACCGAAACAAAGCGCGGATCGGCGGGGATCACCATGGGCAACCCGCCCGAAACCTCGGCCACCGCTTCGGAGTTCATCGTACCGCCCGCATGGGTCGGGTATTGATCGTTGATCAAATAGTGGTTTCCGATGATGCCGATCAAAGGCCGGGGCATGTCTGTTCCATTTTATCGCTTTCATTCTTATCTAGCGGGGCAAGAAGGCTTGGGAAAGGCCCTTGCGCGCGCAAGGGTCGCGCAAAACTGCACATGCCTAGATCGGAGGCAGATTGGCCTATCGTCTGACAGATCCGGCGTTTTTGGCGAACCCCGCCCCCATTCTGGCCCAGATGCGGGCCGAAGGGCCGCTGGCGCGCGTGCAGGTTCCGCTGGTGGGCCAAGTCTGGATGACGACCAGTGACGCCGCCGCCCGCGCGCTCTTGAAAGACACAGACCGCTTTCGCCGCGATCCCGAGCCCATCACCGGCAAAAACCTGGCGCGCCGGTTTTGGTGGATGCCCCGTTATATGGCGCCGCTGACGCGCAATCTGGTGGTCCAAGATGACCCCGAGCATAAGCGCCTGCGCCGTTTGGTCGAACGGGCCTTTGCCCGCACCACAATCGAAGACCTGCGCCCTGAAATCACCGCTCTGGCCGATGATCTGCTGGACCAGCTTCCAAACAGCGGCTCGGTTGATATCGTCTCCACCTATACGCGCCGCCTGCCCTTTTTGGTGATCTGTGCCCATCTCGGCATCCCCCCGGCACGTCGCGCCCGCCTTGCCGCCCGCATCGCCCCGCTCAGCCATGTCACCAGCCCGCTGCGCGCGGCTTATGCGCTTTTGCGCCTGAAAGGGGCCATGGCCGAGATGCGGGCCGAATTTGCCGCCGCCCGCGCCGCACCGGGCCCGGGCCTAATCTCAGCGTTGATAGCGGGCGACGGCGCGGATCACCTGTCCGAAGATGAGCTTTTGGCCATGGTCATGACACTCTTCATCGCGGGCCATGAAACCACCGTGCATCTTATCAACTCGGCCATCCTGGCGATGATCCAAACGCCCGATCTCAAACAACGCCTGCGCGACGCGCCCGAAGCGCGGCATTTGATGATTGAAGAATTTATGCGGTTTTTCAGCCCGGTCATGATCACCAAGGCCCATTTCGCAGTCGCGGATGCTGATATCCTGGGCCACCCCGTGAAACGGGGCGAGATGGTGACGGCCGGGCTTCTGGCCGCCAATCACGACCCAACCCGCGTGGACACCCCGGAAGAACTGCGCCCGGATCGCCGCCCCAACGCACATCTGGGTTTTGGCTTTGGCCCGCATGTGTGCCTGGGCATGCAATTGGCCCGGCTAGAGGCTGAAATCGCCCTGGAGCGCCTGATCGCTCGGCACCCCTATTTCGACCTCGCAGGCCCACCGCCGCCCTATCTCAAACGGCCCGGTCTGCGCGCGCCAGCCTATCTGCGGCTACGACTCGGTTAGCCGTCGGCTCGCTTGCGCGCCGTCACCTCGATCTCGATCTTCATTTCCGGGGTTTGCAGCCCAGCCACAATCATCGTCGCCGCCGGACGCACCTCTACAAACCAGGCGCGCGTCACCGGCCAACACGCCTCCCACAAAGCTGGATCGGGCAGGATGTAACGCACCCGCACCACATCGGCCATGTCCGCCCCGGCCTCGGTCAAAGCAGCCTCGATATTGCGAAAACACTGCTCGGCCTGCTCAGCGACATCAGGGTCGATCTGCATGGTCGCATAATCGTACCCGGTGGTCCCAGCGACAAAGACCCAATCCCCTTCGACCACAGCGCGCGAATACCCAATCTCCGCCTCAAAAGGTGAGCCGGATGAGATCAGCCGCCGCGTCACGCCAAAGCCTCAAACCCCGCCGCCGCGATCCCGGCCACCGCGGCCTCGGCATCATTCTCCGACGTATCGCCGGTGACCCCAACCGCGCCCAAAACCGCGCCACTGGCATCCTTTACCAAGACCCCACCCGGCACCGGCACAACCTTACCACCATAGGCCCCGTTGACCGCCGCCATGAAATAGGCTTGCTGTTCGGCCCGCGCCATCTGCGCGCTGCCGGGCATCCCCAACATCACCGCGCCATAAGCCTTGCCGCGCGCGATCTCGAACCGACCGGGGCTTGCACCATCCTCACGCTCAAAAGCCAGCAAATGCCCACCCGCATCCAACACCGCAACCGACAAGGGCTTCAGCCCCATCTCGCGCCCCTTTTTCCGCGCTTCAGCCACCATGACCCGCGCTTGATCCAAAGAAATCATCTTTCATCTCCCATTAAGGTTAACGCGCGCCCGTGCCATCGCAGCACCCAACCCGCTCCTTCATCTTGGCCAAACAACTCCGGGGGAGTCGCGCCAGCGACGGGGGCAGCGCCCCCCTGCCCGCTCAAATCCTTAGTACCGCGCCTCCAACAAAAGCCGATGGAACGCTGCATTAAACGCCTCAGGCTTTTCCAAATAGGGTGAGTGCCCGCAATCGGGGATCACGACCTCCCAAACCGGGCCGTCATGATCTTCATAATTGCTCAAAGCGCCACTGATCTCTTGGATCATTTGTTGGGGTGGAAACACATCCGCCCCCGGCCAACCCGGCACAGCCCCCACCTGCCCCAAGAACCCGAAATCAAACACCGATGTGTCCGAGACCACCGCGTCGTCAGCCCCGCGAATCCACAGGATCTGCGGCTTTGCATCGGTCCAACACCATGCCAGAGGATCGGCCTGATAAAGCGGCGACAGCGCATTGATTGGCCCCCAGACGCCCGGCGCGACGCCGGGCCAGTTCTGCGACACCGTGTGATCACCGGGGTAGCTTTGCGGCCCACAATGCTGCGCCAGGGCGGCATCCAGGATCTCTTCGATCCGAGCCGGGATAATAGGCGGCTTCCAAACGAATTTGTTCAGGATCTCACGCGGGGAAAACTCGCTCTCCGAACTGCGGTCGCCTTCAGCCAAGCGGCGCGCGAATTCCGGGTTCACCGCACCGCCGCCGGACCCGGCGCCGTCTGGCATAAAAGGCCCCGTGATCGAGCCGCCACCAAAGCCCGTGGGCGAGGCTGGACAAACCTGGGTCACCGTGATCGCGCGACCCGGATGATCCGCCAGGAATTTCCATAGCACCGCGCCGCCCAAGGAATGGCCGACCAAATGGGCCCGATCTATGCCAAGCGCATCCATGAGCGCCGCCAGATCGTCAGAAAAATCGCCCATGCCGCGTGTGGCGTCAACCAAAGCCGCCGGGTCCGCGCCGCCATAGCTGCGCAGATCAGGGGCGATGCCGCGAAACCCCTCGGGCAGCGCCAGCATTACCTCTTCCCACCAGGTTGCCGCGCTCAGATTGCCATGCACAAAGACAACCGGAACGCCATCCTCGGGGCCACAAAACAGCACCTGGGTGCGAAGCCGCGACGAAGCAACAGTTTGGGTCGTGATACCGGGCAAGGACATGGGCGACTCCCTCAGAACAGATGACGGGGCCACCCTGCCCTTAAGCCGCTTTCACTTCCAGACGCCGCGCGTGCAAAACCGGTTCGGTATACCCCGCGGGCTGTTCTCGACCTTTGAAGACCAGATCACATGCCGCCGCAAAGGCGATGCCATTATAGCCTGGCGCCATGGGGGTATAGAGCGGATCGCCCGCATTCTGACCATCCACCACTTCGGCCATGCGGCGCAGGATTTGCATCACCTCATCCTCACCAATCACGCTGTGATGCAGCCAATTGGCTATATGCTGGGCCGAAATGCGGCAAGTGGCGCGATCTTCCATCAAAGCAACATTGTTGATGTCAGGCACCTTCGAACAGCCAACACCTTGATCGACCCAACGCACCACATAGCCCAAGATGCCTTGGGCGTTGTTTTCGACCTCACGCACAATCTGGTCTTTGGTCCACCGGCGGTAAGAAGCCAATGGGATGTCCAATAGCGCGGTGACATCGGCGCGACGGCCACCGGCTTCGAGCTTTTGCTGAACCTCGGCCACATTGACCTGATGGTAATGCAACGCGTGCAGCGTGGCCGCTGTGGGCGACGGCACCCAGGCGCAATTGGCGCCCGCGCGCGGGTGTTCGATCTTGGCCTCCAGCATCGCGGCCATGGCGTCGGGCATCGCCCACATGCCCTTGCCGATCTGCGCCTTGCCGCGCAGCCCACATTCGAGGCCGATATCCACATTCTGGTTTTCATAGGCCGAAATCCAGGATTTGCGCTTGATGAAATCCTTGCGGCTAAAGGGGCCAGCCTCCATCGAGGTATGAATTTCATCGCCGGTGCGATCCAGGAAGCCGGTGTTGATAAAGGCCACCCGGTGTTTCGCGGCGCGGATGCACTCTTTGAGGTTCGCGCTGGTGCGGCGTTCCTCATCCATGATGCCAAGCTTCACGGTGTATTGCGCCAACCCCAGTGCGGCCTCGACCTTGGAGAAGGTCGCATCGGCAAAAGCCACCTCATCCGGACCGTGCATTTTGGGTTTTACCACATAGACCGAACCCGCCAACGAATTGCGCGCGCCGCTGTCTTTTTGCAGATCATGCATGGCGATCAGCGTGGTGATCATCGCGTCCATCAGACCTTCATAGGCCTCGGACCCATCTTTCAGGAGGATCGCGGGGTTGGTCATCAGATGGCCAACATTGCGGATCAGCATCAGCGCGCGGCCCTTGACGCTCATCGGATTGCCGGTGGGATCGAGATAGTCGCGATCCGCCTCCAAACGGCGGGTCATTTGCGCGCCGCCTTTTTCAAAGCTTTCCTGCAAATCGCCCCGCATCAGGCCCAACCAATTGCCATAAGCCAGCACTTTGTCTTCGGCATCGACGCAGGCCACGCTGTCTTCGCAATCCATGATCGCGCTGACCGCGCTTTCCATGCGGATATCCGCCAGGCCCGCTTGATCGCGACTGCCAATCGGGTGGTCGCGGTCAAAGACCAGTTCCACATGCAGGCCATTGTTCACCAGCAGCACACGATCGGGTGCGGACGGATCACCGGTATATCCGGCAAACTTGCCGGGCGCCTCAAGCGGTTTGTCATCGACCAGAAGCGCGCCGTTTTCGACGCGGTAGCCTTGGGCATCCGCATGGCTGGCCCCCGCGATGGCAAAGGCTTGATCCAGAAACACCCGTGCCCGCGCCACAACCCGCGCGCCGCGACCTTGGTCATAGCCACCGGCGGGCGGCAGGCTGCCCATGGCGTCAGTGCCGTAGAACCCGTCGTAAAGACTGCCCCAGCGGGCATTGGCGGCGTTCAGGGCAAAGCGGGCATTGGTAATTGGCACGACAAGCTGCGGCCCAGCGACCGTGGCGATTTCCGGGTCGATCTTGCTGGTCTCAATAGAGAACGCATCCCCTTCGGTTTTGAGATAGCCGATGTCGCGCAGGAAATCTTGATAGGCGTCGGGGTCATGGGGCGCATCGCGATGGGCGATATGCCAGGCATCGATCTTGCTTTGGATCGCATCACGCGCGGCCAGAAGTGCGGTGTTTTCGGCTGCCGACCCGTGCAACAAGTCCGAGAAGTTGGCCCAGAAATCACTGGTGTCGATGCCAGTGCCCGGCAAAGCGTGGTCTTCCAGAAAACTTGCCAGTTCTTGGGCCACCTGCAGCCCGTTGCGTTCGACACGATCGACCATGGTCACTCCCTCCCAACCCATTCGCGTATTCCCCGATTTAGGGCCGAAGTTTCCGATAGGCAACATGATTGGTCAAAAAAAATGACCAAACTGGGCATTTTTATATTGTGCCTTGAGGAGCGCGCCCGTGTCGCTGCGGTCGAGTTGCGCTGCATGGGGCAGCGCCCGGACCGTTTTTCTGGCGAAAAACGCGCGGCATGTCAGGGTTTGGCGCGGCTGGGTTGACGTCATTGGGGCTCTGCCCCCGGGCTGCGCCCTCCCCCGCCATATTTGGGGGATAAAGAGGGGGCTTGGGAGTCGGAGCGGACATAGGTCGGGATGTGAGCGCGCGGTTAGGGGCAGGGTCAAGGCACGCAATGTCGGCGCGTCGCGACGCGGGGCTGCTGTCAGGACCCGCGCTTGTTTTCCGCCCAACGAACGAATTGCCGGAACATGCCGTGGAAGGTTTGAACATCGGCGCGGGTCAGCGGCAGGCGCCCCCAAATTTGGCGTAGATTGCGCTTCATGCCCTCGGCTTTGGTTTCGGGAAAGAAAAAGCCAGCTTCGTCCAGACGCGCCTCGATATGATCACCCAGCGCGGCCAGGTCGGCCCCGGTCGCAAAATCGGTGCCCGCCGGTTCCATTACCTCAGGCGCGGTGTCGACCGTTGCACGGCGCCACTCATAAGCGCAAAGCAGCACGCATTGCGCCAGGTTGAGCGACGGGAAATCGGGGTTCACCGGCACAGAAATGATGGCATTGGCCCGCGCGATATCTTCGTTTTCCAGGCCTGCACGCTCGGGGCCGAAAAGGATGCCGACCTTGCCGCCCTCTGCCGCGATGGCGCGCGCTTGCTGCATGGCACGTTCGGGGGTGACGATGGGCGTGGTCATGCCGCGAGGACGGGCCGTGGTGGCAAAGACATAGGTGCAATCGGCAATCGCGGCGGGCACATCAGGCATCAGCCCCGCCTGGTCCAGCAAACGCCCCGCGCCCGAGGCCAAAGCCACCGCGCGTTCATTGGGCCAGCCGTCACGCGGTGCCACCACGCGCATCCGATCCAGGCCAAAATTCCACATCGCGCGTGCGGCCGCCCCGATGTTTTCGCCCATCTGCGGGCGGACGAGGATGAAGCTGGGTTGGCGGGGGGTGACGTTTGGGTCCATGGCGCGGCGGATAGCCTGCACGCGCGCGCCCTGCAAGCCCGTGCGCTTGCCGCGACGCCCCGCCCAAGCTATCAGGCCGCGGAGCATGTGACGCGAGGCCCAATGTCCGATCCCGACCAGCCGCAGATTTACCTGATCACACCACAGGCCTTTGACCTGGAGGTTTTCGCGCCGCGCCTATCGGCGGTCTTGGATGCCCATGCGGTGGCCTGCCTGCGCCTGGCCCTGACCGATGAGGATGAGATGGCCCTGGGTCGCGCCGCCGATGCCCTGCGCGAGATTGCCCATGCCCGCGACGTGCCGATTGTCATCAACAAACACGCAAGCCTGGCCGAACGCCACGGGCTGGATGGCGTACATCTGACCGATGGCGCGCGCTCGGTCCGCAAGACCCGCGCCGCGCTTGGGGCGGACGCCATTTTGGGTGCGTTTTGCGAGGCGTCGCGCCATGACGGGATGTCAGCGGGGGAAAGCGGGGCCGACTACATCGCCTTTGGCCCGGTCGGCGCGACTGGCTTGGGTGATGATGATCTGGCCGAGACGGAACTCTTTGCCTGGTGGTCGCAGATGATCGAGCTGCCGGTGGTGGCCGAAGGCGGCCTGACGGTCGAAACCGTGGCGGCGCTGGCCTCGGTTACCGATTTCTTCGGCATCGGCGCGGAGATTTGGCGGGAGGAAGATGCCGCGGCGGCCTTGGGCGCGTTGATCGCGCCGCTTGGCGGTGTCTAAGCCGCCTTTAACCCTCCTGGGCCATGGCCTTCGCCATATCGGCCTGGATGGGGGCTGCGGCCGCCTGGGCCAGGGCCTTGCGATCTGGCAGGTCTTGCACCCGGATCGGCGGATGAAAGGCGATATCCACCCTGCCCTGCCTGGGCGCGGCTAAGACGGTCAGTAAACTTGGGCCAAATTCCATATCGCCCCACCAGCCGTAGAACACCGGATCGCGCCCGGGCGGGGCGGTATAGATCACGCTGACCGGCTGGATATGCAGATCACGCGGCAAGGTTTCAGCGTAGAAGGCCTGAAACAAGGTGCTGCGAAAGGGCAGTACGCGCCGCCCATCGGTGGAGGTGCCCTCTGGGAAAAACAGGAGCTTGTGCCCGGCGCCAAGGCGCGCTTGCAAAGCGTCGGTGTGGGATTTCGCCTGGGCGCGATCCCGCGCAATGAACAAGGTGCCCGTGCCCCGCGCCAGCCAGCCAATACCGGCCCACCCCGCGACCTCGGCCTTGGCGACAAAGTAAAGCCGGGTGCAAGCGTTCAGCGTGAAAATATCCAACCAACTGACGTGGTTGGCCACAAACGCGCCTGGGCCCCGCGCGATCTGACCATGTTGCTGATGGCGCAAACCCATGATCCGGCAGGTCAGCACGCATACGGTTTGTGTGATCCACGGGGTGACGGGTCGGCTCCCCCCCCAAATGGCCCGCTCGGGCAGACGCAGGATCAGCAGAAGCGGAAAACAAATCGCCAACAGCGCCAGGATCGCTGCCCCCCGCAGCAAGATCCGCACATAATCCCCCGCGCCAAAGGGCTCATGCGGCGGAGGCGGCGGGCCTTGCCAGGTGGTGCTCACTTGCCCCCCCGCTGGTAAATCGCGCGATGTTTGGGCGACATGCGCGCGACATCCATGATCAGGCACACGTCGATGCAGTTAAACGGGCGGTCGATAAAAGCCCCCTTCCCGACAAATCCGCCCAGGCGCAGATAGGCTTTGATCAGCGCTGGAATGGCCCGGATCGCCGCGGGCCGGTCAAGCTGATCTTCCGCGATCAGATCCATCGGGTGCGCACCGGGGGCTTTTGCAGCCGTCCGAATATCCTCGGGCGCGAGGTGGCGGTGATGAAGCAAGGACAAAGGCGCGGCCAGGGCCTCGGGGTCGGTGCCGTGAAAGCTTGCGACGCCAAACATCACCTCGATCTCATGGGTGGCGATGTAATCGGCCAGGCCGTTCCACAAATGCATCATCGCCGTACCGCCGCGATAGTCACGATGCAGACAGGATCGCCCCAGCTCCAAAACCCGGCGGCCCGAGGTTTTGAGGACATCCAGATCATACTCATCTTCGGAATAGAATTGCCCGGCTTTGTCCGCCTGCTCCTGCCGCATGACACGATAGACCCCGACCACTTGATCGTCTGCCGCGCGGCGCAGATCGCGCAGGATCAAGTGATCAAAGAACGGGTCAAACCGGTCCGCCTCGCGGCGCGCGGCGTGATCGACCAGATCGCCATCGCCCCCCAATTCGGCAACAAACACCTCATAGCGCAGGCGCTGCGCCCCAGCGATATCAGCCTCGGACCGAGCAAGGCTCAGCTCGAAATAAGGCTCATCAATCTGCATGGGCGGGCCGGATCCTATCAGGGCAATCGGATTGGCGGCGGTGTATCAGGGCCTGGACGCGAAGAAAACCGATGCGGCGCTCGGGAAAGCCCCCAAGGCGCATTAAGCCTGTGTTAAGGTAGGTTTGGATAGGCTCCGACCTATCAGACCGAGTTTATTAGGTAAGTTCCATGATCAGTGCCACGCGTCGCCCATCAATGACCACTTTGCCCTCATTTTCGAAATTCACCGTGATCTTGCCACCGATATTCGACTGCACCTGCCCCAAACCCCAATCGGGCTTGTCCGGATGGCGCACCAGCATACCGGGTTCTAAGATTGCATTCAGATCATCCTGCATCGGGACGCCCCTCACATGTATGACCAGTCAATGACCGAAAGCCAAAGCATCGCGGCATTGATCGGGTCGCGCCTGTGTCATGATTTAGTTAACCCATTGGGCGCCATCGGCAATGGGGTCGAGCTGTTAGAGATGACGGGCGCCGCCAAGGGCCCCGAGGTTGATCTGATCCGCGATGCTGTGCGCGATGCGCAAGCACGGGTCAAATTCCTACGCATCGCCTTTGGCGCGGCGGGGCCTGGACAAAGCATCAGCGCGCGCGATGCCAGCGCCGCGCTCGACGATCTTTATCGCAACGCGCGGATGCAGCCAGACTGGACCGTGCAGGCCGACCTGCCGCGCATCCTGGTAAAGCTCGCCTTTTTGATGGTGCTTTGCGCCGAAACCGCCCTGCCCATGGGCGCGCGACTGAGTGTTGGGTTGGACGGCAATGGGCAATGGCGCCTGACCGCCGAAGCGGCAAAGGTGCAAATGGATGATGTGCTTTGGTCCGTGCTGCGGTTCGGGTCATCGGCGCTTGACCGGCCCCTGCGCCCGTCCGAGGTGCAATTTGCGGTGCTCCACGCGCTGGCGGAAGAACTGGATTTGACCGTGAATTATGTCGGCACCGAAAGCGGCCTTACCATGTCGACCGCTTAGAGTTTTGACCGCTTATATTGGCACCAGCCCAGCACGAAAGCGGCGCATATTGTCCTGATAATGCACGGCCGAGGCGATCAGCCCCGCCTTGGCGGCGTCATCAAGGCTGCGCACGACTTTGCCCGGCATGCCCATGACCAAACTACCATCGGGGATTTCCTTCCCCTCGGGGATCAAGGCGCCTGCGCCAATCAAACAGCCCGCACCGATCTTGGCCCCGTTCAGAACCGTCGCGCCCATCCCAATCAGGCTGCCATCGCCAATCGTGCACCCATGCAGCATCGCCTTATGGCCAATCGTGCAATCGCGTCCGATGGTCAGCGGGCAGCCTGGATCGGTGTGAAACACGCAGTTTTCCTGCACATTCGACCCGGCCCCGATCCGGATCGGCTCATTATCGCCGCGGATCGTGGTCCCAAACCAAATGCTCGCACCAGCCTCCAGGATAACCCGCCCAATCACATTGGCATCGGGCGCGATCCAGGTATCCTCGGCAATCTCGGGCGCAATCCCATCGAGCGCATAGATCATTCCTGTCCCTCCAAAAACTGCCCCTGAAGGCCGCGCACATGGGCTTGCAAACCGGGCTGTTGCGATTGCTTCAATCGCTCGGCCTGAACGATCATCTTCAGCTTTTCTTCGGTCACGTCCAAATCATCATTGATCAGCACGTAGTCATACGCATCCCAATGGCTGATCTCATCCCAAGATTTCTGCATCCGCTTCGCAATGGTCTCGGCACTGTCCTGGGCGCGGCTTTCCAAACGACGCTTCAATTCGGGGATAGACGGCGGCAGGATAAAAATCGACAACACATGGTCGCGCAAAGCCGAGGTTTTGATCTGCTGTGCGCCCTGCCAATCGATGTCAAACAGCACATCACGGCCCGACTCGATGGCTTCCGACACCGGCCCCATGGGCGATCCGTAGAAGTTTCCAAAGACATGGGCGTGTTCCAACATCGCATTGTCGCTAACCATATCCTTGAAATCCGCATCGCTGAGAAAATGGTAATGCTGGCCATCCACCTCGCCCGGCCGCGGGGGGCGCGTGGTCGCCGAAACCGAAAAACTCAGGCTCGGATCCCAGTCCATCAGCCGCTTGGCCAAGGTCGATTTCCCGGCACCCGAGGGCGAGGATAAGATGATCAAAAGGCCACGGCGCGGGCTTGGGTCAGAGGGCATGGTCATTCCACATTTTGAACCTGCTCGCGCATCTGGTCGATGGCCAGTTTCAGGTCAAGCCCTATGGCGGTCAAAGCCGCATCCCCTGATTTCGAACAAAGCGTGTTAGCCTCGCGGTTGAACTCTTGCATCAGAAAATCCAGTTTGCGCCCAACCGGTCCGCCCTGGGCCATCAGGGCGCGCGCAGCGGCGATATGGGCGCCCAGCCGGTCAATCTCTTCGGAAACATCCGATTTCACGGCCAGCGTTGCAAGTTCCTGCGCGATGCGCGCCTCATCCAACCCCTCGCTGGCCTCCAAGATGGCGGCCAGATTGGCGCGGAACCGCGCGGCCTGGGCGTCGGTCCGATCGGAAGCCGCTTGGCTCGCGACCTGGGTCAGATCGGCGATGCGGTCGATCTGCTGGCCTAAAACCTCGGCCAAGGCCGCACCTTCGGTGGCGCGCATCGTCACCAAGGCGGCGATCAACGGCCCCGCATCCGCCAAAAGCGTCGCCGCGCTTGGCCCTTCCGACGCAGCACCACTCTCCGCGACGCCCTTAAGCGCCAGGATTTCGGCGGGTGAAACGGCGGCAAGCGTCACACCCTTGGCCTCCGCCGCCGCCGCGATTTGCTCTATGCTGTTCAGGGCAGCCGCCAAAGCCTCAGGGTCGAGCTGGGCCGCACTGCTATCCAAATCGCGGGTTAATCGCAAATTCAAAGAGACCGAGCCGCGCGCCATCGCTTGC